>CAWIVR010000027.1:0-404449 GCA_963839565.1 uncultured Actinomycetota bacterium | reverse complement strand
GACCGTTTCGTCGGGGACTATCTCCGTCCGTAGACCTGGGCAGCCATGATCCCGATGCCGGCGCCGATCGCGGCGCCGGCGGCGTTGCGGACCAGGTCGTCGCTGTGACAGGTCCCGTTGCCCAGCAGCCCCTGGACCAGCTCGATCAGCAGGCTGGCCGCCGCGCCCACCGCGAACACCGGCCAGAACCGGCGCCAGGCGTACCCGGCGGCGATGCCCCACGGCACGAGCAGCAGCACGTTGAGGACGCCCTCGGCGTCGTCGAGCGGCAGCCCGGTCCCGCCACCGCAGCCGCGCCAGTCGACCGACAGCCCGGGCGTCGCCCGCGCCAGCGTGACCGCCAGCGCGAGGCTGAGGGCCGCGGCGGCCGCCCGGGCGGCGTACAGGCGGTCGGGTGACCAGCCGGCCGCCTTGGCGTACCGGGAGAACTGCGTCATCAGGCCGACGCACAGCAGCGCGAACGCCACCCACACGTTCGGCTGGCGCAGGATGCTCCACGCCACGTCACCGAGGTCACCCACGTGACGAGTCCTCAGGCGTCCAGCGCCTCGACGTCGACGTCGTAGGCCCCCTGGACGATGAACTCCTTGCGCGGAGCGACGTCGGAGCCCATCAGCAGCTCGAAGATCCGGGCGGCCTCGTCGGCGTCGTCGACGGTCAGCTTGCGCAGCGTGCGGTGGCGCGGGTCCATCGTCGTCTCGGCCAGCTGGTCGGCGTCCATCTCGCCGAGGCCCTTGTAGCGCTGGACGGGGTCCTTCCAGCGCACGCCCTTCTTGCTCAGCTCGGCCAGCCGGCGCTGCAGCTCGTCGTCGGAGTAGGTGTAGACGTACTTCTCCATGCCCTTCTTGGGGTTGCTGAGCTCGATGCGGTGCAGCGGCGGGACGGCGGAGAACACCCGCCCGCTCTCGATCAGCCCGGGCATGTACTTGAAGAACAGGGTCGCCAGGAGGCAGCGGATGTGGGCGCCGTCGGAGTCGGCGTCGGCCATGAAGATGATCCGGCCGTAGCGGACCGAGTCGAGGTCGAAGGTGCGGCCCGAGCCCGCGCCGATCACCTGGATGATCGAGGC
The DNA here is from genome assembly GCA_963839565.1 of uncultured Actinomycetota bacterium. Taxonomy (GTDB): domain Bacteria; phylum Actinomycetota; class Actinomycetes; order Propionibacteriales; family Nocardioidaceae; genus Nocardioides. Next base: position 403,380 of record CAWIVR010000027.1, on the reverse strand, counting down.
GCACTCGGCGTTCTTGAGCATGTCGCCGACCGACGCCTTCTGGACGTTGAGGATCTTGCCGCGGATCGGCAGGAGCGCCTGGAACTCCGAGTCGCGGGCGTCCTTGGCGGTGCCGAGGGCGGAGTCGCCCTCGACGATGAACAGCTCGGTGCGCTCGTTGTCGGCGGCCCGGCAGTCGCGCAGCTTGGCGGGCAGCGCCGAGGACTCCAGGGCGGTCTTGCGGCGCTGGGTCTCCTTGTGCTGGCGCGCGGCGATGCGGGTCTTGGAGGCGGCGACGACCTTCTCCATGAGCAGCCGGGCCTGGGCCTTCTCGGCACGCTTGGTCGAGGTCAGGAACCTCTTGAGCTCGGCCGAGACGACCTTGCGCACGGAGCTGCGGACCTGGGGCGTGCCGAGGATCTCCTTGGTCTGCCCCTCGAACTGCGGCTCGGCCTGGCGCACGGTGACCACGGCCGTCAGGCCCTCGAGGACGTCGTCCTTGATGACGTCGGCGTCGCCGACCTTGAGCGCCTTGGCCGACCGCATCACGTCGTTGAACGTCTTGGTGATGGCCTGCTCGAACCCGCTGAGGTGGGTGCCGCCCTTGGGGGTGGCGATCACGTTGACGAACGAGCGCAGCTCGGTGTCGTAGCCCGTGCCCCACCGCACCGCGATGTCGATGCCGAGGTCGCGCTCGACCTCCTGGGGCGTCATGTGGCCCTTGTCGTCGAGCAGCGGCACGGTCTCGACGAACGTGTCGCTGCCCTGGAGCCGGATCACGTCGGTCACCGGCGCGTCGTGGGCGAGGAACTCGACGAACTCGGCGATGCCGCCGTCGTGGCGGAACTTCTCCTCGACGGGGGTGTCGCCCCGGAGGTCGCGGATCACCAGCTCGAGGCCCGGCACGATGAACGAGGTCTGGCGGGCCCGGCCCAGGAGACCCTCGAGCTCGAACATCGCGTCCTTGGTGAAGATCTGGCGGTCGGGCCAGAACCGGATGCGCGTGCCGGACCTGTTCTTCGCCACCCGGCCGCCCTTGCGCGACAGCCCGGACTTCGGGGTGAACGCCGCCTGGGGCCCGTCGGCGTCGAAGACCCCGGCGGCCCCGCGCCGGAAGCTGATGCCCTGGGCGGAGGGCGACCGCTCGACGTCGATGTCCATGCGCGCCGACAGCGCGTTGACGACCGACAGGCCGACCCCGTGCAGGCCGCCCGTGGCGACGTAGGAGCCGCCACCGAACTTGCCGCCGGCGTGCAGCTTGGTGGCGACCACCTCGACACCGGGCAGCCCGGTCTTGGGCTCCTTGTCGGTGGGGATGCCGCGACCGTCGTCGTGGACCTCGGCCGAGCCGTCGGGGTGCAGGGTCACCTGGACCGTGTGCGCGGCGCCTGCCAGCGCCTCGTCGACGCCGTTGTCGATGATCTCCCACAGGCAGTGCATGAGGCCGCGGGTGTCGGTGGAGCCGATGTACATGCCCGGGCGCTTGCGCACCGCCTCGAGCCCCTCGAGGACGAGGAGGTGAGCGGCGTTGTAGGTGTGGTCGGCGATCGTCGGGCTCCTGCGGTCGAACGGTGGTGCTGCCTGCGGCCTGAGGGGTCCAACCTACCCGCGGGCACCGACGCGCGGCGCTGCCACGCCTGGTCCGTACCGGTGCGCGACACGCCGGGTACTTAGGAGGGGGTTTGCGATCTCCTGTAACACGACGGGACTACCGTGGCGAGCATCACGAAGAGAGAACGATCAGGCCGCGAATCCTCGGATTCAGGCCCGGATCGCGCACCAGAGGAGCAGACTTCCCGGAGGGGGGAACACCCATCCACGGATGGCCGTTCCGACGAATGAGAAGTAGCCAGACGTTCGAACACCACGTGCTTGAGTGAGGGGTCCGGCAGCACCGAGTCGGGGAATGTTGCGCCCGGTCGGTACGTTGACCAGACACCGATACAAGAAATGAGGCCGAAGTGACCACTGCCGTTGCCACTGGCGCTGCAGCCCTGAGCGCAGCGGACCGCTGCGACCGCTGCGGAGCGCAGGCCTACCTCAAGGTCGAGCTCCTGAGCGGCGGTGAGCTGCTGTTCTGCGCCCACCACGCCCGCGAGCACGGCGACGCCCTCAAGGCCGTCGCCGCCAACGTGATCGACGAGTCGCACCGCCTCGGCGACACCCCGTCCGCTCCGGCCGCCGACTGAGGTCGCCGCCACCCACTGACCGCCCGACGGCCCCGGACCACGTGTCCGGGGCCGTCGGCTTGTCCGTAGGGTGGCCGCCGTGAGCCCGACGGAGGTCCTGGTCGCCCTGGCGATCCTGGTCGGGCTGGTCGGCGTCATCGTGCCGATCCTGCCGGGCCTGGTGCTCGTCCTCGCCGCGATCCTGGTGTGGGCCATCTCCGAGGGGTCGGCCACCGGCTGGACGGTGTTCGCCGTGGCGGCCCTGCTGATCGTGGCGGGTTCCGTGGTCAAGTACGCCGTCCCGAACCGCCGGCTCAAGACGACCGGCATCCCGTCCTCGACGACGTGGTTCGGCGTGGCCGTCGGCGTCGTCGGCTTCTTCGTCATCCCGGTGATCGGCCTGTTCATCGGCTTCGTGCTGGGCGTGTACCTCGCCGAGTACCGCCGGGTGGGCGGCGCCGCGGCGTGGCCCTCGACCAAGGAGGCGCTGCGCGCCGTCGGCGTCAGCATCCTGATCGAGCTCGCGGCCGGCGTGCTGGCCGCGCTCGTGTGGGTCGCCGGAGTCGTCGCGACCTGATGGCCGTCCTCCTCAGCCTGCTGGCCGCGTTGTCGTACGGCCTGGCCGACTTCTGCGGCGGGATGGCCAGCAAGCGGGCCAGCGCGTGGGGCGTCGCCCTGGTCGCGTCGGCGACCGGGGCCGTGCTGGTCCTCGCCGCCACGCTCGTCCTCGGCGGGGAGCCCACGGCCGCGGACCTCTGGTGGGGAGCGGCCGCCGGTGTCGGCAACGGCTTCGGGACGGCCTTCCTCTACCGCGGGCTCTCCTCGGGACGGATGGGGGTGGTCGCTCCGGTCTCCGGGGTCGGCGCCGCCGTGATCCCGGTCGCGGTCGGCGTCCTCCTGGGTGAGCGGCCCGACCCGCTGGTCTGGGTGGGCATCCTGCTCGCCCTGCCGGCGATCTGGCTGGTCGCCCGCGACCCCTCCGGGTCACCCGCCGCGGCCCCCGGTGGTGTGGTCGACGGCGCCCTGGCCGGCCTCGGCTTCGGCTTCCTCTTCGTCGCCCTGGCCCAGGTCGGCGACGACGCCGGTCTCCTGCCGCTCGCCGTCAACCAGGTGGTCGCGGGCGTGGTCATCGTGCTGGTCGCGACCGCGTTGGGGCAGCCCTGGCGGCCGCAACGCGCAGGGCTGCTCGGCGGCGCGGCGGCGGGTGTCCTCGGCGCCGCCGCCACCGTGTGCTTCCTGCTCGCGACCCGCGAGGGCTACCTCAGCATCGCCTCGGTCGTGACCTCGCTCTACCCGGCGTTCACCGTGATCCTGGCCGCGACCCTGCTCCGCGAGCACGTCCACCGCGCCCAGGCAGTCGGTCTGCTGCTGTGCGCGGTGGCCGTGACCCTCGTCGCGGCGGGCTAGCGGTCCTGGACCGTCACGTCCGCGGCCCGGACGTAGGCGATCCGGTGGCCGAACCAGATCTGGTAGTAGCGGTCCGCTCCGCTGACCTCCGTGCAGTCGAGGGCGACGTACTTGCAGCGGAAGGTCTTCGCGTAGTAGTAGTCGCTCTCGATGTCCGCATCGGCCAGCACGTAGCTCTGGCCGGGCTGGATGAAGTACTGCAACGGCAGCACGCTCTGGTACGGGATCTCGGCGGGGTACGCCGCCTCCTCGGGGTAGGCACGCCCGTACACCGGCACCGAGGTCGTCGCGCTTGGAGTGACCACCTGGCCCCGCGAGGGCAGCAGAGTCGGTGCGGCGACAGGGTTGTAGACCCAGGCGTCGGCGCCCAGCCACCAGACCTTGGTCCAGTCGCCCTGGACCTCCTGCACCACGAGCTTCTGGCCCGCCGTGGCCCGGGCGCCGATGTCGGAGACCACGGTCGTCGACGGCGCCCCCGTCGGCTTCAGACCGATGTCGGTGACCAGTGGCGAGGCCAGGTCGGGCTGGCTGTAGAGGTACACGAAGTTCGTGCCCTGCGCCGGGCAGACATCCGCGGTCGTGGCGTCGGCGTCGCACCGGGTCACCGGCTGCTGGTTGTCCTCGAAGCCGGGCGCGACGGTCACGACCGGGCTCGTGCCATCGCCGTCGGCGGCGATGGGCGCGCCGAGCAGGTCGAAGTAGTGCTCCCAGTCCCAGTACGGCCCCGGGTCCCAATGCATGCCCGCGACGTTGGCGGGCAGGATGCCCGGCACCTGGTCGTGGCCGATGACGTGGGCGCGGTCGAGGGGGACGCCGTACTTGGCGGAGAGGTGACGCACGAGAGTGGCGGAGTTCTCGTAGAGCGACTCGGTGTACCAGGCCGCCCCCTCGGCCGCGAAGCCCTCGTGCTCCAAGCCGATGGAGTGCATGTTCACGTACCAGTTGCCGGCGTGCCAGGCGACGTCGCTGTTGTCGACGTGCTGCGCGACGTGCCCGTCGACCGATCGCAGCGAGTAGTGCCAGGAGACGTACGTCGGGTCGTTGACGAGCTGGAGGGTGGTGTCCCAGGTCGCCTCCGTGTCGTGGATGACGATGTACTCGATGTCCATGTCCTGCTGACGGTTCGCCAGGTCGTGGTTGCCGTAGGCGCCCGGCGTCTTGCCGTAGTGCTTGTACGGAGCAGGGAGCCACTCGCAGTCGAGCCCCTCCGGGCAGTCCGGGCGTCCCCCGGCGACGCGCGCAAGACCCAGCCCGACGACCGCCTCCTCGGAGACGCGCGCCGACGAGTTGGCGCGCAGTACCACCCGCTGGTCATCGTTCGTGGTCCGCGCCTCGCCGGCACGGATGACCCGGAAGACCTGTTTCGCGAACCGCAGAGCGGTCGCCTGGTCGTCGGCGCCGCTGTACCGCGCGACGGCCGCCGACCAGTCACCGAGGGTCTTCGCTCCCCCGGCCTCGCGCTGGTAGTCGGCCAGCACCGCCGCGCCGCCGCAGACGTTCGCCACGGCGTCGGTGCGCAGCCGGTCCTTGCTGATGCCGGTGAGGGTGGCCGCCTTGGCGAGCGTGCTGAGGGCGTCCTTGCCGATCCGCTGTCTCGTCGTCTGCTGCTGGGCCATGCGCGGCGCGCTGCCGTCGCCCTTGCCCATCGCGTGCTCGTGGGGGGCCTCCTCGATGCCGTCGGGCGAGGTGAGGTGGAGCGGGCCGTAGCCGGCCGACGTACTCGGGGCGCCGTCGTGGTCGTCCCACCGCGACTCCATGAACGAGACGCCCAGCAGGATCGACTGCGGGACGCCGCTGCGCTCCGCGGCCCGGCTGAAGACCGCCTGGCGGTCCGAGGGGCCCTGCAGGCACGCAGACCAGTCGGTCGCCTGAGCGGCACCACCGGTCAGGGCGGCGAAGGTGGCGGCGGTGAGGCCGATGACGGTTGCCGCGCCCAGCCACCTGGTCGGTGACGTCGACGCGCGCGAGGATCGCGACACAATTCCTCCCGAGAACGAGTGTCAGGGCGCCGACCCACGCCGGCGCCGCCCATCGACCCTAGCCACGTCTAGGCCAATGGTCTAGCGCTGACCCGAGGGATCCCATCCGATCGCAGACCGGCACCGAAGAACCGGAGATGGCCTCCGAGGGAGCGCCATCACCAGCGAGCGCTTCGGGGCCGGAAGGAATTCGGGGGGATCTTCCGGCCTCGGGCGCAGTGCCCGTCACACCGCCCACCTCGTGCATGCGTGGTGGGCGGTTCGCTGGTCGCGGGCGGCTCGCAGAAATGAGCGACGAGGGTCGCCGTCACGCCGGGGGGTGCGGATGACGACCCTCGTCTGCGACCTCCACACCGTGGGGGGTGGTGTGGTCGCCGGTCGCCATGGTGACGCTCATCGGCAGCGCGCACAAGACGACGCGCCCGCGGCCTAGACCCGCCCGAGCATCGACGATGCCGGCCGGCGGGTCGAAGGTCTAGGGTCCGAGCGTGGAACCTGAGGCCCCGACCGACGTCGACACGGCGCGGGAGCTCCTCGCTGCGGCCCGGCTCAACAACCGCTCGGAGCGGCTGCTGGCCGCCGCCCAGGTGCACGCGACGCTGGCCGTCGAGGCCGCGGTGCGGGACCTCATCGACACGCTCGCGGCGGAGAGCGACGGTCGAAGCGCGACCGGCGCTTGACGCGCCCTGTCCGGGAGGGGCAGCGCCCCGGCGGCTGCGGAGCAGGCCGAGACGCTGGGCGACCTCTCCCCCCAGATCAGCCGCCTGGCGCAGACCGCGCCCCCATGAAGACTGTCTACTCGCTCACCACCGCGCTGGGGCCACCCCTGAGGGCGTAACACCGCCCACGCGTCCCCGTAGAAGAAGCGTGGGCGGCTGGGGCAGGTCTCCCTCCCCACGCCGCGCTCGCCCAACGGGGGGGCAGGGGCGGTCGCGCGACAGTCTTTACGTTACGTCCGGCGCCAGACCTGCGCTGTCCCGTCCGCCCGTTCCGGGCCGGTCGGACTCGCCGTAGGCGCAGCGAGCGTGTCGCCAGCTGGATGATCACGTGAGACACCGAGGCTAGGTCAGTCCAGGTAGTCGCGCAGCACCTGGGAGCGGCTCGGGTGCCGGAGCTTCGACATCGTCTTCGACTCGATCTGGCGGATCCGCTCGCGCGTGACGCCGTAGACCTTGCCGATCTCGTCGAGGGTCTTGGGCTGGCCGTCGGTGAGGCCGAACCGCATCGACACCACGCCCGCCTCGCGCTCCGAGAGCGTGTCGAGGACGGCGTGCAGCTGCTCCTGGAGCAGCGTGAACGACACGGCGTCGGCCGGCACGATGGCCTCGGAGTCCTCGATGAGGTCACCGAACTCGGAGTCGCCGTCCTCGCCGAGCGGGGTGTGCAGCGAGATGGGCTCGCGGCCGTACTTCTGGACCTCGATGACCTTCTCGGGGGTCATGTCGAGCTCCTTGGCGAGCTCCTCCGGGGTGGGCTCGCGGCCCAGGTCCTGGAGCATCTGGCGCTGCACGCGGGCCAGCTTGTTGATGACCTCGACCATGTGCACCGGGATGCGGATGGTGCGGGCCTGGTCGGCCATCGCGCGGGTGATCGCCTGGCGGATCCACCAGGTGGCGTACGTGGAGAACTTGTAGCCCTTGGTGTAGTCGAACTTCTCGACCGCGCGGATCAGGCCGAGGTTGCCCTCCTGGATCAGGTCCAGGAAGAGCATGCCGCGCCCGGTGTAGCGCTTGGCCAGCGAGACCACGAGCCGGAGGTTGGCCTCGAGCAGGTGGTTCTTCGCGCGGCGGCCGTCCTCGGCGATCCACTCGAGCTCCTCCTGGAGCTTGGCGGAGATCTTGCCGCCCTTGGCCAGCTTCTCCTCGGAGAACAGGCCGGCCTCGATCCGCTTGGCGAGCTCGACCTCCATCTCGGCGTTGAGGAGGGGCACCTTGCCGATCTGCTTGAGGTAGTCCTTGACGGGGTCGGCGGTCGCGCCGGCCACCATCACCTGCTGCTCGGGCTCGTCGGTGTCGTCGGCCTCGGAGACCACGAAGCCGGTCGAGGCTTCCTTCTCGTCCTCGACGATCGAGGGGTCGGTGGCGACGGCCTTCTCGAACTCCTCGTCCGGCACGTCCGGGAGGACCTTCTTGCCGTCGGGGCCGATCACGACGGCGGCCTCGGGCTTCACGGCGCCGCCGGTCGCGGGCTCGGCGGTCTTCGCGGCCGGTGCGGCCTTCGCGGCCGTCTTGGCGGCGGCCTTCTTGGCCGGCGCGGCCTTGGCTGCGGCGGCCTTCTTGGCCGGCGCCGCCTTGGCGGCCTTCGCCGTGGTGGTCTTCTTCGTCGTGGTCGCGGCCGCCACGCGGGCACCGGCCGGGAGGGCGACGGAGATGCCCAGGCCGGCCAGGTGCGTCATCAGCGCCTTGAGGTCACGCCCCTCGACGGCGGCGTCCTCGGTGGCGCGGCGGACATCCTCGGGGGTCACGCTTCCGGAGGGTTGCGCCTGCGCGATGAGGGCCGTGATGGCGGGGTGGGCGAGTACGCCCGCAGGGACAGTCTTGCGCGCGTTCGAGGACACGAACACCTCTCGGTCAAGGGACTTCGGGGCGCGGCAGGGCCCGCTGTCGTCAAGAGCCGCGTCGTCATTCTGCCACGCCCCTGGTGAGGCACCGAACCGAGCCCACCCGGCCCGGGCGCCCAGGGATCAGGCCGGCTCGGCCGCAGCCTTCGCCGCCACCTTGGCGGCCTTCTTGTAGTCGCGCACCTTCTGCAGCGAGGCGGGGTCGACGACGTCGGCCACCGAGCGGTAGCCGTCCTGCGCGTAGTCACCGACCGCCTGCTCCCAGCCCTCGGGCCGGACGTCGAGCCGCTTGGCCAGCAGCGCCGTGAAGATCTGCGCCTTCTGCTTGCCGAACCCCGGCAGCGCCATCACCCGGGCCAGCAGGTCCGCTCCCGAGGTGGCCTCGGTCCACAGCCGTTCGGCGTGACCGTCGTACTGGTCGGTGACGATCTGCGCGACCGCCTGCACGCGGCCGGCCATCGACCGGCCGTAGCGGTGGATCGCCGGCGGCGTGGAGGCCATCACGGCGAACTCCTCGGGGTCGGCCGCCGCGATCGTGGCCGGGTCGAGGGTGCCGAACCGGTCGAGGATCTTCGCCGGCCCGCGGAAGGCGTGCTCCATCGGGTACTGCTGGTCGAGCAGCATGCCGACGAGCAGGGCGAAGGGGTCGTCGGTCAGGACCCGGTCGGCGTGCTCGTCGCCGGTGATGTGGAGGGCGTCGGGCGACATCGGGCGCTCAGTCACCGGCCTTCACGGCGAGCACGGCGCAGTGGGCGTCGAGCAGGATCCGCTGGGCGTTGCTGCCGAGGATGAGCTTCCCGACGGGCGAGCGGCGACGCAGCCCGATCACGATCAGCTCGGCGCCGTTGGCCTCGGCGATGCTGATCAGGTCCTCGGCGGGCTCGAAGCCGCGCACGAGCTGGCGGAGGTCGTACTCCACGCCGGAGTCCGCGAGGCGCTGCTTGACCGCCTCCATCTGCTGGTCGTCCTTCGCCGCCGTCTCGTCGTCGTACTCGCGGCCGCCTCGGTGCGAGTTCACGACCACCAGCGTGTCGCCACGGAGCTTGGCCTCCTCGATGGCACGCGCGAGGGCGGCGTCCCCCTCGGGCTTCGGCACGTACCCCACGACGATGGTCCCCATCAGCACTCCCTCAAGTGGATCGATCCGACGAACGGTCTGATCGGCACCGTAGCGCGTGCCGTCGGTGGGCGGGAACCTGTGGAGACCGCTCACGGGGCGGCCGACCCTGCGACATCGTGGCCGGGTGAGTCGCGAGGTCGGCGCCCTGCTCGGCACCATCGAGGAGCCGTTGTCGCGGGCGGACCTGACCCTGCTGCGACACCTGGTCGTCGAGCACAAGGCCACCGAGCGACGCCACCGCTTCCCTGCGGTCCTGCACCTCGGCGGGCCGGGGCGGCCCGAGGTGGGACGCGTCGCGGAGTGGGACGCCGACCTCGACCACGCCGTGCGCTGCGACGTCCTGGAGGCCATGCTCCGCCGCCCGACAGGACCGCTCATGACGTGGCTGACCCGGCCCGGCGGCCTCGAGCCGCAGGACGTCGACCTGGCGTGGCTGCGGGTCGTCGCCGCCGTGAACGGCGAGACCGGGCGGTCCCTGCCGTACGTCGTCGTCACCCGCGAGGGCTGGCGCGACCCCCGCTCGGGCGTCGGCCGCACCTGGCGCCGGTTGCGGGTCCGGTAGGCCCTAGTCCCAGGTGTGCACCGGCTCGTTGGAGTGCATCCGGTCGCGGTAGTCCAGCAGCACGTGCCGGAGCGCGTCGAACCGCTCCTCGTCGCCGCGCTGGGCCATCTTGCGGACGAACCACTCCGCGCCGTTGAGGCCGGTCAGGCAGCGCTGCTCGATGATGCCGAGCAGCCGGTCGGACTCCGCCGAGGGCACGCCCCACGCGTCGAGACCCTGGCGGGCCAGCGGCAGCAGCCGGCGCAGGGTCAGCTCGGTGGCGCGTACCTGGCCCACCTGCGGCCAGTAGATCTCCGCGTCGATGCCGTGCTCGGCGGCGGCCTCGAAGTTCTCCTCCGCCGCCTTGAACGACATCTGGGACCACAGCGGCCGCTCGCTCTCGGCCAGCGTGCGGACGAGACCGAAGTAGAACGCCGCGTTGGCCATCAGGTCCGCGACGGTCGGGCCGGCGGGCAGCACCCGGTTCTCGACCCGCAGGTGCGGGCGGCCGCCCTGGATGTCGTACACCGGCCGGTTCCACCGGTAGATCGTGCCGTTGTGCAGCCGCAGCTCGGAGAGCTGCGGGACCCCGCCCGCGTCGAACACCGCGACCGGGTCCTCCTCGTCGGTGATGGGCAGGAGGGCCGGGAAGTAGCGGACGTTCTCCTCGAACAGGTCGAAGACCGAGGTGATCCAGCGCTCGCCGAACCACACCCGCGGTCGCACCCCCTGCGCCTTGAGCTCCTCGCTGCGGGTGTCGGCCGCCTGCTCGAACATGGGGATGCGGGTCTCGCGCCACAGCTCCTTGCCGAGGGCGTACGGCGAGTTGGCGCCGACGGCGAGCAGGATCGCCGAGATCGCCTGCGAGGCGTTCCAGTAGGCCGCGAACTGGTCGGGCGAGGTCTGCACGTGGAACTGCGTGCTCGTGCACGCGGCCTCGGGCAGGATCGAGTCGGCGGTCGTCACCAGCCGCTCCGGACCTTGGATGTCGATGTGGATGTCCTCGCCGCGGGCGGCCAGGATCTGCTCGCTGATCAGCCGGTACCGCGGGTTGGCACTCATGGTGCTCGGGCTCAGGTGGCCGTCCTGCAGGGTCGGCAGGATGCCGATCATCACCAGGTGGGCGCCGACCTCCGACGACTTGGCCTCGGCGTCGTTGAGGCTGCGCCGCAGGTTCGCCTCGAACGTCGCCAGCCCGCCCTCGCGCAGCTTGGCCGGGGGCACGTTGATCTCGATGTTGAACTGGCCCAGCTCGGTCTGGAAGTCCGGGTCGGCGATGGCTGCCAGCGCCTCGGCGTTCTTCAGCGCCGGGTCACCGAGCTCGTCGACGAGGTTGAACTCCACCTCGAGCCCGGTCATCGGGTCGTCGGTGTCGAACTGGTGCTCGCTCAGCATCCGGGCGAACGTGTCGAGGCAGCGGTGCACCTTCTCGCGGTAGCGGGTGCGGTCGGCGCGCGAGAACTCCTGTGCTTCGACGTCTTCGCCCATGTCCGAGACCCTAGGGCGGATGAGCCCGCCGCGGCAGTGCCCGACCGGGTGCTGGCCGAGGCAGCCCGCCCGCGCTCATCGCCGGTGCCACAGGCTCGGGGGCAGCGCCTGCTCGAGCGCCTCGGCGACCACGTCGGCCAGGCTGCACGACGGCTCCCCCTCGGCGGCGCGCTCGAGCGCGCACCACGCCAGCGCGCCGTCGCCCGCCAGCCACGCATGGAAGGCCAGGACCGACGCGACCGGCGCCAGCAGGTCGGTCGGCGCGGCCCGGACCAGCCCCGACCACAGCGGCAGCCGTTGGTCGGCCCCCTCGCGGTCGACCGCGTCGAGGACCGCGTCCCTCGCCGCTCGGTCGCGCAGCGCCACGAGCAGCCGGGCAGCGGTCGCCGGGTCGGGCGGGTCGACCCCGGCCCCCCACCGGTCCACGGTGGCGCGCACCCAGGCGAGGTCCGGCGGAGCGTCCTGCTCGAGCTCGCGCGCCGCAGCCGCGACGGCGGCCGCCGCGGGCAGGTCGGGGGCGACGCTCGCCGCCAGCTCGCCTCGGGAGGACCGGGTCACCCGCCCGGCGGCGACGGACTGAGCGGTGAAGAGGTGGCCGGTCACGTCGTACGGCGTGCCCGCCGACTCGGAGCCGGTCGGGTCGAGCGGCACGACGAACCAGCAGCGGCCGTCGCTGCGCAGCACGTCGACGACCGCGACGCCACGCCGCGTGAAGGCCCGCACCAGCGCCCGCGCGCACGACCTCGCGAGCGCCGCGTCGACGGCGTACAGCACGAAGAGCACCCGTCTGACCCGGTGCCGCACGGCGGGGTCGACCAGGGCCTCGGCGGCGGCCCGGCGCTCGCGCGCGCTGCGTGGCAGGTCGAGCCGCGCGTGGAAGGGGTGCTCGGCGCCGAACGTCAGCATCACCACGGACTCCTCGGGCATGAAGCCGAGCACGAGCGGGACGGCGGCGAGGACGTCCTCGGGGCTGCGGGCGGTCAGGGTGGCGGTGGTCTTCGTCATGGCGAGGACGCTCCCCAGGAGCACCGACGCCCACGCCCACCACGACGAGGCCCTGTGGAAGGGGCGTGCGAGAGGCGTGACGGTGGACGGCAAACGGGCCCCGCTGGCGGCGCGACTAGCGTGAGCCCGTGCTCACCCCGGACCAGGTCCTCGCCTTCGGCGTCGCCGCGCTGATCCTGATCGCGATCCCCGGGCCCAGCGTCGTGTTCGTCATCGGACGTGCCCTGGCCTACGGCCGCGGCGTCGCCCTGGCCAGCGTGGTGGGCAACTCCCTGGGCCTGCTGACCATCGTGTTCCTCGTCGCGCTGGGCCTCGGCGTGGTCGTCGAGGAGTCGATCGTGGTGTTCCAGGTGCTGAAGCTCGCCGGGGCCGCGTACCTGGTGTACCTCGGCGTCGAGGCGGTCCGCCACCGCAAGGAGTTCCTCACCCAGGACCAGGGAGCGTCCACGGGCAGGGCCATGACCTGGCGCCGGGCGATCCGGCAGGGGTACGTCGTCGGCGTCTCCAACCCCAAGGCCTACATGATCCTGGCCGCGGTGCTGCCCCAGTTCGTCGACCGCGCCACCGGCCACGTCCAGCTGCAGCTCCTGCTGCTCGGCCTCCTGGCCTTCGTCATCGGCCTGGTCTCCGACAGCACGTGGGCCCTGGTCGCCAGCCAGCTGCGCCAGTGGTTCGTCCGGTCCCCCCGCCGCGGCGAGGCCGTCGGAGCCGTCGGCGGCGCCTCGATGATCGGGCTCGGCGTCGGCCTGGCCCTCACCGGGGATGCCCACGGCTAGGTTGCGCCCATGCGTCAGGTCGCGTCCGTGCTGCACCTCGACCTCGACGCGTTCTTCGCGGCGGTCGAGCAGCGCGACAAGCCGTCGCTGCGCGGCAAGCCCGTCGTGGTCGGCGGCGTCGGCGGCCGCGGGGTGGTCTCCACGGCGTCGTACGAAGCCCGGAAGTACGGCGTCCGGTCCGCCATGTCGACCCGCGAGGCCCGGTCGCGGTGCCCGCACGCGGCCTTCCTGAGCGGCCGGTTCCACGCCTACCGGACCGCCAGCGAACGGGTGATGGCGGTGCTGCGGGAGACCTCGCCGCTCGTGGAGCCGCTGTCGCTCGACGAGGCCTTCGTCGACCTCGCCGCGGCCCGGATCGACGACCTGGAGATCCCCACCGTCACCGCCCTCGCCGAGCGACTGCGCGAGCAGGTCGCCGAGGTGACCGGCGGCCTGACGGCGTCCGTCGGGGTCGGCACGTCGAAGTTCATCGCCAAGGTCGCCAGCGAGCTCGACAAGCCCGACGGCCTGGTCGTCGTACCACCGGGCACCGAGATGGACCTGCTGCGCCCGATGCACGTCTCGGTGATCCCGGGGGTCGGGCCGGCCACCACCGAGCGGCTGCGGAGGGCCGGCATCCACACGGTGGCGGACCTCGAGAGCATCAGCGAGGACGAGCTCGTCCGCCTGCTCGGCACCGCCCACGGCCACTCCCTCCACCACCTCGGGCACGCGCGCGACGACCGGCCCGTCGTCGCCGAGCGGGAGACCAAGTCGGTCAGCGTCGAGGGCACCTACGACACCGACCTGACCGACCGCAAGCTGATGGCCGCGCTGCTCACCCGGCAGGCCCGCAGCGTCTCCGACCGGCTCCGCGCCGGCGGGCTCGCCGGCCGCACGGTGACGATCAAGGTGCGGCTCCACGACTTCACCACCCTCAACCGCTCGACGACGATCGGCTCCCCCACCGACGCCCCGACCACCATCGGCCGGCTCGCGGTCGCCCTGCTCCAGGACCTCGACACGACCGGCGGTGTCCGCCTGCTCGGCGTCGGCGTCTCCGGCCTCGCCGACTGGATCCAGGAGGACCTGTTCGGCGAGACCGTCGACGACGAGGTCGAGGCGGCCTCCGACCTCGACCTCGACGCTCCGTCCACCGCAGGCGCGAAGACGACCACGCACACCTGGGCCCCGGGCATGGACGTCGAGCACGCGGTGATGGGCCGCGGGTGGGTGTGGGGCTCGGGCCGCGGGGTGGTCACGGTGCGCTTCGAGACCGCCGAGACCGAGCCGGGTCCGGTGCGCAGCTACCCGATCGACGAACCCGACCTCACACCGTGGCGACCGGAGCCGGTCGACGGGGCTACAGTCCCGGACATGCACGAACGACATCGCTGACAACGCCCCGACTCGTTCGCCGTCCGCGTGGTGGCGTACGCCGCGCTGCGCGAGCTCATCCCGGTCTTCCCGGTCTACGCCCTGCTGTTCACCGACGCGGGGCTGTCGACCGGCCAGGTCTCGTCGCTGTTCATCATCTGGTCGGCGACCCACGTGCTGCTCGAGGTACCTTCCGGCGCCTGGGCCGACACCGTGCCGCGGCGCCGCCTGCTGGTCCTGGGCGCCGCGCTGTACACCGGCTGCTTCGCGCTCTGGACGGCCGTGCCGACGTACGCCGCCTTCGCCGGCGGGTTCGTGCTCTGGGGCCTCAGCGGGTCGCTGGTCTCGGGGACCTACGAGGCCTACGTCTACGACCACCTCCACGCCCGCGCGGCGACCGCGTCCTACCGTCGGGTGATCGCGGCCGGGGAGACCTCGGCCCTGGTCCTGAACCTGGTGGCCACCGCGGCCGCCGCCCCGATCGTGGCGGTGTGGGGGCTCGTCGGCGCCGGCTGGGCGAGCGTGCTGGTGTGCGCGGGAGCCACCGCGCTGGCCCTGACGCTGCCCCCGGACGCGCCACGCTCGCACGTCGACCCGACGCCGACGAGGACCACACCGCCTGGCGGGTACCTCGCGATGCTGCGGGCCGGCCTGGCGGAGTCGCTGCACCCGCGGGTCGCCCGGGCGGTGCTGCTGGCGGCCCTGGTGCCGGCGTTCCTCGCCTTCGACGAGTACTTCGGCCTGCTGGCCGTCGACGTCGGCGCCTCGCTGGCGTGGGTCCCGCTGCTGGTCGCGCTCACCGTCGCGGCGCAGGCCGTCGGGGCCGCCCTCGCGCCCCGCCTGCCGATGCACCGCCTCGGGCCGGTCCTCGTCGTGGCCGGCCTGCTGGTGGCGGCCGGCGCGGCCGCGGCGCGTCCGCTCGGCTTCGTGGCGGTGGCGATCGGGTACGGCGCCCTGCAGGCCGCCATCGTGGTCGCCGAGACCGACCTCCAGCACCGCATCGAGGGCCGGGCGCGGGCGACGGTCACCTCGGTCAGCGGGCTGCTGAGCGAGCTCGGCGCGATCGGCCTGTACGCCTTCGTCGCCCTCGGCTCGGCGGCGGCGTCGACGGCGACCCTGATCGCGATCCTGTCGATCGTGGTCGCGGTCGGCGGCCTCGTCGCCGCCAGGGCCTACCCGGCGACGTGGCGGAAACCGACCGACTCCCCCGGCCGCAGCTGAGCGCACTGCCACAGGTCGTCGAGGGCGACGACGCCGACGACCGGGTACCCGCCCGTCGTCGGGTGGTCGGCCAGGAAGACCAGGGGCTGCCCGTCCGGCGGCACCTGGACGGCCCCGAGCACCAGGCCCTCGCTCGGGAGCTCGCCGCTGCGGGCCCGGTCCAGCGGCGCACCGGCCAGCCGGAGGGCGACGCGGTCGGAGTCGGGGGCGACGGTCCAGGCCGCCTCGGCCAGCCGTCGTACGCCGCCGCTCACCCAGTCCTCCCGCGGCCCGGCCGCCACCCGGAGCACGCCGTCGGCCGCGGCCACCCGGGGTACGTCGAGCGGGCGCGGCCGGCGTCCGGGTCCGACGGGCAGCACCTGCCCGTCCGCCAGGGGCGGCGGACCGAGCCCGGAGAGCCGGTCGGTGGACCGGGAGCCCAGCACGGGCGGGACGTCGAGCCCGCCGGCCACCGCCACGTAGCTGCGGACGCCGCGGCGGGCGGGGCCCACGCGCAGCACGGCCCCGGCGGGCAGCGAGACCGGCTCGCCCCAGGCGACGCCGTGCCCGTCGACCAGCACGTCGGCCTCGGCACCGGTGACCGCGACGGTCAGCGCCGCCTCGGCCCGGACCGTGACCCCGCCGACGGTCGTCTCCGCGAGGGCAGCGCCCGCGTCGTTGCCGACCAGCCGGTTGGCCAGCCGTGCGGCGGGGGCGTCGAGCCAGCCCGAGCGCGGGACGCCGAGGTGGGCGTACCCGCGCCGACCGCCGTCCTGGATCGTCGTCAGCGGGCCGGCGTCCAGCACCGTCAGCGCCCGGCTCACCCGGAGACCTCGACGAACCGCACCCGCGTGCCGGGCGTCAGCAGCGCGGGCTCGTCGCGGTCGGCGTCCCACAGGCGCGCGTCGGTGCGACCGACCAGCCGCCAGCCGCCGGGCGAGGCGGTCGGGTAGACCCCGGTGTACTCCCCCGCCAGCCCCACGGCCCCGGCTGGCACCTTGGCGCGGGGCCGGTCCAGCCGGGGCACCGCGAGCTCCGGCGGCAGGCCGGTGCAGTAGGCGAAGCCCGGCGCGAACCCCACGAACGCGACCGTGAGCTCGGCCCCGGAGTGGGTGGCGACGGCCTCGGCACGCGTCATCCCCCAGCGCCGGGCGACGTCGTCGAGGTCGGCCCCGTCGTACGTCGTCGGCAGCTCGACCAGTGGCCCGACGCGGTCGGCGGACCCGCCGGCCGGCACCCACCGCGAGAGGTAGTCGCGCGCCGCGTCGAGGTCGGCCACGCCGTCGAGGAGCACCGTGCGGGCGCCGGGCACCAGGTCCGCGCAGGTCAGGTCGCGGCGCAGGTCGGCGTACAGGAGCGGCACCTCGGCGGGCAGCGGGAGCTCGACCAGGAGGGCGTCGGGCCCGGCCGGGAGCACCTGCATGTCACGCAGTATTCACGCCCCGCGCTTGCGGGAGAGGCCACGACCCGGCCACCATGACCGGGAAAGCGGAGAGGGGCCCGGCGATGGTATGAGCATCGCAGGGCCCCTCGGCTTGACCGGGTGCGGTGACGCTCCGGTCGACCCAGCCGGCTGCCAGACCCCGCCGACCCCGTCACCGGGCCGCCGCCGCGAGTTGCCCCGCGGTGTGGATCGTCTTCCTGCCAGATCCCCGACCCCCCGCAAGCGGTGGGTTGGTAGGGAGAGTTCTACGGGTCCGGAGCGACCCCGCACAAGGGGTCATCTCGCACTTTTTCGGCCCGATCCGTCGTCCCCAGGATCATCCACAGATGTGAGGTGCTCGGTCCACAGATCGGCCCCGTCGGTCCACAGGTTCGACCACCGGTTGTGGAGAAGCGGTCTAGCCCGCCAGGTCATCGGCGAGGGCCCGCGCGATGGCGCCGGCGAGGGCGACGTTGTTCTCGTACACCGCCACGTTGACGTCGAGGCTGCGGCCCTCGGTGGCCCGCTGGACGCGGTCGAGGAGGTACGGCGTGGCGTCGTGGCCGCCGATCCCCTCGGCGTCCATGGCGGCCAGGGCCTCGCCCAGCACCCGGTCGTGCTCGGCCGGGTCGAGCTGGTGCTCGGCCGGCACCGGGTTGGCCACCAGGATCGCGCCGGGCACCCCCAGGGCGTCCCGGGCGCGGACCAGGTCGGCCGCCTGCTGGGGGTCGTCCACGGAGTAGTCGATCGCGAAGCCGGAGTCGGCCAGGTAGAAGCCCGGGAACCGCGTGGTCCGGTAGCCCACCAGGGTGATCGAGAGGGTCTCCAGCCGCTCCAGGCTGGCGCCGACGTCGAGGATCGACTTCACGCCGGCCGAGACCATCAGGATCGGCGTCTGGGCGAGCACCGGCAGGTCAGCGGACTCGTCGAACGTCTCGGCCGCGCCGCGGTGCACGCCGCCGAGGCCACCGGTGGCGAACACGGCGATGCCGGCCCGGGCGGCGAGGAACGCCGTGCCGGCGACGGTCGTGCCTCCCGAACGACGCTGGGCCGCGGCGATCGGCAGGTCGCGCAGGCTGACCTTGATGACGTCGTCGTCGGCGCCGAGCTCGCGGATCTGGTCGGCGGTGAGCCCGACGGTGGGCACGCCCCGCAGGACGCCGATCGTCGCCGGCTCCACCCCGGCCGCGCGGAGGTCGTCCTCGGCCTTCAGCGCCACCTCGACGTTGCGCGGCCGTGGCAGCCCGTGGGTGAAGATCGTGGACTCGAGCGCGACGACCGGACGCCCGTCCGCCAGCGCCTCGCGCACCGCCTCGGCGATCACCACGGGGCCACCAGCTCGATCCCGGCGTCGGTGAGCGCCCGTCGGACGGCTCGCGCGGCCTCGACGGCGTTCGGGCTGTCGCCGTGCACGCAGATCGAGTCGGCCTTGCGGCACCAGGTCGACGGCCTGCGCGGCGATCGCCTCGACGTCCTCGATCAGCGCCCCCGGCTCGTCGCGGGGCACCAACGCGTCGCCGCGGTAGGCCCGGTCGGCGAAGCCCTCCCGGTACGTCGCCCGGCCGGCGCCGGTGGCCAGGTCCAGCAGGACTCCGTGCTGGCCGAGGACCGGGAGGTGGCCGGACCCCGCGAGCACCGCCGCCGCCTGCTCGGCGTCCTCGCGGACGCGGTGGTACAGCGCGCCGTGCGCCTTGACGTACGAGACGGCGACGCCCTCCTCCACCGCGATCGCGGTCAGCGTGCCCACCTGGTCGGCCACCTGCTCGGTCAGCAGGTCCCGGGGCACGTCCCGGGCCACCCGGCCGAAGTTCTCCCGGTCGGCGTAGGACACCTGCGCCCCCACCGCCACGCCCAGCCGGGCCGCCTCGGCGCACACGCCGCGCATGGTCACGGGGGTGCCGGCGTGGTAGCCGCAGGCGACGTTCGCGCTGGTCACGAGCGTGAGCAGGGTGGCGTCGTCGGTGACCTCCTCACCCAGGTCGGCATTGAGGTCCACCTGTCTCACCGGGAGAACGTATCGCCTCGGCGCCCCCGGGTACCCCTGAGAAGTCCCTGAGAGTTCGGTGGCATGGCAACTCGCGGGGCCCCTCACACGTCTGTTCTGGTGACGGTTCCGAATAACCCTTCAGCACGACATACCAAGGGAATCTTGGGCGCTCGTCAGACGTTGTGACCGATGTGGCGGCACCGCTCGTGGTGTCACCGCGAACCAGCAGGAAAGAGGTTCCCCATGGCTACCCGCACCAGCACCGCCGGGACCCGCGAGATCGAGGGTCGCGACAGCGTCGGCCTGTACCTCGACGAGATCGCCCGCAACCCCCTGTTGGACGCCCAGACCGAGGTCGAGCTCTCCAAGACCATCGAGGCCGGCCTGATGGCCGAGCACCTGCTCGCCACCGACCGCGTCGGCCGCAAGAAGGGCGGCGCCCCCGGCTACGCCAACCGCGAGGAGCTCGAGTGGCTCGCCGCGGAGGGCCAGAAGGCCGTCGACACGTTCATCACCGCCAACCTGCGGCTCGTCGTCTCGATCGCCCGCAAGTACGGCCGCGCGCAGATGCCCATGCTCGACCTGATCCAGGAGGGCAACACCGGCCTGATCCGCGCGGTCGAGAAGTTCGACTACACCAAGGGCTACAAGTTCTCGACGTACGCCACCTGGTGGGTCCGGCAGGCCATCACCCGCGGCATCGCCCAGCAGGCGCGCGTCGTCCGGCTCCCCGTCCACGTGGTCGAGGAGCTCAACCAGGTCGGCAGCGCCCGGCGCACCCTCGAGCGTCAGCTGGGCCGCGAGCCCGACCCGCAGGAGATCGCCACCGAGCTCGGCATGGACATCGACCGGGTCCTCGACCTGATGGCCTGGGGTCGTGACCACGTCAGCCTCGACACCCCGGTGGACGAGGACGGCGACACCTCCCTCGGTGACCTGATGGCCCAGGAGACCACCCCCGGCCCGGACCTCACCGTCCTCGACGTCGAGGCGCGCGAGCGGCTCGACGCCCTCGTCGACACGCTCGACGAGCGGGCGGCCGACATCATCCGGTCCCGCTACGGCCTCACCGACGGGCGTCAGCACAAGCTGGCCGACATCGGCGCCAAGCACGGCATCTCGGCCGAGCGCGTCCGCCAGCTCGAGCGCGAGGCCCTGCAGAAGCTGCGTCGCCTCGGCGATCCGGATCTCGCCGCCTGAGGCGTTCCTAGGGCAACTGCTCGCCCAGCTCGCTCGCGAGCTGGGCGAGCGTCATTTCCAGGAACGCCGCGCGCCGGGTCGCCTCGGCCCGACCCATGTCGGTGAGCATCGTGGCGGGCAGGCCGAGCAGCTTCGCGTAGAAGTGGTCGACCGAGAAGGCCCGGTCGTCCAGCGGCCGCTCCCGGGCGAACGGGTCGTCGTCGGCGAAGTACCGGGCGCCCATCCGGGTGCCCGTCGACACGCAGCGGAACAGGCCCAGCGCGCCGAGCGCCTCGAGCCGGTCGGCGTCCTGGAGCGACCGGCCGAGCGCCGTCTCGGGGACCGCCCCCCGCGAGAACGAGTGGTCGCGGACGGCCTCGGCGATCCGGTCCACGGCGTCCGCGTCGAAGCCGTACGCCGGCAGCTCGGCGCGCACGACGGCCTCGCTGCGCTCCGAGGCGAGATGGCGCTCGGGGCTGTCCTTCGGCAGGTTCACGATGTCGTGCATCAGGGCCGCGGCCACCGCCTCGCGCGGGTCGACGCCGAGCGGCTCCCCGATGACGACCGTCCAGAGGGCCACGCGCAGCGCGTGCGCGAGGTCGTGGCCCGGGTCGTCGTCCAACCGCCCCGCGACGTCGTCGTGCAGCCGCGACAGCGCCGGATCGCCGGCGACGAGGGCGATCAGGTCCGCGCGCTCCACGCTCACAGCCTAGGGTCGGACCGTGCTGTCCGGTGTCCTGCTCGCGCTCGCCCTCGCCCTGCCCGTCTCCGCGACGCCGGGAGAGCCGGTCGCCGTCCCGAAGGAGGCGCGGGCGGTCGACACGTCCCACCCCGACCGCTGGGTCGGCGACGGCACGGCGGCGAGCTGCACCTCGCGGGCCGTCGTGCGCGCCGTGGCCAAGGGCGGCATCATCCGCTTCCGCTGCGGTCCCGACCCGGTCACGATCGAGATGCAGCAGACGGCCAAGGTGGTCAACACCAGCAAGCGCGTGGTCATCGACGGCGGCGGCCTGGTCACCCTGAGCGGCGGCGGCGAGCGGCGGATCCTCTACCAGAACACCTGCGACCCGAAGCAGACCTGGACCACCGACCACTGCGACGACCAGGCCACGCCGCGCCTCGTCGTCCAGCACCTCACCTTCGCCGACGGGAACTCCACCGGCGAGACGTACGAGGGCGGAGGCGGCGGCGCGATCTTCGTCCGCGGCGGCCGGCTCAAGATCGTCGACGCGACGTTCCGCGACAACCGCTGCGACCGCACCGGCCCGGACCTCGGCGGCGCAGCGGTCCGCGCGTTGTCGCAGCACCACGGCCTGCCGGTGTACGTCGTCGCCAGCACCTTCACGGGTGGCCGGTGCAGCAACGGCTCGGCCCTGAGCAGCATCGGCGTCTCGTGGTCGGTCTACAACTCGACCTTCACCGACAACCGGGCGATCGGCCGCGGTGCCAACCCGGCCCAGTCCGGCACCCCGGGCGGCGGCTCCGGCGGTGCGATCTACGCCGACGGCAACGACTTCACGGTGCTGGTCGCCGGCTCCACGATGACCGGCAACCACGCCCGCGAGGGCGGCGGCGCGATCTTCTTCGTCAGCAACGACCGGACCGGCGACCTGCGGATCCGCTCGTCGGTGCTGAAGAAGAACCCGAGCGACGGCTTCGAGAACTCCCCCGGCATCTTCTTCCTCGGCGACCGTCAGGTCGTGGAGGACTCGATCGTCCGGTAGACCTCCTCGACCCGAGCCCGCAGCTCGTCGAGGCTGCCGGTGTTCTCCACGACGTACGTCGCGACCGCGAGCCGGGCGTCGCGATCGGCCTGGGCCGCGATCCGGGCCCGCGCGTCCGCCTCGGACATGCCCCGGATGCGCACCATCCGGTCGACCTGCACCTCGACGGGTACGTCGACCACGACGACCGCGTCGAAGCTCGCGGCCTGCCCGGTCTCGGCGAGGAGCGGGATGTCGTGGACGACCACGGCGTCGGCCGGCGCGGCCGCCTCGATCTCGGCCGCCCGCGCCCGGACGCGCGGGTGGATGATCGACTCCAGCGCTCGGCGCCGCTCGGGGTCGGCGAACACGAGGGCGCCGAGCCGGGGCCGGTCGAGGCCCCCGTCGGGCCCGAGCACGTCGGGGCCGAACTCCTCGACCACGGCCGCGAGTCCCTCGGTGCCGGGCGCCACCACCTCGCGGGCCAGCACGTCGGCGTCGATGACCACGGCGCCCAGCTCGGCGAGGATCGCGGACACCGTGCTCTTGCCCGACGCGACTCCCCCGGTCAGGCCGACGCGCACCGCCCCGCTCACTGGTCCACCAGGATCCGCAGGATCCGGTCGAGGGTCCGCCGGTCGCGCTCCGACAGCACGGCCAGGAACCGCTCGGACTGCTCGCGCCGCACCCGGTCGACCTCGGCCAGCTCGGCGCGGGCCGCCTCGGTCGGCCGGACCAGGGTGGCCCGGCGGTCGTCGGGGTCGGGGCCGCGCTCGACCAGGCCGCGGGCCTCGAGGGCGTCCACCACCTCGGTGGCCGACCGGGCCGCGATGTGCAGGCGCTCGGCGAGCACCGACGGTCGCATCGACCCGGACTCCATCACGTGCCGCAGGGCCCGCGCCTGCGAGGGCGTGACGTCGGCCTCGAGCAGCGCCGCACCGAACTCGCGGCGCAACCGGCGCGCCGTACCGAACAGCAGGTCTCCCGTGCTCTCGCTCACCGGAGCAGCATAGCGTCATTTTGACTGGCAACCTCATGATGAGGTAACCTCAGCATATCGAACTGACAGAATCGAGGTGGTCACATGGATGACCTCACCATGACTCGCCGCGGTGGCCGCGGCAACGGCGCCGACCCCACCCAGGTCCGCGCCGACAAGCGTCAGCTCGCCGACTCCCCCGTCTCGCTGCGCCGGATCGCCCGCCTGCTCGCGCCCTTCAAGGGCCGGCTCGCCGTGGTGGTCGGCCTGATCGTGGCCAGCTCCGCGATCGGCCTGGCCCAGCCCTTCCTCGTCAAGCGCCTGATCGACGACGCGCTCCCCCAGCAGGACGTCGCGCTGCTGCTGTGGCTGGTCGGCGCCATGGTCGGCGTCGCCGCCGCCACCGCGATGATCGGCGTGGTGCAGACCTGGCTGTCGACCTCCGTCGGCCAGCGGGTGATGCACGACCTGCGCACCGGCCTGTTCGACCGCCTCCAGCGCCAGTCGGTCGGGTTCTTCACCCAGGCCCGCGGCGGCGAGGTGCAGTCCCGGCTGACCAACGACATCAACGGCGTCCAGAACGTCGTCACCTCCACCGCGACCTCCATCGCCTCCAACGTCACCGTGGTGGTCGGCACCGCCGTCGCCATGGGCTTGCTGTCCTGGCGGCTGTCGCTGCTCTCGCTGCTCGTGCTGCCCCCGGCCATCTGGCTGACCCGCCGGGTCGCCCGGCTGCGGCACAAGATCACCGCCGAGCGGCAGCGCCGCCTGGCCGACCTCAACGTCCAGATCGAGGAGACGCTCTCGGTCAGCGGCGCCCTCCTCACCCGGACCCTCGGTGCGGCCTCGCGGATGAGCGACCGGTTCACCGCGACCTCGCACGACCTCGTCGACCTGCAGATCCGCTCGATGCTCGCCGGCCGCTGGCGGATGGCCACCATGACCGTGGTGTTCGCCGCCATCCCGGCCGCGATCTACCTCGTCGCGGGCCTGCCGGCGACGTCCGGCGGCATGACCATCGGCACCCTGGTCGCCTTCACCGCTCTCCAGGCCACGCTCTTCCGCCCGTTGATGGGGCTGCTCAACGTGGGTGTCGACGTGACGGCGTCGCTGGCCCTGTTCAGCCGGATCTTCGAGTACCAGGACCTGCCCATCGACATCGACGACCCCGCCGACCCGGTCGAGCTCACCCACGTCCGCGGCGACGTCACCCTCGAGCGCGTCTCCTTCGCGTACGACGCGGAGTCCGGACCCGTGCTCAGCGACATCGACCTGCACGTGCCGGCCGGCACCTCGCTGGCCCTGGTCGGCGAGACCGGCAGCGGCAAGACCACCCTCGCCGGGCTGGTCGCCCGGCTGCACGACCCGACGTCGGGCCGGGTGCTCGTCGACGGCGTCGACGTGCGCGACCTGCGCCTGGCCGACCTCGCCCGCGTCGTCGGCGTGGTCAGCCAGGACACCTACCTGCTGCACGCCTCGGTCCGCGACAACCTGCGGCACGCCCGCCCGGACGCGACCGACGCCGAGATCGAGGACGCCTGCCGCGCCGCCCGCATCCACGACGTGCTCGTCGGCCTTCCCGACGGCTACGACACCGTCGTCGGGGCCCGCGGGCACCGGTTCTCCGGCGGCGAGCAGCAGCGGCTCGCGATCGCGCGGACCCTGCTGCGCGACCCGGCCGTGCTCGTGCTCGACGAGGCCACCAGCGCGCTGGACAACGAGACCGAGCGGGCCGTCCAGGCCGCCCTCGACCACGCCGCCGCCGGCCGGACCACGATCACCATCGCCCACCGGCTGTCCACGATCCGCCACGCCGACCAGATCGCCGTCCTCGACCGCGGCCGCGTCGTCGAGCTCGGCTCGCACGACGAGCTGGTCGCCCGCGGAGGCCGGTACGCCGCCCTGCTGGGCCGGCGCGAGCTGGCCGCGGCGGCCTAGGAGGCGGTGCGGCCGGCGAAGGTGCGGCGGTACTGCTGAGGGGAGACCCCGCGCACGCGGGTGAAGTGGTGCCGCAGGGCGGCGGCGTTGCCGAAGCCCGACCTCGTCGGCGATCCACTCGACCGGGTGGTCGGTGAGCTCGAGCAGCTCCTCGGCGGCCTGCACCCGCTGGCCGGTGACCCAGGAGTGGGGCGTCGCCCCGGTCTCGGCCCGGAACCGGCGGGCGAAGGTGCGCGGCGACATCAGCGACTTGCGGGCCAGGGTGGCGACGTCGAGGTCCTCGTCGAGGTTCTGCAGGATCCACTCCAGCAGCGGCCCGAAGGTCTCGGTGTCGCAGTCGGGCACCGCCCGCTCGATGAACTGGGCCTGCCCGCCGTCGCGGTGGGGCGGCACCACGATCCGCCGGGCGACGGTGGCGGCCACCCGGGCGCCGTACAGGTCGCGCATCAGGTGCAGGGACGCGTCGATGCCGGCCGCCGAGCCGGCCCCGGTCATGATGTTGCCGTCGTGGCAGTAGAGGACGTCGGGCCGCACCTTGGCCTCGGGGTACATCTCCTCGAGGACGTCGGTGTAGCGCCAGTGCGTCGTGCACTCGCGACCGTCGAGCAGCCCCGCGGCGCCGAGCTCGAACGTGCCGGAGCAGTGGGCGAAGAACAGCGCGCCCCGGGCGTCGGCCGCCTTGATCGCCTCGATCACGGCCGGGTCGTGGTTGAGGAAGTCGTGGTGCGGGGCGAGACAGATCAGGTCGGCGTCCTCGGTCGCCTCCAGGCCGCGGTCGACGAACAGGTCGTAGTCGGAGCGGCCCTTGACCCGCCCCGGACGCGGCGTGCAGACGCGGAAGTCGAAGACGGGCGTGCGGTCCTCGGGGTGCTCCGGCTCGCCCCAGACCTCCACCAACGAGCCGAGCCCGAACGGCTCGGCGTGGTCCTGGACGATCACGGCGACGGTCTGCACGGCCTTCACGGCCCCCACGGGTGACATGGCGCCATCCTGGCCCATGTTTGGCAGGAAATCAACCAAAGGTGGCATTCCTGCCACTCGTGGCCGGATCGCGACGGCGTCATGATTACTGCCATGACCTACCTCTTCATCATCCTCGTGATCGCCGCGGCCATGGTCGTCAAGACGGTCAACCTGCTCTTCCACGACGGACGCGGCCCGGCCGCCCCGCCCAGCTCCCACTTCCAGGACCCGCGGTTCGCAGCGCCCGGCACCGGCCGGTGAGCCCACCGAACCGCCCAGCACGCAGACGCGACGAAGGCCCGGTCACCTCACGGTGACCGGGCCTTCTGCTGTCCCTAGGGGCGGGTGATCAGTTCCCGCCGCCGGTGAGCTTCTCGCGGAGCGCCTGCAGCGCCTCGTCGGAGGCCAGGCTGCCGCCGGTCTCCTCGGCCGCCGCCTCGTCGTCCGAGCCGGTCGCGTCGGAGGAGTCCGAGGAGTACGTCGTCGGCTCGGCCGCAGCGATCTCGGCCACCTTGGCCTCGGCCTGCTGCTTGACGTGCGCCTCCCAGCGCTCGTGCGCCTTGGCGTACTGCTCCTCCCACGTCGCGCGCTGCTCGTCGAAGCCCTCGAGCCACTCGCCCGTCTCCGGGTCGAAGCCGTCGGGGTAGACGTAGTTGCCCTCGGCGTCGTACGTCGCGGCCATGCCGTACAGCGTCGGGTCGAAGTCCTCGACCTCGGACGCGGCAGCGGTGTCGTTGGCCTGCTTCAGCGACAGCGAGATCCGGCGACGCTCGAGGTCGATGTCGATGATCTTGACCATCACCGCGTCGTCGACCTGGACGACCTGCTCGGGGATCTCCACGTGGCGCTCGGCCAGCTCGGAGATGTGCACCAGGCCCTCGATGCCCTCCTCGACCCGCACGAACGAGCCGAAGGGCACCAGCTTGGTGACCTTGCCCGGCACGATCTGGCCGATCTGGTGGGTACGGGCGAAGTGCTGCCAGGGGTCCTCCTGCGTCGCCTTGAGCGACAGCGAGACCCGCTCGCGGTCCATGTCGACGTCGAGCACCTCGACGGTGACCTCGTCACCGACGGCCACGACCTCCGAGGGGTGGTCGATGTGCTTCCACGACAGCTCGGACACGTGCACCAGGCCGTCGACGCCGCCGAGGTCCACGAACGCACCGAAGTTGACGATCGAGGACACGACACCCTTGCGGATCTGGCCCTTCTGGAGCTGGGTGAGGAACCCGTGGCGGACCTCGGACTGGGTCTGCTCGAGCCAGGCACGGCGGGACAGGACCACGTTGTTGCGGTTCTTGTCGAGCTCGATGATCTTCGCCTCGAGCGTCTGGCCGACGTACGGCTGCAGGTCGCGGACGCGACGCATCTCCACGAGGGAGGCCGGCAGGAAGCCGCGCAGGCCGATGTCCAGGATCAGGCCGCCCTTGACGACCTCGATGACGGTGCCCTCGACGACGCCGTCCTCCTCCTTGACCTGCTCGATGGTGCCCCAGGCGCGTTCGTACTGAGCGCGCTTCTTGGACAGGATCAGCCGGCCTTCCTTGTCCTCCTTCTGGAGGACCAGGGCCTCGACCTTGTCGCCGACGGCGACGACCTCGTTGGGGTCGACGTCGTGCTTGATCGAGAGCTCGCGCGAGGGGATGACACCCTCGGTCTTGTAGCCGATGTCGAGCAGGACCTCGTCGCGGTCGACCTTGACGATGGTGCCTTCGACGATGTCGCCGTCGTTGAAGTACTTGATGGTCTCGTCGATCGCTGCGAGGAAGTCTTCCTCGGAGCCGATGTCGTTGACCGCGACCTGGGGCGCGAAGTAGTCAGCGCCCTGCATGGTCTGGAGAAGGGTGCCGGAGCCGGCGTATGTGCTGGAGGTCATCAGGAAAAGGTGTTCCTTGGTGGACAGAAATCGTGTGGGCACGCGCAGACGTCTGTTTCACCACCGATGGGTGCTCCTCAACGGGAGCGATATGCGATAGCGAGCCGTCATCCACTCGGTCCGGGAACCGGCGGACACCTGGCGCAAGCGGTGAGTCTACGCGCGTGACGGAGCGACGGTCCAACCGGCGTACGCTCGTCCGGTGACCGTCCCGGCATCGGCGCCACGTCCCGGTGACCCTGATCATCCGGCGGCGCGTCCCGTCCACCCGAGCGTACGCGTCGAACGCCGTCCCGTCACCGAGGCCGAGTCGCGCCGGGCCAACGGTCCCGACTGGGACCGCTACGCCGACGAGTACCAGTCGACGCACGGCGAGTTCCTCGGCGACATCGGGTTCGTGTGGGGTCCGGAGGGGCACACCGAGGCCGACCTGGGGGTGCTCGGCGACGTGTCCGGGCTCGACGTCCTCGAGGTGGGGTCCGGTGCCGGTCAGTGCTCCCGCTGGGTCGGCGCCCAGGGCGGCCGGCCGGTCGGCCTGGACCTCTCGATGCGCCAGCTCCAGCACTCGCGCCGCATCGACGAGGACACCGGCGTCACGGTGCCCTCCGTGCTCGGCACGGCCACCCAGCTGCCGTTCGCCGACGCGTCGTTCGACGTCGTCTTCTGCTCCTTCGGGGCGCTGCAGTTCGTGGCCGACATCGCCGACGCCGTGGCCGAGGCGGCCCGGGTGCTCCGGCCAGGTGGCCGGTTCGCGTTCTCGATCACCCACCCGACCCGCTGGATGTTCCCCGACGACCCCGGCGAGGCCGGGCTGCTGGCGAGCCAGAGCTACTGGGACCGACGGCCGTACGTCGAGATCGACGACGAGACCGGCGCGCCGGCCTACGTCGAGCACCACCGCACGCTCGGGGACTGGGTGGCCCTGCTGGCCGGGCACGGCTTCTTCCTCGACACCCTGCTCGAGCCCGAGTGGCCGGAGGGGCACGACCGCGTCTGGGGCGGCTGGTCCGGCGTCCGCGGCCGCTACACCCCGGGCACGGCGATCTTCGGCGCCCGGCTCGTCTGAACTCGCGCTTCCCAGGGACGGGGTGCGGGCCTAACGTGACCTGGGTCACTCCTGCTCGGGACCGATCACTGTTGGCAAGGAGACCCCCATGACCCGCGTCCGTTCCTCGCTGGTGGCCGCACTGGCCGCCGTCCTCACCGTTCTCGTCGCGCCACCCCCGGCGCAGGCGGCCGCCCCGTCGTACGTCGCCCTCGGCGACTCCTACGCCTCGGGCACCGGCACCCGCTCCTACATCGCCGACGGCACCAGCTGCCAGCGCTCGACGTACGCCTATCCGTCGCTGATCGCGGCGGCCAGCGGGTACGCGCTGAACTTCCGGGCCTGCTCGGGTGCCCGCATCGCCGATGTCACCAACACCCAGCTGTCGGCGCTGACCGCCACCACCAGCTACGTGTCGATCTCGGTCGGCGGCAACGACGCCGGGTTCTCCGACGTGCTCACCACGTGCGCGCTGCCGTCGTGGGCGTCCAACTGCGACGGCGCGATCAACGGCGCCCAGAGCTACATCCGCGGCGCGATGTCCGCCCAGCTGGCCACGCTGTACGCCGCGATCCGCACCCGGGCGCCGAGCGCGGTCGTCGTGGTCGTCGGCTACCCGCGCATCTTCAACGGCCAGGACTGCAACGCGCTCACGTGGTTCAGCTCCAGCGAGGAGACGAAGCTCAACGCGACCGCCGACCTGCTCAACGCCACCACGGCCGCCCAGGCCGCGGCGGCGGGCTTCCGGTTCGCGGACCCGACGACGCCCTTCATCGGGCACGCGTGGTGCGGCAGCCCCGAGTGGATCAACGGGCTCTCCTACCCGATCTCCGAGAGCTACCACCCCAACCGCTCCGGGCACGCCTCGGGCTACACCCCCACCGTCAGCCCGCAGCTGACCGGCGCGGTCGTCACGGTCACCCGTTCGGTGCGGGCCGCGGCCCGAGAGGCGGCCGGAGCCCAGGCCAGGCTCCAGCGGACGTACGCCGACGCCGACGCCCGGATCGCGCCCGAGTCGTTCCAGCGGCCCGACCTCCGCTCCCCCGAGGTCCGCCGGGCCGCGGAGCGGCACGGCATCGACCTGGACCGGTGGCTGGCGCGACAGGGTCTGTAGCTAGGCGCCGGCGGTCGCGGCCTTGTCGTCGGTGGCGACGTGGGCCGCGCTGCGGCGTCCCGAGCTGTCGGACCTCCGCAGGACGAAGAGCCCGAAGACCAGGGCGAGGCCGCCGACGACGAAACCGACGATCGGCACGATCCTGAGCAGCAGGTTGAGGGACTGAGCGTTCGTCTCGGCCTCGTCCACGGCATTGGCGATGGTCTCGGCGGTCCAGGTGATGTCGACGTCGAGGACCTGCGTGCCGTTGTCGAGGTAACGCTGCTGGTCCTGGGCGCCCTTGACGATCGACCCCGTGGTGGGATCGACGTTGACCGTCACCACGTTGGAGTAGGTACCCGGGACCCCTTCGGCCACCTCGACGGCCTCGTCCTCGACCGTCGCGACGAACCGGTAGGTCTCGAGCCCGAGGATCGTCTCGGTGTCGTCGTAGACCATCTCGACCGGGCGCCCGAGCAGGCCGTCCCAGTAGGGGTAGTCCTTCTTCTCCACGTCGAAGGGGAACTTGTTGACCAGGCCCTCGTGCACGACCGCGTCGGGCGGGAGGTTCGGGTCCGCGACGCCCAGCGCCGTGACGCGGTCGGTGGCGAAGATGTCGATGTCCGCCGTGATCAGGTTGGGGTCGTCACCGTCGACGCACACGCGCTCGCCGCCGGTGTCCACCACCAGACAGCTCGTCTCCACGAACAGGACGTGCTCGTCGCTGGAGTTCTCGGAGTCGGCCTTGGTCTCCTGCACGGCGTACACCGGCTGAGGGATGAACTCGTTGGTGGCCGTGTTGATCTTGGCGGCCTCACCCTCGTAGAGCGTCCTGCTGGACACGTCGAGCGGGGTCTTCTTGATGACTCCCGGCGCCCAGACGAGGGCGAGGATCGCCAGCGTCAGCAGCAGACCGCTGAGCGCGAGCAAGACATATCCCAGACTTCGACGCACGGCAGGTCCCTCCCACGATCCAACGGTCGCCGAACGGTAGCGCATTCGTGACTCGCGGGTAACACAGCGATGCTCACCGCTTGCGAAGGACCAGGACGAGGTTCCAGGTGATGACTTCGCGCACCACCGGCACGCGCAGCAACCACCAGGACCACCTCGGGTTGTACCGCGGGTGGACGGCCACCACGTCGGCGTGCTGCTGTGCTCTGGCCCACCCGAGTCCCTCGGCGACGGTCACGGCGAAGAGCGACTCCCCGTACCGGTTCTTCGGTTCACGCCCGTGTCGCCGCGCGAACCGCCGCCGCGCGCGGGCCCCTCCGAGGTAGTGCCACGGCGCGGTCTCGTGGCCGCCCCAGGGTCCCCACCACACGGTGTAGCTGAGGAAGACGATCCCACCGACGCTTGGTCACGCGGAGCATCTCGTCACCCATCCGCCAGGGCTCCCGCACGTGCTCGAGCACGTTGGAGGAGTAGCAGACGTCGAAACCCTCGTCGCGGAAGGGAAGACGCATGCCGTCGCCGATGACGGTGCTCCCCGCGCGGATCTCGCCGCCGGACAGCTCGCCCACGTCGGCGTCGAGCGCCAGGTAGGTCGCTCCGGCCGCCTCGAACGCGGTGCGGAAGTACCCCGGCCCGCCGCCGACGTCGAGCATCGTCGCCCCGGCCAGCGGCGCGTACGTGCCGAGCTGGGCTACGGAGTCGCCGGCCAGCGCGGTGTAGAAGCGGTCCGGATCCGGTTGCTCCTGCCGGAACTCACGCAGCAAGCGACAGACGAGTCGGCGGAGATCCGCCGGTGGTGAAGGGCCGGAGCGTTCAGGAGCCGTAGTCGATGGCGACGGCCTCGACGTTGGCCGGCGACTGGCTGGGCGCGGCGGTCTGGCTGTTGATCAGACCCACCAGGGTCGCGGCACCGATGGCGCCACCCACAGCGATCGAGGCAACGACGGTGGCGATGGACGCGAACAAGTGGACCCCCTAGAAGAGACGCGTCATGGTAGCAGCCGGGGCTGGGTGAGCAGCACGCTCCGCGACGCCCGGATCGTCGCATCAGGACGGCCCGGTGAAGCTCCGTCGCCGACGTCGCCGCCAGACCAGGAACGCCGGGAGCAGGAGGGCCGTGGCGACGAAGCTGCCCCACGCCACGCCGAGGGCGGCGTACCACCAGAACGGCACCGGACGCTCACGCACCTGGCCCTCCAGGGCGACCGCCGTCACCTCCGCACCGGTGGGGGTCAACAGTCGACCCGCCACCTCGGGCGCGGGTCCGAGGGCGGAGCGGTCGGTCACCACGATCGAGATGCCGAGCTCCGCCAGCGCGCCGGATCGCTCTGCGGGTGTGGACATGGCCAAGGCCTCGCTCGCCCGGGCCACCCGGGGATCCTCCCCTGGGATGGCCGTCCCGCCAACGACCAGGACGTCGCTGCTCAGGTAGTTGCGCGGTTGGTACCGCCCCACGGGGTCCAGCACGACGTGGGAGTGGTTCCACTCCGGGCGCCGGAAGCTGGTGAACGGCAGGACGAGCACGTCGCCAGGGGGTCCGGCCGAGACTGCCGAGCGCATCGTCGCGTAGCTGTCGGGATAGGTGACGGCGGCGAGGCGTCCACCCACGCCCCAGGACGCGTCGGCCAGCAGCAGCACGGGCAGCACGACGAGTCCCGCGCCGATGAGCCGACGAGGTGGCCCGGCCTCTACCCGCGCGGCGACGACTGCCACCCCCGCGCCGACCAGCGTGGCCACGGCCGGGGCCGCCAGCACGAGCATGCGGGCGCCGTCCCTGACCACCCCGCCACCAGGGGTGTGCGAGGCGAACCAGCCCACGGCGTCCGGCAGCGCCCACGTCAGCAGGGCGACGCCCATGCCGACGACCCAGCAGGCCGCCAGCGCCCGCGCCAGCGGCCGGCCGAGCACGCTGCGCCAGGCCCGCAGCCCCAGCGCCGCCAGGATGACCACCACGGCGGCCGTCAACCACCCCGCGAGACCGGTCCGCGACACCGGCACCACGTCGCCGTTCCAGATCCCCCCGAGCGACAGCGCCGCCACCGGGGCCGGTATCGCCCCTTCGGCCTGCAGTGCGAACGGCGCCGACCCGTCCGTCGTGGTCGTGGCCGAGCCGGCGTGGAGCAGTCCCGCCACCACCCAGGGCGCGTTCGCCGCCGCGGCCAACCCCACCGCCACCGCCCACCGCCGCGCCGGCCCACCGAGCGCGCCGGCGAGCAGGGCCACCGCAGTCACGACCCCCGCACTGGCGCTGAGCGACCCGAGCACCAGGACCACGGGCAACGCGGCAGGGAGCACCTCGTCCCGCTGCCAGCGCTGCGTCAGGTGCAGCACCCACGGCAGGCAGGCCCAGGCGATGAGCACCGGCCAGTGCCCGATGAGGAGCCTCTCGGCCACGAGGGGACTCCACTGGTAGAGGCTGATCACGGCCAGCTTGCCGACCAGCGAGAGGTCGGGCACCAGCCGGACTGCTCCCAGCCCACCCGCCACGAGAGAGCCGAGCAGGACGACCTTCTGCAGCACCATCCCGGGGACGACCGAGTCGAGCACCGCCACCACAGCGTCGGACGGCACCACCCGGGGCAGGCTGGTCGCCAGGCCCAGGAAGTCCGACCTCATGTCGAGCTCCGGCACCCAGACCATGTCGTAGCTGAGCACGTAGCCGGGTGCCAGCGCCGGTCCCAGGAGCAGCAGGGCCAGCAAGCAGGACCACGCGACCGGGAGCCAGGTCGCGCATCGGTCGGCGCGCCCCTGCACGAAGCGATCCAACCACGTCGCCTGCGGCCGCACGGTGCCGCCCGGACTCGGAAGTCCCGGACGTGGGCGCCAGGGTCCCGCGGTGTTAGCCTCACCCGGCGCCGTCGCAGCGGCGCCCGGGGAGGTGACCACGTGACGACTCCGCGCAACCGCGTGCTCGTCCTCAACTGGCGCGACCTCTGGCACCCGGAGGGCGGGGGTTCCGAGCTCTACGTCACCGAGGTGGCCCGTCGGCTCCGGGCGGCCGGGACCGACGTCACGGTGTTCTCCGCGCGCTACGCGGGCGCCCCGGCCGCCGAGACCCGCGACGGCATCCGCTACCGCCGCCGTGGCGGGCACCTCACCGTCTATCTGTGGGCAGCGTTGCTGCTGGTCTCCCGCCGCTTCGGCCGACTGGACGCCGTGCTGGAGGTGCAGAACGGCATGCCGTTCCTGGCCAGGCTGTTCACCCGCGCCCGCGTCGTGGTCCTGGTGCACCACGTGCACCGCGAGCAGTGGTCGATCCTGCGCCCGAGCCTGGCCAGGTTCGGCTGGTTCATGGAGTCCAAGGTCGCGGTGCGCGTCAACCAGGGCACCCCGTACGTCGCCGTCAGCGAGGTCACCCGCAGCGAGCTGGTGGCGCTGGGCGTGCGTGCCCAGGACATCACCATCGCGTGGAACGGGCAGCCGGCGCCGCCGTCCTTCGAGCCGACTGGCGCCGGCCACGGCCCCGCGGGTCGTGGTGCTGAGCCGGCTGGTCCCCCACAAGCGCGTCGAGCACGCGCTGGAGGCGGTGGCCGCTCTGCGTGAGGAGCTGCCGGGCCTGCACCTGCACGTGATGGGCTCCGGTTGGTGGTCCGAGCACCTGCTCGAGCGCCGCCGTGAGCTGGGGCTCGACGACGTCGTCACGTTCCTGGGGCACGTCACCGACCTGGAGAAGTTCCAGGAGCTGTCGAGCGCCTGGGTGCACGTCCTTCCCTCGGTCAAGGAGGGTTGGGGGCTGTCCATCGTGGAGGCGGCACAGATGGGCGTCCCGTCCGTGGCGTACGCCGAGGCAGGCGGGGTACGCGAGTCGATCCTGGACGGCGTCACGGGGCTCCTCGCCACCGACCAGGACGACCTGGTGGACAAGCTCCGGTTGCTGCTCGTCGACGCCGAGCTGCGCGCCGACCTGGGCACCAAGGCTCGGATCCGCTCCGGTCAGTTCTCCTGGGACACGACGGCCGACACGATCGCAGCCCGACTGGCCGTCGGCGTAGCCCGCTAGCCCGGGGTCGGGAAGCCGACCAGGACGCCGACGACACACACCGTCGCGTCCTGCGGGCGCATCCGACGGACCCTCCAGGCGCAGCTCGAGCTCGTCGATCGGGCCGTCGACGACGACGTCGGCCACGTTGAGGTCCTGCCGCAGCGGGAGCGACGCCACGCCACCGCGCGTCGAGACGACGAGGAAACCCGCCGCCGACGTGTAGTAGCTGATCCTGGCCACCTGCTTGCCGCTTCCTGTCGGCTCGGTGAGGCGGACCCGGGTGAACCCGTCGGCGGTGACGCGGTGCCCGCACGCCCGGTCCCGGGGCGGTACGTCGGCAACGGCGCCGACGAGGTTGATGGCCGCAGCCTCCCGGCCGGATCGACCATCCGCATGGCGTAGCTGGGCAGGTCGAAGACGGGGTCCTCCGGCGCGATGCCGACGACGGTCGAGATCCGGGCGTCGTC
This sequence comes from uncultured Actinomycetota bacterium, assembly GCA_963839565.1. Lineage (GTDB taxonomy): Bacteria > Actinomycetota > Actinomycetes > Propionibacteriales > Nocardioidaceae > Nocardioides. The sequence continues at coordinate 368,212 of CAWIVR010000027.1, read as the reverse complement.
GTCGAACCACGACACCATCACGTTGTCGGGCGGCCGCGCCGTCGAAGACGACGGCCCGGGGATCGGCCCGGAGGTCGGCCCGGAGACCCTCGACGTAGGCGCGGTCGTCCTCGTTGTAGGAGTGCGGCGCGACCACGGACGTCGAGATCGCCGCGGAGGCGAGGTAGCCCAGGGCCACTGCCGTCGGAAGCGCCCACCGCCGCGGTGACCGCGCCGGCGTCGCCGCAGGGAACGGGGCCGCGGACGTCGCCGCACGCGCCACCAGGCCGAGGGCGACGACGAGGACCGGGCACGATGTCCGCGGAGTAGCGCGGGATCAGTCCCAACGCCTCGCCGAAGTCCGGACCGGTCCGACCGCCGAAGAGCAGGACGGCGTCGCGCCAGGGTGTAGACCAAGCAGCAGCAGCCAGCCCCAGACAGCCGAGCGGGATCGGTACAACGTGAGGGCCACGACCACCACGAGGACGGCCCAGCCGAGAGCCACCGCCCAGGTCGTCGGGATGACGATGGTGCTCGCTCCCGGGTCGGCCCACGGCCCCCCGACGAAGCCCGGGACGGCGTTGCGGGCCAGGAAGTTGCCGACGAGCTCGGCCGACGCCGCCGCCGAGCCCGGCGAGGCGCTGTCGATCGGTGCGAGCGCGCGGTGCGCCATCACGTACCCGAGGATCAGCGCGACGAGGGGCACCCACACGACGAGGTGGCTCCGGAACGCCACGACGATCCTGCGCAGGCCGACGGCCTCGGCGAACGCCACGGCCACGAAGCCGAGCACCACGGGGTACAGCACCGCGCGTTCCTGGAACAGGAGGCCCGCGGCGGTCGCCAGCACGACCAAGGGGCCGGACCATCGGCTGTTCTCCTGCAGCCGATGCAGCAGAGCCCAGGTCGCGAGGAACAGGAAGATGCAGACCGGGAGGTACTGGATGGCCACCGCCCACCACTGGGTGGGCCACAGCGCCAGCGGGCAGAACAGGTAGACCGACAGCACCGCCAGCCGCCACCACGAGCCGGGCAGCAGGCGACAGAGGACCAGCCACGCGAGCGCCGAGGCGATCAGCTGCAGGACCACGATCTCGACCACGGCAAGCGTCCAGTCCAACGGCGCCAGGTGGGTGTTGGCCCAGGCGAACAGGAATCCCCCCGGGAACAGGTGGCCGGAGTAGTCCTGCAGGAGCGAGATCGAGCGACAGGGGGCGCGCACCCAGGGTCAGCATCAGGAAGTCGTCCTGGGTGAAGTAGCCGCGGCCGAGGAGCACCGCCCGCCAGAGGAGCTGTCCCGCGATCAGCACCAGGGCAGCCGCCCCGGCGGCCGACCGCCACGGACGCAGGGCCTCGGCCGCCGCCGTCCACCACGTGCGCTCGGCCATGTCAGCCGCGACCCGACCGCGTGCCGGCTCGCGTCAGGACCACCGAGGCCACGAGCCCGACCCCCAGCGGCCGCCAGCACGTCGCACCAGGTCGGCGGCAGGCCGGAGCGGTTCGTCTGCTGGCTCGCCACCACGCCGGCGGCCAGCGCCGCAACACCGACGAGCACCGCGCCGACCGCTCCCGGATCACCGATCCGGCGCCGCCCCAGGTCGCCGACCACCAGTCCGGCCGCGAAGGCCGGCCCGCCCAGCAGGGCACCGGCCGCCAGGGCGGGCAGACGCCAGCGCCACGCCCAGGGGCGTCGACGGGCCGTGTCGATCGTGCCCAGCGGGTCGTCGGACCAGCAGAGGAGAGGAACGCTTCTCGCGTCGCCCCACCACCACCGCCGCCGCCACCAGCAGGAGAGCCAGCAGGCCACCGAGCCCGAGGCCGGCCTGGTAGAGCCGGTTCGGGGTGAACTCGAGCGTCACCCGGCCTCCGTCGCCGGCCGGGAGCAGGTAGCCCTGCATCCAGCCGTCGACGCGCAGCGGCGTCAGCTCGCGTCCACCGAGCGTGGCCCGCCAGCCGGCGTTGGCGTTCTCCGGCAGCACCAGGAGGGCCGCCGGGCCGGACGCCACGTCGAGGACCCGCCGGCTGGTCGTCCAGCTGCGCACGCCGACGTCGCGCTGGGTCACGGCCTCCGTGCTCGTCACCCCCGACGAGCCGGCCGTCGAGGGCTGCAGCGTGAGCCGGGTGGCCGTGTACTGGTCGGTGGCGATGACGCGTACCTCGGTGCGTTGCCGGCGGACAAGCGGACCGGCGCTCCGCAGCCGGTGACCGTGAGCGGGGTGCCGTCCAGCACCGCGCCGATGGTCCCCGTCACCGCGGTCGGGTAGACCCGCCCGTCGACCTCGAGCTCCGGTCCCAGCCCGCACACCGCACCGGTCGTGCGGTCGCGGTCGGTCCGGTGCACCTGGTCCTCCAGGTTCTCGATCTCCAGCTCCGCCACCCCTACCGGAGCGCGAGCCCGCGGTGGTCGGTGCGTCGAACCTGATCACCAGCCGTCTGGTCCGCATCGGCGCGAACGTCGCCGTGCCCACGCGGTCAGGTCCACCACGCGGGTCTGGCCCGCCGTTGCCCGTCAGCTCGGCCCTCGTCGGCGCGACGGCGGTCCCGGTCGGAGCCACCACGCCCAGGGAGCGTCAGCACGCGGCGGTGGGGCCAGCGCAGCCGCAGGGTCGGGCGGGGGTCGGCCGGGCGACGCCGCCCAGAAGCTGACGGGGTCACCGTCGAACGCGAGCTGGGCGCCCAGGTTGGGCGCATCCCGGTAGGTCGAGGACCCGGTGACGCGGGTGTTCTCCAGGATCGGCTCGAGCAACCGCTGCGTCGCCGGGGTGGAGCGGGCGACCACCTCCCCCTCGAAGTCCCACGAGCCGTCCTCGGTCACGGCGATGTCGCGCACCATGCCCGACTCCTCCTCGCCGACCCGTGCGTCGGTGACGTAGCCGCAGCCCACACCCAGGCCGGCGTCGATGCACCCGCGCCGCGGCGGCCGCGCGCGCAGCACGAAGGTGGTGTCTCGGTCCTCCCGGCTCGGGGACGACCAGCTGCCGATCGATGTCCACGCCCGGGAACGAGATCTCACGCAGCGTCACGACCCCGTCGGTCCCGGCGACCCCCGTCACGGTCACCCGGACGCGGTCGACCGGTCGGCCGTCCAGGCCGACGTCGACGAGCCCGGTCGCCGGGTCGACCACGGCGTCGCGGACCTGACCTCCCGCGCTGACGCGCACCCGGCGGACAGGGAGGCCGGTGAACCCGTCGACGCCCGCCTGGACCGAGATCCGGTCCAGCGGGGTGGGCTGGGCGAAGCGCACCTCGACCCACTGGCCCACCGGGTCGGTGAACGGTGACGACTGCCAGTACGTCTCCGACAGCCCGTCGACCGCGGCGTACGGACCGAGCTCGGGCCGCACCGGGCCCAGGGTGTCGGCGTAGCCACCCGACGTCGACGCGGTGACGGAGGCGACGCCGTCGTACCGGGCGTAGACGCGCTCCGTCGCGGCCACGCCGGGGTAGTCGTGGGCGCTGCGCACCAGCCGGTAGGGCTCGTCGCGCGCCATCACCTCGCTGAGGGCGTCCTCGAGCCGCCCGAACGACCGCTCGCGCTTGCGGTAACCGTCGGCGACCACGTCGGGCGAGACGGTCGGCCAGTGCTCCTCGCCCGCGATGACCACCGGGCTCTCCGGGTCGAGCGCGCCGGACTCGAGCGCCGTCAGCACGTCCTCGGGTCCACCGGCGAGGGTGGTCACGTCGTCGAGGTCGACAGCGTGGACCCGGGAGACCTCGCGGTCCACCCGGTAGACGTCGATCATCGGCTGCTCACCGAAGCCGGTCCGTCCGAACGACGCCGCCGGCACCAGCCCCGGGCTCCGCGAGACGGCGAGGTCCACCCGAGCCGGGTCGGGTGCGCCGCTGGCGAAGAGGTCGAGGTCGCGGCGCACGAGCACGTACTCGACGCCCGCGCGCGCCAAGAGGTCGGCGAGGTACGGCGAGCCCTGGCCGTCGGCGATCCGCTCCTGGATGGCGTCGAGGTTGCGGATGGTGCCGCCCGGGGTCAGGGGTACCTGGCTGCGCGCGGCCCACGGGGTGCTCGCCAGCCCCTGGATCGGCTCGTCGATGGTCCAGCCCCAGCCCTGCTGACCGAACCCGGAGCCGGGCAGCACCAAGGTCGACCCGGTTCCCTCCTGCGCGGCCAGGTAGGCGGCCGCCTCCCCCCAGGCCTGCGGAACTGCGTCCCATCCCGGCTTGCGGAGCTCACCGGTCCACAGCGGCTGTGCGCTGACGAGAAGCACGATGACGACGAGAGCCTGGCTGATCGTGCGGGCTCCCGCCCACCGACGCCCGGCCGCCGGCCAGAAGGCGGTGGTCAGCTGGGCCAGCCCCAGGGCCAGAGGGAGGCGCACCAGCGGGTCGACCTTGTGGACGTTGCGCAGCATCGAGAGGGGTCCGTCGAGCAGGACCTGGAACTGCTCCTGCACGGGTGACGCCAGTGGTCCCGACCGCGCGATCGTCAGGCACAGCATGCCCAGCAACAGGCTCCAGAGCAGCGGCCGCTGCAGCGGCATGTGCGGCCTGGTCAGACCCCACAGCCCGGCCGCGGCGACGACCCCGGTCACGGCGATCAGCAGCGCGTCGGTGGACAGCTCGTAGGACCCCGGCCACCACGGGTCCCCGCCCACGAAGACGAAGGACACCCAGTGGTCCGCTCCACGCGCCACGTTCGTCCACCCGAGCGGGCGCACCACGGCCGCCGAGGTCTCGATGTAGTCCAGGAACGGCGGGCTGTACCGACCGAGGACGAGCAGGGGCAGCATCCACCAGGCACTCGCCACCGCGACGGCCCCCAGCCACCAGCGGACCAGGCGTCCGCCTCCCGGTCGGCCGAGAGCGGCGAGCACCACGAACAGCGGCAACGGCAGGGCCGCGAGGTTCTCGACGGCGTTGACCCCGCCGGTGAACAACAGGGCCACCCCCGACCACAGGGCGCCCGCCCGCAGCCCGATCCGGCCTTGCTGCGCCATCACGAGCGGCAGCACCACCCAAGGCAGCACGACCGTCGGGAGCACCTCCGCGCTCAGCACGCCCACCAGGCCGAGGAGGCGCGGAGAGACGGCGAAGGCCACACCGGCCACCCAGGCCGTCCACGGTGACGCCTCCGGGCGGAGCGCCAGCCACAGTCGTCTCGCTCCCTCGAACGCGACGACCAGCAGCAGGGCCGTCCACAGTCGCTGGACCACCCAGTCGGCGATCCCGAGGCTCTCACCCAGGAGGAAGAACGTCCCTTGGGGGAACAGGTAGCCGTACGCCTGGTTCTGCAGCTCCCCGAAGTTCGAGTCCTGCTTCCACAGCGACAGGCTCTCCACCAGGAAGCGCTGGACGTCGGCCGTCAGGTCGAACTTGGTGTCGAACGTCGTCTGGCCGGGCCGCTGCAGGAACGCCATCGCCACCAGCCACGCGTACGTGGCCAGGACGCCCCAACGGGCGGGCGATCGACCCGGCCACGCCTTGCGCCACCACGAGCGCCAGGCTCCGCGCGGGGCGTCCGGTCGGCGCTCTGGGTGGGGAGGGCGGGTCACGGTCGCCTCGGTGGTGGCGATGACTGACCCCCTCGACCCGGTACTGTGCCGCGCGTGAGTGTAACCAGCAGGCAAAGGTGCGCCGGCACCCTGCCGGGCGACGATGCCCGCCGCTGAGCCGCCCTCCGCCGAGTCCCCCGACTTCGAGATCGCCTGGGCCCTGGCGGACCCCGTTCCGGGTTGGCTGACGCGCGACCAGGGGCGGCTGCTGTTCGACGAGGCCACGGCGGCGGGCTCGGGTGCCCGACTGCTCGAGATCGGCAGTCACCAGGGTCGCTCGACCGTGCTGCTCGGCCGGGTGGCACTGGCCTCGGGCGGGGAAGTGGTCGCCATCGACCCGTTCGTCGAAGGTCGGCTCTTCGGCGGCACCCCGACCAGGGAGAGGTTCCGGGCCAACCTCGAGCGCGCCGGCGTCGCGACGGCCGTGCGACCGGTCGAGGAGTACTCGGGCCGGGCGCGACCCGGATGGGCAGAGGACATCGACCTCCTCTACATCGACGGCAAGCACGACGTGTGGACCTTCTCCGACGACCTGCGGTGGCGCGCGTTCCTGCGGCCCGGCGCCTCGGTCCTGGTCCACGACGCCTTCTCCTCGATCGGCGTGACGCTCGGCGTGCTCCTGCGGGTGCTCCCGTCGGCCGACCTCACCTACGTTCGCCGCACCGGCTCCATGGCCCTGTTCCATCGACGCCGGCCGAGCCTGGGCGATCGGCTCCGGATCCTGCGCGAGATGCCCTGGTGGGTGCGCAACGTCGGCCTGAAGGTGCTGCTCCGGCTGCGCCTGCGTCCCCTCGCCCGGCTCCTGGGGCACGACTCGCCGTACGACCCCTACTGACGGGCGCCGACCGGGCCCGCAGGACAGTCAGGCGAAGAAGCGGCCTGCCACGTCGGCGAGCAGCCGGGCGTGCTCGGCCGCACTGAACTCGGCCCGACGGGTGCGCAGGCTGAGGGTGGTCGAGGCCGCCGTGGACGCCAGGCCGAGGGCGACTGCTCGTGGTCCGCTGCAAGCGGGGAACATGGCGACGGACTCGAGGGGCCCGTCGATACGCCCCAGGTTGCTCAGCAGGGCGGTGGCTCCGAGCCGACGGCGCAGCAGACGGGTGACCCTGGGGCCGGCCCCGCGCGCAGAGGTCGCCGGAAAGTCGGGTTCGGGCGGGACGCTCGCCAGTGCCCGGCTCACCTCGTCCCGCTTCGGCGTCGACCGGCACGCGCAGCCGCAGGTACGCCGTCTCCCGGTTGGCCTGCGGGAGGTTTCCCGTCCGCCGGGACGCGCCGATCACGAGCAGCGGTATCCCGCCGTGCCCCCGGTCGCCGAAGACCCTGGCGGCGGCCACGGCCAGGTGCGCGGTCCCGCGTTCCACCAGCGGACGGGTCAGCTCACTGAGGTCCTCGTCGCGGCCGGGTCCTCCCGCTGCCGTCGAAGCGCGGGGGCGGGTCGACCATGGCCTCACGCAGACGCGCGAGGCTCGACCTGCGCGAATCCGGCCGGCGCGCCGCGGTCCCCGATTCCTCGTGCCTGCGCCATCAGGGGCTGGCCCAGGGCCGCACCGGCGACCGCGACCAGTCCGAGGCCGTCGACCGCGCCGTGGTGGGCACCGACCGCCAGCCGACGACCGTCCTCGCGCACCGCCACCCTGATCAACGCCTCACTGCCGTACCCACCCGCTGCCAGGGCGGCCCGTCGTGACGCCCAGTCCGCCTCGCCGACCACCTCCACGGCCGGGGCTGCGCCCAGGTGCCCGTGCGTGGAGCACAACGCCTCCAGCCGTTCGGCCGCTTGTCCGGCCACCAGGTCACGGACTCCCAGGTCGACCGCGATCCCCCAGCTCGTGTCCGGGTCGCCGTAGAGGCCCACGACCTCGTGGGCCTCCTTGACCGCGGGATCTCTGCGGGCCGGCCGGAGCCGGGTGCATGAGCCGACGTTCTCCGATCTGGCGGCCGTCACGGCCTAGGGTGCTCGGGCAGGTACGGCCCGCAAACTACCCTCCTCACGTGTCGGACAGGACCTCCATGGCGCGCACCGAGCCCGGCCCGGCCCGGCGCGGCGGGGAGCTGGGCGAGCTGGTGCGTGCCACCCGGCCGCGCCAGTGGTCGAAGAACCTGTTGGTGTTCGCCGCCCCGCTGCTCTCCGGGAGGTTCACCGAGATCGCCGTGCTGGCCGATGCTGTGGTCGCCTTCGTGGCGTTCACGCTGGCAGCGGCAGGCATCTACCTCGTCAACGACGTGCGCGATGTCGAGAGCGACCGCCTCCACCCCGTCAAGCGGCTTCGCCCGATCGCGGCGGGCACCTTGGGTGCTCGGACCGCCGTGTGGGCCAGCGCGGTGCTGTCGGTGGCCGCGCTGCTCGTGGCGCTGATCTCGGGCGCAGCCCTGGTCACGGTCGTCGCCATCTACCTGGCCATCTCCCTGGCCTACTGCCTCGTGCTCAAGGACGAGCCCGTGATCGACATCGCCATCATCGCGAGTGGGTTCCTCCTGCGGGCGATCGCCGGAGGCGCCGCCGCCGGGATCGAGCTCTCGCAGTGGTTCCTGCTCGCCGCGTCCTTCGGCTCGCTCTTCATGGCCGCAGGCAAGAGGTACGCCGAGATCCTGCAGGTGGCCGACGGCGGGCCGGCTCTGCGCGCCACGTTGGCGTCGTACAGCCCGTCGTACCTGCGCTTCGTCTGGACCGTCTCGGCCGGCCTGTTGATCATGACCTACGGCTTGTGGGCCTTCGAGCTCGGTGAGGCGGCGGGCGGGAGCTGGTGGTACGTGGGGTCCATGGCGCCCTTCGTGCTGGCGGTGCTCCGCTACGCCCTCGACGTCGACCGCGGAACGGCCGGGGAGCCGGAGGAGCTGGCGCTGAGGGACCGGACGCTGGAGATCTTCGCGGGGTGCTGGCTGGTCATGGTGGCCGTCGCCGTCTACGCGGGCTGACGGCTCACAGCAGCCGTTTGGCGAGCCGGACGAGCCCCTGCGCCGTGGGGCGTCGGTGGACGGATGCTCCCGCCTGAGTGTCGTGGCGCCGCGCCAGGAACCAGTCGTAGGAGTCGCACAGCATCTCCTCGTTGGACCAGCGGGCACGCCACCCCAGCTCGTCGCGGGCCGGGCTCACGTCGAACCACATCGACTCTCCGTACATGATCCAGTGGTACGGCGCGAAGGGACTCAGGTGGAGGGACGCGCTGAGCCGCATGGCGGCGACCGTCGGACGGGCGGGGACGCTGCGTACCCGCGCCCCGGTGCCGGCGTGCCGGCACAGCGCTTCGAGGCCCTGCCGCATGGTGCCGAAACGCTCGGCGCCGACGTGGTAGACGGCCGGACCGGGGCGCTCGGCCGCCCGCCGGCACGCGTCGGCCAGGTCGGCGGCATGGACGAACTGGTAGACGTTGTCGCCGGACCCGAGGACCGGCACGGACGCCCCGTCGGCGATCCAGTCGAAGAGGATCCCGAAGATCCCGAGCCGCCCGTGACCCAGGATCGTGCGCGGCCGCACCACCGAGACGTCGAGACCTCGGGAGACGGCCGCTCGGCAGAGAAGCTCGGCGTCGAGCTTCGCGCGACCGTAGGGCTCCTCGGGCCGGGGCTCGGTGGCCCGGGTCACCGGGTTGGTGTCCGGCACGCCGAACACCGCCGACGAGGACGTGTGGACGACCTTGCCGACCCCTGCCTCCTCGCACGCACCCAGGAGGACCGCTGTCCCCCCGACGTTGACCGACTCGAACAGCTCGCGGTCCCGGGCGAGTGGCACCTGGGCAACGTTGTGGAAGACCACGTCGACGCCGGCGACGGCCCGGGCGACCGTGGTGGCGTCCCTGATGTCACCCCGGACGAGCTCGACGTCGGCCGGCCGATCGGGCGCGTCGATGAGGTCGAGCACCCGCACCCGGTAGCCGGCCTCGCGCAGGTGGTCGGCGAGCAGGGACCCGAAGTACCCGCTGCCGCCGGTCACCAGGGCCATCGGGCCGCTCACGCCCGCGCCTCCGGTCGGGCCGGCGGGGCGATGTCCAACCCCTGGCTCACACACCACCTGATGGACCGGCGCATCCCCTCGAGGAGACAGACCCGCGGCTCGTAGCCCAGGACCTCGACGGTCCTCGAGATGTCGCAACGGATGGTCTTCGACAGCTCTCCGAGCACATGGACCTGGGCGGAGTAGCGGCCGCGTCGCTGCAGCCCGCGGTCGGCCGTCTCCGCCGCGGCCGCCAGTGCCCGCGGAACCCGGACGACGACGTCGCGGGTGCGGAAGCCCTCCTCGGCGAGCGCCCGGCGCACCGTGGTCACCACCTCGCCCAGCGGGTAGGCGTCGCGATCGGCCACCCAGAACGCCTGGCCGGGCGCCGCCGGATGGCGCTCCGCCAGGGCCACCCCCTGGACCAGGTTGTCGACATAGGCCATCGACCGCTGCTGGCTGCCGTCGCCAGGGACCGGGAAACGCCCCGCTGCCACCATCGAGAAGAAGCGGGTCTGCCGTGCTGGCTGCCAGGGCCCGTAGAACCACGGCGGCCTGACGATCACCGTGGGTACGTCGCCCCGCTCATGAGCGGCGCGCACCTCGATCTCGGCATGCATCTTGGACTCGCCGTAGCCCAGGTAGGGCCGATAGGGCTCGTGCTGACGAAACGCATCACCGGGAAAGGCGTTGGTGCCGAAGGGCGAGTTGGACGAGAGATGGACGAAGCGACCGGCCTGCGCACGGCTGGCTGCGTCGAGCACCGCGACGCGTGCCACGGTGGTTGACGCGGGCGAACTCGGTCGCCCGGACAGGGTGGATGACACCGGCGGCGTGGACCACGGAGGCACCAGCCGCTCCTCGGAACAGCGCGTCGAGGACGTCGACGTCCGTCACGTCGCCGACGTGCACCACCGCCTCGGGGAACACCTGGAGGATGCCCGGCACCTCCCGCGCGTTCGCGGCCAGCACCCGTACCCGCCCCTGGCGGCCCACCGGGCCGTGGTCGTCGGTGGGCCGGGAGAGCGCGGCGAGGAACGCCCGCCCGAACCAGCCCGCACCACCGGTCAGCACCGTGAGCTCCGGTGCCGGGGACAGCTCACTCATCTCAGGTCCCCAGCATCCGTGCGACGTTCCGGTGGGCCACCGCCATGATCGTTCCTTGCGGGTTGACCCCAGGAGCAGACGGGAGCAACGAACCGTCGTTGACGTAGAGGTTGCCCACGTCGCGCACGCGGCCGAAGGAGTCGACGTCGGACCGTCCCGGCCGCTCGCCCATGGGCACCGTCCCGGTCAGGTGGACCGTCATGAGCGGGGCGTCCCGGCCCAGCCCGGCGACGGCAGCGCTGACGTCCGCCTCGCCACGTACGACGGGTGCGCCGGGGTAGCAGGGCACCACCAGCTCAGCCCCAGCCGCCAGCAGGAGGTGCAGGAGACGGCCCAGCCCGGATCGGAGGAGGTCGAGGTCCCGGCGGGTCAGGCGGTAGGTCACCATCGGTGCGTCGAAACCAGGCACGGCTCGCACCATCCCGGTGCCGGAGGACCTGATGGAGGCGTAGTAGACGGCGTTGCGTCGTGGCTGCGTCATCAGGTCACGATCCCGGGACCAGGTCTCTCCCAGCGCCAGGGCGATCAAGGGTTCGCGGCTCGCCGAGCCACCCAAGGTCAGGTCGGGGGCGAACTCCTTGACCTGGTAGGTCGGCACCTCGTCGGGATCCGTCACCGGCTCCGCGAACCTGGCCACGACCTTCACCGTGGGGTGGACCGACAGTCCGCGGCCGAGACGTCCGGCAACCCCCGAGCGCTGCAGCAACGCCGGGGTCTGCACCGTGCCGGCGCTCACGACGACGCGGTCGGCTGCGACCTTCTCACCGGAGTCACACTCGACACCGCGCACGGCGCCGGCGGAGATGTCCAGCCGACGTACCCGGGCCTGCGGTCTGATGTCACAGCCCGCCACCATCGCGTCGTCGAGGTAGGTGCGCTGCATCGTGTTCAGGGTCGGTCGGCCACTGTCGTCGGTGCCTGCCCATCGAGGCACGTCGAGGCCGGCCCAGCCGAGCTGCTCGGCGCCTCGCCGCAACACCTCCGACGCCGCCGACAACGGACGTGGCCCGCGCGCCACGTGCAGCCGCTTCTCCACGACCTCGTGCCAGGGGTCGAGGTCCTCCGGGGACAGCGCCTCGATGTCGAAACGTGCTGTCCACTCCGCCAGTACCGAGGGGTCCGGCCGGTGGTACAGGCCCGCATTGACCTCGCTGCCCCCACCCACGCAGCGCGCCTCGGCGTACGCGATCGAAGGCCGTCCGAGAGCCACTGTCAGCCCGTTGTCGCGGTACATGCGGTGCATCTGTGTCACGGAGTAGGGCTGGACGGCACCCGGCTCGACCCGGTCGCCCTCCTCGAGCACGAGGACCTTCAGCCCTCGGCGGGCACACTCCCGAGCGGTGACCGCCCCACCCGGCCCCGACCCGATCACGACGACGTCGTAGGTCACGACGCGGCGACCAGGTCGTAGTAGGAGACCAGTCCCAGGCCTCGGGCGAGCCGGACGTACTCACCGATGAGGGGCAGGCGCCCCAGCCTGGCCACCAAGCGGCCACGGCGCTCGGCGGGCAGTCGGGCGAGGTGCCCCCTCGCAGGCAGCAGGCAGACCGCGACGACGAGCGTGCCCACCAGCCGGACGCCGAGCCGCGTGAGGTCGGGCATCCCACCAGCCTGCACGGCAGCGGCGGAAGCGGCAGCCCGCAGGATGGTCCCGTCGACCTCAGGGACGTCGACCGCCAGAAGTCCCTCGATCACGGCCTCCAGGATGCGGTCCGGGGACCGGACCGGGGCCGGAGTCGACACGTCCCGAACTGTAGCCCTCGACCCGGGACCGGCCGCAGTGGCACCGCGACGCACTCCGCCGCTCGTGGGCTGGGAGCTCGACCCAGCCCGACTACGCTCGCCCGGTGACGTCGTCCACCGAGCACCGGGGAGGCGTCCGCCACGGCGGCGCGGTCGTCGCCGTGGCGATGGGCGGCATGAACCTCGCCCTCTACGTCTTCACCGCCGTGGCGGCGCGGCTGCTCGGCCCGCGGGAGTACGGCGCGTTCGCCTCCCTGATGGCCGTGCTGCTCGTGGTGTCCGTGCTCCAGCTCGGCATCCAGACCACGGCCGCACGTCGGATCTCCGCGGACCCCGAGCACGTGGGGCAGATCGAGCGGGAGATGCTTGCGCCTGTCGCTGCGCGCCGCCCTGGTGGTGGGTGGTCTGCTGCTCCTCGCCGCCCCGGCGATCGACCGGCTGCTGCGCCTCGACAGCCTGCTCGCGGCCGGCCTGCTCGCGCTCTGCGCGGTCCCGGTCACCTACCTCGGCGGCCAGCTCGGGCGTGCTGCAGGGCGAGCGACGCTGGTGGCCGGTGGCGGTGCTGTACCTCGCGAGCGGCGTCTCCCGGCTGGTCGCCGGCATCGCGCTGATCCTCTGGCGGCCCGACGGACGCCTCGGCCATGGCGGGTGTCCTGGTCGGCTCGGTCGGTCCCGGTCGCGCTCGGCGCCTACGCCCTGCGCCGGACCCGCGACCCGGGGCTGGTCAGCGAGCACCACGGCCGCCGCCCGATCGCCCGGGAGATCCTGGCGAGCACGCAGACGCTGCTGGCCTTCCTGGTGCTGATGAACTGCGACGTCGTGCTCGCCCGCACCGTCCTCGACGAGCACGACGCCGGGTCTCTACGCCGGCGGGCTGATCCTGACCAAGGCGATGCTGTTCCTCCCGCAGTTCGTGGTCGTGGTCGCCTTCCCGTCGATGTCCACCGCCCACGAGCGCCGACGGGCACTGGTCCGCGGCCTGACGTTCATCCTCGGTGCTCGGGGCCGCCGGGGTGCTGGCCTGCGCGCTGCTGCCCGGGCTGGCGCTGGTCTTCGTCGGCGGCGCCGAGTACGCCGAGATCCGCGGACCTGCTGTGGCTCTTCGCCGTGCTCGGCACGGTGCTCTGCCTGCTCCAGCTGCTGGTCTACGCCGTCCTCGCACGCCAGGGCACCCGCTCGGTCGTACCTCGTGTGGGTCGCCGTGCTGGTGGTGCTCGCCGTCGGCTCCCAGCAGTCCACCGTGACCTCGCTGCTCACGTCCGTCGTCGTCATCGACTCCGTGCTGTTCGTGGCGCTGCTGCTGGTCAGCCTGCGCCGCCTCGGCAGCCCGGACCGCGATTCGTCAGCGGTCTGAGAGGTCGGCCGAGCGGCCGGCTTGCTGACGAATCGGCTCAGTGCGCGGCTTCGTGCCAGCTGTGGCCGGTGCCGATGGAGACGTCGAGCGGGACGGCCAGGGACGCGGCGCCGCCCATCTGCTCGCGGACCAGGGCCTCGAGCGCCTCGCGCTCGCCGGGGAAGACGTCGAAGACGAGCTCGTCGTGGACCTGGAGCAGCATCCGGGACTGGAGGCCCTGGGCGACCAGGCCCGCGTGCACGCGGAGCATGGCCACCTTGATGAGGTCGGCGGCGGACCCCTGGATCGGGGCGTTGAGGGCCATCCGCTCGGCCATCTCGCGGCGCTGGCGGTTGTCGGAGGTGAGGTCGGGCAGGTAGCGGCGGCGGCCGAGGATCGTCTCGGTGTAGCCGCTGCGCCGGGCCTCGTCGACCACGCTCGACAGGTAGTCGCGGACACCGCCGAACGTCTCGAAGTACTCGTCCATGAGCACCTGCGCCTCGCTCGGGTGGATGCGCAGCTGCGCCCCGAGCCCGAACGCGGACAGGCCGTAGGCGAGGCCGTAGTTCATCGCCTTGATCTTGGCCCGCTGGCCGGGCGTGACCTCGTCGGCCGGCACGTCGAAGACCCGGGCCGCGGTGGTCGAGTGGAAGTCGCGGCCGGACTGGAAGGCCTCGATGAGGACGGCGTCCTCGGAGAGGTCGGCCATGATCCGCATCTCGATCTGGCTGTAGTCGGCCGTCATCAGCGACTCGTAGCCGTCGCCCACGATGAAGCCCTCGCGGATGCGGCGGCCCTCCTCGGTGCGGATCGGGATGTTCTGGAGGTTGGGGTCGGTCGAGGAGAGCCGGCCGGTCGCCGCGATCAGCTGGTTGAACGTCGTGTGGATGCGGCCGTCGTCGGCCACCGTCTTCAGCAGGCCCTCGATGGTCTGCCGCAGCCGGGCGACGTCGCGGTGGCGCAGCAGCGCCGTCAGGAACTGGCCCCCGGCCGTGTCGGGGTCCACCTTGGTGAGCAGCCCGACGAGCGCGTCGGCGTCGGTGGTGTAGCCCGTCTTGGTGCGCTTGGTCTTGGGCATGCCGAGCTCGTCGAACAGCACCCCTTGGAGCTGCTTGGGCGAGCCGAGGTTGATCTCCTTGCCGATCGCGGAGTACGCCGCCTCGGCCGCGAGCTTCACGCCACCGGCGAACTCGGCCTCCAGCGACTGGAGGTGGTCGATGTCGACCGCGATGCCGGTCTGCTCCATCAGGGCGAGCAGGTCGATCAGCGGCAGCTCGACCTCGGCGAGCAGGCGGCTGCCGCCGCGCTCCTCGATCTCGTCGTCGAGCGCGTCGGCGAGGTCGACGACCGCGCGGGCGTGCAGCATCGCGGTGTCGGTGGCGTCGGAGGACACGGTGTCGTCGAGGGCGTCGAAGGTCAGCTGGCCGTCATCGGTCGCGCCCTGCTTGAGCTCGCGCTTGAGGTAGCGCAGCGTCAGGTCGGCCAGGTCGTAGGACCGCTGGTCGGGTCGGGCGAGGTAGGCCGCCAGGGCGGTGTCGCTGACCAGCCCCCGCAGCGACCACCCGCGCGCCGCCAGCGCCAGCATCGGCCCCTTCGCGTCGTGCAGCACCTTGGTGCGTGAGGCGTCGGCGAACCACGTCATCAGCGCCGCGTCGTCCTCCGGCGAGACCTCGCCGGCGTCGACCCAGGCGCCGGTGCCGTCGGCCGCCGCGAACGCCAGGGACCAGACCTCGCCGGTGCCCGAGCCCCACCGTCCTTGGACGGTCACGCCCGTGCGGCCCTCGCTCGTGTGCGCGGCCAGCCAGTCGGCCACCTCGCCCTGGCCGAGGCGGACGCCGGCGAGCTCGAAGCCCGACTCGTCGATCGGCTCGCTCTGGACGTCCCAGGACTCCAGCAGTCGCTCGCGCAGCACCCGGAACTCCAGGGAGTCGAACAGGGTGTGCACGAGCTGGCGGTCCCACGACTGGGCCTCGAGGTCGGCGGGAGCCAGCTCGAGGTCGAGGTCGCGGACGAGCTCGTTGAGCTGCCGGTTGCGGATCACGTCGCCGAGGTGCTCGCGCAGGGCCTCACCCTTCTTGCCCGTGATCTTGTCGGCGTGGGTGATGACGTTGTCGAGGCCGTCGTACTCCTTGAGCCACCGGGCCGCGAACCCGGGACCGACGCCCGGCACGCCCGGGCAGGTTGTCGGACGTCTCCCCCACGATCGCGGCGAGCTCGGGGTAGCGCCCCGGCGCAACGCCGTACCTCGCCTCGACCGCATCGGGCGTCATCCGCGCGAGCTCGGAGACGCCGCGCATCGGGTAGAGCACCGTCGACCGCTCGGTGACCAGCTGGAAGGCGTCGCGGTCGCCGGAGAGGATCAGCACGTCGAAGTCGTCGGCGAGGGCCTGGGTGACCAGGGTGGCGATGATGTCGTCGGCCTCGTAGCCGTCCTTGCGGAGGTGCTTGATCTTGAGGGCGTCGAGGACCTCGTCGATGAGCGGCAGCTGGCTGGAGAACTCGTCGGGGGTCTTGTTGCGCTTGGCCTTGTACTCGGAGTACTGCTCGAGGCGGAACGTCTGCCGCGACTTGTCGAAGGCGACGCCGATGTGGGTCGGCTGCTCGTCGCGCAGCACGTTGATGAGCATCGAGGTGAACCCGAAGACCGCGTTGGTGTGCTGACCCGTCGTGGTCGAGAAGTTCTCGACGGGGAGAGCGAAGAAGGCACGGTAGGCCAGCGAGTGGCCGTCGAGCAGGAGCAGACGTTTGTTCTGGTCGGGCACCTTCCGACTCTAGTCACGACCACCGACAGCGCGACCGGTCTGGACCGGTCGCCCGGGAGCGCTAGGCGCTCCCGGCCTCCTGGCGGCGCATCGAGCGGCGTACGGCGAGCACGTGCGTCAGCTGCCGCGCGGGCACCCGGGCGACGGGTGGGCGCTGGGCCATCAGCTTGGCCCGGACGACGGTGGTCGGCGCCAGGCGCAGGACCGCCACGGGGCCGAGGGCGAGCCGTGCCATGAAGCGGTTGCCGTCGCGCGAGCCCGACGCGGCGGCGGTCGCGAGATGACCGGCGCCGCGCTCCTCGGCCCAGCTGACGGCGGCGTCCATGAGGGCCCGGCCCACGCCGTGGCGCCGGAACTCCGGGAAGACCTGCGGCGACATGACCTGCACGGACGTCTCCAGGTTGAGCGGGGAGACGGTGGTCAGGCGCAGGTGCACGCCGCCCGCGAGCCGGCCGTCGTACTCCGCCACGACCAGGCGCTGGTCGGGGTCCTGGCTGGCGGTCTCGACGACCCGGACGAGGTCGGCGATGCGCTCGGCCTCGTCGCCGCGCCGCAGCACGTCGACCCAGAGCTCGGCCAGGATCGCGGCGTCAGCGGGCAACGCATCACGAAGGAAGACCAGCGACCGACTCATCGTTCTGCCTCCAGGGTCAGCAGCCGGACAGCGATTCCGACCCCCGTGGACGCCGTCCTCGGCCGACCCTAGCGGTCCGCGCCGGGCTTGTCCCCAGTCCTGGAGAATCAGCCGAGAACACTGTCCAAAGGGGTGGAGAGAGCCTCGCTCCGGGCTCGCCGTGACGATGATTGACGTAACGGTTCGCTAACGACAGGGTGCGGTGTGCAGTCCCGCAACATTGCCGGTTTACGGTGACCTCGCTGACCAACCCTCGGATCGTGGCAGCGGTGATCCGTGCACCCGAAAGAAAGGTCCCACCCGTGAGTCGTACCAACCCCGTGACCTGGGCCAAGGTCATGGCCGGCACCGCCGTGCTGGCCCTGTCCCTTGCCGCCTGTGGATCCGACGACAGCAGTACGCCGTCGGCCACGGATTCCAACACGCCCTCGGAGTCGGCAGAGCCGACGGAGTCCGAGTCGAGCGCCCCGGCCGAAACCTTCACCAACGACAAGTGCAAGGGCAACCAGGACAGCAGCAACGCCCTGCGGGTGGGTGGCATCCTGCCGCTGACCGGCAACCTGGCCTTCCTCGGTCCCCCGGAGATCTCGGGAGTCGGCCTCGCCGTCTCCGAGATCAACGCCGCGGGCACCGACATCACTGCCTGCCACGACGTCCAGGACTCCGGTGACTCCACCGACATGTCCGTCAGCTCCGCCTCGGCCCAGACCCTGGTGGCCAGCAAGCCGTCGGTCGTCATCGGTGCGGCGTCGTCGTCGGTCTCGCTGAACGTCGTCGACACCTTCGCCGACAACAAGATCGTCGAGATCTCGCCGGCCAACACCGCCATCGACCTGAGCGGCTACTCCGACTGGTACTTCCGTACCGCTCCCCCGGACACCATCCAGGGCTCGGCGCTCGGCACGCTCATCTCGTCCGACGGCTACCAGAAGATCGCCTTCCTCGTCTTCAACGACACCTACGGCACCGGCCTCCGCAACGCGGTCCAGGCCACCGTCGAAGGCGCCGGCGGCGAGTGCGTCTACGGCTGCAAGGACGAGGGCGACGAGTTCCCGGCCGGTCAGACCACCTTCTCGACCGAGGTCGGCGCCGCCCTGGCGTCCAACCCCGACGCGATCGTGATCCTGGCCTTCGACGAGACGAAGGCCATCGTGCCCGAGCTCAAGGGCCAGGGCTGGGACATGACGAAGACCTACTACTCCGACGGCAACACCGCGGACTACAGCAAGGACTTCGCCAAGGGCACCCTCGAGGGCGCTCAGGGCACCATCCCGGGCGCCGACGCCTCCGACGAGTTCAAGGCCCGCCTCAGCGGCTGGTACAAGTCGGCCGAGGGTTCCGAGCTGGCTGACTTCGCCTACGGTCGCCGAGTCCTACGACGCGACCATCCTGGCGGCTCTCGCCGCGCTCAAGGGTGGGGACACCTCGTCTCCGACCATCCAGAAGAACCTGGCCGCCGTGTCGGGTGCCACGGATGGCAACGGAGTGCGGGTCCTTCGCCGAGTGCGCCGAGCTGATCGGGGCAGGTGACGAGATCCGCTACACCGGTCCTTCGGGCATCGGTCCGATCAACGAGCAGAACGACCCGTCGTCCGCGTTCGTGGGTATCTACACCTTCGACGAGAACAACAAGAACATCTTCAGCACCACTGTGGAGGGTTCGGTCGAGTGATCTAGTACCACCAGCACAAAGGCCCCGGACCAATGGTCCGGGGCCTTTGTCGTGTCAATCTGCGCCTCCGCTGCGCTTCGGCGCGTGTCCGCAGCGGCGGACCTACGGCGTCATGAGCCGCCTCATGGCTTCTCGTCCACGTGGACGCCGTCCTGGTGCTGGTGGTGGGGGTGCACGTCGCCGGCGGCCTTGTCGTGCTCGTGACCGGGGACCTTGTCGTCGCGCTCCTTGTTGACGTCCTCGGCCAGCGTGCCGAGGTACAGCGCGATCACCTTGGGGTCCTTGGCCAGCTCGCGGCCGGTGCCGGTGTAGGCGTCCTTGCCCTGGTCGAGGACGTAGCCGCGGTCGCAGATCTGCAGGCACCGACGGGCGTTCTGCTCGACCATGACCACGCACACGCCGGTCTTGTTGATGTGCCGCGTGCGCAGGAAGGTCTCGTCCTGGCGGACCGGGGAGAGACCGGCAGACGGCTCGTCGAGGAGCAGCACGGACGGCTCCATCATCAGGGCCCGCGCCATGGCCAGGGACTGGCGCTCACCGCCGGACAACGCGCCCGCGCGCTGGTTGCGACGGTCGTGGAGCACCGGGAAGAGGTCCCACATGGCGGCCAGCCGCTCGGTGAGCTTCTTGGGCCGCATGAACAGCCCCATCCGGAGGTTCTCCTCGATGGTCAGCGTCGGGAAGACGTTGTTGGTCTGCGGCACGAAGCCGACACCCATCTCGACCAGGCGGTTGGCCTTGAGGTTGGTGATGTCCTTGCCGTTGAGGGTCACCTGGCCGGAGTGCACGCGCACCAGGCCGAACATGGCCTTGAGCAGCGTGGACTTGCCGGCGCCGTTGGGGCCGATGATGCCGATCATCTCGCCGGGGTAGGCGACCAGGCTGCAGCCGTCGAGGATGTTCACGCCCGGCAGGTAGCCCGCGACGATGTCCTTGGCCTCGATGACCGCGTCGCCGCGGTCCGGCGTCGCGACGCCGGCGGCCTCGGTGGACTGCGTCATGCGGTTTCTCCCTCTCGTTCGGCCTTCTCGGCCGCGACCTCGGCGGCCATCTCCTCGAGCGCCTCGTCACTGAGCAGCGCGTCGTCGCCGAGGTCGGTGTCGTGGTGCGCGCCGAGGTAGGCGTCGATGACGGCCGGGTTGGACATCACCGTGTCGGCCGGGCCCTCCGCGACGATGCGGCCCTCCGCCATCACCACGACCCAGTCGGAGATGTGCCGGACGACGTGCATGTCGTGCTCGACGAACAGCACGGTCATGCCCTCGTCCCGCAGGGTCTGGATGTGGCCGAGGAGCGACTGGGTCAGGGCGGGGTTCACGCCCGCCATCGGCTCGTCGAGCATGATCATCGTCGGGTCGCTCATCAGCGCCCGCGCCATCTCGAGCAGCTTGCGCTGGCCACCGGAGAGGCTGCCGGCGTAGTCGTCCTTCTTGGCGTGCAGCTTGAACCGGTGGAGCAGCTCCAGGGCCTTCGCCTCGATCGCCTTCTCCTGGGCGCCCCAGGTCGACTTGAACATGCTGGTGAGCAGGTTCTCGCCGCGCTGCCCACGGGCGCCCAGCATCATGTTGTCCATCACCGTCATCCGGTTGAGGGACTTGGTCAGCTGGAACGTCCGCACCATGCCGGCCAGGGCGACCGACGAGGCGGACGTCTTGTCGAGCTTGTTGCCCTCGAAGGACCAGTGCGCGCCCGTCTTGGCCGAGCTCGGCTTGTCGAACCCGGTGATCAGGTTGAAGAAGGTCGTCTTGCCGGCACCGTTGGGCCCGATCAGCGCGGTGATGATGCCGCGCTGGACCTCCAGGTGGTCGACGTGGACGGCCGTCATGCCACCGAAGTTGCGGATGATGTGGTCGACCTCGAGGATCGGGTCCGGCTTGGACGACCCCGGCTCGCGCGAGACGTCGGCCATCAGGGCTCGGCGAGCCTCCGGGTCGGCCAGCGGGCCCGGCGTACCGGTGACGGCGGTCTGTTCAGACATTGAAGCGCAGCTCCCTCTTGTCGCCGAGGATTCCTTGTGGTCTGAAGATGACCAGCAGCATCAGTGCCACCCCGACGCAGATCCAGGCGAACTGGGCGGTCTGGGCGGTGTTCATGATGCTGTTGGGCACCAAGGCGTCGGAGGTCCCTGGATGAAGATGCGCAGCGCGAAGAACAGCACCGCGCCCATCACCGGCCCGAAGACCGTGGCCGCACCACCCAGCAGCAGCGCCGTCCAGCAGAAGAACGTCAGTGACCGTCCCATCGCGTCCGGCTGCATCGACGACGGCAGGATGTAGACGATCCCGCCCAGGGCGCCGAACAGGCCGCCGATGATCAGCGCCTGCATCTTGATGGCGAAGACGTTCTTGCCGAGGCTGCGGATGGCGTCCTCGTCCTCACGGATGCCGCGGAGCAGGCGGCCCCAAGGGCTGCGCACGAGGAGCCAGACGAGCACGCAGCAGATCGCGACGAGCAGCCAGGCCACGAACCGCACCCACCAGCCGTTGACGCCGGTGGCCTGGAGCGTCGGCAGCCAGCCGCCGAGGTCGAAGGTGCCGTTGCCGAAGAACGACAGGCTCATGAAGGGCTCGCGGTACTGCGAGCCGGGGATGCCCTGGGCCGCGCCGCTGAAGTCCTCCAGGCGCGCCAGTCGGCCGATGTACCTGAGGATCTCGGCGGCCGAGATGGTGACGATGGCGAGATAGTCGCCTCGGAGCTTCAGCGTCGGCACGCCGAGGATCAACGCGAACACGAACGCCGCCAGGAAGCCCATCACGATGCCCACGACCATCGGTAGCCCGTGCCAGATCGAGATCGAGAAGCCGTAGGCGCCCAGCATCATGAAGCCGGCCTGGCCCATGTTCAGCAGGCCGGTGTAGCCGAAGTGGATGTTGAGGCCGATGATCGCGATCGCGACGGCCGCGGTCTGCGCCGAGATGGACTCCCGCAGCATGCCGCGGGCGATCGTGCCCACGGTGCCCGGCGCGTACTTCCCGAGGATCAGGACGACCGCGAAGTAGACGACGAAGATCGTGACCGCGAGGAAGACGCGACGCTCGGGGGGCGGGCCCTCGGGGTCGTTGGGGTCGAAGACGCCCGCCTGGACGTCGCCACCTTGGGTCTGGTCGGGAGTCGGGATGGACTCGGAGATCGTGCTCATTGTCGACCTTTCCTGTCGGCCCTCAGCCGACCCGCTCGGCGCGACCCAGGATGCCTTGCGGGCGAACCATGAGCAGCAGGATGAGGATCACGAGTGCGGAGGCGTACTTGAGGTCGCCCGGCGCGCCCGCGACCGGCGCCAGCTCGACGACCAGACCGATGATCAGCGACCCGACCAGGGCGCCGAACGCCGTACCGAGGCCGCCCAGCGTCACCGAGGCGAAGAGCAGCAGCAGGATCTGCAGCCCGGAGTCCCAGCGCATCCCGTGCTGGATGACCAGGGAGTAGAGGACCCCGGACAGGCCGGCGAGGGCCGTCGCGGCGATCCACACGAGGCGGATCACCTTGTCGACGTCGATGCCGGACGCCGAGGCCAGGGCCGGGTTGTCCGACACGGCGCGGGTGGCCCGGCCGATGCGGGTGCGGAGGAGGGCGTAGCCGACCGCGGCGATGACCACGACCGAGATCACCATCGCCATCACGTCCCACGTGTTGTAGTTGATGGGTCCCAAGGCCCGAGGAGCCGGCTCCTCGAGCAGGATCTTCACCGTGTCGGACGCGATGAAGTACTGGTAGGTGTACTGCAGGGCCAGCGCCAGCCCGATCGTCACGATCATCATCTGCGCCAGGCCCAGTCCTCGCCGTCGCAACGGCTGCCAGATGCCTCGGTCCTGGGCCCAGCCGGTGAACCCGCAGAAGATCACGACCAGCACGATGCCGAGCCACGGGTTGACGCCCCACTGGTTGACGACCAGGTACCCGAGCATGCCGCCCATGGTCACCTGCTCGGCGTGGGCGAAGTTCGACAGACCGGTCGTCCCGTAGATCAGGGACAGCCCGATGGAGGCCAGCGCCAGGAGCAGCCCGAGCCGGATGCCGCTGAAGGTGCTGCGGATGACCCGGTCGGAGAAGCTCACGGTGTCGCTGTACTCGCCGGTGCGGACGCCGAACGTGCGGGCAGCGGTCTGGGCGAGGTTGGTGACCGAGAACTCCTGGGTGGCGGAGCCGTCGACGACGGTCCCCTTGGGCAAGGTCGACTCGTCGATCGTCGCGGTGTAGTCACCGGTCTCGGTGATCGCGACGCTCCACTTGCCCCTGTCGTCGGTCGTCGCCGTCTCGGCGAAGCCGTTGGGTCCCTCGACCGAGATGACGACGTCAGGGACGACGTCCACCTCGGTTCGGATGGTGCCGACGATGCAGCCCTTCTCGGCCGACGCCAGCAGGCAGGTCTCGGCGTTCGCGGGCGCGGCCATGGTGAGCACGAGCGCGAACGGCACGAGGAGAGCGGCGAGCAGCGAGGCCCACGATCCTCGAGCCGGGTCGGCTGGATAGGCGCCGGGAACGCCTCGGTCGTCCGAGATCGGGAACGGTACGACCAGGGCTCACGGGGCCTCCCCACACATCGTGGAAGCTCGTGCGTCGACCAGGGCTGCCAACGCGGTTGCGCGCAGTCTAAGCGGCTGGAGGTGTGGGGAGCATCACCCGGTCGCGGTACGGCGGGTGGAGTCAGCCCCCGGCGATGCCCGGACCGTGCGTGATCACGCCGTCCGCCACCTGGCGCATGCTCAGGCGCAGGTCCATCGCGGTCTTCTGGATCCAGCGGAACGCCTCGGGTTCGGTCAGGCCGAGGTCGCGCTGCAGGACGTTCTTGGCCCGCTCGACGGCCTTGCGCGTCTCGAGCCGGTCGGCGAGGTCGGCCACCTCGGACTCGAGGACGGTGATCTCGGCGAACCGGCTCACCGCCATCTCGATGGCCGGGTGCGAGGTCGGACTGGGAGAAGGGCTTCACGAGGTACGCCATCGCGCCGGCGTCGCGTGCCCGCTCGACGAGCTCGCGCTGCGAGAAGGCCGTCAGCATGACCACCGGCGCGATCCGCTGCCCGGCGATCCGCTCGGCCGCGGCGATGCCGTCGAGCACCGGCATCTTCACGTCGAGGATCACCAGGTCGGGCCGGAGGCCCTCCGCGAGCTCGACGGCCTGCTGGCCGTCCCCGGCCTGCCCGACCACGTCGTAGCCCTCGTCGACCAGCATCTCCGCGAGGTCCATGCGGATCAGCGCCTCGTCCTCGGCGATGACGACACGCAGGGCTGGTTGGCTCACCCGCTCAGGCTATCGGGGCTGCGCTGCGCCCCGACGTCAGGCCGTGGCCCGCCTCTCACGGACGGCGGCGAGCTCGGCGACGTACAGCTCGACCTCGATCCGCTCGACCCGCGCCCGGCTGCACGCGACCGCCGCGAGTCGGGCGTTCTCCACGGCGTGCTCGTGGTTCTTGCGGCTCCAGCCCGTCAGGCTCGCCCACGGTGTCCACATGACCGGCTCCCTCCGTCGTTCGCGTAACTGTACAAAGTCAGTAGACAATTGACAAGGCAAAGGCTGACCGCGCGTTTCGGATAGCGTTGTGCGCCCGTCGCCCCGGTTTGCCCAACGGCAGAGGAAGCGCCTCAAACACCGTCCGAAGTGTGGGTTCGAATCCCACACCGGGCACCGTGACAACGTCATACGAATCGTGGGTTCTAGGCCCCGATTCGTATGACGTTGCGGGAACTCAGCGGTGGTACGCCGGGAGCGACCTCGTTGACGGCGTCGCCCATCTGGTGGACGCGGAGGGCGTTGGTGGAGCCGGGGATGCCGGGCGGGCTGCCGGCGATGATGATCACGGTGTCGCCCTCGACGACGCGGCCGATGTCGAGGAGCTGCTCGTCGACCTGGCGGACCATCTCGTCGGTGTGCTCGACCGCGACCGTCTTGAACGTCTCCACGCCCCAGGTCATGGCCAGCTGCGAGCGGGTCGACTGCTCCGGGCTGAACGCCAGCACCGGGATGTGGCCCCGGATCATGGCCAGCCGGCGGGCGGAGTCGCCGCTCTGCGTGAACGCCACGATGTACCTCGCGCCCGTGCGCTCGGCGATCTCGACGGCGGCCTTGGCGATGATGCCGCCGCGGGTCTCGGGGTTCCAGGTGATGCCGGCCATGTGGGCCAGGCCGTGGTCCTCGGTGGACTCGATGATCCGCGCCATCGTCTCGACGGTCTCGATCGGGTAGGCGCCGACACTGGTCTCGCCGGACAGCATCACGGCGTCGGCGCCGTCGAGGACGGCGTTCGCGACGTCGGAGGCCTCGGCGCGTGTCGGCCGCGGGTTCTCGATCATCGACTCGAGCATCTGGGTCGCCACGATGACCGGCTTGGCGCGACGACGCGCCTTGTCGATCACGAGCTTCTGGTGCACGGGCACGTCCTCGAGCGGGCACTCCACGCCGAGGTCGCCGCGCGCGACCATCACGCCGTCGAAGGACTCGACGATCCCGTCGATCGCCTCGAGGGCCTGCGGCTTCTCGATCTTGGCGATGACCGGGACGCGGCGGCCCTCCTCCTCCATCACCTTGTGCACGTCGTCGACGTCGGAGGCGCTGCGCACGAAGCTCAGGGCGATGAAGTCGACGCCGATCCGCAGGGCCCAGCGCAGGTCCTCGACGTCCTTGTCCGACAGCGCGGGCACCGACACGGCCACGCCGGGCAGGTTGATGCCCTTGTTGTCGCTGACCTTGCCGCCGACCACGACGGTGGTGTGCACGTCCTGCCCGTCGACCGAGTCGACGACCAGACGTACCTTGCCGTCGTCGATCAGGATCGGGTCGCCGGCGTGCACGTCGCCGGGCAGGCCCTTGTACGTCGTCCCGCACTCCACGGCGTCACCGGGGACGTCGCGGGTGGTGATGGTCCACTGCTGGCCCTTCTTCAGCTTGACCGGGCCGTCGGCGAACCGCTCGAGGCGGATCTTCGGACCCTGGAGGTCGGCGAAGATCCCGACACCGTGGCCGCTCTCGTCGGAGGCCTGCCGCACCAGCCGGTAGTTGCGCTCGTGGTCCTCGTAGCTGCCGTGGCTCATGTTCAGCCGGGCGACGTCCATCCCGGCGTCCACCAGCTCGCGGATCTTCTCCGTCGAACCGACGGCCGGGCCGAGGGTGCAGACGATCTTGGCTTTTCGCACGTACTCCAGCCTAGCGAACCTTGGAACG
This sequence comes from uncultured Actinomycetota bacterium, assembly GCA_963839565.1. Lineage (GTDB taxonomy): Bacteria > Actinomycetota > Actinomycetes > Propionibacteriales > Nocardioidaceae > Nocardioides. Next base: position 342,388 of record CAWIVR010000027.1, on the reverse strand, counting down.
TTCCAAGTCGGTGACGTCCACCAGCGCCTCCAGCATGCGCCGCAGCTCGCGGAACTTCGTCTCGCCGAGGTGCTCCCGCCAGGCGGCCTCGATCCCCTCGACGACCGGACGCCCCAGCTCGATGGCGTCCCTTCCCCTGTCCGCGACCACGACCAGCCGGGCCCGGGCGTCGTCGGGATCGGGCACCCGGCGGACGTAACCGGCGCGCTCCAGCTGGTCCACGATCGAGCCGACGGTCTGCTTCGGCAGCTGCGAGGCCTCCGCCAGCTGCGAGAGCCGCGAGCCCTCGGCGTCGATGCGCTGGAAGACCCGAGCCTGGTTCAGCGGGAGGTCGTGACCGCGCTCCCGCACCGCGTCCAGCACCGCGGACTCCATGAAGCGGTAGGGGATGAACAGCAGCAGCCCGAAGTTCAGCTCACTCGGATTCGTCACGGGGACAGTGTTGCAAAGGTCCGAGTTTCGGACTACCGTTTGGTCCGAACTTCGGACTTGTGGAGGTGACCATGAACACCGTGACCCAGGTGGCCGCCCTGGTCGGAGCGCTCGCCTACCTCGGTGCCGCACCCGTCGAGATGTTCTTCTTCGGCAGGCCTGCCGCCATGAGGTTCCTGCACGTCGAGGCCGAGAACCTCGAGGACGTGCGGATGTGGGCGTTCGTCGTCGGCTGCCGCAACCTGCTCGTGGGCGTCGGCACGCTCGTGGGGCTGGTCATCCTGCGTACTGGTGACGAGGTGGTCGGCGAGGCCGTCGTGCTCACGTCCTGCGTCTACATGCTGCTGGCCAGCCTGGCGATGGGGGTCGCGGACGCCCTCGGCTACTGGCGCCCGCGCGGCGGCAGCGTCCTGGGCACCGCCGCCTCGAGCCTGCCGCCCCTGGTGGCTCTCGTCGCGGCGGCAGCCTGAGGGTCAGACCGCCAGGGGACGCGCGGTCGGCGGGATCGGGGACGGCAGCGCCGTGGAGCCGGTCAGGTAGGCGTCCACACCGGCCGCCGCCGCCCGGCCCTCGGCGATCGCCCACACGATCAGCGACTGGCCGCGACCGCAGTCGCCGGCCACGAAGACGCCGTCGACCGAGGAGGCGTACGTCGCGTCGCGGCGGACGTTGCCGCGCTCGTCGAGCTCGCAGCCGAGCTGCTCGACCAGCCCGGCCGTCTGCGGCCCGGTGAAGCCCATCGCCAGCAGCACGAGGTCGGCCGGGATCTCCCGCTCGGTCCCCGCGACCTCGACGGGCCGGCCGCCCTCGAAGACCACGTCGACCAGCCGCAGCGACCGCACGCGACCGGACTCGTCGCCGAGGAACTCCTGCGTCGACACGGCGTACACGCGGTCGCCCGCCTCCTCGTGGGCGGACGAGACGCGGAAGATCATCGGGTACGTAGGCCATGGTTGGTTACTGGGCCGCGACGTCCCTGGTTCAGGCAGGATCTCGAGCTGCGTAATACTCGCCGCTGCCTGTCTTGTGGCCGTGCCGAGGCAGTCGGCACCGGTGTCGCCGCCGCCGATGATCACCACGTGCTTGCCCTTGGCGGTGATCTGGTCGGGCACCTCGACGCCGAGCGAGGCCCGGTTGGACTGCGGCAGGAACTCCATCGCCTGGTGGATGCCGCCGAGCTCGCGGCCGGTGGCCGGCAGGTCGCGGGGCAGGGTGGCCCCGACGGCCAGCACGATCGCGTCGTACCGGTCCTTCAGCTGGTCGGCGGTGAGGTCCTCCCCCACGTCGATGCCGGCGCGGAAGACCGTGCCCTCGCGCCGCATCTGGTCGAGGCGCTTGTCGAGGACGGACTTCTCCATCTTGAACTCGGGGATGCCGTAGCGCAGCAGGCCGCCGATCTTGTCGGCCCGCTCGTAGACCGCGACGGTGTGCCCGGCGCGGGTCAGCTGCTGGGCGGCGGCGAGCCCGGCAGGACCCGACCCGATGACGGCCACCGTCTTGCCCGAGAGCCACTCGGGCGGCTGGGGGCGCACGTAGCCGGACTCCCAGGCGCGGTCGATGATCGCGACCTCGACGTTCTTGATGGTGACCGGGTCCTGGTTGATGCCGAGCACGCAGGCCGTCTCGCACGGCGCCGGGCACAGCCGGCCGGTGAACTCGGGGAAGTTGTTGGTCGCGTGCAGCCGGTCCATGGCGCCGTCCCAGTCGCCGCGCCAGACCAGGTCGTTCCACTCGGGGATGATGTTGCCGAGCGGGCAGCCCTGGTGGCAGAACGGGATGCCGCAGTCCATGCAGCGGCCGGCCTGGGTCTTGATGATCGGCAGCAGGGCACGACCGGGCCCGCCGGGGTAGACCTCGCCCCAGTCCTGCACGCGCTCCTCGACGGCCCTCCGCCCGGCGACCTCGCGGCCGTGGGTGAGGAAGCCCTTGGGGTCAGCCATTGTGGGTAGAGCCTCCTCCATGATGCGCCTTTCGGCGCGCGTCCCGAGCAAACCCGCAAGTCGCCTGACCTCATCCATGCAGCACCTCCATGATGCGCGCCTCGGCCTGGGCCTCGTCGAGGCCGTCCTCGACGGCCTCCGCCTTGGCCTCCATGACCCGCTTGTAGTCGCTCGGCATCACCTCGGTGAAACGGGCCAGCGACGCCGGCCACTCGGCCAGCAGCGCCTCGGCCACCACCGAGCCGGTCTCCTCCTGGTGCCGCCGGACGAGGTCGCGCAGCTCGTCGGCCGCCTTGCCCGTCACCGGCCCGAGCTCGACGAGCTCGGGGTTGACGCGGCCCTCGTCCAGGTCGAGCACGAAGGCGTAGCCGCCGGACATGCCGGCGGCGAAGTTGCGGCCCGTCGGGCCGAGGACCACCGCACGGCCGCCGGTCATGTACTCGCAGCCGTGGTCACCGACGCCCTCGACGACCGCGGTGACGCCGGAGTTGCGGACGCAGAACCGCTCCCCCACGCCGCCGCGGATGAAGATCTCGCCGGCCGTGGCGCCGTACGCGATGACGTTGCCCGCGATGATCTGCTCCTCGGCGCTGAACGTCGCCGCGCGGTCGGGGCGCACGATGATCCGCCCTCCCGACAGCCCCTTGCCGAGGTAGTCGTTGGCGTCACCCTCGAGCCGCAGCGTGATGCCGCGGGGCACGAACGCCCCGAACGACTGCCCGGCCGAGCCGGTCAGCGTGAGGTCGATGGTGTCGTCGGGCAGGCCCGCGCCGCCGTACCTCTTGGTGACCTCGTGGCCGAGGATCGTGCCCACCGTGCGGTTGACGTTGCGGACGGCCAGCGCCGCACGCACGGGCTCGCCGCGCTCGAGGGCGTCGCCGGCCAGCGCGACCAGCTCGTTGTCGAGCGCCCGCTCGAGCCCGTGGTCCTGCGCCTTGGTGCAGCGCGGGTCCTGGTCGGGGAAGACGTCGCGGTACGCCGGCTGGTGCAGGATCGGGGTCAGGTCGAGGCCCGCGGCCTTCCAGTGGTCCACGGCCGGCGCGACGTCGAGCACGTCGGCCCGGCCGATGGCCTCCTCGAGGGTCCGGAAGCCCAGCTGGGCGAGCAGCTCGCGGACCTCCTCGGCGATGTACTCGAAGAAGTTGACGACGAACTCCGGCTTGCCGGTGAACCGCTCCCGGAGGACGGGGTTCTGGGTCGCCACGCCCACGGGGCAGGTGTCGAGGTGGCAGACCCGCATCATGATGCAGCCGCTGACGACCAGCGGCGCCGTGGCGAAGCCGTACTCCTCGGCGCCCAGCAGCGCCGCGACCACCACGTCGCGGCCGGTCTTGAGCTGGCCGTCGGTCTGCACGACGATCCGGTCGCGCAGGCCGTTGAGCAGCAGGGTCTGCTGGGTCTCGGCGAGGCCGAGCTCCCAGGGACCGCCGGCGTGCTTGAGCGAGGTCAGCGGCGACGCGCCGGTGCCGCCGTCGTGGCCGGAGATCAGCACCACGTCCGCGTGCGCCTTGGAGACGCCCGCCGCGACCGTGCCGACGCCGACCTCGGCCACGAGCTTGACGTGCACGCGCGCCCGCGGGTTGGCGTTCTTGAGGTCGTGGATGAGCTGCTTGAGGTCCTCGATCGAGTAGATGTCGTGGTGCGGCGGCGGGCTGATCAGACCCACGCCCGGCGTCGAGTACCGCGTCCGCGCGATCCACGGGTAGACCTTGTGGCCGGGGAGCTGGCCGCCCTCGCCCGGCTTGGCGCCCTGGGCCATCTTGATCTGGATGTCGTCGGCGTTGGTGAGGTACTCCGACGTCACGCCGAACCGCCCGGACGCCACCTGCTTGATCGCGCTGCGGCGCTCGGGGTCGTACAGGCGGTCGGCGTCCTCGCCGCCCTCGCCGGTGTTGGACTTGGCGCCGAGGCGGTTCATCGCGATGGCCAGGGTCTCGTGCGCCTCCTGGCTGATCGAGCCGTAGGACATCGCCCCGGTCGAGAACCGCTTGACGATGGACTCGACGGGCTCGACCTCGTCGATGTCGATCGGGGCGCGCCCGTCCTCGCCGTCCTTGAACCGGAACAGCCCGCGCAGCGTCATCAGCCGCTCGGCCTGCTCGTCGACGCGCTGGGTGTACTGCTTGAACACGTCGTAGCGCCCCGCCCGGGTCGCGTGCTGCAGGCGGAACACGGTCTCGGGGTCGAACAGGTGCGGCTCGCCCTCCCGGCGCCACTGGTACTCGCCGCCGATGTCGAGCTCGCGGTGGGCGGGGGCGATGCCGCCGCGGGGATAAGCGACAGCGTGCCGGCGGGCGACCTCCTGGGCGATCACGTCGAGGCCGATGCCGCCGAGCTTGGAGGTGGTGCCGGTGAAGTAGCGGTCGACGACGTCGGTCGAGAGGCCGACCGCCTCGAAGATCTGCGCGCCGGTGTAGGAGGCGACCGTGGAGACGCCCATCTTCGACATCACCTTGAGCACGCCCTTGCCGAGCGCCTTGATCAGGTGCTTGACGGCGACCTCGGGCTCGACCTTGACGTAGAAGCCGTCGCGGGCGAGGTCCTCGACCGACTCCATCGCGAGGTACGGGTTGACCGCGGCGGCGCCGTACCCGATGAGCAGGGCGACGTGGTGCACCTCGCGGACGTCGCCGGCCTCGACGAGCAGCCCGACCTGGGTGCGGGTCTTCTCGCGGACCAGGTGGTGGTGCACGGCCCCGGTCAGCAGCAGCGACGGGATCGGCGCCTTCTCGGCCGTGGAGTGCCGGTCGGAGAGCACGATGATGCGGGCGCCGCGGGCGATCGCCTCGGACACCTCGACGCAGATCTCGTCGATCCGCCGCGCCAGCCCCTCGCCGCCGGCCTCGACGTCGTACAGGCCGCGGGACAGGTGCGTCTCGAAGCCGGGCATGTCGCCCTCGCGGTTGATGTGGCGGATCTTGGCCAGGTCGTCGTTGGAGAAGACCGGGAACGGCAGCACGACCTGGCGGCACGACGCCGGCGTCGGGTCGAGCAGGTTGGCCTCGGGGCCGATGCTCCCCGAGAGCGACGTGACGAGCTCCTCGCGGATCGCGTCGAGGGGCGGGTTGGTGACCTGCGCGAACAGCTGGCTGAAGTAGTCGAAGATCAGCCGTGGCTTCGCGCTCAGCGCCGCGATCGGCGAGTCGGTGCCCATCGAGCCGATCGGCTCGGCGCCGGTGTTGGCCATCGGGGTGAGCAGGATCCGCAGCTCCTCCTCGGTGTAGCCGAAGATCTGCTGGCGCCGGGTGACCGAGGCGTGGGTGTGCACGATGTGCTCGCGCTCGGGCACGTCGTCGAGGTGCACCAGGCCGGCGTGCAGCCACTCGTCGTACGGGTGCTCGGCGGCCAGCTCGGACTTGACCTCCTCGTCCTCGATGATGCGGTGCTCGTCGGTGTCGACGAGGAACATCCGGCCCGGCTGGAGCCGGCCCTTGCGCACGATCCTCGACTGGTCGATGTCGAGGACGCCGACCTCGGAGGCGAGCACGACGAGGCCGTCGTCGGTCACCCAGTAGCGCGAGGGGCGCAGGCCGTTGCGGTCGAGGACGGCGCCGATCTGGCTGCCGTCGCTGAACACCACGCAGGCCGGCCCGTCCCAGGGCTCCATCAAGGTGGAGTGGAACTCGTAGAAGGCCCGGCGCTTGGCGTCCATCTCGGTGTGGTTCTCCCACGCCTCCGGGATCATCATCAGCACGGCGTGCGGCAACGAGCGGCCACCCATGTGCAGCAGCTCGAGGACCTCGTCGAACGACGCGGAGTCCGAAGCGCCGGGCGTGCAGATCGGGTAGATCCGCTCGAGGTCGCCCGGGATCAGGTCCGAGTCCAGGAGCGCCTCGCGGGCGCGCATCCAGTTGCGGTTGCCCATCACCGTGTTGATCTCGCCGTTGTGGGCGATGTAGCGGAACGGGTGCGCGAGCGGCCAGCTCGGGAAGGTGTTGGTCGAGAACCGGGAGTGCACGACCGCCAGCGCCGAGGCGATGCGCGGGTCGGCGAGGTCGGGGAAGAAGTGGTCGAGCTGGTCGGTGGTGAGCATCCCCTTGTAGACGAGGGTGCGCGCGGAGAGCGACGGGAAGTAGACGTCGGCTTCCTTCTCGGCCCGCTTGCGCAGGCAGAACGCCCGCCGCTCCAGCGCCATCCCGGACACGCGGGAGCCGGCGCCGGCCACGAAGACCTGCACGAACGTCGGCATCGCGCTGCGCGCGGTCGAGCCGAGGACCTCGGCCTGCACGGGCACCTCGCGCCACCCCAGGACCTGGAGTCCCTCCTCGGCGGCGATGTCCTCGAGGAGCTGGCGGGACTTGGTCACGTCGTCGGCGTCACCGGCGAAGAAGCCCGTGCCGACGGCGTACGAGTGGTGGGGCGGGAGGTCGAAGTCGACGACCTCGCGCAGGAACGCGTCGGGGACCTGGAGCAGGATCCCGGCGCCGTCCCCGGAGTTGATCTCGGCGCCGGCGGCGCCGCGGTGGTCGAGGTTGCGCAGGGCGGTGAGCGCCTGGTCGACGATGGTGCGGCTGGGGACGCCGGTCAGGGTCGCCACGAAGGCGACGCCACAGGCGTCGTGCTCGAACCGCGGGTCGTAGAGGCCCTGGGCCGGACGGCTGAGGGCTGGCTGACCAAGTGCACGCACGTCTTGGCTCCCGTCGACGATCGACCGACCTCCGGTCTAGCCGGTGAACGGTCAGGCGGGCAGGAGGGGACGACGTTGGCCCCGAGGGACCTGCAATCTAGCAAGTGGCGGGCCGTGCGGGCCGTCACGCGCCCACGGACCGGACACCCGACGCGCACCCCGATTCGTCAGCGCCGCTGAGCGGGAGAAGGGGCTCCAAACCGCTGACGAATCGAAGTTCTTGCCCGCACTGGTCAACCGCGAGGACGCTGGGACGTCTGATCCGTTGTGGAAACTGTCGGCCGCCGAATCGAGGTGGGCCCCGTGGACGACCTCGACCGGCTGGGGCGCACGGACGCCGTCGCGAACCTGTTCGTGGCCCACCACCGTCGGCTGGTGGGGCTGGCGGCCCTGCTCGTCGACGACCGCGCGACGGCCGAGGACGTGGTGCAGGAGGCCTTCGTCAACCTCCACAGACGCTGGTCACACCTGCGGGACCAGGGGTCGGCCGTCACCTACCTCAACCGGGCGGTCGTCAACGGAGGCCGCGACCGCCTCCGCCACGGGCGGCGGGTGGTCGTGCTCCTGCCCCGCATGGTGCCGGTACCCGAGGACCGACCCTCGGCCGAGCAGGACGCCGTCCGCCACGAGGAGGCCGACCGGCTCTGGCAGGCCATCACCGCGTTGCCGTACCGGCAACGGCAGGTGCTCGTCCTGCGCTACTACCTCGACCAGAGCGAGGCCGAGATCGCCGAGACCCTCGAGGTCTCGCGGGGTTCGGTGAAGAAGCATGCGAGCCGCGGCCTGGCCGCACTCGCTCGGACCCTGGAGGCCGACTCATGAGCACATCGGAACTGGAACGTCGGCTCGGCGAGGTTCTTCGACACCATGCGGAGGACGCGATGAACAGCACGGACACCCAGACGCAGCTCGAGACCCTCGAACGTGGCCTGGAGCGCGACCGGCCCCGGACCAGGACCCGCTGGGTGGCTGCCGCGGCAGCGGCCGCGGCTGTCATCGCGGCGCTCGTCGTGGTCAACGTCCGGGGCGACGACCGAACGGGTACGCCCGCGGACTCGGTGGACACGCAGGTCGCGACGGACGTGGCTTCGGACTTCATGGCCGCCGTCGCGGCGTACGACGCGGACCGAGCAGCCTCGTACCTCGCCGACGACGCAAGCATCCAGCTCCGGACCTCGACCGTGGACGCCGGCGTCGACGGGGCGCCAGCTGCGCTGGAACCGAGCGGTCGAGTTCCGCCTGATCCCCGGGCGATGTGAGATCGAGAGCGTCTCGCCCCCAGCCGCGACCGTCGGCTGCGCCTACGACGCCCACGGGCTCGGTTCGGATCGGCTGGGCAGGGGTCCGTTCACGGACAACGTCCTCCGGCTGACCATCGTGGACGACGAGATCGTGAGCGGGGTGGAGGAGCTCGGGCTCCGACGGGTTCGAGGTCAGCATGTGGGAGCCGTTCACCGCGTGGTTGTTGAGCAACCGTGCGGACGAGGCGGCTTCATGTTCGCACGACTCGCCGGTGCGGCGATGGCGAGCCCGCGTTGATCCGAGACGCTCCGCGAGCCTGTGGGCGAAGAACGTCGACAGGTACGTCAGGGCCGTCGAGCGGGGCGACGCCCAGCGTGAGACGGGCATGCTAGACCGCAGACGAATCGGTGTCGGCGTCCGACGTCGGCTCGGCTTCGGGACCGTGCCCCTCGACGTACACGTTCTCCTCGCGGGTGATGCCGCGCTTGCCGGCCCAGACGAAGTACGCCGTGGCGAGCACGAACAGGACGATCGAGGTCCAGACGTTGAGGCGCAGGCCGAGCACGTTGTCCATCTGCACGGTGTCGATGCGCATCATCTCGATCCAGCCGCGGCCGAGGGTGTAGCCCATGACGTAGAGCGCGAGCACGCGTCCGCCGCCGAGCCGGTACCTGCGGTCGAGCCAGATGATCACGGCGAAGGCGAGCAGGTTCCAGACGAACTCGTACAGGTACGTCGGGTGGAAGGTCGCGAAGTCCTCGTAGCCGGGGGGTCGGTAGGCCGGGTCGATCTCGAGGCCCCACGGCAGGTCGGTGGGCTTGCCGAAGAGCTCCTGGTTGAACCAGTTGCCCCAGCGCCCGATGGCCTGGGCGACCAGCACGCCGGGCGCCAGCGCGTCCGACATGGGGAGCATCTTGATGCCGTGCCGGCGGCAGGCGATGAGCACGCCGACGGCTCCGAACGCGATCGCACCCCAGACCCCGAGGCCGCCGCGCCAGATGTACAGCGCCTCGACCGGGTTGGCGCCGTTGCCGAAGTACAGGTGGTTGTCGGTGATGACGTGGTAGATCCGGCCGCCGATGACGCCGAACGGCACCGCCCAGATGGCCACGTCGGAGACCTCGCCGGCGCGACCGCCGCGGGCGACCCAGCGCTTCTCGCCGATCCAGATGGCGGCGACGATGCCGAGGATGATCGAGAGCGCGTAGCCGCGGATCGGCACCGGTCCGAGGTGCCAGACGCCCGTGGTCCGGGCTGGGGATGAACTGCACGAGTACGTCGGGCGTCACGGAGGAGAGCATCCCTCACTCCTCCAGCAGCTGGTGCACGTCGGAGGCGAACTGGGTGGCGCTGGTGCCCTGGGTCCAGAGGATCGGCACCTCGTCGCCGCCGTCGATGGCCAGCACGGACGTGCCGTGCGTGACGTCGTACCCGCCGCTGGGCAGCTTGTCGCCCGTGCTCGACGGCCACGGCCAGGTCCTTGCCGACGTCGATGATCGAGTCGAGCGGCCCGGTGAGCCCGATGAACGTCGGGTCGAACCGGTCGAGGTAGTTGCGCAGCACCTTCTCGGTGTCGCGCTCGGGGTCCGTGGTCACGAACACCACGTCGACCTGCTCGTGGTCCGCCTCGTCGAGCCGGGTCATCGCCGAGGCCAGCGTGGACAGCACGACCTGGCAGACGTCCGGGCAGTGGGTGTAGCCGAAGAACACGAGGGTCAGGCGCTTGTCGGTGTCGTCGGCGAGGGAGTACGACGCCCCGTCGGTGTCGGTCAGCGGCGTCGCGGGCACGACGTACGGCTGGTCGAGCACCGCACCGGTGAGCGGCGCGTCGTCGTCGCCGCCGCAGGCGGTCAGCAGGAGCGCGGCCGGGAGCAGCACGACCGCGAGCGCGCGGCGGGTCCTACCGGCCACGGCGGACCCCGTCGGCGAGGTCGGCGGTCAGGGTCGAGAGGGCGGTCAGACCTGCGGAGGCGTCGTCGGCGTGGTCGAGGAGGGTACGCACGAAGGCGCTGCCGACGATCACGCCGTCGGCGAAGGCGGCCACCTCGGCGGCCTGGTCGCCGGTGCTGACGCCGAGCCCGACGGCAACCGGCAGGTCCGTCACCGCCTTGGTGCGCTCGACCAGCGGCCCGGCGAGGTCGCTGGTGGTCGTGCGTGCGCCCGTCACGCCCATCACGGCGGTCGCGTAGACGAACCCGCGGCACGCCTTCACCGTCATGGCGATCCGCTCGTCGGTGGAGGACGGCGCGACGAGGTACACCTTGTCGAGGTCGTGGGCGTCGGCGGCGGCGGTCCAGTCGGTACGGGCGTCCGGGGTGATGTCGGGCGTGATCAGGCCCGCTCCCCCGACGTCGGCGAGGTCGGTGGCGAACCGCTCGACGCCGTACCGCTCGATCGGGTTCCAGTAGGTCATCACCAGGGTCGGCGTGCCGGTGGCGGCGACGGCCTCCACGGTGGCGAGCACGTCGCGGATGCGGACGCCGGCCTCCAGCGCCTGCTGCGCCGCGCGCTGGATCGTCGGGCCGTCCATCACCGGGTCGCTGTAGGGCAGGCCCACCTCGATCGCGTCGCAGCCGGCGTCGACCATGGCCCGCAGGGCGGCGATGCCGCCGGCGACGGTCGGGAAGCCGGCGGGCAGGTACCCGACGAGGGCGGCGCGGCCGTCGGCGCGGGCCTTCTCGAACGCGACCGAGACCCCGAGCGCCGTCACTTCTCCGTCCCGAGGTCGAACCACTCGAGGGCGGTCTCCATGTCCTTGTCGCCGCGGCCGCTGAGGTTGATCAGCATGATCGCGTCGGGGCCCTTCTCGGCGGCCAACCGCTTGGCCACCTCGAGCGCGCCGGCGACGGCGTGCGCCGACTCGATCGCGGGGATGATGCCCTCGGTGCGGCTGAGCAGCGCCAGCGCTTCCATGGCCTCGGCGTCGGTGACCGGCGTGTACGTCGCCCGGCCGCTGGCCGCCAGGTGCGCGTGCTGCGGGCCGACGCCCGGGTAGTCCAGGCCCGCCGAGATCGAGTGCGACTCGATGGTCTGGCCCTCGTCGTCCTGGAGGACGAACGTGCGCGCACCGTGCAGCACGCCGTCGGCGCCCGCGTGGATCGTCGCCGCGTGCCGGCCGGTCTCGACGCCGTCGCCGCCCGGCTCGAAGCCGTGGATCTCCACGCTCTCGTCGCCGAGGAACGCCTGGAACAGCCCGATCGCGTTCGAGCCGCCGCCCACGCACGCGGCCACGGCGTCCGGCAGCACGCCGTACTTGTCCAGGCACTGCGCCCGGGCCTCGTCGCCGATGCCCCGGGCGAAGTCGCGGACCATGCTCGGGAACGGGTGCGGGCCGGCGGCGGTGCCGAACAGGTACGCCGTGTGGTCGACGGAGGCGACCCAGTCGCGGAACGCCTCGTTGATGGCGTCCTTGAGGGTGCCGCTGCCGGTGTCGACCGGGACGACCTTCGCGCCGAGCAGACGCATCCGTACCACGTTGAGCGCCTGGCGCTTCATGTCGACCGAGCCCATGTAGACGGTGCAGTCGAGGCCGAAGTACGCCGCGGCGGTGGCGGTGGCGACGCCGTGCTGGCCCGCGCCGGTCTCGGCGATCACGCGGGTCTTGCCCATCCGCCGGGTGAGCAGGGCCTGGCCGAGCACGTTGCGGACCTTGTGGGCGCCGGTGTGGTTGAGGTCCTCGCGCTTGAGCAGCACCCGACAGCCGACCAGCTCGGACAGGCGGGTGGCTTCGTAGAGCGGGCTGGGCACGTTGGCGTAGTCGCGCAGGATCGCGTCGAAGTCGGCCAGGAACGTCTCGTCGGCCATCGCGTCCTGCCAGGCGACGGTGAGCTCGTCGAGGGCGGCGACCAGGGCCTCGGGCATGTAGCGGCCGCCCCACTGCTGTCCGGACGCGTCGCCGAACCAGCCGTTCGGGTCGGCGTCCCACGGCGTCGGCTGGGCGGTCACGCTCGCACCTCCCGCATCGCGCGGACGGCGGCCACCGGGTCGCCGTCCTTGACCAGGGCCTCGCCGACCAGGACCGCCCTGGCGCCGTCGGCGGCGTACCGCGCCACGTCGGCCGGGCCGGAGATCCCGGACTCGGCCACGAGCACCCGGTCGGCCGGCACGAGCGGCGCCAGCTTGGCGAACGTGGCGTCGTCGACCTCGAGGGTCTTGAGGTTGCGGGCGTTCACGCCGATCAGCTCGGCGCCGAGCGCTACCGCGCGCTCGGTCTCGGGCTCGTCGTGCACCTCGACCAGCACGGTCAGGCCGAGCTCGCGGGCCTGGTCGTGCAGTCGTCGCAGGTCGTCGTCGGCCAGCGCGGCCACGATGAGCAGGGCGAGGTCGGCGCCGGCCGCGCGACCCTCGAGGAGCTGGTAGCCCTCGACGATGAAGTCCTTGCGCAGCAGCGGCGTCTCGACCGCGGCGCGGACCGCGCGCAGGTCGTCGAGGCTGCCGCCGAACCGGCGCTCCTCGGTCAGCACGCTGATCGCGGCGGCCCCGCCCGCGGCGTACGAGGTGGCGAGGGCTGCGGGGTCGGGGATGTCGGCCAGGTCGCCCTTGCTCGGGCTGCGCCGCTTGACCTCGGCGATCACGCTCATCTCCGCCGCGCGGAAGGCCGGCATCGGGTCGCGGGCGGGAGGTACGTCGGCCAGGGCGGCCCGCAGGTCGGCCTCCGGCACCGCCGACTGCCGGCGGGCGAGATCCTCGCGGACGCCGACGATGATCTCGGCGAGGACGGACATGCGGGCAAGCCTCTCATCCCGGGCCAACGAGGCCGCCGGGTGGCCGTCTGGACGGACGTCCGGCGCGGCCATCGCGTCCTGCAGCGACGGAGTGAGGGAGCGCGGCCAGTCCGATCGGTGTGGCGAGGTCGATCAGCGCGCGACCGAACGAAGGAGCGAAGGACACGATGTTGCCGCCGCGCCGGACACGCCCCGAAGCGAAGCGGAGGGGCAAATCAACTCAGTCGTTGAGACCCATCTTGGCCATCACGGCGAAGATGACGAGGGATGCGACGCCGAGCGCGATGCCGACCCAGAAGATCGGCATGCTGATCGGGTCGAGCATCAGGGCGACGCCGCCGACGAGGAACCCGAGCATGGCTACCGAGACTGCGGTCCAGGCGGCGGGCGTGTTGCCGTGGTGGGAGGCCATGCGTGCTCCTGCGTCTGCTCGGCGGTACTCGTCGACGGCGACAGTCTAGGGGTCGCTCGGCCGGTCATCCGGCAGGGTCGGATCGCGTCCGTGGTCGAGGGCCCGCCACAGGTCGAGGCTGGTCTCCTCGCGGGGCGGTGGGGTCGATCCGGGGGCGTCGTACCGGCTGCCCATCTCGGGCCAGGTCGGCACCAGGCGCCAGGCCAGCACGGCCGCGACGAGGGCCACGAGGGACGCGGCGACCCCGACCCACGGCCAGGCCGTGCGGTGGACGTCGATCGGTACCTGGATCTCGGCGAGCGTTTCCCGCAGGCTGTCCGGGCCGGTGACGAAGGCGACGACGGCCGCCATCAGCATCCCGGCCGAAGCCACCACGGCGAGCATGGCCATCCCGCGGCGGACGCGTCCGCGCGTGACCAGCAGCACCCCCCACGAGGCGAGCACCACGAACGCCAGCGCGGCGACCAAGGGCGCCTCCGGCAACGCATTCAAGGTGATGCCGATCGTGGAGCTGTAGGCCCCCGACCCGCTGCCGGCGTCCTCCACGACGTCGAAGCCCACCCAGGCCCGGCTTCCCGCCAGGGCCGCGAGCCCCGCCGAGGCGACGCCGAGCAGGACGACCGGGCCGAAGGTACGGCGAGGCGCGTCAGCCATCGGCGGCCAGCAGGACGTCGGCGTCGAAGCAGGTGCGCTCTCCCGTGTGGCAGGCCGGGCCCTCCTGGTCGACCTTGACGAGCAGGGTGTCGCCGTCGCAGTCGAGCCGGACCTCCTTGACCCACTGGCGGTGGCCGGAGGTCTCGCCCTTGACCCAGTACTCCCGACGGCTGCGGCTCCAGTACGTCGCCCGGCCGGTCGTCAGCGTCCGGGCCAGGGCCTCGTCGTCCATCCAGCCGAGCATCAGCACCTCGCCGGTGTCGTGCTGCTGCACGACCGCGGGCATGAGTCCGTCGGCGGACCGCTTCAGGCGGTCGGCGATGGTCGGGTCGAGGCTGCTCATCGGGACCAGTATCGCTGGCTCGCGCAGTAACGCAGCAGCTGCCCGGGACCGGGTCCAGCGACGTCGCGACGCCGGCGCAGCCGAGTCCCTCGCGGACGCCGTCGACGTACTCGAGGTTGAGCCCGCAGACGAGGTCCGTCTGCTCCTGAGCCACCCGGTGGAACGGGCAGTTGCGGAGCGCGAGCGTGCCGTCGGCGACCCGCGGCTCGTAGCCGCCGGCCGCGAGGGCTCCGGCAAGCCGTCGCAGCTCCGACCGCGTGCGCGACGGATGACGCTGGCCGAACCGCGTGCCCTCGTCGCGAGCCACGGCGGCGGCCACGTCGGCCACTGGCTCGCCCGAAGCCGTCGCCGCGGCCACGGCCGTGGCAAGGATCCGGCTCAGGAGGTCGTACTGGCGGGCCGGCAGCGAGACAGCCAGCTCGCGGTCGGAGCGGCGGTACAGCTTGGCCGGGCGGCCCGATCCGGGTCCGGTGCGGCCCGTGAGCCGCCGGTACTCCACCTCGAGCAGGCCCTCGTCGACGAGCCGGTCGAGGTGGAACTTGGCCGTGTGGACCGCGACCCCCGCGCTTTGGGCGGCCTGCTCGCGGCTCACGGCGGCGTCCGCGCCGGCCACCACGTCGTACAGCTGTCGTCGCACGGGCTCGGCCAGAGCTGCGACACCGGCCAGGTCGAGGTCGCTCGGCTCCGGAAGCATTTCTAAAGGATAGACGTCTTGACGTAAGAACGTCGAGGGTGTTCCATCAGATACATCATTGTCCGATAGAAAGGCTCTGACATGGCCGCCCCCGAACAGACCCGCACGGCGCGCACCGGCGCCGACGAGGCCTACTTCTTGCTGCGCACCGTCTTCACGGTGGCGCCGATCCTCTTCGGGCTCGACAAGTTCGCCCAGCTCCTCTCCGACTGGGACTTCTACCTCGCGCCGTGGATCAACGACCTGGTGCCGGGCTCCGCCCACGACGCGATGATGCTGGTCGGCGTCGTGGAGGTGGCGGCTGGCGTGCTGGTGGCGCTGCGGCCACGCATCGGCGCGTACGTCGTCGCGCTGTGGCTGGCCGGCATCATCGTCAACCTGGTGACCCTGGGCGACTACTACGACGTCGCCCTGCGTGACTTCGGGCTGATGGTCAGCGCGCTGGCCCTCGCCCGGCTCGCCGGCGACCGGGGCCGGTGATGGGCGGAGCCGCGGCGGTCACCTCACTCCCCCACCGATCACGCGTGCGGCACACGGGTGTCGTCCGTGACCTCGAGGCCGCGGAACGTGCAGCGGCGGCCTTCATGAGGTCCTTGGGGGTCGACCCCGACGACCGGGACCGGCCGGACCTCGCCCTGACGCCGAGGCGCCTGGCCGAGGCGTACGCCGAGCTCCTCAGCCCGTCGGAGTTCGACTTCACGACGTTCGCGAACGTGGAGGAGTACGACGAGCTGGTCCTGGTCCGCGACATCCCGGTGCAGTCGGTGTGCGAGCACCACCTGCTCCCGTTCCTCGGCACGGCCCACCTGGCCTACCTGCCCGGTGAGCGGATCGTCGGACTGTCGAAGCTCGCCCGGATCGTCGACCACTACGCGAGGCGACCGCAGACGCAGGAACGGTTGACCACCCAGATCGCGGCCGGGCTCGAGGACCGGCTGGATCCGCGCGGGGTCGGCGTCGTGATCGAGGCGGAGCACACCTGCATGAGCCTGCGGGGGGCCCGCGCGCGCGGAGCGACCACGACGACGTCGTCGTTGCGCGGACACCTGCGCACCGACGCCGCCGCCCGCGGCGAGTTCATGGCCCTGGTCAACCCGGGATCACGCTGAGCGGGAGCCCTGCTGGGCGACCCAGGACCCGTGCAGGCCGGCGTACACGCCGCCGTGCTCCCGCACGAGCACGGCGTGCGGGCCCCGCTGGACGACGCGGCCGCGGTCCACGACGACCACCTCGTCGGCGCTCTCGGCGGTGGAGAGGCGGTGCGCGATGGTGACCGAGGTCCGGCCGCGCATCAGCCGCTCGAGGGCGAGGCCGATGCGCATCTCGAGGGCCGGGTCGACCGCCGACGTGGCCTCGTCGAGCACCAGGAGGTCGGGGTCGGCGAGCTGGGCCCGGACGAGGGCGACGAGCTGCCGCTCCCCCGCCGACATCGACTCGCCGCGCTGCCCGACCCGGGTCTGGAGGCCACGAGGCAGGGTGGCCAGCCAGTCGGACAGGCCGAGCACGTCGACCGCCGCGAGCAGCTCGGCGTCGGTGGCCTCGAGCCGGCCGTAGCGCAGGTTGGCCGCCAGGTCGTCGTCGAACAGGAACCCCTCCTGCGGCACCAGCACCACGCTGCGCCGCAGGGAGTCCTGGGCGATCTCGCGCAGGTCGACGCCGTCGAGGCGGACCGCACCCGCCGCCGGGTCCATCAGCCGCGTCAGGAGCTTGGCGAAGGTGGACTTGCCCGAGCCCGTCTCGCCGACGATGGCCAGCCGCGTGCCGGCGGCGATCTCGAGGTCGATGTCGCGCAGGACGAGCGGGCCCTCCGGGTAGGCGAAGTCCACGTGCTCGAACCGCACGTCGACCGGCCCGCGCGGCAGCACCTTCCCGTCCTCGCCGGGGTCGACGAGGTCGGCCGGGGTCTCCAGGATGCCGATGACGCGACGCCAGCCGGCGATGGCGTTCTGGGCGTCGGTGAGGATCTGGGTGCCCATCTGCACCGGCCCGACGAACAGCGTCACCAGGAACGCGAAGGCGACCACCTCACCGGAGGTGATCTCGTCGGCGAAGCCGAGCCACACGCCCACCACGATGACGCCGGCGTTGGCCAGCCCGGCCGAGACCCCGCCGAGGGAGAACGAGAACGCCGTGAAGCCCTGGGCCCGCGTGCTCGCGGACTTGTACTCGTCGATGGCCTCGTCGATCCGGGCCTGGGTGCGGTCCTCGACGGCGTACGAGCGGACGACCGCGGCGCCGACGACCGGCTCGGAGATCGCCGACAGCATGATCCCGACCTGGCGCCGCACCGTGCCGTAGGCGGCCGAGAGCTTGCGCTGGAAGTAGCGCAGCGAGAGGAACAGCGGCGCGAACGCCACCCAGACGACCAGCGCGAGCTGCCAGGAGTAGAAGAGCATCACCACGGTCGCGACCAGGACCTGCCCGATGCTGACGATGAACAGCAGCCCACCGAAGACCAGGAACTGGCTGACCTGGTCGACGTCGCTGGTGACCCGGGAGACCAGGGCGCCCCGTCGCTCGGTGTTCTGGGTGAGCAGCGGCAGGTCGTGGACGTGGCGGAACGCCTTGATCCGCAGCGTTGCCAGTCCGCGCTCAGAAGTGGTGAAGAGGCGGATGGTCATCAGGTACGAGGCGAAGCTCGTCACCAGGATCGCCAGCCCGGCGACGAGCCCCATCGTCACGGTGAACCCGACGTCCGGGCCGCCGTCGGCGTTGAGGCCGTGGTCGAGGGTCTGCTGGACCGCGATCGGCACGATGATCTGGCCGACCGACGCCAGCACGGCCAGGAGGAGCGTGACCCGGATTCCCTCGGTGAGCTCGGGCGAGAACGCCATGCCGCGGCGGATGGTGTCGATCGCGCCGATGTCCTCGCCGGTGTCGACCTGGCTGGTCGTCATGTCGGGTCACCTGCCTCGACGGCCTCCCGGGCCTGTTCGTAGGCATTCACCAGACGGGCGTACGCCGGGTTGCGGGCGAGCAGGGTCGCGTGCGGCCCACGGTCGGCCACCCGCCCGTCGGCGAGGTAGACGACCTCGTCGGCCAGGCCGATGGTGGCCTTGCGGTAGGCGACGACGACGAGCGAAGCGTCGCCGGACCCGGACCTCAGGGCCCCGAGGATCCTGGCCTCGACCTCGGGGTCGACGGCCGACGTGGCGTCGTCGAGGATCAGCAGCCGCGGGTGGCGGACCAGCGCGCGGGCCAGCGAGATGCGCTGCCGCTGACCCCCGGAGAGGGAGGTGCCGCGCTCGCCGAGCCGGGTGTCGAGGCTGTGCGGGAGGGCGGCCACGAAGCCGTCGGCCTGCGCGATGCGCAGGGCTTCCCACACCTCGGCGTCGCTGACGTCGGCACCCAGGGTGACGTTGCCGCGCACGGTGTCGTCGAAGAGGAACGCCGACTGGGCCACCACCGAGACGCCCTCGGCCAGCGAGCCGTGGGCGAGGTCACGCAGGTCGACGCCGTCGACGAGGATCCGGCCCCGGTCGGGGTCGACCAGGCGGGTCAGCAGCGTCGTGAGGGTGCTCTTGCCCGAGGCGGTCGCGCCGACGACGGCGACCGTGTGGCCCGGCTCGACGGCGAACGTGACGTCGTCGAGCACCGTCTGGTCGGGGTCGTAGGAGTAGCCGACGTGCTGCAGCTCCAGGCGGGCGCCGCCGGTGCCGGCGGGCAGCGACAGGTCGCCGTACGGCATCTCGCCCGTCGCGGCGAGCACCGACGACACCCGCCGGTAGCCGACCACGCTGCGGGGGAACTCACCGAGCAGCCAGCCGATGGAGCGGATCGGGAACGAGACGATGGTGAGCAGGTAGGCCACGGTGACGACGTCGCCGGCGTCGGTCTGGCCGTTGAGCACCCGGACCACGCCGACCGCGAGCACGAGCAGCACGCCGAGGCTGGGCAGGGCGGCGAGTGCCGGGTCGAACGCCGCCCGGATCCGGCCGGCGCGGATGTTGACGTCGCGCAGCTCGATGGACTTGGCGGCGAACCGGCGGGTCTCCTCGCTCTCGCGGCCGAGCGTCTTGACCACCATCGCGCCGTCGAACGACTCGTGGGCGATCTCGCTGACCTCGCCCCGCAGCTGCTGCGCGCGGGTCATCAGCGGCGAGGCCTTGCGCTGGTAGAGCACGTTGGCGGTGATCACGGCCGGGAAGACGAGCAGCCCGACCACTGCGAGTACGAGGTCGGCGAAGAGCATCTGCACGACGGCGATCACCATCATCGCGACCGTGCCGACCGCCATCGGCAGCGGCGCGATCGGGCCCCAGGCGGCCTCGACGTCGGAGTTGGCGTTGGAGAGCAGCTCGCCGGTCGGGTGGCTCTGGTGCCACTTCATGGGGAGGCGGAGGTACTGGCGGGTGACCGCGCGGCGGTAGTGCGCCTGCATGCGGTACTGCATGATGCCGGCGCCGAGCCGGCGGGCGACGATGCCGACCGCTCGCAGGATGGCCACGCCGAGGAAGAGCGCCACCACGGCGAGCAGCAGCCCGGAGCCGACCTCGCCGTCGCGGAACGCCGGGAGGACCACGTGGTCGGTGGCCCAGCCGAGCACCCAGGCGTCGGCGACGGTGAGGGCGCCGAACAGCACGCTGCCGATCGTGGAGAGGGCGAAGATCCCCTTCTCGCGCTTGATGGCGACCCACAGGACGGCGAACCCCTCGCGGGTGGTCGCACCGTCGCTCACGTGTCTCCTCCGTCGTCCCGCACCTGACTGCAACCGGTCCGGCTGGCCACGGTATTCCCCGGCACCGACGGGGCAGGAATCGTGGCGGGCCTTCCGGCCCCGTCTATGCTCCGCGCATGGTCGGCCTCCCCCCGCTCCGAGCCACGCTCGCGCGTCGCGAGCGGCGGGGGCTCGCCGACACCGCGCTCCGCGTGGGGCCCGACGCGCCCACGCTGTGCGGCGACTGGGACACCAAGGACCTGGTCTGCCACCTGCTCGTCCGGGAGAGCAGCCTGGTCGGCGCGCCCGGGATCGCCGTCCCGGCCCTGTCCGGCCTCACGGACAAGGAGATGGCCCGGCTCAAGAAGCAGCCGTTCGAGAAGCTCGTGGAGCGGCTGCGGTCCAGCAAGCTCACGTTCTTCTCGCTGCCGCCGGTCGACGCGGTCGTCAACACCCTCGAGTTCTTCGTGCACCACGAGGACATCCGGCGCGCCCAGCCGGGCTGGCGCCGACGCCACCTGTCGGACGAGTCGCTCGACACCTTGTGGCAGGGCCTCAAGGCCCAGGGCGCCGCGCTGGTCCGGCCCGCGGGCGTGCCGGTGGTGGTCCGACGGACCGACACGGGCGAGACGGCGACGCTGACGTCCGGCGGCGACCCGGTGGAGCTGTCCGGCCCGGTGACCGAGATCGTGTTCTACCTGTTCGGCCGTGACCAGGTGCGCGACCTGGCCTTCGCCGGCCCGCCGGCGCGGGTCGAGAAGGTACGTCGGGCCGAGTTCGGCTTCTAGCGGACCGGGTGACCGGCGTTCGCCAGGGCCGCCTTCACGTCCGCGATGGCCAACGTGCCGAAGTGGAAGACGCTCGCGGCCAGCACCGCGTCCGCCCCGGCGTCGACGGCCGGCGGGAAGTGCTCGGCCGCCCCCGCGCCACCGCTCGCGATGACGGGGACGGTGACCTCGCGTCGTACGGCCCGGATCAGGTCGAGGTCGAAGCCGGCGCGGGTGCCGTCGGCGTCCATGGCGTTGAGCAGGATCTCGCCGGCGCCGAGCTCGCAGGCCTGCTTGGCCCAGGCGATGGCGTCGAGGCCGGCGGACTTGCGGCCGCCGTGGGTGGTCACCTCGAAGCCCGAGTCCGTCCCAGGAGCCCGGCGCGCGTCGACCGAGAGCACCAGCACCTGGTTGCCGAACCGGTCGGCGATCTCGGCGACGAGCTCGGGGCGGTGGATGGCCGCGGTGTTGACCGCGACCTTGTCGGCACCGGCGCGGAGCAGCGTGTCGACGTCGTCGGTGCTGGAGACGCCGCCGCCGACCGTGAGCGGGATGAAGACCTGCTCGGCGGTCCGGCTGACCACCTCGAGGGTGGTGGCGCGGCCCTCGTGGGAGGCGGAGATGTCGAGGAAGGTGAGCTCGTCGGCGCCCTGGGCGTCGTACAGGGCGGCGAGCTCGACGGGGTCGCCGGCGTCGCGCAGCTCGCGGAAGTTCACGCCCTTGACCACCCGGCCGTTGTCGACGTCGAGGCACGGGATCACGCGGATCGCCAGGGTCACGGGCGGGTCAGCTCCAGCGCCTCGGTGAGGGTGAAACGGCCCTCGTAGAGCGCCGTCCCGACGATCGCGCCCTCGACGCCGTCGCCGACCAGCCCCATCAGGGCCCGGAGGTCGTCGAGCTCGGTGATGCCGCCGCTGGCCACGACCGGCCGGTCGGTCTCGGCGCAGACGTCCTTCAGCAGCTGGAGGTTGGGGCCTTGCAGCATGCCGTCCTTGGCGACGTCGGTGACGACGTACCTCGCGCAGCCCTCGTCGTCGAGCCTGGCGAGGACGTCGTAGATGTCGCCGCCCTCACGCGTCCAGCCGCGCGCGGCGAGGGTACGTCCGCGGACGTCGAGGCCGACCGCGACCCGGTCACCCCACGTGGCGATGGCCTGTGCGCACCACTCCGGCGTCTCCAGGGCGGCCGTGCCGATGTTGACCCGTCGGCAGCCGGTGGCCATCGCGGCCGCCAGCGACTCGTCGTCGCGGATGCCGCCGCTCATCTCCACGTCGATGTCGAGCCGACCCACGATCTCGGCCTGCAGCTCACGGTTGTGGCCGCGCCCGAACGCCGCGTCGAGGTCGACGAGGTGGATCCACTCCGCCCCGGCCTCCTGCCACCGCAAGGCGGCGGCGACGGGGTCGCCGAACAGCTTCTCCGACCCCGCGACCCCCTGCACGAGCTGCACCGCCTGCCCGTCCGCGATGTCGACGGCAGGCAACAGCTCGAGGTAGGGGGTGTCGACCGGCACCGCCCGATCCTAGGGACTGCGTCGAGTTGGCCCCAATGGCGCCTGGAGTTGGCTCGAATGGTGGCTGTTCACCAGAAGGGCCAACTCATCCAGCCACTCGGGCCAACTCAACGAACCATGCGAGCCAACTCAACTTCGGCGGATGAACAGGTGGAGGATCGGGGCGACGAGGACGCTGACCACCAGGGCGGCGAGGCGGGCCTGCCAGTCGGGGCGGACGATCCAGACGAGCAGGTTGAGGGCGACGAGGACGGCGATCGTCGCCGCCACCTCGCGGCGACGGCGGGCGGCCAGGGTCCCGGGCATCAGGTGCGGTCGGGGCAGCCAGCCGGTCAGCGTCCGCTTGCGGGCCGTGGCCCGGGCGCGGCGCTCGGACTCGCGGGCCCGCGCGGCGGCCTTGACCGCCGCCTCCCGCTCACGTTCGGCGCGGCGCTGGGCGCGCTCCTTGCTCACAGGCCGCCCACCCAGTTGCTCAACAGCCTGGCCCCGGCGTCGCCGGACTTCTCGGGGTGGAACTGGGTCGCCGACAGCGGACCGTTCTCGACCGCGGCGACGAACCGGTCGCCGCCGTGCTCGGCCCACGTCACGAGGGGTGGGCGGGTGCGGCCGTGCGTCTCCAGCTCCCAGCGCCGGACGCCGTACGAGTGCACGAAGTAGAACCGCTCCCCCGCGACGCCCTCGAACAGCGCCGACCCCTCGGGCGCCTCGACGGTGTTCCAGCCCATGTGCGGCACCACCGGCGCCTGCAGCCGCTCCACCACGCCCGGCCACTCGTCGCAGCCGTCGGTCTCGACGCCGTGCTCGACCCCGCGGGCGAACAGGATCTGCATGCCCACGCAGATGCCGAGCACGGGTCGGCCGCCGGCGAGCCGCCGGCCGATCACCTCGTGGCCACGGACTCGCCGCAAGCCCGGCCATGCACGCCGCGAACGCGCCGACGCCGGGCACCACGAGGCCGTCGGCGTCCTGGGCCTGCTGGCGGTCGGCCGTCAGGGTCACGTCGGCCCCGGCGCGCTCGAGGGCGCGCACGGCCGAACGTACGTTGCCCGACCCGTAGTCGAGGACCACGACCTGTTTGACGCTCAGAGCGTCCCCTTGGTCGAGGGCACGCCCGTCTCGCGGGGGTCGATCGCCACCGCGTCGCGGAACGCCCGGGCGAACGCCTTGAACTGCGCCTCGACCAGGTGGTGCGGGTCGCGACCGGACAGCACCCGCACGTGCAGGGCGATCTGGGCGTGGAAGGCGATGGTCTCGAAGACGTGCCGGGTGAGCGAACCGACGTACGCGTCGCCGATCACGACGTACGCCTGCGCGTCCGGCTCGCCGGTGTGCACGCAGTACGGGCGGCCGGAGACGTCGACGACGGCCTGCACGAGCGCCTCGTCGAGCGGCACGGTCGCGTCGCCGAACCGGCGGATGCCGGCCTTGTCGCCGAGCGCCTCGCGCAGCGCCTCGCCCAGCACGATCGCGGTGTCCTCGACGGTGTGGTGGGCGTCGATGTGGGTGTCGCCGCTCGTGTGCGCGACCAGGTCGACCAGCGCGTGCCGGGCGAACGAGGTCAGCATGTGGTCGTAGAAGCCGACGCCGGTCGAGACGTCGGCCCGGCCCGAGCCGTCGATGTCGACCTCGACGTGGACCTTGGACTCCTTGGTCTCCCGGTCGACTGTCGCGGTGCGGGTCATCGTGCCTCCTCCAGACGCGCCGGTGTGCCCAGCGCCGTCAGTGCGTCCCTGAATGCTGCCATCTCCTCGGCCGTGCCGACCGAGACGCGCAGCCAGCCGTCCGGCCCGACCTCGCGGATCAGCACGCCGCGGTCGAGCAGGCCCTGCCAGACGGCGTGCCGGTCGGCGTACCGCCCGAACAGCACGAAGTTCGCGTCGCTCTCGGCCACGTCGAGACCCAGCCCGGTCAGCCAGCCGGCCGTCGCGTCGCGCTCGGCCCGCAGGTCGTCGACCCGGGCGAGCAGCTCGTCGGCATGCCGCAGCGCGGCGAGCGCGGCGGCCTGGGTGACGGCGCCGAGGTGGTACGGCAGCCGCACCACCCGGATCGCGTCGCAGATCTCCGGCGCAGCTGCGAGGTACCCCAGCCGGGCACCCGCGAGGGCGAACGCCTTGCTCATCGTCCGCGACACGACCAGGTTGCGCAGCGACGGCAGCAGCTCGAGCGCGCTCGGCGTCCCGGTGCGACGGAACTCGGCGTACGCCTCGTCCACCACGACCAGGCCGTCGCCGCCCGACTCATCGGCCGCCTCGCACAGGGCCTCGACGGTGGCGAGCGGCAGCGCGGTGCCGGTCGGGTTGTTCGGCGACGGCAGCAGCACCACGCTGGGCCGCTCGCGCAGCACGAGCTCGCGGGCGGCGTCCGGGTCGAGCGCGAAGTCGTCCGCGCGACGTCCCTCGACCCAGCGGGTGCCGGTGTCGCGCGCGTACTCCGGGTACATCGAGTACGTCGGCGCGAAGCTGACCGCCGTCCGCCCCGGGCCCGCCGAAGGCCTGCAGCAGGTGCAGCATCACCTCGTTGGACCCGTTGGCCGCCCACACCTGGGCGGGCGTCACGCCCTGACCCCCGTCGGTGTTCAGGTACGCCGCGAGAGCGGTCCGCAGCTCGGTGAACTCCCGGTCGGGGTAGCGGTTCAGGCGTGCCCGCGACCGACGCCACCGACGCCGCGATGTCGGCCACCACGGCCGCGGACGGCGGGTACGGGTTCTCGTTGACGTTGAGCTGGACGGGTACGTCGAGCTGGGGCGCGCCGTACGGCGCGAGGCCGACGAGCTCCTCGCGCAAGGGCGGGAAGGTCATGACTCGAAACGCACGCGGACCGCGGCCCCGTGGGCCGGCAGGTCCTCGGCCTCGGCGAGGGTCACCACGTGGTCGGCCACCTCGGCCAGCGCGTCGCGGCCGTAGTCGACGACGTGCACCGACTTGAGGAACGCCCGCACCGACAGGCCCGAGGAGTGGCACGCGCAGCCGCCCGTCGGCAGCACGTGGTTGGAGCCGGCGCAGTAGTCGCCCAGCGACACCGGGGCGAAGGAGCCGACGAAGATCGCGCCCGCGTTGCGCACCCGGGCGGCCCAGGCCGCGGCGTCCTCGGTCTGGATCTCGAGGTGCTCGGCGGCGTACGCGTCCACGACGGCCAGGCCCTGCTCGAGGTCGTCGACCAGGACGATCGCCGACTGCTGGGAGGTGAGGGAGGTCCGGATCCGCTCGGTGTGGCGGGTCGCGTGCACCTGCTTCTCGAGCTCGGCCTCGACGTCGTCGGCCAGCCGTTCGCTGGGCGTGACCAGCACGCTGGCCGCGAGCACGTCGTGCTCGGCCTGGCTGATCAGGTCGGCCGCGACGTACGCCGCGTCCGCGCTGTCGTCGGCCAGCACGGCGATCTCGGTGGGACCGGCCTCGGAGTCGATGCCGATGCGGCCCTTGAGCAACCGCTTGGCGGCCACGGTGTGGATGGATCCCGGTCCGGTGACCAGGTCGACCGGGCGGCAGGGCCCGGCTCCGTAGGCGAACATCGCGATCGCCTGCGCCCCGCCGACGGCGTACACCTCGTCGACGCCGAGCAGCGCGCACGCCGCCATGATCGTCGGGTGCGGCAGGCCGCCGTGGTCCTTCTGGGGCGGCGAGGACAGCGCGATCGACGCGACGCCCGCCACCTGGGCCGGCACCACGTTCATCACGACGCTCGAGACCAGCGGCGCGATGCCGCCGGGGACGTAGAGCCCGACCCGGCCGACCGGCACCATCCGGTGGGTCACCGTGGCCGTCCCGAAGGTGGTCACGGCGTCGGTCTCCCGCTCGGCCTCGCAGGACGCGCGCAGCCGACCGATGGACTCCTCGAGCGCCGCCCGGATGGCCGGGTCGAGTGCCTCGAGCGCGTCCTGCAGGGCCTGCGGTGACACGGCGATGTCGTCGTGGACCACGCCGTCGAAGCGCTCGTTCATCTCCAGGATCGCCTCGAGACCACGAGTACGGACCGCCTCGCAGATCGGCCGGACGACATGCTCGGCGGCCTCGACGTCGAAGTCCGCGCGGGGGACGGCCGCGCGGTAGTCGAACGCGGGAGTGGCCCCGCGCAGGTCGATCCGCCGCATCATGACACCCGAGTCTAGGAGCGACGCCGCCACGACCCGGCCGCGGTGCCGTGCGGTGGAACGCGGACGGGTTACTGTCGAGGCGTGGCGACGACGCTGCCGATGTTCCCGCTCAACGCGGTCCTGTTCCCGGGCGTCAGCGTGCCCCTCACCGTGTTCGAGGACCGCTACCGCGCGCTGGTCCACCACCTGCTGCGCGTGGACCCCGAGGAGCGGTACTTCGGGTCGGTCGGCATCCGCGAGGGCTACGAGGTCGGCGAGCACGGCGCGCAGTCGCTCTTCCGGATCGGCTGCCGGGTCAAGATGACCGACGTCGAGGCCCACGCCGACGGCACCTTCAGCCTGGTGGCGGTCGGCCTCGAGCGCATCTCCCTCGAGCACCTCGACGTCACCGGCACCTACCCGGTGGGCCAGGTCGTGGACCGGCCGGAGTCCCCCGGTCAGGTCGACCCGGAGGTCGTCGAGCTGGCCCAGGCCACGTTCATCGCCTACCGCACGCTGCTCATGGAGTTCCGCGACGACCCGTACCCCTACCCGCTCCCCCAGGACCCGGCGTTCCTCTCCTGGACCCTCGCGGCGGTCGCCCCGCTCCCGCTGCAGGAGCGGCAGGCGTTGCTGGAGGCGGAGGACGCGGAGCTCCGCCTGATGATGGTGACCGAGCTGCTGCGCACCGAGCTGCGGGCCATGAACGTGATCCCGTCGCTCCCGGCCACCGAGGTCGCCCGCACCCGCTGGTCCCCCAACTAGGTGGCGAAGAAGTCCGCAGGAGGGACGCCCGCCACTGTCGCGCTGACGCGGGCGGGCATCACGTTCACCCTGCACGAGTACGCCCACGACCCGCGCGCCACGTCGTACGGGTCGGAGGCGGCCGAGGCGCTGGGGCTCGACCCCGACCGTGTCTTCAAGACGCTGCTGGCCGAGGTCGACGGCAACCTCGTGGTCGCTGTCGTGCCGGTCGGCGGCTGGCTGGACCTCAAGGCCCTCGCCCGTGCGTTCGGCGGCCGGAAGGCGGCGATGGCGGATCCGAAGGACGCCGAGCGGTCGACCGGCTACGTCGTCGGCGGGATCGCGCCGGTCGGCCAGAAGCGCCGGCTACCGACGGTCGTCGACGAGAGCGCGGCGGCGTACGACGTGGTGTACGTGTCCGCGGGCCGGCGCGGGCTCGACCTGGGGATCGCCCCGGCGGACCTGGTCGCGGTCACCGGGGCCATCACCGCAGACGTCAGTCGGTCGTGACCCGCAGGACCCCGTGGGTCCAGTCGTCGTCCTGCCACACGGCCACGCCGAAGCCCGCCAGCGGGGCGAGGTTCTCCTCGACGGACGCGTCGTCGCCGGCCAGCTCCATCAGCCAGTCGTCGACGGCGTTGAAGTTGACGAAGACCACCGCGCTCGCCTGCTCGGACTCGCGGATCACGTCGCGGTAGACCTCGTTGCTGCCGAGGTCGCCCTTGCCCAGCACGCCCGTGCGGAAGTCCTCGTTGGGGCCGATCACGAAGACGTCGCCGTCGCTGTCGACGCCGAGGTACTCCGCCGCCTCGGGCGGCGCCTGGGCGAGGATCTTGTCGACCACGGCCCGGGCAGCGTCGGGGTCGCCCTGCACCTTGAGGGCGATGGGGAGGTCGCTGCTGTCGCCGGAGTTGAAGAACGCCTCGGGGTCGAACTCGGAGTCGAACGCCAGGGCCGCCGAGCGGCCGAACAGGGACTCGGCGTCCTGCGGGAGGTCGAGCCCGGTCGCCTGCGACGCCTCGTCGAACAGCTCGGCCGCCGTCATCTCGCCGCCGGTGTAGGCCGCGACCTGCTCGACGAACTGGGTGAGCCAGCCCTCCTCGAAGCCCACCCCGATCGCCGCAGGGGTGGCCGAAGGCAGGGTCTCGACCACGTCACCGCCCCGGCCGGTGCCGTAGATCTTCGAGAGGTCGATGCCGGGGTCGCCGGCGGCCTCCACCTCGAGGGCGCCGTCGTCGAACCGGACGGCTGCCGCGAAGCCCTTGAAGTCCTGGAGGGCATCGGACATCGGGTTGCTGCCGCCGGGCTCGTCGAGCGCGGCGCCGGCGTCACCCAGCATGTCGGTGCCCGTCAGGCCCTGCTCGAGGTCGGTGGCGAGCCCGCCCATCCCACTCGTGGAGTCGGCCAGGAACTTGCCGGCCTCGGGGGCGGCGTACAGGTTGACGATGCCCGCCGAGCCCGCGGCAGCGGTGAGCTCCTGGAACTCGGGGTCGTCGGCGAGGTTGCCCTTCGCGGTGGCGTCGACGACGGCCTGAGCACCCTCGGCGTCCTCGCCCACGACGGCCCAGTCGCCGTCGATCACCCAGCCGCCGGAGCTCGCGTCTCCCCCGCAGTCACGCACCTTCGACAGGCCCGCCTCGGCGGCGTCGGCGTCCTTGACCTGGACGACGAAGACGACCTCCGGGGTCTTCTCCCCGAGGTCGACGGCGGCCACGGCGGCCCGCTCGCCGAGCCACGGCTCGATGTCCTCGTCGTAGAAGATCTTGCAGTCGTCCGGCAGGTCGAGCTCCTCGAACAGCGCCCTCCGGATGTCGTCGTCGGCGTCGAGGCCGAGCTCCTCCTTGAAGGCCGGGAACTTGTTCAGGGTGCGCAGCGCCTCGATCTTCTGACCCCCGCTGGGGTCGAGGTCGATGCTCGCGTAGCCGATCGTCGCCGCCGGCAGGGCCTCGGACGGCTGGGCGCCCGTGGCGAAGAAGTTGGCGGCCGCCCAGGCGCCGACGCCCACCAGGGCCAGGGCGGCGACGCCGCCCCCGATCAGCAGGCCGCGTCGGCGACCGCCGCCACCACCGGCGGCGGGCACCGGGGAGTCGGGCGTCAGGGGCGAGCCGCCGCCGGCCTCGAGGTACTCGGCGGGCCCAGGCTGCGGGTGCGGCTGGTTCGGCTGCTCGGGCGCGGCAGGGTAGGTGTCGGACACGGTCGTCCCCCGTCGTTCTCGGGCGGCGCCCCGGTGGCGGGATGTGCCGCGTCATGCATTCGGACGTCGAGCCTACCGGCGAGGTTCCTCGCCGAAGCCTCGTTCGGAGGAGTTGCCCTGGAAGACGGTGAAGACCAGGGCGAGCGCGCCGAGGGTGCCGAGCGTGAAGGCGAACAGGGGGCTCAGGCCGGACACCCGCAGCGCGCTCGGCAGCGTGGCGCCGTCGTCGAGGTCCTTGGCCAGCACCTGGGGGTCCGGCCGGCCCCAGCCACTCACCCATCTTGAGCATCAGCCAGCCGGCCAGCGCCGAGCCGATGACGCAGGCCACCAGGGTGACCACGGGCCGTGCCCCGCCCAGGATCGCGAAGAGCACCCCCAGGGCCAGGCCGGCGCCGGTGGCGATCAGGACGTAGAGGCCGGTGCCCGAGAAGTCCTCGCGCAGGCCCGCACCGGTGGCGAACCACTGGTGCTGGACGACCACTCCCTCGGCGGGCTGCCACAGCTCGTGCCACACCCAGCCGGCGCCCAGCCCGACCAGCGCGTACGTCGCCAGCACGGCCGCCACGAACGGCGCCGAGCCATCCGTCCACGCACGCCCCGCGGCCGGCTGGTGCTCCAGGGGCGCCTCGCTCACCCGCTCAGACATCCCGGACCGAGGAGCTGCTTGAGGTCGGCGAACAGGGCCGGGGTCGCGGTGACCCGGAGCCGTTCGTCGAGGCGGAGCACGGTCGTCGAGGTGCGGGCCAGGAGCTTCAGCTGGACCTCGGTCATGCCGGGGTGGGTGGAGAGCACCTCCTTGAGCTGCTCGACCACGGGCGGGGTGCACCGGGTCGAGGGGAGGCTGATCACGACCGGCCCGGTCGGGCCGTCGGAGAGGTCGGGGACCGTGACCTCCTGGGCCTTGATCGTCGGCGTGTCCTTCTCGCGGGAGAGGAAGCCGCGCACCGTGATGATCGCGTCCTCGACGAGGTAGGTGCTGGCGAGCTGGTAGACGCTGGGCCACATCATCACCTCGATGCCACCGTCGAGGTCCTCGACGGTGACGATCGCCCAGGAGTCGCCCTTCTTGGTGATCTTGCGCTGCACCGAGGTGACCAGCCCGCTGATGGTGACCGAGCTGTTGTCGGGGCGCTCCTCGTCGAGGAGCAGCTGGCCGATCGTCGCGTCGGTGCCGACCGAGAGCACGTGCTCGAGGCCGAGCAGCGGGTGGTCGGAGACGTAGAGGCCGAGCATCTCCCGCTCGTGCCCGAGCAGGGTCATCTTGTCCCACTCGTCGAGGTCGGGGACGGTCACCGAGATGCCGAAGCTGCTGCCGGGGCCGTCGAGCCCGTCCATCGCGCCGAACAGCGAGTCCTGGCCGATGGCCTCGTTGCGCTTGATGTCGACGTACTGGTCGACGGCGGACTCGTGGACGGCCACCAGCGCGCGGCGCTTGTGCTTCATCTCGTCGAAGGCACCGGCCTTGACCAGCGACTCGATGACCCGCTTGTTGCAGACCAGCGCCGGCACCTTGTCCATGAAGTCGTTGAAGTCGGCGAACCGGCCCTTCTCGTCGCGCGCCTCGACGACCGCCGAGACGACGTTGTGGCCGACGTTGCGGATCGCGGTGAGGCCGAAGCGGATGTCGGTCATCACCGGCGTGAAGTTCGACGACGACTCGTTGACGTCCGGCGGCAGCACCTGGATCTTCATCCGGCGACACTCGTTGAGGTAGATCGCCATCTTGTCCTTGTCGTCCTTGACGGACGTCAGGAGCGCGGCCATGTACTCGGCCGGGTAGTTGGCCTTGAGGTAGGCGGTCCAGTAGGACACCATCCCGTAGGCCGCCGAGTGCGCCTTGTTGAAGGCGTAGTCGGAGAACGGCAGCAGGGCGTCCCACAGGGCCTTGATCGCGCCGTCGGAGAAGCCGTTCGCCCGCATCCCGTCGCGGTAGGGGACGTACTCGGCGTCGAGGATCTCCTTCTTCTTCTTGCCCATCGCCTTGCGGAGCAGGTCCGCCTGGCCGAGGGAGTAGCCGGCGACCTTCCGCACGATCGCCATCACCTGCTCCTGGTAGACCAGGAGGCCGTAGGTCTCGTCGAGGATCTCGGCCAGCGGCTCGGCCAGCTCGGGGTGGATCGGCACGACCGGCTCGCGGCCGGTCTTGCGGCGGGCGTACTTGTTGTGGGAGTCCATGCCCATCGGGCCGGGCCGGTAGAGGGCGCCGACGGCCGAGATGTCCTTGAACTCGTCGGGCCGCATCGAGCGCAGCAGGGCTCGCATCGGCCCGCCGTCGAGCTGGAAGACGCCGAGCGTGTCGCCGCGCTGGAGCAGGGTGTACGTCGCCCGGTCGTCGAGGTCGAGCTCCTCGAGGACCACGGTCTCGTTGCGGTTGGCCTCGATGTTCTTGAGGCAGTCGTCGAGGACCGTGAGGTTGCGCAGGCCCAGGAAGTCCATCTTGATCAGGCCCAACGCCTCGCACGTCGGGTAGTCGAACTGCGTGATCATCGCCCCGTCGGCCGGACGCCGGAGCAGCGGGATCACGTCGATGAGCGGCTCGCTCGACATGATCACGCCGGCGGCGTGCACGCCCCACTGGCGCTTGAGGCCCTCGATGCCGATCGCGGTGTCGACCACGCGACGTACGTCGGGGTCGGACTCGACCAGCGACCGGAACTCCCCGCCCTCGCCGTAGCGGCGGTGCTCGGGGTTGAAGATCTCCTGGAGCGGGACGTCCTTGCCCATCACCGCCTGTGGCATGGCCTTGGTGATCCGGTCGCCCATCGCGAAGGGGTAGCCCAGGATGCGGGAGGAGTCCTTGACCGCCTGCTTGGACTTGATCGTCCCGTAGGTGACGATCATCGAGACGCGGTCCTCGCCGTACTTGTCGGAGACGTACTTGATGACCTCGCCGCGGCGACGCTCGTCGAAGTCGATGTCGAAGTCGGGCATCGAGACGCGGTCGGGGTTGAGGAACCGCTCGAACAGCAGGCCGTGCACCAACGGGTCGAGGTCGGTGATCCGCAGGGCGTAGGCGACGATCGAGCCCGCGCCGGAGCCGCGGCCCGGGCCGACCCGGATGCCGTTGTCCTTGGCCCAGTTGATGAAGTCGGCGACGACGAGGAAGTAGCCGCTGAACCCCATCTGGGTGATCACGCCGAGCTCGAACTCGGCGCGCTTGCGGGCCTCGTCGGGGATGCCGCCGGGGTAGCGGACGCGCAGCCCGCGCTCGACCTCCTTGACCATCCACGAGGTCTCGTCCTCGCCGGGCGGGCAGGGGAACCGCGGCATGTACGTGCCGTTGCCCTCGGTGAAGCTGACGTCGCAGCGCTCGGCGATGAGCAGGGTGTTGTCGCACGCGTCGGGCAGCCCGTGGCGGTCGCCCCAGAGCGCCCGCATCTCGGCCGGGGACTTGAGGTAGTAGTCGGTGCCGGAGAAGGCGAACCGCTGGCCGGGACCGTCGCCGGCCGGGATGTCCATCGTCGAGCCGGAGTTGATGCAGAGCAGGTGCTCCTGGGACGGCGCGTCCTTCTGGTCGACGTAGTGGGAGTCGTTGGTGGCCAGCAGCGGGATCTGCAGGTCCTTCGCGAGCCGGAGCAGCCCGTCGCGGACCCGCTTCTCCAGCGGCAGGTCGTGGTCCATCAGCTCCATGAAGTAGCTGTCGCGACCGAAGATGTCCTGGTGGTCGGCGGCCGCCTGCCGGGCCGCGTCGTAGTTGCCGTAGCGCAGGTGGACCTGGACCTCGCCGGACGGGCAGCCGGTCGTCGCGATGATGCCCTTGCCGTGCTGGGCGAGCAGCTCGCGGTCGATCCGCGGCTGCTTGAAGAAGCCGTCGCGCCAGGCGCCGGAGCTCAGGCGGAAGAGGTTGTGCATGCCCTCGGTGGTCTCCGAGAGCAGCGTCATGTGGGTGTACGCGCCGCGCGCCGAGACGTCGTCGGGGCCGCCGTCGTAGAAGTTGGCGCCCTTGCGCTCGAACCGCGAGATGTTGGGGGCGGCGTACGCCTCCATGCCGATGATCGGCTTGACCCCCGCGGCCTTGGCCTTCTTGTAGAAGTCGTAGGCCCCGAACACGTTGCCGTGGTCGGTCATCGCCACCGCCGGCATGCCGAGGTCGGCGGTGCGCTGGGCCAGCGCGTCGAGGCGGGCGGCGCCGTCGAGCATGGAGTACTCGGTGTGGACGTGCAGGTGGACGAAGGAGTCGCTACCGGTCTTCGTCCCTGTCGTCATGAGCGCTTCGGGGGCCTTCCAGAGTACGGATGTGCGGGCATGCCAAACAGATGAGTGCAGCCACGGCCAGGCACTCTCACGGTCTCCTGGGCAAACCATGAGGGGAAGGAGCGCCAGACTACGCGACCGCTGACGCGAGTCTGGCACCACGCGCCGACAGTCCGGATTGCGGGCTCAGTCGACCGCGTCGAGGCTCTCGGTGATGATCGCGTGCACGATCCGGGCCAGCCGGTCGGGGCCGAGCTCGGGGGCGGCGCGGGCCATCCGCTCGACGATCTCGGCCTCCCGGCCGGGGTCGCGCTCGCGGGTGCCCTTCACGTCCTGGACGACGCGGGTCAGGGCCGCTCGCCGGGCCAGCAGGTCGGCGAGCGAGTCGTCGACCTCGTCGATGAGGCCGCGGAAGAACGCCACCGGGTCGCGGCCGGGCCAGGCCATCCGTACGTCGGGGGCCTTCTCCTCGTTGCCCGAGCCGTCGGTGCGCTCGAGCTCGACGAGCCCGCGCCGGGCGTAGAAGGTGCGGGCGGGGACGTTGGACTCGAAGACCCACAGGCAGAAGCCATCGGGTCGCAGCCCCTTGACCACGTCCAGCAACGCGCCACCGACGCCCGTGGACTGGCGCTCCGGCTCGACGAACAGGTGGTCGAGCCAGGTGGCGGTCAGCAGTGCGTAGCCCAGCAGCAGGCCGTCGGCGTCCTCGGCCACCCACACGTCGTGGTCGCCGTCGCGGAGCCGGGCCGCGAACCAGCCACGGTCCTCCTCGGCGGTGTGGATGCCCGGCGGCATGCCCGGCGCCGCGGCCAGCCGGGACCGTCCGTACAGCGCCGCCAGCGCGTCCGACTCCGCGGGCTCCGCCGGGCGCAGTCTCAGCGACGCGTCAGTGGGCATCGCGGACGACGGCGAGGGCGTGGGCGAGGTCGTCGGGGTAGGTCGACTCGTACTCGACGTACTCGCCGGTGTCGGGGTGCTCGAAGCCCAGCCGCACGGCTTGCAGCCACTGGCGCTCGAGCCCGAGCCGCTGCGCGAGGACCGGGTCGGCGCCGTAGGTGAGGTCGCCGACGCAGGGGTGCTTCAGCGCGCTCATGTGCACCCGGATCTGGTGGGTGCGGCCGGTCTCCAGGTGCACCTCGAGCAGCGAGGCGAAGCGGTGCGCCTCGAGCGTCTCGTAGTGGGTGACGCTGTGGCGGCCGTCGGACATCACGGCGTACTTGTAGTCGGCCCTCGGGTGCCGGCCGATCGGGGCGTCGATCGTGCCCTCCAGCGGGTCGGGGTGGCCCTGCACCAGTGCGTGGTAGACCTTGTCGACCGTGCGGTGCCGGAAGGCGTTCTTGAGCACGGAGTACGCCCGCTCGCCCTTGCAGATCACCATCACGCCCGACGTACCGACGTCGAGGCGCTGGACGATCCCCTGGCGCTCGGAGGCGCCGCTCGTGGCGATCCGGAAGCCCGCCGCGGTGAGGTGACCGACCACCGTCGGGCCGGACCATCCGGGCGAGGGATGGACGGCGACCCCGACGGGCTTGTCGATCACCACGATGGAGTCGTCGTCGTGGATGATCTTGATGCCCTCGACGATCTCGGGCCGGACCTCCAGCGGGTCGGCCAGCGAAGGGATCGCCACCTCGATCATGGTGCCGGGCACCAGGCGGTCGCTCTTCGCGACGGCGGCACCGTCGATCGAGACATGACCCTCGCTGATCAGGTCGGCGGCGCGGGTGCGCGAGAGCCCGAAGAGCCTCGCCATCGCGGCGTCCAGGCGCTCGCCCGCGAGCGCTTCGGGGACCATCAGCACCCGGTGGTCGACGGCGGTCACGCGGCCTTCTCCTCCGGCAGGTCCCGCGAGGGGCGCGAGCCGTCGAGGCGTACGTTGCGGAACGCCTGCAGCAGGATCAGCGCCGCCGCGACGTCGATGCAGATGTCGGCGACGTTGAACACCGGCCAGTTCGGGATCATGAAGAGGTCGACGACGTGGCCGCGCAGAGGTGCGGGGTCGCGGAAGATCCGGTCGGTCAGGTTGCCGCCGATCCCGGCGAGCAACAGGCCGAACGCGACGGCCCAGACCGGGTCGGCGACCCGGCGTGAGAACCAGAGCACCACGCAGACCGCGGTGATCGCGACGAGGCTGAAGACGATGGTGAACTCGGTGCCGGTGCTGAACGCGGCGCCCGGGTTGCGCACCAGGTGCAGCACGAACCAGTCGCCGAGCACCTCGATGTCACCCTTGGCGAGCCGCTCGACGGCCCAGGCCTTGGACGCGACGTCGACGACGTACGCCGTCAGCGCGACGAGGACGAGGATGGTGCGGGCGGCGCGGCGGGCAGAAGCCTCTGGGCCTGAGGGCCCTGCGTCGCTGGAGGTCAGCGACGCTCCTCGCGCTGCTTGCATGTCATGCACAGTGTGGCACGCGGGAAGGCCATGGCCCTCATCTTGCCGATGGGGTTGCCGCAGGACTCGCACATGCCGTACGTGCCGTCGGCGATGCGCGCCAGGGCCCGGTCGATCTGGGCGAGCTTCTCGCGCTCGTTGTTGACGACGATGATCTCCTGGTCGCGCTCGAAGCTGGTCGCGCCCATGTCGGCCTGGTCGTGACCG
Source organism: uncultured Actinomycetota bacterium (assembly GCA_963839565.1). Lineage (GTDB taxonomy): Bacteria > Actinomycetota > Actinomycetes > Propionibacteriales > Nocardioidaceae > Nocardioides. Next base: position 306,580 of record CAWIVR010000027.1, on the reverse strand, counting down.
GCACCGTCGCCGGCGTCACGCATCAGCTTGTCGAGCTCGGCCTCCTGGCCGGACAGGGTGCGCACCACGCGGTCGCGGTCGGAGTGCAGCTCGGACAGGACCTCCTTGATCTCCGCCTTCGTCCAGGCGCCCTCGCCCTCCTTGACGACCAGGGCGCTCACGGCCTTGCGCGCCGGCGCGGCCGCGCCGGTGCGCGTGCTCGACCCGGTCGGCCGGGTGGCCACGGCCGTGCCGGCCGCGCGGGCCGGCGCCGTCTTCTTGGCCGCGCGCCTTCTTGGCCGGGCCTTCTTGGCCGGCGCCTTCTTGGCGGGGGCCTTCTTGGCGGGGGCCTTCTTGGCCGGAGCCGTCTTCTTCGCGGGAGCCTTCTTCGCCGGAGCCTTCTTGGCGGGGGCCGTCTTCTTCGCGGGAGCCGTCTTCTTGGCCGGCGCAGTCTTCTTCGCCGGGGCCGCCTTCTTCACCGGAGCCTTCTTGGCGGGCGCCTTCTTGGCAGGAGCGTCTTCTTGGCAGGAGCAGCCTTCTTCGCCGGCGCTTTCTTGGCGGGGGCCTTCTTCGCCGGCGCCTTCTTCGCGGGAGCCTTCTTCGCCGGCGCGGCCTTGGTCACCGTCTTCTTGGCGGTCGAGGCGGCCTTCTTCGTGGTCGAGACGGCCTTCTTCGCCACGGTGGCCGTCGTCTTCTTGGCCACGCTGGCGGCCTTCTTGACCGGTGCCGCCTTGGCGGGAACGGCCTTCTTCACCGTGGTCTTCCGGGTGGAGGTGCGAGCCATCGGATGCCGGCCTTCCTGGGCCTGGGGGTGGCGGCGTTGGAGTCCGAGTGGGAAGCGCGCCGTCCACGAGTCGTGGCACGGAGGGTAACGCCCCCCGCCGACGGCATCAAACAGGCTCGCCACAGGCCGACGGCGGCCGACCCCAGGGGGTCGGCCGCCGTCTAGTCCTTCAGGGTGAAGCGCAGGTGAGCCCGCTCAGGCGTCGTCCTCGCCGAGGATGGAGCGCAGCCGCTTCGGCTGGGGCTGCTCCTCGCCCGACGGAGCGCTGATCTCGCCGCTGTTGAGAAGGTCCAGCTGCTGGCTGAAGTAGCTCTTCAGGCGGGACCGGTACTCGCGCTCGAACTGCCGCAGGCTCTCGACCTCGTGGTTGAGCTTCTCCTGCTCCTTCTCCAGGTCGCCGAACATGATCTGGCGCTTCTGCGCCGTCTCGGAGTCCAGCATCTGGGCCCGGCTGCGGGCGTCCGCCTCGAGGCGGTCGGCGTTCGCCTTGGACTCGGACTCGAGCCGCTCGGCCTTGGTGCGGGCCTCGCCGATGATCATGTCGGCCTGGTTCTTCGCGTCGTCGACGAGCTCGTCGGCGTTGCGGGTCGCCAGCTCGAGCAGACGGGCCGCGGCGTTGGACGCCTCGGGCACGGTCTGGACCCGGATGGTCTCCACCGGGGTCTCGACCACCGGCGCGGGCTCCGGCTCGGGCTCCGGCTCGGGCTCGGGCTCCGGCTCGGGAGTCGCCGCGACGTACGGCTCGGGCTCCGGCTGCGCGAACGCCGGCGCGTCGCCACCACCCTGCTGCGCGGCGGAGACCTTGGACCTGAGCTCCTCGTTCTCCTTCGTCAGGCGAGCGAGCTCGGCCTCGACCTCGTCGAGGAACTGGTCGACCTCTCCCATGTCGTAGCCCTCGCGCAGGCGGACAGGCGTAAAGCGCTTGTTGCTTACGTCCTCAGGCGTCAGCGGCATGACCTCACCCATTCATGTTCTGGTGCGTTTCGTTTGTCGGTGGAAACCATAGCGCCTGGGCTGCCTATGGTCGCCCACCCGATCTCCCGGTCGTCAGGAGAAGAAGATCGCGCGGTTGACGCGCAGCAGCACGTACGCGCCGATGAACACGAGCAGCATGCTCAGGTCGAGGGCGAAGTTGCCGATCCGCAGCGGCGGGATGAACCGTCGCAGGGCCTTGATGGGCGGGTCGGTGACCGAGTACACGAGCTCGAGGGCGACGAGGAGCACACCGCGGGGCGACCAGGAGCGCGCGAAGACCTGGACCCACTCCGTCACGAACCTGACCCACATGAACGCGATGAAGAACCACAGCAGGCCCTCGATGACCTGTCCGGCGAGTTGCACAGGGGCTCCGGCTCCGCGTTGTCGGCTGTGGGGTGTGGCTCAGCTCTGGTTGAAGAAACCGTTCTCGGCGATCCGCTCCTTGTCCTCGGCGGCCACCGAGACGTTGGCGGGCGAGAGGAGGAACACCTTGTTGGTGACGCGCTCGATGGTGCCACGTGTCGCAAACACCAGGCCGGCCGCGAAGTCGACGAGACGCTTGGCGTCGTTGTCGTCCATCTCGGACAGGTTCATGATGACCGGGGTGCCCTCGCGGTAGTTCTCCCCCACCGTGCGCGCCTCGTTGTAGGTGCGCGGGTGCAGCGTGGTGATCCGGGAGAGCTCGGCGACCGTGCCCACGGCGCCGACAGGGGCGACCGCCGTCGGCCGCCGGCGCTCGGCCAGGTCGGACACCGGGGCGGGTCGGCTCTCACGCGCCAGGGGCGCGGACTGGCCGACGGCCGTGGCTTCGTACAGGTCCTCGTCGAGCTCGTCCTCGTAGCGGCCGGTGTCCTCGAGCAGGCCGAGGTACTCGCCGATCTTGCGCATCGCGCCGCTCATGGTCTTTCCTCCGGTTCGACGTGTTTCCCGGGCCCGCGGGAGCGGGCGCCAGTGATGTTGACATTACAAGTTGCGGGGCCTCGGACCGAGGACCGCGGTGCCCAACCGCACGTGTGTCGCGCCCGCTGCGACGGCGGCTTCGAGGTCGCCGCTCATCCCGGCCGACAGCCACGTGGCGTCGGGGTGGGTGCCCACGAACTCGCCCCGGATCTCGGCCAACCGGCCGTACGCCGCCTGGGGGTCCTCGCCCAGCGGCGCCACCGCCATCAGCCCGCGCAGTCGCAGCATGCCGGCCTCGTCGACGGCGGCCGCGAGGGCGTCCAGGTCGTCGGGGTCGGCGCCCTGGCGGCCCTCCCGCCCCGGCGGGTCGAGGCTCACCTGGAGCAGCACGTCGACGGGCCCGGACTGCTCGTGGGCACCCCGGTTGAGGGGGCCGACCAGCTTGGCGCGGTCGACCGACTCGACCACGTCGGCGTACGACGTCACGGCGGCGGCCTTGTTGCTCTGGAGGCCGCCGATGAAGTGCCACCGGAGGTCGAGGTCGGCGCAGTCGGCCGCCTTGGCCTGCGCCTCCTGGTGACGGTTCTCGCCGACGTCGGTCACGCCCAGCTCGGCGAGCAGCCGCACGTCGGAGGCCGGGAAGAACTTCGTCACCGCGACCAGCGTGACGTCCGCGGGGTCGCGCCCGGCGCCCGACGCCGCGGCCTCGATGCGACGGCGTACGGCGTCCAGGTTCGCGGCGAGCTCGTCGCGACGCTCGCTCATGCGGTCGCCATCCGGATCACGCCGGCCTGGCGGCCGGAGGTGAGGCGGTCGCGCCGGTAGGAGTAGAGGTCCGGCGACTCGCGGGTGCAGACAGAGAGGTCGACGCACGTGACGCCATCGTCGGCGAGCTGGGACCTGATGCCCGCGCCGATGTCCACTGCGGGGGTCCCCCACGACGTCGTGGCTCGGGCGGCCGGCACGGCGGCGGCCACCTCGTCCTGCATCTCCTGCGGCACCTCGTAGCACCGGCCGCAGACGTGCGGGCCGAGCCAGGCGGTGATGTTGCGGGCGCCGAGCTCGCGCATCCGGGCGATCGTCGCGGGCACCACGCCGACCACCACGCCCGGACGACCGGCGTGGCACCCGCCGATGACGCCGGCCTCGGCGTCGGCGAACAGCACCATCGCGCAGTCGGCGCCGCGCACCATCAGCGTCACGCCGGGTTGGTCGGTGACGACGCCGTCGGCGACGGCATGGAGGTGTCCGTGGATGTCGGTGCGCGGACCTTCGGGGCCGACGTACGCGACGTCGTTCCCGTGCACCTGGCTGAGGACCGCGACGGGGTCACCGGGCGCGAAGTCCTCGGAGAGGAGTCGGTGGTTCTCCGCCAGCGCGTCTGCGTCGTCGCCGGCCCAGGCGAGGTTGAGCGAGTCGTACGGCGCGCGACTGACCCCGCCGTGCCGGTCCGTGAAGGCCAGCGCGACGGGGCCGTGGCTCAGTCGGGCGGAGTACAAACAGCTCCTACTTCAGGAAGTCCGGGATGTCGAGGTCGTCGTCGTCGAACTGCATCGGCTTGGCCTCGCGCGGCGCGGGGCTCGACGGGGCCGGCGTACTGGTTTCGGTCCGGGAGACGGTGGCGCCCACCGGCTGCGGGCGACGGGCCTCCGGCTGACCGGTGGCGGACTTCTTCTCGGCCAGGGCCTGGGCGGCCTTGCGGGTCTCCTCCTGGGTCTGCTGCGCCTGCGTGCGCTTGAAGCCCGACTCGGCGTCGCGCCGCTTGGGAGCACCGCCGTCGAAGCCCGCCGCGATGACGGTGACCCGCACCTCGTCGCCGAGGGCGTCGTCGATCGTCGCGCCGAAGATGATGTTGGCCTCGGGGTGCGCGGACTGGGACACCAGCGCGGCCGCCTCGTTGATCTCGAACAGGCCGAGGTCCGAGCCGCCGGCGATCGAGAGCAGCACGCCGTGGGCGCCGTCGATGCTGGCCTCGAGCAGCGGGCTGGAGACCGCCATCTCGGCCGCGGCCACGGAGCGGTCCTCGCCGCGGGCCGAGCCGATGCCCATGAGGGCCGAGCCGGCGTTGGCCATCACGGACTTCACGTCGGCGAAGTCGAGGTTGATCAGGCCGGGCGTGGTGATCAGGTCGGTGATGCCCGAGACGCCCTGGAGGAGCACCTGGTCGGCCTGCTTGAACGCGTCGAGCACCGAGACGCTGCGGTCGGAGATCGAGAGCAGCCGGTCGTTGGGGATCACGATGAGGGTGTCGACCTCTTCGCGGAGCTGGGCGATGCCCTCCTCGGCGGAGTTCGCGCGACGCCGGCCCTCGAACGAGAACGGGCGGGTGACGACGCCGATGGTCAGGGCACCGAGGCTGCGCGCGATGCGGGCGACCACGGGCGCGCCGCCGGTGCCGGTGCCGCCACCCTCGCCGGCGGTCACGAACACCATGTCGGCGCCCTTGATGACCTCTTCGATCTCGTCGGCGTGGTCGTCGGCGGCCTGCTTGCCCACGTCGGGGTTCGCGCCGGCGCCGAGGCCGCGGGTCAGCTCGCGGCCGATGTCGAGCTTGACGTCGGCGTCGCTCATGAGCAGGGCCTGCGCGTCGGTGTTGATCGCGATGAACTCGACGCCCTTGAGCCCGACCTCGATCATCCGGTTGACGGCGTTCACGCCGCCGCCACCGATGCCCACGACCTTGATGATGGCCAGGTAGTTCTGCGCTGCTGCCACGGCGGATGCGCCTCTCGCTTGTGTGGTGGTCTGTGCGGTCGGTCTGCTGGGGAAGTCGTCCCGCGAGTCCTGAACTGTCACCCTCAGCCTGAGGGTTATAGTTATGTCAACCTCGCGTTGGCTACGACAGTAGGCAGCCGCCTTCTGACGATGTCGCAGACACGCCGGTGTTCGCCGGGTTGTGTGCCTGAGGCAGCGCTCCGACGCTGCCTCAGGTGGGTCCGGTGAGCCGCGAAGCGTCGACGCTGCCTCAGGCACACGACCCGGTCACGGCTGGCGGAGGCAGGCTTCCGCGGAGGCCTCGGGGCAGGTGGTGGGCTGGCCGGGGACGGAGACGTCGTAGACCTTGGCGGGCTGGCGGAGCAGCTGGAGGAGCACCTCGGCCTTGGTCGCGGAGTCGTCGCTGCTCCCCCACAGCACGATCCGCTCGTCGCGGAGCACGAGGGTGATCTGGTCGACGGTGAGCACCTCGACGTGGTCGACCATCGCCGAGAGCTCCTTGGGCAGCGCGGCGACCACGGTCGCGGCCTCCTTGAGCGCGTCCGGGGTGGTGCTGGAGGTCGAGCTGATGCGCGGGAGGCCGGGCGGCGCCTTGTCGTACTCGTTGAACACCACCCCCTGCGAGTCCAGGCCGCGCAGTCGCCCGGCGATCTCGATGACGGCGACGGGGACGCGTTCCTGGACGACGATCTGCACGCCGTCGGGCCACTTGCGGGAGACGTCGACGGCGCGGACGGCGGCCAGCGCGCGCAGCCGGGCCGAGATCGCGTCGATGTCGACACGGGCCAGCTGCTCGCCGGCGGGGACGCGCGCCGTCTTGAGCACCTGGTTGCGGGTGAGCAGGTCGTTGCCCTCGACGTCGACCCGCTTCACGGTGAGCACGGACGAGAAGTAGACGAGCCAGACGCCGCCGGCGACCAGCGCGACGACCAGGAGCGCGGCGACGACGTACCGCCACGCCAGCCAGCGGCGCCGCCACTGCCGGCGGGTGAAGCGCTGGCGCGAACGAAGGGCCGCGCGCTCGGCCGGGTCTGCAGCATCGCGACGCTTGAGGCCCCTCACCCGTCCGCCCCGAGCAGCTCCAGCACCTGCGGGCCCACCGACGTGACGCTGCCGGCGCCGAGGGTGAGCACCAGGTCACCGTCGCGAGCGCGGGCGGCGAGCTCGGCGGCGGCCTCGTCGAGGCCCGCGACGAAGACGACCCGGTCGGCCGGCAGCGGCACGGCGTCGGCGACGAGGCGGCCCGTGACGGCCGGGTCGGGCGTCTCGCGGGCGGCGTACACGTCGAGGACGACGACCTCGTCGGCCGCACCCAGCGCGGCCCCCATGGCCGGGCCGAACTCGCGGGTGCGGGAGACGAGGTGGGGCTGGAAGGCGACCACGAGCCGGCCCTCGCCCGCCACCGCACGCGCCGCCTCGAGGTCGGCCGCGATCTCGGCCGGGTGGTGGGCGTAGCTGTCGTAGACGCGGACGCCGCCGGCGTGGCCCTTCGACTCCATCCGCCGCCCGGAGCCCGCGAACGCCTGGAGCCCCTCGCGCAGTCCCTCGAAGGAGTGGCCGAGCTCGAGACCGGCGACCAGGGCGGCCAGCGCGTCGACGACGTAGTGGCGGCCGGGGATCCGCAGCTCGACGGTGCCCAGCACCTCGTCGCCCCGGACCACGGTGAACCGTGAGGTGGCGCCGACGAACGCGAGGTCGGTCGCCCGGACGTCGGCGTCGCTCGCCTCGCCCACCGTGACGATCCGAGGTCCGGCCGACCGGACGCGCTCGGCCAGGTCGCGGGCACCGGGGTCGTCGACGCAGCAGACCAGGAAGCCGTCCGGGTCGACGGTCGCCGCGAACTCCTCGAAGGCCTGGCGGTAGGCCGCCTCGCTCCCCCACACGTCGAGGTGGTCGGCGGCCACGTTGGTGACGACCGCGGCGTGCGGTCGGTAGACGAGGAAGGCCCCGTCGCTCTCGTCGGCCTCGGCCACGAAGAGGTCGCCGGAGCCGAGCTCGGCGTTGTGGCCGGTCGAGGCGAGCACCCCGCCGACGGCGTACGTCGGGTCGGCACCGGCCGCGACGAGGGCGGAGGTGAGCAGGGACGTCGTCGTGGTCTTGCCGTGGGTTCCGGCCACCGCGACGACGCGACTGCCGTCCATCACCGACCACAGCCCGGCCGACCGCGGCAGGATCCGCAACCCCCGGCGCCGGCCCTCGAGCACCTCGGGGTTGTCGTCGCGCGCCGCCGTGGTGACGACGAGCGTGTCGGCGTCGCCGACGTGCTCGGCCGCGTAGCCGAGGTGGCACGGCACGCCGAGCTCGCGCAGGCCGGCCAGGAACGGTGTGTCGTTGTCGTCGCTGCCGGTGACGACGAGACCGCGCGACGCCATGATCCGGGCGATGGCCGAGAGAGCCGCTCCCCCGATGCCGACGAAGTGCACCCGGCCGAGCTCCTCGGCGGGCAGCAGCACGTCGGGGACGGGCACCTTCATCGGCCGCCCCCGGCCTGTGAGCCGACCTCGAGGACGATGCGCGCCAGCCGTTCGTCGGCGTCGCGCGGCACGAGCCCGGACGCCGCGGCCCCCATCGCCGCGAGCCGGATCGGGTCGGTGGCCAGGGACGGCACGTGGCCGGCCACCCACGCCGAGGTGAGCTCCTCGTCCTTCACCAGCAGCGCTCCCCCGGCGTCGACCACCGGACGGGCGTTGCGCACCTGTTCGCCGTTGCCGATCGGCAACGGCACGAAGATGCCGGGCAGCCCGACCGCGGCGGCCTCGATGACGCTGTTGGCGCCGCCGCGCGAGAGCACGAGGTCGGCGGCGGCGTACGCCAGGTCCATCCGGTCGACGAACGACACCACGGCGTACGGCACGTCGCCGGGCTCGGGGGTCGCCTCCCCCTGCGGGCCCACCACGTGCAGCACCTGCACGCCCGCGCCGGCCAGCGCCGCGGACGCTCCGGAGACCGCCTGGTTGAGCCGCCGCGCGCCCTGCGAGCCGCCGGTCACGAGCAGGGTCGGCCGGTCGGGGTCGAGGTCGAAGAAGCGACGGGCCTCGGCACGCATCGCCTCGCGGTCGAGCCGCGCGATCATCGTGCGCAGCGGCAGCCCGACGTACTCGGCCTTCGGCAGCGGGGTGTCCGGGAAGCTGACCGCGACCCGACGGGCGATACGGGCGCCGGCCTTGTTGGCCAGGCCCGGCACGGCGTTCTGCTCGTGCAGGACGATCGGCACCTTGCGGCGGCGGGCGGCGAGGTACGCCGGCATCGACACGTAGCCGCCGAAGCCGACGACCACGTCGGCGCCGGTCCGGTCGAGCACCCGCGCGGTGTCGCGGACGGCACCGCGCAGCCGGGCCGGGACCTTGAGCAGGTCGACGTTCGGCTTGCGTGGGAGCGGGACGGGCGGGATCAGCTCGAGCGGGTACCCGGCCTCGGGGACGACCCGGGTCTCCAGGCCCCGCGCCGTGCCGAGACAGGTGATCTCGACGTCCGGGTCGAGGCGACGCAGGGCGTCGGCCGTGGCCAGCAGGGGTGAGGTGTGCCCGGCGGTGCCGCCGCCGGCCAGGAGTACGCGCATGTCGGTGTCAGCCTAGAGACCGCGGCCCGGCACCCGTCCGGCGGAGAGCCCCGACGAACGGGACCGCTTGCGCTGGCGCAGCGCCGCCGCGGCCTCGGGCTCGCGACGCGCGAAGCCCACGAGGAGGCCCAGGGCCACGAGCGACGGCACGAGAGCCGAGCCGCCGTAGGAGATCAGCGGCAGCGGGATGCCGATGACGGGCAGCAGGGCGAGCACCATGCCGACGTTGATGATCATCTGGCCGAGCAGCCAGACCACGATGCCGAAGGACATGTAGCGGACGAACGGGTCGGCGGTGTGCGTCGCGACGCGGATGGCGGCGTAGGCGATGGTGACGAACAGGCCGATCACCAGCAGGGTGCCGACCAGGCCGAGCTCCTCGCCGAGCACGGCGAAGATGAAGTCGGTGTGCGCCTCGGGGAGGGCACCCCACTTCTGCTGGCTCGCCCCGATGCCCTGCCCGAACACGCCACCGCTCGACAGCGCGTACAGGCCGTGGGCCGGTTGCCAGCCCGCCGTGTGGTAGTCGGAGAACGGGTCGACGAACGTCGTGATGCGGGCCATCCGCTCCTTGTTGGTGGTGGCCAGGAACAGGGCCAGCACGCCGATCACCGAGATGCTGAACGCGAAGAAGCGGGCGGGGGCACCGACGACCCAGAGCATCCCGAGCAGGATGGCGAAGAGCACCAGCGCGGTGCCGAGGTCGCGGCCGAGGACGACCAGGCCGGTGGCGAACAGCAGGCCGGGCACCACCGGGATCATGATCTGGTGGGTGCTGGCGAGCCGCCGGTCCTTGTTGGCGTAGACGTGGGCGGCCCAGAGGATCAGGGCGAGCTTGGCGATCTCGGAGGGCTGGATCACGATCGGGCCGAGGGCGAGCCAGTTCGTGTTGCCGTTGCGCTCGACGCCGAGGAACGCCGTCAGCAGCAGCAGCGTCAGCGAGATCGCGTAGCCGGGATAGGCGAGCCGGCGGATCCAGCGCAGGGGCAGCCGGCTCGCGACCCAGGCGCAGGGCACGCCGATGACCACCCAGAGCAGCTGCTTCTCGACGATCGCGTAGGAGTCGTCGTAGACGCGGAACGAGTACACGCTCGAGGCGCTGAGCACCATGATCAGGCCGATGGTCAGCAGCAGCGCCGAGGCACCGAGCAGCAGGTAGTACGACGTCAGGGGCCGGTCCAGCGCGTGGCGCAGGGCGGCGGTCCAGGCGAACAGCCCGCGCGGGCGGCTGCGTTCGGTGGTGGCCGGGCGACTCGGGGTGGTGATGGCCACGAGTCCGGCCTCCCGTCTAGGTCTTACGTCTGGGTCCCGATGTGCCGTCGTACGGCGGCGGCGAACGCGTCGCCGCGCTCGCCGTAGTTGCGGAACTGGTCCTGGGACGCGCAGCCGGGAGCCAGCAGCACCGTGTCCCCCGGTCGGGCGAGTCGGGCGGCTGCCTCCACGGCCCGCTCCATGGGGCCGCTTCCGGCCTCAGTCTCGTCGGCGCCCGTGTCGATGACGGGAACATCGGGCGCGTGTCGCGAAAGGGCGTCCGCGATGACGCCGCGGTCGTGGCCGAGCAGCACGACGCCGCGCAGCCGGCCGCGCACGGCGGTCACCAGGTCGTCGAACCTGGCCCCCTTGGCCAGCCCGCCGGCGACCCACACGACGGGGTCGTAGGCCTGCAGCGAGGACTGGGCGGCGTGCGGGTTGGTGGCCTTGGAGTCGTCGACCCACGTCACCTCGTCGTGGGTGGCGACGGTGGCGATGCGGTGCCCGTCGATGCGGAACGAGCGCAGCCCGTCCCGGACGGCGACCTGCGGCACGCCGTGGGCCCGGGCGAGTGCGGCGGCGGCCAGTGCGTTGGCCACCACGTGCGGTGCCGGCGACGCCAGGTCGCCGACCGCACAGAGCTCGGCCGCACTCGTCTGCCGCTCCGGGATGAAAGCCCGGTCGACGAGCAGGTCCTCGACGACGCCGACCATGCCCACCCCCGGCGTGCCGAGGGTGAAGCCGACGGCGCGGGCGCCCTCGACCACGTCGGCGTCCCGGACCAGCCGTTCGGTCTCGGGGTCGGCGGCGTTGTAGACGCAGGCACGCTGCACCCGCTCGTACACGCGTCCCTTGTCGGCGGCGTAGTCGGCCATCGCCGTGGGGCCGGTGTACCAGTCGAGGTGGTCCTCGGCGAAGTTCAGCACCACGGCGGACTCGGCGCTCACCGAACGCGTGTAGTGGAGCTGGAAGCTCGACAGCTCCACGGCCAGGACGTCGTACGGCGTGGGGTCCATCACCGCCTCGGTCACCGGGCGGCCGACGTTGCCGACCGCCGCGCTGCGCAGTCCGGCCGCGGTGAGGATCGCGTCGAGCATCTGGACCGTGGTGGTCTTGCCGTTGGTGCCCGTGACGCACAGCCACGGGGCCGCGGTCTCCGGGTCGCGCAGCCGCCAGGCGAGCTCGACCTCGCCCCACACCGGGATGCCGCGAGCGGCGGCCTGGGCGAGCAGCGGCGCCGTCGGCTTCCAGCCGGGCGAGGTGACCACGACGTCGACGTCGTCGGGCAGCGTCGCGGTCGAGCCCGGGCCGAGGCGGATCTCGGCGCCGAGCACCTGGAGCAGGGTCGCCTCCTCCTCGCGGCCGTCGGCGTTCTCGTCGAGGGCGACGACCCGGGCGCCGAGGTGGGTGAGGTTGTCGGCGGCGGCGAAACCCGAGACCCCGAACCCGGCGACGACCGCCCGGACGCCGGACCAGTCGTCGCGACGGCCCAGGTCCTCCACGGACTTCATGCGCCGATGACCCACTGGGCGTAGAAGAGGCCGAGCCCGGTGGCGACGCACAGACCGGTGATGATCCAGAAGCGGATCACGATGGTGACCTGCTCCCAGCCGAGCTGCTCGAAGTGATGGTGCAGCGGCGCGATCCGGAACACCCGATGGCCGGCCTGGACACCGAACACCTTGCGGAACACGCCGCTCGCGCGGCTGACCTTGAACACGCTGACCTGGATCATCACCGACAGCGTGACGACCACCAACAGGCCGCCGATGATCAGCAGCAGCAGCTCGGTGCGGGTCAGGATGGCCAGCCCGGCGAGGGCGCCGCCGAGCGCGAGCGAGCCGGTGTCCCCCATGAAGATGGCGGCGGGCGAGGCGTTCCACCAGAGGAACCCGAAGCAGGCGCCGGTGATGGCCGCCGCGACGACGGCGAGGTCGAGCGGGTCGCGGACCTCGTAGCAGGTGGGCCCGCCGACGGTCGCGCAGTTCTGGTTGTTCTGCCAGATGTTCACGAGGGTGTAGGCCGCGAAGACGAGGATCGAGACCCCGGTGGAGAGTCCGTCGAGGCCGTCGATGAGGTTCATCGCGTTGCTGGTGCCGGTGATGATCACCCAGAAGAGGGCGATGGCCACCACGGTCGGCAGGGCCAGCCACTGGATGTCACGCAGGAACGAGACGTGCGTGGACGCCGGGGTGTTGCCCCGGTCGTCGGCGAGCTCGTTCCAGACAGCGAGGCCGCCGAACACCAGCGCCACCACGGTCTGGCCGATCATCTTGGCCCGGCTGCGCAGTCCGAGGCTCCGCTGCATCTTGATCGCGATGAAGTCGTCGAGGAACCCGACGGCGCCCAGCCCCACGAAGAGGAAGAGGAGGAGCAGCGCCGAGGCCGACGGCTCGCTCTGGGTGATGATCTTGGCCGCGAAGTACCCCACGACGACCGAGAAGATGATGACCAGCCCACCCATCGTGGGCGTGCCGCGCTTGGTGTGGTGGCTGGTCGGACCGTCGTCGCGGATCTCCTGGCCCCAGCCCCACCGCGTGAACCAGGTGATGGCCACCCGCGTGCCGAGGAGGGAGATCAGCAGCGCGAAGCCACCGCCGAACAGGACGGACCTCATCGGCTCCCTTCCTCCTCGTCGACGGCGTGCAGCAGGCCTTCGGCCACGGTCTCCAGCGCAGCGCCCCGCGAGGCCTTCACGAGGAGCACGTCGCCAGCCGCAGCATTCTCGCGCACCCAGGTCGATGCCTCGTCACGGCCCGCCGTGTGGATCGTCACGCCCGTCCAGCCCGGGACGCCGGCGGCGCCGCGCCCGATGCCCGCGGCCACGTCGCCGACGGTGAGGACCACGTCGACGCCGCGCTCGGCGGCGTACCGGCCGACGCCCTCGTGGTCGTCAGCGGTGGCCGCGCCGAGCTCGAGCATCTCGCCGAGCACCGCGACCGTACGCGCGCCGCGGCGACCGCCGATCGCGACGAGCGCGTCGAGCGCGGCGGCCATCGACGCCGGGTTGGCGTTGTAGGCGTCGTTGACGACGACCAGTCCGTCCGCCCGCTCGTGGAGCTCCATCCGCCAGCGCGAGGTGGGGGTCGCCGCGGTGAGGGCCCGGGCGACGTGGGCCAGGTCGACGCCGACGGCGAGGGCCATGGCGGCGGCCGCGGTGGCGTTGACGACCTGGTGGCCGCCGGGCTGGCTGAGCGAGACGTCGTGCCACTCGCCGTCGTGAGCCAGGGCGAACGACGGTCGACCGAGGTCGTCGAGCTCGACGTCGCGCCAGCTCACGTCGGCCCGCTCGCCGAAGGTGAGCACCTGGCCGGGAGTGCGGTTGCGCATGGCCGCGACCAGGTCGTCGCCGGCGTTGAGCACGGCAGTGCCCTCGGGACCGAGCGCCTCGACCAGCTCGCCCTTCGCCTGGGCGATCGCCTCGCGCGAGCCGAACTCGCCGAGGTGGGCGGTGCCGACGTTCAGCACGGCGGCCACGTCGGGCGGCGCGATCCGGCACAGCTCGGCGATGTGCCCGATGCCGCGCGCGCCCATCTCGACGACGAGGTACTCGGTCTCGGCCGTGCAGCGCAGCACGGTGAGGGGGACGCCCAGCTCGTTGTTGAGGTTGCCCGCCGTCGCCACCGTCGGGCCGACGCCGGCGAGCACCTGGCCGAGGTAGTCCTTGGTGCCGGTCTTGCCCTGGGAGCCGGTGAGCGCGAGCACGGTCGGCCGCACGCGGTCCGCCACGTGCCGGGCCAGTCGTGCCAGCGCGGCCACGATGTCGGGGACGACGACCGTCGGGACCTCGGTCGGGCGGGTGCCGAGCACCGCGACGGCACCGCCCTCCACCGCGGCGGCGGCGAAGTCGTGGCCGTCGACCCGCTCCCCCACGATCGCCACGAACAGCCCGCCCTCGACGGGCTCGCGGTTGTCACGGAACGCCTCGCCGGTCACCGTGACCGCGGCGTCGCCGTGCACCTCGCCACCCACGACCTCGGCGATCTCGGCCAGCGTCATGGCGATCACGCCAGCACCTCCAGCTCCGCGCGCACGACGTCGCGGTCGTCGAAGGGCAGCACCACGCCGGCGACCTCCTGGCCGGTCTCGTGACCCTTGCCGGCCACGAGCACCACGTCGCCGGTGCGGGCGCGGCCGAGGGCCTCGTGGATGGCTGCCCGTCGGTCGCCGACCTCGATCACCTCGGCCGTGCCGTCGCGGGTGCCGGCGAGGATCTCGGCCCGGATGGCGGCGGGCTCCTCGCCGCGCGGGTTGTCGTCGGTCACCACGAGGACGTCGGCCAGCCGCGCGGCGATCTCCCCCATGATCGGGCGCTTGCCGGGGTCGCGCTCGCCGCCGGCGCCGAGGACCACGATGAGCCGGCCGTCGGTCAGCGGCCGCAGGGCCGCGAGGGCGGCGGTGACGGCGTCGGGCTTGTGCGCGTAGTCGACGACGACGGTGAAGTCCTGCCCCTCGTCGACCCGCTCGAGCCGGCCCGGAACGCCACCGCCCTCGGCCATCGCGCGGGCGACGTCGGCGAGGTCGAACCCCGCCGTGGCGCAGGCCGCGAGGGCGGCCAGCGCGTTGGCCACGTTGAAGTCGCCGGGAAGCGGGCAGCCGGCCTCGACCCGTACGCCGCCCGGGCCGGCGACCACGAAGGTGGACCCGGCCGCCGTCACCTCGACGTCCTCGGCCCGCCAGTCGGCGTCGCCGCCCGTGGTCGAGAAGGACTCGAGCGGGACGTCGCCGCGCTGGAGCAGGCGCCGGCCGTGCTCGTCGTCGGCGTTCACCAGTCCGCGGACGCACCGCTCGGGGGTGAACAGCGACGCCTTGGCCTCGAAGTAGTCCTCGACGTCGGCGTGGAAGTCGAGGTGGTCGCGACCCAGGTTGGTGAAGACCGCCACGTCGAAGACGACGCCGTCGACGCGGCCCTGCACGAGCGCGTGGCTGGAGACCTCCATGGCGCACGCGGTGACGCCACGCTCCTTCATCATCGCGAACAGCGCGTGCAGGTCCGGCGCCTCGGGCGTGGTCAGCGCCGTCTTGATCTCCTGGGCGTCCACCCGCGTGCCGACGGTGCCGATCACTCCCGCCCTCACCCCCGCCCGCTGGAGGGCACTCTCGGCGAGACGCGTGGTGGTCGTCTTGCCCTGGGTGCCGGTCACGCCGAGCATCCGCAGCGACCGCGCGGGTTCGCCGTACACGTGCGCCGCGAAGCGGCCGAGCAGGGACCTCGGGGCGGCGACCTCGAGCACCGGCAGTCCGCTCGGGGCCCGGGCGGCCCCGGCGCTGTCGGTCAGCACGGCGACCGCACCGGCGTCGACCGCGGACGCCACGTAGTCCATGCCGTGCGAACGGCTGCCGGACAGGGCCGCGTAGACGTCACCGGGCAGCACCCGCTGCGACGCGAGGGTGACCCCGGTGGCCGCCCCGGTGAGGTCGCCGTGGGCCCGCGCGGTCGGGTCGGCCGCGGCCAGCCAGGCGGCCAGCTCGGTCAGCGGACGGTGAGGCGGGTGCAGGGGACGAGCGGGGTCGGACATCAGCGCGAGGCTACTTGTCCGGGCCTCCACGTCGTCGGGAGCCGGGACGGCGCGGAGCCGGTCGGCGGGACGCCGTAGCGGCTCAGCGCGTAGCTCATGATCTTGGCGAACGCCGGACCGCCGACGGAGCCGCCGCCCCCACCGTTGCGGGGGTTCTGCACCACGACGTACACCGTGAAGCGCGGATCGTCGGCCGGGGCGAAGCCCGCGAAGGAGACGGTGAAGGTGTTGTTGTAGCAGCCGCACGCGGGGCCGACGCGCTGGGCGGTGCCGGTCTTGCCGGCGACCCGGTAGCCCGGGATCTGGGCGGACGGCGCGACGCCGACGTCGGGGTCGACCACGCGCTCCATCATCAGCGTCATCTGGTGCGCGGCCCTCTTGCTCACCACCCGCTCGGTGGTGGCGGTGTCGGTGCCGACCTGCAGACCCTCGTCGGTGACGGCCGTGCCCCGGATCAGGCTGGGCGAGACCCGGACCCCGCCGTTGGCGATGGTGTTGACCGCGGCGGCCATCTGCATGGCGTTGACCGACAGCGACTGGCCGAACGCGATGCGGTCCTGCGTCATCGACGTCCAGATGCTCGGGTCGGGGAGGATGCCCTGGGTCTCACCGGCGATGCCCACGTTGGTCTTCTCGCCGAGGCCGAACTCGGTGAGGTACTCGCGCAGCTGGCCGGTCTCGAAGTTGCGGCTCGCCAGCACCGTGCCGATGTTGGAGGACTGCGCGATGACGCCGGCCAGGGTCATGTAGAGCGTGCCGTGGCTGAACCAGTCGTGGATGACCCGGTCGCCACTGACCAGGCTGGACGGCACGACGACGCGCGTCTTGTCGGTGGCCTTGCCCGCGTCGATGAGGGCACTGAGGGTCAGCACCTTCTCGACCGAGCCGGGCTCGTACACGTCGGTCATGGCGCGGGAGACCAGGTCGCCCTTGGCCTTCGCGGACCGCGGGTCGCGGGCGTCGTACGTCGGGTCGTCGGCGAGGGCGAGCACCTCGCCGGTCTCGGTGTCGAGGACCACCGCGAAGGCCGAGTCGGCCCGGGCGTCCTCGCGCGTCTGGCGCAGCACGCGCTGGACGTACCACTGGAGGTCGAGGTCGATGGTGGTGTTCAGGTCCTGGCCGTCGACGGCCGGCTCGATGGTGGCCTGGCCGAGCGGGATCCGGTTGCCGACGCCGACGGCGTAGCGCTCCGAGCCGTCGTGCCCGGCCAGCAGGCCGTTGAAGTTCCGCTCGAACCCGGCGAGGGCCTCGTCGGTGCCCATGAAGCCGATCAGGTTGGCCGCCACGTCGCCGGCCGGGTAGTCACGGACCGGGTCGTGCCGGGTGTCCAGGCCGTCGAAGCCGGCCTCCTGGGCGGCGGCGACCACGGCCTCGGCCTTGCTGGCCGGCACGCGGCGAGCGATGTAGGCGAACTGCTTGTCCTTCAGCCGCAGGGCCTTGAGGGTCTCGAAGTAGTCGACGTCGAGCCGTCCGGCCAGGAACTTCGCGAGCTCGGGCGCCTTGTCCCGGGTCAGCTCCGGGTTCGGCCACCACCATCGCCCCGTCGACCGAGTCGGCGAGCGGCTTGCCGTTGCGGTCCAGGATGTCGCCGCGCTCGGCGGGCAGCTCGACGATGTCGGTGCCCTCGGCGGCCGCCATCGCGGCGTACGCGTGGGGGTCCACGCCCTGCAGCTGCACCAGCCGGGCACCGAACACCGACAGCACCATCGCGATGACCACGAACCCGAACCGCAGCCGCAGGTGGGGTGACCCGCGCAGGCTGCCCCTGGCACGCGCGGAGGGTCGAGAGGGCGTACGACGCATCGGGCGGATCTCCTGGCTCAGCGGTTGCCGTCGGTGCGGGGCTGTTGCTGCTGCTTGTTCTTATCCCGACCGCTGGTGCCGCTGGCCGTCTCCCGCGCCGGGGTCGGCCGGCTCTCCGATCACCGTGACGACGTTGGGGGCGGGGTCGAGGACGGCCGGCTTCTGGGGCGCGCGGGGCAGCAGCCGCAGCGAGTTCTCGCGGGTGGCGGCGGCGGGTGTGCCGAGGACCTCGCCGTCGGTGAGCCGGAGGAAGGCCGGCGTGGCCGGGATGACCATGCCCATCCGCTGGGCCTTGAGCGCGACCCGCTGCGGGTCGCGCAGGGCGTCGAGCTCCATCCGCAACGTCTGCTCGCGGGCGTTCAGGGTCGCGGCCTGCTGCTCCATCGTGGTGGCCGTGAACGCCGCCTGCTGCATCGAGGTGTTGAACATGAGCAGCCCGACCACGCCGGCCAGCAGCACGAACGACACCAGCGTCACGAACGGCAGGTGGCTGGTGCGGGTCCTGGTCCGGGGGACGACGGTCAGCCGCGCCCGGTGGAGGGCCGCACCGGCGAGGCCGGAGACCCGGCCCGGAGCACCGGCGGCTCGGATCCGTCCGGACCTGATCTGGAAGGCGGGGCTGCTCATTGCTTACGCGACTCCTCGGTTCGGGGAAGGGGTGAGTCGTTCGAGGGCGCGCAGCCGGACGCTGGCGGCGCGGGGGTTGTGGTCGACCTCGGCCGGGTCGGCCTTCTCGGCGCCGCGGGTCAGCAGCCGGAAGGCCGGCTCGTGACCGGCGGGGACGAACGGGAGGTCCTCGGGGACGTCGCTGCGGGTGGCGTCGACGAAGGCCCGCTTGACCAACCGGTCCTCCAGCGAGTGGTAGGACTCCACGACGACGCGGCCACCCACGGCGATCGCGTCGATCGCGGCCGGCAGCGCCCGGCGGAGCACGGCGAGCTCGTCGTTGACCTCCATGCGCAGGGCCTGGAACGTGCGCTTGGCCGGGTGACCACCCGTACGTCGCGCGGGCGCCGGGATGACGTCGTACAGGAGCTCGACCAGCCGCGCCGACGTGGTGAAGGGCGTGGTCTCGCGGCTGCGGACGACGGCGTTGGCGATCTGCCGGGCGAAGCGCTCCTCGCCGTACTCCCGCAGCACCCGGGCCAGGTCCGGGGCCGAGTACGTGTTGAGGACGTCGGCGGCGGTCGGGCCGCTCGTGCCGTCCATGCGCATGTCGAGCGGCGCGTCCTCGCGGTAGGCGAAGCCGCGCTCGACGACGTCGAGCTGGAGGGAGGAGACGCCGAGGTCGAAGAGCACGGCGTCGACGGCGTCGAGCCCGAGGTCGTCGAGGACCTCGGGGATCTCGTCGTAGACCGCGTGCACGCCGGTGAAGCGGGTCCCGTGGGCGGCCAGCCGCTCCCCCGCCTGGGCCAGGGCGTCGGTGTCGCGGTCGATGCCGACGACGCGGGCGAGCGCACACCGCTCGAGCACCGCCTCGGTGTGCCCGCCGAGGCCGAGGGTCGCGTCGACGAGGACGGCGCCCTCGTGGTCGAGGGCAGGCGCCAGAAGGGCAACGACCCGGTCCAAGAGGACCGGGACGTGGGAGGGAGTCGTCATGGACCCGGCTCAGCGTCCCCAGTGGGCGAGCAGGACGAGGGCCCCGGCGATCGCCACGGACGTGGCGGCCGAGAAGGCCATCAGCGCGGCGGCCTCGCGGGCCTGGTGGCGCACGCGGCGGACGGGTCCCGCGTCCGCGACCGGCGTGATGCTCATGCTGTTGGGGTCCCCGCGGCAGCGTGCCCCGTGCGAGCGCAGCGAGCCGCTGCGCGGTGTCGTGGGGTTTTCATGAGTCTCGACCCTCGTGTTGGTGTTCCGGTGGAGCGATGTGGAGTGGAGCGCGGTGGAGCGGGATCGTCCGGCCAGGCCCCCGCCCGCTGGTGCTGGAAGGGAAGTCACCGTCTGGAACCGGGGAAGGTGCTACAGAGGGTGGGCGTCAGCGGGCTGAGACCTCGCCGGACGATCGCTGTGGATTTGTGGGCGGTGCGGGTGGCCGGGTGGAGCGGGCCTAGAGGCCGGGGAAGACCTCTTCGCTGATGTCGGCGAAGGTCTCCTGGTTCTGCTGGTTGTAGGACTCCCAGCGAGCGGGGTCCCAGATCTCGATCCGGTTGATCACGCCCAGCACCATCACGTCCCGGGTGAGCGCGGCGTAGTCGCGCTGCATCGGCGTGATGGTGATGCGGCCCTGCTTGTCCGGGGTGTCCTGGTTGGCGTTCGCGCCGAGGAAGCGTCCGTAGTCACGGGCGCCCTTGACGGTGATCGGGGCGGCCTGCACGCGGGCGGCGATCTCGGCGAAGTCGCCGAGCTTGTAGACGGTGAGGCAGCGCTCCTGCCCCGTCGTCACCACCAGCCCTGCCATCAGTTCCTCCCTGAACTTCGCGGGGAGGAAGAGCCGGCCCTTGTCGTCGAGCTTGGGGGTGTAGGTGCCCAGGAACATCCCGTGCCCTCCACTTTCCCTCCGCTGTCCTCCACTTTGCGCCACTGTACTCCACTTTGCCCCACGGTCAACCACTTCCGCTCCATGTCGCCCCCCGATGCGGATGCCCTTCTGGACAGGTCACCGGCGAGGTGGGGTCGGTTACGCTCGGAACCCAAACGGGGGAGAATCCGCAACCAAACCGTGATCGCCGGAGTCAGAGGCAGGAACGGGTGCGGCGCGTAGGTTTCTCCCAGCGCTCCACCCGACCTCCGGTGGGGCGTTCGCGACCTCACGGCAGGACGCATCGATGGGGCTGAAGAGCAGCAACCGGAAGGACGGCACGTGACAGTCACGGAGACGGGAACGACCTCGGGCGGCGGGGCCGATCTGGAGACCCTGAGCCGGGTCGTGGAGCGGGTCCGCTCCAACGTCAAGAAGGTGATCGAGGGCAAGCCCGACGTGATCAACACGGTCCTCATCGGCCTCCTGGCCGAGGGCCACATCCTGATCGAGGACGTGCCGGGCGTCGGCAAGACCATGCTCAGCAAGTCGCTCGCCCGCAGCATCGAGTGCACGGTGCGCCGCATCCAGTTCACGCCCGACCTGCTGCCGTCCGACGTGACGGGCGTGTCGATCTTCAACCAGAACACCCGCGAGTTCGAGTTCCGCCCGGGTGGCGTCTTCGCCAACATCGTGGTCGGCGACGAGATCAACCGCGCCTCGCCCAAGACCCAGTCCGCGCTGCTGGAGTGCATGGAGGAGCACCAGGTCACCGTCGACAACTCGACGTACTACCTCGAGTCGCCCTTCATGGTCATCGCGACCCAGAACCCCATCGAGATGGAGGGCACCTACGCCCTCCCCGAGGCCCAGCGCGACCGCTTCATGCTGCGACTGTCGATCGGCTACCCCGTCGAGGCCTCCGAGATCGCGATGCTCGACAGCCACACCCAGCACAACCCGCTCGACGACCTCGAGCCGGTGACCGACGCGGCCGAGATCCGCAAGCTGATCGGCATCGTCAACCAGATCTACGTCTCCGACGCCGTCCAGCGGTACGCCGTGGCGCTGACCTCGGCGACCCGGCGCTCCGACGAGCTGACCCTCGGCGCCTCCCCGCGCGCCACCCTGCACCTGGTGCGCGCGGCCAAGGCCAGCGCCGCCATGGCCGGCCGCGACTACGTGCTCCCCGACGACCTGCGCGGGCTGGCCCGCCAGGTCCTCACCCACCGGCTGCTGCCGAGCGTCGAGGCGTCGATGAGCGGCCGGTCGACCAGCACGATCATCGACGGCATCATCGCCGCCGTGCCGGTGCCCGAGGGGACCCGTGCGTGAAGCTCTGGCCGGCCTGACCGTCCGCGGACGGGCGTTCCTGGCCGCCGGGATCACGGCGATCGTCTGCGCGGTGTTCCTCGGTCAGGACGCGCTGACCCGGGTCGGCGTGCTCGTGCTGGCGCTGCCGCTCGTGACGGCGTTCGTGCTCGGGCGCAGCCGCTACCGGCTGGCGCTGGTGCGGACCCTCTCGCCCCAGATCGTGGTGGCCGGGCAGCCGGCGCGGCTCAACCTGACGCTCACCAACGAGGGCAAGACGCCCAGCGGGGCCCTGCTGCTCGAGGACCACGTCCCGTACGTGCTCGGCACCCGGCCGCGCTTCGTGCTCGACGGCATCGGCCAGGGCTGGCGCCGCCACGCGTCGTACCAGGTCCGCTCCGACGTCCGCGGCAAGTTCGAGATCGGGCCGATGAGCGTGCGGGTCAGCGACCCGTTCGGCCTCGTCGAGCTCGGCCGCGCCTTCCACACCACGGTCTCGCTGACCGTCACCCCCCGCACCGTGCCGCTCCCCCAGATCCCGCTCGGCGGCGCCTGGACCGGGTCCGGCGACAACCGGCCCCGCGCCTTCGCCACCGGCTCGGCCGAGGACGTGACCGTGCGCGAGTACCGCCGCGGCGACGAGCTGCGGCGGGTGCACTGGCGCAGCTCGGCCAAGATGGGTGAGCTGATGGTGCGCCGCGAGGAGCAGCCCTGGCAGTCGCGGGCCACGCTCTTCCTCGACAACCGGCTGCGCGCCCACCGCGGGCAGGGCATCGCGTCCTCCCTCGAGGCCGCCGTGTCCGCGGCCGCGTCGATCGCGGTCCACCTGAGCCACCGCGGCTTCATGGTGCGGTTCGTGACCGCGGCCGGCGAGGACCCCAACAACGCCTGGCACTACCGCGACGCCGACCTCAACACCGCTCCCCTGCTGGAGGCGCTGGCCGTCGTGCAGCCCATCCAGCTCCCGCGCCTCGACACCAGCTGGCTGGCCGAGGCCTCGCAGGGTGGGCTGATCGTCGCCGTCGTCGGCGGCGTCGAGGACCACGACCTGCCCGTGCTCCGTCGGATGCACCACCACGCCGCCGCGAGCCTGGCCGTCGCGCTCGACGTCGACGCGTGGGGCGGCGCCACCCGTCGTACGGGCGGGGCGACGGCCACCTTGGCCCAGCAGGGCTGGCGGACCGTCGGCCTGGGGCCGCGCGACCGGCTCGAGTCGGTGTGGCAGGAGCTCGGCCGCACGTCACGCTCGCGTCCCGCGGCGGATCGTCGTGACGACGAGGTGGTCCTGACATGAGCGCCTCCCCCTCGACCCTGTCCTTCCAGAGCCCGCTGGCCAGGATGCGCGGCGGCTTCCGCGACGCGCTGGTGCTGGCCCTCGTCGCCGCGGCCACGACCTGGGTGGCCCTGCTGTCGTGGAAGGGCTTCGCGATCGACTACAGCGGCTTCATGGGCCCGTTGATCGTCATCGGCGTCGTGGTCGCCCTGAGCGGTGCCGTGCTGCGCTGGCTGCGGGTGCCGGGGGCGCTCCTCGTGCTCGCCCAGCTGGTCATCGTCGGCATGGTCGTGTCGCTCTACATCACCGGCTCGCTCGTGCCGATCGGCGAGGCGTGGCTGCGACTCGAGGAGGCCTTCCAGGACGCTTCGGAGACCGCGCGCCAGTACGCCGCCCCCGTGCCACGCGGCGTCCCTCCCATCGACCCGTTGCTCATCGCCGGCGGGGCCGCGTGCATGCTGCTCGTCGACATCATGGCCGGCACCCTGCGTCGCGTGCCGCTGGCCGGCCTGCCGCTGCTGACCATCTACAGCATCCCGGTCAGCCTGCTGGGCGGCGGCGTCTCGTGGATCATCTTCACGCTCACCACCATCGGCTTCCTGCTGATGCTGTACCTCCAGGAGAGCCGTCAGATCGCGCGCTGGGGCCGTCCGCTCGGCAACGACGGCGTGGACCCGAGCGGCTTCGGTGTCAGCAACGGCGCCCTGCGGTCCTCGGCCGGTGCCATCGGTGCCGCCGCGACCGCGCTGGCGATCGTCGTCCCGCTCTTCATCCCGACCTTCGGCATCGAGCTGTTCGGCAACGGCTTCGGCCCCGGCGGCGGCGACAAGATCAAGATCGAGAACCCCACGGTCGACCTCAAGCGGGACATCCAGCAGGGCAGCGACGCACCGGTCATCACGATCCAGACGAACGACCCCAACCCGGCCTACCTGCGCATCTCCGTGCTCAACCGCTTCTCCGACAACGAGTGGAGTCCCGGCGACCGTCAGGCGCCGGGCGACCAGCGCGCCATCGGCGAGCTGCCGCCCATCACCGGGCTGTCGAGCACCGTGCCGACCGATGAGTACGACTACCACGTCAACATCGGCCAGAACTTCGACTCCCCCTGGCTGCCCACCCAGTTCCCGATCACGGAGATCGACGCACTCGGCGACTGGCGCTACGACAGCTCGACGATGGACGTGATGTCCTTCGACGAGGACCTGCGCGCCGCCGGGATGAGCTACGACATGACCGCCGTGGAGCCCGACTTCGACCCCGAGGCGATGAACACCTCACCCCTGGCCAGCGACATGATGGGCACCCAGCTCACCGAGCTGCCGCCTGGCCTCTCCACGTCGGTCCGCACCCTGGCGACGCGCGAGACCGCCGAGTACACCGGACGGTTCCAGAAGGCCGTCGCCCTGCAGAACTACCTCCGCGACAACGGCGACTACGAGCTCGACAACTCCGTGGACGGCAGCGGCAGCGACACCCTGGAGGCGTTCCTCGACGAGGGCTCCCCGGGCGCGCTGACGGGCTACTGCGAGCAGTTCGCGGCAGCGATGGCCGTGATGGCCCGCACCATCAACATCCCGAGCCGGGTGGCCATCGGGTTCCTCAGGCCGACGGAGTCGGCTCCCAACACCTACGTCTACAGCCTGCGCGACCTGCACGCGTGGCCCGAGCTGTACTTCCCGGGCGCCGGCTGGGTGCGGTTCGAGCCCACCCCGTCGCAGCGGGCCGAGACGGTGCCGGCGTACACGGAGTTCGAGTTCCCGGCCGCGCCCGAGACCGACCTCCCCAGCAGCGCGGGTTCCGAGGACGCCGAGAACCGGCCCACCCTCGGTGCCGACCCCAAGGAGCAGAACCCCCAGGACCAGGCCGGCGCTACCGGTGGTGGCATCCCGTGGCGGCCGATCGCGATCGGCGTGCTCGCCGTGGCGCTGCTCGTCGGGCTGGCGATGCTGCCGCGGCTCGTCCGGCGTCGGCGGCGCGAGCGCCGGTTGGTCGAGGGCCCCGAGCCCGTCTGGATCGAGCTCCGCGACACCGTGGTCGACCTCGGCCTCACCTGGCCTGCCGGTCGATCGCCGCGAGAGACCGGGGCACACCTGGTGCACTACTTCGGCCGGCCGGTGGGCATCGACACCTCGGACCGCCCCCGCCACGGTGCCGACGTGTCACCCGAGGGCGAGGCCGCCCTGCACCGGATCGTCTCCACCATCGAGCAGCAGAGGTACGCCCGCCCGGGCACCGACCAGGCGGCCATCCTCAAGGCCGACGCCGAGACCGTGATCGCCGCGCTCGAGGGTGGCGTCACCCGCGGCGCCCGCCGTCGCGCCGAGTGGCTGCCCCGGTCGCTGTTCGCCTCCCGTCGTCGCCCTGGCCGCGACGAGGCGTCGAAGAGCGACGACATGACCTACACCGGCGTCGTCGACCACGTCGGCTGAGGCGCGTCTCGCTGCGTCGGTTTTCTCCGCCGGCGGAGAAAACCGAACTCGGCGTACGGTGCACCACACGCCAGGTTCGGGAAACGTACGTCGAGTCGGCGGGCGCGGGTGGGCTGGTGCTACCTCGGACGCGACAGAGCCCGGGGTGGGAACCCCGGGCTCGGTGGTGGTGCGGTGGATCGGGTCTGTCAGAAGCCGTTGTCCTCGCGGCGACGGCGCCAGCGCTCCTCCATGCGGTCCATGAACGAGGCACCGCCCTGGTGCCGCTGACGGCGGGTCTTGCCGGACCGGCCGCCGTCGATGACGGTGAAGCCGCCGCGGCTGGGCGCCTGGCCGCCTTGCTGGCGCTGGGCCTCGCTGGCCGGGACGCCGCGCTGGCCGCGGACCACGGTGAGCCCGACGGTCGCGGACACGAGCATGATCAGGAAGCCCAGGATGCCGACCACGGGCAGCGCCTTGATGGCGCCGGTCATCAGCACCACGATCCCGCCGACGAAGACGACGCCGGCGAGGATGGCTTTGCGGCGTGCGGACTGTCGCAGGGTCGTGCCACGCAGGGTGGAGGCGAACTTGGGGTCCTCCTCGACGAGCGCGCGCTCCATCTGCTCGAGCAGTCGCAGCTCTTCCTCCGAGAGCGGCACGGTTGCCTCCCTGTGGGTGCGGGCGTAGGCCAGCACGAGATCGCTGTTTCGGCCAGTCTAGGCAGGGGCGCGGTCGTTCGGTAGCGGGCTGGGCAAATTGTGTCAGGTGAGAAGGCTGGCGGGGCGGATCGCGTCGGCCCCGAACCGGAACCTGGCGCGGTCGACGGCCCGGTCGGCGTCGGACCACCCGTGCTCCCGCTCCCCCAGCACCAGCTGCCGGTGCACGGTCTCGCGCGGCACCAGTCCCTCGACGCGGACACCGACCAGGCGGATCCGGGCGCGCTGCAGTCCGAGCGCGTCGTACAGGCGCAGGGCGGTGCGGTGCACCTCGCGGGTGCCGTCGGTGGCCTCGGGGATCGTCTTGGACCGGGTGATGGTGGTGAAGTCGGCGAACCGCACGGTGATCGTCACCGTGCGGCCGGCCACGCCACCCGTCCGCATCCGGCGGGTCACCCTGGCCGAGAGCCGCAGCAGCTCGCGGCTGATGATGTCGCGGTCGTCGGTGTCGCGGCCGAAGGTCTCGTTGGCGCCCATGGACTTCTCGGGGTCGTCGGCGGTGCTGCGCGGGGCGAGCTCGCGGCGGTCGGTGCCCCAGGCCAGCTGGTGCAGGTGGCTGCCGAGGGCGGCGCCGACCGCACGCTGGAGAGTGGCGAGCGGGGTGTGCGCGACGTCGCCGACGGTGACCAGGCCGAAGCGGAGCAGCAGGTCGCGGGTCTTCTCCCCCACGCCCCACAGCTCGCCGACCTCCATCGGGTGCAGGAAGGAGGTGATCGCCTCGGGGGGTACGACGACCACGCCGTCGGGCTTGGCGCGGCGGCTGGCCAGCTTGGCCAGCGAGACGGTCGACGCGACGCCGACCGAGCAGGTGATGGCCTGCTCGTCGTGGACCACGGCGCGCAGCCGCTCGGCGATCTCGAGCGGGCTGCCGAGCCGCTTGGCCGAACCGCGGACATCCAAGAACGCCTCGTCGAGGGAGACCGCCTCGACGAGCGGGGTGACCCGACGGAAGGTCTCCATCACCGCCCGGGACACGGTGGTGAAGTCGTCGTAGTCGGGCGAGACCACCACCGCCTGGGGACACAGCCGGCGGGCGCGGGTGCCGGGCATGCCGGACCGGACGCCGTACTGACGGGCGAGGTAGTTGGCCGACAGCACCACCCCGCGGCCCCCGCCCCCCACGATCACGGGCACGTCCCACAGGTCGGGGCGCTCGCGGACGGCGACCGACGCGTAGAAGGCGTCCATGTCGACGTGCAGGATCGGGCAGTCCCGTGACGGGTCGGTCATCGGCCGGCCCGGAGGTCAGCGGGTGGCGAGCAGGTGCACCTGGGTCGCGAGGGGGAGGTACTCCGGGCGGCCGGCCACGGCGCGCTCGAGGTCGACGAGGGCGGCGGTGGCGCCGGGCTCGAGGTCGAGCAGGGACCCTGGCACGAGGTCGGCGAAGACCCGGACGGCGTGGGTCTCCTCGAGGGTGAACCCGGCGTCGGCGAGCAGCGCGGCGACCTCGTCGGCGGTGTAGCGGCGGCCGCCCCGACCCGAGGCGGGGTCGTCGGGTCGGTCACCGAGCAGGGCCAGCGCCTGCTGGAAGTGGCCGGCCATCGCCCGGGCCACCACGGCGGCGTGCCGCTGGGCGACGAGCAGGCTGAGCAGCCCGCCCTCGCGGAGCACCCCGGTGATGGTGCGCAGCGCGGCCGCCGGGTCGGGGACCACCTCGAGCACCCCGTGGCAGAGCACCACGTCGGCGGAGCCGGGCGCCACGTGCGTGCCGATGTCGGTGAGGTCTCCCTGGACACCGGTGACCAGACCGGCGACGCCGGCCTCGTCGGCGCGCCGGGCGAGGGCCGCGAGCGCGTCGGGACTCGGGTCGACGACGGTGACGGCGTGGCCCTCCCGGGCCAGCCGGACCGCGAACCCGCCGGTGCCGCCGCCGATGTCGACGACCCGGGCGTTCGGCTCCAGCCGGGCCACGACGGCGTCCCAGACCACGCCGGTGCGCACACTGGTGCGGCGCTCGCTGGTCGACATGGCGCCCAGCCTAGGGCCAGGAAATGACCGGTCATCCCGGACTCCCCGGGCTGCGGTGCCACAGCTTGCGGGCGACGCTCTTGGTGTCGTCGCCGGCCGGCTTGACGTCGGCGTACGGCGACATCTGGAAGCCGCTGGAGTGCACCAGCACCCGGCTGCGGACGGGAGCCGGGCTGTCCCCCACTGCCTCCTGCTCGACGCCGACGCCGGCGTACCCCTCGGGCACCCGGGCGAGGTGCTCGTGCACGGCGGCCATGCCGTGGCCGCGCCAGATCGCGTGCAGCTCCGGCAGCTCCCAGGCGCCGGTGGCGCGCAGGGAGACGCCGCGGCGACCGGTACGACGCAGCTCGCCGCGGACGACCAGCAGCCAGGAGCCGAACACGGTGGCGGCGTACGGGCCCTGGGCGTCCTCGAAGAACGTCGCGTCGACCGGGCCGGTGCCGTCGTCGAGGGTGAGGAAGACGACCCGGCGACCGGACCGGATCGGCGGGGTCTGGGTGGCCACCTTGACCCCGGCGACCAGCAGCTCGGCCTTGCTGCGCCGGTGGAGCAGGTCCTTGCTGCGGGTGGCGCCGAGCTCGTCGAGGAAGGTGGCGTAGGTGTCGACGACGTGGCGGCTGACGTCGAGACCGAGGATCTCGAGCTCGGCGCGCATGCGGTCCTCGGGTGTCATCTCGGGCAGCCCGGTGACGGTCTCGCGGGGCTCGTCGCCCAGGGTGAACGCGAGCTGGACCGAGTCGACCGGCCGCGGCGCCTGGGTCGACTGGGCCTGGGCGGAGGCGCGCGCCCAGACCCCCTGCTCGGCGAGGGCGTGCCGCTCGGGCAGCGAGCCGGCCTCCTAGCTCGCGGGCCTGCGGGTCGGTGCTGTTGCGGCGCGCGGCCGCGGCGGCGCGCTGGGTGGCCGGGGCGACCTGGCGGGCTTGTGCCAGCCCGCGACCGCGCAGGCTGCGGCCCTGCGCCCGGTCGAGGGCGCGGGCGTGGCGGTCGAGCTCGGCGACCTGGAGCAGCAGGTCGCGGCGGGTGATCCGGCCGCGGTGGCGGATGCCCTCCAGAGCCTCGGCCGCCCCGATGTCGTAGAGCGAGTCGAACCCGCCCGCCAGCACCAGCCGCTCGACGATCGGCCGCGACACCTGGGCGCGGTGCCAGAAGTCGGTGAGCGAGCCGTAGCCCTGGCCCTCCGACCGGGCGGCCACGATCCGGTCGACCTCGCCCTCGTTGATGCCCTTCACCTCGGCCAGCGCCAGCCGGATGCCCCAGGCGGTGCCGTCGGGGACGCCGGTCTCGGGAACCGGCGGCGGGACGGCGGCGACCGGGGCCTCGGGGTCGAGCCACTCGACGACGTACTCCTTCTCCGAGGCGTTGACGTCGAGGCCGAGCACGGTGATCCCGCACTGGCGGGCGTCGTCGAGGATCAGCCGCTTGGGGTACATGCCCGGGTCGTGGGTGAGCACGCCGGCCAGGAAGTGCGCCGGCCAGTGCGCCTTGAGCCACGCGGACTGGAACGTCGGCAGCGCGAACGCCGCGGCGTGCGCCTTGCAGAACCCGAACGACGCGAACGCCTCGAGGATCTTCCAGATCCCCTCGACGACCCGCTCGGAGTAGCCGAGGCCGCCCGCGCGCGGGTAGAACCAGCGCTTGACCTCGGCCATCCCCTCGACGTCGCCGAGCGCGCGCCGGCACTCGTCGGCCTCGGCGTAGCTGATCCGCGCGAACCTCGCGATGATCTCGATGACCTGCTCGTGGAAGACCACCACGCCCTGGGTGTCGCCGAGGATCGGGCGCAGGTCGTCGTGGAGGTAGGTCGTCTCCTTCCAGCCCTGCTTGGACTCCAGGTAGGGGGTGATCATGTCGCTCTTGACCGGCCCCGGCCGGAACAGCGAGATGTCGGTGATGATGTCGTCGAAGGAGTCGATGCCGGACTTGCCGACCAGCTCGCGCTGGCCGGGCGACTCGATCTGGAACACCCCGAGGGTCTTGGCGGCCGAGATCATCCGGTAGGTGTCGTCGTCGGCGAACCGCACCTGCTGCTGGTCGTCGAGGTCGACCTCGACGCCGGTGGTGCCGCGGATCAGCTCGACGGCGTGGGCCATCGAGGACTGCATGCGGATGCCGAGCACGTCGAGCTTGAGCAGGCCGAGCTCCTCGACGTCGTCCTTGTCGAACTGGCTCATCGGGAACCCCGCGAAGCTCGCCTCGACGGGCGTGCGGTCGAGCAGGGTGGTGTCGGAGAGCAGCACCCCGCACGGGTGCACGGCGATGTGCCGCGGGAGCCCGTCGAGCCGCTCGACCAGCCCGAACATCAGGTCGAGCCGCCGGGCGTCGATGCCGCTGGCGCGCAGCTCGGGCAGCTCGCGCAGCGCCACCCGGGCGTCGCGGGCGCGGATGTGGGGGAACGCCTTGGCGATGGTGTCGATCTCGCCCGGCGGCATGCCGAGCGCGGCGCCCACGTCGCGGACGGCGTGACGGACGCGGTAGGTGTCCATCATCGAGACGCACACGCAGCGCTCGCCGCCGAAGCGGTCGAGGATCGCCTCGTAGATCTCGGTGCGCCGCGCGGACTCGACGTCGACGTCGATGTCGGGCAGCGACTCGCGCAGCGGGGAGAGGAACCGCTCCATCAGCAGGTGGTGGCGGATCGGGTCGATGCCGGAGACGCCGAGGAGGTAGTTGACCAGGCTGCCCGCCCCCGACCCGCGCGCCGCGCAGCGCACCCCGCGCTCGCGGATCAGGTCGGTGACGTCGGCGACGGTGAGGAAGTACGACGCGTAGCCGAGGCCGCGGATCAGCTCGAGCTCGTCGTCGAGGCGCTTCCAGATGCGCTGGCGCGGCGCGGAGCCGTAGCGGTCGCCGACCGCGCCCTCGCAGCGGGCGCGCAGCACGCCGTCGGCCTCCCCCGCGCTGACGTCCAGCTCGGGGAAGTGCACCTCGCCCAGGCCGAGGTCGGCGCGCGGGTCGAGGGCGCAGCTGTCGGCGACGGCGCGGGTGCGGGCGAGCAGACGTTGCGGGTCCTCGAGCCCGGCCATCCGGCAGACCTCCTCGGCGACCTCGAGCATCTGCTTGCCGGACTTGAGGAAGCCCTCGGCGTTGACCCGGTCGAGGTGTCGCCGGTCGAGGGCGACCAGCCGGCGGGCGGCGTCGAGGACGTCGACGGTGGGGGCGTCGCGACGGTCGGCGTAGCGGACGGCGTTGGTGAGCACGCTGCCGATCCCCGCGCGCCGGGCGACCCGGGCCATCCGGGCGGCGTGCTGGGCGCTGCCGGGACCCCACTCCTCGGTGCCCCCGGGGCCGGGACGGCCGAGCCGGTGGGAGACCAGCTCGACGTGGAGGTGGCCGGCCGGCACCACCTCGCGCCACGCCGCCAGCGCCGCGTCGGCGAGGTCGTCACGACCCCCACGACCATGACCCCGGGCGACGGCGGTCCCGACCTCGGAGCCGGGGCCGAGCAGCACGGTGACCGCGCCCGTCGCCAGCCACGGCGCCAGCAGGTCGAGGGTGGCCACCGGGCGACCGCGCTCGCCGGCCAGGTGCACCGCGGAGACCAGCCGGCAGATCGCGGCCCAGCCGGCCCGGCCGCCGCCGGGACCGCCGGCGGAGGCGAGCAGGGTGACCCGCGGCAGGCTGTCCCAGGTCGGGTCGCGGAACGCGCCGCCGCGCACAGGCGTACGGGACCTCCCCTGCCTGCGGTCCGCCTCGGTGGCCACCGGCCGGTAGGCGAGGTCGACGCCGAGCACCGGGCGGATGCCGGCCATCCGGCAGGCCTGGGCGAACTTCACCGCGCCGTAGGTGCCGTCGCGGTCGGTCAGCGCCAGGGTGTCCATCTCGTGCTCGGCGGCCCGCTCCACCAGGACGTGCGGGTGGGAGGCGCCGTGCTGGAGGGAGTAGCCGGACGCGACGCGGAGGTGGACGAAGGGGTCCATCGCCTCAGCCGGCGCGGCTGGTGAGATGACCGGACACATGACCGGGCAGCTGACCCTGGTGCGCCAGGTGCGGCGCCAGCCCCAGGGACTGCTCGATCACGCCGAGGAACCGGTCGGCGTCACGCAGCAGGTCGTCGGCCTCGCGCTCGGAGACCGCCCGGGTGGAGCCCGCCTCGGCCGCGGCCCGCTTGGCGGCCCCGGCGGCGAAGAACGTGGCCCACTCGGCCAGCTCGGGCGCCACCTCGGCGAGCAGCACCCAGGCGTTCTTCTGGCGGCGACCGCGGGTGGGCGCCGGATGGGCGCGGGCGGCCAGCAGCGCCGCCGCGGCCCGGAGCGCCGCCACGTGGGCGCAGGCGTAGCGGGTCGGCACGTCGGTGGCCGTCATCGCCTCGCTGAGCGACTCGGCCGCCCGGGCGAGGTAGGAGTGGGTGGTGGCCGGCAGGGTGTAGGGGTTCATCGCGATCACCTCAGTCCACACAGCCGACGAGCTGCCAGGAGCCGTCGGCCCAGTCGAAGGACAGGTCGAACACCCCGCCGCCCTGGTCGTCCTCGGGGTGGACCGTCATGCCCGCGGCGGCCTCGACCCGCCACAGCTCGCGCTCCCCCAACAGGTCACCGGGTCTCGTGACAGGCGCCAGCGCGCCTTCCTCGACCAGCGACGGTGCGGCGTCGTCGGTGCCGAGCACCGCCCGCGCGTCGGCGGACTGCCACCACGAGCCGGTCTCCACCCAGTGGGCGAGCACCGCGCGTACCTTCCACAGCTTGCCCCGCCAGAGGAACTGCTCGGGGCTCTCCTCGGGGCCCTTGCGGACCTCCACGGGGTCGTCGTACCGACGCATCTCGTGCCACCTTCACCGGCTCTTCGACCCCGGACCGACCCGGCGGGGAACGGGGTCGAGGTCGCCCCCCGCCGGATCGAATCGAACACGTGTTCGACTACGAGAACAGTACCTCGCGCCGCCGACACCCCGTCAAGAGGTGACCGAGACGGTGGACAGAACTAGACCTGCTCGTCGACGTCCGGGACGTCGTGGTGCGCCAGCCAGGAGCCCCGGATGAACTCGGTGGTGTCGGGGTGGGCGAGGAAGGCGAGGAAGGCGACGTCGACCACCAGGGCGACCACGCAGACCACGACGAACACCAGCGGCGGGCTCTCACGGAACGCGATCAGGCCGGCGGCCAGCCCGATGAGCAGCGCCACGGCCGCCAGCGACAGCCGGGCCCACTCGTACCCCTCGCGCAGGAACACCCGCAGCACCGCCAGCAGGCCGAGCAGCACGATGAACATCACGACCACGACCGGCACGAACGCCGGCAGCGCGATCGAGCTGGCCTTCAGCGCCTCGATGCCGCCCTCGTCGAGGATCTCGCTCGCGCCGGGGTTGCCCTCCGCCCAGGACTCGATGAGGGCGTCCTGGAACACGATCGTCAGCAACGTACCGACCGCCATCAGCCCCACCAGCGCGGTGAGGCAGCGCAGCGCGTTGACGACCGACGCCGGCCACTGTCGACCCATCGAGGAGGTCCTCCCGTCGGCGTCCCGGCACCCTCACTAGGGTGCGGCCCATGAGCGAGCACGCGGCGATCACCAGGTTCCGTGACGCGCACGCCGCCCGCGGCGGCGCGGGCGAGATCGTCATTCTTCCAGAGTCCGTGCACACCGCGGCACTCGCGGCGGCCGCCCTCGGCTGCGAGGTGGGCGCGATCGCCAACAGCCTCCTCTTCGACGCCGGAGGCACCCCGGTGCTGATCCTCACCTCGGGCGCCCACCGCGTGGACACCGCCCTGACGGCCGGTCGGGTCGGCGTCGAGAAGCTGAAGCGGGCCACCCCGGAGTTCGTCCGCGAGCACACCGGCCAGGTCATCGGCGGGGTCTCCCCCATCGCCCACCCGACGGCGGTGCCGACCTGGCTCGACCGCGAGCTGCGCCAGTACGACGTCATCTGGGCCGCCGCCGGCCATCCCGCGGCGGTCTACTCCACGACGTACGACGAGCTGCTCGCGATGACGGGCGCGACCGAGGTCGACGTCGAGTAGGTCCCTATCCTGGGCGCGTGGACTCCCTGCCCCTGGTCTTCTCGAGCGGCTGGGCCAGCGGCGTCAACGCGTACCTCGTCGTGCTCGTGCTCGGCGTCGCCGACCGGGTGAACCCGACCGAGAGCATCCCCGACGTGCTGGCCCGGTGGGACGTGCTGGGCGTGGCGTTCTTCCTGTTCGCGATGGAGTTCGTCGCCGACAAGATCCCCTTCATCGACTCGACGTGGGACGCGATCTCGACCGCCATCCGGCCCACCTCCGGGGCGGTGATCGGCGTGCTGATGGCCGGCGACGCCACCACCCTCGACCAGGCCGTGCTCGGCGTGGTCGGTGGCGGCACGGCCCTCCTCTCCCACCTCGTCAAGGCCGGCAGCCGGCTGGCCATCAACTCCTCACCGGAGCCGGTGACCAACATCGGCGCCAGCCTCGCCGAGGACGTCACCGTGTTCTTCCTGGTGTGGTTCGCCATCGAGCACCCGCGTGCCGCCGCGGCCATCGCCGCCGTGCTGCTCGTGGTCGGGCTGACGGTGCTGTACTTCGTGGCGCGGCTCGTCCGACGCGGCTGGCGGCGGTGGAAGAAGCGTCGCGACCCGACGCTCACCCCAGGGCAGCCCGCAGCATGATCGACACGGCCGCCACGACGCAGAACCACAGCATCGCGGTCCGCAGGCGGCCCTGGTCGAGCCGCCGGACGACCGGCCCGGCCAGCACGTAGCCGACGACGAGGAACGGGACGAACGCCGCGCCCCACCACAGCTGCTCCGGCGGCAGCTCGCCGGCGTAGCCCAGCGCGGCCAGCGACGCCGCGGACCCGAACGTGAAGAACGCCCGCGAGGGTCGCCCGGATCCGGGCCGGCTCCTCGTGCTGGAGCGTCATCGCCACGAACGGCCCGCCGACGGCCGCGGCCGTGCCCGAGACGCCGGTCAGCATCCCGGCCACGAACAGGTTGCGCGGCCGCGGCTCGAAGGCCGGCGCGTACGCCGACGCGAGGGCCACCGCGAGGACCAGCAACCCGACCAGGAACGCGATCAGCCGGGTGCTCGACACCGCCACCACCCACACCCCGACCGGCGTCAGCAGCAGCCGTCCGGCCAGGGCGGCGCGCAGGCTGACCCAGTCGACGTCGCGCCACGTACCTCGCAGCTGCAGCACCGGCATCACGAACCCGCACACGAGCATCGAGCCCGGCATCAGCTCGGGAGCCAGCCAGATCACGAACGGCGCCGCCACCACGACGATCCCGAACCCCACGCTTGCCTGCACCACCGCGCCGACCAGCACCGCCGTGCCGAGCACCAGCACGAGGCCGAGCGTGGGGTCGGGCACCGCGACAACCTAGTCGCCCCGGTGCGGGCGACTGACTAGCGTGACCGGATGGACCTGGCCGACCCGGAGATCCGCGCCGACCTCACCGACCGGCTGATGGCGCGGTACGCCGGCCGGCCGGCCGTCCTCGGGCCGGGGATCCTCGCGGCGCGCACCGAGTTCGTCGCGTGGGTGCGCGAGGTCGGAGGGACCGCGCTCGTGCTCTCCACCGCGCACGGGGCCGGGCCCAAGCCGCCCGACGGCGACTGCGTGGTGGTCGACGTGGACGCTCCCGCCACGACCAACGTGACCGAGGAGATGCGCGTCCTCGACCACCTCGCCCGACACCTCCCCGAGCACGCGGTGGCGGCGATCGAGGCCTTCGACCCCGAGTGCCGCGCCGCCTGGGTCGGGGGGCCGTTCGTGACCACCGACCGGCCCATCCTCGGCCGGCCGGTCCTCTCCGGCCGGCCCGCGGCGTTCGTCGCCCTCGAGGACAAGATGCTGGCCGACGAGATCTGGGACGCCGCCGGCGTCATCCGGGCGCCGTACGAGATCGTGCCCACCGACCGCGACGCGCTCGCCGCCGCGACCGACCGGCTCGCGGGTCCCCTCGGCGCCGTCTGGTCCGGGGACACCCGCGAGGGCTTCAACGGCGGTGGCGACTACGTGCGCTGGGTGCGTGACGACGCCGACCGGGCGCGGGCGCTGGCGTTCTTCCTGACGCGCTGCGACCGCGTACGGGTGATGCCGTTCCTCGACGGCGTCCCGTGCTCGATCCACGGCCTCGTCCTGCCCGACGGCACGGCCGCCTTCCGCCCCGTCGAGATCTCGATCCTGCGCGACGAGGGCGCCCGCACGTTCACGTACGGCGGCCTGTCGACGTTCTGGGACCCGCCCGAGGCCGACCGCGCGGAGATGCGCGGCGCGGCGCAGCGCGTGGGCGAGCACCTGCGCGCGACCTACGGCTACCGCGGCGCCTTCGGCATCGACGGCGTGCTCACCGCGGACGGGTTCCGCCCGACCGAGCTCAACGCCCGCGGCTCGGCCGGCTTCACCCAGGTCGTGCAGGTCGACCGCAAGCTGTTCTCGCTGCTCCAGGACGCGCTGGTGCTCGGCGAGGACCCGGGCGTCCGGGTCGCCGACGTCGAGGCGCTGCTGCCGGTGATCGACGCCGAGCGCTCGGGACGGCCCGTCGCGCTCGCCAAGGACGCGGTGGTCGGCGACGTGACGGAGGCCCTGACGTGGGACGGCGCGAAGTTCGAGATCGCGCCTCCGGGGCAGGAGTCCGACAACGTGCTGGTCATGGCCGACACGCCCTCGGGGCTGTTCGCCAAGGTGCAGCCCTGCGCTGCGCTGGGTCCCGGCGTCCGGCTCGCGACGGTGAACCTCGCGCTGTACGACCTCCTGGAGCGCGAGTTCGGCGTCGACCTCGGCGACCTGAGCGCGGCCCCCGACCTGCGCTGACCCACGACCTACCCCCGAAGATGTGCGCATGGCGCGGGTGGTGGTCGTGGGCGGCGGGTTCGGCGGGATGGCCGTCGCCGCGCGGCTGGCCAAGCTCGGCCACGCGGTCACGCTGCTCGAGCGCGGGTCGCGGCTCGGCGGCGCACTGGTGCCGGTCGAGCGGGACGGCTTCACCTGGGACGGCGGGCCGACGTACACCCTGCTGCCCGCGGTCGTCCGCGACCTGTTCCGCAAGTCCGGACGCCCCGCGGAGCGCGAGCTCGACCTGGTGGAGCTCGACGTGCTTCGCGAGCACCGGTTTCCCGACGGCTCGTCGGTACGGCTGCCCTTCGGCTCGCGGGCCGCGCAGATCCAGGCGGTCGACGGCCTGGGGCCCGGCCTCGGGACGCGGTGGGCCGACCACGTTCAGGCCCACGCGGACGACTGGGAGGTGCTCCGCCGCGAGTACCTCGAACGCCCCTGGGACCCCGCCCACCTGCCCGGCCCGCTGGCCGACCGGCTCCGCAGCCGGGAGTCGCTGGCCAAGCGGGTCCGCGGGCTCAAGGACGACCGGCTGCGGATGATGGCCACCTACGCCGCGGTCGCCGAGGGGCACGAACCTCGCGACGTCCCCGCCTGGGTCGGCGTGACGGCGTACGTCGAGCAACGCTTCGGCGCGTGGACCGTCGCCGGCGGGATGGTCGGGCTCGCCGACGCCCTGGTGTCGCGGCTGGCCACCCGCAAGGTCGAGGTACGCACGGACGTCGAGGTCCGCGACCTCGTGCTGCGCGGCGGACGCGCGGTCGCGGTCTCCACCGACGCGGGCGAGGTCGACGCGGACGTGGTCGTGGTCGCCTGCGACCCCCGCCGACTGCCGGCCCTGGCGCCGCTCGTGCAGCGGACGATGCCCGCCCTGCCACCGGTGGTGACCCACGTCGGGCTCGAGGGTGACCTCCCGGACCTGGCCCACGAGACCGTCCTGCACGGCGCCGGCAAGGAGCCGCAGATCACCGTGCGCGCCGGCGGAGCCGCGTGGACGCTGCTGGGTCGTGGCCGGGTCGACGAGGACCTGCTCACGACGCTGGCCAGGCGCGACCTCGACGTGCGCGCGCAGGTGGTCACGCGGGTCGACCGCTCACCCCGCGACCTCGTCGACGCGTGGGGCGGATCGCCGCACGGCGTGCTGTGGCAGGGCCGCCAGACGGCGTTCCGGCGACTCGGACCGGCGACACCGGTGCCCGGCGTGTACGCCGCCGGCGCGCACGCGACCCCCGGTGCCGGGCTGCCGTACGTCGGCCTGTCCGCCTCGCTGGTGGCCCAGCTCGTCGGGCCCGCCTGAACCTCAGTCGAGGGCGAAGGTGACGGTGACCGCAGCGGCGATCGTGGTCTCGCCGGGCTCGATGGCGACCGACTTCATCATGTCGCGGGCCACGCCCCCCTCGCCCACGCCGATCGGTCCGGCGGCACCGCCCTCGGCCATGGCCTGGACGTCGCCGAGGCGGGCTCCGGCCAGCTCCGCGAGGTGACCCGCGCGCGCCACCGCGTCGGCGTACGCGCCGGCCCGGGCCGAGTCCAGCGCCCGGGCGGCGTCGCTCACCTCGAGGCCGAACCCCTCCACCTGGAGGCGGTCGCCGACCTTCGTGGCCAACGCGGCCAGGAGGTCCCCGGCCGACGCGATGTCGGTGCAGGTGATGCTCAGCGAGTGCCGCGCCTCGAAGCCGCTCGGCTTCCCCTCGTTGTCGTAGGCCGGCCAGACGTTGAGGTTCGTGGAGCCGATCCGCGAGGCCTCGGTGTGCTCGCGGCCGACCGCGATGATCTCGGTGGCGGCCGAGTCGGCACCCGCCAGAGCCTCGGCGACGCCGGCCGCGCGATGGCTCGAGGCGACGCGGACGACGACGGTGTCGGGGACCTCGCGGGCGGTACCCCGCCCGGTGACGGTGACGGTGCGCATGGCGCGAGGTTAACCGTCAGGCCGTGATGCGCAGCGCCTCGAAGATCTCGAGCGTCGCCCGCGACCGGTTGAGCGTGTAGAAGTGCAGGCCGGGCGCACCCAGCTCCAGCACCTGCTCGCAGAGCTCGGTGGCGATCTGGACGCCCACGCGGCGGACGTCGGCCGGCTCGGTGAGGCCGTCGAAGCGGGCGACCATCTCGTCCGGCAGCTCGGCACCCGACAGCTCGGCCATGCGGGCCACCTGGCGCAGGTTCGTGATCGGCATGATCCCCGGCAGGATCGGGATGTCGCAGCCCAGGGCCCGGACCCGCTCGACGAGGTCGGCGTAGTCGGACGCCCGGAAGAACAGCTGGGTCACCGCGAACTCGGCGCCCGCGGCCGCCTTGGCCACGAGCACGCGCGCGTCGGCGTCCTTGGAGGCGGCCGACGGGTGGGCCTCCGGGAACGCCGCCACGCCGATGCTGAACCCGCCCAGCCCGTGCGCGAGCTCGACCAGCTCGCTGGCGTACGTCAGCCCGCCCGGGGTCGGCGTCCAGGCGGCCCGCGGCCCCTCCTTCGGGTCGCCGCGCAGGGCGAGCACGTCGCGGACCCCGGCCTCGCGGTAGGAGCCCAGGATGTCGACGAGCTCCTCGCGGGTGTGCCCGACGCACGTCAGGTGGCCCATCGCGCGCAGGGACGTCTCCCGGGCGATCCGCCCGGTGATGGTGACCGTCGTGTCGCGGGTCGTGCCGCCGGCGCCGTACGTCACCGAGACGAACGTCGGCTGGTACGGCTCCAGGTCACGGATCGCGGACCACAGCTGCTCGACACCGGCCTCGTCCTTCGGCGGCATGAACTCGAACGAGATCGACCGCTCACCTCCACGGATCAGCTGCCCGATGCTGCGCCGGTCGTCCATGCCCAGCAGTCTAGGGAGGGGCGGCGCCCACTAGCCTCGCCGCATGACCTCGTGGGACGGCAGTGCGTTCCGGGAGCGGCTCCAGAAGGTCCTCGACGAGCTTCCTCGACGAGATGGCCGGACGGGTCGCCCCGCTCGGGCCCGACGCCGCCGCGCTCCTCGAGGAGGCCCGTCGCTCGGTGTCGGGCGGGAAGCGCTTCCGGGCGGCGTTCTGCTGGTGGGGCTACCGCGCGTTCCAGCCGGACGTCGAGGACGAGGAGGCGCTGCTGCGCGCGTGCGCGGCCCTGGAGCTGCTGCACGCCAGCGCGCTGGTCCACGACGACTACATGGACGCCTCGGACACCCGGCGGGGCCGGCCGGCCACGCACCGCGCGTTCGCCTCGGCGCACCGGGAGGCCGGGTGGCGCGGCGACCCCGAGCAGTACGGCGCCGCCGCGGCCATCCTGCTCGGCGACCTGTTGCTCTCGTGGTCCGACGAGCTGCTGCGGGGCTGCGGGCTGCCCGCCGACCGGGTGGCGACGGCGCTCGAGCTGTTCGACCGGTGCCGGACCGAGGTGATCACCGGCCAGTTCCTCGACGTGTCCGTGCAGGCGCGCGGCCGGGCCGACGTCGAGGCCGCGATGACGGTGCTGCGCTTCAAGTCCGCCAAGTACTCGATCGAACGTCCACTCCACATCGGCGCCGCGCTCGCCGGCGCGACACCGGACGTGCTGCGGGAGCTGACGGCGTACGGGCTCCCGCTCGGCGAGGCCTTCCAGCTCCGCGACGACCTGTTGGGCGTGTACGGCGACCCGGCGACGACCGGCAAGCCCGCCGGCGACGACCTGGTCGAGGGCAAGCGCACCGTGCTGGTCGCCCTGGCGCTCGACGGCGCCCCGGCGGCCGACGCCGCCCGCCTCGACGCGGCCCTCGGCTCCCCGCTGTCGGCCGACGACGTCGCCGGGCTGCGCGCGATCATCGACGCCTCCGGCGCCCACACCCACGTGGAGCAGGTCATCGACGACCTGGTGGAGCTGTCCCTGACGAAGCTGGACGCCTCGTCGTTCGCCGAACCCGCCCGGCAGGTCCTGCGCGAGCTGGCGTCGGCGGCGACGGACCGCGCCGTCTAGGAGTCGTGGTCGGTCAGTCGAGCGACGGAACGCCGTCGACGTCGGGGCCGTCGCCGCGGAGGACGACCACGAACGGGCCGCCCCGCTCGGCGTTGACCCGGCCGCCGAGGACCGAGAGCGACACCGAGAAGGCGCGCTCGTCGTGGCGGGCCAGCGGGCCCCAGCCGTCCCAGAGCAGCAGCCAGCCCTCGCTGTCGCCCGCCGTCACGTCGCCGAGGCAGTCGGCGAGGGCGTCGAAGTTCTGGCCGTAGTGCTCGGGGAACCTCAGCGCCTCGCCCGCCGCGCGGAGGAAGTCGGCCTTGGTCTCACCGTGCCAGCCGTCGATGTGGGCGTAGTGCCAGCCGGCGTGCTCGACGGTGTGCCGGACGTCCTCGTCCTTGAAGTGGCCGTGCCACCGGTAGATCCCGGGTTCCTTGCGGTGGGCCAGCACGGCTGCGAGTCCGCTCATCGTCGGATCCTCTCGAACGATCGGTAGTGGTCGTCGGTCCAGTCAGAAGGCCATGGCCTGCGCGCGGCGCTTGACCTCGGTCCCCCGGTTCTCGCGCAGCGCGTCGATCGGCCGGCCCGGGAGGTCGTCGTCGAGGAAGAGCCACGCGATGCACTCGCGGTCGTCGTACTTGTTGTCGTGCATCAGGGTGAGCAGCCCCGGCAGCCCCTTCACGACGAGGCCGTCCTGGATGAACAGGGCGGGGATGCGCTGGCCGGAGCCCGGGGCCGACACGGCGGCGGCGATCTCGTGCTCGCGGATCATCGTGCGGATGCGGGACACGGGGACGCCGAGCAGGTCGGCGGCGGCGTGCCAGTCGAGCCACTCGTCGACGAGGGCGCCCAGGTCCAGCTGGGCGAGGGGAACATCGGCCATGGGACAACTCTGTCACGGACCGCGGGTGAGTCTCGCCACGCCGGTGGCGGGCGTGCGCGACACGGTCCCGCAGGCGTCCGTACGATGGGCGGACCGGATTCTTCCCCGACCGGTGCGCAGGAGGGTCGAGTGCAGCCAGATGGGCGCGCCCGCAAGGGCGGCGGCGCCGTGTTGACCGACCCCATCGTGGGGACGGTCGTGGACGGCCGCTACCGCATCGGCCCGCGCATCGCCCGCGGCGGGATGGCCAGCGTGTACGAGGCCACCGACCTCCGTCTCGACCGCGCCTGCGCCGTCAAGGTGATGCACCCGGGCCTCGGCGACGACGAGGAGTTCGCGGCCCGGTTCGTCCGCGAGGCCCGCTCGGCCGCGCGGCTCGACCACCCCAACGTGGTCGCCGTCTTCGACCAGGGCGCCGACGACGACATCGTCTTCCTGGTGATGGAGCACGTCGCCGGGCACACCCTGCGCGACGTGATCCGCAAGGAGAGCCCGATGGCGCCGTCGCGCGCCCTGGCCCTCGTGGAG
This sequence comes from uncultured Actinomycetota bacterium, assembly GCA_963839565.1. GTDB lineage: Bacteria > Actinomycetota > Actinomycetes > Propionibacteriales > Nocardioidaceae > Nocardioides. Next base: position 264,898 of record CAWIVR010000027.1, on the reverse strand, counting down.
CCGGTCCTCTCGGCCCTCGCGCACGCCCACCGGGCCGGCCTGATCCACCGCGACGTCAAGCCCGAGAACGTCCTGATCGCCGACGACGGCCGGGTCAAGGTCGCCGACTTCGGCCTGGCCAAGGCCGTCTCCGCCGACACCCAGCACACCGCCACCGGCGGCGTGCTCATCGGCACCGTCTCCTACCTCGCCCCCGAGCTCGTCGTCGACGGCCGCAGCGACGCGCGCGCCGACGTGTACGCCGTCGGGGTGCTGCTCTACGAGCTGCTCACCGGCACCAAGCCGCACGAGGGCGAGTCCCCGATCCAGGTGGCCTACAAGCACGTGCACGAGGACGTCCCGCCGCCGTCGACGATCGTGCCCGGCCTGCCGGCGTACGTCGACGCGCTGGTCTCGCGGGCGACCGCGCGCGACCTCGACCAGCGACCCGCCGACGCCGGCGTGCTGCTGCACCAGGTCCACCGCGTGGCCCAGGCGCTGCGCGACGGGGTCCGGGAGGACGAGGAGCTGACCCGCGACCTCGCGCTGCGGCCCGTCGGGCTCCCCGAGCGCGAGGACACCGCGCCGGACCCCTTCGACGTCGACGAGTTCGCCCGGATGTCGACCGAGGTGGCAGCGCCGGCCGAGGCGACCGCCGTGGTGCACCGCACCACCGCGCTCGACCGTCGCCCCGTGCCGCCACCTGGCCAGGTCGCCAGGATCACCACGATCCGCCGGCCGCGCCGGTCCAAGAAGGGTCCTCTGCTCCTGCTCCTCGCCCTGTTGCTCGTCGCGGGCGGAGGTGTGGGCGCCTGGTGGTTCGGCTGGGAGCGCTACACCTCGGCCCCGGCCGTCCTCGGCATGATGCAGAACCCGGCCGAGAAGAAGCTCGAGGCGGCCGGCCTCGACCGTCGAGGTCGGCGACCCGGCGTACTCCGAGACCGTGCCCGAGGGGCGCGTGCTCGGCGCCGACCCGGCGGCCGGCGACCGGGTCCTCGACGGGGGCACGGTCACGCTCGTGGTCTCGCTGGGCAAGGAGCGGTACGACGTCCCGCGCACCCAGGGCGCGTCGGAGGACGAGGCGCAGGACGCCCTGCTCGACGCCCACCTCGCCTTCGGCAAGGCCATCGGCCGCTGGTCCGAGACGGTGCCCGAGGGCACGGTGCTGCGCAGCGACCCGCCGGCCGGCCAGACCCTGCGGCCCGGCACCGTCGTCGACCTCTACGTCAGCAAGGGCCGCAAGCCGCTCACGGTCACCGACTGGACCGGCAAGAACTTCGTGGAGGCGCGGACCGCCCTGGAGCGGAAGGGCTTCGAGGTCAGCTCCACCGACGAGTACTCCGACACCGTCGCCAAGGGCGACGTGATCTCGCAGAGCCCCGACGAGGGCACGCTGTTCCGCGGCGACCAGGTCGGCTTCGTGGTCTCGCTCGGGCCCGAGCTGGTCGAGGTGCCCGGCGGCCTGGTGGCCTCGGGCTGGGAGTCTGCTCAGGAGAGCCTCGAGGCGGCCGGGTTCGTGGTGGAGATCGAGCACGTCGACGACTACCTCGGGCTCGGGTTCGTCTACAGCGTCGACCCCGGCTCCGGCAGCGCGCTCCCCAAGGGTTCCACGGTCACCCTCTGGCTCATCTAGGTGCCGGGGCGGCCCAAGACGCTGCTGGCGACCCTGACCCTGCTGGGGATCACGGCCGCCTGGGGCAGCACGTTCTTCCTCATCAAGGACCTCCTCGAGCGGGTCCCGACCCTCGACTTCCTGGGCGTCCGCTTCGCGATCGCGGCCGTGGCGCTGGTCCTGGTCGCGCCGCGCGCGCTCGGCCGGCTCAGCCGCGAGGCCCGGCGGCACGCGGTCGTGCTCGGGCTCCTCTACGGGCTCGGGCAGATCCTCCAGACGGCGGGCCTGGCGCACACGCCGGCGAGCGTGTCCGGCTTCATCACCGGCCTGTACGTCGTGGCGACGCCGCTGTTCGCCGCCGTCCTGCTGCACACCCGGATCACGTGGCTCACCTGGGCCGCCGTCCTGCTCGCCGTCGATCGGCCTCGCCGTCCTGACCCTCGACGGGCTCTCGGTCGGGTACGGCGAGGCGCTCACCTTCGTCGCCGCGATGCTCTACGCGCTGCACATCGTGGGCCTGGGGGCGTGGTCGACCGCCACCGACGCGATGGGGCTGGCGATCCTCCAGCTGATCGTGATCGCCGTCGTCTGCCTGGTCTGCACGGCCCCGGACGGGCTCGTGCTGCCGGACCGCGCCTCGGACTGGGCCTCGCTCCTCTACATGGCGCTGATCCCCGGCGCCCTCGGCATCGTCGGGCAGACCTGGGCCCAGGCCCACCTGCCCCCGACCCGCACCGCGATCGTGATGAGCATGGAGCCGGTGTTCGCGGCCTTCTTCGCCGTCCTCCTCGGCGGCGAGTCGCTCACCTCCCGGATGCTCCTCGGCGGCGCCTTCGTGCTCGCCGCGATGCTCGTCGTCGAGCTCGGGCCGAGGCGCCACGTCGAGGGCGAAGTCACCCACCTGACGGTCTGACCGGCCAGAACCCCGATTCGTCTGCGGATCCATGCGACTTCCTTCGCTCAGCGGCGACACTGACGAATCGGTGGGGCGTCCGGGTCCGGATGGCGGAAACGGTGACGGCGTTCACACGTCGGTGACCTAGCGTCGCGCCCGTGGTGATCGTGATGGCCCCGGGGGCGACCGACGAGGACATCGCCGGCGTGGTGTCCCGGGTCGAGGGCGTCGGCGGCGAGGCGTTCGTCAGCAAGGGCGTGACCCGGACGATCATCGGGCTGGTCGGCGACATCGACTCCTTCCACCACCTCAACCTCCGCACCCTGCCGGGCGTCGCGGACGTGCACCGGATCTCCGACCCCTACAAGCTCGTCAGCCGGCAGCACCATCCCGAGCGCTCGACCGTGTGGGTCGGCCCGCCCGGGCACCGGGTACCGATCGGGCCCGAGACGTTCACGTTCATCGCCGGTCCGTGCGCGGTCGAGAGCGCCGCGCAGACGCTCGAATCCGCCCACATGGCGCGGGCGGCCGGTGCCACCCTGCTGCGCGGCGGGGCCTTCAAGCCGCGCACGTCGCCGTACGCCTTCCAGGGCCTCGGCCTCCAGGGCCTGGAGATCCTCGTCGAGACCCGTGAGGAGACCGGCCTGCCGATCGTGACCGAGGTGGTCGACGCGCGCGACGTGCCGCTCGTCGCCGAGCACGCCGACATGCTGCAGATCGGCACCCGCAACATGGCCAACTTCGGGCTGCTGCAGGCCGTCGGCGAGGCCGGGAAGCCGGTGCTGCTCAAGCGCGGGATGACGGCCACGGTCGAGGAGTGGCTGATGGCGGCCGAGTACATCGCCCAGCGCGGCAACCTCGACGTGGTGCTGTGCGAGCGCGGCATCCGGACGTTCGAGCCCGCCACCCGCAACACCCTCGACCTCTCGGCCGTGCCGATCGTGCAGGCGACCAGCCACCTGCCGGTCATCGTCGACCCGAGCCACGCGGCCGGCCGCAAGGACCTGGTGGTCCCGCTGGCCCGCGCGGGCATCGCGGTCGGCGCCGACGGCGTCATCGTCGACGTCCATCCCGACCCCGAGTCCGCGCTGTGCGACGGGCCCCAGGCCCTCGTCGGCAGTGACCTGCGCGAGCTGGCGGCGGCGGTCCGCAAGATCCCGCCGCTGCTCGGCCGGGTCGACGCCGGCGACCGCGTGCGGGCCACCTGACACGTCCGGACAGTTGACCAGCAGCCTCGGGATAGCCCTACATTGGCGCGTTGACCCGCCACAGGAGGCCCGCGATGACCACCACCTGCGCGAACTGCCGCGCCGAGGTCGGCGACGCGGCGTACTGCCCCCAGTGCGGGCACGCGGTCCTCTCCCCGCAGTCGGCGCCACCGACCCCGAGCGGCCGGCCGGACTGGCGCACCGACACCTCCGAACGGCCGGCCACCCGGGCTCCGGTCGAGCCCCCGCCCGCCGTGATCACGCCGGGTCCGCCGCGCTACCCGCTGTACGCCGACGACACCACCGACAGCGTCGAGGCGCACGTGGACCCGGACGTGCGGCCGGCACCACCCCCTGCAGCGGACCCGACCTCCTACCTGGACGACCAGGACCTCGACGACGACTACGAGCGCCGCATGGTGCCGGCCTGGCTGCCGTGGGTGCTCGTGGCGCTGTTGCTGCTCCTGGTCGCCGTCGGCGGCATCTGGCTGCTGCTCTCGGCCGACGACGACGACTCCGCCACGGAGTCACCGGCCGCGTCGGTCTCGGCCTCCCAGGACACCACTGACGAGCCGGCGCCGCCGTCCTCGTCGGCGGCCGAGGAGCCGAGCTCGTCGGCCCCACCACCGTCGGAGACCGTGCCCGCGGGCGACCCGGTCGACGTGGCCGCCTCGGCGACCGCCACGGCGCCGGCAGCGGCGCCGCCGAACGAGGACGCGTTCGGCAACCGCACGACGTACGTCGCGGCCAACATGCTCGACGGGCGCGCCGACACCTGCTGGCGGATGGCCGGGGACGGCACCGGCGTGGAGCTCACCTTCCAGCTGGCCGGCCCGACGACGATGACGCGGGTGGGGATGATCAACGGCTACGCGAAGAACGCCGTCGTCGGGGGCCGCAACCTCAACTGGTACGTCGGCAACCGCCGCGTGCTCTCCGCGCAGTGGGTCTTCGACGACGGCACGACGGTCGACCAGCCGCTGGGGGCGACGAAGAAGATGCAGACGATCGACCTGGGCGGCCCGGTCACCACGACCGTCGTCCGGCTGCACCTGGTCGCGGTCAGCAGTCCGGGGACCGGCCGCAGCGCCCGGGACTACACGGCCGTCAGCGAGGTCACGCTCATCGGGACCCCCGCGGCCTGACCGATCGGACGATTTCCGACCGAAGCCCGGCTCCGGTCCCGGACCCACGCATAAGGTCGCGCCGAGGCGGCTCACGGGGATCCGCCCGGTATCTCTCGAGGACATGAATGACCAAGCACGGCTCGGCTCTCTGGCACCTTGTCCCTCCGCCCGCGCCGGCCGTCGGCGCGTTCGCCTACCGGCCCCCGAAGCGGTCGTGGTACCGGCGGCGTCGGGTCCAGGTCGCCGTGGTCACGGCCGCCCTGCTGCTGCTCGTCGCGGCGTTCGCCGGCTAGAGCTTCGCGAGCACCTCGGCCGCCTTCTGGGCGTCCGCGGCGCTGACGTCGAGGTGGGTGACCAGCCGCACCGTCCGCGGCCCGACCGCCGAGACCAGCACCCCCTCCTCGCGCGCGGCCCCGACGTACGCCGCTGCGTCCGGCCGGTCGAGCACCACGATGTTCGTGTCGACGCCCACCGGGTCGACGCCACAGGCCTCCGCCAGCAGCCGGGCGTGCGCGTGGTCCTCGGCGAGCCGGTCGACGTGGTGGTCGAGGGCGTACGCCGCCCCGGCAGCGAGGATGCCCACCTGCCGCATCCCGCCCCCGAGCCGCTTGCGCCAGACCCGCGCCTCGGTGACCGCGGCTTCCGACCCGACGAGCATCGAGCCGACGGGGGCGCCGAGCCCCTTGGAGAAGCACACGGTCAGCACGTCGACCTGGGCGCCGTACGTCGCCAACGGCGTGCCCGTGGCCACGTGCGCGTTCCAGAGCCGCGCGCCGTCCAGGTGCACGGCCACGCCGACCGAGCCTGACCAGGACCGCAGCGCCTCGAGGTCGGCGATCGGGAGCACCGCTCCCCCGGCGAAGTTGTGGGTGTTCTCGACCGAGACGGCCGTGGTCCGCACGAAGAACGGCCCCATGTCCGGGGCGAACAGGCCCGAGATGGCGGCCAGGTCGACCTGGCCGCGGGCGGAGGTCCAGGTCCGCATGGTGACGCCGGCGGCGGCACCGTGCGCGCCCAGCTCGGCCCGGGCGATGTGCGCCGAGGACTCGCACAGCACCTCCTGGCCGGGCGCCACCAGCGAACGGACCGCGAGCAGGTTCGCCAGGGAACCGGTCGGCGTGAAGAGCGCGGCCTCGTGGCCGAAGAGCGCGGCCACCCGTTCCTGCAGCGCGAGGACGGTCGGGTCCTCGCCGTACACGTCGTCGCCGACCTCGGCCGCGGCGATCGCCGCGCGCATCCCGTCGGTCGGCTGGGTGATGGTGTCGCTGCGGAGGTCGATCGGCACGAAAAGCATCAGACCACGCAGGCGTTCGTGTCCTAGCGTCGGGGCGTGACCTCGATCGAGAGCGTGTCGTGGCCGGTGACGACCGAGCGCCTGTCCATCCGCCCGTCAGTGCCGTCCGACGCGGCGGCCTTCCACGCGTACCGACGCCTGCCCGAGGTGTCGGAGTGGCTGCCCAGGCTCTCGACCGACGAGGCCGCGGTGGTGGAGCGGTTCGCCGACGAGGACTTCCGCCGGCGGACGCTGGTCATCGAGGTGGACGGCCGGGTGGTCGGCGACCTGTTCCTCGACGATCTCCGACGCGTGGGCCCAGGCAGAGGTGCAGGACCGCACGGTCGATGCCCAGGCCGAGATCGGCTGGGCGCTCAGCCCCACCCACCAGGGTCGCGGCCTCGCGTTCGAGGCGGTGCAGCGGCTGGTGGCCGTCTGCTTCGACGACCTGGGCATCCACCGGCTGTACGCCACCTGCTTCGCCGACAACACCGCGTCCTGGCACCTGATGGAGAAGCTGGGGATGCGCCGCGAGGCGCACACCGTCAAGGACGCGATGCACCGCGAGCGCGGCTGGGTGGACGGGCTGACCTACGCCCTCCTCGCCGAGGAATGGCACGGCCGCCCCTCGTGAACGAGGGGCGGCCGAGACCTGCTCAGGCAATCAGGACGTGCTGGCCGTGTTGTAGACCGTCTGGATCGTGGAGCCGAAGTACGGACCCCAGAGGATGTTCTTCACGCCGGTGTACCCGAAGCTCGTGTCACCGCCGATCTCGACCTTGAAGATGTCGAGCTCCGCGCCGACGCCCGGCTTGAAGAGGTAGTCGAGCACCTGGCTGCGCTGCGGCTCGGGGTAGTCGACCAGCAGCCGCGAGGTGCCCCCGCCGCCGCTGATCGCGCCCATCCCGTCGAAGGTGCGACCGCCGCTGGCGGGGTCGACGACGATCGTCTGGGGCGTGACGGCGGACGGGTCGTCGGCGTTGGCCGATGGCGGTCCGGAGACCAGCCCGGTGGCCAGCAGGGCCAGGGCCGCGGCGGCTGACCCGATGAGGGGTCGTGGACGAACGAGCATGTGGTGCCTCCCGAGCACGAGGGGTCGTGACCGGCGTCACGTCCTGGTGAACGGCGATGTTAGCGCTCACATTCGCGCTGTCAACCGTGGCGGACCGGACGATCTGGCCCTCCATGCGCTCCACGCGGGCGATCATCCCGTGCTGAATCGATTCGGCAACGACGTCTTGATCCGTATGTGAGCGTTCACAATCGTTCGTCCTGACTTGCCGGCAGCCGGAGGCGGCGGCCTCAGGAGAGGTTCAGGGTCGGCGACCAGCCCGACGCCCGCTCCTTCTTGATGGTGCGCGCCCGTACCTGCCAGGACCCGGAGCCAGGGTCGAACCGGCCCGATCCGGTGGTCGTCTGGTTCCGGAACAGCGACCAGGTCTTGGTGCCGGTCCGGCGTTGCTGGACGTCGTAGGTGCGGCCCTTCGGGTTGTCGCCGACCAGCCACCGCAGCTTCCAGCCGTCCTTCACGGATCCGGTCGCCGCCATCGGGACGGTCACCTTCCCGACCATCATCGAGTGGAAGTTGCAGTGGTAGGCGAACGCGCCGGCCGAGGCGAACCGGATGCTTCGGCTGGCACCCCCCGAGGCCGCGCCCGTGTCGAAGAAGCCCTCGTCCGACGTCGCGGTGTGCGAGACCGCGTCCTGGAAGCTCCAGGTGACGGTCTCCCCCATCCCGACGCGTACCTTCGCGGGCCCGAAGGCCATGTTCTCGACGGTGACGGTCGCGCCCGCCGCTTGCTCCTGCGCGTGGACGGGAACGACGGCGACGCAGGGCAGGACCAGGGCGGCCAGGGTGGCGAGCAGTGACCTCATGCCTGGCCTTACGTCGCGGCGTACGGCCGGGTTCACGCTGTCTCAGACGGTGCGCAGCATCTCCGCCACGAGGAAGGCGAGCTCGAGGGACTGCACCCGGTTGAGCCTCGGGTCGCAGACCGACTCGTAGCGGTGCGCGAGGTCGATCTCGAGGAGCTCCTCGCCGCCGCCGATGCACTCGGTGACGTCGTCGCCGGTGAGCTCCACGTGGATGCCGCCCGGCCAGGTGCCGAGCGAGCGGTGCACGTCGAAGAACCCCTGGACCTCGGCGATCACGTCGTCGAACCTGCGGGTCTTGTAGCCCGAGGACGCCTCGAAGGTGTTGCCGTGCATCGGGTCGCACACCCACGCCACGTCGACACCGGCAGCGGTGACCTTCTCGACCAGGTCGGGCAGGCCGTCGCGGATCCGCTCGGACCCGAAGCGCGTCACGAACGTCAGCCGACCCGCTTCGTTGTCGGGGTTGAGCCGACCGGCCAGAGCGATCGCGTCGTCCGGCGTCGTGGTCGGGCCGAGCTTGACGCCGATCGGGTTGCGGATGTGGCGGAACAGCTCGACGTGCGGGCCGTCGAGCTGCCGGGTGCGTTCGCCGATCCAGACGAAGTGCGCAGACACGTCGTACGGCATGTCCGTGCGCGAGTCGATGCGCGTCATCGCGTGCTCGTAGTCGAGCACCAGACCCTCGTGGCAGGTGTGGAAGTCGACCCGGTGGAACTCGTCGGGGTCGGCCCCGATGGCCTGCATGAACGTCAGCGCCCGCTCGATCTCACCGGCCATCCGCTCGTAGCGCTGACCGACGCTGGACTCCTTGACGAAGTCGGTGTTCCAGGTGTGCACCTGGCGCAGGTCGGCGTAGCCACCGGTGACGAAGGCCCGCGCGAGGTTCAGCGTCGCGGCCGAGGAGTGGTAGACCTCCACCAGCCGGGACGGGTCGTGCTGACGCGACTCGGCGGTGAACTCGTAGCCGTTGACCGCGTCGCCGCGGTAGGCCGGCAGCGTCACCCCGTCGCGGGTCTCGAGGTCGGAGGACCGGGGCTTGGCGTACTGCCCGGCGAGCCGGCCGACCTTCACGACCGGGACCGAGGCGGCGTACGTGAGGACGACCGCCATCTGCAGCAGCACCCGGAGCTTGTTGCGGACGTTGTCGGCGGTCACACCGGCGAACGTCTCGGCGCAGTCGCCCCCCTGGAGGAGGAACGCCTTGCCGCGGGCGACGTCGGCCAGCTTGGCCTTCAGCTCGTCGCACTCCCCCGCGAAGACCAGCGGCGGCATCGTGCGCAGCCGGCTGACGGCGGCCTCGCGGGCCGCCTGGTCGTGGTAGGCCGGCTGCTGCCGCGCGCCGAGGGCGTGCAGCGACTCCAGCGAGGGGACGTGACTCACGCGCTCAGGGTACGCGGGCATGCCGGCGCGTTCGTACGGGACGGCCGGAGGCGGACGCCTACTTGTCGATGTCCTCCATGTGCTCGATGTCGCGGAAGCCGGTCTTCTTGGCGCGGATGCCGCGGTTGGTCATCCAGGTCAGCGCCCACAAGATGATGCCGACGACGAGCAGCCCGCCGGCGATCGTGTACTGCTCACGCTGCTCGGCCGTCCGCGCCCACGGCCCGGCGAGGAAGAAGCACGCCACGGCGCCGATGTACGGCAGGAACGTGGGAGCCCTGAAGTGCTCGTGGTCGACGGGACTGCGCCGGAGCACCAGCACCGCGATGTTGACGATGGTGAAGACGCAGAGCAGCAGCAGCGCCGTGGTGCCTCCCAGCAAGGCCACGTTGGCGGCTCCACCCTCCGAGGCGTTGGCCCGGACCACGTAGATGATCAGTCCGAAGGAGATCAGGGTGGTGAAGAGGATCGCCACCCAGGGCGTACGCCGGACCGGGTGCACCTTGCCCAGGCTCCGCGGCAGCACGTCCTGGTTGGCCAAGCCGTAGAGCAGGCGGCTGGCCATCAGCATGTTGATCAGTGCGGAGTTGGCCACCGCGAACATGCCGATGAACGGGAAGATGGCGTCGAAGTTCACGTCGGGTGCACCGGCGGCCACGACCTGGGTCAGGGCCTGGCCCTTGTCGGGGTTGGTCAGGTCTCCCACGGGGACCAGGGCCACCGCCGTGATCGAGACCAGGACGTAGATGGTGCCGGTGATGCCGAGGCCCGTGAGCATCATCTTCGGGAAGTCTCGGACCGGGTCCTTGCACTCCTCGGCCATGTTGACCGAGTCCTCGAAGCCGACCATGGCGAAGAACGCCAGTGACGTGGCCGCGGTGACCGCGAAGAAGACGCTGCGGTCGTCGGAGCTCTCGAAGACCACCACCCGGGAGAAGTCGGCGTTGCCCTGGGTGACGGCCCACAGGCCGATGAAGATGATGAGCAGGAGGCCGGACAGCTCGACCATGGTGAGCACGACGTTGGCCTTGACGCTCTCGCCCACGCCGCGGAAGTTCACCGCCGCGACGAGGGCCATGAACCCGAGCGCGACCAGCATGAGCGCGAACCCGCCGACCTCGAAGCCCAGGTCGAAACCGTCGTTGAGGAAGCCCGCGAACGCATTGCTCGCCGTCGACGCGCTGGTGATGCCGGAGCACATCACCGTGAAGGCCACCAGGAAGGTGACGAAGTGGATCCCGAACGCCTTGTGTGTGTAGAGCGCTGCACCGGCTGCCTGGGGGTACTTCGTGACGAGCTCGAGGTAGGAGAACGCGGTGACGGTGGCCACGAAGAACGCCACGAGGAACGGCGCCCAGGCGGCGCCGCCGACCTCGCCCGCGACCGACCCGGTGAGGGCGTACACGCCGGTGCCGAGGATGTCGCCGACGATGAAGAGCAGCAGCAGCTTCGGCCCCATCACGCGGAGGAGGTCGGGCTCGTCCGCGTTGGTGTCGTAGCTGCCCGTGGGCTGGGTGGTGCTCAAGGTGGCTCCCTGGTTGCCGAGGTGTCAGGTCCCGCCATCGTGGCCCAGATCACGCCGATTGGCGAGGAAGCCCCCAGGGTCCTGGCTCGTCAGCCGAAGAAGACCTCCGCCTCGGCGTACTCGGCAGTGTTGACGAGCTTGAGCGCGCCGGTGCCCTCGATCAGCTTGAGCCGCTCGATGTTGGCACCGCGCAGGGCCACCATCACGCCGAAGTCACCGTCGGCGACCGCGTCGATCGCGTGCAACCCGAACCTGGTCGCCAGCCAACGGTCGAACGCCGTGGGAGTGCCACCGCGCTGGATGTGGCCGAGCACGACGGCCCGCGCCTCGGCGCCGGTGCGCTCCTCGATCTCGTTGGCGAGCCGGTCGCCGATGCCGCCGAGGCGGACGTGCCCGAAGGCGTCGCGCTCGAGGGAGACCAGGGTCATGCCGCCGCCGTCCCTCGGGACCGCACCCTCGGAGACCACGATGATCGGCGCGTACTGCGTCTCGAACCGCTTCTTGACGTGCTCGCAGACCGCGTCGATGTCGAAGGGCTGCTCGGGGATCAGCACGGCGCTCGCGCCACCGGCGATGCCGGAGTGCAGGGCGATCCAGCCGGCGTGGCGGCCCATCACCTCCACGACGAGCACCCGATGGTGGGACTCGGCGGTGGTGTGCAGGCGGTCGATCGCCTCCATCGCGACGTTGACCGCGGTGTCGAAGCCGAAGGTGAAGTCGGTGCCCGACAGGTCGTTGTCGATGGTCTTGGGCACGCCCACGACGTTGACGCCGAGGTCGGCCAGCTTGGTGGCCACGCCCAGGGTGTCCTCGCCGCCGATCGCGACCAGCGCGTCGACGCCCTCGGCGGCCAGGTTCTCCTGGATCCGCTCGACCCCGCCGTCGATCTTGAACGGGTTGGTGCGGCTCGAGCCGAGGATGGTCCCGCCGCGCGGGAGGATGCCGCGGCACTGCTTGATCCCGAGGTTCATCGTCAGCCCCTCGAGCGGGCCCTTCCAGCCGTCGCGGTACCCCACGAACTCGAAGCCATGGACGTTCACGCCCTTGCGGACGACGGCGCGGATGACGGCGTTGAGACCGGGACAGTCCCCGCCTCCGGTGAGTACTCCGACCTTCATGCTGGGCCCATCTCTCGTGACAGGGTTGGATCGTTCCAGGGCCCATCGAGCCTAGAGCAGTCCTCCGGGGCCTGCCAGCGCCCGCCGTACGACGGACGGCCCCTTCGCTGTCTAGACAGTTCTCCCGAAAATGCCGCGCGGCGACCGCCCACCTGTCAGGCTGGTCGCAGACCCGGGGGGGTCTGAATTTGGGATGGTCTGGGGGGATCATGTCGCTCATCTGCGCCGTGCCGTCGTACGCCGAGCTCTCGGCCTCGATCGGCCAGGAAGTCATCGTCATCGCGGGGCTCTCTGCGACGAGCCTGCGGCTCGACAAGGTGATGCCCGTGCGCCGCGGCGGCTCGGTCTCGTTCCGCGCGCTGCTGTCCGGTGGCGACCCGCAGACGCCCGTCCGCAACGGCACGCACCTCACCCGCGTCGGCGACTACCTGGTCCGGTTGCGCCTGCTGCGCGTCGTGGCCGAGGACGGCTCCGAGGTCTACGAGGCACACGCGCAGGCCCACGTCGACCAGCTCGAGCTCGCCGCTTCCTGAAGCGACCGCTCAAGACTCCTCGGGGACGTCGTGACGCGTCAGATCACCTGTACGAGAGCATCGACCGGACATCCAGGCCCTCCGCGCGCTCGCGGTGACCGCCGTCGTCCTGTACCACCTCTGGCCGGGCCTCGTCCCGGGCGGCTACGTCGGCGTCGACGTGTTCTTCGTGATCTCCGGGTTCCTGATCACCGGCCTGCTCGTTCGCGAGCTGGAAGCCACCGGTCGGTCGACCTCCTGGCGTTCTACGCGCGCCGCATCCGTCGGTTGCTGCCCGCGGCGCTGCTCGTGCTCGGCATGCTCGCTGGTCGTGCTCGTCCTCTTCATGCCGCCCGTGGTCTGGCACAGCAATCTCGTGGAGATCGGAGCCGCGGCGGCTCTACGCGCAGAACTGGGCACTGTCGATCCAGCAGGTCGCACTGACTATCTGCAGCGCCGCGGACGCCCCCGACGCTGGTGCAGCACTACTGGTCCCTGGCTCTCGAGGAGCAGTTCTACCTCGTCTGGCCGATCGTGCTCGTCCTGGCCGTGGCTGCCGGCGCGCTGGGTCGACTCGGCACCGTCCGGACTCGCGTCGCGGTCGTCGTCTCGGCCGTCGGTCTGTTCTCCCTCGTGGTCTGCTTGTCCGCCCCGCCGGAACCGAACGTCGCGTTCTTCAGCACCCGGGCGCGGGCCTGGGAGTTCGCGCTCGGCGGCCTGGTCGCCCTGTTGCCGACGCTGGCCGTCCGGCCTCATGTGGCACGGATGGTCGTGGCGACAGGTGTCCTGGCGGTGCTGGGCGCCATTCCTCGCCCTGTCGGACGCGTCCGCATTTCCCGGGTGGCTCATCGCTCGTCCCGACGCTCGGTGCGGCGCTCGTCATCGCGGTCGGCAGCCGTGCTCGCGGCCGTGGTGGCCTTTTCGGGTGGGCACCCGTGCAGTGGATCGGTGATCACTCGTACTCGATCTACCTGTGGCACTGGCCGCCTCTCGTCGCTGCTGCCGTGGATCGTCCACGGCGAGCTCGGCAACGGTGTGCGCGTGGGCATCCTGGGCGCCACGCTTGTCCTGGCCTGGATGACCAAGGCGCTGCGTCGAGGACCCCTTCCGTGCCGACTGGCAGCGGCGAGCAGGCGCGGTGGCCGAGCTTCGGGTTGGCCGCCGCGGGGATGTCGCCTGGTCCTCGCCAGCACGACGACCGTCGGCGCGACCGTCGGCGAGCTCGAGCGGCACGCCTCGACGTCCGCGGCCACCCGGCATCACGAGCAACGAGCGATGCGTGGGCGCACCGCGCGTCGGTGGACCCGAGGGTGCGCGACGGCCGTACGCCCGACCGGGCGACGCCAAGCTGGCCTTCGCCACAGGACGACTCCGACCCGGACATGCACGCGGCTGCCAGCTCGGGATCACGACTGCCGGCCGAGCCACGTGTGGTGCGAGTGGTCGGCACACGACGAGCCCGACGCGAGGACCATCGCCGTCGTCGGGAACTCGTTCGCCGGACCGAGCTCGTCCACGATGCTGAACCAGTGGATCGGCGACCGAACCATCCGGATCGTGCTTGCGGCCCGGACGGGCTGCCTGGGCTTGAGCGTCACGGCCCGTCACCGGCCAGTCGACCGGACGACCCGTGCCCCGTCTGGTCGGCCACAGGTGCAGTCGCAGCTGCTCGCCATGGACGACCTGAGTGCTGTCATCTTCAGCGACCACGCGGATGCGGCGACGTTCATGACGGGGCAGGACGCCACCCGGGCGGTCCGGCACTGACCCAGGCAGCGGCGGCCATCGCCACGTCTCTGCAGACGTTCCACCGGGCCGGGATCGCGACGGCCGTCGTCCAGGCGCCGCCCGGCAACCCCTCGCAGTCAGCTCCCGAGTGCATCGCCATGGCGACGGAGACCTACGACCCCTGCGCAATCCCGCGGGCGTCGGTCGTGACGAGGAGTCTCCTGCTCCGGGTGGCAGCGGCCAACCCCGAGCTGACGACGTTCGTGATCCACATGAACCGGTTCTTCTGCGACCGAGCTGCTCTGCCACGCGACCGTGGGCGGCGTCGTCGTCTACAAGGACGACCAGCACCTCACGGCGACCTTCGCACGAACCCTGGCCCGTCCCCTCGTCCCCCGCCTTCGACGCGTTGCTGGGCGGGCTCACGGGCGGCGACCTCCGCACGGTTGGTGACCACCCGGCCGGCGTGCGCGAGCCTGCGCCGCATCGGCACGGTGGCCAGGCCACCGAGCAGCGCGATCGCCCGTGAGACCCAGCCACGCGGCACCACTGCCACGGTCGAGCAGCCAGGCGTAGAGCAGCGGCGCGACCCCGGTCGCGACGTTCCACGACAGCTGGTACGTCGCGACGTAGCGGCCGCGGAGCGCCGGCGGCGGTGACTCGGCCGCGAGCGTCGTCAGCACCGGGCCGGCGACCAGCTCGCCCAGCGTGTAGACGACGGCCCCCACGAGGACCACCGACGTCGCCGCCACGACGCCCAGCGGTTCCGCACCCCAGAGGACGAGGAACGACGCTCCTGTGAGCACGGCGCCGAGGGCGACGATCCGCGCACGGACCGCGCCGGTCATCCGCTGGACCACCACACCCTGACCCACGCCGATCATCAGGGTGTTGATCACGAACACCGCCGCCGACACCCATCCGGGCAGGCCGAGCATCTCCACGACGTACACGGGAATGGCGACGTTGAGCGCGGCCGACGTCAGCGCGTAACCGAGGTTGCTGGCGATCAGCCACCGGTACCCCCGGTCGTGCAGCACCGTCGCCCAGCCGCCGACCACCTCGCCTGGCTGGCCGTGCTGGGCCCGCTCGGCGGACTCGTCGACCGTGACCCCGGCGAGCAGGACGAAGGACACCACGTACGACGCGGCGTTCAGCAGCGCGACGGCGTAGTAGAGCGAGGTCGCGTCGAGGGTCAACGCCACCCCGGCGACGATGCCGCCGATGGCGAAGCCCGCGTTGCGCAGCGCCCCGAGGAACCCGAACCACAGCTCCCGCTCCCCGGGTGGCGAGATGAGCGTGACCATGGGCGAGTACGAGCCCCAGAACGCGGTCCGCCCGATGACCGAGACCGCGACGACGAACGCCACCGACCAGACCTGGTCGACGAACGGGTACGCCAGGAAGCTGACGGCCTGCAGGGCATTGCCGGTCTGCAGCACCTTCTTCGACCCGTGCCGGTCGACCTGCTGGCCGACCAGGACCGCCACGGGGAGGGACAGCAACGAGGCCAGCGACAGCGCCAGGCCGACCTGGACGAGCGACAGGTCGGTGGTGGCGAGGAAGAAGATCATCGACACCGGCATCCACACGCCGGACCCGACGGCGTCGATCCCGATCGCCGTCACGAACCGTCGGTGCTCCCCGACGCGAGGGAACCCGAGCCGCTGGAGCATCCGGCCATCGTGCAACCTCCACCCCACTTGAAGGCAACCGAGAATCGCTAGGGTCGCGGCATGACCTTCTCGATCGTGGCCCGGTCCGCCGACGGCGAGTCGTGGGGCGTGGCCGTTGCCTCCAAGTTCCTGGCCGTGGGATCGGCCGTGCCGGCAGCGGTGGCCGGCGTCGGCGCGATCGCCACCCAGGCCGACGCCAACGTCGCCTACAAGGGCCAGGCGCTCGCCCACCTCGACGACGGCGCCAACGCGTCGGTCGCCCTGCAACGGCTGCTCGAGGACGACGCGGGCCGCGACGCGCGCCAGGTCGGCATCGTCGACGTCGAGGGCGGCGCGGCCACCCACACGGGCCATGCCTGTCTCGACTGGGCGGGCGGCGTGACCGGTGACGGCTACGCCATCCAGGGCAACATCCTGGCCGGCGAGGAGGTCGTGCTCGCCATGGAGGCGGCGTGGGAGACCACCGACGACGACGCCCCGCTCGGCCGCCGCCTGCTCGCCGCCCTCACGGCCGGCGACGACGCGGGGGGTGACAGCCGCGGGCGCCAGTCGGCCGCGCTGCTCGTCGTCCGTGAGGGCGCCGGGTACGGCGGCCTCGACGACATCGCCGTCGACCTGCGGGTCGACGACCACGCCGACCCCGTCACCGAGCTGGCCCGCCTGCTCGACCTCAACGACCTCTACCTGACCGCGTCGACCGACGAGGAGAAGATCTTCCTCACCGAGGAGCAGAAGCGCGAGGTCGACGAGAAGGTGAAGGCGCTCGGGTTCGCCGACCTCCACGCCTGGATCGGCACCGAGAACTACGAGATGCGCGCCGACCCCGACGGCGAGTGGCTCGACGAGCGGATCCTGGAGATCCTCCGCAACACGTCTGCCTCATGAGCGTTCTCGCCGTCGACGCCGGCACGACCGGGGTCACCGCCCTCGTCGTCGACGAGCGCGGGTCGGTGGTGGCCAAGGGCTACCAGGAGTTCCCCCAGCACTTCCCCCGGCCGGGCTGGGTCGAGCACACCCCCGAGGAGATCTGGCAGGCCGCCCTGGAGGCCGTCCGCGCGGTGCTCACGCAGGTCGACCGCGCCGAGCTGCGGGCCGTGGGCATCACCAACCAGCGCGAGACGATCCTGCTGTGGGACCGCGAGACGCTCGGCTCCCCGCGTCGCGCCATCGTCTGGCAGGACCGCCGGACCGCCGACATCTGCGAGCGCCTCCGCGCCGATGGCCACGAGGAGCGGGTCACCGAGCTGACCGGGCTGCGCCTCGACCCGTACTTCTCCGGCACCAAGCTGATGTGGCTGGCCGAGCACGAGCCCCAGACCTGGGCGCTCGTCGAGGAGGGTCGGTACGCCGTCGGGACGGTGGACTCGTACCTCGTCGCGCGCATGACCCGAGGCACCTGGCACGTCACCGACGTCTCGAACGCCTCCCGCACGCTGCTCATGGACCTGTCGACCGGCGAGTGGTCCGACGAGCTGTGCTCGCTGTTCGGGGTCCCCCGCGACGCGCTGCCCGACCTGGTCCCCAACTGGGGCGAGGTGGCCACGACCGACCCCGCGGTGTTCGCCGGCCTCTCCCTGCCGATCGCGGGGCTGGCCGGCGACCAGCAGTCGGCCCTGTTCGGGCAGACGTGCTTCGACGTCGGCGACGCGAAGTGCACCTACGGCACCGGCTCGTTCATCCTCACCAACACCGGCACGACGCTGGAGCGTTCGGACGCCGGCCTCCTCTCCACGGCCGCCTGGCGCGCCCCCGACGGCGAGCTGACCTACGCCCTCGAGGGCGCGATCTTCGTGACGGGCGCCGCCGTGCAGTGGCTGCGCGACGGACTGCAGATCGTGGGCTCCGCCGCCGAGACCGCGGCCGTCGCGGCGACCGTCGACGACACCGACGGCGTCGTCTTCGTGCCGGCCCTGACCGGGCTCGGCGCACCCCACTGGGACCCGCACGCTCGCGGGACGATCATCGGCATCACCCGCGGCACCACCCGCGCCCACATCGTCCGCGCGACGCTCGAGGCGATCGCGTTCGAGGTGCGCGACGTGCTGGAGACCATGCCGGGCGACGGCACCGACCCACCGCTGCGCGTGGACGGCGGGGCGTCGGCCAACGACCTGCTCTGCCAGCTGCAGGCCGACCAGGTCGGCCGGGTCGTCGAACGACCCAGGATCGTGGAGACCACGGGCCTGGGCGCGGCGTTCCTGGCCGGGCTCGGCGTCGGCGTCTGGGACTCCACCGACGACCTGCGCGACACCTGGCAGCTCGACCGCTCCTTCGACCCGTCCGACGACCGCACCCGCGCCGACGCCTCCCACGCGCGTTGGCTAAAAGCCGTCGAGAGAGCGCGCGGCTGGGCAGAGTAGGTCCGTGACCGATTCGTCGCGGAGCACCGACGCGATGCCGGACCCGTGGCGGTGGTTCGCCCGGACGTTCGGCGTCGCCGTCATCGCGCACCTGGCCGGCAACCCGCCGTCCGCGCGCTCGGGCGACTTCGCCGGGTCCACCGCGCTGATCGTGGTCTCGACGGTGCTGGGGCTGCTCGCGGTCCTGCTCGTCGCCCGGCCGGAACGCCGGACGCTCGGCGCCACGGCCGCGCTGGTGCTGCTCTCGGTGTGGCTCGAGGCGCCGTTCCTGAGCAACCACTGGCTGCTCGTCGGGTTCGTGGCCGCGGCCGTCGTCGTCTCCTTGTTCCTTCGCGACCCGTGGGCCTGGTTCTCCGTCACCGGGCGCTGGATCCTGCTGGCGTTCTACTCGTTCGCCGCCTTCGCGAAGCTCAACACCGGCTTCCTCGACCCCGTCGCCTCCTGCGGCGTCTTCTACGCGAACCAGTCGCTGGGGTCCTTCGGGCTGCCGACCTTCCCGACCGACAGCCCGATCGCCTGGCTGACCATCGCGGGTCCGATGCTGACCGAGCTCTCGGTCCCGCTCCTGCTGGCGTTCAGCCGGACCCGACGGATCGGCGTGCTCGTCGCGCTCACCTTCCACACGGTCATCTCGCTGGACCTCGACCAGCACTTCTACGACTTCACCGCCGCCCTGGTGATGCTGCTCTGCCTGTTCCTGCCCGAACCCACCTTGGCCGCGCTCGAGGCCGGCGCGGCGCGACGGCCCAGGATCGTGGCCGTCGGCCTCGCGATCAGCCTCCTGCTCGTGGTCGCCGCCGTCCTCCCGCAGGTCGTGCTCACCTCGGCGATCCTCGACGTGCTGCCGTTCGTGGCCTGGGTCCCGTTCGCCGGGTGGCTGATCGTGAGCGTGGCCCGCGGGCGGGCTCGGCCCCTCCCACGTCCCGATGCGGATGCCGGGAGCCCTGGCGTTCGTCCTGGTGGCCGGCGTCGTCGCCAACGGGCTGACGCCGTACCTCGAGCTCAAGACGGCCTACGGCTTCAACATGTACGCCAACCTCGTCACCGTCGACGGCGAGTCCAACCACCTGGTCGTCCGCAAGACGCTCCCGTTGACCGACGTCCAGGAGCACCTGCTGACCGTGGTCCAGACCGACGACGAGGAGCTCGGCAAGTACGCCGAGGACGGCTACCTCATCCCGGAGCGCAACCTCCTGGACTACCTGGCTCGGCACCCGTCCACCTCGGTCGTCGTCAGCGACGAGGACGGCGAGCGCACCCTGGACGGCGGCGACGGCGTGCGGCTGCCCCTCCTGGTCGAGAAGTTCCAGCTGTTCCGGGCCGTGGACACCCAGGACCCGCCGCGGTGCCAGGCCAATTGGCTGCCGGCCCGCTGACGCCCTGCCAGACTGGACGTGTGAGCGAGCGCCTGGTCTTCGACGGCGACTGCGGCTTCTGCACCACGTCGGCCAACTGGCTGGCGCGCGACGATCGCGTCGAGACGGTGCCGTGGCAGTTCCTCGACCTCGAGTCGGTCGGGCTCACCGTCGACCAGGTCTCGACGTCGGTGTGGTGGCTGGTCGACGACCGGCCCGTGGAGCACTCGTCGCGGGCCATCGGCCGCGCCCTCCTCCTGCGCGGGACACCGTGGTCCTGGGCGGGGCGAGTGCTGCTGGTGCCCGCGATGCGACCGCTGGCCGACGCGGTCTACCGGGTGGTCGCGCGCTACCGCCACCGGCTCCCCGGCGGCACCCCCGTCTGCCGGATGCCTCGCTAGCTAACGCTTCTTGCGCAGCCGGTCCAACGCGGTCTCCGCCTGCTCGCGGGCCTGCTCGGCCTTGCGCAAGCGAGGTCCTCGCCTCGGTCCGCGCGTCCTCGGCCTCGTCGAGCTCCTCCTCGACCTCCTCGGCCGTCTCCTCGAGCTCGGCGATCTGCCGCCGGCGCTCCTCGATCTCGCCCTGGACCTGGAGCGAACGGGCCTCGAGCTCGGTCACCGCACGCTCCGCCTCGTCGTACGTCGCCCGGGCCGACTCCTCGACGGCCTCGGCCGCCTCCATCGCGGCCTGGGCCGCGGCGAGCTTCTTGGCCTCCGCGTCCGGGTCGGGCACGACCTTGAGGTCCGGCCGTCCGACGGGTTGCTCGGCCGGTGCTGGTGCCGAGGACGCGGCGAAGCCCAGCGCCTCGGGCAGGGCGACGGCCGCACCGGCCGCGGACTCCCCGAGGCCCGTGCTCGTCAGGTGCGTGACCAGGAGGCCGCTGCGCAGCCCCCGGGCACAGTCGGGGTCGAGCATGGCCGCCGTCAGGGTCGACTCGACCTGGTCGGCGACCGCCTGGGTGACCTTGGTGCCGAGCGACCCGGCCACCCCGCGAGCCCGGGTGGTGACGGCCGCGGTCAGCTGACGCCGCTGCTTGGTGAGCTCGCGGAGCTCCTTGCCGTCGAGCGACTGGGCCGCGTCGCGGAGCGCCGCGCCCACCGCCAGCACCTGGTCGACCTGCTCGGTCTCGTGGCGGACGAGCATGTTGACGACCCAGGCCGCCATGGTCGGCTTCTTCAGGGCCTTCACCGGTGCTGCGAGGTCGGTGCCCTTGAGCTCCTTGGCCTTCGCGTCGCGGGCCGGCGTGAAGTCGGCCAGCGGCAGCCCGTAGAGCTCGTCGGCGATGTCCAGCAGGTCGTCGCTCATCGCGTCTCCATGTAGGTGCGGTGGGCGGCCAGCTGCCGGTCGAACAGCGCCGTCAGCTCGGCGTCGTCGACCCCGGCCAGCGACAGCCCGCAGCCGTCCTCGATCGCGCTGCGCCAGGCGTCGTACGACGTCAGCTCCACCTCGGTCTGTCCGCCCGGGGTGATCCGGTGGGACAGGCAGCCGCGCACCACGTCGACGTGCTCGGGCATCCGGCGCTGCACGACCAGCACCGTGGCGAACCGTCCGTCGGGGGGCGTGGAGAGCGAGGCGTGCCGTTCGGCGATCTCGGCGTCGGTCGGGACGCCGGACACCTCGACGCCGGTGAACGAGCCCGTCCTGTCGGCGAGGAACGACCAACCGTCGTCGCGTACCTCGGTCAGCGCGTAGTCGAACCCGCCCTGCTCGTACTCGCCCACGACCAGCGGCAGGGGGTCTCCGAGGGCGTCGCCCAGCCCGACGTCCGGCCACCACTCACCGCCCGGGTTGTCGTCGGTCGGCAGCCCGGTGACGACCAGGACCAGGTGGTTCAGCACGCCGGTGTGACGGTCGTCCTCGCTGGTCCACACGTGCCCGTGCCGGCGCTCGACGGCGAACCCCAGCTCGCGCAGCGCCACCTCGAGGGCGCCGTTCTGGTGGAAGCAGTAGCCCGCCCGGCCGACCCGCCCGACGCGGGCCAGCGAGTCGAGCGGCGCGACCGACGGCGGCCGGCCGAGCATGATCTCGAGGTTCTCGTAGGGCACCCGCGCCAGGTGCCGCTGGTGGAGCTCGACCAGCGACGCGACCGTGGGCGCCGGCCGGTCGGCGTACCCCAGGAACGTGAGGTACCCGTCCACGAGGTCCGGCACGAGCTCACTCGTCGTCGTCACCGTCGAGTCCTCGCTCGATCGCGTAGCGGGTCAGCTCCACGCGGTTGTGCATCTGGAGCTTGCGCAGCGTGTTCTGGACGTGGTTCTGGACGGTGCGGTGCGAGATCACCAGGCGCTCGGCGATCTGCTTGTAGGACATCCCCTTGGCGACCATCTTGAGCACCTCGGTCTCGCGCTCGGTCAGCTCGGGCGTGCCCGGGGCCTCGGCGCTCGCGGGGTCGGCCATCCGGCGGAACTCGCCCAGCACCAGGCCGGCCAGCCCGGGGGTGAACACGGTGCCGCCCGCCGCGACGCCGCGCACCGCCTCGACCAGCTCGCGGCTGTGCGCCGACTTCACCAGGTAGCCGGTGGCACCCGCCTTGACGGCCTCCAGCACGTCCTCCTGCTCACCGGAGGCCGAGAGGATCAGCACCCGCGCCGACGGGTCCTGCTCGAGCACCGTCCGGGTCACCTCGACGCCGTTGGGCCCGGGGATCTGGAGGTCGAGGACCACGACCTGCGGACGCGCCGCGGGGAAGCGGGCCAGCGCCTGGTTCCCGTCGGCGGCCACCGCCACCACGTCGAAGCCGGCGGCGGCCAGGTCGCGCTCGACGGCGTCGCGCCACATCGGGTGGTCGTCGACGACCATCACGCGGGTGCGCGTCGGGCCCTCGGGCTGCTCGGTCATGGCGGTGACCCTAACGCCGTCACGCCTCCGCGGGCCGCTGGTAGCGACCACGCCGGTGCACGAGCGGGTCGTCGTCGCCGACGCTCACCTCCTCGAGCACGCACGTCACCAGGATGGACCAGCCGACCTCGGCGGTGCTCTCCAGCCGTACGCCGGCCCAGGTCGTCGCGCTCGCCAGTCGCGGTCCCCACGGCGTCGGCACGAACTCCGCCTGACGGAAGGCACCGCCCGGGGCGGGCGCCGTACCGCCGAAGGCCTCGGCGAGGTCGCGGTCCTCCCACGACAGCACGCTGACCACCGCCAGCCCGGTCTCGGTGAGCAGGTCCGCCAGGTCGCTGTCGGGGTCGAGCAGCGCCAGCAACCGCGGCGGCTCGCCGTTGGCGACCAGCGCCGAGGTCACGGTCAACCCGGCCCGGTCCAGGGGACGCTCCCCCTGTCCCGCCGTCCACAACGTGACCACGCCACCCAGCCGACCGCGGAGCTGCCGCACCGGGTCCCGCTCGGGCTCGAGGAAGGGATGCTCGGTGTGGATGGTCACGCGGCGAGCCTAGGCGCCGAGCCCGTTTGTCCGCTTTGCAAGGCCGCCGCCGCATAGTCTCGACCTGCTGCTCGGAACGAGTGGCCGTCGCGAGGAAGGCTGCCGATGTCACGGTCGTGGGTGTCCACCGCCAAGGGGGCGTACGTCGGCGTCGCGCGCGGGTCCGGCAAGGCCCTGGAGGCCACCCGCTGATGCCGGCCGAGGCCCCGCAGCGCGGGCACCGGACGCGGCACTGGCTGTACACGCTCACGCACGTCTACGACTCCTCCGCCCTGGCGCGCATCGACGTGCCGTGGTGGACCTACCGGGCCATCGACGTCGTCGAGACCTGGCTCGGTTCGCGGACCGTCCCCGCCCGGGTCTTCGAGTTCGGCTCCGGGGCGAGCACCGCCTGGCTGGCCCAGCGCAGCGGCGAGGTGCACTCGGTCGAGCACCACGCGGAGTTCGCGGCCTCGATCGGCCCGCTGCTCAGCCCGTTCCCCAACGTCGTGCTGCACGTCGAGCCGCCGGTGGCGTCCCCGAACCCGCAGACGCCCTCGGCGAAGGAGGACTACGCCGGCCTCGACTTCACGGCGTACGTCTCGACCATCGACGTCGTCGACGGCGACTTCGACCTGGTCGTGATCGACGGACGCGCCCGCGAGGCGTGCCTCGACCGGGCGGTCCCCCGGCTCGCGCCCGGCGGGCTGGTCGTCTTCGACAACAGCCGTCGCCGGCGCTACCGCGAGGCCATCGAGCGTTCGGGACTGCAGGAGCAGGTGCTCACCGGCCTGACGCCGACCCTGCCGTACTCCGAGCAGACCTCACTGCTCTACCGCGGTCGCGGCTGACGCGTCGCCGCCCCGCACGGCCCGCTGCACCGCTCCGGCGCAGGCCAGCAGCACGTCCGCGAGCGTCAGCAGCAGCCGCGCCGCCAGGGCGACGGCCAGTGCGGCCCCGGTCCCGACGATCGGGGCGCACACCGCCACCAGGACGGCCTCGCGGGCTCCGGCGCCCGCCGGGGCGAAGACCACGACCAGGCCGACGGCGTACGCCAGCCCGGCGCCACCCACGGCGGCCGCGACGGTCCCCGGTCCGCGGCCACCGGCGGCGTGCAGGAGCACCCACAGCTGGGCGCCCATCAGCCCCCAGGTCACCAGGCTCCACCACACGGCAGCCAGCGAGGCGCGCCTGGTCACCGGGACGTCGAGCCGCCACTTGTCGGGGAGCGGGAGCCAGCGCAGCAGCGTGGCCGCCGACCCGGGCAGAAGCAGCCACACAAGAAGGGGAACGAGGATGACTGCCCAGGCGAGCCAGGGCCGCTCGAACTCGGCCACCCAGGGCAGGAGCACCACGCCCAGCAGCACGCCGGTGACGGCGAGCAGCATCATCATCTGCAGGTTGGCCGTCACCACCGTCGCGCGCCGATAGCCCCACCGTCTGGCGGATGCCACCTGGGCGAGGATCGGCCAGACGGCACCCGGAACGTACTTCCCCAGCTGGGCGACGTAGAACGTGCTCAGCCCGTCGACCGCTGGCAGGTTCGCGCGGTCCATCCCCAGCATCAGCGTGAGCCAGACCAGTCCGATCGCCAGCGTCCCCGCAAGCCCGAGCAGGCCCGCCCCCAGCACGGTCTGCCAGCCCATCGCCGCGTAGGTGTCGGCGATCACCGTTGCGTTGCGTTGCACGAAGTAGGCCGCCACGAGGACGACCACCACGAGGACCACCCACGACCACACGCGGGACCGCGAGCCCTGAGGCGTCACGAGCGCGGCACCGTCAGCTCCCACTCGGTCCCGTAGGTCCCGGTCGTCAGCTCGGCCGTCCCACCCAGCTCGACGATCCGGCCGCGGATCGAGTCGACGACCCCGAGGCGACCGTCGCCCTGGGCCGCCTCGAGGCGGCCGGCCGGGATGCCCGGACCCTCGTCGCGCACCGACACCACGACGCGGTCGGGGAAGGCCTCCAGGAGCACCCAGGCCGGGGCGCTCCGGCCGACGTGCAGGAGCACGTTGTCCAGGCAGGCGGCGACCGCGGCCACGACCTCGTCCACGGTCCGGGCCGGGAGCGGCACCGCCGGGCCGGGCAGCGAGACGGTCACCGACCCGTGCTCCTCGAAGCGGGCGAGCTCCATGGCGAGGTCGACACGACCGTCGGCGTCGCCGAAGGCGGGAGGGACCACGGAGTCCTGGGCGCGGATCAGCGCCCGCAGCCGGATCTCCTGCTCGCCGGCCAGCCGGCCCAGCTCGCCGGCCTCGCCGCCGAGCTCGCCGCCGCGCCGCTGCACGAGGGCCAGCACCTGCAGCACACCGTCGTGCACGGCCCGCGCCAGGCGGGCGCGCTCCGCCTCGGTTGCTGCGGTGCGCTCGGCCGCGGCGACGGCCATCGCCGACCGCTGCAGGGACTCACACACGTAGCCGATGATCGGGCCGCCGATCATCAGCAGGAACAGGTTGCCGTAGTTGCTCTGGGTGAAGCTGTCGCGGATCGCCAGGTCGGCGGCGCACAGCACGACCGCGGCCGTCAGACCTCCGGCCCACCTCCACTGGATCGCCCAGGCGAACATGGCGCCCATCACCCAGAAACCCGCGACCGTCGCGTTGAAGTCCGGCCCCTTCACCCATGGGGTCACGGCCAGGCCGGCCACGGCCACCAGCAGGTCGGTGACCAGCAGCGGGGGCGTGCGCCGAGCGGGGTCGGCGTACGCCCAGATGGCGACGCCGGTCCACACGGACAGGCCGAGCACGACCAGGAGGCCCGCGGTCGGGTGCTCGAAGTTCTCGTGGCGCAGGAGGTTGAGGCCGATGGTGTTGGCGAGCAGCACCACGCGCAGGATGGCCAGGGCTCGGAACAGCCGATCCTGCACCGCCTGGGCCGCGGGGTCGTCGTACGACGCGAAGAGCCCCGTCGACGACGGAGGGGTCCTCAGGACGCCTTCTTCTGCTCGGTCCCGTCGGCCCCGTCAGTCCCGGCGTCCGGCCCGGGGTCGACGACCGGGAGCTCGGCTGCGTCCTTCTTGGCCTTGGCGGCGAGCTCCTTGGCCTTGGGGGCGTACACGTCGACGTACTCCTGGCCGGACAACCGCATGATCTCGTACATGATCTCGTCGGTCACCGAGCGGAGGATGTAGCGGTCGTTCTCCATGCCCTCGTAACGGCTGAAGTCGAGCGGCTTGCCGAAGCGCACGAGCGGGCGCGTCATCCGGCCGAACTTCTTGCCGGGCGGGGCGACGACGTTGGTGCCGACGACGGCGACGGGGATGACCGGGACGGCGGTCTCCAGCGCCAGTCGCGCCACCCCGGTCTTGCCGCGGTAGAGCCGCCCGTCGTGGGAGCGGGTGCCCTCGGGGTAGATGCCGAACAGGTCGCCCTCCTCGAGGATGCGACGCGCGGACGACAGCGCACCCTCGGCGGCCGATCCGGAGGCACGGTCGATCGGCACCTGGCCGGCCCCGGAGAAGAACTTCTTCTGGAACCACCCCTTGATGCCCGGCGTGGTGAAGTACTCGGCCTTCGCGACGAAGGTGACGCGACGCGGCAGCGTCAGCGGCATGAAGAGCCAGTCGGCGTACGAGAGGTGGTTGCTGGCGAGGATCGCCGGGCCCTCGTCGGGGACGTTCTCGGCTCCCTCGATGACGGGCCGGAAGATGACCCGGAGGAGCGGCCCGAGGGCGATCCACTTGAGGAACCAGTAGAACAACCTTGCCTCCTCCCGACCCGACCTGAGCGCCGCGAGTCAGCCTAGCCCCGTTGCGGCACAATGCGGCCCATGACGCCGTCCACCCCGCTGCCCCCGGTGGCCTCCGAGACACTCTCGGCCCCCGCCCGACCCGAGCTGACGGGCGGCCGACGCATCGGTGTCCTGCTCGTGCACGGCATCACGGGCAACCCCGTCTCCATGAACCCGTGGGGGAGCTACCTGGCCGAGCAGGGGTACGCCGTCGAGGTACCCCTGCTGCCCGGCCACGGCACCACGTGGGAGGACGCCAACACCACGACCTACACCGACTGGTACGGAGAGGTGCAGCGCGTCTTCGACGGGCTGCGGTCCGACGTCGACGTGGTGGTGGTCGGCGGCTTGTCGATGGGCGCGTCCCTCGCGCTGAGGTTGGCGGCCGACCGCGGTGACCAGGTCGCGGGCATCGCCGTGGTCAACCCGGCCGTCGCCACGCGACGGCTCGACGCGAAGGCGCTCCCGGTCCTCAAGCACCTGGTCCCGGGCTGGCCCGCACTCGGCAACGACATCAAGAAGCCGGGCGGCGAGGAGTACCCCTACCCGAAGACGCCGCTCAAGGCGCTGCACACGTTCGTGCAGCAGTGGAAACCCCTCATCGCGGACCTGCCGAGCATCACCCAGCCGCTGCTGATCTTCCGCTCGGTGGAGGACCACGTCGTCGACTCGTCGTCGGTGCCGATCATCACCAGCCGGGTCTCGAGCCGCGACGTGACCGAGCGCCTGCTCGAGGACAGCTACCACGTAGCCACCCTCGACAACGACGCGCCGACGATCTTCGAGGAGTCGGCGGCGTTCGTCGCTCGCGTCGCCGCCGATGCACCCGCTCACTGACCGACGTACGGTAGGTCCGTGACCGGGCCCACCGACAAGCCCAGCGACGACGCCACCTGGCGCGAGATCGTCGCCAACTACGGCGAGCGCGTCCTCGGCCCGGAGGACGACGCCCGCGTCACCGAGCAGCAGACGGAGCCGGAGCCGCGTCCGCCCGAGCTCGCTCCGCTCCCGCAGCCGGCGGACGTCGCTCCTGAGGAGCGGTTCGTCCCGCCCCCGCCGCCACCCCTCCCCCGCCCGCCGAGGGACCGGCTCGCGGCCTGGCTCGGCGTCTTCGTCTCCCCCGTGATCCTGCTGCTCGCGACGGTGTTCCGCATCTCCCTGCCCACTCCGGTGGCCTGGCTGCTCATCGGCGGCTTCCTGGGCGGGTTCGGCTACCTGGTCGCCCAGATGCCCCGCGGTCCGAGGGATCCCTTCGACGACGGCGCCCGGCTTTAGGTCACGGGGTCTCGTGACGGGCCTGACGGCCCTCCTCGACCAACGTCCTCGCCAGCCAGGCGGCGCCGATCATCCCGGCCTCGGGGCCGAGCGCGGCGGGGGCGATCGAGGGGACGACGCGGTCGGCGGCGCCGACCAGCGAGCGGGCGAGGGCGGCCCTGGCCGGATCGAGCAGCAGGCGGCCCGCCGCCGAGACGCCGCCACCCACGACGAGCAGGGCCGGGTCGAGCGCGGCGACGAGGTTGGCCAGCCCGACGCCGAGCCAGTCCCCCACCTCGGCGAACGCCGCGAGCGCGACGGGGTCGCCCTGGCTGGCCGCCTCGGTCACCATGGCCCCGGTCAGCGCGCCGGGGTCGTCCCCCGTCACGGCGTTCAGGACAGCCGAGGCACCCAGGCGCGCACGAGCGTGCCGGACCAGCGCGTTGCCGCTGCAGTACTGCTCCCAGCAACCCGTACGTCCGCACTGACAGGGGAGCCCGCCTGGCACGACCTGCTGGTGGCCGAACTCCCCGGCCATGCCACCGGCCCCGCGCCAGAGCTCGCCGCCGAGCATGACGGCACCGCCGATGCCGGTGCCCAGCGTGACGAGGACCGTCGAGGAGGCCTCGCGAGCGGCGCCGTACGCCGTCTCGGCCAGCGCGGTGCAGTTGGCGTCGTTGTCCATGATCACCGGCACGTTCCACGCCGCCGTCAGCCGCGCCACGACGTCCTCGCCGTGCCACGGCAGGTGCGGGGCGAAGAGCACGCGGGTGCGCGTGGCGTCCACGAAGCCGGCCGCGGCCAGCCCGACGGCCTCGATCCGGCGGCCGCCGGCCACCTCGTGCACCGCCTCACCGAGCGCCGCCTCGATCAGCGCCGCGGGGACGCGGCGACCAGGGGTGTCGCGTCGGGCCGTGCGCACGACCTTGCCGTGGGCGTCGACCTCGCCCGCGAGCACCTTGGTCCCGCCGATGTCCACGCCCACGAACATGCCGGCTCCTCAGGGGTGGCGGGCCAGGTCGGCCGCCCCGATCAGGCCCGCGCGGTTGCCCAGGCGGGCGAGGCGCACCTCGGCGAGCGGACGGTGGCCGCGACCGGTGAGCTCGCGGGCGAAGGCCGCGCGGATCGGCTCGAGCAGCAGGTCTCCCGCGGCACTCACTCCGCCACCGACGACCACCACGGCCGGGTCGAGCACCGCGGCCAGCGAGGCGACGCCCTCGCCGAGCCACCGGCCCAGGTCGGCGAGCTGCTCGGTCGCGAACGGGTCACCGGCCTGCGCGCACTCGGTGATCATCGGGCCGGTGATGAGGGCGGGGTCGCCGCCGGCGCGGTCGAGGACCGTACGCGCCAACAGGGAGCCACCAGCGGCCGCCGCCCGCGCCTCACGGACGAGGGCGGTGCCGCTGCCGTAGGCCTCGAGGCAGCCGTGGTTGCCGCAGCCGCACAGGGCGCCGTCGGGCACCACGCGCATGTGCCCGACCTCGCCGCCCACCCCGAAGCCTCCACGGTGCAACCGGCCGTCGAGCACCACGCCACCGCCGACTCCGGTGCCGACCGTGATGAGCAGCAGGTCGTCGACGTCCTCGCCCGCGCCGAAGCGGAACTCGCCCCACGCGGCTGCGTTGGCGTCGTTCTCCACGACCACCGGCAGGGCGACGCGGGCCTCGATCTCGGCGCGGAGGTCCAGGTCGCGCCAGGCCAGGTTGGGGGCGAACATCACCACCGAGCGCGACTTGTCGATGTAGCCGGCCGCGCCGATGCCGACGGCCGCCACCTGGTGACGGGCGCTCAGCTGGGTGATGACGCTGGTGATCGCGTCCTCGATCGCGGCGACGTCGGTCGCCGGCGAGATGACCCGGAGCTCCTCGACGACGGTGCCGTCCTCGTCCACCACGCCGCCCAGGATCTTGGTACCTCCCACGTCGACGCCGCAGGTGAGGCTCACTCCTGGTCCTCGCCGTCGTCGGGCCAGTCGTCGGTCAGGTCGATGCGCTCGACGCCGGTTCCGCGCTGCTGTGGCACGGCGGTGGCGAGCATCGCCGTGGCGGCCTGGGCCAACGACGTGACAGCAGTGGCGAGGTGCTCGCGGACCTCCGGCGACGCGGATCGGTACACCTGGACGGCCCGGCACAGCGGGCAGTACCTGCAGTCCTCGCCGGTCGCGAGGTGCGCGTCAACGTCGTGCGCGGCGGCCGAGACCTGGTCGGCGAGGCCCCCGAACGCCGTACCGACGTCAGAACCGTGCTCCCGAGCCCACTCCGAGACGGCGCCGAGCAGCTTGGCGGCCTCCTCGGCGGCGGAGCCGACCGGGTCGTGCGCGTCCGTCATGTCGCCTCGGCCCTCTCGCTGTGCTCCTCGACGAACCGCACCTGCAGCTCCCCGTCCTCCACCCGAGCGCCGGCCACCCGATGCCGGGACAGCCCGGCGGGCACGGTGAGGAGACGACGATACGACCCGACGGTCACGACCAGGTCGTCGCCGTTGCGGGCGAGATCCACGTCGGCCCGGTCGGCCAGCGGCAGGGCGAGGTGCAGCACCGTCCCGCTGGCGTGGCTGGTCATCCGGAACGGCCCGTCGCCCTCGGGTACGGCGAGCGGGTCGGCGCCGTCGTACGTCTCCGCCGCGAGGTCACGCAGCGCCGTCACCCCGACCGGCTCGCCCGGCCGGTACTCCGAGCGCCACAGCGGCAGGCCGGCGAAGGACTCCTCGACCTCGGCCAGGACCTCGTCCTGCGCGAGCACCCAGCCGGCCCGCCAGTCGTCGGCCCCCTCGGCCGGGAAGACCCGGTTGGCCACCACACCGTCGACGCGGTAGCCGTAGAGGGAGAGCGTCGTCCACGACCGGCGGGCCTCGGCGAGCACCACCGACTCGGGGGTGAGCACGATGCGCACGCTGGCGTCGGGGCCGGTGAGCAGCTCGCGCACCTCGTCGAGCTCGGCGTGCAGCCGGACGACCGCGTCGAACACCGCGTCGCCCGGCATCGGCACCCCCGCCGCGCGGGTCAGCACCGGCCGCAGCGCCTTCACCACACGCCGCTCCACGGGGAGGATCCGGTCGATGTACCAGCCCAGCGCTTCGGGGAGCGCCAGCAGCCGCAACGTCTCCGCGGTGGGCGCACAGTCGACGACCACGACGTCCCAGCGTCCGGACGCCGCGTGCAGCCGCAGCTCGAGCAGGGCCAGCACCTCCTCGGCGCCGGGCACCACGGTCAGCTCCTCGGCCGCCACCGGGTCGAGACCTGCAGCCGCCAGCACCGACATGAGGTAGCCCTGGATGTCCGCCCACGACTGCTCGAACCGCAGCTGGGCGTCGACCTGCTGCACCCACAGATTCCTTTCGACCTCCACCGGCTCGCCGAGCAACGGACTGGGGAAGCCGCCCGCCGCCACCCCGAGCGCGTCGGCGAGCGAGTGCGCGGCGTCGGTCGAGAGCACCAGCGTCCGCTCGCCCGCCGCGGCCGCCAGAGCAGCTGTACCAGCGGCGAGCGTCGACTTGCCGACGCCGCCCTTGCCGGTGAAGAGGAGGATCCGCAAGGGGACTTAGACCAGCGACTCGACGCGCTGCTTGAGACCCTTCAGCGCTGTGTCGATCAGGATCTTCTCGCCCTTGCGCTTGATCATCCCGATCAGCGGGATGGAGACGTCGAGCGCGAGGCGGTAGGTGACCTCGGTCGTGCCGTCGCCGCGGTCGCGCAGGACGTACGCACCGTCGAGGGCGCGCAGCATCTTGCCCTCGGCGAGGGTCCAGGTCGACGTCGCGGTCGCCGTTCCAGGTGTAGGCGAGCGTGTACTCGTCCTTGATCGGCGCTACGTCCAGGGCGAAGAAGACCTCCTTGGCCCGGCCCGCCGCCCCCTCGGCGCGGACCGTCGCCTGCTTCACGCCCTTCGCCCAGTCCGGGTAGGCCGCGAAGTCGGCGATCACGTCCATCACCGCCGCGGGCGGGGCGTCGATGACGATCGACGAGGAGGTCTGCTCAGCCATGACCCACGGAGCCTAGCAATCGGGCCACCGCGGCCGGACGGTAGCCTCGCCCCCGATCGAACCCCGCCACCGAGGTCCCCAGGAGAGGGCGTGCGCGAGTTCTCCACCCCCATGTCCGGCCTCCTGTCCGCCGGGATACCGGCGACCGGCAACCTCACCGACGACCTGGTCCGGAACGCCGCCGAGGCGCCCGAAGGGATCGCATTCGGGCGGCGCCTGCCGGGCTCGGAGGAATGGACGGACGTCACCGTCGAGGAGTTCCTCGACCAGGTGCGCGGAGTGGCCAAGGGCCTGGTCGCGGCCGGCGTCGAGACCGGCGACCGGGTGGCCCTGATCTCGAAGACCCGCTACGAGTGGACGCTGTTCGACTACGCCACCTGGTTCGCCGGCGCGGTCGGCGTCCCCATCTACGAGACGTCATCGGCCGACCAGGTCGGTCACATCCTCCGCGACTCGGGCGCCTGTGCGGTCGTGGCCGAGGGTCCCGCGCACCTCAGCCGGGTCGCCGAGGTCCGCGGGGACCTCGAGGAGCTGCGGCACGTGTGGTCCATCGACGGCAACGCCGTGGACGTGCTCACCCGACTCGGCGCCGACATCTCCGACGACGACCTCGAGGCGCGGCGTACGACGGCCACGCCCCTCGACCTCGCCACCATCATCTACACCTCCGGCACGACGGGCTCACCCAAGGGCTGCATGCTCACGCACGGCAACTTCATGACCGAGCTGGGCGTCGCGATCGACGAGCTCGACGAGCTGTTCGCCCCTGACGGTGCTGACGGGGCCGCGACCCTTCTCTTCCTGCCGCTCGCGCACGTGTTCGCCCGGGTCATCCAGCTCGGCGCGGTGAAGGCCCGGGTCCGGCTGGGCCACAGCTCCGAACCCCAGTTCCTCCTGCGTGACCTCGGCCAGTTCCGCCCCACGTTCGTGCTGGCCGTGCCCCGAGTGTTCGAGAGGATCTTCAACACGGCGTCCCAGAACGCCACGGCCGAGGGACGCGGCAAGCTCTTCGACCGGGCGGCGGAGGTGGCCATCGCCTGGTCCCGCGGGCTCGACCGCGGCAAGCAGTCGGTCGCGGTACGCGCCCAGCACGCGGTGTTCTCGCGCCTCGTCTACGGCAAGCTGCGCGCGGCGCTCGGCGGCCGGTGCGCGTACGCCGTCTCCGCCGGTGCGCCGCTCGGCGAGCGGCTCGGCCACTTCTACCGCGGCATCGGGCTGGTCGTGCTCGAGGGCTACGGCCTGACCGAGACGACGGCCGCGCTCACCGTGAACACCCCGGATGCGGTCAAGATCGGCACGGTCGGCCGGCCGATCCCCGGTACGACCGTGCGCGTGGCCGACGACGGCGAGCTGCTCTTCCGGGGCGGCCAGGTGTTCGCCGGCTACTGGGACGACGAGCCGGCCACCGCCGAGGTGCTGGAACGTGACGGCTGGTTCCACACCGGCGACCTCGGCGAGATCGACGACGAGGGCTTCGTGCGGATCACGGGTCGCAAGAGGGAGATCCTGGTGACCGCGGGCGGCAAGAACGTCGCACCCGCCGTGCTGGAGGACCGGCTCCGCGCCCACCCTCTCGTGGACCAGTGCATGGTCGTCGGCGACGGCCGCCCGTTCATCGCCGCGCTGATCACCCTCGACCCCGAGTCGGTGACCGCGTGGGCCGAGCACCGTGGCAAGCCGACCGCCCTGACCGGCCTGCTGGACGACGCGGACCTGCGCGCGGAGCTCGACGAGGCGGTGGAGGAGGCCAACAAGGCCGTCTCCCAGGCGGAGGCGATCCGGAGGTACGCCGTGCTGCCGGTGGCCTGGACCGAGGAGGGTGGCGAGCTCACTCCCAGCCTCAAGCTCAAGCGGGATGCCGTGATGCGGGCGCACCGCGGGGACGTCGCCGATCTCTACGGCGCTTGACCCCGCGACTTCCCACCATCCATTTCTTTACGAAAAGCCCCCACGCCTCCGAGGGCGCCTTTACGATTCGTGAGGCGAGCCGCCCAAGGCCCGCCACATTGCTCAAGACCACATCGTCGTCCGCAGAAATCACCGCAGACCAAGCTCAGCGCTGGGGGGTGCTGGGTCGACCTCCAGGCACCGAAAGGGTCACCGCCGATGGATCGCCGCAGGATCCTCCTCATCATCGCCGCCGTAGTCGCCGCACTCGGCACACTCCTCGTCTTCCTCTACGTCCGGAACGCCGACGCTCGTGCTCAGGAGAGCGTCGACGCCGTCCAGGTCCTCACGGTCAGCCAGCCCATCACCGCGGGCGAGAGCTACGACGACGCCCTGGCCGCCGGCAAGATCGCTGCCTCCGCAGTGGCTCGCAGCCAGCTCCTCGCCAACGTGCAGACCAGCCCCGACGCCCTGAAGGGCACCGTTGCCCTGCAGAACCTGTTCGTCGGTGAGCAGGTCGTGGCCGACAAGTTCGGCAACAACGTCGCGGAGGCGGTCTCGCCGCTCGGCATCCCCGAGGGCAAGATGGCCATCTCGGTCAACCTGACCGACCCCGACCGGGTCGCCGGCTTCGTCAACCCGGGTTCGGAAGTGGCGATCTTCGTCACGACCACCGAGGGAGGCGACGTCGCCGCCGGCGGAGCTGCCGGACCCGCCACCAACGTGCTGTTGGATCGCGTGACCGTGCTCGGAGTCGGTAGCACGACGCCGGTCACGACGACGACCACTGCCGAGGACGGCACCCAGCAGACCGAGCAGCTGCCGCGCACCCTGCTGACGCTCGCCCTGTCGCAGCAGGACGCGCAGAAGGTGATCCTGGCGTCGAAGACGCTCGACGTCACCTTCGCGCTGCTCACCAAGGACAGCACCGTGGAGGCCGACTCTCCTGCCACCACCAACACCGACGTCCTGCCCTGACCCCGCTCGTGACCGGAAGGTAGGCCATGCCCGTCATCGTCGATCCCGACAGTGGCAGCGTTCGCCGGCTCCTCGGCGCCCTGCCGCCGGGATGTCAGTCGGTCGACTCGATCGAACGACTGCTCCCGTGGTTGTCGCAGCACTCCGATGAGTACGTCATCGTGCTGGGACCGAACGTCCGGTTCGACGACGCCGTCACCGTCTGCGAAGGGCTCCGTGTCAGTCGCCCGATGATGGGCGTGGTCCTGGTCCGCGAGAGCTTCGACACGCAGACCCTGGCCCGCGCCATGCAGGCCGGGGCCCGCGAGGTGGTCGCCATCAACGACCTCGACAGCATCGCGGGCGCCGTGACGCGCGCCCACCAGTTCTCGGTGGCGCTGCGGGGTCCGGGACAGGCCGCGCACCAGGGCAGCGTGATTGCCGTGTTCTCCCCCAAGGGTGGCGTCGGCAAGACCACGATCGCGGTCAACCTCGCCCTGGCGCTGACCGACAAGGGCAGCCGGCAGGTCTGCCTGGTCGACTTCGACCTGGCGTTCGGCGACGTGGCGATCACGCTCCAGCTCTTCCCGACGCACACGATCGAGCACGCGATCGGGTCGGAGGGCAACGTCGACGTGGCCCTGCTCGAGTCCCTGCTGGCGCGCTACCAGGACTCCTTGAAGGTGCTGCCCGCGCCGAGCCACCCCGACGTCCGCGAACGGATCTCGCCCACGCTCATCAGCCAGACCTTGACGACGTTGCGCACCATGTTCGACTACGTCGTCGTCGACACGGCGCCCGCCTTCGACGAGCAGACGTTGACCACGCTCGAGGACGCCGACGAGTGCGTGATCATCGCGACGCTCGACGTGCCCACCCTCAAGAACGTCAAGGTCGCCCTGGACACCCTCGAGATGCTGAACATCGGCCGCGGCCACCGGCACCTGCTGCTCAACCGGGCGGACGACGCGGTCGGGATCGACGCCCAGAAGGTCGAGTCGATCCTGGGCATGGACATCTCGACCCAGATCACCACGTCCATCGACATCGCGGCGTCCACCAACTCAGGGGTGCCCATCCTCACGTCGACGCCCAACCACCCGTCCAGCGCGGCCATCCGCAACCTGGCGGCGATGTTCACCGGGGACGCCGTCCCCAACTCAGACCAGGAGCCCGGCCGTCATGCAGAAGTAGACGGTGAGCGGCGCTCCCGCATGTTCAGGATCCGGAGGTAGTCGCCATGAGCAGTCTTGCCGAGCGCCTGGCTGCCGCTCGCCGTCAGGCGGAGCAGGCGGCCCAGGGCGACAACGCGACCCGGTCCCGATGCGGCTGGCGCCTCCGGTCCCGGGCGCCAACGGAGGCGGCCCCGACGCCGCGGGTCCGAAGGACCCGGGGCAGCCCAGTGGGTACGCCGCCTCCGCGGACGCCAACAGTGGCGGCGAGGCCGCCGAGGGCCGCCGCCGTCAGGCCCCGAAGGCCGCCGAGCCGACGTCTCGGCGCCGCGGAGGCAGCACGGAGCAGGAGCGGCTCGACGAGCTGAAGGGTCACGTGCACGCCGAGCTGGTCAAGCAGCTCGGTCCGCACCTCTACGCCTCCGACGTCGACCAGGCCGACCTCGAGAGCCGCGTCCGGCAGGTGCTGGGCGACGTCCTCTCGCGCCAGGACCGCCCGATCAGCAACGCCGACCGGGTGAAGATCACCCAGGAGATCAGCGACGACATCCTGGGCTACGGCCCGATCGAGCCCTTCCTGCGCGACGTCGGACGTCTCGGAAATCATGGTCAACGCCCACGACCAGATCTACCTGGAGAAGGACGGACGCCTCCAGCCCGTCAAGGCCCAGTTCAGCGACGAGGCTCACCTGCGTCGCACGATCGACAAGATCGTGTCCCGCATCGGTCGCCGCGTCGACGAGTCCAGCCCCATGGTCGACGCGCGACTCCCCGACGGCAGCCGTGTCAACGCGGTCATCCCGCCGCTGTCGATCGACGGTTCCTGCCTGACGATCCGTAAGTTCGCGACCGACCCGCTGACCGTGCACAACCTGATCGACTTCGGGTCCATCTCCGAGAAGACGGCCGACTTCCTCGACGCCTGTGTCCGTGGCCGCCTGAACGTCATCGTGTCCGGGAGCACGGGTGCCGGCAAGACGACGACGCTCAACGTGCTGTCCTCGTTCATCCCCAACGACGAGCGCATCGTGACCATCGAGGACGCCGCCGAGCTCCAGCTGAAGCAGGACCACGTGGTCCGCCTCGAGTCGCGCCCGGCCAACATCGAGGGCAAGGGCGCGGTCACCATCCGCGACCTGGTGAAGAACTCGCTGCGTATGCGCCCCGACCGCATCATCGTCGGTGAGGTCCGCGACGCCTCGGCGCTCGACATGCTCCAGGCCATGAACACCGGTCACGACGGCTCGATCTGTACCCTCCACTCCAACGGTCCGCGCGACACGCTGGCTCGCATGGAGACCATGGTGCTGATGGCCGGCATGGACCTGCCGGTGCGGGCGATCCGCGAGCAGGTGGCCTCCGCGGTCGACCTGATCGTGCACCAGACCCGCTTCAAGGACGGCTCGCGCCGCGTCACCCACGTCACCGAGGTCGAGTCGATGGAGGGTGACGTGATCACCCTCCAGGACATCTTCGTCTACGACCACTCCGCCGGCTTCGACCAGCAGGGCCGCGCCATGGGTGGCCTGATCCCGACCGGTCTGCGGCCCAAGTTCCTGGAGAAGATGACGCACTCCAACGTGACCGTCGACCCGATGATCTTCTCGCGAGGCGCGCGATGAGCCCGCTTGTCGTCGTCCTGGCACTGACCGACCTGCCACCCTGGGCCCTCTACGCCGGTCTCGTCGCCCTCGGCATCGGCCTCCTCGGAGTCCTCACCATGGCGATCCCGCAACCGCGGGAGATGACCGCCGAGGAAACCGTCGAGATGTACACGTCCGGGCGCACGGGCACCGGCCACCACGCCGCGCCCCAGCAGCAGGACCAGCTGGCGACGGCCAAGTCCGCGGCCGCGGAGCTGCTCCGCCGCAACAAGAGCGTCGAGATGCGGATCAACGCGCGTCTCGAGGCGGCCGGCAGCCAGCTGAACGCCTCCGAGTGGCTGCTGCTGCACGTCGGCATCGTGATCGTGGCCGGGTTCGTCGGCACCGTCATCGGTGGCGGCAGCCTGTTCATCGGGCTGCTCTTCCTCGCTGGCGGGGTCGCTGCTGCCGTGGATGTGCCTCGGCTTCAAGCGCAGCCGCCGCCGCAACAGGTTCAGCAAGGCCCTGCCCGACACCCTCCAGCTGATGGCCGGGTCGCTGACCGCGGGTCTGTCCCTGGCGCAGTCGATCGACACCATCGTCAACGAGGGCAGTCGACCCGATCTCGTCGGAGTTCCGCCGGGTGCTGGTCGAGACCCGCCTCGGAGTCAGCCTCGAGACCGCGCTCGAGGGCGTGGCCGAGCGGTTCGACAGCAAGGACTTCGCCTGGGTGGTGATGGCCATCAACATCCAGCGCCGCGTCGGTGGCAACCTGGCCGAGCTGCTCGACACCGTGGCCGCCACGATCCGTGAGCGCGAGTACATGCGCCGCCAGGTCGCGGCCCTCGCCGCGGAGGGCAAGCTGTCCGCGTTCGTGCTCGGTGGCCTGCCGCCGCTGTTCTTCATCTACCTGCTGCTTCACGAAGTACGACTACGTCTCGGTCCTGTGGTCGCGCCCGCTGGGCTACCTCATGCTGGCCGGCAGCGTGCTGCATCCTCGGCGTCGGCGCCTTCTGGATGTCGCGCATCGTCAAGGTGGAGGTCTGACCCATGACCATGCTGGGCATCATGGGCGTGCTGCTGGTGTTCACCGCGCTCGCTCTCGCGGCCTCCGCGGCGCGCAACGCAGCTCCGAGCACGGGCGTCGCCCGGTCGCTCGAGCTGATCGAGGCCATGACCACGGCGCCGAGCGAGCTCAAGGCCGACCTCGACAAGTCCGTTCGGCGAGCGGGTGCTGATCCCGCTGCAGAACCGCTTCGCCGGCCTCGGCCGCCGGCTCTCCGGGGCTGACAGCTCCGAGCGGATCCGGCGCAAGCTCGACCTCGCCGGCAACCCGCCCGGCTGGACCGTCGACCGGGTGATGAGCGGCAAGGTCGTCGGAGCCATGGCCGGCTTCGCCGGTGGCCTGCTGTTCTCGTTCATGCTCGGCAGCCCGATGACGAAGATCCTGGTGGTCGTCGGCGTCACCGTGGCCGGCTTCTTCGCCCCGGCGATGTACCTCTACCAGCGCACCTACGACCGCTCGAACCGCATCCAGCGCGAGCTCCCCGACGCCATCGACCTCCTCACCATCTCGGTGGAGTCCGGTCTCGGCTTCGACGCCGCGCTGCAGCAGGTCGCGCACAACACCGAGGGTCCGCTGGCCGACGAGTTCTCGCGGGTGCTCCGCGAGATGCAGATCGGGTCCTCGCGCTCCGAGGCGCTGCGCGCGCTCGCCGACCGCACCAACCTGGCGGAGCTGCGGTCGTTCGTCAGCTCGATGGTCCAGGCCGACGCGTTCGGCATCCCGATCGCCAACGTGCTGCGCGTGCAGTCGTCCGAGATGCGGGTGAAGCGCCGTCAGCGGGCGGAGGAGAAGGCCCAGCAGGTGCCGGTCAAGATGACGATCCCGCTGATCTTCTGCATCCTGCCGTCGCTGTTCATCGTCATCATGGGCCCGGCCGTGATCCAGATCATGGACCAGTTCGCCGGAATCGACTGATGACCGAGCGGTCTCCGCGTCAGTACGGCTTCCTGTCCGTGACGACGCGAGGCTTCGCGCTCGTCGCGCTCGCGGTGGCGAGCGTGCTGGCGAACGACAGCACCGCCGTCCTGGCCGTGCTCGCCATCGGCTGCATCTGGTTGGCGGCGACGGCGGCCGAGCGCATGGACGTGCCGGCCGTCGTCACCATCGCGGGCGAGGCCGCCCTGATCGGGATGGCCAGCGCCCTCGCGCTCGACCGAGAGCTACCAGGTCCTCACCGTCCTGGCCTTCCCGCCCTTCACCGCCGCCCTGCGACGCGGAGCGGTCGGCGCCCTCGCGTCGCTGGTGATCGAGCTCGTCGGCCTTCGGCGTCACGATCGTGACGGTCACCGGCGGGATCTCGATCCCGGCGGTCGACGAGCCTGGTGACCTGGACGATCTTCAGCCTCGGGCTGGCGCTCATCGGGACGTTCATCCACGCGACCTACCGCGAGCCCGTCGACCCGCTCGACTCCTACCGCAACGCCCAGGCGCTGATCCGCGAGCTCATCGGGCTCTCCGACGAGCTGCACCGCGGCCTGGAGCCGGTCACCCTCGCCGCCATGATCGCCAGCGCGGTGCACGACGAGCTGCCGGTGCGCGGGCTGGTCGTGCACGTGCCTCGCGGCGAGCAGCTCACCCCCATCATCAACGACCACACCGGGACGGGCGACGAGGTGCAGGAGGCCGAGGAGCTGGCCGACCGTGCGTTCCGGCACCAGACGATCCTCGTCGACGCGCACGCCTTCGCGCTGCCGCTGGGCAGCGGCGCCGGCACCGTCGCGGTCGTCACGGGGTTCCTCTCCCCCGGTCTCGACCCCGCCGCCCTGGGCCTGCACACCACCCTCACCAACCTGGCCACCCGCCTCGAGCCCGACATCGTGCACCTCGACACGGCGCTCCTCTTCGCCGCGTTCCGCGACGCCGCGACCGTCGAGGAACGGCGACGCCTGGCCCGCGAGATGCACGACGGGGTGGCCCAGGAGATGGCCTCGCTGGGCTATCTCGTCGACGACCTGATGGCCGAGAGCGACTCGCCCGAGCTGACGATGCGCCTCCAGGTCCTGCGCGAACGGCTCAGCAGCGTGGTCGGCGAGGTCCGCGCGTCCGTGCGCACGCTGCGCACCAGCGTCGGCGAGAACGAGAGCCTCGGCACCGCCATCGGGTCGCTGGCACGCCATCTCAGCGGCGGCTCGGGCGTCCCGATCCAGGTCACCCTCGACGAGAGCACGCAACGCCTGCGCCCCGACGTCGAGGCGGAGCTCCTGCGGATCACCCAGGAGGCGATGAACAACGCGGTCCGGCACTCCGAGGCCACCCTGATCGAGGTCCAGTGCACCGTGGCGCCTCCCCTGGCCGAGATCACCATCGCCGACGACGGCCGGGGCATCCTGGGCCGTCGCGAGGACTCGCACGGGCTGGAGATCATGGCCGAGCGCGCCCGGCTCGTCGAGGCGCGCTTCACCGTCCAGCGACGCGAGCCTCGAGGAACCATCATCTCCGTCGTCCTCGAGGGCTCACCGTCGAGCCGTCACACCGTGCTCCGATCGGCTGAGAGCCCGTCTCCCAGCAGCAACCCTGCCGGTTCGGGGCGTGTCCTGCAGCCGTGACCAGCACCCACCAGGAAGGCTGGCGACCATGAGCCTCCACACCCCCGAAGGCGACACCACGGTCCTGGTCGTCGACGACCACGAGCTCATCCGACAGGGCCTGGTCGGCGCCTTCGGCCGCGAGCCCGGGATGACCGTCGTCGGCGAAGCCGCCACGGTGACCGAGGCGCTGAAGGTCTACGAGGGGCAGGAACCCCAGGTCGTCGTCACCGACCTCCAGCTGCCCGACGGCACCGGACTCGACATCATCCGGGCGATCCGCCGCGACAACCAGCAGGCGGGCCTGGTCGTGGTCACCATGCACTCGGGCGACGACCAGATCTTCGCGGCCATGGAGGCCGGCGCGTCCGCCTTCGTCGGCAAGGACGCGCCGAGCGCCGAGGTCGTCAAGGCGGCCAAGCACGCCGTGGTGTCTCCTCGGTCGTTCCTCTGCGCCGGCCTGGTCGGCGCCATGATGCGTCGTGCGTCGGCGGAGTCGACGCGGCTCTCCGACCGGGAGCACCAGGTGCTGGTGCT
Source organism: uncultured Actinomycetota bacterium (assembly GCA_963839565.1). GTDB lineage: Bacteria > Actinomycetota > Actinomycetes > Propionibacteriales > Nocardioidaceae > Nocardioides. Next base: position 223,229 of record CAWIVR010000027.1, on the reverse strand, counting down.
GCTGGCCGACGGCCTGGGCGCCGGCCAGATCGCCCAGCAGCTCTACCTCAGCGAGTCCACGGCCAAGTCCCACATCGCCCGCATCTACCAGAAGCTCGGCGCGAGCAACCGGGCCCAGGCACTGGTGACGGCGATGCGGATCGGGCTGCTCTCGAGCCTGCCCAGCCGCGACCTCCGCGACTAGAAGTACCTCGGTCGGCAGTCGCAGGGCCCTGTGCGAGTTTCTGCATTCTCCTGCGGGCCAGATCAGGCCAGGGAACCATAGTCCGAAAGGACTACTCGACATCGAACGTTCACCCGATGAGGTGGAGCGGCCGATTCGGGAAGACTTTTCCCCGGAGGCCCCCGGCCTTCTTGGAACTCACATCCCTTTCCAAACAGGAGACAAAGAAATGCTGGACTACCTCCGCATCATGCTCAACGCCCGCCTCGCCAAGATGGACGAGCGCGGCGCCTCCGCCGTTGAGTACGGCCTGCTCGTCGCCGGCATCGCCGCCGTCATCGTCGGCATCGTCTTCCTGCTCGGTGGCACCCTGAGCGGTGTCTTCCAGAACACCAACGACTCGATCGCACCGGCTGCCAACTGATCGCTCAGCTCGTGTCAGCTCGACGTGGCCGTGGGCCTGGGTCTCGCCCAGGCCCACGGCCACGGCCTCACTAGGAGCCACCATGCATGTCCTCGCCCCCCAGCTGCTGCAGCCTGCTGCTCCGCGTCACGGCGCCCCGGCTCGGGGCGACCAGGACGAGCGCGGCGCCTCTGCCGTGGAGTACGGCCTGCTCGTCGCCGGCATCGCCGCCGTCATCCTCGCGGCCGTCTTCGCCTTCGGCCAAGGCATCTTCCTCGAACCTCTTCACAGGAGACCTGCAACTCGATCAGCCAGAACATGGGCAGCCACTGCTGATCCTCGACCTACCGGTCCGACAGCCACCCGGCGATCGCGATCCTCTCACGCGTCGTCGGGTGGCTGCCGAACCAGAACTGCGACCAGGCCGGCCCGGTCAGATCCGCCAGTGATCGGATCGCCAGCTGCCGTTGGACCTCGATGAACGCCTGCGGGTCGTGCGTCGCGAGCAGGGCGTCGACATCCGCTCGGGTCTCGATCCGCCGGCTGATCCCGTTCTGGATCGGACTGGCCAGCAGCCCCGCCACCGCCACCAGGGCCAGGACCAGTGGCACCACCGCCGGATCTCCGGCGGTTCTCTGCATTTCGGGCCCGTGTGCCCGCTTCCGCCGTCGCTCGATCACCAGGCCGAGCAAGCCGATGCCCAGCACGGACCCGGCCGCGCCGAGCAGCGACCCGGTGAGCACGTCGTCGTGCCGCGCGTGCGACAGCTCATGGGCGACGACCGAGAGCACCTGGTCCTCCGGGACGTCGCGGACGAGGTTGTCGTAGAGCACCACCCGCCGCGTGCTGCCGAAGCCCGACACGTAGGCGTTGAGCGTCGTGGTCCGGCGCGAGGCGTCCGCCTCCAGCACGTCGTCGACGTGCACGCCCTCGGCCTCGGCCAGCTCGAGCACCCCCGTGCGCAGGGGCCCGTCGGGCAGCGGGGTGAAGGAGCTGAACAGCGGCTCGACCAGCACGGGGTAGACGAACGAGCCCAGCATCACGAGGGTGGCGGCGATCCCCGCCGCGATCGCCGGCCACCAGGTCCGCCAGCGCCGCGCGGTGCCGACGATGACGAGCAGCACCAGGCTGCTCGCCACCACGTTGACCGCCCACGAGACGGCGACGTCGCGCAGCCAGTCGGGCCAGGCCTGGGTGGAGAGACCGTAGGAGACGCGGCGGCGGTAGGCGACGATGGCGAAGGGCAGCGTGGCCAGCCTGCCGACCAGCGACACGAGGGCGACCCCGAGCACCACCCGCACCCACCACCAGCCCCGCAGCCGGCCGACCAGCCGCGCGCCCGCCTCGGTGAAGCCCAGCCAGCACACGACCACCAGGGACACGAGGAGCGAGGACCAGCCCAGCCAGCGGGCGGGGCCGGCGTACGCCTCAGCCCGGGCGAGCTGCTCCGCTGAGAGCACGGTGTCGGGGGCCGGCAAGGTGGAGGGCCCGCCACCGGGGACCGGGTGCCACGGGACGAGCACGACTGCCAGGGTGACGAAACAGACGGCCCCGACGACAGCCACGGCCGCGGCGACCGTCCGCACGCTGGCCACCGGACGCGTCACCGCGCCAGTCTCTCAGCCCGCCAAGTCCGCCAACCGCTGCTGCCAGCGACGCGTCAAACCGGCCTCGGTGATGCCGAAGCGCTGCCCGAGCGCGGCCTCCAGGGAGCGACCGTCGGCGACGTCGGCGTAGAGATCGACCAGGGCCTGCTCTCCCCCGCTCTCGGCCAGCAGCACGCAGGCCAGCCAGGCACTCTCGTACGTCGCCCCGAGGTGCGTCGCGCCGGTCGCGAACTCGTCTGGTCCGGGCAGGTGGTCCGGCACGCCGTCCCGGCGTACCTGGCGGATGATCTGCCCGGCCGTGGTGCTCAGCGGCAGGTCGACGTCGCGGAGGGCGACGTAGTCGGCGAACCCCTCGAGGAGCCAGGGGGCGACGTCGCTCCTGGCGGCGTCGGTGGCGACGTGAACGGCCTCGTGGCTGAGGACCACCTGCGCACCGGTGGGCTGGAGCCGGTCGAACACCTCGGGGTTGACGAACACGTGCACGGGCGAGTCGGTGTCGGTCGAGCCGTCGGCCGGAGCGGTGACGGCCGCGATGCCGGCCGTGTGGCCGGGTTCGGCGTCCAGGGCCCGGTCGAGCGCCGCGCTCGTGGCCGGCACCTCGACCACCAGGCGGCCGCGCCAGTCCGGAAGCACCCGATTGACGTCTCCCACCGAGGTGGACGCCAACCTCTCGTAGCGCTCGGCCTCACTGCGCCCCAGGCTGCCCGCACCCGCGACCACGACCAGCACGCGCGGCGCCCGTCGGACCACCACCGGACCCGCGAGCCAGCCGGGCACCCGGCCCGTGTCGGGCTGGCCGAACCCGGCGATGGCCACCCTGTCGGCACCGGCGGGGACGAACTGGACGTCCAGCTCCGCGCGGGACGGGTCGCTCCCGGCGTCGCCGCGGAAGCGCCACGTGGCGGCCACGGCGCCCGCCCACCGGCCGGAGGCGTCGACGCTGCCCGCCTCGTCCACGTAGCGGAGGTCCAGCACGAGACCGAGCGACCGGGCGTTGGCCGCGACGGCGCGCAGCAGTTCCGCGGACTCGGGGTCGCCCGCGGGCGCCAGGGCCGCGGCGGCGTCCTCGTCACCGTCGCCGAGCGCGGTCTCCAGGTCCTGCAGCGCTGCACTCGCCTCGGCGGGCCGCGGTCGCGGCGCGGACTGCTCGGGTGAGGGGGCGACGTACGGCGCGTCGTCCCGCGCCGCCCACGTGATGCCCCCGGCGGCCAGGGCCGCCACGGCAACGAGGCCGACCAACCAGCGTCTGCTGGATGACCGGCCTGCGGTGCTCACATCGGTGTGCGGGCGGGGATCAGCCAGGGCGGACCGCGCCGGAGTACGGCATCGAGAACAGGCCGGCCACCAGGACGCCTGTCCCGGGGTTGGCGGCGTGCACGATCAGGCCGTTGCCGATGTACATGCCGACATGGCTGATCGGGCTGTAGTAGAAGACCAGGTCGCCCGGCTGCAGGGCGCTGGAGGAGATGTGCGGTCCGGCTCCGAACTGCGCGCTCGAGGAGTGCGGCAGGCCGACGCCCGCCTGCGCCCAGGCCATGCTCGTCAGGCCGGAGCAGTCGTACGCGTCGGGACCGGAGGCGCCGTAGACGTAGGCGTCGCCGACCTGGGCGAGTGCGGCACCCACGGCGATCGCGGCCCGCCCGGAGGCCGGCACGTTGGACGGGATCCGGACGTCACCGCTGCGGGAGGCGAGCAGCTCGGCGCGCTCCTCGTCCTTGAGCGTGTCGAGCTGGTCCTTGGCCTCGGCCAGCTTGTCCTGCACCGCGGCCTGCTCCTTGGCGAGCTGCTTCTCGAGCGCGGCCATCCGGGCCCGGCGGTCGTCGGTAGCGGCGCTGCGGATGTCGAGGGCCTTGAGCTCGGTGCTGTAGTCGGCGAACAGCTGCGACTGGATGTCGTTGTAGGCGGCGATCGTGGTCAGCTGCGAGAGGAACTGGCTCGGGTCCTCCGACACGACGGCCTGGCCGACGGCCGAGAGGCTGGTGCCCTCGTACTGGCTGACGATGGAGTCCTGGACCTGCTCACGGACCGTGGTGAGGCGGTCGTCCTGGCGGTCCTGGTCGGCCTGGAGCGAGCCGACGTCCTTGCGGAGCTCGTCGAGCTCCACCTTGGCGTCGTGATAGCGCTCCTGGGCCTGCTCGGCCTGGTGGTAGAGCCTGTCGACGCGGGTCTGGACGTCGTCGATGGTGGGTTCGGCCTGCGCCGGCGAGCTCGGCACGGAGCCGATCACGAGGGCGAGGAGGACTGCAGTGATGGCGGCGCTCGAGCGCCTCCGACCGTTCAGCACGAGCGGGCGGTCTCCTTGGTGTCGTACGCCTACCGGGTGAGCTGACGGGTTCGGGCACGACATTGGCCTTACCCCTCTTCCGTGGCGGACCCGGCCCCGATTCCTGGCCGCCATTCTCGGAGGGGATTCACCCCAGGTGGGTTGGTTCCCCGGCTCCGGACCTCCTCAGCCGTGGCTGAGAGGGGCCGAACTCGACGCGGCACCCGCGCGGACCCTGGTGGTCCACTTCCACGAGTACCTCAGCGCCACACACTAGTCCGGCGCTGACCGAGCGTCCAAACTTCGGAACCGCCTGTCGTGGATATGTCACACATCACCCGAGCCAGGCTCGTCGCCGACGCTCAGGCGGACTCGATCTCCGGCGAGGCCACGGGTTGCACCAGCCGCAACGGGGGCACCAGGCCGCCCTGGGCCAGGACGTCGAGCGCGCGGCACGCGTCGTCGTCGAAGGTCAGCTCGGGGGGAGGACCGAGCAGCACCGTCACCACGCAGTCTCCGCAGGCCAACCCCCGCACCACGCAGGTGTCGCAATCGATCCTCGTCGTCATGTCCCGAACTCTGACAGGGACCACCGACAACGCTGCGCGATCGTCGTCAGAGCGGGCTCGAGCGCTCACGTGGGTGAGGCTGAGGGCGCCGCCCGCCGCCGCGGGGCCACGGTGACCACGAGCCGCCCCTCACCCATCTGCACCGACGATGTCGGCGGGAACCTCCGCCACCCAGCCGTCGCCGTCCGGCGCGACGCTGACACGCTCGTTGTTGACGCGCAGCTCGGGCGTCCCGGCACCGATGCCCTCCAGCCGGACGCTGCAGATCGGCTCGCCGCCCAGCCCTCGGGAAGCTCGAAGCCGAGACTGCCGAACGGTTCGACCAGCTGGACGCCGGGTTGCTTCGGGTGCGAGGTCCAGCCCCCGAGCAGGTACTGGGCTCCCGACCCGTCCGGCCCGAGCGTCCGCTCCCTGCTCGGGATAGGGCTCGAGGACGAGCTCGCAGCGGGCGACCTGGCTCATCACGACACGCTGGAAGTAGAGCCGCCGCTCGACCGAACCCAGCTCACGACAGTTGCTGCCCAGCAGCTGCCCTCGGTTGAAGAGGGCGATGAAGGTGTCCTGGACGCTGAACCGGTCGTCGTCCGAGGCCGCGAGGTCGAACGGCGTGAGCGTGCTGGACGGGTGGGTCCGGCAGTCCGAGGCGTTCTCCGCCAGAGGCCGTCCGCTCGGCGGGAGGTATCGCATCGTCTCCCCGTCGTCGTGAGAGGTTGGGGATAGCAGGCCACGAAGTCACCGCGCGGCACCTGCGGGAGCAGCTCGCGGTAGGAGACCCGCCAGTAGTCGTTCTCGAGCCGAGCGGCGCGTCGCGTAGGGAGCGGCGTAGGAGTAGGTGTAGGGAAAGAGCTGGACCTGCACGGCGACCGGGACGAGCAGGGCGGCCGACCACACGAGCGGCAGCACGCGCTGCATGAGCCGGTGGTCCCGGCTCAGGTCGGTGACGAACGAACGCCAGCCCAGCGTCAGCAGGAGCGCGACCGCGGGGCAGGCGAAGAGGACCTGACGCAGGCCGTCGTACAGCAGCGACTGACCCACGACCGCCAGGCCGGGGAGCAGGAGCGCCTGGGAGGCCACCAACGAGCCACCCACCTGCCGCGGGGGTCAGCTTCGGCCATCCGGCGCGGCAGCGCGGTGACGACAACCCAGGACCCCGACGAGCAGCAGGACGGGCGGCATCAGCGCGACGACCCTGGTCGGCAGGTAGGTCCACGACCCACCCGCCGTCCCCGCTGGGGCCGGCGACGTAGTCGGTGGAGTCGAGCACCGAACCGAGCAGCCACTCGTCGGGTCGGGAGTAGTACGCCGGGTAGGCGATCCAGAGCACCACGTACGCCAGGACGCACGCAAGCAGCCATCTGGGCCAACGGCGTGACCCGACCGCCGACGCGGACCGCGCCCGTGCGACCGAGCGCCAGCAGTCCGACGATCCCGAGGCTCGCTGCCAGACCCGGCCACAGACCGGGTCGGGAGCCGATCCCCAGGACGAGGCCGGCGGTCAGAGCAACGAGAGGACCGAAGCTGCCACGCCAGCCCGGACGTTCACGGAAGAGCAGCTCGACCAGTCCCCAGGTGACCAGGGTGTAGCCGGTGGCCGCGGGGACGTCCTTGATGTCGAACATCGAGAGCCCCGGCCACATCGGGATCGCCATCAAGGTCGCGGCCGCGACCAGGCCCCAGGCCCAGGAGCCGAGGAGACGGCGGCCGATCGCGGCCACCGCGAACGACCCCCAGCAGGCCGCACAGCGCGACGACCAGGTGCCGGGCGGCGTACGCCTCGACCGAGGTGCCCAGAGCACCCGGCGGGTCCAGGCCCACCACCCGGTTGGCCACGTGCATCACCTGGGTGAAGACCGGCCCGTAGACGTACTGGTCGGTGACCCACGACCCCGGTTCGTCACCGTCGAAGTCGTCGTCCAGCAGGTACCAGCCGTGCTCCTGCAGGTTCGTCGTACCTGCAGCACGTGGATGGGCTCGTCGGTCGAGATCCCGACACGCCAGGCACCCAGCAGCACCATCACGACCCCGGCCACGCAGACGGCCAGGGCCGTCCAGACGAGGACTCGGGGTGGCGAGCCGCCTGGCGACGTGACCGCCCCAGGGCCTTCGGTCACATCCGGGCGGCGCGGTCGCGGTTGCGGGCGTGCACGATCAGCTCGGCCAACAACCCGAACAACGCGAGCTGGAGCCCGACCAGGGTCAACAGCACCCCGGCCATCAACAACGGCCGGTCACCGATGGGCTCACCGGTGATCTTGTCCACCGTCAGGTAGCCCAGCGTCACCACGCCGAGGAAGAACAAGAACGCCCCCACCCCACCGAACAGGTGCGAGGGCCGGTTCTCATACGACAACAGGAACCGCACCGTGACCAGGTCGGAGAAACCCCGCCAGAACCGCGCCAACCCGTACTTGCTCTCACCACTCATCCGCGGATGGTGCTGGACCGCCTCCTCGACCACCTGGTAACCCAGGTCGTGCGCGATCACCGTCAGGTACCGGTGCATCTCCCCGTACATCATCGGCGTCACATCGCGAGCCACGTCGGCGGTCATCACCTTGTAGCCGGAGTTGAAGTCCCGACCCGGAGCACCCGACAACACCCCCGTCACCCGGTTGTAGACCTTCGAGGTGTTCCGCTTCACGAACCGGTCCTGCCGCATCAACCGCGCCCCGGTCACCAGGTCGGCGCCGGCCTCCAACCGCGCCACCAGCTTCGGCAGCTCGTCCGGGTCGTCCTGACCGTCGGCATCCATCATCACCACGACCTCGGCGCCACCCTCCAAAGCACGGCCGAAACCACGCTGCAACGCAGCCGCCTTGCCCTGGTTGTGCCGCAACGTCTCCAGCTCGATCCCCGGCCACGTCGAGGCCAGCTCCGCCATCACCTCACCGGTGTCATCGGTCGAACCGTCGTCGACCACCAGCACCCGGCCACCCTCGCCCATCGACTCCAAGGTCTTCACGATGCGCGGCACCAGCACCTGCAGGTTCTCAGCCTCGTTCAAGGCCGGGACGATCACCCAGATCACGACAGGACTCCTTCACAAAGGGAACCCGGCAAGTCTCACAGCCAGCAGCACCGACCAGTCCCGAAAACGCGCCCTTTGGTAAAGAAACCGGTCCCGGCCGACGACCGACCCTCAGCTCGGCTCGACCGAGACCCCCGTCAGCACCAACGGCGTCCCCGGCCGGCTGCGCCACCGTCACCACCAGCCGCCGCTCCCCCATCGCCGCCACCACCTCGGCAGGCACCTCCACCACCCACCCCGAGCTCCGTGGACGTCACCAGCGACGAGCTCGTTGTTCACCCACACCTCCGGCACCTCCGACGCCAGGCCCTCCAACCGCAGCCGCAGCCCAGCCGCCCGCCCAGCTCTCGGGCAACTCGAAACCGAAGCTTCCAAACGGCTCTCGGAGCCGTACACCAGGCTCGGACGGGTGAGACGTCCAACCACCCAACAAGAACTCCGCCCCCGAACCATCCGGTCCGAACGTCACACCGCATCACCGGATACGCGTTCAGGACCAGATCACAACGAGCGGCCGTGCTCATCACCACCCGAGCCAAGTACCGCCACCGCTCGACCGACCCCAGCACCTCACAGTTGCGGCCGGGTGGGCGTCCCCGAGAGAACAGCGCCAAGAACGTGTCGTCAACGACGTGATCTGTTCGGGTCCTCGTCGGCCAGTCCGTACGGCGTCAGGGTGCTCATCGGGTCGGTGCGGCAGTCCGAGCTCGCCTCCGCGGCAGGCCGGCCGGTCGGAGGGAGAGAGCGCAGCGTCTCCCCATGCGCTGACAGGAACGGATGGCAGATCACGAACTCTCCGTCCGGAACCTGCGGCAGGAGCTCACGAAGCGATACGCGGCCCCAGTCGTTCTCGATCGCAGCTCGCGGCCGCCACGGCCTGGGGAGCCGCGTAGGAGTAGCCATACGGGAACAACTGGATCTGGACGGCCATGGGTGCGAGCAGGGCCAGTGACCACACCAGGCCGAGGACCGAACGAGTTGTCGTGGACTCCCGTCCGAGATCAGCGACGAACTTCTTCCAGCCCGCGGTCAGCAACAGCGCGACCGCCGGGCAGGCGAAGAGCAGCTGCCGCAGATCGTCGTACAGCAACGACTGCCGGACGATCGCCAGGACGGGCAACAGGAGGGCTTGAGAGGCGACGAGGAGCCAGCCGCACACCTCGGGCGTCACCCTCGGCAGCCGCTTGGGCACCAGGGTCAGCATCCCCACTGCGCCGATGAGCAGCAGGAGTGGGGGCATCACGACCGCGACGCGTCCCGGGAGGTAGGCCCAAGACGAGTCATAGCTCCCCGTCGCCGTGCCGGTGTAGTCGGCCGAGCCGACCACGGAGCCGAGCAGCCATTCGTGTGGACGGGAGAACACGGCCGGGTAGGAGATCCACAGCACCAGGTAGGCGAGTGCACCGGCGACCGCGACGAAGCCCGAGAGGAACATCAGACGCTTCGAGGAGCTCCCATCGATTCCTGGACGCTTCCACGCCAGGAGCGCCGCGACCCCGAGGCTGGCGGCGAGTCCGGGCCAGAGTCCGGGTCGGGAGCCGATGGCGAGGATCAGGCCGGCTGGTGAGGATGGCGATACGCCCCCAGGCGGTGCGCCATCGTGGTGGTTGTTGGAAGAGGAGCTCGACCAGGGCCCAGGTGACCAGGGTGTAGCCGGTGGCCGCGGGGACGTCCTTGATGTCGAACATCGAGAGTCCCGGCCACATCGGGATCGCCATCAGGGTCGCGGCCGCCACCAGTCCCCAGGCCCAGGAGCCGAGGAGCCGGCGCCCGATCGCGGCCACCGCGAAGACACCCAGCAGGCCGCACAGCGCCGACGACCAGGTGCCGAGCGGCGTACGCCTCGACCGAGGTGCCCAGCGCACCCGGCGGGTCCAGGCCGACCACCCGGTTGACCACGTGCATCACCTGGGTGAAGACCGGCGCGTAGACGTACTGGTCGGTCACCCACGACCCCGGCTCGTCACCGTCGAAGTCGTCGTCGAGCAGGTACCAGCCGTGCTCCTGCAGATTCTCGTAGCGCAGCACATGCGCCGGCTCGTCGGTCCAGATGCCCGATCCGCCAGGCTCCCGAGCAGCACCATGAGCGCGCCCGCCGACGCAGACCGCGAGGGCGGCCCACACGACGGACTCGAGGGGCGGTGCCCGTGCCAGTGAACGCGCCGGGCGGCCCGTCGGTCACGGCCGGGCGGCGCGGTCGCGGTTGCGGGCGTGCACGATCAGCTCGGCCAACAACCCGAACAACGCGAGCTGGAGCCCGACCAGGGTCAGCAGCACCCCGGCCATCAACAACGGCCGGTCACCGATGGGCTCACCGGTGATCTTGTCCACCGTCAGGTAACCCAGCGTCACCACGCCGAGGAAGAACAAGAACGCCCCCACCCCACCGAACAGGTGCGAGGGCCGGTTCTCATACGACAACAGGAACCGCACCGTGACCAGGTCGGAGAAACCCCGCCAGAACCGCGCCAACCCGTACTTGCTCTCACCACTCATCCGCGGATGGTGCTGGACCGCCTCCTCGACCACCTGGTAACCCAGGTCGTGCGCGATCACCGTCAGGTACCGGTGCATCTCCCCGTACATCATCGGCGTCACATCGCGAGCCACGTCGGCGGTCATCACCTTGTAGCCGGAGTTGAAGTCCCGACCCGGAGCACCCGACAACACCCCCGTCACCCGGTTGTAGACCTTCGAGGTGTTCCGCTTCACGAACCGGTCCTGCCGCATCAACCGCGCCCCGGTCACCAGGTCGGCGCCGGCCTCCAACCGCGCCACCAGCTTCGGCAGCTCGTCCGGGTCGTCCTGACCGTCGGCATCCATCATCACCACGACCTCGGCGCCACCCTCCAACGCACGGCCGAAACCACGCTGCAACGCAGCCGCCTTGCCCTGGTTGTGCCGCAACGTCTCCAGCTCGATCCCCGGCCACGTCGAGGCCAGCTCCGCCATCACCTCACCGGTGTCATCGGTCGAACCGTCGTCGACCACCAGCACCCGGCCACCCTCACCCATCGACTCCAGGGTCTTCACGATGCGCGGCACCAGCACCTGCAGGTTCTCAGCCTCGTTCAAGGCCGGGACGATCACCCAGATCACGACAGGACTCCTTCACAGGGAACCCCGCAAGTCTCACAGCCAGCAGACCCACCAGTCCCGCAAACGCGCGCTTTGGTAAAGAAACCGCCGCGACCACGGTGCGTCAGCCGCGGTCGAGCAGCGCGACCAGCGCGGAGGCAGAGGCCACCCGGGCGCCGCCGGCCCGGGCGTCCCGGACGACCTCCTGGTCGTCGGACCCGCGACGACGACGGTCCGCCCGGGGGCTCGGCGGCGACCAGGTCGCGGATCACGTCGTCGGCGATCACGCCGGGCGGGCTGAACAGCACCTTCACGCCGCGGGGGGCGGCGACCACGGGGCGGCTGGTCAGGTTCGCCGCGTCGAAGACCACCGTCGTCTCGACGCCGGTCCGGGCGACGAGCGGGGCGAGCGAGCGCAGCAGCCGCTGGCGCTGGGCCTCGAGGGACGAGCCTGCCCAGGCGCCCTTGCTGACGTTGTAGCCGTCGACGAGCAGCCGGGCGCGGGGCATGGTCAGCAGCTGCTCGAGGATGCTGACGCTGCCCGGACCCAGCACGCCCGAGGCCCCCGGTGTCCGGGCGTCGTCGACGGGCTCGGACAGCTCCGCCTCCAGCCGGTCGGCCGGTGCGCCGGCGACCGGCGAGAGGCCGAGCTCACGGCGCAACCCCGACGCCGCCTCGATGACGGCGTCGAGCAGCAGCCGGGACCGGATGGTCGCCTCGTCGCGATCGGCCCGCGAGGTCCGCCGGTCCTCGCGGCGCTGAGCGGCCTGCTCCGCCTCGAGCTGCTCGACACGGGCACGCAGCTGGCGCACCTCCTTGTCCTGGGCCGACTCCAAAGTCGCGGCCCGGGCCCGGGCCTCCTGCGCCAGCTGCAACGCCTCCTCCGCGGTCTCGCGGGCCTGGCGTTCGGACGAGCGGGACTCACCGAGCTTGCGACGGAGGGTGGCGTTCTCGGCCTTGTACTCCTCGACCTGCGCCCGCGCCTTGGCCCGCGCCTCGCGGAGGGACTGGTCGGCCGCCTCGAGCCGTTCGCGCAACCGCGCCAGCTCGGTGGGTTCGCGCTCGGCCGCGCGTGCACCGGACCCCAGGGCGGCCTCCACCTGCTCCACGAGCTCGGTCCAGCCCTCCCCCCGCGTCAGCCACGCCCGGGCCGCGGCGTCCACCCGGTCGTCGTCCCGGGCGGGGCGAGCAGCGACCTGCACGGCGACCCGGTCCCGGAGCTCGTCGTCCTGCAGCGCGCCGGTGATCGCGGCTCCCCCCAGGCGCGCCCGCCGGTTGGGCGCGAAGTCCGCGACCCGTCGTACGGCGGGAGGCAGGCCGGCCACCTGGGGCAGCACGTCGGCCGCGAGCGACAGCACGCGCGAGCGGACCGGGTCGGGCAGGGCCGACAGGTCGTCGTACGCGCCGCCGTCGGGTCCCACAGGTTGGGTGGCCATGTCGGTCTCCGGGTCAGCCCGCCTCGGCGCGCGGCGCGTGTCGCGGGACGACCTCGATCGCGTCGGAACGTCCGCACCACCGGCAGGTGACGGCTTCGACCGTCTCGCCGCGCACCTCGGTGTCCTCGACCACCGCATCGCCCGCCAGGTCGACGTGCCAGAACTCCACGGTCCGCCGGGACCGGGCGACGTCGAACCGCGTCAGGTTGCCGCAGCCGCCACACCGCCAGCGCTGGTCCGGCCCGGGAAGGGCGAGGTTGCCCGGGTTGCCCATGGCTGCTCCTGACGTCGGGTCGCTGGGGCGGGATGTCGTAACCCCAGCGTATTGCGCGTGCCCTGCCGAGGAATGTCGGCGTGCGCGTCTACCTTCCGAAACATGGGGCTCCTCGGCGTCAACGATCGCGGGACGCGATGGGAGTCGCAACGCACTTTCGACGAGCTCGGCCGGCCGCTGCGCGAGATGACGTTCTGCGTCGTCGACCTCGAGACGACGGGCGGCTCGGCCGCGGCCGGCTCGATGATCACCGAGATCGGGGCGGTCAAGGTGCGCGGCGGCGAGGTCCTGGGCGAGTTCCAGACCCTGGTCAACCCGCACACGGCGATCCCTCCGTTCATCGCCGTGCTGACGGGCATCACCAACTCGATGGTGGCCGACGCACCGCCGATCGAGTCGGCGCTGCCGGCGTTCCTCGAGTTCGCGAGCGGCTGCGTGCTGGTCGCGCACAACGCGCCGTTCGACGTCGGCTTCCTGCGCCACTTCGCCGAGGTGCAGGGCCGTCCGTGGCCGGCGTTCGAGGTCCTCGACACCGCGCTGATGGCGCGACGGGTGATCACGCGCGACGACGCCCCCAACTGCAAGCTGTCGTCCCTGGCCAAGGTGTTCCGGTCGTCGACGACCCCCAACCACCGGGCCCTGGCCGATGCGCGGGCGACGGTCGACGTGCTGCACGGGCTGATGGAGCGGCTCGGCGGGCTCGGCGTGCACACCGTCGAGGAGCTCCAGACGTTCTCCTCGCGGGTCAGCCCGATGGTGCGTCGCAAGCGGCACCTGGCCGAGCACCTCCCCCACGCGCCCGGCGTCTACCTGTTCCGCGACGACAGCCGACGGGTGCTCTACGTCGGCACGTCGCGCGACCTGCGAGCCCGGGTGCGCTCCTACTTCACGTCCTCGGAGACCCGCAGCCGGATGGGCGAGATGGTCGGGCTGGCGACCGAGGTGACGGGCATCGAGTGCGCAACGCCGTTGGAGGCCGAGGTGCGCGAGCTGCGCCTGATCGCCGAGCACAAGCCTCGCTACAACCGTCGCTCGCGGTTCCCCGAGAAGGTCACGTTCATCAAGCTGACCACCGACCCGTGGCCGCGGCTGTCGCTGGTCAAGCGCGTGGTCGACGACGGTGCCGACTACCTCGGGCCGTTCAGGTCGCGGCGCACGGCCGAGCAGTGCCTGGCCGCGCTGCACGACACCTTCCCCGTCCGCCAGTGCTCCGACCGCATCGGGCCGCGCACCTCACGCGCGCCCTGCGTGCTCGCGGAGATGGGCCGCTGCCTCTCGCCGTGCGACGGCAGCGTCGACCCGGCGACGTACGCCGCCGTGGTCCGCCAGCTGCGCGACAGCCTGGTCCGGCGGCCCGACGAGGTCGTCGAGGCCATCAACCAGCGGATGGAGACCCTCGCGACCGACGAGCGGTTCGAGGAGGCAGGCGTCCACCGCGACCGGCTGGCGGCGTTCGTGCGAGCGGCCGCCCGCACCCAGCGGCTGACCGCCCTGACCCGCCTGCCCGAGCTGGTCGCGGCCCGACGCGAGGACAACGGCCGCTGGGCCGTCCACGTCGTCCGGCACGGCCGGCTCGCCGCGGCCGGCGTCATCCCCGCCGGCAGCGAGGCCCAGCAGTACGTCACCGAGCTGCGGGCCGCCGCCGAGACGGTGGCCACCGCCGCCGGCCCTGTCCCCGCCGCGACGGCGGAGGAGACCGAGCGGATCCTGCGCTGGCTGGAGTCCCCGGGCATCCGCCTGGTCGACGTCGACGGCGAGTGGACCTGCCCGATCGCCGGGGCGACCCGCCATCTGGCCCTCCACGACGCGGTCAACCAGAGCCGGCTGACGCTGGTGCCGTTCGACGACCGGCGAGCCGTCTCGCCGGTGCACCAACCGACCCGCTGAAACCGGCCCGACCGAGGGCTTCATCGCCTACCGTCGGACCATGGCCGGCATGTCCGTCCGCAGGCGGCTCCTGCGCGACGCCTTCCTCGTGCTGGCGGTCTACCTCGCGATCCACGCCGTCGCGATGTGCGCGGAGTACGGCATCGGCTGGGACGCGCACGCCTACTACGTGGCGTGGTCCGGAGGGCTCTACGAGGCCCTGCCCGGGTCGGTCGACGCCTACAACTACAGCCCGCTGTTCGCCCAGGTCATCTGGCCGCTGACGCTGCTGCCGTGGGCCGTCTTCTGCGCCGTGCTTCGTGGGGGCGGCAGCCGCCGGAGTCGCCTGGCTGCTGCGCCCGCTGCCCCTCGTGCTGGCCGTCGGCGGGTGGCTCGCCTGCCTGCCCGAGATCCTCTCCGGCAACATCTTCTGGCTGCTGGCCGTGATGGCGGTCGTCGGGTTCTCCCACGCGAGCGCGTGGTGCGTGGCCGCGTTCACCAAGGTCCTGCCCTGCGTGGGTCCCGTGTGGTTCCTGGCGAGGGGTGAGTGGCGCCGGCTCGCCACGTTCGTCGTGACCGCCCTCGCGCTGCTCACGGTCTCGGTGCTCATCAGCCCTCAGGCGTGGCTGGACTGGGTCGACTTCCTGCGGACCAGCGCCGGCGACTCGTCCGGGCTGATCTACCTGTCCCCCGTGGCCATCCCCTTCCCCCTGGCGGTCCGGTTCCCGCTGGCCCTCGTGGTGGTCGTGGTGGCCGCCCGGACGGACCGGCCGTGGCTGGTGCCGGTCTCGATGGTGCTCGCGAGCCCGGTCGTCGGCTGGGGCACCTTCGCCATGCTGGCGGCGATCCCCCGCCTCCGAGGGCTGGGTGGATCGTCCGCCACGACGGGGAGCCGGAGCTCGATGCCGACGGCCGTAGTCTGAGCCCGTGATCACCGCCATCGTCTTCGTCAAGGCCGACGTCGCCCGGATCCCTGAGGTCGCCGAGGCCATCGCTGCCCTCGACGGGATCAGCGAGGTCTACTCGGTGACCGGCCAGGTCGACCTCATCGTGATGGTGCGGGTCCGCAACCACGAGGACGTGGCGGCGGTGGTGGCCGACCAGCTCAACAAGGTGCCGGGCGTCACCTCGACCGAGACGCACATCGCCTTCCGGGCCTACTCCCGCCACGACCTCGAGTCCGCTTTCGCGCTCGGCCTGGACTGACTGGCCGCCCCTCGGGGTGAAAAGCGGCCCAATTTCGGTAAAGAACCACGCCCTTTCGGGTTCTTTACCGATACTGGCGCGGACACCGTCAGTTCCCGGGAGGACCTTCCGTGCCCCAGAAGCACTCGACCTTGCGCGCACTCACCATCAGCGCGCTCGCCGCCGCGTTGACCATCGGCACGCTCGCCGCCACCACGGCACCCGCCTCAGCGCTGGCTGCTCCGGGCGACCTGAAGAGCGACATCCGCAACTCGAGCACCGCCGTGCTGTCGTGGGGCGCCGTGAAGAAGGCCACCAGCTACGAGCTCCAGGTCGACGCCGCGTCGAGCTTCTCCTCCCCGGACTACACCGCCAAGACGACCAACACCAAGGCGGTGCCGACCAAGGCGCTGATCCCGGGCAAGAACTTCTGGCGCGTGCGCTCCGTCTCCGGCAGCACCAAGTCCGACTGGGTCAACGGCAGCTTCACCGTGGCCCCGGTGACCACGCCCATCCCGCTGTCTCCCGAGAACGGCTCCGTGCTCCAGCAGCCGCAGAGCCCGCCGTTGCTGCAGTGGAGCAGCAGCCAGGGCGCCGTCTCCTACAAGGTGGAGGTCGACGCGGACTCCGACCTGATCGGCGCGAAGGTCTACACGACCAAGACCACCTCGCTGGTCGTGCCCGATCCCCTGACCGTGGGCGACTGGTACTGGCGGGTCACCGCCGACAAGGGCTGACGGGCCTCGTCAGCCTCCCCTCGGACACCGCGCGCTTCGACATCTCGCCGCTGGCCCAGCCGCAGATCACCTACCCGCCGAACGACGTCAACGCACGAGATCGAGGACGTCGTCCTCGACTGGACGCCGGTGCCCGGGCGCCGCCTACTACGACGTGCAGATCGCCCTCGACCACGACTTCAACAACATCGCGAACTCCATCACCAACGTCCGCAGCACGCGCTACTCCCCGCCGGTGACGCTGAACAACGACCAGTTCTGGTGGCGGGTCCGCGCCGTCGACCTGGCCGGCCAGCCGACGTCCGTGGACCGCGTCGCTGTTCGGGCTTCAAGCGGCGTGGCCGGACACAGCCCGCAGCCGGTCTACCCGCTCGGGCACCGAGGGCACGCCCGGCACCATGGGACGAAGCCGTTCTTCCAGTGGACGCCGGTCCAGCACGCCAGCACTACGAGCTCTAGTCTCGACCAACGCGAACTTCTCGCGCCGGCCGTCGACCAAGACGTGCAAGACGGCCGGCACGACCTACACGCCGCGCAGCATCGCCGGTGACTGCGGCCTACGCGACGGGACCGCTACTGGCAGGTGCGGCCGATCGACGAGCCGTACCCGGCGGACGACGGTCTGCCGGGCCTGTTCTCGACGCCGCAGGCGGTCACGTGGACACCGCCGGCACCGCCTCGGCGCTGACGTCGACCTGGGACGACCGGCTCGGTCACCGGGCTCAAGGTCGCGCTCGACGGCACCGGCGCGTCGGCGGCGGCAGGCTGCACGGCCGCAGCGGACTGAACGACATCTGCGACGGCGTGCCCAGCACGCCCGTCTTCTGCGTGGGACCCGGTGCCCGGGCGCAACGTCCTACAACGTCTACTATCGCCCAGGACGAGAACTTCACGACGACGGAGATGCGCCGACCGTCCCGTCACGACAACACGTCTTCCAGCTGCCGACTCGAGCGACGACCTGGCGCAGCTGCCGGAGAGCCAGGCGGGCTCGCGCCTACTACTGGCACGTCCGAGCCGTGCCTGACCTAGCGGCTGCACCACTGTCGGCCCGGTCCCCGATGTCACACGCGACGCTGCCTGACACTCGACGCGTTCCGCAAGGCGTCGCCCGCCGATCGCGGGACCTGTCGTCATCCAACCCCAGCGCCAGCGAGATCACGTTCACCTGGCAGGACTACCTACGACACGAACCGGGCCGTCGCCTGTGGCGGCGAGCTGGGCAACCAGAGCGCCAAGACCTACCGGCTCCAGGTCGACAACGACCCGTCGTTCTCGACCCCGATCGACACGCCGATCGTCGACCAAGCGACGTACACCGCCTACGACGACCTGTACCCCGAGGGCACCTACTTCTGGCGGGTCCAGGCGCGTCGACGTCGAGAACCAGGGCCTGACCTGGTCCCCGGTGCAGACGTTCACCAAGTCCTAGCCCGCGGTCGTCGCCCTCCTCGCCGGTCGGCGGAGTGCAGGTGCCCGGCACCACGCCGTTCCGCTGGGCTGCCGCAGCCCTTCGCCGCGTCGTACACGGTCGAGGTCTACCGCAACAACGACCAGTCCTTCAGCGCGGCGAACCGGGTGTTCAGCGCCACGGTGAAGACGACGGCGTACGCGCCGCCGTCGCCGATCCCGGCCGCGGGCACGCCGTACGTGTGGCGGGTCCGTCGCAACGACGCGTCCGGCAACCCGGGCCCCTGGTCCGAGCGCACAGTCGTTCTTCTCGTCGGGCGTGGCGCCGAACCTGCTGAGCCCGGCGGCCGGCATCTGGCTGAAGAACGCGGGTGCCCTGTTCGAGTGGACCGAGGTGCCGGGTGCGGCGAGCTACAAGCTCAACATCACTGGGACCAAGGCCAGCAGCGTGACCACGGTGGCCACGGCCTACGCGCCCAGCGGCCAGAGCACGGGTAGCTACGCGTGGAGCGTGACGGCCTACGACGGTGCCGGCAACCCGCTGGCGACCAGCGCGACGCGCCAGTACAAGGTCGACGCCACTGCCCCGTTCATCAAGAAGTTCGCGCCTGACCTCGACGAGCTCAAGGCCAAGTCGACGATCAAGGCGACGTTCAGCGAGAAGGTGCGCGGCATCTCGGGCAAGTCGATCAAGATGTACAAGGCCAAGGGCAAGAAGTGGGTCAAGATCAAGGTCAAGATCAAGGCCCTCAAGAAGGGCAAGGTAGCCTCCATCGACCCGAAGGGCCGCCTGAAGGCCGGCGACTACCAGATCCGCTTCTCCACGAAGCTGATCAAGGACGTCCACGGCAACAACCTGGTGCCCAGCAACGTCGAGTCGATGACCAGCGCCAGGGTCCGGACGGATCTCCGCGTCGGTGCGATGACGATCGGGTCGGGTCGCGGCGCGGCAGTAGGGTCGCGCCGTGACCTGGCTCGCCGACCACTGGCTGAACCTGTTCGGGTGGGCCGGCTCGGCCCTGCTCATCTTGTCGCTGCTGCAGGCACGGGTGCTGCGGTTCCGGCTGCTCAACCTGCTGGCGGGCTTGATGCTGGTGGTGTTCAACGCCCTGGTCGGGGTTTGGCCGATGGTGGCGATGAACCTCGCGACGAGCGCCATCAACGTGTGGTTCATCCGGCGCCTGCTGCTCGACCGGCACGACGGGTCGGCGTTCCGGGTGCTGGCGGTCAAGTCGGACGACGCGTACCTCGCGTATGTCTTGCAGGTGCACCGGGCGGACGTGCTGCGCTACCAGCCCGACTTCGACTGGGACGGGGTGCCGCGCGACGACCGGCATCCGTTCCTGATCCTGAAAGGTGACGAGACCGTGGGTGTGGTGATCATCCGCGTCGATGGCGACGTGGCCCACGTGGAGCTCGACTACGTGACCAAGCGGTTCCGCGACTTCTCGCCGGGCGAGTTCGTCTGGCGGGAGAGCGGCATGCTCCGCGACCTGGGCATCAGCACGGTCGTCACGTCGCCGCTCACGGTCGACCCGTACTACGCCCGCGTCGGCTTCCGCCGCGACGGGGCGTCGTACGTCCTGGCGGTGTGATGCGCGTGGCGACCGACAACCTGACGATGACGGCTCCGGAAGAGACCGAACACTCGCGCTCGGCTGGCAGCGGCCCGAGCGTGCTCAACCTGATCCGGTTCGTCATCCCGACCATCATCGTCGTGGGAGTCTTCGCGCTCCTCACGAACCACGCCAAGGACCCGCTCAGCAACACCGACACCTACTTCCACCTCCGCTTCGGCCACGAGTTCCTCACCGGCAACTGGTCGCTCACAGATCCGGGCAGCGTGACCACGTTCGGCACCGCCGAGTGGGTGCCGACCCAGTGGCTGCCCCAGGTCGTGATGGCCCAGATCGAGGACTGGTTCGGGCTGGCCGGTGTTGCCTGGCTGTCCGGTCTCCTGTACCTCGCCCTGGCCCTGACCCTCTGGACGATCGCGCGCCGCTACGCCAGCCCGATCGCCGCCGCGCCGGTCACGGCCGTGGCCATCATCGCCGCGTCCCCGGGGCATGTCGATGCGTCCTCAGGTGCTCAGCTACCTGCTGATCGCCGTGACGACGGCCGCGTGGCTCCAGACTCGTCAGGACGGCAAGGCCCGCTGGTGGCTGGTGCCGCTCACGTGGGTGTGGGCGATGGTCCACGGCATGTGGCCGCGTCGGCATCATCATCGGGCTCGTGGCCGCTGGTCGGCCTCGCCCTGGACCGTGCGGTGACGCGGCGCCAGTGGCTGCGACTGGCCGCCATCCCCGTGTCGTCTGCCATCGCGGCCGCCCTCACCCCCGTGGGCCCGCGCGCTGTACTCGGCGGTGCTGGAGGTGAGCTCGCGGAGCCAGTACTTCGCGGAGTGGCAGCCACCCGCTTCACCGACGGCAACGCCATCGCGCTGCTGGTCCTGTTCGGCGTCGTCGTCATCCGGCTCGCTCGCAGGCCCTCGGTCCTCTCGTGGACCGAGCTGCTCCTCCTGCTGCTCGCGGGCGGGTTCGGCCGTGTACATCGAACCGCACCGTCATCGTGGCGGCCGTGATGATCGTTCCCTTCGCCGCCGCGGCCATCCAGGAGGCGCTGCGGGAAGCGGCCCCCGGTGTCTCGCCTGGAACGAGCGTCCGTGCTCGGGCGCAGCAGGCGTGTGCCTGGCCGTCCTTGCCGTTCTCGTGCCGCGGACGGCTGACCAGCCGCCCGGCCCGCCGACGTACCCGGACTGGCTGTCCGACTCTCGACGCAGCTGCCGGCCGGCACCGTCGGTGCTGAACGACTGGGGCGAGGGTGGCTACCTCATGTGGCGCTACCCCGAGCTCGAACTTCGTGATGAACGGCTACGGCGACATCTTCACCGACAACGAGATCGCCCGGAACTACCAGATGGACGCGACCAACGCCGGCTGGCTCGAGAGCGTCAAGGGCACTGGGGCCACGTACGCCCTGCTCCGACCGGGGTCGCGCCTGCCTACGGGCTGGACAGGCTCGAGGGCTGGACGATCACCGAGCGCAGCGACACGCTGGTGCTCCTCGAAGCGCCGCCCGGCTGGCCGACGTCCGAGTAGCGGACATGGCCGAGCCGCGCCGTTCGGGGGTGAGACGACGCGGCCCGCAGGCCTGAGCACGGGGGAAGACTCGCTCCCCCCGGCTCCCGGTGCCCACGTCCAGTCTTGCGCAGGGATGACGCGCAGACCAGGGTCAGGCACCGGGAGATCCGGGCTGGTGCCTCAGATCAGAGGTCGACCGGGCGGAGCACCGCGTCGATGCCGTGCGCGATCTGCTTGTTGCCCTTGTTGATGTCGGCCACGATCACGGTCGCGTTCGCGGTGTCGGGGTCCTTGTCGACGAGCGTGACCATGCCGTTCTTGACCTTGACCTTGAGCTTCACGCCGGCGGCCGTGGTCAGCTTGGCCCCGTCGGCCTGGAGGGCCTTGGCCGCGGTGATCGTGGCACCCGGGACGACGTGGTAGAGCAGGACGGTCTCGATCGTGTCGATGTCGACCAGGCCGGCGAGCTTGGTGAACACCTTCTTCTCCGACGAGTACGACTTGCCCGTCAGGTCCTTGACCAGGTTGCGGAACGCCTTGTCCGGTGGGCACGAAGGCCGTCAGGCGCTTGGTGCCGTCGGCGAGGACGAGCACGGGGCTGTCCGGCTTGGCTTCTGCCACGGCGTAAACAGCGGCCTCGACGATGTCGAAGTCCTTCCAGTTGGAGTCGAACTTGACGCCATCGGCGCCGAGCACGCTGGCCAGGGAGGTCGTCCCGAGGCCGCGCGCCGGGGCCGCCTGGGCCGGGGCTGCGCCTGCGGCGACGATTGCGGTGGCGGTCAGCACGGCGCCGGCCGTGGCCGAGCCGAGGATCGATCGGAACCTCATGGTGGTGCTCCTTCGGTGTGGGGTGTGTTGTTCCGCGGTGCGGCTCAGGCGTACGTCGCCCGAAGCACCGAGGTCGGTGAGTGCTGGGGATCTCCGTCGTCGTCCTCGAGGGAGACGTCCACGGCGGAGTACGCCGCCAGCAGGTGGTCGCTGACCTCGAACGAGGCCGTGCCACTCGGCCCGACCTGCCCGAGCGGCAGCATCTTGTTGGTCGTCGGGTCGAGCAGCCAGGCGTAGTAGAACTGCCCGTCGTGTGCGGCCGGGAGGTCGTGGGTGCTGATGGTCATGCTGGTCCGGCCCGACGCCTCGAGCATCGAGACCGTGCCGCCGCCCGCCCCAGCGACCGCCTGGAGGGGGGCGGACCGCTGGGGCTGGGGGGACTGGTCGCGCGTGAGCACGGCCTGGGCGCCGGCGCCCACGCTCGCAGCCACGACCAGGACCGCCGCCCCGGCCAGCAGCCGGAGCCGTCGGCGGGGCGGGTGCTCGTCCGGGAACGCCGCCTCGAGGTCGGCCACCGACGGTGGGGTGCCGGTGGCCGCGGTGGCGTCCGGGCCGAGCGTGCGTGCGGACCGGGCGAGCAGAGCGTGTCCCACGGCGGTCTCGGCCAGGTCGTCGCGGCACACGGGGCAGCCGCGCAGGTGCTCCCCGGCGGCGGAGACCTCGTCGGTGCCGAGCTCGGCGCGCAGCAGACCGGTCAGGTCGGCGTGGGAGGCACTCATGAGGCGACCGCCGCGACGAGGCCCCCGAGCCGGCGGGTGCCGCGGGCGGCCCGGGCCTTCACCGTGCCGAGGGGCACGTCCAGGGCGGCCGCGATCTCGCGCTGCGTGAGCTCTCCGAAGTAGGCCAGCTCGATGACCTCCCGCTCGTGGTCCGGGAGGCGGCCGACGGCAGTCCGCACGTCGGCGGCGTCGGCGTACCGGTCGACGGTGTCCCGGCCGTCCTCCCCCACCAGGTCGCGCAGCGACTCGACGTCGACCACCGGGTGTCGCCGCGTCCGCAGCGCGTCGACCGCGCGGCGGTGCGCCACGGTGAACAGCCAGGTGCTGAACCGCTGCTCGGGGTCGTACCTCGCGGCGCTGCGCCACACGTCCAGGAAGGTCCGCTGCAGCACGTCCTCGGCCTCGTCGACGCCGACGTAGCGGCGGAGGAAGGCGAGCAGGCTGCCGGAGTACTCCGCGTAGGCGTCCTCGAGCGCAGAGTCGTCGCCGCGAGCGAGCCGCGCGCCGATGGCCTGTCCCTGGTCCACGTAGGAGTCTTCGCGCGCCGGCCCCGACCGGTTGCCCGATCTCGGCATTTTGTCCAACATTTGTCCAAGGTTACTCGGACAGCGACGCCAGGCCCACCCTGCAGGTCGAGGAAGGCGCGCTGGCGCCCGTCACGAGACCCGGTGAGCGAGGGACGACCTCAGGCGGAGGTGGCGGCGACCCAGCGGTCGAGGGTCGCGGCCGCGGCCCCGGAGTCGACGGCCTCGGTGGCCCGGGCAAGGCCGGCCGCCAGCGCGTCCGCGACCGGCTCCCCCGGCGCGTCGTAGACCGCCAGCGCCGCCCCGGCGTTGAGCAGCACCGCGTCACGCACGGCACCCGTCTCGCCCGCCAGGAGCCGCCGTACGACCTCGGCGTTGTGGGTCGCGTCCCCGCCGCGCAGGGCGTCGGTCGTGCTCGGCGCGAGGCCGAGGGTGGCGGGGTCGACCGTCGTGGTGCCGACCTCGCCGTCGTGCACGGTCCACACCGACGAGGTCGTCGTGGTGGTGAGCTCGTCGAGGCCGTCGTCGCCGCGGAACACCCACGCGTCGACGCCACGCGCCGCGAACACCCCGGCCATCACCGGCGCCATCCGTGGGTCGGCACACCCCACGGCCTGGGCGGCCGGCCGGGTGGGGTTCGCGAGCGGGCCCAAGATGTTGAAGGTCGTCCCGATGCCGAGCTCACGGCGAGGGGCCGCGGTGTGCCGCATCGCCGGGTTGAAGGCGGCGGCGAAGCAGAAGGTGATGCCCGCCTCCTCGGCCACCTCGGCGACCCGGGCGGGCGGCAGGTCGAGACGGATCCCGAGCGCCTCGAGGACGTCGGCGCTGCCCGACTGCGAGGAGGCAGAGCGGTTGCCGTGCTTGACGACCTTGGCCCCGGCGCCGGCGGCGACGATCGCCGCCATGGTCGAGATGTTCACGCTCATCGAACGGTCGCCACCGGTGCCCACGACGTCCAGGAGCCGGCCAGGTACGGCGATCGGCGTGCGGGCGGCGTACATCGCCTCGGCCAGGCCCGAGACCTCCTCGACGGTCTCGCCCTTGGCCTTGAGGCCGATCGCGAAGCCGGCGATCTGGGCCTCGGTGGCCTCGCCGGCGAGGATCTCCCCCATCGCCCACGTGGTCTGCGCGACCGTCAGGTCGGTGCGCGCGACCAGGGCCGCGAGGACCTCGGGCCAGGTGGTCATGGGTGCGTCAGTCGGCGTGGACGGCCGGCACGCGCGCGCGCAGCAGCCCCACCACGGCCTCGGCGAGCTGCAGCGGGTCGATCGGGTGCGGCACGGCGGCCTCGGCCCGCGACCAGGTCGCCAGCCAGGCGTCCTGCGGGCGGCCGGTCAGCACGAGCACCGGAGGGCACTGGTAGATCTCGTCCTTGAGCTGCTTGGCGATGCCCATCCCGCCGGCCGGTACCGCTTCGCCGTCGAGGATCGCCAGGTCGACGCCCCCGGCGTCCATGTGCTGCAGCACGACCGGCTCGGTGGCCACCTCGGTGTAGGTCAGCTCCGGGAGGTCGGGGTGCGGACGCCGCCCGAGCGCGAGGATGACCTGCTGACGGGTGTTGACGTCGTCGCT
The DNA here is from genome assembly GCA_963839565.1 of uncultured Actinomycetota bacterium. Lineage (GTDB taxonomy): Bacteria > Actinomycetota > Actinomycetes > Propionibacteriales > Nocardioidaceae > Nocardioides. The sequence goes on along the minus strand of CAWIVR010000027.1, from coordinate 198,487 downwards.
GTAGACGAGGACCTTCAACGGCTTGGCCGAACCTGGGGCGGGGTTCACGAGCGGCATGCTACCGGGGCTCGGCCTGCTTGCTTGCCCGGGACTGTGACCGGGCCTCGAGCAGGTCCAGGCGCCGGTCCTCGCGCTCGCCCTCCCTCATCGAGGACCGCACCCACTGCACGAAGATCACCCCGAAGAGCACCAGCCCGACCAGGTCGCCGGAGCTCCAGAGGAGGCCGCCGGCCAGGTGCTGGTCGTCGGCGGGGTCCGGGAGCCACGCCCCCATCTCGCCGTCGTGCAGGGACGGGTACCAGTCGCCGCCCAGCAGCGTGGTCTCGCTCATGATCGTCACGCCCAGGAAGGCGTGGAACGGCAGCGTCAGCAGGACGAGCAGCATCCGGAACGGGTAGCTCACCCGACCCGGCACCGGGTCGACCCCCACCAGCGGCCAGAAGAACAGGCAGCCGACCACGACCAGGTGCACGTGCATGGCCTCGTGGACGAAGGACGACTGCAACGACGCGTCGTACCAGCCGGAGAAGTACAGCGCCCACGGCGACACGATGTAGAGCAGCAGGGTGAGCGGCGGGAAGGTCAGCACCTTGGCGACCCGCGAGTGCAGGACCGCGAGCAGCCAGCGCCGCGGCCGCGACGGCAGGGTGCGGAGGGCGAGCGTGACCGGCGCGGACAGCGCGATGGCCAGGGGCACGACCATCGACAGGATCATGTGCTGGGCCATGTGCGCGCTCAGGAGCGTGGTGTCGTACGCCGCCAGGCCGGACTGCGTGGCCAGCACGAAGGCCCCGATCCCGGCCGCGAAGGCCAGCGTCCGGCCGACGGGCCAGCGGTCCCCGCGGCCGTGCAGGGTGTTGAGGGCCATGGCGTACAGGAAGACCGCGCCGAGCGTCAGCAGCGCCAGCACGGGGGCCAGCTCCCAGGCCGTGAAGACCCGGCCCAGGGTGAACTGGGGGAGGTAGTCGGAGGCGTGCCCGGGAAAGAGCTGGGGCAGGATTCCTGGTCCCATCGCGAGCCCCGTCATGAGCACCGTGTCCACGACCCGAGAATAGGCTTCGATTCCCAGGGGGTCGGGGGTGGCCTACGGGAGCCCTACCGACATAATGACCCCGTGGCGACAGCTCAAGCGATCCCGGCCTCTCGGCTGCACGGACACGACGACCGGCCGAGCATGGTCAGCGTCGGCACGATCATCTGGCTCGCCAGCGAGCTGATGTTCTTCGCGGCGCTGTTCGCCTCGTACTTCACCATCCGCGCCGTCAGCCCCGACCTCTGGGCGATGAACACCGAGAAGCTCAACGTCCCGTTCGCCTCGGTCAACACCACGATCCTGGTGCTGTCGTCGCTGACCTGCCAGCTCGGCGTGTTCGCGGCCGAGCGCGGTCAGGTCAACCGGTCCGGCTCGCTCCTGCAGGTCGGCAAGTGGGGCCTGCGCGAGTGGTTCATCCTCACCTACGTCATGGGGGCGGTGTTCATCGCCGGTCAGGCCACCGAGTACGTCTCGCTGGTCCAGGAGGGCATCACGATCCAGGACTCCGCGTACGGCTCGATGTTCTACCTCACCACCGGGTTCCACGGACTCCACGTGACCGGTGGTCTGATCGCCTTCCTGTTCGTCCTGGGTCGCACCTACATGGCCCGTCGCTTCACCCACGAGCAAGCCGTCAGCGCCATCGTCGTGTCGTACTACTGGCACTTCGTCGACGTGGTGTGGATCGGCCTCTTCTTCACGATCTACGTCATCAAGTAGCCATCCCAACTGTCGGGCCATCCGATCCGAGGACTCTCACCGTGCGCCTTCTGAATCGCCCCATCGACGGGCTGGCAGGACGTCTCTCGCGGCACCGTCGTCGACCGCTGGCGGGACTCCTGGTCCTGCTGCTCGGCCTGCTGGTGACCGGTTCGCTGTACGCCGCGTTCGCGCCGGCGCAGGCGGGCCGCGCGGAGACCGACGCCGAGCAGGTGGCCAAGGGTCGCGAGCTGTTCCTCGTCGGTTGCGCCTTCTGCCACGGCCAGAACGGCGAGGGCGTCCGCAGCTCCCGCGAGGGCCAGATCATCGGTCCGACGCTGGTCGGTGTGGGTGCCGCCGCGGTCGACTTCCAGGTCGGCACGGGCCGGATGCCCATGGCCCAGCCGGGCGCGCAGGTCCAGAAGAAGAAGCCGGTCTACACCGAGGAGGAGGTCGCCGCCCTGGCGGCGTACGTCGCCTCCCTCGGCGTCGGCCCGGCGATCCCCGACGAGTCCGACTACAGCATCGAGGGCCTGTCCGAAGCCGAGCGTGAGGAGGCCATCGTCCGCGGCGGCCAGATCTTCCTCACCAACTGCACGGCCTGCCACAACTTCGAGGGCTCCGGCGGCGCGATGCCGCGCGGCGGCTACGCCCCCAAGATCCGCGGCGTGGAGCCGCGGTACATCTACGAGGCGATGCTGACCGGCCCGCAGGGCATGGACAACTTCTCCAACGGCAACCTGTCGCCGGAGGAGAAGCGTGACGTCATCGCCTACCTGCAGTCGCTGGAGGACCAGCCGTCGTACGGCGGGTTCGGCCTCGGCGGCATGGGCCCGGTCAGTGAGGGACTGGCCGCGTGGCTGATCGGCATCGGCGCCTGCGTCGGCTTCGCTGTCTGGATCGCCGCCCATACCACCCGTACGTCCAAGAGTAAGGTCGAAGCGTGAGCGACGAGCACCTCCCGTCGGTCCCAGAGGGAGATGAGCCCATCCCCAACCCCGGGCTGCCGCCCCACGAGTGGCGCCCGACCGACGTCGACCCGCGGCAGGAGAAGCGGGCCGAACGTCAGGTGGCGACGCTGTTCGGCGTCGCGACGATCGCCCTGATCGGCTTCTTCGTCTCCTACTTCGTCTTCCAGATCGGCGACAACTGGGACACCATCGGCGGCCTGGGCGCCTCCAACCTGATGCTCGGAGGCACCCTCGGCATCGCGTTCCTCTGCATCGGCGTCGGCCTGATCCACTGGGCCCGCAGGCTGATGGTCGACGAGGAGATGGTCGAGATCCGTCACCCGGCCTCCTCCAGCGACGAGGACCGAGCCACCACCGTCGGGCTGGTGATGCAGGGGGTCGGCGACTCCGGGATCGGCCGCCGCCCTCTGGTGCGCAACTCCCTGCTGGGCGCGCTGGGCCTGGTCGGGCTGGCGCCGATCGTCATGCTGCGCGACCTCGGTCCGCTCCCGGGCGACAAGCTCTACCACACGATCTGGGAGCCGGGGATGCGCGTCGTCCGCGACGTCGTGGGCACACCGATCAAGCCCTCGGACCTCCAGATCGGCGACCTGGTGAACTGTGAGCCCGAGGCGATCTTCGCGGTGGACGAGGAAGGCAACCATCTGCTCGAAGGTGTCGCGGTCCAGGTCGCCAAGTCCAAGGGCGCGGTGATCCTGCTCCGGATGGAGCCCGAGGACATCACCCCGTGGGCCGGCCGCGAGAACTGGTCGGTCCAGGGCATCGTCTGCTACTCCAAGATCTGCACGCACGTGGGCTGCCCGATCTCGCTGAACGAACGGACCACCCACCACCTGCTCTGCCCGTGCCACCAGTCGACCTTCGACCTCGCCGACAACGGCAAGGTCATCTTCGGCCCGGCCGCCCGCCACCTCCCGCAGCTGCCCATCATGGTGGACGACGAGGGCTACCTCGTGGCGCAGAGCGACTTCACCGAACCCGTCGGGCCAAGTTTCTGGGAGCGCGACAACACCGAGCGTGAAGACGCGGAGCGCGACCAGGCCGAGCTCGAGGAGCTGGAGGACTGATGAGCATCGACACCAGCAAGGTCGCGACCACGAACGCCACCACGCCTGCCAAGGCGTCCAAGCCCAACCCGGTCGGCGCCGTCGCGACGTACGTGGACGACCGCACCGGTCTCGCCACCGCGATGAAGAAGCAGGTCCGCAAGGTCTTCCCGGACCACTGGTCGTTCATGCTCGGCGAGATCGCGCTCTGGAGCTTCGTCATCGTGCTCCTCACCGGCGTGTTCCTGACTTTTTGGTTCACCCCCAGCATGGGTGAGACGACGTACGAAGGCTCCTACAACCAGCTGCGCGGCATCGAGATGTCGGAGGCCTACGCCTCCACGTTGAACATCTCCTTCGACGTCCGCGGCGGACTGCTGATGCGGCAGATGCACCACTGGGCCGCCATGCTCTTCATCGCCGCCATGATGGTCCACTTGTTGCGCGTCTTCTTCACGGGTGCCCATCGCAAGCCCCGCGAGCTCAACTGGGTGATCGGCTGCCTGTTGCTCATCCTCGGCACGCTCGAGGGCTTCACCGGCTACTCGCTGCCCGACGACCTGCTCTCCGGCACCGGCGTCCGTGCCACCGACGGCTTCCTGAAGGCCTCGCCGGTGATCGGCACCTATCTGTCGTTCTTCGTCTTCGGCGGGGAGTTCCCGGGCGAAATCGTCATCCAGCGGTTCTTCACCGTGCACGTGCTGCTGATCCCGGGCCTCCTGCTTGCCCTCGTGGGCGCCCACATGCTGCTGCTCGTCTACCACAAGCACACCCAGTGGCCCGGCCCCGGACGCACCGAGCAGAACGTCGTCGGCTACCCGCTGCTCCCGATCTACGCCGCCAAGGCCGGTGGCTTCTTCTTCATCGTCTTCGGTGTCGTGGCGCTGATGGGCGCGACCATGTCGATCAACCCGGTGTGGAAGTACGGTCCCTACGACCCGTCAAAGGTGACGGCCGGTTCCCAGCCCGACTGGTACATGGGCTGGCCCGACGGCGCCTTGCGCATCATGCCCGGCTGGGAGACCCACATCTTCGGGGTCACGATCAGCTGGAACGTGATGCTGCCGATCCTGATCCTGCCCGTGGTCATGTTCATGCTGCTGCTGGTGCTGCCCTTCATCGAGGCCTGGATCACCGGCGACAAGCGGGACCACCACATCCTCCAGCGTCCGCGCGACGCCCCCACCCGGACGGCCTTCATGGTGGCGTTGATGACCATGTACGGGCTGTTCTGGGCCGCGGGCGGCAACGACATCATCGCCATCAAGCTGCACGCGAGCATCAACCAGATCACGTACTTCATGCGCGTAGCGGTGTTCGTCGGTCCGGTGATCGCGTTCCTCATCACCAAGCGCTGGTGCATCTCGCTCCAGCGACACGACCGCGACATGCTGCTGCACGGCTACGAGTCCGGCATCATCATGCGCTCGGCCGAGGGCGGCTACACCGAGCGGCACCTGCCGATCAGCGAGGACCGCGCCTACACGCTCACCGCACGCGAGCGCGACGAGGTCTTCACCCCCGGCAGTGGTGTCGACGAGCACGGCGTCGCGGCCAAGGGTGGAATCGGTCGGCGGCTCGACGACCTCCGCGCCAAGGTGTCCGCGACGATGTTCGCCGACAACATCCAGAAGCCGACCCGCGAGGAGCTCGAGGAGGCGCGTCACCACGCCGAGCACGAGCACGACCTCCAGGCCGGCCTCGACCACCCGGCGCCGGGTCACGAGTTCGACGACCACGCCCTGCGCAACGCCGGCGACGTGCCCCTCCGGGGCGCTCAGGACGAGACCGCCGGGGCCGGTACGGGCTCGGGTGGCAGCGGCGGTCATCACGACGACGCGGACGACCAGCCCGGCGGTCACTGACCGTACGACATCGACGGCCCCCACCCGATCCGGGTGGGGGCCGTCGTTCGTCTGGGGTCGGTCCGGGTCGGCGGTGAGCCAGGCACGGTTCCGACCGCGCGAACCGTGACAGGGTCACCGCTCCCCCACGCTAGCCGGGACCAGCGGTGAGCCGGGCACGGTTTCGGGCGCTCAGACCGTGCCAGGGTCACCGCTGCCTGGCACCTAGAGGAGTGCTACGAGAGCGCGGAACCCTTGGCGTACGTCGCGAAGTCCTCGTTCCAGTCGCCGTAGCCGTTGGTGAACTCCATCGGGCGGTCGGTGCCGGTGTACTCGACCACGTCACCGCGCTGGGTCATGTTGTAGAGCCAGCCGGCGTTGGCGGTGCTCATGCCGGTGCAGCCGTGGGAGACGTTGGCGTAGCCCTGGGAGCCGACCGACCACGGGGCGGCGTGGATGAACTCGCCGGAGTAGGTCACCCGCATGGCGTACTCGACGTCGTCGATGTCGTAGTACTCCGGGTCGTTCTGGGCGATGCCGACGGTCTCGGAGTTCATCCGCTTCTCGCGGAACTTCTCGATGATGACCTTCACGCCGGAGCGGGTGGTGAAGCCGGGCTTGCCGGTCGTGATCGGGATCGTGCGCAGCAGCTTGCCGTTGCTGAAGACCTGCATCTGGTGGGTCTGCGCGTTGACCTTGTAGATGTTGGCGTTGCCGACGTGGAACTCCACGTGGCGGTCCTCCTGGCCGAAGATGCCGGCGCCGGCGGGGACGCTGTTGACGTCGACGTCCACGCTCACGTCGGTGCCGGCGCGCCAGTAGTTCTTCGGGCGCCAGTGCACCTCGTTGTCGCTGATCCAGTGCCACGCACCGGGCTGCTTGGGCGTGGAGGTCACCTTGAGGTGCTTCTCGATGTTCGCCTTGTCCTGCACCGCGATGTCGAAGGACACGATCACCGGCATGCCGACCCCGACGGACTCGCCGTTCAGCGGAGCCACCGACGGGTACGTCTGCTGGTCGAGGCTCAGGTCGACCGTGCGGAAGCTCGACTGCTTGGTGACGTCGGTGCCGTCGGAGCGGCGGGCGACGGTCGTCACGGCGTACGCCGTCCCCGGCTCGAGCAGCCCACCGGCGACCCAGGTCACGTTGTCGCCCGACAGCTTGCCGGGCACCGGGCCTGACGGCGAGGTCACGCTCACCTTGCGCAGGGTGCCGCCGTCGGCCTCGAGGGTGAGCCGGGTGTCGACCGGGACGTCACCAGCGCCCGGCTTGACGTTCGACATGATCGTCACGGGCGGGACCTGGGGCTCCGCGGACTCGCTCGCGTCAGGCGTCGCACCGCCTGAGTCAGCCGATCCGGCCTGCGGGGCAGCCTCCGGGGACTCGCTCGCGTTGCACCCCACGAGGGTCGTCACGAGGCCGCACGTCAGGGCGGCTGCGAGCAGGCGGGAACGACTCACGGACATGCTGATAGGACTCCCCGGGCCAGGTAAAGGTTGCCGTCCCAGCGTAACCCGGCGTCAGCGACGAACCGATTCGTCGCGAGCGTGGCGGACAGACCACTGATCAGTGGGCGTGTTCGCCCTTGTAGTACTCGAAGACGAGTCCGCTGAGCGCCATGACGCCCAGGCCCATGCCGATGGCGACCAGCCACCAGGCGCCCAGCGCCGTGCCGTAGACGATCACGCCGAGGGAGGAGCCGCACCACAGCGGCCACCAGGAGTACGGGGGGAAGAAGCCCAGCTCGCCGGCGCCGTCGGCGATCTCGGCGTCCTTGCGGTCCTCGGGGCGGGGGTCCATCCTCGCGGCGTGGAAGCCGAGGTACAGCGTGATCATGGCGACCAACAGGGTCGTCATGACCAGGGCGGAGGTGCCGGTCCAGTCCCCGCTGATCAGCCAGTAGGCGGGGCTGACGATCACGAAGAAGATCGTCGACAGCCCGAAGATCCAGGCTTCGTGCTTCATCCCTTGTCACCGTCCCTGTCAGAGTCGTCGACGGTGGCACCGCGCTCGTTGAGCATCTCCTCGCGGCCTTCCATCTCGGGGGCGTCGGCGAACTTGCCCTCGCGAGCGGCCTCGTTGTGCGCCAGCTCCATCGCGGCGACCTCCGGGTGGTGCAGGTCGAAGGCCGGCGACTCCGAGCGGATCCGCGGGATGGTGACGAAGTTGTGGCGCGGCGGCGGGCTGCTCGTCGCCCACTCCAGCGAACGGCCCCAGCCCCACGGGTCGTCGGTCTCGACGAGCGGGGCGCGACGGCTGATCCAGACGTTGTAGAGGAACGGCAGGGTCGAGGCGCCCAGGATGAACGCGCCCACGGTCGAGACCTGGTTGAGCAACGTGAAGCCGTCCCCAGGCAGGTAGTCGGCGATCCGGCGTGGCATGCCCTCGACGCCCAGCCAGTGCTGCACCAGGAACGTGGTGTGGAACCCGATGAAGAGCAGCCAGAAGTGCAGGAAGCCCAGGCGCTCGTCGAGCATCCGGCCGGTCAGCTTCGGCCACCAGAAGTAGAACCCGGCGAACATCGCGAAGACCACGGTGCCGAAGACGACGTAGTGGAAGTGCGCCACGACGAAGTAGGAGTCGGAGACGTGGAAGTCGAGCGGCGGGCTGGCCAGGATGATGCCGGTCAGGCCGCCGAACAGGAAGGTCGTCAGGAAGCCCATCGCCCACAGCATGGGCGTGTGGAACGTGATCGACCCGCCCCACATCGTGCCGATCCAGTTGAAGAACTTCACGCCTGTGGGAACGGCGATCAGGAACGTCATGCCGGAGAAGAACGGCAGGTCCACGGCCCCGGTGACGAACATGTGGTGGGCCCACACGGCGGCCGACAGGATCGCGATGCCGAGGGTGGCGCCGACCAGGCCGACGTAGCCGAAGATCGGCTTGCGGCTGAACACCGGCAGGATCTCGGTGATGATGCCGAAGAACGGCAGGGCGATGATGTAGACCTCGGGGTGCCCGAAGAACCAGAACAGGTGCTGCCACAGGATCGCGCCGCCGTGGGCCGTGTCGAAGACGTGGGCCCCGAGCAGGCGGTCGGCCTCGAGGGACAGCAGCGCACCGGCGAGCACGGGGAACGCGATCAGCACGAGCAGCGACGTGACGAGGGTGTTCCACACGAAGATGGGCATCCGGAACATCGTCATGCCGGGCGCGCGCATGCAGATGATCGTGGTCGTGAAGTTGACCGCGCCGAGGATGGTGCCGAGGCCGGCCATCCACAGACCCATGACCCACAGGTCGCCGCCGACGCCCGGCGAGCGAATGGCGTCCGACAGCGGGCGTGTAGGCGAACCAGCCGAAGTCGGCCGCGCCCTGCGGGGTCAGGAACCCCGAGGCGGCGATCAGGCCGCCGAAGAGGAACAGCCAGTACGACAGCATGTTCAGCCGCGGGAACGCGACGTCGGGCGACCCGATCTGGAGCGGCATGATCGCGTTGCCGAAGCCGAAGAACAGCGGCGTCGCGAACAGCAGCAGCATGATCGTGCCGTGCATCGTGAACAGCTGGTTGTAGAGCTCGTCGTTGACCAGCTGGTTGCCGGGGTAGGCGAGCTCGGACCTCATGATCATGGCCATCACCCCGGCGATGAGGAACCAGGCGAAGGACGTGACGAGGTAGAGGTTGCCGATCACCTTGTGGTCGGTCGAGGTGATCACTCGCACGATCTGCCGGCCGAGCGGGCGGCGTACGGCGGTGGTTCCGATCGTCGACCGGGCTGCGGTGGTGGTCATTCCGAGACCTCCTCGTCTGGCAGGCCCTGTTGCGTGCTGGCGTTCGATCCGCCGATGAGCGGCTCGTCCGAGGTGTGGCCGGAGTCTTCGAGGCCCTGGAGGTAGGTGTCGAAGTCCTCGGGGCTGACGACCTTGACGTTGAAGATCATCCGCGAGTGGTAGACCCCGCAGAGCTCGTAGCAGTTGCCGCGGAAGTCGCCGACCACGGTGGGCGTGATGCGGTAGTGGTTGTGGCGGCCGGGGATGACGTCCATCTTCATCAGGAAGCCGGGCACGCCGAAGTCGTGGATCACGTCGGGTGAGCGGAGCTGGAACTCGGTGGTCTCCCCGACGGGCAGCACGAGCGTCGGGATGTAGGACGCGGTGCCGGCTTCCCAGAGGTTGGGCGAGTCGACCGCGGGCTCGTCGACGTAGTTGAAGGTCCACTGCCACTGCTGGCCCACGACGTAGATGGTGTGGTCGGGCTCCCCCTCGTCGTCGAGCACGGCGTTCTGCGTGTCGACGGTGTGCACGAAGAAGACGATCACCATGACGACCGGGGCGATCGTGTAGAAGATCTCGAGCGGCAGGTTGTAGCGCGTCTGCACCGGGACGTCGGGGTCGCCGTCCTTGCGGTGGTAGCGCCACATGGCCCAGAACATCAGCGCCCAGGTGATGCCGCCCGTGATCAGCGCCGCCACCCAGGCCCATCGCCACAGGGTGAAGATGTGCTCGCCCTGCTCGGACGCGGGGTCCGGCATGGCGAGGTTCTGCCACTCGCGCTTCGTCTGCTCCGAGCAACCGGTCAGGACGACGACGGAGACCAGGACGGCGGCCAGTCCGGCGAGGCGGAGGGCCCTGCGCGCCGGTCGTCCTGCGTGTCGCTGGGACCCTCGCAGGGGGGTCTGCTCACCCACGCAACGCAGCCTTCCTCTCGTCCACCACGGTCAACGGCAGACTAGCCGAATCGCGCCGCGGATTCGCGGGTGGGTCCCCGCCGCCGGACGGATAGATTTCAACCCATGACCAGCGGCGCTTATCTCGACGCCGCATCGTCCGAGCCCCTGCACCCCGCGGCGCGCGAGGCCCTCCTCGCCGCCCTCGACCAGGGGTACGCCGACCCGCGTCGCCTCCACCGCGCCGGGCGGTCCGCTCGACTCCTGCTCGACAACGCCCGCGCGGTGGTGGCCGAGGCGCTGGACGTCCGGCCGGACGAGGTCTCCTTCACGGCTTCGGGCACGGCGGCGGTCCACCTCGGGCTGCTCGGGCTGCACCGTGGTGCTCGCGAGGGTCGCATCGCGCACACGGCCGTGGAGCACTCCGCCGTCCTGCACGCGGCCCAGTGGGCCGGCGGCGGCGCCGAGCTGCCGGTCGACCGGCTCGGGCGGGTCGAGGTGGCGCCACCCCCGGAGGGCACGTCCGTGCTCGCCGTCCAAGCCGCCAACCACGAGGTCGGCACCCTGCAGCCCGTCGCCGCGCTGGCGGCCGCCGCGGACGGCGTACCCCTGTTCACCGACGCGTGCGCGTCGGCGGGCCGGCTGCCGCTGCCCGACGGCTGGAGCGCGGCGGCCGCGTCGGCGCACAAGTGGGGCGGGCCCGCGGGCGTGGGCGTGCTGCTGGTGCGCAAGGGCGCCCGGTGGCGGCACCCGTTCCCCGTCGACGAGCGCATCGACGAGCGCGCACCGGGCTTCGAGAACGTGCCGGCCGCGCTGGCCGCCGCCGCCGCCCTCCAGGCGGTCGTGGCCGACCGCGACGAGGTCGACGCGCGGCAGCGGAGGCTGGTCGACCGGGTCCGGGGCGCGGTGGCACTGATCCCGGACGTCGACGTCGTCGGCGACCCGGTCGACCGGCTGCCCCACCTGGTGACGTTCTCCTGCCTGTACCTCGACGGGGAGTCGCTGGTCACCGAGCTCGACCGGCTGGGGTTCGGGGTGGCCAGCGGGTCGGCCTGCACCGCCTCGACGCTCACCCCCAGCCACGTGCTGGCGGCCATGGGAGCGCTCACCCACGGCAACGTGCGGCTGTCGCTGACCCGCGACACCAGCGAGGCCGACGTCGACGGGTTCCTGGCCGTGCTCCCGGCGCTGGTCGAGCGGCTGCGGGCCGAGGTGGCCCACCGATGACGGTCGAGGTCGACTGCCGTGGCCAGGTGTGCCCGCTGCCGGTGATCGCGCTGGCCAAGGCGTTCCGCGACCTGGAGGTCGGCGAGACCGTGAGCCTGCTCGCCGACGACGTGGCCGCGGCCGTGGACGTCCCCGCGTGGTGCCGGATGAAGGGTCAGGAGCTGGTCGGCACCGAGCCGGTCCTCGATGGCGGCACCAGGTTCGTCGTGCGGCGGACCGCCTAGGTGAGGTGCGGGGCGATGTCGACGGCGGCGTCGACGCCGTAGGAGTCCTCGATCCGCTTGACGAACTCGCTGGGCGAGAAGGAGTACTCCTGCGTGCCGACCGTCTCGACGACGTACGCCGCCAGCACGCACCCGACCTCGGCCGCGCGCTCGTGGCCCAGGCCCCACTCGAGGGCCGCCAGGAAGCCGGCCCGGAAGGCGTCGCCGACGCCGGTCGGCTCGACCGCGTGGACGTCCTTGGCCGCCGGCAGCACGATGTCGGCCGCACCACGCTGCTGGATCCGGACGCCGTCCTTGCCGAGGGTGGTGACCTGCACGCCGACCCGGTCGAGCACCTCGGCTGCCGACCAGCCGGTCTTGGCCTCGATCATGTGCGACTCGTACTCGTTGGAGAACAGGTACGCCGCGCCGTCGATCAGGTCCCGGATGAGCTCGCCGTCGCTGAACGCGAGCTGCTGGCTCGGGTCGGCGATGAACGGGTAGCCCCGCTGGCGGCACTCGTGGGTGTGCCGGACCATGCCCTCGGGGTCGTCGGCCGCGATCAGCACGAACGTCGGGTCGCCCACCCGGTCGACGATCGGCTTGAGCTCCACCAGCCGGGCCTCGCTCATGGCGCCGGGGTAGAACGAGGCGAACTGCGCCATCGTGGTGTCCGTCGTGCACACGAACCGCGCCGTGTGCCGGGTCTCGGAGATCCGCACCGACGAGCAGTCGACGCCGTGCCGCTCCAGCCACGACCGGTAGTCGGCGAAGTCGTCGCCCGCCGCACCGACCAGCACCGGTGAGAGGCCGAGGGCGCCGAGGCCGAAGCACATGTTCGGCGCCACGCCGCCGCGGCGGATCTCCAGCTCGTCGACGAGGAAGGACACCGAGAGCTTGTCGAGCTGCTCGACGACGAGGGAGTCGCGGAACTTGCCCCCGAACGTCATCAGGTGGTCAGTGGCGATGGATCCGCAGATCAGCAGGGACACGTTGCGTCACCCTACCGGCGAAGCACCCGATCCCCCGCTTGCTGGGCGTACTCACCAGTAGCCCCTAGCGTCGGACCATGGCCGACATGTACGCCGACGCGCGCGCCACCCGCGACCGCCTCGAGAGCGTCGCCCGGGCCGCCCGCCGGCCGGCGCCGAGCCTGACGTACGCCGACTTCCCGCGCGAGGTGCCCAAGCGGGAGATCCGCATCGACGAGGCCGCCCAGCGGCTCGCCAACGCGCTGCACCTGCACCTCGACTGACCTCCGCGCGGTGGTGAGGCGTCGAGCCACGACACAGCAAAGCCCCCGACCGATGGTCGGGGGCTTTGCTACGCGATCAGTGGAACGAGTCGCCGCAGGCGCAGGAGCCGGTGGCGTTGGGGTTGTCGATGGTGAACCCCTGCTTCTCGATGCTGTCCACGAAGTCGATCTGGGCGCCGTTGAGGTACGGGACGCTCATCCGGTCGACGACGACGGCCACGCCGTCGAAGTCGGTGACGACGTCGCCGTCGAGGCTCCGCTCGTCGAAGAAGAGCTGGTAACGCAGGCCCGAGCAGCCACCGGGCTGCACGGAGATGCGCAGCTGGAGGTCGTCACGACCCTCCTGCTCGAGCAGGCTCTTGACCTTCTGGGCGGCCACGGTGCTCAGGTTGATCTGGTCGGTGCGGCGCTCGTCGGTGCTCTGAACCGTCTCGGTCATGTGATGGGGCTCCTTCGTCACGGGGTGCTACCGGGATCAATGATCCCACACGCGCGGTTATTCCGAAGAGTTCGCCGCCACTAGTGGGACCACGTGCGGGCGACCCGTTGGGCGAGCTCCGCGAGCGCCTCCGCGGGCTCCGCCACGGCCCGCTCCTCCCCCACCAGGTCGACCAGCGAGTACGCCGACTCGATGCCGAGGGCGCGCATCTCGCGGGCGCCGACCAGGACCTGCCCGGCCAGCGCCACGCACGGCCGGACGGCCTCGGCGGCGATCTGGGCGACGCCGTACGGCACCTTGCCGGCGCGGCTGGAGAAGTCGAAGGCGCCCTCCCCGGTGAGGACCAGGTCGGCGGCCCGCGCCCGCGCCGCGAGGCGGGTGGCCCCGGCCACCAGGTCGAGGCCCGGGAGGCGCGAGGCACCGAGAGCGAGCAGCGCGAAGCCCAGGCCGCCGGCCGCGCCGGCGCCCGGCAGGAGGGAGGTACGGCGGTCGACGGCGGTGGCGTACGCCTCCAGCCAGCCGTCCACCACGGGGATCCGCTCCTCGGCGACGCCCTTCTGCGGGCCGAACGTCTTGGCCGCGCCGAACATGCCGGTGAGCTGGTTGTCCACGTCGCTCGCCGCGACCAGGGTGGCGTCGCCGAGCCGTTCGCGGCAGGCGGAGATGTCGACGCTGCCCAGGCCGTCGAGCGCCGCAGGTCCGGCGTCGAGCGGTCGGTCGGCGGTGGCCCCGAGGGCGGCCAGGAAGCCGGCGCCGCCGTCGGTCGTGCCGCTGCCGCCGAGTCCGACGACGACCTCGCGGGCGCCCGCGTCGAGCGCCGCCAGCACCAGGTCTCCCACCCCGCGCGTGGAGGCCTCCTCGGCGCGCTCGCGCCGGGTCAGGTGCAGGCCACAGGCCTGGGCGCTCTCGACGTACGCCGTCCCGTCGACGACCAGCAGGGTGGCCGGGGTCGGCTCGCCGAACGGTCCGGAGACCGTGACCGCCAGGACGTCGCCACCGAGCGCCTCGTGCAGCACGTCGACGAACCCGGGGCCGCCGTCGGCCATCGGCGCCAGGTCCAGCTCGTCGTCGGGGGCGTGCCGCCGCCAGCCCGTCGCGATGGCTCGCGCCGCCTCGACCGCGGTCAGGGTGCCGGCGAACTTGTCGGGAGCCACCAGCACGCGCACGCGCTCATCCAACCAGGCTGGCCATCAGCAGCAGGGCGCCGCCGAGGGCGGCTGCGGTGCGCACGTGGTTGCCACGCTGCCAGGGGACGGAGTACGCCGCCCACGCGGCCGCGGCGTCCGGACCCGCGGCGTCCACGTCCGCGAGCGCGTTGTTGCGCGGGATGTGGAACAGGCCCGTGATCGCGATGCTGGCGAGGAAGGCCGCACAGCCGGCGATGACGAGCGGGGACCTGGCCAGCACCGCCGTCGCGACCGCGAGCCCCGTCGTGCCGAGCATCACGACGACCAGGGGTGCACGCGGGGCGGACAGGTTCATCTGCTGCATCGCTTCGACGGCGGAACGGGTCGGGGTTCGATCCAGGGCGTGCATGACGAAGGCCGAGAAGGCGAACAGCGCGCCGCCGAACGTTGCGGCGCCCAGGGCGGTGAGGACGGTGAGGATCTCGGTGGCCATGGCTCGATCCCATCGCGTTCAGCGTGGATGATCCATAGGCGATACGCCTCGATCCATACGCGATCGTCTTCGCTGCCCGGTCGGCGTACCGGCCTCCGTATGGTCGCCCTCGTGAGCGACGCCCGGATCCGGCCGATGCGGCCCGAGGACGTGGTCGCCGCCGAGCGGCTCAGCTCCGAGGGCTTCTACGAGGTCGACGCGCGGCTCGCGCCGCGGGGAGGACCCGAGCCGCAGCCGCGATCGCCGGCGCGGGGCGCCCAGTGGGTCGAGCGGACCCTGCACGTGCTGCGGACCGACCCCGGCGGCTGCTGGGTGGCCGAGGTCGACGGCGAGATGATCGGCTGCGCCACGTCACTCACCCGCGAGCTGATGTGGATCCTCTCGACGTACGTCGTCCGGCCCGGGCTGCAGGGCCAGGGCATCGGCAAGGCGCTGCTCGCCGCGGCACTGCACCACGGCCGGGGCTGCCTGCGCGGGATGCTCTCGGCGTCGGCGGACGCGAAGGCGATCCGGCGCTACCGCGCGGCCGGCTTCTCGCTGCACCCGCAGATGTACCTGTCCGGCTCCGTCGACCGGGCCGCGATCCCGGTCGTCGAGAAGGTGCGCGACGGCTCCGCCGGTGACTTCGAGCTGATGGACTCGATCGACCGGCGGGTGCGCGGCGCCGCGCACGGACCCGACCACGCCCTGCTGCTGGGGATGTTCCGGCTGGTCGTGTCCGACACCTCGACCGGGAGTGGGTACGCCTTCCACGCCGCCGACGGGATGCCGGCCCTGCTCGCCGCGACCAACCGCCGGACGGCCGCCCGCCTGCTGTGGGAGTGCCTCGCCGCCAGCGGTGAGAGCGTCAGGGTCCCGCACGTGACGGCGGCGAACGAGTGGGCGATCGACGTCGGGCTGGCCGCCCGGCTCGACCTCGTGCAGGAGGGCTACCTCGCGCTGCGGGACATGCGCCCGCCGGCGCCGTACCTGCACCACGGCTCGCTCCTCTGAGGGTGGTTCTAGGCTTCACGGTATGAGCACGACCGTCGACCTGCCCCTGCTCCCCCTCGGCCGGGGCAAGGACCTCTCCTCCGAGCGCGGCGTCGAGTGTCCGGGCGACCTGCCGGCGGCGTCCGACCCGGACCTGGTGGCGCGGGCGCGGGCGGCCAAGGAGGCGTTGGGCAGCCGGGTGTTCGTGCTCGGTCACCACTACCAGCGCGACGAGGTCATCCAGTTCGCCGACGTCACCGGCGACTCGTTCAAGCTCGCCCGCGACGCCGCGGGCCGTCCCGAGGCGGAGTACATCGTCTTCTGCGGCGTGCACTTCATGGCCGAGTCGGCCGACATCCTCACGAGTCCGGCGCAGAAGGTGATCCTCCCCGACCTCGCCGCCGGCTGCTCGATGGCCGACATGGCGCGGATCGCCCAGGTCGAGGACGCCTGGGACGCGATGACCGAGGCCGGCGTCGCGTCGTCGGTGGTGCCGGTGACCTACATGAACTCCTCGGCCGACATCAAGGCGTTCTGCGGCCGCAACGGTGGCGCCGTGTGTACGTCGTCCAACGCGGAAGCCGCCCTCGACTGGGCGTTCGCGCAGCACGGCGACGACACCAAGGTGTTCTTCCTGCCCGACCAGCACCTCGGCCGCAACACCGCGGTGCTGAAGATGGGCCTGACCCTCGACGACTGCGTCGTCTGGGACCCCCGCCAGCCCAACGGCGGGCTCACCGCCGAGGAGCTGCGGGACGCGAAGATGATCCTGTGGCGCGGGCACTGCTCGGTGCACGGCCGGTTCTCCCCCGACACCATCGACGACCTGCGCGCGACCGTGCCCGGGGTCAACATCCTGGTGCACCCCGAGTGCGTCCACGAGGTGGTGCTGAAGGCCGACCTCGTCGGCTCGACGGAGTTCATCATCAAGACGGTCGAGGCGGCGCCCGCCGGGTCGGCCTGGGCGATCGGCACCGAGCTCAACCTGGTCAAGCGGCTGGCGGCGGCCCACCCCGACAAGCGGATCATGTTCCTCGACAAGACCGTCTGCTACTGCTCGACGATGAACCGGATCGACCTCCCGCACCTGGTGTGGGCGCTGGAGTCCCTGGTCAACGGCGTGGTCGTCAACCACATCCAGGTCGACCCCGACACCGAGCACTGGGCCAACGTCGCGCTGCAGCGGATGCTCGAGCTGCCGGGCAAGTCGCACCGCGACTGAGGTGGAGGCGCCGCACCGAGCCCGGCTCGAGCGGGACCGTGCCGAGCTGACGACGCGGGTGCGGACCCTGCAGCACTCGTTCGACGAGATGGTGGCCGCGTCCCGCGACTCCAACGCCGACGACGAGCACGACCCCGAGGGCGCCACCATCGCGTTCGAGCGGGCGCAGCTCGTCGCGGTGCTGAAGCAGGCCACCGCCGACCTCGACGAGCTGGACGCGGCCGTCCGGCGCGTCGACGAGGGCACGTACGGCGCGTGCGAGCGGTGCGGGCTCGCCATCGCGCCGGCCCGCCTCGAGGCCCGGCCGGCTGCTCGCCGCTGCATCGGGTGCGCTGCGCTCGGGTGAGCCTCGGAGGTTCAGGCGATCAGCAGGCGAGCGCCGAGCTCCGCTTCCTCGAGGTCCAGGAGAGCGCTGTTGCGTTCGGCCCACCGACCTGACCCGAGGTCGGCACGGAGGTGGCGAACGGCACGCTGCTCGACCTCCGGCCCGACCGCGTCCCAGACCGAGATGCCGCGCCTGACGCGCTCGTCCAGGTACGCCTCGGGCCGCCGCCAGTAGGCCTCGTAGAAGCCGTCGGCGCAGTCCCAGGGGATGGTCACCGGTGCCGTCTGAGCGCCGATCGCGTCGGCCAGCGCGGGCAGCGCGGCCAGGACCCGGAAGCCGCTCAGGGAGGCCACCTCGGGCACGTAGTCGCGCGTCAGCCAGAAGTGGGTCGCGTCACTGGTGTCGAACAGGAACACCACCACCCGCCGAGCGACCCGCCGCATCTCGCGGAGGCCGGCGACGGGGTCGCGCCAGTGGTGCACGGTGCACACCGCCATGGCGGCGTCGAAGGACTGGTCGTCGAACGGCAGGTCCTCGGCTGCTCCCGCCAGGCACGGCGCTGCGTCCAGCGAGCGTTGCGCACGCATCAGCGCCGAGGGTTCCACGGCGAGGACGTAGCGGTCCGGGGGCTCGTAGGAGCCGGTGCCCGCTCCGACGTTCAGGACCGTCCGCGCGTCGCCGAGCGCGGCCCAGATCTGCTCGGCGATGCGTGGCTCGGTCCGCCGGGTCACCGGGTAGGTGGCTCCGATGGTGTCGTACAGCTGCGCTCCGGGCACGCAGCCAGGCTAGCGAGCCCACCCGAGCCCGGGCCTACGCTGCAGGCGTGCGAGCCGTGGTCTACGAAGCACTCGGTGTCGAGCCACGGGTCGTCGACGTCCCCGACCCCGCCTGCCCGGACGACGGGGTCGTGCTCGACGTCGCGGCGACCGGGGTGTGCCGGTCCGACTGGCACGCGTGGCGGGGCCACGAGGTCGTGGCACTGCCGCACATCCCGGGTCACGAGCTCGCCGGGACGGTCCGTGAGGTCGGGACGGCCGTCAGCAGGTGGCAGGTCGGGGACCGGGTCACCGTCCCGTTCGTGCTCGGGTGCGGGACCTGCGAGCAGTGCCGGGCCGGCGACGCGCAGGTCTGCCCGGACCAGGAGCAGCCCGGCTTCACCCTCCCCGGCTCGTTCGCGGAGCGGGTGGCCCTCCCCCGAGCCGACGCCAACCTGGTGCGCCTGCCCGACGGCCTCTCGTTCGTGGCCGCGGCCTCGCTCGGCTGCCGGTTCGCGACGGCGTACCGGGCGGTGGTCACCCACGGCGCCGTCCGACCGGGCCAGTGGGTGGCGGTGCACGGCTGTGGCGGCGTCGGACTTTCCGCGGTGATGGTCGCGAAGGCGCTCGGGGCGCGCGTCGTGGCCGTCGACATCAGTACGGCGGCGCTCGACGCCGCCCGCGACCTCGGCGCCGACGAGGCGACCGATGCCGCCGGGGAGGTCCGCGACCTCACCGCCGGTGGCGCGCACGTCTCGCTCGACGCCCTCGGCCGCGCGACCGTTGCGGCCGCCGCCATCGCCGGGCTGCGTCCGCGCGGGAGGCACGTGCAGGTCGGGCTGCTCCACGGTGACGAGGCCCGGGCGGCGGTGCCGATGGACCTCGTGGTCGCGCGCGAGCTCGCGGTCCTCGGGTCGCACGGGATGCCGGCCGTCGACTACCCGGCGATGCTCGACCTCGTCGCCTCCGGAGCGCTCGACCCGGAACGGCTGGTGACCCGCCGGATCGGCCTCGCCGATGCCGGCGCCGCGCTGGCCGCGATGGACGGCCCGATGCCGCCGGGAATCACGATCGTCGAGCCCTGACGGCTTCCGCCATCATGTCCGGGTGAGCATCGCGTTCCTGGTGACGACCCTGGTGATCGTCGCGACGCCCGGCACCGGGGCGCTGTACACGATCGCGGCCGGGCTCTCCCGCGGCGCCCGGGCCGGCGTCGTCGCGGCCGCCGGCTGCACGCTCGGGATCCTGCCGCACCTCCTGGCGACCGTCACCGGCCTCGCGGCCGTCATGCACGCGAGCGCAGTCGCCTTCCACACGATCCAGTACGCCGGCGTCGCCTACCTGCTGTACCTCGCCTGGCAGACCTGGCGCGACCGCAGCGAGCTCACCGTCGACGAGGCGAGCGGGCCGCGGTCGGACCTCGAGGTCATCCGCACCGCCGTCGCCATCAACGTCCTGAACCCCAAGCTGACGATCTTCTTCATCGCCTTCCTGCCGCAGTTCGTCTCGGGGAGCGCGGATCCGCTGCCCCGGATGCTGCTGCTGAGCCTGGTGTTCATGCTCGTCACGTTCGTGGTCTTCGCGCTCTACGGCTGGGTCGCCGCCGGCTTCCGTCGGCGGGTGCTGGAGCGCCCGCGCGTGCTGCAGTGGCTGCGCCGCGTCTTCGCCGGCACGTACGTCGCCCTGGCCGGCCGCCTGGCCGTCGAGGGCCGCTGACCCGGACATCCGGACGCGGACCGTCCGGAGCCCGGTCTACGGTCGCGCCATGGACATGCTCTCCGGGGACCAGATCCAGGCCGCGCACCTGACCGACTGGCGCAAGCTGGCGCAGGGGCTGCACGCGCGGTACGTCGTGCCGGACTTCCGGTCGGGGGCCAGGCTTCTGGCCGCCGTCGCGGACGCGGTCGACGGCCATGGCGACCACCTGCGGGCCACGGTCGGCGACGGCTTCCTCGACCTCAAGCTGATCACCCTCGACGCGGTGTACCGCGACGACGACGGCAACGAGCACCTTGTCGAGTGGGTGACCGAACGAGACCTCGACCTGGCGCAACAAATCTCCGCGGTGGCCGCCGAGCACGCGGCGCGTCCGGACCCGGCGGGCATCACCAACATCGAGCTGGCCCTGGACACCGCGCACGAGGAGCGGCTGGCACCCTTCTGGTCCGCCCTCCTCACCGGAGGTCAGGAATCACGCGGCCGGGGCACGATCGGCAACGACGTACGCGACGTCGAGGGGCGGGTGCCCTACCTGTGGTTCCAGGAGACCGAGGAGCACGAGACGCCGCGACAGCGTTTCCACCTCGACGTGTTCGTCCCGCGCGAGCACGCGCAGCAGCGCATCGCCGCCGCCCTGGACGCGGGTGGCGTGGTGGTCAGCGAGGAGGACGGCTTCACCATCCTCGCCGACCCTGACGGCAACAAGGCCTGCGTGAACCTGTCCTAGGAGGTCACAGTCCCGGGGCTCCCCACAGGGCGAACCACCGCGAGAGGTCGGACTCCATCGGGAGCTCCCCGGCCAGCTGGTCGCGGACGGAGATCTCCAGCAGGTTGTCGCGGACCTGGGCGTCGCCCTGCTGGGGTGCGAAGGCGTAGAACGTGCCCTGCTTGTAGAGGTAGACCAGGCCGACCCGGCGGCCGGCGGCGTCAACGAATGGGACCACCGAGCACAGCAGCCCGGAGGCGAAGCCCTGGACCTCCAGGCTGGTGTTGACGGCGTGCAGGTCGGTGCACAGGCCCACGACGTCGTCGGGTGAGCGGTGCACGACCAACCAGGTGTAGCCGAAGCCGTCGTCGGTCACGTCGACCTCGGGCGCGCTGCTGTCGGAGCGGATCAGCTCGACCACGTCGTTGCGGGTCTCCGCGAACGCCGCCCCGGCGGCCGAGCGGAAGCACACCGATCCGGTGCCGGTGGGCGTCAGTCCGGCGGCGGTCTGGAGCGTGATCGCCGCGTTCGGGACGTTGAAGAGGGCGTCGAGGTTGTTCGCCTTGACCCGCGACCGGCCGGTGATCGCGTCCCAGATCCCCACTACTGCTGGGGCCGGGCGAGCTCGGCCTGGATTCGGGCCAGCTGCTCCAGCCGCTGCTCGAGCGAGGGGTGGGTGGCGCTCAGGGTCTTGAGGGTGGCGCCCGAGATGGCGGGCGCGATGAAGAAGGCGTTCATCGCCCGCGACGCACGCAGGTCCTTCTGCGGGATGGCGGACATCTCGCCGGAGATCTTCTGCAGTGCGGAGGCGAGGGCGGCGGGTCGCATCGTGAGGTACGCGCCGGCCCGGTCGGCTGCCAGCTCGCGGTAGCGCGAGAGCAGCCTCAGGAGGAAGAAGCTGACCGCGTAGACGACGAGGCTGACTACGACGGCACCCAGCACCGCGATGCCGGTGTTGCTGTCACGGCTCCTGAAGAGCCCGAAACCGCCCCAGGCCGCTCCGCGGGTGAGCATGCCCGCGACGATGCCCGCCGTCGAGGCCAGCGTCATGACCAGCACGTCGCGGTGGGCGACGTGCGACAGCTCATGGGCCAGCACGGCTTCGAGCTCCTCAGCGGAGAGCTTGCCGAGGATGCCCGTCGTCACGCAGACCACCGCCCGGTCGGGCGAGCGGCCGGTGGCGAAGGCGTTGGGGATGTCCAGGTCGGCGACCCCCACGCGCGGCTTGGGCATGTCGGCCATCGCGCACAGCCGGTCGATCATGCCGTGCAGCTCGGGTGCCTCCTCGGGCGTCACCTCGCGGGCGCGCATCGCGCGCATGGCGAGCTTGTCGGAGGAGTACCACTGGTAGAACGCGACGCCGATGCCGGCCAGGCCGATGATCAGCGCCCACTGAGGGAACGCGTACATGAGCACGACGACGAGAGCGACGAACGCGGCGCCCAGCAGGAACATGACCGTGGTCATGCGGACGGTGAGGCCGGTGTCGCGGATGAAGCGGGAGTGCGCCATGGGATCGATTGTTCAGCCCGGGATCAAACCGTCGTCGCCGAGCAGCTCGCGCACCTCGTCGATGCTCGCGCCGGACGGCGGCAGGATGACGTCGGACTCGTCGAGCGAGTCGGGCGCGTGGGCGGTGCCGGCGGCGCGGACGCCGTCGTGGAGGGCGGTCAGCGCGGCCGCGAACGCCGCCTCGTCGCCCGACTCCACGGCCGCCCCGAGGTCGTTGTCGATCGAGTTGAGCCGGGCGAGCGCGTCGTCCGCGACGTCGTACTGACCCTCACCGAGGATCCGGACGATCACGCCCGTCCCTCCTCCGGCTGCTGGACGGGTGTCTCCTCGGTCGCCGGCCTGCATCGGCTGGCCGCTGGACCCCGCGCCGAGGGCACCGGCCGAGGACGAGCCCTCGATCGCACCACCGTGCGCAGCCGACTTCAACCGGGCGAGCTCGGACTCGACGTCGGACTGCGAGCTCATCGCCTCGAGCTCGCGGCTGATGTCGTCGTGCCCGCCGATCTGCGTCATGTCGTCGAGGGCGCCGGAGGCGATCAGCTCGTCGACGGCACCGGCGCGGGCCTGCATCTGGGCGGTCTTGTCCTCAGCCCGCTGGATCGCCAGGCCGACGTCGCCCATCTCCTCGCCGATCCCGGCGACCGCCTCGTTGATGCGGGTCGACGCCTCAGCAGCGGTGTAGGTGGCCTTGATCGTCTCCTTGCGGGTGCGGAAGGCCTCGACCTTCGCGGACAGCCGCTGCTGCGCGAGGGTGAGCTTCTCCTCCTCGCCCTGGAGCTGGGTGAGCTGGACCTGGAGGTCACTGATCTGGTTGGTGACGGCCGACTTGCGGGTCAGCGCCTCGCGGGCGAGGTCCTCGCGGTCGACGCTGATCGCCTTCTCGGCCTGGCCCTGCAGCTTGGTCGTCTGCTGCTCGAGCTGGTTGATCTGCAGCTCCACCCGCTTGCGGCTGGTGGCCACGTCGGCGACGCCCCGGCGTACCTTCGAGAGGAGCTCGGTCTGCCGCTGGTAGCTGTAGTCCAGCATCTCGCGGGGGTCCTCCGCGCGGTCGAGGGCCTTGTTGGCCTTCGAGCGGAAGATCATCGTCATGCGCTGCCAGACACCCATCGCGGGGGTCCTCCCTCTTCGGTGCTCACGTCGTTCGTCCCCTTCACCCTAGGACGTCCGGCCAACCGGGGCGAGAGCGGTTGGCCAGTAGGATCGGCTCTGTCACCGCCGCACAACTCGCGGCACCCGTCGAACGACCAGAAGGCGCACCGTGTTCCGTCGCAACAAGTCCGAGGCCCCGCCCGTCGACACGGACGCCGTCACCGACGCCGGCACCGCTGGAGGCAAGGGCCGACCCACGCCCACGCGCAAGGAGGCCGAGGCGGCGGCGAAGGCCCGGGCCAAGGTGCCGCGCACCCGCAAGGAGCAGGCCGCCGCCGCGCGGCTCGCCCGGTCCGACAGCAGCACCAAGATGCGCCAGGCCATGAAGACCGGCGACGAGAGGTACCTCCCGGCTCGCGACCGCGGCCCCGTGAAGCGCTTCATCCGCGACATGGTCGACAGCCGGTTCTCGTTCGTCGAGCTGATGATCCCGGTCCTGCTGGTGACCACGGCGATGGCCTGGTCCGGCAACGCCTCGGTGGCGTCGTACGGCAACGCGGTCCTCTTCGGCATGCTGCTGCTGATCGTGATCGACATGCTGCGCCTCCGGTTCAAGCTGCGCCGCGAGCTCACCGCGCGGTTCCCCGACGAGCCCCTCAAGGGCACGACCTACTACGCGGTCATGCGCTCGCTGCAGATGAAGTTCATGCGACTGCCGAAGTCCCAGGTCCGGATCGGCCAGAGGTTGCCCGAGCACTACCGGTGAGCCCGGGCTTCGCCTGGGGCCTGGTCGCCGGCCTGGCGGCCGCGGCGCTCTTCGGCGTCGCCGCCGTGGCGCAGGCCCACGCCGTACGACGGCAGCCGGAGCGCCCGCACGGGCTGGTCGACTTCGTGCGGGTGTCCGTGCGGGACCCGTGGACCCTCGGGGTGGTGGTCGCCTACCTGCTCGGCTTCGTGCTCCACGTGGTGGCGATCTGGGCGCTCCCGCTGTACCTCGCCCAGGCCACGGTGGCGATGTCCCTGCCCATCACCGCGGTGACCTCGATCGTCCTCCACGAGCACCTGCGGCCGGCGCACTGGGCGGCCGTGGGCATGGTCTCGGTCGGTCTCGTGCTGCTCTCGGTGTCGTCCGGCGAGCCGGGCGAGCTGTTCACGTCGGTGTGGTTCGCGGTCGCCCTGTGGGTGGGCATCGCGCTGCTGCTGCTCGCCGCCCGCGTCGGGGTGCACTGGCCCGGCCCGGTGATCGCGGCCCTGGCAGGGCTCGGCTACACCGGCTCGGCCGTGGCCGTGCGAGGCGCCGAGTCGGCGACCAACACGGTCGGCATCGCCGCCGGTCTCACGGTCGGGATCTACGGGCTGATCGGCTTCTGGCTGTACTCCGTGGCCCTCGACCGCACCCCGGTGTCGGCCGCCTCGGCACCGCTGATCGTGACCCAGACCTTCGTGCCGTCGCTGATCGGCGTGGTCCTGCTGGGTGACGGCGTGCGGCCGGGCTGGTGGCCGGGCGTCCTGGCCGGCCTGGTGCTCTCGACGCTCGGCGCGGTCCTGCTCAGCGGCGACGGCATCGAGAGCATCGACAGCCCGGTGACCGCAGCACGCGACCCGGAAGCGCCTCAGGCGTCGTAGTCGAGGACGACCTTCTCGGACGCCGGGTGCGCCTGGCAGGTCAGCACGTACCCCTTCTCGATCTCCTCGGGCTCGAGCGCGTAGTTGACGTCCATCGCCACCTCGCCCTCGACCAGCAGCGCCCGGCAGGTGCCGCACACGCCACCGCGGCAGGCGAACGGCAGGTCCGAGCGCACCCGCAGCGCTGCCTCGAGGACGCCCACGTCGTCCGGGCGCAGGTCCAGCTCGGAGGTCCGGCCGTCGAGCTTGATCGTCACGTGCGCCGCGCCCTCCGGCGCGCCCTCCAGCCGCGTCACGGGCGCCCGCGGCACCGGGTCGGCGTGGAACAGCTCGGTGTGCACGGCGGTGCTCGGCACGCCCACGTCGATGAGGGTCTCGCGCAGGTCGATCACCATCTGCTGGGGGCCGCACAGGAACCACGCGTCCACGTCACCGGGCGGGATCAGCTCGTCGAGGATCCGGCGCAGCCGCTCCCCGTCGAGCCGACCCGACAACAGCTCGGCGTCCTGCTCCTCGCGCGAGAGCACGTGCAGGAGCCGGAACCGGTCGGGGTGCCGGTCCTTCAGGTCGTGCACCTCGTCGAGGAACATCACCGTGCGGTGGGTCCGGTTCGCGTAGACGAGCGTGACCTCTGAGGCCGGCTCCTCGTCCAGCAACGTGGTGATGATCGAGAGCACCGGCGTGATGCCGGAGCCGGCCGCGATGGCGACGTAACGGTGCTTGGCGTCCGCGTCGGGCGAGACCGTGAAGCGGCCGGCCGGCGTCATCACGTCGAGCTCGTCGCCGACCCGCAGGTCGCCGAGCACGCCCTCGCTGAACGACCCTCCCGGCAGCACCTTGATGCCCACGCGCAGCAGGCCCGACGAGGGCGGGGTGAAGATGGAGAAGCTGCGGCGCTTCTCGTCGGCGCCGCGGATCGAGAGGTGCTGGCCGGCGGTGAACACGTACTCGTCCCGCAGCTCCTCGGGCACCTCGAAGGTGAGCGCGACGGCGTCGTCGGTCAGGGGGTCGATCGCCGCGACCCGCAGCGAGTGGAAGGTCGGCATCGACTAGTGCCCCGCCCGGGGGGTGTCGTGATGTTTGGCGTGCCAAGCGTGCGTGCGGCGCAAGGCGCCGAAGCGACGACGCTGTAGGCCCATCATCGAGCGACGGCAACGCCGCGAAGTGCGTGCGATCGACGCGCGAAGCGCCACGAGACCTCCCGGGCGGGGCACTAAAGCGCCTTGAAGTGGTCGAAGGGTTCCTGGCAGGAGCGGCAGACCCACAGCGACTTGCACGCGGTCGAGCCGAAGCGGCTGGTCTCCCGCGTGTCGGGGCTGCCGCACTGCGGGCAGCGCACCGAGAGCGCGAGACCGACGGGCCCGCCGCGCGTGGGTGACGGCGGGGCGACGCCGTACGCCGCCAGCTTGGCCAGGCCCTCCTCGCTGATGTCGTCGGTGGTCCAGGCCGGGGACAGCACGAACTCGACGTCGACGTGCTGGTAGCCGGCCGCGGTGAGCCGCTCCTCCAGGTCGTCGGCGATGGCGTCCATGGCCGGGCAGCCGGAGTAGGTCGGGGTGACCTGCACGTGCACCCAGCCGCGGTCGTCCTCGGCCACGTCGCGCAGGATGCCGAGGTCCTCGATCGTGACGACGGGGATCTCGGGGTCGGGTACCTCGGCGGCCAGCGCCCAGGCCGGGCTGCGTCGTGTCTGCGTGCTCACCATCGGGCCCCCGGGTGCGAGCGGGCCAGGTGCTGCATCTCGGCCACCACGTAGCCGAAGTCCTCGGTGTGCAGCCCGCGGCGACCGCCGCCGAGCCGGGGCGTCACCTCGGGCACGGCCAGGGTCGCCTCGTCGAGGATCTTGGCGACCCGCTCCAGAGCGGCGCTGCGGAACGCCGTCGGGTCCGCCGCGATGCCGGCCTCGACGAGCGCCGGGTCGACGGGCGTGAACAGCTCCTCGACGTAGGGCCACTCGGCGTCGAGCGCGGCCTGCATGCGGGCGTGCGACTCGTCGGTGCCGTCGCCGAGGCGCACGACCCAGTGGTGGGCGTGGTCGACGTGGTAGGCGACCTCCTTGACGGCCTTGCCCGCCACGCCGGCCAACGTCTCGTCGGCGCTGCCGAGCAGGGCGGCGTACAGCTCGGCCTGGTAGCACGCGAAGACCAGCAGCCGGGCCATGGCGATCCCGAAGTCGGTCTGCGGCCGCTCGACGAGGTGCACGCAGCGGAACTCGCGCTCGTCGCGCCAGTAGGCCAGGTCGTCCTCACCGCGGCCGTCTCCCTCGAGCCGACCGGCGTGGGCGAGCAGCGTGCGGGCCTGGCCGAGCTGGTCGAGGCCGATGTTGGCCAGGGCGACGTCCTCCTCGAGCTCCGGCGCGCGGCTGATCCACCACCCCAGCCGCTGGGCGGAGACGAGGGCGTCGTCGGCGAGGCCGAGCACGTAGTCGGCGTGGCCAGGAAATGACTCAGTCACTAGAGGTGCTCCACGCCTTCGGGGACGTCGTAGAACGTCGGATGCCGGTAGACCTTGTCGCCGGCCGGGTCGAAGAAGGCGTCGCGCTCGTCCGGGCTCGACGCGGTGATCGCGGCCGACGGGACGACCCAGATCGAGACGCCCTCGTTGCGGCGCGTGAACACGTCGCGTGCGTTGCGCAGCGCGGTCTCGGCGTCCGCGGCGTGCAGCGAGCCGGCGTGCACGTGGTTGAGGCCACGGCGCGCGCGGATGAAGACCTCCCACAAGGGAGTGGCGGGAGTACTCATGCCACCTCGGTCGCGGCCTGCTTGGCGGCGTACGCCGCGGCGGCCTCGCGCACCCAGGCGCCCTCGTCGTGGGCCCGGCGCTTGTGGGCCATCCGCTGGGCGTTGCACGGGCCGTTGCCCTTGACGACCTCGAACAGCTCGGTGAAGTCGATCTCGCCGAACTCGTAGTGTCCGGTCTCGTCGTTCCACCGGATCTCCGGGTCGGGCAGCGTCAGCCCGAGCGCCTCGGCCTGCGGCACGGTCATGTCGACGAACCGCTGGCGCAGGTCGTCGTTGGAGAAGCGCTTGATCCCCCACGCCATCGACTGCGCGGAGTTCGGCGAGTCGTCGTCGGGAGGACCGAACATCATCAGCGAGGGCCACCAGTAGCGGTCGACGGCGTCCTGGGCCATCGCGCGCTGGGCGGGCGTGCCGTGGGAGAGGGTCCAGAGGATCTCGAAGCCCTGTCGCTGGTGGAAGGACTCCTCCTTGCAGACGCGGGTCATGGCGCGGGCGTACGGGCCGTAGGAGCACCGGCACAGCGGCACCTGGTTGGTGATGGCGGCACCGTCGACGAGCCAGCCGATCGCGCCCACGTCGGCCCAGGTGAGCGTGGGGTAGTTGAAGATCGAGGAGTACTTCTGCCGACCGCTGTGGAGCTGGTCGATCAGGTCCGCGCGGTCGACGCCCAGGGTCTCGGCCGCCGAGTAGAGGTAGAGCCCGTGCCCCGCCTCGTCCTGGACCTTCGCCATCAGGATCGCCTTGCGCTTGAGGCTCGGTGCGCGGCTGATCCAGTTGCCCTCCGGCTGCATCCCGATGATCTCGGAGTGCGCGTGCTGGGCGATCTGGCGGATCAGGGTCCGGCGATAGCCCTCGGGCATCTCGTCGCGCGGCTCGACCCGGTCCTCGTCGGCCAGCAGGTCGACGAAGGTCTCGGGGTCGAGGTCGGCCGGGCCTGGGGGCATCTTCGGCCTCTCGCCAGGCGCGCTGAAGTCGTTGCCGTACACGTTCCTCACGTTACCATTCAATGTGACACTGTTCTGCATCACTGGCGTCACCGTGTAACAGGCCCGAGCGGCTGCGAGACTGCCGAGCATGGCCTCCCCCACCGCCGACGTCTCGGTCCGCATCGCCTGGGCCGACGACGCGGCGGCGGTCGCGGAGGTCCAGGCGCGCGCGTGGCGGACGACGTACGCCGGCGTGCTCCCGGACGAGGCGCTGGCGCTCGACCCCGAGGCGACCGCGCAGGCGTGGGCGGCCGCGCTCCGCTCGCCGGGCGACGCCCGCAACCGCGTGCTCGTCGCCCTCGAACGCAACCGGATCGTCGGGTTCGCCGTCATCTCCCCCGCGACCGACCCCGACTGCGACCCCGTCGCCGACGGCGAGCTGCAGGAGCTGGTGGTCGACCCCGACGAGCGCGGCAGGGGCCACGGCTCCCGGCTCCTCCAGGCCGTCGCGGACACGATGCAGGCCGACCGGTTCACCCGGGCGGTGACGTGGACGCTGGCCGGCGCGGACGACCTCCGCCGGTTCCTCACGGACGCGGGCTGGGGCGCCGACACCGCGCACCGCGAGCTCGACCTCGACGGCACCGGTTCCACGGTCGTCAAGCAGGTCCGCCTGCACACGGCCATCTGAGGGCTTGATTTCCGGCGCGCGTCGGACACGATGGAAGGACCACAGCGGCATCTCGGGCCGCTACGCGCAGGGAGGGATTCCATGCTGGGACCGCTGCCGTACTTCCACCGCACCGTCGTGGTCACGGCGGTCCTCCTGACGGCGATCGCCTCCGGCGCCTGGATCGCGCACTTCACCGCGGTCCCCGTCGCCATCGGCGGGGGCGCCGTCGTGGGGGCGCTGGCCGGCCTCCTGGTGGCGTACGCGATGGTGCACTCGACTGCCCCGCACGCTGCCCGCGTACGGCGGCGGTGACGTCCGCTTGACCGAGCGCAACGTCTTCGGAGGACCGCTGGATCCTTGCGGCACCGAGCCCCTGACGGGCTACTACCGCGACGGCGACTGCCGCTGCGGGCCCGAGGACCAGGGCCTGCACGCGGTCTGCGCGGTGATGACCGAGGAGTTCCTCGCCCATCAGAACGCCGTCGGGAACGACCTCATCACCCCGCAACCGGAATGGGGGTTCCCGGGCCTGCTGCCCGGTGACCGGTGGTGCGTCGTCGCCGTCCGCTGGCTCCAGGCCCACCGCGACGGAGCGGCCGCTCCCGTCGTCCTCGCCTCGACGAACGAGCGCGCGTTGGAGCTGATCCCGCTCGACGTGCTGGCGCAGTACTCCGTCGACGTACCCGCCGACCTGCGGGCGCTCGAGGACTGAACTCCCCTCTCCTCGCCCTATCGCCCGCACTCCCGGCAGCGCTACGTTGCCCGGACCAGGCCGGTTCTGAGAGGGAGTCCGCGATGGCGATGACACTCGGGCAACAGCTGACGCGCAAGAAGCCGATCGCCGTCGCCGACCCCGGTGGGCACCAGGGCGTCCACGCCGGACCCGAGCTGGGACGCACCATCGGCACCTTCCAGCTGATGATGTTCGGCGTCGGCGCGACCGTCGGCACCGGCATCTTCTTCGTGCTGCCCGAGTCGGTGCCCGACGCAGGGCCGGCCGTCGTGGTCGCGTTCCTGCTGGCCGGCCTGGCCGCCGGGCTGTCCGCGATCTGCTACGCCGAGATGGCCAGCTCGATCCCGGTCAGCGGGTCGACGTACTCCTACGCCTACCACTCGATGGGCGAGCTGGTGGCCATGGTCATCGCCGCGTGCGTCATCCTCGAGTACGGCGTCGCAGCGGGTGCTGTGGCAGTCGGCTGGAGCGGCTACTTCAACGAGCTGCTCGACAAGACGATCGGGTGGAGCCTCCCGGACGCCCTGTCCTACTCGCCCATCCCCGTCGAGGACGGCACGACCGGGCTGGTGAACCTGCCGGCCATCGTCCTGGTCTTCCTGTGCACGCTCCTGCTGATCCGCGGGGCCAGCGAGTCGGCCAAGGTCAACACGGTCATGGTGCTCATCAAGCTCAGCGTCCTGGGCCTGTTCATCGTCATCGGGTTCTCGGCGTTCCAGGCCGATCGGTTCGACAACTTCTGGGCATCCGGGTCGGCCGGCATCACGGCCGCGGCCGGCACGATCTTCTTCTCGTTCATCGGCCTGGACGCCGTCTCGACGGCCGGTGAAGAGGTCAAGGACCCACAACGGGCGCTGCCCCGCGCCATCATGGGCGCCCTGGTGATCGTGGTGACGGTCTACGTCCTGGTCGCCATCGCGGGGGTGGGCGCCCAGCCGCTCGAGGACTTCTCCAGCGCGGAGCAGCAGGACGCCGGCCTGTCCGTGATCATGGAGAACGTCACCGGCTCGGCCGTGCCCGGCACCATCCTGGCCGCCGGCGCGGTGATCTCGATCTTCTCGGTCACCCTGGTCACGCTGTACGGGCAGACCCGGATCCTGTTCGCGATGGGCCGCGACCGGATGCTGCCCGACAAGTTCGCCGAGGTGGACTCACGGACGCTGACCCCGCGCTTCAACACCGTCGTGGTCGGGATCGTCGTCGCCCTGATCGCCGGCTTCGTCCCGTCCGACTACCTCTGGGACACCGTCTCCATCGGCACCCTGGTCGCCTTCTCGGTCGTGGCGCTCGGCATCATCGTGCTGCGCCGCACCAGGCCCGACCTGCACCGGCCGTTCAAGGTGCCCGGCTACCCGGTCACCCCGATCCTCACCATCGCCGCGTGCGTCTACGTCCTGTCCGGGCTGGCGGCGATCACCTGGGCGATCTTCGGCGTGTGGCTCGCCATCGTCCTCGCTTACTACTTCCTCGTCGGCCGGCGCCGGTCGCGCCTCAACGACGAGACGGTGGGAGCCGATCGATGACGCTGCTCGTCGGCTTCCCGGCGGGGCACGAGGACCGGTCCGGGCTGGAGCTCGCGGCCACCCTCGCACGCTCCTCGGGACAGGACCTGGCCCTGGTCACCGTCGTGCCGACCGCCTGGCCCACGCCCGTCGCGGGGCACACGGACCGCGAGTTCGAGGACTGGTCGCAGTCGCGCGGCCGCGACGCGGTCCGGGCGGCCGAGGCGATCCTGGCCGACCACTGTCCCGACCTGAGCGCCACGGCCACGTTCGTCCAGGGTCGGTCGGCGCCGAGCGCGCTCGCCGCGGAGGCCGAGCGGATCGGCGCGAGCATGATCGTCGTGGGTGCCGGGCACGA
The DNA here is from genome assembly GCA_963839565.1 of uncultured Actinomycetota bacterium. GTDB lineage: Bacteria > Actinomycetota > Actinomycetes > Propionibacteriales > Nocardioidaceae > Nocardioides. The sequence continues at coordinate 166,681 of CAWIVR010000027.1, read as the reverse complement.
CGGCGGCTACGGCCGGGTGGTGCTCGGCTCGACCGCGCACCGCCTCCTGCACTCCTCGACGGTGCCGGTGGCGGTGGGCACTCGTGGCTACCGGGCCAGCGAGCACGGCAGGGTGGTCCGCGCGACCTGCGCGTTCCGAGGCGACGAGGCGTCGCGCCGTACCCTCGTCCGCACCGCGGAGATCTGCCGCGACGTCGGCGCCGGGCTGCGGGTCGCGACCTTCGCCGTGCGCGGCCGGACGATGTACCCGCCCGAGGTGGCCACCTCGTCCGAGGACGCCGTCCAGGACGCCTGGGTCGACCAGGCCGAGGCGATGCAGCAGGCAGCCATCGACGAGCTGGCGGCCACCGGCCCGCTGCCCGACCCCACGACGCGCGTCGTCGCCGCGGCGCGCAACTGGGCGCACGCCCTGGACACGCTGACCTGGGAGCGCGACGAGGTGCTGGTGATCGGCTCGTCGTCCGCGAGCCTGGTGTCGCGGCTGTTCCTCGGCTCCAACGGCGCGAAGATCCTCCGGCACTCCCCCGTGCCGGCCATCGTCGTGCCCTGACGAGCCCCTCGTAGGGTGTGCCGGTGCCGGCCGCTCGGGAGGATGACGACGTCCCCGACCGCCGTGACGTCGTGCGCGACAGCCTCGGCGTCGGCCTCGCGACGGGGCTGTACGGCGCGTCGTTCGGCGCGCTCGGCGTGGCCAGCGGGCTGAGCGTGCTGCAGACCTGTGCGATGTCCGTCCTGATCTTCACCGGCGCCTCGCAGTTCGCCTTCGTCGGCGTGCTCGCGTCGGGAGGCGCCCCGCTGTCGGGGGCCCTCACCGCTCTCCTGCTCGGCAGCCGCAACACCCTCTACGGGCTGCGGCTGGCGCCGCTCCTGGCCTTGTCGCGCTGGCGGCGGCTGGCGTCCGCCCACCTGGTCATCGACGAGTCGACGGCCATGGCGGTGACCAGACCGACGACCGCCCTGGCCCGGACGGGGTTCTACTGGACCGGGTTGAGCATCTTCGCCCTCTGGAACCTGTTCACGTTCCTCGGCGCCGTGGCCGGCAGCACGATGGGCGACCCGCGGGCCTACGGCCTCGACGCCGCGGTCGGGGCGGCCTTCCTGGCCCTCCTGTGGCCCCGGCTGCACGAGCGTCGCTCCCTCGCCGTCGGTGGCCTCGCGGCCATGGTCGCCCTGATGCTGGTACCGGTGACCGCAGCGGGGGTCCCGGTGCTCGCGGCGGGCGGCGTGGCGCTGCTGGCCGGCGTGCTGCCCCGCACGCGTGACGGGAGCGCGTCGTGACGGTGTGGATCGCGATCGTGCTGGCCGGCGTGGGCTGCTGGCTCCTCAAGGTCGCCGGGCTGTCGGTGCCGCCGCGCATCCTCGAGCGGCCACTCGTCGAGCGGGTCGCGGACCTGATCCCGGTGGCGCTGCTGTCGGCGCTGATCGCCGTCCAGGTGTTCACGACCGGCTCCGAGCTGACCCTCGACGCCCGCGCCGTCGGGCTCGGGGTGGCGGTCGTCCTGCTCGTCCTGCGGGCGCCGTTCCTGGTGGTGGTCTTCGGCGCGGCCGCGGTGACGGCGCTGCTCCGGCTCGTGACGTGACACGGCCCGGACGACGTGAGCCGTCCGGGCCGCGTGCGGTGCTCGAGTGTTCAGTTCACCGAGACCGCGGATTCCACCATGGCAAGGGCTCAACGAGCCGGGGAAGGAGACGTCACCCCCAGGTCTGTGCACTGCACGAACTTGCAGAAGTCGGTCAGGCCAGGTCGAGGTAGTGCTCCAGGCCCACCGTCAGGCCGGGGTGGTCGGCCACGGCGCGGACGCCGGCGATCACGCCGGGCACGAAGGACGCGCGGTCGAGGGAGTCGTGGCGGATCGTGAGGGTCTCCCCCGGCGACCCGAGCAGCACCTCCTGGTGCGCGACCAGGCCGCGGACGCGCTGGCTGTGCACGCGGATCCCGTCGACGTCGGCCCCGCGGGCGCCGTCGAGGCCGCTGGCCGTCGCGTCGGGCACCGGGCCGAGCGCGGCCGCCGCGCGGGCGGCGGCGATGAGCTGCGCCGTACGACGCGCGGTGCCGGACGGCGCGTCGACCTTGTCAGGGTGGTGCATCTCGACCACCTCGACGGACTCGAAGTGCGGGGCGGCCAGCTCGGCGAACCGCATCATCAGCAACGCGCCGATGGAGAAGTTCGGGGCGACGAGGACCGCGACCTGGGGCGCGGCGTCGAGCCACCGGCGTACGATCGCGATCCGCTCCTCGTCGAAGCCCGTGGTGCCGACGACCGCGTGGATGCCGTGGGCGATGCAGTGCTCGAGGTTGGCCATCACCGCGTCGGGATGCGTGAAGTCGATCGCGACGTCGGTGCGGGCCGCCTCGAGGGAGCCCAGGTCATCCCCCACGTCCACCTGCGCGACCAGCTCGAGCCCGTCCGCCTCCTCCACGCCGAGGCAGATCTGGGTGCCGACCTTGCCGCGAGCGCCCAGCACACCGACCCTGATCTCGCTCACGCGGTGATTCTGGCAGGCTGGGGGGCATGGCGAAGCAGCCGATCCCTCCGCGGATCAAGTGGGCCGTCGATCTGATGGACCCGCAGCCCAGTGACAGCGTGCTCGAGATCGGCTGCGGCCCAGGCGCCGCCGCCGAGCTGATCTGCGAGCGACTCGAGACCGGCAAGCTCTTCGCGATCGACCGGTCCGAGTCCGGTGTCGACCGCACCAAGCGTCGCTGCGCCAAGTACGTCGAGGCGGGGCGGCTCACCGTCCGGCAGATCGACCTCGCCACCCTGCGCGTCCCGGTCAAGCGGCTGAACAAGGTCTTCGCGTTCAACGTGAACCTGTTCTGGGTGCGCAAGTGCGACGACGAGGTCGCCCTCCTGCACGAGCGGGTGCTCCCCGGTGGCGCGGTGTACTTCTTCTACGAGGCCAACCGCCCCGAGCTCATCCCCAACATCGTCACCAAGGCCAGCAAGGCCCTCACCGACGGCGGCTTCCGGGTCTCCCTCGTCGAGCAGAAGGCCCCACCCGTCGTCGCGATCATCGGCAAACGCTGAGTCGTCGAGTTGGCTCGAATGGCGGGTCGAATTGGCTGAAATGGCCGTCGTCGCAGCCGCCCGGCCTCATTGAACGAGCCATTTCGGCCAGCTCAACGAGCCATACGAGCCAACTCAACGAAGGTCAGGGAGCGACGATGGCGAGGATCTCGGGCTGGGAGAAGAGGTCCCTGGCGAGGGTGCGGACGTCGTCGAGGGTGACGGCGTCGATGCGGGCGATGACCTCGTCGATCGAGAGCAGCTCGTCGGAGACGAGCTCGCCCTTGCCGAGGCGGGACATCCGGGAGCCGGAGTCCTCGAGGCCGAGGACCAGGCCGCCGCGGAGCTGGCCCTTGCCGCGCTGGAGCTCCTCGTCGGTGAGGCCGTCGGCGCCGACCTTGGCGAGCTCGGCCCGTACCACGGCGAGGACGTCGTCGAGCTTGGCCGGCAGGCAGCCGACCGAGACCCCGACCAGGCCGGCGTCGGCGTGGTGGGAGGCGAAGGAGAAGACCGAGTAGGCCAGACCGCGCTTCTCGCGGACCTCCTGGAACAGCCGCGAGGACGTCCCTCCCCCGAGGGCGGTGTTGAGCACGCCCAGCGCGTACCTGCGGTCGTCGCCGCGCGGGATGCCGTTGACACCCAGCACGACGTTGACCTGCTCGAAGGGCCGCTTGGCCGAGGTCGAGCCGGAGACGCCGCGACGGGCGCGGCCGGACCGGGCCGAGGCGGGTACGGCGGTGGCGTCGTCGAGGAAGCCGTTGCGGGCGAAGGCCTTGCGGATGCGGCGTACGCAGGTCGCGTGGTCGAGGTTGCCCGCGACCGCGACGACCATGTGCGGCGCGGAGTAGTGCCGCTTGTAGAAGCGCCAGATCTGGTCGCGCGACATCGACGAGATCGACGCCTCCGTACCTGCGATGGGCCGGCCCAGCGGCGTGTCGCCGTAGGCCTGGCTCGCGAACAGGTTGTGCACCACGTCGTCGGGGTCGTCGTCGTGCATGGCGATCTCGTCGAGGATCACGTCACGCTCGGCCTCGACGTCCTCGGGCGTGATCGTCGAGGCGGTCACCATGTCGCCGAGCACGTCGATGGCCAGCGGCAGGTCCTCGTCGAGGACCCGGGCGTGGAAGCAGGTGTACTCCTTCGCGGTGAAGGCGTTGAACTCGCCGCCCACCGCGTCGAGCGCCACCGAGATGTCCAGCGCCGAACGCTCCGCGGTCCCCTTGAACAGCAGGTGCTCGAGGAAGTGCGAGCAGCCGTGCAGGGACGGCGACTCGTCGCGAGACCCGACGTCGACCCAGACACCGATCGACGCCGACCGCGCGCCGGCGACCTGCTCGGTGATGACGCGCAGGCCGCCGGGCAGGACCGTACGTCGCACGAGCGACGTGACCTGCCCGGCGCCATCGCGCACGGTCTTGAGGGTGCGGGTGGTGCCCGCACCCCGTCCGGCCGAACGGTTGCGGGTCACTCCTCGTCGTTGCTCGGGTCCGGCGTGGCGACCGGCTGGTCGGCGGAGGCGTCCGCGGACGGCGCCTCGTCGACCACCGGGATCAGCGACAGCTTGCCGCGGTCGTCGATCTCGGCGATCTGGACCTGGATCTTCTGACCCACGGAGACGACGTCCTCGACGTTGTCGACGCGCTTGCCACCGACGAGGGCCCGCAGCTTGGTGATGTGCAGCAGGCCGTCCTTGCCGGGCATGAGCGAGACGAACGCACCGAAGTTGGTCGTCTTCACGATCGTGCCGAGGTAGCGCTCGCCGATCTCGGGCATCGTCGGGTTGGCGATCGCGTTGACGGCGTTCTTGGCCGCCTCGGCCGCCTCGCCGTTGGTGGCACCGATGTAGATGGTGCCGTCGTCCTCGATCGTCAGCTGGGCGCCCGTGTCGTCCTGGATCTGGTTGATGATCTTGCCCTTGGGGCCGATGACCTCACCGATCTTGTCGACGGGGATCCTGATGGTGATGATCCGCGGCGCGTAGATCGACATCTCCTCGGGAGCGTCGATGGCCTCGTTCATCACGTCCAGGATCGCCAGGCGGGCGTCGCGGGCCTGGGTCAGCGCCGAGGCCAGCACCTCCGCCGGGATGCCGTCGAGCTTGGTGTCGAGCTGGAGGGCGGTGACGAACTCCCGCGTGCCGGCGACCTTGAAGTCCATGTCGCCGAAGGCGTCCTCGGCTCCCAGGATGTCGGTCAGCGCGACGTACGACGTCTCGCCGTCGACCTCGCCGGAGATCAGGCCCATCGCGATGCCCGCGACGGGAGCCTTCAGCGGCACGCCGGCCTGCAGCAGCGACAGCGTCGAGGCGCAGACCGAGCCCATCGAGGTGGAGCCGTTGGAGCCCATGGCCTCGGAGAGCTGACGGATCGCGTAGGGGAACTCCTCGCGGTTGGGCAGGACGGGGAGCAGCGCGCGGCGCGCGAGCGCACCGTGGCCGACCTCGCGACGCTTGGGCGAGCCCACGCGGCCGGTCTCACCGGTGGAGAAGGGCGGGAAGACGTACTTGTGCATGTAGCGGCGCGACTTCTCCGGCGACAGCGTGTCGAGCTTCTGCTCGAGGGTCAGCATGTTCAGCGTGGTGACGCCCAGGATCTGGGTCTCGCCGCGCTCGAACAGCGCCGAGCCGTGGACCCGCGGGATCACGGCGACCTCGGCGTGCAGCGGGCGGATGTCGGCCAGGCCGCGACCGTCGATGCGGACCTTGTCGCGCAGCACGCGCTCACGGACCAGCGACTTGTTCAGCGAGCGGAACGCCGCGCCGATCTCCTTCTCGCGACCCTCGAACTCCGGGCCGACCTTCTCGAGGACGACGGCCTTGATCGCGTCGAGGCGCTCCTCGCGGTCCTGCTTGCCGGCGATCTGCAGCGCGGCGGCGGTGTCGTCCTTGGCGGCGGCCTCGACGGCGGCGTACACGTCGTCCTCGTAGTCGAGGAAGATCGGGAACTCCATGACCGGCTTGGCGGCCTCGGCGGCCAGCTGCGACTGCGCGGCGCACAGCTGCTTGATGAACGGCTTGGCGGCGTCGAGCCCGCCGGCGACGATCTCCTCGGTCGGCGCCTGGGCACCGGACTGGACGAGGTTCCACGTCTGCTCGGTGGCCTCGGCCTCGACCATCATGATCGCGACGTCGCCGGTGTCGGTGACGCGGCCCGCGACGACCATGTCGAAGACGGCGTCCTCGAGCTGACCGTGGGTGGGGAACGCGACCCACTGGCCGTCGATGAGCGCGACGCGGACGCCGCCGACCGGGCCGGAGAACGGCAGGCCGGACAGCTGGGTCGACAGCGACGCGGCGTTGATCGCCAGCACGTCGTAGGGCATGGCCGGGTCGAGCGCCAGCACGGTGATGACGACCTGGACCTCGTTGCGCAGGCCCTTCTTGAACGTCGGGCGCAGCGGGCGGTCGATCAGGCGGCAGGTGAGGATCGCGTCCTCACCGGGACGACCCTCGCTGCGGAAGAACGAGCCGGGGATCTGGCCCACGGCGTACATCCGCTCCTCGACGTCGATCGTCAGGGGGAAGAAGTCGAACTGGTCCTTGGGCGTCTTGCCGGCGGTGGTCGCCGACAGGAGCATGGTCTCGTCGTCGAGGTACGCCGTGACCGAACCGGCGGCCTGACGGGCCAGCAGGCCGGTCTCGAACTTGATGGTGCGAGTGCCGAACTTGCCGTTGTCGATGATGGTCTCGACGGCGGAGATGACGGGTTCTACGGTGGATTGAGCCACGAAAGGCTCTCCTATCTGTGCGCGGAGCGATCCCGCGACATGACCCGCGACTTCCCCGTGTGGTGATGGAAGCCGGTCTTCGATCGAGATCCGCAGAGCGCTGGCCCACGCATGACGCGGGCGGGTTCTGAAGATCACTACCGAGGACCGGAGGGCTGCCTCGCGGATCGCTCCTGTGGAAGGGTTTTCAGTTGTGAAATGTAGCCCAGCAACGACAAAGGGCCCGCAGAGCGGGCCCTTCAGACGTCAGCGGCGCAGGCCGAGACGCTCGACGATCGAGCGGTAGCGCTCGATCTCGGTCTTCTGCAGGTAGTTCAGCAGCCGGCGGCGCTGGCCCACGAGGAGCAGCAGCCCACGGCGGCTGTGGTGGTCGTGCTTGTGCTGCTTGAGGTGCTCGGTGAGGTGGGCGATGCGGTGGCTGAGCAGCGCGATCTGCACCTCGGGGGAACCGGTGTCGCCCTCGGTCGTGGCGTACTCGGCGATGATCTTCTTCTTGGTCTCCGCGTCGGTTCCGATCGACATACGGGGCTCCTTCCGGTCTCGTTGCGCGGCGCGCCGGGGCCTGTTCACCCGGGCACTGGAATCCGCGGCCGTCATACGGCGTGTCGCCCTCCCCACGATCGGGTCGGGGCAACCGGGGAAGACTATCAACGAGCCACCGGGCGGCTAAATCGAGGAGCGCGCCCGCGACGCCTCACCCTAGGGTCCTCGGCGTGGACGCAAGCGTGGACAGCGACGTGGTGATCAGCGAGGTCGACCCGCTCGACCCGGCGAACGAGCCGGTCCTGCACGCCATGTGGGACGTCTCGGCGGCCGCCCGGGCCGACCGGCCGTTCGAGGTCTGGGCGCCCTGGACCACGGCGTACGCCACCTGGACCACCGTGCGCGACGACCAGGACGACGTGATGTGGGCCGCGACCGCCGACGGGGTCGTGGTCGGCATGGCCGGCCTGGTGATGTCGCACGTCGACAACCAGCACGTCGCCCTGACGGAGCTCTTCGTCCACCCCGACCACCGCCGGCGCGGCATCGGGGCCGCGCTGCTCGCGGCGGTCGTCGACCGCAGCCGCGCGGGCGGGCGGACGGTGCTGATGACCTCGCCGTACTCCCCCGTCGACCGGCCAGGCGCCGGCGAGGAGTTCCTGACGGCGCACGGGTTCGAGCTCGGCATCGCCGAGATGTCGCGGGTCTGCGACCTCGAGGAGTCCGAGCCGCACCTGGCCCGCGCTGGCGGCGCAGATCGCGCCGGAGCACGCCGACTACCGGCTCGAGGCGTGGCAGGACCGGATCCCCGAACCGTTCGTCGAGGGGTACTGCCGCCTCGGGGAGGCGTTCAACGACGAGGCCCCGCTGGGCGACCTCGACCTCGGCGCGGAGGTCTGGTCGCCGGAGCGGGTCGCGGAGCGCGACGCCCGGTTCCTCGCGACCGGCCGCCGCCAGTTCGGCGTGCTCGCGTACGCCGCCGACGGGACGTGCGTGGCCACCACCGAGCTGTTCGTCAACCAGGTCGCCTCCTGGCGCGCGCTCCAGGGCGGCACCCTCGTGCTGCCGGGCCATCGCGGCCACCGGCTGGGGCTGGCCCTCAAGCTGGTCAACCTGCGAGCGGTCCGCGAGCGCTACCCCGACTGCCGGTACGTCTTCACCGTCGTCGCCGGCGTCAACGCCCCGATGAACGCCGTCAACGACCTCCTCGGCTTCCGCGACGTCGAGCGGGCGCTGGAGATGCAGCGACGGCTCTGAGGGATCAGTCCGGGCGCCGCCCCAGCACGTAGAGCCGCTCGGTCTCGACCTCGCCCTCCAGCGGCCCGCGGAGGTACCACTCCACGTCGACGAGGCCGGCCGCCCGGACGGCGGCGACCACCGCGTCGGGGTCATGCAGGACGAAGTCGACGTCGACCGGCTGGTCCATCAGCTCCTCGGCGTGGTGCACCGCGGCACCGGCATGCAGGGCCAACGCCAACCAGCCACCCGGCACGAGCACCCGCGCCAGCGACGCGACGGTGGGCGCGAGCTCGGAGCCAGCGAGGTGCACCAGCGCGTACCACGCCGTCACCGCTCCCCAGCCGGCCGCCGTGGGCGGCCGCAGGAGGCCGTTGAGGTCGCCCACGGAGAAGGTGAGGTGCGGGAACCGGCGCCGCGCCTCGTCGACCATCGCCGGCGACAGGTCGACGCCGGTGGCCTCCGCCCCGGCGGCGGCGAGGTACGCCGCGACGTGGCCGGGTCCGGTGCCGACGTCCACCACGGGGAGCCCGCCCGCGAGGACCGCGACCCGGTCCAGCAGCCAGCGGTCGAAGGGCTTGCGGTCCAGCTCGTCGCCCAGCCGCTCGGCGTACGTCGCCGCCACCGCGTCGTACGCCGCCCGCACCTTCGCGTCGCGAGCGCCCGCTCCCTCGGCCAGCACGACCTCGCGGTCCACGGCTGCCGGAGCGGCGGCCGCCGCCGGCTCGGGCTCGACCGGCCCGAGGAGGTGCACCCACCGCCGGTCCTGCTGACCCGGCCGTCGTTCCAGCTCGTGCACCAGGGGGGTGGGCAGCCCCGCCAGCCGTCGCAGCACCGCCTCCACCGCATCGCGGTCGGCGAACGGGTGCAGCCGGTCGGTACGGGTGCGCAGCTCCCCCGGCGCCTGCGGGCCGCGCAGCAGCAGCACGGTGATCAGCGCCCGCTCGTCGGGCTGGAGGGCGAGCCGCTCGTCGAGCAGCTGGTGGTACTTCAGCGTGCGCGGGCCGCGGTCGGCCCACACGACCCGGACCAGGCCGCGCTCCTTGAGGCTGCGCAGCGTCTCGGTCAGCAGCGGCTGGTCGTAGTCGACCACCGGGTCCCGGCTGCTGGACTGGTTGCACGCGGTCTGCAGGGCGTTGAGCGTCATCGGGTAGCTCGCCGGCACCGTCCGCTGCTTCTCCAGCAGGCTCCCCAGGACGCGCTGGTCGACGGCGTCGAGGACGAGGTCGTCGGTCACGCCCCCACCCTACGAACGGACCCGGACAACGTCATACGAAGTGGTCGCCCCGGCGACCACTTCGCATGACGTCTCGGGCTCAGCCGGCGGACTGGACGCGGTAGACCGTGCCCGCGTCCTGGTAGAGCAACCCCTCACCTGGCTTGCTAACGCGCAGGTCCAGGTAGAGGTCCTGGTCGGTGCTCGGGGCCTCGAAGGTGATCGACAGCTGGCTGCTGGTGCCGATCGGGATGGTCGCGTCGAGCTGCCCGTTGGCGACGGCCTCGCCTGTGGGCGAGCCGGCACGCAAGGTCCAATCGAGGTGTGACGTCGTCGCCCTCGAGGGTGTCGTTGAACAGCGTCAGCACCCTGGTGGTGCTCCCCGGCGCGATCACGGCCGGGCTGGTGGGCCACGTACCGCTCTCGTCCGACATCTTGTTGGTGTCCCAGAACGCTGTGTCGATGACGGCGACGGGGTTGAAGGCGTTCTGGATGAGCCGGATCGTCGGGTTCGACCACGGGTCGGGGAGGTTGTCCTCGCCGTAGATCGGGTGCGGCCCGTTGGGGTAGCCGATCTCCAGGGTCATGTCGGTGCGCTTCACACCGGGCACGAACGACGCCCAGGCACTGAGGAGCGTGTACGGACGCGTGTCGTCGGCCCCCTTCTCGCGCATCCGCATCGTCGCCGTCCCGAACCAGGTGAACCCTTGCGGGGTGCTGTCCTTGTACCAGAGGAACTCACCCTGCCCCTGGGGCTTCCCGCTCGGTCCGGCGCAGATGCTCTCCGAGTACGCCCCGAAGGAGAACCCGTCGTAGTGGCAGAACACGGTGTAGTTGTCGTGCGTCGGCAGGTCGAACGAGTCGCCGTCGGTGCTGATCGGTCGCGTCTGGTCGAGCGCCATGACCGTCTGGTAGAGCGCCTCGTCGAACTCGGGTCCGGCTCCTGGGTTGCCGAAGAACACCACCCGTGGCTCGTTGGACTGGCTCCACCGCAGCACCGATGCGTGGTTGCGATCGCGCTTCACCAGGTCGGCGAGGTGCTTGATCATGTTGTCGCGACCCGCCACGAAGTTCTCGCGGTTGTTGGAACCCCGGATGGCCGTCTCGTCCTGGATCATCAGTCCCATCTCGTCGGCGACGTCGAGCATGTACGGCGTCGCGGGGACCTGGTGGATGCGGACGTTGTTGTAGTTGAGCCGCAGGTAGTTGTCGACGGCCTTCGGCCATCCGGCGTTGCCCGCCGACGGCTTGAGGAAGCCGGGGAAGGAGTCGTAGGCGTCGCTGATGCCGTGGTAGTCGATGTTGTCGAAGTTGGCTCCCTGGATGCTGTCGCCGCGGAAGTTGACCCGGCGACCGTTGAGCTCGAAGTGGTCACCCACCTGGCGGAGCTCGCGGAACCCGAACCGCACGTCCGCGGTGGAGGTCTGCATGGCTGGTGTGCGCGGGTCGAGCCGGACGTCGAGCTCGTGCAGCTGGGCCCGGTAGCCGGCGCGGTAGGGCACGTTGGGCCACCAGTACGACGCCTGGTCGGCGCGCCAGGGCAGCGGCCCGACCGTCACCTTGGTGGTGCTGTCGGCGGGCACCGACACCTGTCGGTCGCTCGGTGAGGGGTAGCGCCAGCCGGCGTCGTTCCAGGAGCCGATCCGTCCGCTGAGCTGTGCCTCCTGCGCCCGGGAGGTGGCGTTGGTCAGGTAGACGTCGTAGCTGAGCGTCCGGTCGGTGACCGAGGTACGCACGACAGTGTCCGAGATGTACACGGCCGGGAACACCTCGAGATCGGCCGAGCGGAAGATGCCCTGAGCGACGTCGTCGGACCACGAGGCTCCTTCGGGGACGGTGTAGCGGCCGTCGGGCCCGACCAGGGCCTTGCGCCCTTCGACGAGCAGCTCGATCTCGGCGGTCTTGCCTGGACGGACGTAGTCGGTGATGTCGAAGACCGAGCTCGTGTACGCCGTCACCTGGGTGCCGACCTTCTGCCCGTCGACCCACAGCGTGGCTCGATGGTTGATGGCGCCGAAGCTGAGCTTGGTCACCTGCTCGCCCGGCGATGTTGGGCACCTTGACGGTGCGGCTGTACCTCGCCGTCGACAGGTCGGTCCACCCCTGCTTCAGCCAGCCGCCGCCGGGAACCTGGATGGTGGTGGGCTCACTGCTGGCCGGCGTGTCCGTGCAGGTCATCGGGCCCGTGGTGGTGCCGAACGGGCCACCTCCGACGCACACCGTGTTGGTGACCGGGGTGAAGCCCCAGCTGCCGGCCAGGCTCGTGGTGCGCTCGGGCCGCGGCCCGGACACGCCGTTGAGGTAGCTCGCGGCGAACGTCGGGTGCTCGGCCACCACCGGCGCCGGGGAGGCACCGACGGCGGTGGAGCTCCCACCGACGGCCAGGGTGCCGGCGCCCGCAAGGGCGAGCGCGGCCGCCAGCGCTAGGGGCGTGCGCCGACGGGACGACGTTCGGAGGGTCGGGATGGGTGTTCATGACGGGCTCCTTGCGCACGGACGGCGCGGGACGTGGGGGCGATGTGAACGCTCACATCTGTGATGCCCGTCACCGTAGGACCGGAGCCCGGCCACGTCAATACCTACGGACAGTAAGTATTGACCGGATTCTCGCTAGGGTCCGTCCGTGACTGCCGCGCCCCGACCGCCCACCCGCGGCCCGTACGCGAAGGGCGTGGCGCGACGTCGCGAGATCGTGGACGCCGCCCTCGACGTGCTGGCGGTCAGCAGCTTCCAGAACTCATCGCTCGACGAGATCGCTCGCCGCGTCGGCATCACCCGACAGGGGTTGCTGCACTACTTCGGCTCCAAGGAGAACCTGATCATCGCCGTGCTGCAGGAGCGCGACGTGCGCGACATCGCCGCCGGCCTGAGCTCCGCCCACTCCTCGCAGCCGCTCGGCGACGGCGTGCAGCGTTCGGTCGATCGCACCCAGGCTTCACCCGGCCTCGCCCGCCTCTACACCGCGTTCGCGGCCGCGGCGACCGACCCGGCCCATCCCGCGAACGAATTTTTCCGTCGTCGCTACGACGACATCCGGGAGACCACACGGCGAGGTATCGAGGCCGCGATCAGCGAGGGGCGCGTCGACCCTGCAGTCGACACAGAGACGGCCAGTCAGCAGATCGTCGGCATCCTCGACGGGTTGCAGCTCCAGTGGCTGCTCGACCCAGACCTCAACACCCGGGAGGCGCTGCGGCGAGCGGTACAGGCTTTCCTCCCTCCACCGCCTGCAGCCGACTAGGCCACCGTCGGTTGCCGCACCCTAAGGAGCGGGGGCACTGATGTGAGGTGCTCGCCCCATGTGGTGAGGCAGCTCCTCGCCACACCGTGACGCATGGTCCACCTGAGCGAGCTGGCTCCGACGTTCGGCCTGCTGGCCGGGGTCGTCGCCGCGGCCTGCAACGTGCCGTACCTGCGCGACACGTGGCGCGGCAGCACGGTCCCGCACCGCGGGTCGTGGCTCATCTGGAGCGTGCTCGACCGCCGGGCGGACCAGGCGACTAAGGCGACGCCGGTCATATCTGAGGTGCTGCCCCGATTCGCCGCGCCTCCAGCGCGCCGAGACTCGGTCGACCGGCAGCCGGTGTCGGGATGACGAGAGGGAACGAGGGAGCGACATGACGTCGATCGAGAAGGACTACGTGCTGGGTCACGAGGACGCCGAGCTGGCCCGGCTGGAGCACCAGGCCGGGATCCTGGCGCCGGCCACCGAGGCGATCCTGCGGATGGCCGGGCTGGCGCCGGGGATGCGCGTGCTCGACCTGGGCACCGGGCTGGGCGACGTCGCGTTCGCCGCCGCCGGGATCGTCGGGCCGGCCGGCGAGGTCGTCGGCATCGACCAGAGCCGGTCGGTGGTGGCCCGGGCGACGAGCCGCGCGGAGGAGCGCGGGCTCGACAACGTCGGCTTCGAGGTCGGCGACGTCGGCACCTGGCACGACGGCTCACGCTTCGACGCGGTCGTGGGGCGGCTGATCCTCCTGTACTGCCCCGACCAACCCGCCGTCATCCGCCACCACGCGGCGTCCCTGGCCCCCGGCGGCGTCTACGTGGCGATGGAGTACGACATGCCCGCCTGCCGCAACGAGCCGCCCACCCCGCTCGCCGAGAGCGCGCGGGGGTGGTTCCTCGATGCCTTCCGCCGCGGCGGCATGAACCCCACGCTCGGTCTGCGCCTCGACGCGCTCCTGCGGGCAGCGGGACTCAGCACGCCGGTCGTGGCGGGCATGACGCGTGCCGTGCCCGGCGAGACCGACGGTTCGCGCATGCTGGCCGGCATCGTGACGACGATGCTGCCACTGATCGTCCGGACCGGGGTCGCCGACGAGGCCGAGATCGACGTCGACACGCTTGCCGAGCGCCTCGCCGCCGAGATGGTCGGGAGCCTGGTGGTGCCGCCGACCCTGGTCGGCGCCTGGGCGGTCACACCACGGTGACCGGGTGCCTCACCACCGCGTCGAAGAAGTAGCCGTTGTCGTTGTACGGCGTCGCGAGCGGCTGCGTCCGGCCGGCCGCATCGGTGGCGCGGGCCATCAGCACCTGCTGGCCGAGGGCGGGCTTCTTCCACACGTAGCGCCACTGGGTCCAGGCCTGGCGGTGTCCCGAGCGGTAGGGCCGCGCCGGCTTCCAGGTCGAGCCGCCGTCGACGCTGACGTCCACCCGGTCGACCGCGGCCGCGCCGCTCCACGAGCGACCGGTCAGCTCGACCTCGTCGCGGCGGGCGACGGACTGGCCCCACCCCAGCTCCCACGCGGAGCGGACCGGGTTGACGGTCAGCGGCGGGGAGTCGGCAGGGTACGAACCGCCGGTCATCCGGTACCACTTGGTGTTCCACGGCGAGGTGAGCTCGGTCGTGGCGACCTCCAGCGAACCCAGCCACTTGATGCTCGCGATGCCGACCCAGCCGGGCAGCACGAGCCGCACCGGGAAGCCGTGGTCGGGCAGCAGGGGCTCGCCGTTCATCCCCCACGCCAGCAAGGCGTCGTCGAAGGCCTTGCTGACCGGGAACGGGCGACGGACGCGCCCGTAGTTGACGCCGCCGGTCGAGTACTCCGGGTCGAGCCCGGTCGCCTGGATCGACACGGCGTCGGCTGAGACCCCGAGCCGGTCGAGCACCTCGGCCAGCCGGACGCCCTCCCACGTGACGCCCCCGACGGCGCCGAGCTTCCACGCGGTGCCGCTCACGGTCATGGCCTGCTGGGACGAGAAGAACGACCGGCCGTTGCCGGTGCACTCGTGCGACGCGGTCACCCGGGTGACCGGCAGCTGGCGCAGGTCGGCGTACGACAGCGACAGCGCGTCCACCTCCGCGCGCGGCTCGGAGAGACCGGTGCCGAAGACCCGGAGCCGCCAGGCGTCGCGGTCGATCGTCGGTGTGACCGTGTGGTTGCGGACGAACAGCCGCGCCTGCTCGGTCAGGAACCGCTTCGGGTCGACCGAGTCCCACCGCGTCTCGGCGTTGGTGCCGAAGTCGGTGAACCAGTCGGGCGGCAAGGGCTTGAGGATGGCCGGAGCACCGGCGTACGACGGCAGGGCCGGCGCCGCGGCTACCGCACCGATGGCGGTGCCGGCCGCTGCGCCGGCCTTGAGCAGAGATCGACGGGAGAGGCTGGTGGTCATCCCGTCACATTAACACTACTGACTTACTAGACTATGCTCAGTCGGTGGCGGCGGGAGCGCCCGCTCCACCCCTGCTCCCGTGGCAGGATGGCCGGGTGCCAGCCGGGTCCCGAAACACCCTGGGCGTCTGCAACCTCTGCGAGGCGATCTGCGGTCTCGAGCTGACCATCGAGGGCACCGGACCCGAGGCCCGGGTGACGTCGATCCGCGGGAACCCCGCCGACCCGCTGTCCCGCGGCTACCTCTGCCCCAAGGGCGTCTCGCTCGCCGACGTGCACGCCGACCCCGACCGGTTGCGGGCGCCCGTGCGCCGCGTGGGCACCGGAGCCGACGCCGAGTGGCTGGAGATCGGCTGGGACGAGGCCCTGGACCGGGTGGCCGACGGCCTGGCCGGGGCCCTCAACGAGCACGGCCGCAACGCCCTCGGCGTCTACCTCGGCAACCCCAACGCGCACTCCCTCGGCTCCGCCACCCACGGCCTGGCCATGGTGAAGATGCTGCGCACCCGCAACCGGTTCAGCGCCTCGTCGGTCGACCAGATCCCGCACCAGCTGGTCGCCTGGCAGCTCTACGGCCACCAGCTCCTGCTGCCGATCCCCGACATCGACCGCACGTCGTACTTCCTGGTGTTCGGCGCCAACCCGATGGCCTCGAACGGCTCGCTGATGACCGTTCCCGACTTCCCGAACCGGCTGCGCGCCCTCAGGGCGCGCGGCGGCCGGATGGTCGTCGTCGACCCGCGCCGCACCGAGACCGCGAAGGCCGCCGACGAGCACTTCTTCGTCCGCCCGGGCTCGGACGCCGTGGTCGTGCTGGCCATGGTGCGCACGCTCTTCGAGGAGGGCCTCACCCGCCCGGCGCCGTACGTCGACCGGGTCGACCGCGTGCGCGAGCTCGTCGAGCCCTTCACCCCCGAGGTGGCCGAGCGGGTCAGCGGCATCGCGGCGGACGACGTACGCCGCCTGGCCCGGGAGCTCGCCGCGGCCAGCAGTCGGGGCGGCGGCGCGGCGTACGGCCGCATCGGTGTCTCCACGACCGGGTTCGGCTCCCTGGCGCAGTGGGGCATCCAGTGCCTCAACATCCTCACCGGCCACTTCGACCAGCCCGGCGGCGTGCTGTTCACGGAGCCGGCGATCGACTTCGTGGCGCGGCGGTTCGTCGGCACCGGCCACTACGACCTGTGGCGCAGCCGCGTGCGCGGCATCCCGGAGTACGGCGGCGAGCTGCCGGCCGCGGTCATGCGCGAGGAGATCGAGACGCCCGGGGACGGCCAGATCCACGCCATGCTGACGATCGCCGGCAACCCGGTGCTCTCCACGCCCGACGGCAAGCGGCTGGGCGAGGCGTTCGCGGGCCTGGACTTCATGGCCGCGGTCGACATCTACGTCAACGAGACCACCCGGCACGCCGACGTGATCCTGCCGCCGACCACCGCGCTCGAGCGCGACCACTACGACATCGTCTTCCACGGCCTGGCCGTGCGGAACACCGCGCGGTGGACGCCGGCCGCGCTCCCCAAGCCCGAGGGCGCCAAGCACGACCACGAGATCTATCGCGAGCTGGCGCTGCGCGTTCAGCGTCGCCTGGTCGACCGACCGGCCCTGCGGACCCGCCTCAAGCAGCGCGCCCGGCTCACCCTCAGCCCGCGGCGGATCGTCGCGGGGCTGCTGCGTACCTCTGGGGTGACGACCCTCAAGCAGCTGACCCGCCACCCCGAGGGCATCGACCTGGGCCCGCTGCGCCCGACCATGCCCGAGCGCCTGCAGACCAAGAACCACCGCATCGACCTCGCGCCCGACCTCGTGGTCGGCGACCTGCCGCGGCTGAGGGCCTGGCTCGACGAACGTCTCGCGGCGACCCCCGACGGCCTGGTCCTGATCGGGCGGCGGCACAAGCAGGACAACAACGCCTGGTTCCACAACATCGAGCGGGTCAACCGGGGCCGGCCGCGGCACCAGCTGCTCATGCACCCCGAGGACCTCGCCGAGCGCGGCATCGCCGACGGCGACCTGGTCACGGTGACGTCCCGGGTCGGGGCCGTGACGGTCGACGTCCTGGCGACCGACGACGTGATGCGCGGCGTGGTGTCCCTCCCCCACGGCTACGGGCACCAGGCCGACGGCGTCCGGCTCGCCCGGGCCAGCAAGGTGCCCGGCGTGTCGATCAACGACCTGACCGACCCCGACCTGCTCGACCTCTCCGGCAACGCCGCCCTCAGCGGCGTCCCCGTCACCGTGGCTCCCGCGTGATCGAGGTCGTCGCCGTCCCCGGCGACGGGGAGGAGACGACCTGGCTGGTGCAGCGCGAGGGGGTCGCCGTCGGTACGGCGCGGACGCGCCTGCGTCGAGGTGGGCTGTTGCTCCTCGGCCTCGACCTGGCGCCGACCGACGCAGCCGGGGCGCTCGACGCGCTGCTCGCCGCGTTGGGCGAGCTGGGTCACGACTCCGTGGTGGTCGACGTCCCAGCCGACGACCCGGTGCTGGAGGTGGCCCTCGCCGGGCGGCCGCTCCAGCTGCAGGCGACCCAGATGCTCCTCGACCTGGCGGAGGTCCCGGCTCCGCCCGCGCGGGTCGCTCTGAGGCCGATGACCGGCACGGAGTTCCAGGGCTACCGCGACCAGCTCATCACGGCGTACGCCCAGGACATGCTCGACGCCGGCGCCTTCACCGACCGCGACCGCGCGCTCGAGGCATCCGTGGCCTCCACCGAGCAGCTGCTCCCCGACGGACTGGATACACCGGGCCAGCACCTCTGGACGGCCTACGACGGGGAGGCGCTGGTCGCGATCCTGTGGATCGCCGTGGACGGGCCGACCGGCTACATCTACGACATCGAGGTCCACCACGACCAACGCCGCCGCGGCTACGGCCGCGAGGTCCTGGACGCCGGGGCACGAGCCGCGCACGACCTCGGCGCCCGGGAGCTCGGCCTCAACGTGTTCGGGCACAACGACGGCGCCCGCACGCTCTACGAGCGGGCGGGTTACGCCACGACCGAGCGCACCTACCGGCTCGCGACCTAGCCCTCGTCGAGCAACGCGAGCACGGCCGCACGGCCGGCCGCAGGGTCCGAGGCGGCCAGCGCGGCCTCGGCCATCTGCCGGCACTGGAGCATGGTCACCGTCGCGAGCCGGGCGCCGACGCCCTTGACGGCGGCCGAGGCCATCGACAGCGACGTCACGCCCATGCCGACCAGGGCGCAGGCCAGCAGCGGGTCGGCGGCTGCCTCGCCGCAGACCCCGACCGACTTGCCGGCCTGCTTGCCCGCCTCCGCCGTGATCGCGATCAGGTGCAGCACGGCGGGCTGCCAGGGGTCGGTGAGGTGCGCGAGGTCGGAGGCCATCCGGTCGGCCGCCATGGCGTACTGGGTCAGGTCGTTGGTCCCGATGGACAGGAAGTCGACGACCTCGAGGAACCGGTGGGCCAGCAGCGCGGCGGACGGGATCTCGACCATCACGCCCGCCTTGAGGCCGCGGGTGCGTACCTCGTCGGCGAAGTCCCTGGCCTCGGCGACGGTCGCCACCATCGGCGCCATCACCCACGTCTCGGTGCCCGTGCGCTTGGCCGCCTCGGCGATGCCGTCGAGCTGGTGGTCCAGCAGGGCGGGGTTGTTCCACGACAGGCGCAGGCCGCGCACGCCGAGGGCAGGGTTCTCCTCGCCCTCGAGGGTCGCGAAGGCGACGGGCTTGTCGGAGCCCGCGTCGAGCGTGCGCACGACGACGTACTGGCCCTCGCCGAAGGGCTCGAGCACCGCCGCGTAGATGTCGGCCTGCTCGGCGACCGTGGGCTCCTCCTGCCTGTCGAGGAAGCACAGCTCGGTACGGAACAGCCCGACGCCCTCGATCGGCTGCTCGACCGCCTTGCGGGCCGAGGCGCCGTCGGCGACGTTGGCGAGCAGCTTGACCGGCGCGCCGTCCTTGGTGCGGCCCGGTCCGACCCACGCGGCCAGGGCGGCGCGCTGCTCGCGAGCAGCCGCGACCAGGCGGTCAGCCTCCTCGGCGTCCGGCTCGGTCTCGATGGTGCCCGCGGTGCCGTCGACCAGGAGCCGGGTGCCGTTGGCGATCTCCAGGGCGCCCGCCGTGCCGACCACGCAGGGGATGGCGAGCTGGCGGGCGATGATCGCGGTGTGGCTGGTCGGGCCGCCCTTCTCGGTGACCAGGGCGTGCACGACCTCGGGGTCCAGACCGGCCGTGTCGGCCGGGGCGAGGTCCTCGGCGACGAGCACCACCGGCGTGGCCGGCAGCGACACGCCCGGCTCCGGCTCGCCCACGAGGTGCGCGACGACGCGGCGTTCGATGTCGCGCAGGTCGGTCGCCCGCTCGGCCATCAGGCCGCCCATGCTCGTGAAGACCGCGACGAACTGCTCGACGGCGCCGTGCACCGCGGCGACGATCGGAGCGCCAGCGGTGAGCGACTTCTTGACCGCGGCACGCAGGCCCTTGTCGCGCGCCAGACCGGCGCTCGCGGTGAGCACCTCGGCCGCGGCGCCGTTGGCCCGCGCGGCCTTCTGGGCGAAGCCGTTGGCCACGGTCTCGGCCGCGACGTCATAGGCTGCCAGCGCGGTGTCGGCGTCGGCGAAGCCGCCGTCCCCGAAGCGCTCGATGGCGACGGGGTCGACCTCGCCGCGGACTCGGAGCGCGGGGGCGTGTGCGACACCCGGGACCACCGGCGTGCCCTGCAAGTGCGTCATGACCGCATTCAACTCTGCGCCTCCTTGACAGTCAACATATTCGGGCGTAGAACAACACAAACACAGATCAAAACCCACATACGCCCCAGCGCGACGTCATCCCCGGGAGGAGCCCGTGTACGCAGCGGAGCGCCAGCAGGCGATGACCCAGCTCGTCCGCGAACGCGGGCGGATCTCCGTGGTGGAGCTCGCGCACCAGTACGACGTCACCACCGAGACCGTCCGCCGCGACCTGTCGGTGCTCGAGGACCGCAACCTCGTGCGCCGCGTGCACGGCGGCGCCGTGCCCGCCGACGCGCTGACGTTGATCGAGGCCGGCCTCCCCGACCGCGACGTCTCGCGCATCGAGCAGAAGCAGCGCATCGCCTCCGCCGCGCTCGACCTGCTGCCCCGTGCCGACTCCACCGTCATCCTCGACGCCGGCAGCACGACCGTACGACTGAGCCGCCTGCTGCCCCCCAACCTGCGGATGACGGTGGTCACCCACGCCGTCCCGATCGCGGCGCAGCTGGCGGGATCGCCGCAGATCGAGCTGCACCTGCTGCCGGGCCGCGTCCGCCGCCACACCCACGCGGCCGTCGGCCCGGAGACCGTCGAGGCGCTGGACGCGATCCGCGCCGACCTCGCGTTCGTCGGCACCAACGGCCTGACCGTCGAGCACGGCCTGTCCACGCCCGACCGCACCGAGGCCGCGGTCAAGCGCGCCATCATCGGACGGGCGCGGCGCGTGGTCGTGCTCGCCGACTCCAGCAAGGTCGGCGTCGAACGCACGATCAAGTTCGCCGAGCTGTCCGAGATCGACACCCTCGTCACCGACAAGGAGATCGCCACCAGTGATCGCAGGTCCATCGAGAGAGCCGGCGTCGAGGTGATCACCGTATGAGCACCGTCCCGATGATCGTCACGCTCACGCCGAACCCCAGCAACGACCGCACCGTCACCCTCGCCGGCCCGCTGGAGCGCGGCGCCGTCCAGCGGTTGCTGTCGGTCACCATGCAGGCCGGCGGCAAGGGCGTGAACATCTCCCGCGCCGCGATGTCGGCCGGCCTCGGCACCGAGGCCGTCTTCCCCGCGCGCCCCGACGACCCGTTCGTCACCGAGCTCCTCTCGGCGGGCATCGCGTGCTATCCGGCGCCGCCCGCGGGCGACGTCCGCATCAACCTGGCCATCACCGAGCCCGACGGCACCACCACCAAGCTCAACAGCCCCGGTGCGATCGTCTCCGCGTCCCACCTCGACGACCTGGGCGCCACCGTGCTCTCCCGGGCGGCGTCCGCCACCTGGGTCGTGCTCGCCGGTTCGCTGCCGCCGGGTGCTCCCGACGGCTGGTACGCCGAGCTCGTGCGGTCGCTGCGCAGCACCCCGGCCCGGGTGGCCGTCGACACCAGCGAGGGCCCGCTCGCGGCCCTCGTCGCGGCCCTCCCCGACGCCGCGCCCGACCTCATGAAGCCCAACGGTGAGGAGCTCGCCTCGTTCGTCGGCGGTGACGAGGAGACTTTCGAGGCCGACCCGGCCACCGCCGCGACCGCCGCCCGCCAGCTCGTCGACCAGGGTGTCGGCGCGGTCCTGGTGACCCTCGGCGGGGCCGGCGCCTGCCTGGTGACGGCCGACGGCGCCTGGCACGCCACCCCTCCCCCGACGACCGTGGTCAGCACCGTGGGGGCCGGCGACTCGAGCCTGTTCGGCTACCTGCTGGGCGACGTACGAGGCGGTTCGCCGACCGAACGGCTCGCCCTCGCCGTCGCCTACGGCAGCGCCGCAGCCTCCCTACCAGGGACGACGATCCCGCTGCCCGAGCAGACGCATCCTGAGCAGGCCCTAGTGAAGTCGCTCACTGGGGTGGAGTCTTAGGCCCATGGCCCAGATGATCACCGAAGACCTCGTACGCCTGGACGCCAACCTCGGGACTGACAAGCACGACGTCATCCGCGCGCTGGCACGCATCGTCGACGACGCGGGGAGGGCCACGGATGCCGACCAGCTCGCCGAGGACGCCCTCGCTCGCGAGGCGACCGCGGCCACCGGGCTCAACGGCGGCATCGCCATCCCGCACTGCCGCAGCACCGGGGTCGAGACCCCGACCCTCGCGTTCGCGCGGCTGTCACCGGGCGTGGAGTTCGGGGCGAAGGACGGCCCCGCCGACCTGGCTTTCCTGATCGCCGCCCCCGCTGGCGGTGACGCCTCGCACCTCAAGCTGCTCGCGAAGCTGGCGCGCGCTCTGGTCAAGAAGGAGTTCACCGACAGCCTCCGCGCCGCGACGACACCCGCCGAGGTCGTCGCGCTGGTCTCCGGCGTCGTCGGCGACGAGCCGCCGGCCGCCGCCCCCGTGGCCGCTGCCCCGGCCGAGGCAGCCCCCGCCGCTGCCGCCAGTACGCCCTCGGCGAGCGGGCCTCGTTCGCTGGTCGCCGTCACCGCGTGCCCCACCGGCATCGCGCACACCTACATGGCCGCCGAGGCCCTCGAGGCCGCGGCCGCGAAGGCCGGCGTCCCGATCCAGGTGGAGACGCAGGGCTCCGCCGGGTCCACCCCGCTCTCCCACGAGGCCATCGCGGCCGCGTCCGCCGTGATCTTCGCCGTCGACGTCGGGGTCCGCGACCGGCAGCGGTTCGCCGGCAAGCCCGTCGTCTCGTCCGGCGTCAAGCGCCCGATCGACGACGGCGACGCGATGATCGCCGAGGCCCTCCGCTACGCCGACGACCCCAACGCACCTCGGGTCGAGGGCGAGGCCTCGGGCGGCGAGGCGTCCGGCGGCAACGAGTCGTTCGGCAACACCGCCCGCCGGGTGCTGATGACCGGCGTGTCCTACATGATCCCGTTCGTGGCCGCGGGCGGTCTGCTGATCGCCCTCAGCTTCCTGTTCGGCGGCTACGAGATCGTCGGCCCCGCCGGTGAGATCGTCGTCGACAACACGCTCTTCAACCTGCCCGACCCCAGCGCGCTCGGCCTCGATCACGCGCTGTTCGACAACGGCTTCTTCGCCTACGTCGGCGCCATCTTCTTCGTGCTCGGTTCCACGGCGTTCAAGTTCCTGGTCCCGGCGCTGGCCGGCTACATCGCGTACGCGATCGCCGACCGGCCGGGCATCGCGCCGGGCTTCGTGATGGGGGCGCTGGCCGTCGACCTCGGCGGCTTCGGACTCCCCCAGAGCGGCTTCCTCGGCGGCATCATCGGCGGCATCATGGCCGGCATCGTCGCGCTGTGGATCTCCCGCTGGAAGGTGGCTCCCTGGGCTCGCGGCCTGATGCCCGTCCTGCTCATCCCGCTGCTCGCGACCCTGATCTCCGGCGTGGTGATGATCGCCGTCCTCAGCAAGCCGCTCGGCTGGCTGATGGACCAGCTCAACGCCGGCCTGGAGAACATGAGCGAGAACTCCGGGACCGCGATCCTGCTCGGCGTCGTCCTCGGCCTGATGATGGCCTTCGACATGGGCGGCCCGCTGAACAAGGTCGCCTACTCGTTCGCCGTCGCGGGTCTCGGTGCGGCGGCCACGGCCAGCGACGACGCCGCCGAGCTCAAGGTGATGGCTGCCGTGATGCTGGCCGGCATGGTGCCTCCACTGGCCCTTGCTCTCGCGTCGGTCCTGCGTCCCGGCCTGTTCACCGTCCCCGAACGCGAGAACGGCAAGGCCGCCTGGGCGCTGGGCCTGTCGTTCATCACCGAGGGGGCGATCCCGTTCGCGGCGGCCGACCCCGCCCGCGTCATCCCGTCCATCATGCTCGGCAGCGCCGTCACCGGCGGCCTCGCCATGGCCATGGACGTCACCCTGCGGGCTCCGCACGGCGGCATCTTCGTGCTGTTCGCCGTCGGCAACATCCTCGGCTTCTTCATCGCCCTGGTCGCCGGCGTGATCGTGGCCGCGGGAGCGGTGATCGCGCTGAAGTCCATCGGCCAGAGGGACACCGAGCTCGCCACCGTCTGACCGTCGTACCCGTCCCAGCCCCACCAGAGAAGGAGCACCATGCCCACGAAGACCGTCGTCGTCGGTTCCGCCGTCGGCCTGCACGCCCGCCCGGCCGCGATCATCTCGGAAGCAGCCGGAGAGCTGGACGCGGAGGTGACCCTCGCGACCCCGGGCGGCGACCCCGTCGACGCGAGCTCGGCCCTGATGATCATGACCCTCGGCGCGGGCAACGGCGACAGCGTCGAGGTCACCTCCGACGACCAGGCCGCCGTCGACAAGATCGCCGCCCTGGTCGAGCAGGACCTCGACGCCTGACGAATCGGCATGTCCCTGACGATTCTCGGATCGCCCGGGGACAAGTGATTCGTCAGGGACTATCCGTCTCAGCCGTACGCCGCAGCTCGCGGTAGCAGATCCGCGCGCCGACGACGCGGGCGAGCTCGCGCATGATCTTGGCGAAGAACTGCTGGCGGTAGTTGTTGTCGGTGACGGCGTAGACGGTGAAGTACAGGCCGCTGAACGCCGCCAGGAAGATCGACACCCGCGCCAGCTCCTGGCTCACCAGGGGTCCCCACGGGTAGGTGGGGTAGCCCTCGCCGAGCCAGCTCGTGATGACCGAGTCCTCGATCGCGACGACCCCGAAGAGCACGAAGAAGCAGAAGACGGCGAACGCGAGCAGCAGCACCTGCACCGCCTGGGCCACGAGCAGGACGAGCACCAGGTTCGCCTTCTGCAGGCCCGTGACCTCGGCCTCGGCCTGGAGGTCGGTGCCCTCGTCGACGAGCCGGCGCGCCGTCGGCGCCAGGGGCGTGTCGGCGGTGACGTCGAGGAAGGTCTCGACCGAGATGTCGTCGTCGAACTGGTCGAGCTCCTCGTCCAGCCGCACCACCAGGAAGCCGGCCGCCGCCAGGCCGAAGAACAGCACGGCCCCCCAGATGACGCCCCCCTTCATCGCCGAGGTCACCTGCCAGACCTCGGTGTTGATGAACAGGAACGTCACGAAGATGAGCAGCATCGGCAGCGCTCGGGTGGCGAGCGGGAAGAGCAGCCCGAGGCTGGCGAAGGCACGCTTGAGCGCCCAGCCGGCGATGTCGTGCATCCGCAGCGCGAACAGGGCGTACGCCGCCGCCACACCCGCCACGACCCACGCACCGACCGCGAACCCGAACGATCCCGAGTCGCTGAGGATCCCCACGCCGAGCCCGGCGGCCAGACCGGCCAGCAGCGCGACCGCCATCACCAGCACGAGCCGCGGGCGTGACACCCGACGCCTGATGTCGGCGCGCACGTCGTCGACGAAGTAGGGCAGCCCGTGCTCGAGGAACCAGGTCTCCGCGCTGCGGAGGGCGTCGGCGTCGAGCACTCAGGCCGCCAGCAGCTCGCGCGCGCGGGCCACGTCGTCCTTCATCTGGGCGACGAGCTCCTCGACCGAGTCGAAGCGGACCATGCCGCGCAGCCGCTCGACGAACTCGACCTCGACCTCGACCTCGTACAGCTCGAGGTCGTCGCGGTCGAGCACGTAGCTCTCGACGCGACGCTCGCGGTGCCCGTCGAACGTCGGGTTGGTGCCGACGCTGATCGCCGCGGGGTAGCGCTCGCCGGTGTCGAGCCGGCGCAACCACCCGGCGTACACGCCGTCGGCCGGCGTGGCCGTCGCCTCCGCTGTCGGGACGTTGGCGGTCGGGAAGCCGAGCTCGCGGCCTCGCTGGTCGCCGCGGACGACGACTCCGCGCACCGTGACCGGCCGCCCGAGTGCCTCCGCGGCTCCGGCGACGTCGCCGGCGGCCAGGCAGGTGCGGACGTACGTGGACGACCACACCATCGGGCCTCCGTCGAGGGGGATGCCCTCGGTCGTGAAGTCGCGCCCCTCGGTCTGCGCAGCGCCCGCCGCGGTCAGCAGCGCCACGTCTCCGGCGGCCCGGTGGCCGAACCGGAAGTTCGCGCCCACGACCACGGCGGCGGCGTGCAGCAGGTCGACGAGGATGCGGTCGACGAACTCCTCCGGCGACCAGCCGGCCACCTCGGTGGTGAACGGGAGAGCCAGTACGGCGTCCGCGCCGGCGTCCTGGAGCAGCGCCGCACGCTCGCCGATCGACGTCAGCGTGATCGGTGCGTGGTCGGGGCGGAGCACCGCCATCGGGTGCGGGTCGAACGTGACAGCCACGACCTGGAGGCCGCGCTCGTCCGCGATCTCGCGCGCCCGGGCGATCACGCGACGGTGTCCGAGGTGGACGCCGTCGAAGTTCCCGATCACCACGACGCTGCGGCCGAGGTCGGCCGGGACGTCGCCGGTGGCCCGCCAGATCTGCACGGTCGGAAGACTATCGGCGGGTCGCTCAGACGAAGACGGCGACGGCGCGAGCCCGCCCGTCGCGCGGCTCGTAGAGCGCGAGGAACTCCCCTGCCGGGTCGAACACGGCCGTCAGGCCCGGCAGGTCGAGGTCGAGAGCACGGCCGACACGGACGTCGGCCGCCTGCTCGTCGGTGAGCTCGACGGCCCGGAAGCCGGCGCGCGCGGCCTCGGCGAGGGGCAGCACGGCGAAGTCCTCGGCGAGGTCGTCCAAGGTGCGCGCCACGGCGAGGTCGTACGGACCGACGGCCGTCCGGCGGAGTGCGGTGAGATGACCACCGACACCCAGGGCCGCGCCCAGGTCGCGGGCGATGGCGCGGATGTAGGTGCCGCTCGAGCAGCGGACGCGGAGGTCGACGTCGACCACGTCGTCGCCGAGACGTACGTCGTGCACGACGAGCTCGTGGACGGTGACGCTGCGTGGGGCGAGCTCGACCTCCTCGCCGGCCCGCACGCGCGCGTAGGCGCGCCGGCCGTCGACCTTGATGGCCGAGACTGCCGACGGCACCTGCGCCAGCTCGCCGACGAACGCGGTGGCCGCTTCGCGCACCGACGCCTCGTCGAGGCCGGCGGTCGGGACCGACGCCGTCACCTCACCCTCGGCGTCGTCCGTCGTGGTGGCGACGCCGAGCCGCACCGTGGCGTCGTACGCCTTCTCGGTCAGCATCAGGTGCCCGAGCAGGCGGGTGGCGCGCTCGACGCCGAGCACGAGCACCCCGGTCGCCATCGGGTCGAGGGTGCCGGCGTGGCCGACCTTCCGGGTACCGGCCAGGCGGCGTACGCGGGCCACGACGTCGTGGGACGTCATCCCGCCCGGCTTGTCGACGACGACGAGACCGGAGGCGGTCACTCCTCGTCCGACTCCGCGTCGTCGTCGATCTCGCGCGGCTTCTTGTACGGGTCGGCCTCGCCGGCGTACGTCGCGCCGGTGCGGGCCGCCTCGACGGCGGCGTCCGACTCCTTGGCGTGCGCCAGCACCTCGTCGAGGTGGCGGGCCGCCTCGGGGATGGCGTCGGGCACGAACGTCAGCGACGGCGCGTGCCGCATGCCGAGCTGCTTGGCGACCTCGGAGCGGATCAGCCCCTTGGCCGACTCGAGCGCGGCGGCCGTGTTCGCGAGGTCGGTGTCCTCGCCGAGCACCGTGTAGAAGATCGTGGCCTGCTGGGAGTCACCGGTGACCCGGACGTCGGTGATCGTGACGAAGCCGAGCCGCGGGTCCTTGATCCGGCGCTCCAGCATCTGGGCGACGATCACCTGGATCCGGTCGGCGATCTTGCGCACGCGCGGGTTGCTCACTGCTTCTCTCCGTTGAGTTGGCTCACATGGCTGGTCGAGTTGGCCCTCCTGGTCGCTGGGAAGCCATTCGGGCCAACTCAACGAACCATTCGGGCCAACTCAACAGGTCAGGCGCGCGGGATCTCCCGCATCTCGAAGGCCTCGACGATGTCGCCCTCCTTGATGTCCTGGAAGTTCCGCAGCACCAGACCGCACTCGAAGCCCTCGCGGACCTCGGACGCGTCGTCCTTCTCCCGCTTCAGCGAGGCGAGGTCGAGGTTGTCGGCCACGACGGAACCGTCGCGGATGACGCGCACCTTGGCGTTGCGGCGGATGACCCCGTCGATGACCATGCAGCCGGCGATGTTGCCGATCTTCGACGAGCGGAAGATCGCGCGGATCTCCGCCTGGCCGAGGGTCGACTCCTCGAACTCCGGCTTGAGCATGCCCTTGAGGGCCGCCTCGATCTCGTCGATCGCCTGGTAGATCACCGTGTAGTAGCGGATCTCCACGCCCTCGCGGTCGGCCAGCTCCGTCGCCTTGCCCTGCGGGCGGACGTTGAAGCCGATGATGATCGCGTCGGAGGCGGCGGCCAGGTCGACGTTGGTCTCGGTGATCGCACCGACACCGCGGTCGATGACGCGCAGCGAGACTTCCTCGCCCACGTCGATCTTGGCCAGGGCATCCTCGAGCGCCTCGACCGAACCGGACACGTCGCCCTTGAGGATCAGGTTGAGCTCCTGGCTCTTGCCCTTCTCCATGGAGGCCATGAAGTCCTCGAGCGTACGGCGCACGCGGTAGCGGGCCTGGTTGGCGGCGCGCTCGCGGGCCTCGCGCTTCTCGGCGATCTGGCGGGCCATCCGGTCGTCGTCGACGACGATGAAGTTCTGCCCGGCGCCGGGGACCGCGGACAGGCCCAGCACCATCGCGGGACGCGACGGGTCGGCCTCCTCGATCGGGTCGCCGTGCTCGTCGATCATCGCGCGGACGCGGCCGTGGGCCGGACCGGCGACGATGGAGTCGCCGACCCGCAGGGTGCCGCGCTGCACGATCACGGTCGCCACGGGGCCACGGCCCTTGTCGAGGTGCGCCTCGATGACGAGACCCTGGGCGTCCTGCGTGGGGTTGGCCCGCAGGTCCAGCGACGCGTCGGCCGTCAGCACGATCGCCTCGAGCAGCTTGTCGAGGTTGAGCTCGGACTTCGCCGAGACGTCGACGAACATCGAGTCGCCGCCGTACTCCTCGGGCACCAGGCCGTACTCGGTCAGCTGGCCGCGGACCTTGGTCGGGTCGGCGTCCGGCTTGTCGATCTTGTTGACCGCCACCACGATCGGCACTCCGGCCGCCTTGGCGTGGTTGAGCGCCTCGATCGTCTGCGGCATCACGCCGTCGTCGGCCGCGACCACGAGGACCGCGATGTCGGACGACTTCGAGCCACGGGCACGCATGGCGGTGAACGCCTCGTGACCCGGGGTGTCGATGAAGGTGATGCGACGGTCGTTGCCGTCGACCTCGGTGGCGACCTGGTAGGCACCGATGTGCTGGGTGATGCCACCGGCCTCCTTGTCGACGACGTTGGCGTTGCGCAGCGCGTCGAGGAGCTTGGTCTTTCCGTGGTCGACGTGACCCATGACGGTCACCACCGGCGGGCGGATGACCAGGTCACTGTCGTCGCCCTCGTCCTCACCGAACTCGAGGTCGAAGGACTCGAGCAGCTCGCGGTCCTCGTCCTCGGGCGAGACGATCTGGACGACGTAGTTGAGCTCCTCGCCGATCAGCTCGAGGGTCTCGGCGTTGACCGACTCGGTCGCCGTGACCATCTCGCCGAGCGAGAACAGCATCTGCACCAGGGCAGCGGCGTCGACGCCGATCTTCTCGGCGAAGTCGGTCAGCGACGCACCGCGGGCCAGGCGAACGGTCTCGCCGTTGCCCTTGCGGACGCGCACGCCACCGATCGTCGGGGCCTCCATCTGCTCGAACTCTTGACGACGAGCACGCTTCGACTTGCGACCGCGACGCGACGGACCACCCGGACGCCCGAAGGCACCCTGGGTCTGGCCACGACCACCGCGACCCTGGCCCGGGCGGCCACCGCCGCTGGGGCCGAAGCCGCCGGGACGGCCGGCACCGGGAGCACCGGCGCCGGCGCCCGCACGACCCGGAGCACCGGGACGGCCGGCGCCAGGACCACCAGGGCCACCGCGACCGGGACCCGCGTTGCGGGCACCGGGTCCGCCACCGAAGGCGGCCGGGGACTTGGGCATCATCGCCGGGTTGGGGCGCGGCATGCCGGGGCGAGCGTCGCCACGACCGGCCGGCGGGCGCGGCGGACGCTGAGCGTCGCCACCCTCGGCGGGCACCTCGCGCTCGGGCGTGGGCGCCGGACGGCGACCCATGCCCTGGCTGGAGGCGAACGGGTTGTTGCCCGGACGCGGTGCGCCGGGCGGTCGGCCGACGGGCCGGGGCGCGGGGGCCTTGGGACGGGCCGCGCTGCCGTTGGCGGCCGACGCGTCGGCGTCACCGTCGTCGGCGGCCGGAGCCTCGGGAGCGACCGGGGCCTCGGGAGCGGCCGGGGCCGCCTCGGCAGCGGGCGCCTCGGGCGCAGGGGTACGCGGGCCGGGTCGGGGTGCCGTCTTGGCGGCGGGCGCCTCGGCGGCAGCCGCGGGGGCCTCCACCGGTGCGGCGGGGGCAGCAGCGACCGGGGCCGGCTTGGCCTCGGCAGCCTTCTCGGCCGGCTTGGCCGCGGGGGCTGCGGGCGCGGCAGGGGCCTGGGAGGCCAGCAGCGCATCGCCGTACTGCTTCTTGAACTTCATCTCGACGGGAAGCTCGATCGTCGATGAAGGCGACTTGACGAACTCGCCCATCTCCTTCAGCTTCTCGAGAACTTCCTTGCTCTCGATGCCGTAGGTCTTGGCGAGCTCGTGAACTCGGGTCTTGGCCACTTTTCTCCTTCTGGCCGCCGACCCGGTTCAGGGGGTTCAGCGACCGTTATTGCAGACGTACAGGGCTCATCGGGAGGTACTCATCGAGTGCTCATGAGCTGCTGCTCCAGTTTCTGTCGGTCGGTGATCAGTCGTGCTGGGAAGTTGTCGCGAGGTGCTCGCGCAGCGGAGCGTCGGACAGCATCACCTTGACCCGTAGGGCCCGGGTGAACGCTCGCCGCCGGACCGCCTGGTCCAAGCACTCGGTCGTGGGGTGCAGGTGCGCCCCTCGTCCGGGTGCCCGGCCGTTCGGATCGGGGCTGATGACCGGCTGGCCATCTGCGTCCGAGCCGGCGACCACGCGCAACAACTCGTTCTTGGCGGCTCGGCGCCGACAGCCGATGCAGGTCCGGACGGGGCCCGGGGGCGTGTCCAGTGCAGGGGTCATCGATGGGCGAACCACTACGGGGAGTCTAGCCGTACGGCGGGTGGTTGACCGAACTGGGTCGCGCGGACGTCATACGAATCGCGGCCCCTAGGCCTCGATTCGTATGACGTCACGGTCCTCAGTCTCATCGTCAGAGCGGATGTCGATCCGCCAGCCGGTCAGCCGGGCGGCCAGGCGGGCGTTCTGGCCCTCCTTGCCGATGGCCAGGGACAGCTGGAAGTCGGGGACCACGACGCGGGCGGCCCGGGCCTCGGCGTCCACGACGGTGACCGAGGTGACCCGGGCCGGCGACAACGCGTGGGCGACCAGCTCGGACGGGTCGTCGGACCAGTCGACGATGTCGATCTTCTCGCCGTGCAGCTCGGCCATCACGTTGCGCACCCGCTGGCCCATCGGGCCGATGCAGGCGCCCTTGGCGTTGACGCCGGGCTGCGTCGTCTTGACCGCGATCTTGGTGCGGTGGCCGGCTTCGCGGGCGATCGCGGCGATCTCGACGGTGCCGTCGGCGATCTCGGGGACCTCGAGGGCGAAGAGCTTCTTGACCAGGTTGGGGTGCGAGCGCGAGAGCGTGATCTGCGGCCCGCGCATCCCCTTGCGCACCGACACGACGAGGCACTTGATCCGGGCCCCGTGCTCGTACCGCTCCCCCGGCGCGCGCTCCCCCATCGGCAGCAACGCCTCGAGCTTGCCGAGGTCGACCATCACGTCGTCGGGGTTGCGGCCCTGCTGGATGATCCCGGAGACGATGTCGCCCTCCTTGCCGGAGAACTCCCCGAAGCGGATGTCGTCCTCGGCGTCGCGCAGCCGCTGGAGCATGATCTGCTTCGCCGTGGTCGCGGCGATCCGGCCGAAGCCGTCGGGGGTGTCGTCGTACTCCCCCACCTTCTCGCCCTCGTCGTTGACCTCCGTCGCGAACACCGTCACGTGCCCGGACTTGCGGTCGAGCTGGACGCGAGCGTTCTCCACCGCTCCCGGTGTCTTGTGGTACGCCGTCAGCAGCGCCTGCTCGATCGCCTCGACGAGCACGTCGAAGGAGATCTCCTTCTCCCGCTCCAGCATCCGCAGGATGCTCAGGTCGATGTCCATCAGGCCTCCTCGTGGTCGTTCGCGCGCGGGCTTCCGGTTGAACTCGATCTGCACCAGCGCCTTGGCGACCTCGTCGTAGCCCAGCGTCCGGGTCTCGCCCTCCACGTCGAGGGTCACCCCGTCGTCGTCGCTGGCGCCGATCCGGCCCGTGAGCGTCTCGCCCCCGGTCGTGGTCACCTTCACCAGCCGGTCGTGGTTGCGGCGCCAGTGGCGCGGCAGGGTCAGCGGGCGGTCGACCCCGCGGGAGGTCACCTCGAGCGTGTAGGGCGACTCCCCCATCGCACCGGCGTCGTCGATCGCGTCGGAGACCGCCCGCGTCGCCTCCGCGACGTCGTCCAGGGTCACGCCACCGTCGCGGTCCACGGCCAGCCGCAGCATCCGGTGCTTGCCCACCGGGGTGAGCTCGACCGCCTCGAGATCGAGGCCCAGGGCGTCCAGGGGGTCGGCGACAGCCGCGGTGATGCGGTCCCGGGTGGCGTCGTGTCCTGTGCTCACGGGAATGCGGACCTCCTGTGCTGTTGTCGACCACCCACGATAGCGGCCGGATTTCGGGACGCGAGACCGGCGATAGGGTCGCCGCGTGAAGGCGACCCGGCGCGCTGTGGTGGCGGCGTCCGGGGCGGCGGCGCTGGGCCTCGCGGGCTGCACGTCCGACGGGTCGACGAGCACGCCACCGCCGACCGGGTCGGGCGAGTCGTCGGCGACCGAGCCCGCGGCGGCCGATCCCGACCAGGTCGCCCTGGACCGCGCGGTCGCGATCACCACGGACCTGCTGGTCGCCCTGGAAGGGGCACCGCCCGGGCTCGACCCGGCCGGCCGCCTCGCCGCCCTGCACACGGCACACCTGGACGCGCTGCACGACGCGACGGGCGCGTCCGCGACCCCGACCGCGCCGGTTCCGGCGGGGCCCCCGCTCACGCCCGCCAGGCTGCGCCGGCGCGAGCTGCGCGCCCAGCGCGAGCTCGCGCGCCTGGCGGTGGCCGCCGAGAGCGGGGCGCTCGCCCGGGTGTTCGCCAGCATGTCCGCCGGCATCGCCGCGGCCATCGCGGGCCGGGACCGAGTGGCCGCATGACGGTCGAGGCCCTGCAGACCGCGCTCGCCGCCGAGCACGCGGCTCTCTACGTGTACGGCGTCCTCGGCGCGCGTACCTCCGAGTCGGGCACGCCGGCGCTGTTCGCCGAGGTCACCGGGGCGTACGCGGCGCACCGCGCCCAGCGCGACGTGCTCACCCGACGGCTCCACGACGAGGGGGCGGAGCCGACACGCGGCGTCGCCGACGTACGAGCTGCCGACCACGCCGACGGCCGTCGGCGTCGCGCGGGCGGCGGCGGACCTCGAGGCCGGGTGCGCGGAGACCTACGCGTACGTCGTCGCGAACACGGCCGGCGACGACCGGCGCTGGGCCATCGAGGCCCTCACCGGCGCCGCGCTCCGGCAGGTGGCGTTCGGTCGCCCTCCCGGGCCGTTCCCGGGAGCGGCGGACCTCAGTTGAGCAGGTGCCCCAGGGCCCGGCTGAGGAAGTCCACCCGCGTGGCTGGGCTCGTCATTCCCTCGACACCGAAGCCGGTGAAGACCGTGTCGTCGGTCGTGACCACCGCCCCCTCGTCGTAGACCGCATTGGAGCGGACATAGGAGTTGGCCTGCGAGGACTCCGCCGGCGGCGGCGCGACGGCCCACCCGCCGAAGCCGTCCTCGAAGGACGTCTCGGACACCAGGCCTCCGTCCGCCAGGACCCGGACGTCGTCCAGGCTGACGCCGCGCTCCTGGACGAACCAGTCACTCACGTAGCTGATGGACACCTCGACCTGCTTGCCGGCGTACGGCGTGAGGTCGATGCTCCACTCCTGCCAGCCACCGCTGTCCCCGGTCGCGGCGTTCCAGCTGCCGGTCGTGCCGGTCGGCGAGCAGTCCGCGCCCTGGTAGTGAGCGACGAACGGATGGATCTCCACCCAGCCGTCGGTACAGCTGGACCCGGTCGAGGTCGAGGTGTGCCCGTTGGCATCCGGCAGGGTCGTCCAGTCGTCCGCGCCGACGGTGTGCGCCTCGACGAGGACGTAGTCGTAGTCGGACTCCACCTCGAAGGAGGTCTGGAAGCTCAGCGAGCCGCTGGTCGCGCCGGTGAGGTCGACGGTGCGGGTGAGCCGCTTCCAGCTCTCGTCGGCCTTCTGGCTCTCGACCAGCCAATCGCCGGAATAGGGGTTGAACCGCGACGGGATCCCGTCCACCCAGTCGACCGGCGCGCCGCTGGCGAACTGGGGGAAGGTGTCCGGCGGCAGGAACGACGAGGTCGTCAGGAACGCGGCCGTGTGGTCCTGGTTGTCCGCCGACCCGGCGCCGTTGAGGGTCGCCTCGAAGCCGGCGAACGCACCTTCGTCACCCAGCAAGGGCACGGGCTCGCCGTTCTCGTCCGCGCCCGTGCCGTCGAGGTAGTCGTAGGCCCCCAGCCAGTACTGCTGGAAGTCGTTGAGCAGCGGCAGGCACGGGTACGCGTTCGGCGTCGTGCACTGCGGAGGCGCGAACGGGTTGTACCAGTAGACGCCGTCCGCCCCCTGGGCGAACTGGTTGTACTTGCCCGTGACGAGGGCCTTTCCGCCCTCGTTGAGGTAGTCGCGCACGGTGAGCTCGAGGTCCAGCGCCAGCGGGGCGGCCGTGCCCCCCGGTTGTCCGATCACTCGCGGAATGATGTCGTCGCCGGTCTCCCAGACCACCGCGTCGTAGTGCGACAGCACCCCGAGGTGGTGCGGAGCCCGACGACCATGGGTGTCGACGTCGTAGACGTCCGAGGTGTAGCCGGCGGCCGCGAGGTCGGCGGCGTACGACGCGGCGTACTTCGCGCTCGTGGCGGCTTGCACGGGGCTGGCGCCGGTGACGTCCTCCGCGGCCAGGACCAGGACGTCGCCACCGATGTCCGTGGCCACCTGGTAGGTGAAGTCGGGGCTGGTGACGGTGGTCTTGCCGCGCTTCGCGGTGAACCACACGCGCACCGAGTCACCGGCGGAAGTCCCGGTGACGGTGCCGCGGTACTCCGCGATGTAGCGGTCGAACCCGTCGCCGTAGCGCTCGCCGCCGTTCCACTCCGAGACGCCGGCCGTCCGCGTGGGTCCCCCGTTGACGGAGTAGCGCAGCCGCTTGTCGCCCAGGGCTCGCTTGGCCAGGACGGCGACCGGCTGGGTGGTGCCGTAGGAGTCGCTGAACGCGTCCGGCACGAGGTCGGGCACCGTCCGGCCGACCACCGAGACGGGGTCGTCCGGGTCGGCGGCGGACCGCGCGACGGCGAGCGCGAACGGCACGTTCTTGGCGTACTCGGCCTGGATGAGGGCCTCGTCGTCGGGGAAGTCGAAGACCATCAGGCAGTCCTCGGCGAGCCACTCGTCGTCGGGGTTGGCGTCGCTGGCGGTCTGGCACGTGCTCATCTCGGGCGTGAAGCCGAGCGTCCCGTTGTGGACGGCCGCCTGCATGAGCGTCTCGCCGTTGACCGTGTAGAGCTCGGCCGAGATGTCGGGGTCGTAGCCGGGCACGGCCGGGTCGGCGTCGTCGCCGGCCATCGCCTCGTAGATGAGGTCATCGGGCGACGGCGTGCTGACCTGCCAGCCGACGCCGTAGAGCAGCAGCTCGGCAGCGGAGTGGTAGTTGATGAGGTACTCGAACCCCACCCGGTCCAGCAGCCCGGTGACGGCCTGCGTCTCCGGCTCGGAGGCCGGGGACGGACCCCGGTAGGTCTCGTCGGCGGGGTCCGGCGAGGAGCCTTCGTTGTCCCAGCCCCACTTGGTCGGGTAGTTGCGGTTCGGGTCGACGCCGTCACCGACGGTGATCTGGCCGTCGCCGTTGTTGTCGCGCAGGTTCTTGCGCCAGAACCGCTCGGTGCTGAACGTGTAGTCGTAGCCGTCCGGGTTGGCGACGGGCACGAACCAGAGCTCGGTGCTCTTGAGCAGGTTGGTGATGGCCGGGTCTGCACCGTACGAGTCCACGACGTGGTGCATCAGCCGGCGCACCATCTCCGGCGTGATCCACTCGCGAGCGTGCTGGGCGCCCAGGTAGAGGACGGCGGGACGCTTCCCGTCGTTGGCCGAACGGGCGTTGTTGCTCACCTTCAGCGCCAGGATCGGCTGCCCCTGCCGGGAGGTACCGATCGTGACGAGCTTGGTGATGCCCCGGTGCTGCGCCGCGACCTCGCGCAGCTCCTCGGCGATGCCCCCGGGACCGCCATAGGTGCGGTAGACGGCCTGTCCGGCCGCGAGCCGTTGCGCCGCGACCGTCGACGCCTTCACGCCGTGGATCCGCTTCACCTGCACCGAGAGGCCCTGGTGGCGCAGCGCCCTCGCCTGCCGCGAGGTGGCCACGATCTCGACCCGACCGCCCTCGGTCAGGTCCGGGAGGTGGGTGGTGTCGACGCCGGCCGCCGCGAGGAGCTCGACGTCGGAGGGTCCGACCTCCACGAGGTACACCTCGAGCCGGTCCGACCCGACCCCACCCGGCGGAGCGGATGACTCCGCCTCCCCGATGAGGAGCATCGTCACGACAAGGCTGGTGACGGCGGCGCTGACGGCTGCGGCGAGCGGTCGCATGGGTCCTCCCACGGCACGGTGGTACGTGCTCTGAGCCCACCTTCCGCCCGGCCGCTCGGGAAGCGCAACCCCTCCCGCGGAACAACAAGAAGCGGCCCGCGGCCTCCCGGTGCCGAGGAACTCCCGAGACATTCCTCGACACCGGAAGCCCGCGGGCCGCTAGGTGCCCTGACTTCCAACTGAGTGCCGCCCGGTCCGGGATGTGGGGGTGAACCGAACTGCCCTCTGCACGATCATGCAAGACGACCGCGCCTCTGCGGAACGGATCGGTCCCTCATGTTTCTGCACTGCACAAACATGCAGCCTCGCGCGGTGATCGCGGAGAGAACCGCAGGTCAGGTCACCATTCGGCGACCACGGTCGCGATCTCGGACAGCGCATGCACGACGGCGTCCGGCTCGCCCTCGGTGTGCCCGACCTGCTGGCGCGGGATGTTGCTGAGGGGGATGTGGATGGACCTCAGCCCGGCGTTCCGGGCTCCCCAGATGTCGTCGAAGAGCCGGTCGCCGACGTAGACGCAGCGGGTCGGGTCGCTCAGCCCCAGGGCCTCGACGGCGGCCCCGAACGCCTCGGGCGCGGGCTTGGTCCACGGGATCTCGGAGGTGTAGACGTCGGCGTCGATCAGGTCGAGCACGCCGTCCCGCTCGAAGAACCCGCGGTGCCACGCGCGCGGCCAGATCGTGTTCGAGAGGACGCCGACCTAGATGTCGCGCCGGCGGAGCGTGTCGAACAGCGGCCCGACCTCCGGGTCCGTGGTGGTGTGCGGCTCCCAGAAGTCGTAGTAGGCGTGCAGCAGCTCCGGGTCGTGGTCGAGCCCGGCCTCGGTGAACAGGTCGCCGATGGTGGAGCTGCGCTGCTCGTCGCGGGAGCGGCCCCAGATCGCGCTGTTGGCCTCGTGCAGTCGGGGCGCCAGGGCGGCCAGGTCGACGGGTTCGTCGGCGGTCTGCACGACGGCCTGGGCGAGAGCCAGGGCCTCCTCGTGGAAGTCCACGTCGTGCCAGCGCGTCAGGGTGCCGCCCCAGTCGAAGATCACCGCGTCCACCGTCACGCGGGCCAACCTAACCGGACGCTGGCACGATGACCTCGATGACGAACGGGGCTCGGGCGTACGGCGCGGTCGCGCGCGCCCTGCACTGGGTCACCGTCCTCGCGCTGCTGGCCCAGTTCACGATCGGGTACCTGCTGGATGTCGACGACTCGGGTCGGGGCCGCGGTCGCGGCCGGGGCCGCGGCGAGGGTTCGGGTCACGGCCGGGGTCGCGGGGGCGACGACGACTCCACCCTCGACCTGGGGTGGAACCTGCTCACCGCGCACGTCGCGCTCGGCTCGCTGATCGTGCTGCTCGCCGTCCTGCGCGTGGTCTCGCGGCGGGTCTCCGCCCTCCCGCCCTGGGCGGAGTCGCTGACCGACGGCGAACGCCGGCTGGCCACGGTGACCGAGAGGGTCCTGCTGACGCTGCTGTTCGTCGTCCCCCTCACGGGCCTGGCCCTCGTGCTCGGCGACGACGACCTGCTGGCGATCCACGTCGCGGCCCACATCACGTTCTTCGTGGCGCTGGCCGTCCACGTCGGGCTGGTGCTCCGGCGCGGGCTGCTCCCCCGGATGCTGTGACGCTCCCGGTGGTTCGGGACAGTCGCCAGCGCGACTTCCTCGACCAGCGGTCACGTCTGGTGGACGTCGAGCCGCATGAGCCGGCTGCTGAGGTCGACGAGCGGACCGAGGGCGAGGACGACGGCGATGGTGCCGACGCCGACGGTGGCGCCGAGCAGGTACCCGCCCAGCGCGCCGCCGCCCTGGACCAGGCTGTAGCTCCACTTGAACGGGACGGGCGGGTCCCAGGCCAGGCCGGCCGCCTCGGCCGGTCCGGCGCCGGTGTTGCTGCCGAGGTACGCCGCGATGCCGGCCGCGAGCACCGGGAAGGCCAGCACCAGGAGGGCCGACCGGCCGACCAGGCCGTCCGGGGTGCTCCACCAGCCCAGCAGGACCGAGATGACGACACCGACCCCGACGACCTGCGCGATCGTGCCGACGCCGGGCCGCACGCCACGGAAGGCGGCGAGCACCACGAGCACGGTCCCGACGACCAGGTTCACGACCCAGAACGGGACGTCCAACGTGAGGGCGAGGCCGTTGACGAACGTGGAGTAGCCGTCGGAGCCGAGGTCGGCGGTGAGCAGCATCGCCACGCCGACGCCGAGCACGAGGCACCCGCCGACGAGCAGGAGCGCCTGACGTGCGGAGGGCACGCTCAGGGTCAGCTCCGCACGAGCGCAGCGAGGTGGTCGACCGCGTCGCCGACGGCCACGTCCGTGCGCTCGCCGGAAGCACGGTCCTTCACCTCGAACAGCCCGTCGGCCAGGCCGCGGCCGACGGTCACGATCGTCGGGACGCCGATCAGCTCGGCGTCCTTGAACTTCACGCCGGGGCTGGCCTTGCGGTCGTCGTACATCACCGTGAGCCCGCGCGCGGACAGGTCCCCGGCCAGCTGCTCGGCCGCCGCGAACACCGCCTCGTCCTTGCCCGCGGCCACGATGTGCACGTCGGCCGGCGCCACGGCGCGCGGCCAGCACAGCCCGATCTCGTCGAGGGTGTTCTCGGCGATCGCGGCCACGGCGCGCGAGGGGCCGATGCCGTAGGAGCCCATGGTGACCGTGACGAGCTTGCCGTTCTCGTCGAGCACCTGGAGGCCGAGGGCGTCGGCGTACTTGCGACCGAGCTGGAAGATGTGGCCCATCTCGATGCCGCGGGCGGACACCAGGGTGCCGCCGTCGCCGTTGGGGCAGGGGTCGCCGTCGCGGACCTCGGCGACGTCGATGACGCCGTCACCGGAGAAGTCCCGGCCGGCCACCAGGTCCAGCACGTGGCTGCCGTCGACGTCGGCGCCGGTGACCCACGCGGTGCCCTCGACGATGCGGGGGTCGAGCAGGAAGCGCACGCCGGCGGGCTTCTTCTCACCGAGGGACCCGGGTCCGATGTAGCCCTTGGCCAGGCTCGGCCGCGCGGCGAAGTCGGCCTCGCCGAACGGCTCGAACACCACGCCCTCGCCGAGCTTGGACTCGAGCCGCTTGGTGTCGACCTCCCGGTCGCCGGGCAGGCCGATGGCGAGCGCCTCGGTCGTGCCGTCCGGGTGCCGCACGGAGAACACGATGTTCTTCAGGGTGTCGCCGGCGGTCCAGGCCCGGTCGTCGCGCGGGTACTTCTCGTTGAGGTGGTCGACCAGCGTCTCGATGGTGGGGGTCGCGGGCGTCTGCTCCGCGTGGGCCGCGGGGGCGTCGTCGTACGACACGGGCGCGGGCGCGAGCGTGTCGACGGCCTCGACGTTGGCGGCGTAGTCGCACGTCGTGCAGCGGACGTAGGTGTCCTCGCCGACCGAGGCCTTGGCCAGGAACTCCTCGGACTTCGACCCACCCATCGCGCCGGCCTCGGCCTTGACGATGACGTACTCGAAGCCGAGCTTGTCGAAGATCCGGATGTAGGCGTCGCGGTGCTTCTGGTACGACGCGTCGAGGCCGGCGTCGTCGATGTCGAACGAGTAGGAGTCCTTCATCGTGAACTCGCGGCCGCGCAGCACGCCGGCGCGGGGCCGGGCCTCGTCGCGGTACTTCGTCTGGATCTGGTAGATCGAGAGCGGCAGGTCCTTGTAGGACGAGTACAGGTCCTTGACCACGAGGGTGAACATCTCCTCGTGGGTGGGGCCGAGCAGGTAGTCGTTGCCCTTGCGGTCCTTCAGCCGGAAGATGCCGTCGCCGTACTCGGTCCAGCGGCCGGACGCCTCGTAGGGCTCGCGGGGCAGCAGCGCCGGGAACAGCAGCTCCTGGGCGCCCATCGCGTCCATCTCGTCGCGGATGATGTTCTCGATCCTGCGGAGCACCCGGAGGCCCAGCGGGAGCCACGTGTAGATGCCGGGAGCGGCGCGGCGGATGTAGCCGGCGCGCAGGAGGAGACGATGGCTCGGCACCTCGGCGTCCGCGGGGTCTTCGCGCAGCGTGCGGACGAAGAGGCTTGACAGACGCAGGATCATGCGCGAAAGGCTACTTGTGCGGTCGGGTTGGCCGCACACGGGTAAAACGACAGCTCACCGGGGAGACCAGATGCGCAGACTGCTCACGACCACGACGGCCCTGCTGGCGCTGGCCGCGCCGCTCCTGGCGGCCGCGCCCTCGAGCGCGGCGCCGCCGGACGTGACGATCAAGCCGGGCACCCTCACGCGAGGCCCGGACGTCTCCGGAGCGCACCTCGAGGGCAAGACGATCGTCGACGGTGACGTCCGCGTGACCCTCAAGGCACCGCGCGTGCTGCTCTACGGCAAGTCCGACGACGTGTACGTCGCGGCGACGGGCGACAAGGAGTGGGGCAACGTCAAGCTGTTGCAGGTCACCGCGTCCGGCGCGACCAAGCAGCTGGCCAAGTTCATCGACCCGTTCAACACCCTGCTCGACGCCGACGGCGGCCAGGTGGCGTACTCCTACGGGGACTCCACGTCCAAGCCCACCATCGCCGTCTACGACCTCGCCCTGAAGAGCGAGGTCTCGGTCAACGCGTTCGCGTCGCTGCCGACGCTGCTGGACTTCGACGAGGGCTCCGTCGTGGCGTCGTTCGCCGACTTCAAGGTCAAGACGATCCGGTGGGACACCGTCTCGGACGAGACCGTCCGGCTGAACACGAAGTTCTCCAACTTCGCGAGCCAGGCCCACAACCTGCTGGGCTTCTTCAGCAAGGACCCGTTCGACGGCGGCTGCCAGGTGCTCGCCCACCTCGACGACCTCGACGCACGTGCTCTGGACCAACTGCGACGAGCGGATCGAGGCCGTCTCGCCCGACGGCAAGCGGGTGGCCACGATCGCCCTGCTCTCCGACGGCATCGGCCCGGCCGACGTGATGGTGCGCAAGATCGGCGGCGCGCCGGTCGTGCACTACTCGATCGGCGGCTACTTCGGCCGGATCTGGTGGGAGACCGGGACCAAGCTGCTGATGGAGGCCAACGGCAAGACCCAGGCCGCCACCGTGCGGTGCAAGGTCGACGTCTGCAACCGGGCCAGCGACCTGGTCCCGACGCCGGACCTCTGACGGTCAGTCAACCGGTCCGGGCGGCCCGCAGGGCCGCCCGGACCATCGGCGCCTGCAGGGGCAACCGCGCGTAGGCGATCTGCTTGAACCGCGTGCTCCGCGAGCGCCGCGCGTCGTCGGCCATCTTCAGGTTGCCGGGGAACACGGCGACGAGCAGCGCCGCGGTGGCGTAGCCCGCGACCCTCCGGGTGCGCGGGTGCAGCATCCCGGCCGCGCACAGCAGCTCGGCGACCCCGCTGCCGTAGATCACCTGGCGGTGGGCCGGCACGAACGACGGCATCAGCGGCTCGTACGTCTCCGGCTTCACCAGGTGCAGCGTCCCGCTGACCCCGAGGATCCCGACGAGCACCTTCGCGTCCCAGGGCAGTGCCATGGGTCGACAGTACGACGAGGTGGTTTCGAGGCTCGTCGCTGGCTTAACCTCAACACCGGCCTCGGTGGTTGAGGTGAGGGCGCCAGGCCCAGCCTCGAAACCACCTGTCGAGCGCGCTCAGAACATGATCGTGCTGAACGTGTCGGTCTGGTGGAAGCCGACCCTGGCGTAGGCGCGACGTGCGGGTTCGTTCCAGTCGTTCACGTACAGCGAGACGACGGGGGCGATGCGGGCGCGGACGTGGGCCACGACGGCCGCCATGCCGCCGGCGGCCAGGCCCTCGCCGCGGCGGTCGGGGGTCACCCAGACGCCCTGCACCTGGGCGTTGGTCGGGGTCGCGAAGGCGACCTCGGCCTTGAAGACGACCCGGCCCTGCTCGTACCTCGCGA
Source organism: uncultured Actinomycetota bacterium (assembly GCA_963839565.1). Classification (GTDB taxonomy): domain Bacteria; phylum Actinomycetota; class Actinomycetes; order Propionibacteriales; family Nocardioidaceae; genus Nocardioides. Next base: position 124,332 of record CAWIVR010000027.1, on the reverse strand, counting down.
ACGACCAGCCGACGTGGATGAGCTGCCGCACCCGGGCGCGGTACCCCTCCGCGCCACCGCCGATCTCGGGCGAGACGCCGAGCTCCTCGGAGTACATGGCCACGCACGCCGGGTACAGCGCCGCGAAGTCGTCGGGCCGGGAGGCTCGGACGAGCGGGTCGGGCTCGACCAGCGGAGGTGCGTCGGCGACGAGGTGGGGCTGGAGCCACCGGGTCTCCCGCGGCGGACCCCACGTCCCCTCGAGGTCGTCCCAGAGCGCCCGGATCGCGGGCTCCGGACCGACGATCGTGGACACGGTGCGGCCGCGGGCGAGCAGCCGTTCGGCGAAGACGGCGGCATCCTCGGGGCCGGCCTCGACCGGGACGAGGTTCGCGCCGATGTGACAGGCCGACACGAGCTGGCCGTCGACGTACCTCCCCCACACCTCGCCGCCGAGCAGCCGCGGCTCGAGGCGGGTCTGCCGGGCGCGGTGCGCGGCGAACACGTTGACGGTCGGGTGAAGGTCGGTCAGGGCGAGGAAGTCGGCGACGTCGGTGGCCCCCAGCGGGCGCACCCCTGACCGAGTCGTCGTCCGCACGGCGTGAGCCTACGCCGAGACGGCGGTCCCTAGGCTGACCCGCGTGCTCAGCTCATCAACGGCACCGGAGGTCGCGCGCGCCGCCGTGGCCGGCGTGCGGTCTCCCCGGGTCGCGATCGTCGTACGCGGCGACCGGGCCGCCCTGGTCGAACGGCTCCACGAGGCGCTGCCGGACGCCACGCTCGTGACCCTCGACGCGAGCGACGGCATGGACGCCCTGCACCTCGCCCTGACCGCCGGACGACCGTGGGACCTCGTCCTCGACGTGGCCGCCGGCAAGGGAGCGGCGCGGCGCTGGCCGGTGCTGCTGCATCACGTCCGCCCGGGTGGCCGAGTGGCCCTCCGTCTCCCTGGCGAGCCCGGGCCGGTCACGGCGTCCGTCGCGCAGGTCCACGAGGCCCAGGCAGCGGGCGCGGAGCCGCCCACGCCCGGCCGCGACCCGCGCGACAACCCCGACCGGGACCTCGCCGCGCTGGCCGCCTCGGCCACGGACCTGGCGATCGACGACGGTTGGTTGGTCGCAACCAACTCCGTCGGCGCCCTCGCCAAGGTGCCCGAGGCGGACGCCGACGCCTTCCTGCGGGCACGGCCGGAGGCCGGCCGGACCCTGACCACGGTCCCGCACCTGCACTTCACGTCGCGCTGCGTGCTGCGGTCGAGTGCACCGGTCAGGCTGCCCACCGAGATCGACGCCCCGGCGGTGTCGGTGCGCGAGTACGACGACGTGACCTGCCTCGGCCGCCAGGCGGCGTACGGCGCCGGGTTCGTGCTGCCGGAGAGCTACCGGCACCCGTTCAAGCGGCGGCTGCGCAACGTGGCGTTCGCCGAGTGGGCGCCGCGCTTCGTCCGCGAGCCCCCGCCGGCGACCGCGCGCCTGGAAGGGCCGGCGTACCTGCTGGACAGCTATGTCCGCGGCCACTTCGGGCACGCCCTCACCGACCAGGTCGGTCACTTCTGGGGCTGGCGGACGGCCCTCGAACGGCATCCGGACCTCCGGGCGCTGGTGTTCACCAAGCCGGGCACCAGCCTGGCGACGTGGGAGCTGGACCTGCTCGCCGCCGGTGGTGTCGACGCCGACCGCGTCGTGGTCGCCCACGAGCCGACGGCGGTCGACACGCTCGTCGGGTCGTCGCCGCTGTTCGGGATGCCGGCCTACGTGCACCCGACGATCGCGACGACGTACGCCGAGGTCGGCACCCGCCTGGCCGGTCGTGCCACTGCTGACGGACCGTCGCCGCGGCGGCTGTTCTGCTCCCGCCGGCCCGGGAAGCGTTCGTGCCACAACGCCGCGGAGGTCGAGTCGCTCTTCGCGGCGCACGGGTTCACGGTCGTGTTCCCGGAGGACCACCCGCTCGCGGACCAGGTGCGGATGGTGCGGGAGGCCGACGTGGTCGCGGGCTTCGCGGGCAGCGGGATGTTCCAGATCGCCTTCGCGGGCGGCCCCAAGCACGTGATCCTGGTGGGCTCGGAGTCCTACACCGCCAGCAACGAGTACCTGATCTCCTCGGTCGTGGGCCACCGCCTCGACCTGGTGCTGTGCCGGCCGGACGTCCCCCAGACCAAGCGGCGCTTCGACAACCGCTCCTACCAGTCCGACTTCACCTACGACGACGCTCGCGAGGGCGTCTTCCTGCGCGAGGCGCTCGCCTCGCTGTGAGACGCGGGGGAACAACCGGAGACAACCCTCGGTTGCGGCCAGACGTGACCGACACCAGCATCGAACGCTCCGCGGTCGGCCTGCGCTCCGAGCGTGGGCCGATCCTGCTCTCGGTGATGCTGGCCACCGGACTGGTCGCGATCGACTCCACGATCCTCGCGACGGCCGTGCCGTCGGTGGTCGAGGACCTCGGCGGCTTCTCGCAGTTCCCGTGGCTGTTCTCGATCTACCTGCTGGCGCAGGCGGTGACGGTGCCGCTCTACGGGAAGTTCGCCGACCAGGTCGGCCGCAAGCCGATGATGATGCTCGGCATCTCGATCTTCCTGGTCGCCTCGATCCTGTGCGGCTTCGCCTGGTCGATGGTGTCGCTGATCGTGTTCCGCGCGTTGCAGGGCCTGGGCGCGGGCGCGGTGCTGCCCATGGGGCAGACGATCATCGGGGACGTCTACTCGGTCGCCGAGCGCGCCCGGGTGACCGGCTACGTCGCCGGCGTCTGGGCCGCCTCCTCGGTGATCGGGCCCACCCTCGGCGGGATCTTCTCCGACTACGTCTCCTGGCGCTGGATCTTCTTCGTCAACATCCCCGTCGCGATCGCGGCGATGCTCGTGCTGCACCGCAGCTTCCACGAGTCGGTGGAGCGCAAGCGCCACCGGATCGACTACACCGGCGCCGTCCTGCTCGCCGTCGGGGCCTCGCTGCTCATCCTCGGCCTGCTCGAGGGCGGTGTGGCCTGGGCCTGGGACTCCCCCGCCAGCATCGCCGTGCTGTCGGTGTCCGTCGTGCTGCTGCTGGTGTTCGGGTACGTCGAGTCGCGCGCCGCCGAGCCCATCCTGCCGCTGTGGGTCTTCCGCCGCCGGATGCTGAACGGCGCGAACGCCACGTCGCTGTGCGTGGGCGTGATCCTGATCGGCCTCACGTCGTACGTCCCGCTGTACGCCCAGGGCGTGCTCGGCCACGGCGCCGTGGTCGCGGGCTTCGCCGTCGCCGCCCTGACGCTCGGCTGGCCGATCGCCGCGTCGCTCTCGGGGCGCGTGTACCTGCGGGTCGGGTTCCGCGACTGCGCCCTGTTCGGCTCCGTGTTCGCGATCGCCGGCTCCGCCATCCTCCTGACCGTCACCCCCGACAGCTCGGTGTGGCGGCTCGCCTTCGCGTGCTGGGTGATCGGGCTCGGCATGGGCTTCATCGCCTCGCCGGTGCTGATCGCCGCGCAGTCCTCCGCGGACTGGCAGACCCGGGGCCTGGTCACCGGCACCAACATGTTCGCCCGCTCGGTCGGCAGCGCGGTCGGCGTCGCCGTGTTCGGCGCGATCGCGAACGCCGCGGTCTCCCGGCACGTCGAGGGCGGGCACGACCTGGAGCACCTCCCGACGTCCGTGCTGGCGTCCGCCATCCACGACGTCTACCTGGCGTCCGCCGTCGCCGCGGTCGTCATCGTCCTCACCGTGCTGGTCATCCCGCGCCGGCTGCCGACGACGCAGACCACCTGACGGTCCCGGCTCAGCGGAACCGGGTCGGGTCGAACAGCCCGATCGGGTGCCCGGTCGCGCCCTCCAGAGCCAGGTCGGCCAGCACCTCGCCGACCACGGGCACGAACTTGAAGCCGTGGCCGGAGAAGCCGCACGCGACCGTGACGTTCGGGTGCTCCGGGTGCGGGCCGATCACGAAGTCCTGGTCCGGCGTCGTCGTGTAGAGGCACGCGACCGCGCGGAGGAACGTGCCCGGCAGGGTGGGCACCAGCTCGCGCAGGACAGCGGTGACCTCCTCGACCTCGTGGGTGGCGACCTTGCGATCGAGGGCGTCGGGATCGGTGGGGAGGCCGTGCCGGTGCAGGCCGATCTTCGCCCCGCGCCCGACCCCGTCGAGGCACGGGAAGCCGTAGAGGCTGGCGCCCGGACGCTCCCAGATGAAGATCGGCTGGCGACCCGGCTCGTACGACGCCGGGTCGGCCGACGGCTCGAACCAGAACACCAGCTCCCGGGTCACCGTCATCGGGACGCCCAGGTCGGCGAGCAGCTGCGGCGCCCACGCGCCCGGGGCGACGACGAGCCGGTCGCCCTCGACCGTGCCGCGGGTGGTGGTCACCCGGACGCCGGAGCCGTCGGCCTCCCAGCCCAGCGCACGCTCCTCGAACCTCAGGTCGGCACCGGCGGCGAGGGCGCGGCGTACGTGCTCCTGGACGGTCCGTTCGGGCCGGACGAACCCGCTGCGCGTCTCGTAGAGGCCGATCTCGTCGTCGGCCGGGGCGAAGTTCGGGAACCGGCTCCGGATCTCGGCGGCGTCCAGCACCTCGTGGGGCAGGCCGTGCTCGCGCACGCTGGCCAGCGAGCCGGCGACCACCTCGGCGTCCGGCCGGCCGACCATCAGGCCGCCGGTGAGCCGGAAGATGCCCGGGTCGTCGCGCTCGAGGTCGGCCCAGAGGTCGTAGACGTGCAGCAGCAGCGGGACGTACGCCGGGTCCTCGAAGTACGCCTGCCGGATGATGCGCGTGTCCCCGTGGCTGGAGCCGCGGTCGTGGGCCGGGGTGAACTGCTCGACGCCCGACCACGTCGGCGCCCCGGCGGGCCAGGTGTGCGGCCGCCGCGCTGCCCATGCCACCGAGGCCGAGCACGATCGACCTTCGTCACGCGGTGAGCCTAGGGTCGACCGCGCGGAGCGTCGCTCCGGGCGGCTCCTTGCGGCCGTTCAGGTCCAACCGTAGGTTCTCGGCATGGCTGCGACCCTGGCGCTGATCGCAGCACTCTTCTTCGCGCTGGCGGCCACCCTCGAGCAGAAGGGGACGCTGAACCTCCCGACGATCTCACTGGCCCAGCCGATGTCGATCGTCCGTCTCGCCGGCAACAGGACGTGGCTGATCGGCACGCTCGTCCTGCTGGGTGGCTACCTCTTCCAAGCGGGGGCGCTCGACCGCGGACGTCTCTCGGTCATCCAACCGCTGCTGGTCACGAGCGTCGTCTTCGTCCTTCCGCTCGGCTACTTCCTGACGAGCCAGCGTGTCGGCCGTCGGGAGGTGTCGGGTGCGGTCGCGATCGTGCTCGGGCTCAGCCTCTTCGTGATCTTCGGAGACCCGGCCGGCGGGAACGCGAACGCCTCCGATGCCCAGTGGGCGGCCACCATCGTCCTCATCGTGGCGCTGTGCGCCGGGTTGCTGGCGTTCGGCAGCCGCGGTCTGTCGAGGAAGGCTGCGGTCTACGGCACCGTCGCTGGAGTGCTGTTCGGGCTTTCCTCGTCGCTCGCGATGCCGACGCTCGACTACCTGAACGAGGGCGTGGAGACCATGTTGTCCCACTGGCAGCCCTACGCCCTTGCCGTGATCGGCCTCGTCGGGTTCGTCATCCAGCAGGTGTCCCTCGGCGCGGGTCGACTGGCGGCCGCGGTGGCCACCGTCTCGGTGGCGAACCCCGTGGTCGCCGTGCTGATCGGCGTCGTTCTGCTCGACGAGCGTCTCAGCCGGCCCGCGTGGCACGTCGGCGTGGCCCTGATCGGCCTGGGCCTGACCTTCGTCGGCGCGGTCGTCATCTGCCTCGCACGCGAGGCCGCCGATCCGGATCCGGCCCTGGAGCCCGAGGCCGGTCGTCGGGCCGCGCCGATCCACGCGCGAGACGCGTGATCCACGCCGGCGCCGAGGTCCTGTTCTACGGCCTGGCCGCCGCCCTCAGCGGCCTCGTCCTCTCGGCGACCTTTGTCGCCATCAGGAGTGAGCGGCCCCGAACGAACGCGATCGCGTTCCTGAGCGGCTTCCTGGTCGGCACGGTGATCGCGTGTGGCATCGGCCTGGCCGTCGGCCAGGCCGCAGTCGACCGGCTCGACTCGCACCAGGAGCTCGAAGCAGGGCTGACGCTCCTGCTCGGCCTCGTCCTGATCGCCGTCGGACTCCGCGCACGGCACGCCGCACCGCGCACGGAGACGCGCGGAAGTCGTGCGGCGGCGATCCTCGCCGGACTGCACAACGTCGGGCCCGCCGCGACGTTCTCCATGGCGGGCCTGCTCGGCTTCGGAGGGCCGAAGCGACTCCTGCTCACGTTCCTCGCCATGTCGGCCGCCAGCCAAGCCGCACTCCGAGACATCGTGAACTTCACGCTGGTCGCGGTGTACCTGGCCGTCTCCACGATCCTGGTCTCGGTACCGGTCGGCATCGTGCTCCTGGCTGGGGACCGCGCCGACGAGCTGTTCGCCCGTGGCCAGTCGTGGCTGACCGCGCACGCAAGCACGTTGCGCGTCTATGTGTCGCTCGGACTCGGCGTGGCCTTCGTCGTGGACGCGCTCCTGCGACTGTTCGTCTGAGCCTCAGGAGACGTTGACGCTGGCACCGGCGCCGGCGACCGGCTCCATGCCCTCGGCGAGGCGCATGGCCTCCTCGATGAGGGTCTCGACGATCTGCGACTCCGGGACGGTCTTGATGACCTCGCCCTTGACGAAGATCTGGCCCTTGCCGTTGCCGGACGCGACGCCGAGGTCGGCCTCACGGGCCTCGCCGGGGCCGTTGACGACGCAGCCCATCACGGCCACGCGCAGCGGGACCTCGAGGCCGTCGAGCCCTGCGGTCACCTCTTCGGCCAGCTTGTAGACGTCGACCTGCGCGCGCCCGCACGAGGGGCAGGAGACGATCTCGAGGCGGCGCGGCTTGAGGTTGAGCGACTCCAGGATCTGGAGGCCGACCTTGACCTCCTCGACCGGCGGCGCGGACAGCGAGACGCGGATGGTGTCGCCGATCCCCTGGCTGAGCAGGGCCCCGAAGGCCACCGAGGACTTGATGGTGCCCTGGAACGCCGGCCCGGCCTCGGTGACGCCGAGGTGCAGCGGCCAGTCGCCGGCCTCGGCCAGCAGCTCGTAGGCCCGGACCATCACGACGGGGTCGTTGTGCTTGACCGAGATCTTGAAGTCGTGGAAGTCGTGCTCCTCGAAGAGGCCGGCCTCCCACACCGCGCTCTCGACGAGGGCCTCGGGCGTGGCCTTGCCGTACTTGTCCATGATCCGCTTGTCGAGGCTGCCGGCGTTGACGCCGATCCGGATCGAGGTGCCGCGCGCCTTGGCCGCGGCGGCGATCTCCTTGACCTGGTCGTCGAACTTGCGGATGTTGCCCGGGTTCACGCGGACGGCGGCGCAACCGGCGTCGATCGCCGCGAAGACGTACTTGGGCTGGAAGTGGATGTCGGCGATGACCGGGATCTGCGAGTGCTGGGCGATCTCGGGCAGCGCGTCGGCGTCGTCCTGGGACGGGCAGGCCACGCGCACGATGTCGCAGCCGGTGGCCGTGAGCTCGGCGATCTGCTGGAGCGTGGCGTTGACGTCGGAGGTGAGCGTGGTCGTCATGGACTGCACCGAGATCGGGTGGTCGCTGCCGACCCCGACCTTGCCGACCTGGATCTGACGGGTCTTGCGGCGGGGCGCCAGCACCGGCGGCGGCGCTTCGGGCATGCCCAGGCTGATCGCGGTCACGGCCTCAGGCTACCGATGCCACGGGTGGGCGGCCGATTCGCGGACCCGCTGGTTGAGGAGGGACGAAGTCCCGTCACGAAACCACCGGCAGTTGGTCACCGTGGTTTCGTGACAGGCGCCAGGGCGCCTTCCTCAACCAACGGGTGGTCAGGACTCGAGGTGCAGCGGGACGACGAGGTCGCCGACGATCAGCACGACACCCATGACGAGCATCACCACCGCGACGCCGTAGGCGATGGGGAGGAGCTTGGCGACGTCGACGTACCCGGGGTCGGGACGCCCGTTGAGCTTCGCGACGCCGCGGCGGATCGCCTCGTACAGCGCGCCCGCGATGTGCCCGCCGTCGAGCGGGAGCAGCGGGATGAAGTTGAACAGGCCGATGAACAGGTTGAAGCCGGCCACCAGCATGAGCAGGAAGACCATCTTCTCGGAGGCGATGTAGTCCTCGTGCGACACGGTCTCGCCGGCGATCCGCCCGCCGCCCACGATGCTGATGGGGCTGTCCGCCGCCCGGTCCTCCAGGCCGACGATCGCCTTGGCCACGCCCCAGACCTTGACCGGCAGGTTGACGAGGGCCGTGACGGTGTCCTTCGTCATCGTGCCCATCTGCTCGAGCGTGTAGATCGGCCCGCCGTGGGTCACGACCACGTGGCTGACCGAGGTCACCCCGAGGAAGCCGACCTGGGTCAGGGTCAGGTCGGTGTTGGAGGTCGGTCTGGCCTGCACGGTCGTGTTGGTGGTGCCGGTCATCGGCTCGCCGTCGCGCTCGTAGCCGATGACCGCTTCACCCTCCGCGTTGTCGCGGATCAGCCCGCGGAACTGCTCCCAGCCGGTGACCTCGACGCCGTTGAACGACGTGATCACGTCGCCGGGCAGCAGCCCCGCCTCGATGGCCGGGGTCGGCGGGTCGTCGGGCCGGCAGGCGCGCCCCTCCTCGGCGTACGGGAGCAGGCACTCGGAGACGGTCTCGATGACCGGCGGGCCGGGGTTCGGCTCGATCGTCCGGGCGCCGTACGTCCCGAAGACGGTCCAGAACAGGAAGAACGCGATGAGCAGGTTCACCGTGGGGCCGCCGGCCATCACGATGACCTTCTTCCACCAGGCCATCTTGTAGAACAGGCGGTCGGCGTCGCCGGGCTTGACGTGCTCCCACTCGGCCGCGCGGGCGTCCGAGATCAGCTGGGTGAACATGCCGGTGTTGGACTTGCGGACCTTGACGACCCTGTTGCCCTCGGAGTCGAAGGTGACCTCGTCGGCCACGCCGTCGACGGTGGGCGGCAGCATCCCGACGATCTTCACGTAGCCGCCGAGCGGGATGGCCTTGAGGCCGTACTCCGTCTCGCCGCGCTGGCGGCTCCACACCGTCGGCCCGAAGCCGATGAAGTACTGCGTCACCTTCCCGCCGAACGCCTTGGCCGGGACCATGTGGCCGAGCTCGTGGAGGCCGATCGAGGCCAGGATGGCCGCCACGAAGACGACCACTCCCAGGATGTAGTAGACGGCGCTCACCGTGCTCGTTGTCGCCTCTCAGTGCGGGTCGGGGCCGGGTCAGGACCCGACGAGGCGGGTGGCCTCGTTGCGTGCCCATACGTCGGCGGCGAGGACGTCGTCGACGGTGAGCTGCTCCCCCGAGGGTACGTCGTGCAGCGCAAGCACGTCGGCGATGGTGGGCACGATCCTGCGGAACTCCAGGCGTCCGGTCCGGAAGGCCTCGACGGCCACCTCGTTGGCGGCGTTGTAGACGGCGGGCGCGGTGCTGCCGGCCGCTCCCGCCTGCCGCGCGAGCGACACCGCCGGGAACGCCTCGTCGTCGAGCGGGAAGAACTCCCAGGTCTCGGCGCGGGTCCAGTCGACCGAGGGTGCGGTGTCGGGCACCCGGTCGGGCCACGCCAGGCCGAGCGCGATGGGGATCAGCATGGTCGGCGGGCTGGCCTGCACGAGCGTCGAGCCGTCGACGAACTCGACCATCGAGTGCACCACGCTCGTCGGGTGCACCACGACCTCGATGCGGTCGAAGGGGATCCCGAACAGCAGGTGCGCCTCGATGACCTCCAGGCCCTTGTTGACCAGCGTCGCGGAGTTGATGGTGACGACCGGACCCATGGCCCAGGTCGGGTGGGCCAGCGCCTCCTCGACCGTGACGCCGGCCAGGTCGGCCGCCGTACGCCCGCGGAACGGGCCGCCGCTCGCGGTGAGGACGAGGCGGCGTACCTCCTCGGCGGAGCCGCCGCGCAGGCACTGCGCGAGGGCCGAGTGCTCGGAGTCGACCGGCACGATCTGGCCGGGCTTCGCGCGGCTGGTGACCACCGGGCCGCCGATGATCAGCGACTCCTTGTTGGCCAGCGCGAGGGTGTTGCCGGCGTCCAGCGCCGCCAGCGTCGGGCGGAGCCCGACCGCCCCGGTGATGCCGTTGAGGACGACGTCGCACTCCAGCGCGGCGGCCTCGGACGAGGCGTCCTCGCCCAGACCGGTGAACAGCCCGCTGAAGGCCGGGGCCCACTCGTCCACCTGCTGCTGGAAGAGGTCGGGGTTGCTCCCTCCGGCGGTGAGCGCGACGACCCGGAACCGGTCCGGGTTGGCGCGGCAGACGTCGAGGGCCTGGGTGCCGATGGACCCGGTGGAGCCGAGCACCACCACGTCGCGTCGCGTCATGCGGTCATGCTCCCAACTCGACGGTTCCGCCGCCCAGCAGGGTCGCCAGGGCGGCGTACGGCCAGCCCGTGCTGCGCTCGAGGACGTCGGTCGTGCTCAGGGTGCGTCCGTCGGCGACCAGGGCGGGGGCGGCGGCGGGGACCTCGGCGCACGGCGCGGGGTCAGTACGGCCGGCGCGCAGCAGGACGTCCCAGTCGAGGTCGTCGGGTGCGGAGGCTCCGCCGCGGCGGATCACGCCGCCGGGGATCACGACGGTCTCCTCGTCACCTGCGGGCTCCTCGAGCACGTGGACGGCGCCCAGCCGGGTCGAGGCGAGCAGGGCGACCAGGGCGTCCCTCCCCGGCGGCAGCCGGGCCACGACGGTGTCGCCGAGACCGATGCCGAAGGCCCTCAGCACGCCGCCGAACGCGGCGACCTCCTCGACCAGACGGGCGTACGACGTCGGCCGGTCCGCCGCGATGGCCGGTTCGTCGGCGCGACCGCGGATGACGTGCCGGTCGAGGGCGTTGAAGCACAGGTTGAGCGTGTCCGGCCCCTCACCCGAATGGTGGATCCAGTCGATCTGCACGGTTCCAGCCTCCCGTATCCGTCGGGCCCTGGTGGTCGGGGCTACGGATTCCCTACATTTGCTCGCATGACCCAGACCCTCGCCGGTGGCCCGACCCTGCCCCAGGTGCGCCGCCTCGTGACCGACATCCCCGGACCGCGCTCGATCGAGCTGCTGGCCCGCAAGAAGGCCGCCGTGGCCGACGGGGTCGGCACGACGCTACCGGTGTTCATCGAGGCGGCAGGCGGGGGCGTGCTGGTCGACGCCGACGGCAACTCGCTGATCGACCTCGGCTCCGGCATCGCGGTGGTCTCGGTCGGCAACGCCGCCCCGGCGGTCGTCCGGGCGGTGGCCGACCAGGTCGCGGCCTTCACCCACACCTGCTTCATGGTCACGCCGTACGCCGGCTACGTCGAGGTGTGCGAGGCCCTCGCCGAGCTGACCCCGGGCGACCACGCCAAGAAGAGCGCGCTGTTCAACTCCGGCGCCGAGGCGGTCGAGAACGCCGTGAAGATCGCCCGGGTGGCGACCGGCCGCGACGCCGTGGGCGTCTTCGACCACGCGTACCACGGCCGCACGAACCTGACGATGGCGATGACGGCGAAGAACATGCCGTACAAGAACGGCTTCGGCCCGTTCGCCGCGGAGGTCTACCGCGCGCCGATGTCGTACCCGTTCCGCGACGGCCTGTCCGGCGAGGAGGCGGCCGCCCGCGCGATCGACCACCTCGACAAGCAGGTCGGCGTGGCCAACCTGGCCTGCATCGCGATCGAGCCGATCCTCGGCGAGGGTGGCTTCATCGAGCCCGCGCCGGGCTTCCTGCCGGCCCTCGCCGCCTGGGCGAGCGACAACGGCATCGTGTTCATCGCCGACGAGATCCAGTCCGGCTTCTGCCGCACCGGGTCGTGGTTCGCCTGCGACCACGAGGGCGTCGTGCCCGACCTGGTGACGACGGCCAAGGGCATCGCCGGCGGCCTCCCGTTGGCGGGCGTGACCGGCCGCGCCGAGCTGATGGACTCCGTGCACGTCGGCGGCCTCGGCGGGACGTACGGCGGCAACCCCGTCGCCTGCGCCGCCGCCCTGGGCTCGATCGCCGAGATGAAGGAGCACGCGCTCGACGCCCGCGCGCTCGAGATCGGGACCCTGATCCGCGGCCGCCTCGAGAAGCTCGCCGCCGAGCACCCCGTCATCGCCGACGTCCGCGGCCGGGGCGCCATGCAGGCCATCGAGCTGTGCGCGCCGGGCACCAAGGACCCGGACGCCGCCCGCGCGGCCGCCGTGTCGGCGTACTGCCACCAGTCCGGCGTCGTCACCCTCACCTGCGGCACCTGGGGCAACGTCTTCCGCTTCCTCCCGCCCCTCGCCATCTCCGACGCCCTGCTCGACGAGGCCTTCGACGTGGTCGCGGAGGCGTTCGCCGCGACGGCGTAGCGGGCGTGGCGGGTTTCTCCGGCCGGCCGGAGAAAGCCGAACATGGCGTACGTCGCGGCGTACGCCAAGTTCCGGAAACCCACGCCAAGTCCGCCGTGCACGGGCTCGATAGCCTGGAGGGATGGCGAGTCCCGTAGGCGTGCTGACCGAGCGGTTCCAGCGCGCCCTGGGCAAGGCGTTCGGGGACGAGCACGCCGACGCGGACCCGGTGATCCGGCCGAGCCAGTTCGCGGACTTCCAGGCGAACGCCGCCCTGGCGCTGGCCAAGAAGCTCGGCGAGAAGCCGAGGGACGTCGCCGAGCGGATCGTCGAGCACCTCGACCTCGACGGGGTCGCGGAGGCGCCGGAGATCAGCGGGCCGGGGTTCGTGAACGTACGGCTGACCTCCGCGTGGATCGCCGCGGAGCTGACCGGGCTCGACGACCGCCTCGGCGTACCCACCCAGGACCGGCAGGTCATCCCGGTCGACTACTCCGCGCCCAACGTGGCCAAGGAGATGCACGTCGGACACCTGCGCACGACGGTCGTCGGCGACGCGCTGGTGCGGACCCTCGAGCACCTCGGCCACGAGGTGGTCCGGCAGAACCACGTCGGCGACTGGGGGACGCCGTTCGGCATGCTCATCGAGCACCTGCTGGCCGTCGGCGAGGACTCCCCCGAGGCGCAGCTGCTGGTCACCGACCCCAACACGTTCTACGGCGCCGCGCGCGAGGAGTTCGACGGCGACCCGGCGTTCGCCGACCGGGCCCGCACCCGCGTGGTCGCGCTGCAGGCCGGCGACCCCGACACCCTGCGGCTCTGGGACGAGCTGGTCGACCTCTCCAAGCAGTACTTCAACCGCATCTACGCGACCCTCGGCGTCACCCTGACCGACGCCGACCTGGCCGGCGAGTCGACGTACAACGCCGAGCTCGCGCAGATCTGCGACGAGCTCGAGGCCACGGGGCTGGCGACCATGAGCGACGGCGCCCTGTGCGTGTTCCTCGACGGCTACACCGGCCGCGAGGGCAAGCCGGTGCCGCTCATCATCCGCAAGTCCGACGGCGGCTACGGCTACGCGACGACGGACCTCGCCACGATCCGGCACCGGGTCCGCGACCTGAGGTCCGACCGCATCCTGTACGTCATCGGCGCTCCGCAGGCCCTGCACCTCAACATGGTCTGGGACACCGCCCGCAAGGCCGGCTGGCTGCCCGACGACGTCGAGGTCGTGCACGTCCAGATCGGCAACGTGCTCGGTCCGGACCGCAAGATCCTGCGCACCCGTGCCGGCAACCCGCTCAAGCTGATGGACCTGCTCGAGGAGGCCATCGCGCGCGCCCGCGAGGTCGTCGACGAGGCGCGGCCCGACCTCGACCCCGGCGTCCGCGCGGCGATCGCGCCGCAGGTCGGCATCGGGGCCGTGAAGTACGCCGACCTGGCGGTGGCGCACGACAGCGAGTACGTCTTCGACCTCGACCGGATGGTCTCGCTGACCGGCAACACCGGGCCCTACCTCCAGTACGCCGCCGCGCGGATCCGCTCGATCTTCCGAACGGCCGCCATCTCACCGGCCGGCGCCACGACCCCGATCACGCTGACCGAGCCGGCCGAGCGCGCGCTCGCCCTCGCCCTGCTGGAGTTCGGCGACGTCGTCGTGCACGTCGGCGACCAGCTCGAGCCGCACCGGCTGTGCGGCTACCTCTTCGACCTGGCCCAGCACTTCTCCGCGTTCTACGAGCAGTGCCCGGTGCTCAAGGCCGACAGCGAGGTCCGCGCGTCGCGGCTCGCCCTCTGCGCGGTCACCCTGGCCGTGCTCGACCAGGGGCTCGACCTGCTCGGGATCGCCCGCCCCGAGCAGATGTGAACGCGCTGGTCTGGTACGTCGCCTACGGCTCCAACCTGTCGCAGGACCGGTTCGCCTGCTACCTGCAGGGTGGCCAGCCCGCGGGCGCCCGGCGCAGCTATCCCGGATGTAGCGACCGGACCCCGCCACGGGAGGTCGTCGGCCTGCGGCTCCCGGGCCGCGTCCGTTTCGGCGGTCTCTCGCGCGTCTGGGGTGGCGGGCTCGCCTTCCTCGACACCGAGGCGGGCGACGGGGAGGTGGTGGCTCGCGGTTACCTGATCGGTACCGACCAGCTCGACGAGGTGCATTCCTTGGAGCGGCGCTACGACAGTCGGTCCAGGGTCGGTGACCGGGACGGGCTGCCGATGGTCGCCCTGACGAGCAGCGAGCACCACGAGCCGGCCGCCCCCAGTGCGGCGTACCTCCGCACGATCCTGACCGGTCTCACCGACGGGTTGCTCGAGGTCGACGCGGCGATCACGTACCTGCTCTCCGCACCCGGGGTCGACCTGCGCTGGGACGACGCCGAGCTCCGCGAGATGGCGGAACAGCCGACCGCCGGACGGGGTTGACCCGAGGTGACCTCCCCCGCGCTCTCCGTGCTCGACCTGGTGCCCGTCCGCTCCGACCAGACGACGGGCGACGCCCTCGGCGCCACCCGGAGCCTGGCGCGCACGGCCGACGGGCTGGGCTACCGGCGGTACTGGCTGGCCGAGCACCACAACATGCCGGCCGTCGCGGCCACCAACCCGCCGGTGCTGATCGCCATGGTCGCCGCGGCCACCGAGCGGATCCGGGTCGGCTCGGGCGGCGTGATGCTGCCCAACCACGCGCCTCTGGTCGTGGCCGAGCAGTTCGCCCTGCTCGAGGCCGCCCACCCCGGCCGGATCGACCTCGGCCTCGGCCGGGCGCCGGGCACCGACCCGGTGACCGCGTGGGCGCTGCGCCACGGCGGTGGCGGCGTGGAGGCCGACGCGGCCGACCACTTCCCGACCTACGTCGACAACATCATCACGATGATGTCCCCGGGCGGCGCCGGTCTCGACGTCGGCGGCCGGCTGCACGCGCTGAACGCCACCCCGCATGCCGTGGGCACGCCGACCGTGTGGCTGCTCGGGTCCTCGGACTTCTCGGCCCGGCTGGCCGCCCAGAAGGGGCTGCCGTACGTCTTCGCCCACCACTTCTCGGGCCAGGGCACGGCCGAGTCGCTGGCGCTCTACCGCGACGGCTACGTGCCGTCCGAGGCGCACCCCGAGCCGCGCACGTTCCTCACCGTCAACGCCGTGGTCGCCGAGACCCAGGAGGAGGCGGACCGCCTCGTCCTGCCGAACCTGCTCGCGATGGTGGCGCTGCGGACCGGCTCCCCGCTCACCGCGCAGGCGCTGGTCGAGGAGGCCGAGTCGCGTGGCCTGGCCCCGCAGCACGAGAGCCTGGCGTCCTCGATGCTCGACCGCTGGATCGTCGGCACGCCCGACGCCGCGGCCAAGCAGGTGCGCGAGCTCGCGACGACGTACGACGTCGACGAGGTCATGCTGCATCCCGTCGCCGGCGCACTCACCGGCACGCCGGCCGACCGATCGCCCGCGCGCGAGACGACGCTTCGGCTCCTGGCCGAGGCCATCGCCTAGGACGTCCGACTACTTGTTCGCTTTCTCGCGACCGGGGGGTAGAGACTGAGGTCGGGACGCGCGAGGAGGGGTCGCGATGCATGGGCGGTTTCTGGCGACAGGGGTGAGCTCGGGAAGCGCGCGGGATGTCGGGGCACGAGGCGCAGTCATGCGTTCCCACCTCAGGAAGCGCGCGGGAATCGCCACGGTCAGCCTGTCAGCCCTCGTCCTGGCTCCGGCACTGTCCGCCCCGGCTTCGGGTGGCGAGCAACGGGTCAGCCAGTCTGGCGCTGCCGCGGTTGTCGAGGTGAATGACCGCCGATCGCGAGGCGCCGTCGTCAACCCCGAGCCGTTCGAGGTCACGCAGCCCGACGGCCGTCGCATCACCTTGATCGCGTGGGGCGACGCGCAGATGCACGGTTACATGACCCCGAGCGGACATGCCGTCGCCCGGGACGCGTCGGGGGTGTGGCGATACGCCATCCAGCGCGACGCGTCGGGTGGCCCGCTGGCATCGCGTCTCGAGGTCGGGAAGGCGGCTCCACCAGTCGCCGCAAGGCTGCTGCGTCACGACCTTGCAGCGCAGGTGGGAGCGTCCCGGACCCATGACCCCGGCAGCCCGGGCACGGGGCTCGGGAAGCAGCCGGCCCTGGTCATCCTGGTGTCCTTCACCGACCGGGCTCCGGTGGGTTCGACTGAGAACAGCTGGGCGGACCACTTCTTCGGGGCGGGCAAGAGTGTCGCGACGTACTACCGGCAGAACAGCTTCAACGCCTTCCGCCTGGTGCCGGCGGCTGAGACCAGCGGGGCGAAGCGCAACGGTGTCGTGGGGTGGCTCGAGCTGCCGTTCGCCCATCCGAACTACAAGGGCGATACTGATTCGAATCGCAGGTTCAAGTTGGGCCGAGCCGCCCTGAAGGCGGCGGACCCGTTCGTCAACTACCGGTCCTTCGACACGGACCGTGACGGCGTGCTCAGCGTGTCGGAGCTCCGGGTCACGATCGTTGCGGCGGGTTACGACACCGTGTATCGCGGCGAGGCCGACGTGTGCGGCCCGAGCGTCTGGGGCGTCCAGGGCGGGCTCTACGGGGCTGCGCCGACGCTCGATGGGACCGTCGTCAACCACGACGGCGGGAACATCCAGGGAGAGTGGTTCTGCTCCAACAGCGCCCCTCCTGGCCACAAGGCGACGCTGGGAAGCACCCTCCAGGGAATCGGGTTCGACATCGGCATGCCCTCGCTGTGGGACACCGACGGCTCCAGCGCGGGCATCGGCAGGTGGAGCATGATGGGCTCCGGCAGCTGGAACAGGGTCGGCGCCGAAGACTCCGGCACCACGCCGGCCGGGTTGGATGCCTTCTCGAAGTCCTACCAGGGCTGGATCTCGCCGACGCCGGTTCTCGGCCCGCTGGACACGGCTGCGCTGCCCGCCTCGTCGTCCAGCCCGACGGCGTACCGGCTGCTCGACAACCCCTTGGACGTCGACTGGATGTACGGCACTCATCGAGGTCACGGGGAATACTTCCTGGTCGAGAACCGGCAGCTGACCGGTTACGACGCCGGCCTTCCGGCCTGCGGCGTCATCGTCTACCACGTCGACGAGGGCGTGTTCCCCAACAGCGGTGCCAACGCACGCGACGGACACCGGCTGGTGGACGTGGTGGAGGCCAGCGGCGGCCAACCGTTGAACGACGACTCGTATCAGGGTTCTGCGGCTGATGTGTTCCCCGGATCGAGCGGGCATGTCGACTTCAACGACGCGACCTCGCCCGCATCGAGGCTGTACTCCGGCCAAGCCTCGGGTGTGTCGATGCACGTGGACGGCGAGTGCGCGCCCACGATGGTGGCGAACTTCTACGCCCCGATTCCCAACGACGCCTTGACGTCGGCCTCGATGATCGACGCTGTCGAGGGCACGGTGAACGGTGGGAACATCACCGCGACGAAGCAGCCAGGCGAACCTGCCGTGGCCGGCGACCCCGGAGGGGCGTCGATCTGGTACCGCTTCGAACCGCCTGCCACGGGCACGCTCGACCTGTCGACGAAGGGGTCGACGTTCGACACCCTGTTGGGCGTCTACCGAGGCACGTCGGTCTCGACGTTGAAAGAGATCGCCTCCAACGATGACGTGAACAAGACGAGATCGTGGAGCGCTGTCACCGCGGACGTCGAGCGCGGCAAGACCTACTACGTCGCGATCGATGGTCGGCGCCTCGGCGGTGTGGCCGACCAAGGCATGTCCGTGCTTGGTCATGACTTCCGCCCGGAGAACGACGACCTCCGTCACGCGATCAGCCTCCCCAGCGCGCAGGGCAAGGTGGTCAGCTCCAACGAGGGTGCCGGCTTGGAGGACAAGGAACCACAGAAGATCGCCGGCCAGCGAGCCGGTCAGTCGGTCTGGTACACGTTCAAGGCCACCAGAGCCGGGGTGCTCCACCTGGATCTTTCCGGCTCGCGCTTTGACACCCTGCTCGGCGTCTTCACAGGGGCGAGCGTGTCGAAGCTGCACAAGCTCGCGGCCGACGACAACCACGGCGTGGGCACGAGCAGTCAGCTGTCCCTACCCATCGACAAGGGCACGACGTACCGGATCGCGGTGGCGGGAGCGGAGGACGCCACAGGCATCCTCGTACTTCGCTGGCACCTCTGACGACGACGTACGACGTCGAGGAGGTCATCAAGCGATACTCGGGACGTGTCGTCCGACGGCGGTCCCTCGTTCCGGATGTGGCCACCCGTGGCCGTGGGCGGCCCCCTGGTGCTCGGGATCCTCGTCTCGGCGTGGGTGGGCGACCCCTTGGACGCCTCGCCGGCGACGGCCGGGCTGGGGTGGCTGCTCCTCGCTGCCTTCGCGGTGTGGAACGGCTGGGCGCTGCTGATGATCGCGAGGCACCGGACCGCGCTGCTGCCCGGCGGGGAGACCACGACCGTGATCGACCGCGGGCCGTTCGCCTGGTCGCGCAACCCGCTGTACGTCGGCCTGCTCGTCGGTTCAGCCGGGGTGGCGCTCCTGGCAGCATCCGCGTGGGCGCTGGTGGCGCTCCCGCTGGAATGGGCGCTGCTGCGATGGGGTGCGGTCGTGCCCGAGGAGCGGTACCTCACCGCCAAGTTCGGGTCGACCTACACCGAGTACGCCGGCCGCGTGCGCCGCTGGCTCTAGCCGCTCGACCGCAGCGGACCGATCCGCCGACCTGCGTGCTCGGGCGGGTCCACGCAGGCCTCGCGCGCTCGAGCCACGACGTCGTCGGGGAGAGGTGCCGACGAGCGACCGCGGACGTGGACGCCGAGCACCTCCTCGGTGGCCCGGAGCCGGTCCGACGCCCAGAGCTCGTGCCAGATCCAGAGCAGCTTGGGCGTCACCCCGATGATCGAGGAGCGCACCTCCAGGTCGGTGCCCGCCGAGACCTCGTCGAGGTACCGGATGTGGGCCTCGACCGTGTAGAGCGACGCGTCGTTGGCGGACCGGTAGTCCGGGCCGAGCCCGACGGCGTCCATCACGGCGTCGGTGGCGTGCCCGAGCACCAGCACGTAGTAGGGCTCGGAGAGGTGGCCGTTGTAGTCGATCCAGGCGTCCTGGACCGGCTCTCGCCAGGTCGAGACCGTCACGCCCGGCCCAGGGCCCTCAGCACGGCGATCACGCCCCGGTCCCGCTCGGCGACGAGGTCGTCGATGGTTCGGCCGTCGGCCTCGCGCTCGCAGCCGTCGACCACGGCGTCGCGCAGCTCGGGGGTGAGCTCGGCGGCCTTCAGCCGCGTCCACGGCGCGAGCAGCGACGGGCCGAAGTGGTCGAGCATGTGCGCCATCCCGCCCTGGCCGCCGGCGAGGTGGAAGGTGAGCATCGGGCCGTGGATGGGCCAGCGCAGGCCGGGGCCGTCGGTGATGGAGAGGTCGATCTGCTCGACCGTCGCCTCGCCCGCGGCCACCATGTGCAGGGCCTCCCGCCAGAGCGCCTCCTGCAGGCGGTTGGCGATGAACCCCGGCACCTCGCGGTCCATGGTGATCACGGACTTGCCGGCGTGCCGGAAGAAGTCGCTCGTCCACGCGACCACGTCGGCCGAGGTCCCGGTGCCGCCGACGACCTCGACCAGCGGGATCAGGTACGGCGGGTTGAACGGGTGCCCGACGACGGTGCGCTCCGGGTGGGCGCAGCGGTCCTGCATCTCGGTCATGCCGTACCCCGACGTCGAGGACGAGATGACGACGTCCGGTGGCGTGGCCGCGTCGATGTCGGCCAGCAGGGTGCGCTTGAGCTCGAGGTCCTCCGGGGCGCTCTCCTGCACGAAGTCGGCCTGGGCGCAGGCGGTCGCCAGGTCGTGCTCGACCACCAGGTTGTCCTGGCTCGCACCCTCGGACAGCCCGAGCTCGACGAGGGCCGGCCAGGCCTGGCCGACCAGGTGCCGCAGCCGGGTCTCGGCGTCCTCGGCCGGGTCCCACGCGACGACCCGGTAGCCGCGGGCCAGGAAGTACGCGACCCAGCCGCCGCCGATCACGCCGGCGCCGACGCAGGTGATGGTCCGGACGTCCTCCGGTGCAGGCCGGGTCATCGGGTCATTCATCGGGGCTTGAGCGCGAGGATCTCGCGGCCCTCGTCGGGGGTGGCGACCTTCGCACCCATGCTCTCCACGATGGTCCTCGCCCGCTCGACCAGCTGCGCGTTCGTCGCCTTCACGCCCTTGCTCAGGTAGAGGTTGTCCTCGAGCCCGACGCGGACGTGACCGCCGAGCAGCACCGACTGCGCCACCCACGGCATCTGCATCGGGCCGAGCGCGAACGACGCCCACACGGCCCCCTCCGGGACCTGGGCCACCATGGCGGCGAGGGTCAGCGGGTCGGCCGGGGCGCCGTACGGGATGCCCATGCACAGCTGGTACATCGCCGGCGCGTCGATCAGCCCCTCGGCGACCAGCTGGTTGGCGAACCACAGGTGCCCGGTGTCGAAGATCTCCATCTCCGCGCGGACCCCGAGCTCCTGGATCTTCTTGGCGCCCTCGCGCAGCATGTCGGGCGTGCTGACGTAGACCAGGCTGCCCTCGCCGAAGTTCAGGCTGCCGCAGTCGAGCGTGCAGATGTCGGGGAGCAGCTCCTCGACGTGCGGGAGCCGGTCGACGCCGCTGACCAGGTCGGTGCCCTCCAGGAACGTCGTGGGGTCCTGGGGGTCGAGCACGAGGTCGCCGCCCATGCCCGCGGTGGTGTTGATGATGACGTCGACGTCCGCGGCGCGGATCCGTTCCACCACCTCGCGGTAGTAGGCCACCTCCCGGGAGCCCTTCCCCGTCTGGGGATCGCGCACGTGGATGTGCACGATCGTCGCCCCGGCGCGCGCCGCGGCGATGCCCGACTCGGCGATCTGCTCCGGGGTCACCGGCACGTGCTCCGAGCGGCCGACGGTGTCGCCGGCGCCGGTCAGCGCACAGGTGATCATCACGTTCCGGTTCACGGGGTGTGCTCCTTCGTCTGGTGATGGGTGCCGACTGCGTCCAGGAGGGCATGGAGGCCGAGGTAGCTGAGGTCGCGCGCCTGGCGGTCGACCAGGAAGTCGTCGTAGGGCCACTGCGAGGTCTTGACCACCACGGCGCCGGTGCGCCGGTCGGCGCACGCGAACTGGCCCCGGCTCCCGTCGGCGGTCACCCGGTGACCCTCGTCGTCCATCGGCCACCAGTGGTAGCCGAAGCCGGCGTGCGTGGTGATGCTGCTGGGCAGCCGGCCGACGGCGAGGAACGGGTACGCCGGCCGGGCGGCCGCCTCGACCCAGGCACGGTCGAGCAGCCGCTCGCCGCCCGGGCCGCAGCCGTCCACGGCGAGAAGGGCCACCCGGGCCCAGTCGCGTGCCGTCGCGGCGAGGCCACCGCCCGCCAGCGCGACGCCCGTGCCGTCGACGGCGACGTACGCGTCACGGGTGCAGCCGAGTGCCTCCCACAGCCGCGCGACGTCGTCGGCGTAGGAGCGGCCGGTGGCCCGCTCGCGCACCCAGTCCAGCACCTGCGAGTCGGCCGTGCAGTAGGCGAACCGGGTGCCCGGCGGCACGCCGGGACGTACGCTCCCGCAGCAGGGCCCGCGAGTCGGACCCGGTCGCGAAGCAGGCCACGCAGCCGGGAGGCGAGGCTGTCGGGGTCGCGGTGGTCCTCGACCCAGTCGACGCCGGTCGTCATCGTGAGCAGGTCGAGCGACGGTGGTGCCGTCGTAGCCCGTGTCCGCCAGCTCCGGGACGTGGCCGGTGACGGCATCGGTCAGCGCCAGGGCTCCGTCGCGGACCGCCCGGCCGACCAGGTGGGCCAGCACGGACTTGGTCATCGAGGCGCCGAGGAACCGGGTGTCGGCGCCCAGCCCGTCGGCGTACCACTCGTGGACGACCGTGCCCTGGTCGAGCACCAGCAGGGACGTGGAGGACGTCTCGGCCACCCACTCCTCGAGCCCCCGCGAGCGGCCGGCGCCGACGACGTCCACGTCGAGGTCACGGGCCGCCGAGGGCAGCTCGGAACCGGACGGGGCGGGAACGACCACGTGCTGCCACGCCGGGTCGTGATGGGGATCGGTGAAGACGAGACCCGCGAGCCCGGGCCTCGCAGTGGAGGTGGGCACTGGTGTCAGTCGATCCTCGGGCTCTTGGAGAGGAGGTTGCGGGTGTACTCCTCCCGAGGGGTCTCCATCACCGTCACGACCGAGCCGGCCTCGACGACCTTGCCGGCCTGCAGGATCTCGACCCGGGCCGCGATCGAGCGCACCAGCGCGAGGTTGTGGGTCACGAACAGCATGCTGATGCCGCGCTGCTGCCGGAGCCCCTCGAGCAGGGCGACGATCGAGCCCTGCACCGACACGTCGAGCGCCGAGGTGATCTCGTCGCAGATCAGCACGTCGGGCTCGGCGGCCAGGGCCCGGGCGATGGCCACGCGTTGGCGCTCACCGCCGGAGAGCCGGCTGGCCTGGTACTTGAGCATCCGGGGCCCGAGCGCCACCTGGTCGAGCAGGTCGACCACGCGATCGGTGGCCTCCTTGCCCTTGGCGATGCCGAACAGCTCCATCGGCCGCTTGACGATCTGCTCGATCGTCAGCCGCGGGTTCAGCGACAGGTACGGGTTCTGGAAGATGTACTGCAGGCGCTTGCGGTTGACGGCGTCGCGCTGGCGGGCGCTCTTGGACAGCTCGTCGCCGTCGAACGTGATCGTGCCGGTCCAGTCCTTGTGCAGGCCACCGACCGAGCGGGAGATCGTGGTCTTGCCACTGCCCGACTCGCCCACCAGGGCCACGACCTCGGCCTTCGCGAGGTCGAAGCTCACGTCGTAGACGACCTGCTTGCTGCCGTAGTAGACGCTGAGGTGGTCGACCGACAGGATCACCTCGCGCGGCTTGTCGGGGTCCGCGTCCGGCACCGTGCCGCGGGAGATGTCCCAGGTGCCGATCTCGTTCGGCCCGGATGCAACGCACCTCGTGCTCGGCCGCGACGGGTTGGAGCTCGGGCACCGACTCCTTGCAGGCGTCGATCACGAACGCGCAGCGGTCGTGGAA
Organism: uncultured Actinomycetota bacterium; assembly: GCA_963839565.1. GTDB lineage: Bacteria > Actinomycetota > Actinomycetes > Propionibacteriales > Nocardioidaceae > Nocardioides. Next base: position 101,097 of record CAWIVR010000027.1, on the reverse strand, counting down.
GCGGCAGCCACTCGGACGGGCGCCCGGCGCCGGGGTGCGACCTGGGATACCGGTCAGCGCGCGCGCCTGGCTGAGGTGCGGGATCGAGTCGAGCAGCGCCCGGGTGTAGGGGTGCGAGGGGTTCTTGAACATCGCGTCCCGCGGGCCCAGCTCGACGATCTGGCCGGCGTACATCACCGCCACCCGGTCGGCGATGTTGGCGACGACGGCGAGGTCGTGGGTGACGTAGAGGGCGCTGACCCCGTGGATGCGGCAGAGCTCGGCCATCGTCTCGAGGACCATCGCCTGGGTGGTCACGTCGAGACCGGTCGTCGGCTCGTCGAGCACCAGCACCTTGGGCTTGGGCAGGAACGCCATGGCCAGCGCGACGCGCTGCACCTGGCCTCCCGACAGCTGGTGGGCGTAGCGGCTGAGGAACTCGTCGTCGCTGGGCAGGCCCACCTCCTCCAGACCCGTCGCGAGCGCCCTGCATGCGCGACTCCGCGGTGCCGATGTTGCGCAGCTGCATCAGCTCGACGATCTGCTTGCCGATCCGGATGGCCGGGTTCAGCGCCGACGCCGGGTCCTGCGGCACGTAGGCGATCTCCTCGCCGCGGATCTTGCGCACCTCCTGCCACTCCATTGCCGAGCACGTCGCGGCCCTCGAGGAGCACCTTGCCGGAGGAGATGAACGCGCCAGCCCGCGAGTAGTTGAGCAGCGACGTGCCCACCGTCGTCTTGCCGGAGCCCGACTCGCCCACCAGGCCGACGACCTCACCGGGCTTGAGCACCAGGTCGATGTCGTCGACGACGTCGACGTCCTTGCCGGTCAGGTCGACGCCGAGGTCCTGGACGACCAGGCCGCCCCGGGGCACGGCGTTCTCCGTCGCGGTCATCAGTCGTCTCCACGCTGCGCTACTTGGGCGATGCCGTCGGCCATCAGGTTCGTGCCGATGCAGAAGATAGCGATGACGATCACCGGGGCGACGACACCCCAGGGCTGGGTCGACAGTCCCAGGCGGTTCTCCTGGATCATCTGGCCCCAGTTGGCCGCACCGGGGTCGGCGGAGAAGCCCAGGAAGCCGAGGGAGCCGACCAGCCCGATCGAGTAGGTCAGCCGCAGCCCCGCCTCGGCCAGCAGGGGGGCGTTCATGTTGGGGAGCACCTCGGCCAGGATCACCCGGCTGCGCTTCTCGCCGAGCGCTTCCGCCGCGATGACGAAGTCGCGGGACACGATGCCGAGCGCCACGCCGCGGGCGAGTCGTGCCACACGCGGGGCGTGGGAGATGCCGACCAGCGCGATCAGGATCCAGCGCGGTGGGTTGCTCGATCGCCGTCAGCACGAGCAGGGCCAGCAGGATCTGCGGGAACGCCAGGACCACGTCGTTGAAGCGCATGATCACCTCGTCCCACCAGCCGCCGCCGTACGCGGCCACCACGCCGATCGCGACTCCGAGCACCATGCCGAGCAGCGTGCCGAAGACCGCGATGACGAGGATCTCCTGGCCGCCGTACATGACGCGGGTGAGCACGTCGTGGCCCAGGTAGTCGGTGCCGAGGAAGCCGACCTTGCTGTAGGGCGGCCCGGTCACCTCGTTCTCCCCGTACGGTGCGAAGACAGGCCCGAAGATGGCGAACAGCACCAGCAGCACGGTGATGCCGAGGCCGACCGTGAACCGCTTCTGCCGCATCGCCTTGCGGAACGTCGACGGCTCCGCGGGAGCGATCGCGGGAGGCGGCGGAGCCACTTCTGTGCTCATCGGGTGCTCATGACGAGATCGCCGTCCTTGCGCGGGGAGTCAACAAGATGGAGAGGATGTCCGCGATCAGGTTCACCACGACGTAGACGCTGGCGATGATCATGCTCAGCGCCTGGACGACCTGCACGTCATGGTTGCGGACGGCGTCGACGAGCTCGAGGCCCATCCCGGGATAGGCGAACAACGTCTCCACGACCACGACGCCACCGGCCAGGAAGGCCAGCTGGAGCGCGATCACCTGGATGCCCGGCACGATCGCGTTGAGCAGCGCGTGCTTGCGCATCACGACCTTCTCGGGGATGCCCTTGAGGCGGGCCAGCTCGACGTACTCGCTGTCGATCACCTCGAGGAGCGAGGCGCGGACGATCCGCGAGACGTACGGCGTCACCCACAACACCAGGGTCAGGGTCGGCAGCACCATGACCTTCCAGTTGTCCCACGGGTGCCCCGTGGGCGAGGTGATCGTCACCGCCGGGAAGATGTGGAAGACGGTGGTCGAGAAGAGGGCGAGCAGCAGCACGCCGATGACGAACTCCGGCAGACCGGCCATCGCCAGCAGGATCGTCTGGATCACCGTGTCGGGACGCCTGCGGCGGTAGTGCACCGAGATCATCGCGATGGCGAAAGCCAGCGGGATCATCACCACGGCCGCGAGGAACACCAGCATCGCGGAGTTGATCACGCTGTTCTTGATCAGGTCGCTCACGGGCAGCCCGGTGGCCAGCGACGTGCCGAGATCCCCCTGCAGCAGCCCGCCGAGCCAGTCGAAGTAGCGGCTGACGAGCGACGCGTCGGAGTTCAACAACGCCTCCAGCTCCGCGACGCGTCCCGGGTTGGCGTTGTAGTCGCGGCCGAGGATCGCCCGGACGGGGTCTCCCAGGGCAGCCGTCGCGAGGAACACGAGGATCGAGACCAGCCAGAGTGTCAGCAGGGCCAGGCCCAGCCGGCGCGCGATCCACACGGCCCAGGCCGCGGCGCCGTGCTGGCCCCGCGGCGGTGCGACCTCCTCCAGGGGATCCGGGACGAGGGTCGCCATCTCCAAGTCGGCCATCAGCGAGCCCTACTGGACCGAGACCTTGTTGAACTTGTAGGACCCGAGCGGGAGGTACTTGCTCGGCTCGAGGCCCTTGACGTTGGCGCCGTAGCCGTCGACGTTCTGGCGGAAGCCCCAGATGATCAGGCCGCCCTCGTTGTACTCGATCTCCTGCGCGTCGTGGAGCAGCTCGGCGCGCTTGGTCTCGTCGAGCTCCTGGGCCGCGGCGTTCACCAGGTCACGGTGCTCCTGGTTGTCCCAGTGGGTCTCGTTGTAGGTGCCGCCCTGCTCCGGCGGGAACGTGCCGACGACAGCCTGCGGGATGTAGTTGCGGGTGTTCCAGAAGTCCTGGGCGAAGGTGTACTGGAGGTACTGGTCGTCGTAGAACGGCGTCTTCTTGGTGACCTTGACGTCGACGCCGGCCAGCTTGGCCTGCTCCACGAACAGGTTGGCCGCTGCCGGCGCGACCGAGCCGATGTCGTCGCCCGTGAACAGCTCGACCTGGAGACCCTCCTGGCCCGCTTCGCTGAGCAGCGACTTGGCCTGGTCGATGTCCTGCTCGCGCTGGGGCAGGTCGCTGGCGTAGGCCACGTCGAACGGTGCGTACATGTCGTTGCCGAGCGAGCCGTAGCCGCTCAGCGTCTGGTCGATCATCTGCTGGCGGTCGACGATCAGCCGCATCGCCTGGCGCACCTTGACGTCGCTGAACGGTGCCTGGTCGACGCGCATGGTGAACGGCACCCAGGCGCCCGTCTCGGAGACCAGGACGCCGCCGCCGGCCCCCTCGATGGTGTCGATGAGGTTGTAGGGCAGGCTCTCGACCGTCTGGATCTGGCCCGCCTGCAGAGCGTTGACCATGGCGCTGGGGTCAGGGAAGTCCTGGATCTGCAGCTCGTCGACGAAGGCCGCGTCGCCCCAGTAGTCGGCGTACCTGGTGAAGGTGCTGGTCTTGCCGGGGTCGAAGGACTTGTAGGCGAAGGCGCCGGTGCCCACGGGGTTGGCGATGTCGAAGTCGGTCGGGATGATGCCGACGGTGTACTCCGCCAGCAGCCCGTCGAGGATCGCGTAGGGCACCTTCAGCACCAGCTCGAGCGTGGTCGCGTCGACCACCTTGGTCGCCTCGAAGTCGAGGATCTGGGACAGCTGACCGCCCCCGGAGAGCGGCGCCTTCGGGTCGGCGACGCGCTGGATGCTGAACCACGCGTCCTCGGCCGTGACGTCCTTGCCGTTGTGGAAGGTCACGCCCTGGCGCATCTTGACGGTCCACTTCGTGCCGTCGGGGGACGACTCGACGGACTCGGCGAGCGCCGGCTCGATCTCGTAGTTGTTGTTCCAGAAGAGCAGCGGCTCGTAGAGGTTGCTCACCCGCGCAATGTCCAGGGTGGTCACCGGCGCGTGCGGGTCGAGGGTGTCCTTGCTGCCGCCACCGGTCGCGCCGTGGATCAGGATGCCGCCGGAGCTCTGCTGGCCTCCACCGCCACCACCCCCACCGCCCCCGTCGTCGTCGCCACCGCACGCGACGAGGAAGCTGCTCCCGGCTGCGGCAGCGACGCCGATGCCGGAGTACCTCAGGAGCTGGCGGCGAGAGAGATCCCGGTTCGGGCGCGAGTTCTGGTTCACTTGGTGACTCCCCTGTTGCGCGATGCGAACGCTGCTGTGTTCTGCGCAACATATGGGCGTTAGCAGCGGGGGTCAATGAGGCCCGCAGAATGGACACCGGAATGTCATCAACGTCAGCGCGGCGGCTGGGTCCTGGACGCACCCGGGTGCAGTCCGTCGAGCGCGCCGCCGCCCTGCTCCGAGCCGTGGCGGCCGCCACCGGTCCCGCCGGCTCGGCCACCGCGCTGGCCGAGGCCGCCGGCCTGAACCGGACCACCACCTGGCGCATCCTGACGACCCTGGAGCAGCAGCGGCTGGTCGCGTACGACAAGGAGAGCGGCACCTACTCGCTGGGGTTCGGCCTCATCGACCTCGCGGGCCAGGCCGGCGGCGCCGCCCTCGTCACCTCTGCCCGCCTGGTCCTGCAGCGGCTGGCCGCCGAGGCGGGCGAGACCGCCGCCCTGGCCATGATCAGTGGCGGCGTGCTGACCTACGTCGCCGAGGCGACGGCCGACGCGGTCGTGGCAGCCGGGTGGCAGGGCCGCGAGGTCGCCGTGCACGCGACCTCCACCGGGAAGGTGCTGCTGGCCTACTCCCATCCCGCCGACGTCCCCCTGCTCCTCGGGGTGCCCCGGGGCCGGCGACTGCCCCGCTTCACCCCGGCCACGATCACCTCGCTCTCCGAGCTCGAGCTGGAGCTGGCGCTGACGCGGAAACGCGGGTACGCCGTGTGCCGGGGCGAGTTCGAGAGCTCGGCCTGGGGCGTCTCCGCCCCCATCCTCGATGCCGCCGGACGCCCCGTCGCGATCGTCAGCGTGTGGGGTCCCAGCGAGCGACTCTCCGAGGACCGCTTCCCGACGCTCGGCCAGCTCGCCGTCGCCGCCGCCGCGGCGATCGCGGGACGACGTCCGCCTGCGGCCTAGGGAATCGCCAGCTCCTGCTGGCCCCACGGCGATCCGTACTCGGTCAGCAGGTCGAGGAACGGCACCGCGTCGAAGGCCTCCGGGCCGAGCACGCCGGCGCCCGTCCACGTGCCGCGGGACAGGAGCTCCAGGGCGACCACCGGGTTGATCGCGGTCTGCCAGACCACGCACTGGTGCCCGTACTCGGCCATCGTCACCTCGTTGTCGACGACGTGGTAGAGGTACGTCGACCTCGGCGCCCCTTCCTTGTCCTTGCCGGTGACCCACAGGCCGGCACAGGTCTTGCCCTTCATCCGCGGGCCGACCGTCGCCGGGTCGGGCAGCACGGCGGCGACCACGTCGCGGGGGCTGATCTCGACGCCCTTGACCCGGACCTTCTCGGTGCGGTCGAGGCCGAGGGTGTTGAGCACCTTGAGGATGTTGATGAACTCGTCGCCGAGGCCGTACTTGAACGTCGCCCGCTTGCAGTCGACCCAGCGCGGCATGAGGAGCACCTCCTCGTGCTCCACGTTGACGCACTCGACCGGCCCGATGCCCTCGGGGAAGTCGAAGACCTCCGGCTCGGAGAACGGTGCCGTCGTGTGCCACTCGCCGTCCTGCCACACCACCGGCGGGTTGAGGCACTCCTCGATCGTGGTCCACATCGAGAACGACGGTGCGAAGATCTCGTTGCCGTCGTCGTCGGTCACGACGAGGTTGGCGCCGTCGCGGGTGCCGAGCTCGTCGATCTCGCTGAACAGGTGGTCGGCGGCGTACCTCGCGAACACGTCGGAGAGCCCCGGCTCGACGCCGATGCCGACCAGGGCCAGCCGGCCGGCGGACTCCCAGTCCCCCGCGACCGCGAACTGCTCGTCGCCGAGCTTCACGCCCGTCTTCTCGTACGGCGCCTCGGGGTGCGGCTTCGACAGCGACATCGCCATGTCGAGGTAGTCCGCACCCGCGTCGAACGCGCCGCCGAAGATCTGCATGTTGAAGACGGGGTCGACGGCGTTCATCACGTGGGTGATGCCGTGCTCGCGGCACAGCGCCGCCACCGACTCCTGCGACGACGCGTCCACCTGGGCGGCGACGTACCGCTCGTCCTGGGCCGCCGCCTTCTCCGCCCGGGCGGGGTCGTAGTCGGCGATCACGATCTGCTCGAAGAAGTCGCGGCGGGCCGCGATGGCAGCGAACGCGGCGCCGACGCCGCCGGCGCCGACGAGGAGGATCTTCATGCAGGTGGTTCGTCGGTGGTTGAGGTGTGAGGGCGCCGGCCGAGCCTCGAACCCGGCACGGTGGTTCGAGGCTCGCGCTGGCGCTCCTCGCACCTCAACCACCGGTACTACTCGCCGATGTAGGACATCACGTGCTTGATGCGCGTGTAGTCCTCCAGGCCGTACATCGAGAGGTCCTTGCCGTAGCCGGAGTGCTTGAACCCGCCGTGCGGCATCTCGGAGACGAACGGGATGTGGGTGTTGATCCACACCACGCCGAAGTCGAGGTTCTTCGACATCCGCATCGCGCGGCCGTGGTCCTTGGTCCAGACCGAGGAGGCCAGGCCGTACTGGACGCCGTTGGCCCAGGCGAGGGCTTCCTTCTCGTCGCTGAACTTCTGGACGGTGATGACCGGGCCGAAGATCTCGGTCTGGATCTGGTCGTCGTCCTGCTTCAGGCCGGACAGCACGGTCGGGGTGTAGAAGTAGCCCCGGTCGCCCTGGCGGGTGCCGCCGGCGTTCAGGGTGGCGTGGTCGGGCAGCGAGTCGACCATCCCGGTCACCCGGGTCAGCTGGTTCTCGTTGTTGAGGGCGCCGTAGAGGACGTCCTCGTCGTCGGGCATGCCGGTCTTGATGCCCTTGGCGACCTCGGTCAGGGCGGCGACGAAGTCGTCGTGCACGCCGGGGCCGGCGAGCACCCGGGTCGCGGCGGTGCAGTCCTGGCCGGCGTTGAAGTAGCCCGCCTCGGCGATCGCCTGGGCGGCGCCCTCGATGTCGGCGTCGTCGAAGATGATCACCGGCGCCTTGCCCCCGAGCTCGAGGTGCACCCGCTTGAGGTCGGCGGCCGCCGAGCCGGCGACCTCCATGCCCGCGCGGACGGACCCGGTGATCGAGACCATCTGCGGGATCTTGTTCTCCACCAGGGCCCGACCGGTGTCCCGGTCGCCGCACACGATGTTGAGCACGCCCGGCGGCAGGAACTCCTGCGCGAGCTCGCCCAGCAGCGTCGACGACGCCGGCGTGGTGTCCGAGGGCTTGAGCACGATCGTGTTGCCGCCGGCCAGCGCCGGGGCGATCTTCCAGATCATCATCATCAGCGGGTAGTTCCAGGGCGTCACCTGGCCGACCACGCCGACGGGCTCACGGCGGATCCACGAGGTGTGGTCCTCCATGTACTCCCCCGCCGACTTGCCCTCGAGCACCCGCGCGGCACCCGCGAAGAACCGGAAGTGGTCGGAGGCGTACGGCATCTCCTCCGACATCGTCAGCCCGAGCGGCTTGCCCGTGTCCTTGCACTCGACCGCGTTGATCTCGTCGACCCGCGCCTCGATCGCGTCGGCGATCTTCAGCAGCGCGGTCGCGCGGTCCTTGGGCGTGGTGTCGCCCCAGGACTCGAACGCCTCGGCCGCGGCGACGTACGCCCGGTCGACGTCCTCGGCGCTCGACATCGGCGCGGTCGCGTAGACCTCGCCGGTCGTCGGGTCGAGGACGTCGTACCGCTCGCCGGACACGCTGTCGACGAGCTTGCCGCCGATGACGTTCTTGAAAGCCTGGTCAGCCATGCTGTATCCCCTCAGGAAGCCTTTAGTGATGGCTGGGAGCCTAGCGACGGATCCTGCGATTCTGTAGGGCACCTGGCGACGAAAACCTTTGTCGCGGGGACGAGTGAACACGAGAACCGCACTTCGACGCGCGTCGAGACGGCGGATCCGAAGATTGGGCCGCAGAAGGAGTTCGATGCGCAGGTCATGGCTGGTGCCCGCCGCCTGGGTCGCGGCACCCGTGCTGTACGTCGTGCTCGTCGCGTGGCTGATGCTGCACGGCTTCCTCGACGTCGCCGTGGTCCTGGTCGTGGTGGGCGTGCTGACGCTCCTCGGACTGGCGGTGTGGCGCTGGCGGGTGGGCCACCGCCGCTGGGCCGCCGTGCTCGCGGCCGGCGCCGTCGCCGTGGTGGCGGTCGTCGGGTGGTACGCCTACAGCCTCAACGAGAAGATCGCGGCCATCCCCCACATCGACACCGAGGTGCTCGCGACGAACGAGGACCAGCGGCCGGCGCAGGAGCCGACCAAGGCCGTCAACATCCTGCTGATGGGCGCCGACAACCCGCAGCGGCTGGTCAAGAAGCCGACCGTCGCCGCGCTGCTCGAGGACGGCGAGTGGGACCCCGGCGCCTACCGCAGCGACACGATGATGGTGGTGCACATCCCCGCCGACCGGAAGGCGGCGTACATCGTCTCGGTCCCCCGCGACTCCTACGTCCCGATCTTCGACGCGGAGGGCAACGAGCACGACCGCAACAAGATCAACGAGTCCTTCTCGGCGTACGGGCCCTTCGGGACCCTGCGCACGATCGAGAACCTCAGCGGTGTCCGGCTCAACCACCTGGCCGTGATCGACTACGCCGGCTTCAACGACCTCACCACCGCGATCGGCGGCGTCGACGTCTACATCCCCGAGACCGTCGAGGACACCCAGCAGGACGTCACCTGGGAGCAGGGCTGGACCCACCTCGAGGGCGAGCGCGCGCTGCAGTACGTCCGGACGCGCCACGGCCTGCTCGACGGCGACTTCGACCGCATCGACCGCCAGCAGAACTTCCTGCGCGCCGTCCTCCGCAAGACCCTGGCCGACGGCACCATCGGCAACCCCTTCAAGCTGACCGACGTGCTGTCGGCCATCAGCACGCACCTCGCGGTCGACGGCGACTGGTCGACCAAGGACATCCGCAACCTGGCCATCAGCCTGCGCGGCATCGACGCCTCCAAGGTGCGGTTCATGACGCTGCCGCTGCTGCGCTACCAGGACATCCCGGGCGTCGGCAGCTCCAACATCATCGACACCCAGGCGGCCAAGCTGCTCTGGAAGGCCGTCCTGGACGACAAGGTCGGCCCGTACCTCAAGAAGCACCCCGACGACGAGCTTCCGGACGCCAAGGAAGTCAGCTAGGCAATCGATCGGCGGTCGAGGTGCGAGGAGCGCCAGCGACGAGCCTCGAGACCCCGATCAGCCGGTGTAGACCGATTCCCCGTCGATCCAGGTCGACACCACCCGCGTGGCGCCGATCTCCTCGGGCGGGCCGGCGAACGGGTCGCGGTCCAGCACGACCAGGTCGGCGGCGGCACCGGGCGCCAGCACGCCGGCCCCGTCGAGCTCGTCACGCCGGTTGATCCAGGCGGAGCCGGAGGTGTACGCCGCGTAGGCGGTCTCGAGGTCGAGGGCCTGGCCGGGCAGGAACGGCTCGGCCTGCTCGCCGTACGCCGTACGGGTCACCGCGACGTGCATCGCCTGGAGCGGGTCGGGGGTGCTGACCGGCCAGTCGCTGCCCATCACCAGGCGGGCGCCGGCGCGGTGCAGGTCGCCGAAGGGGTACTGCCACGCCGCCCGCTCCGGGCCGAGGAAGGGCAACGTCAGCTCGGTCATCTGCTCGTCCTCGCACGCCCACAGCGCCTGGGCGTTGGCGGCGACGCCCAGGCTCGCGAAGCGGGGCACGTCGTCGGGGTGCACGACCTGGATGTGCGCGATGTGGTGCCGGCGGTCCGGAGAGGTGCCCTCGAACGCGTCGAGGGCTTCGCGGGATGCCCGGTCGCCGATCGCGTGCACGTGCACCTGGAAGCCGGCGGCGTCCAGGGCCGCGACCGCCTCGCGCAGCGCGCCGGCCTCGACGAACGAGTGCCCACGGTTGCCGGTCTCGCGACCGTCGGCGTCGAGGTACGGCGTCAGCATCGCCGCGGTCCCGTTCTCGGCCACGCCGTCCTGCATCACCTTGATCGCCAGGGCCTGGAACCGGCCGCCGCTGAGCGCCTCGCGGCGGCCGACGAGGTCCGCGACCTGCTCGACCCCGAGCCGTCGCTCCCACCAGAGCGCGCCGACGACGTGCGAGCGGAGATCGCCGTTCGCGGCGGCCTTCGCGTACGTCGCGCCGGGGTCGTCCATGCCCGAGTACGCGCCGACGATGGCGTCCTGCCAGGACGTGACGCCGAGCGAGTGGAGGTAGCGCTGCCCCTCCATCAGGGCGGCGTAGTAGTCCTCGCCCGAGGTGCGCGGGAGGTGCCGCGACACCAGGGCGGTGGCGCCCTCGTGCAGGGTGCCACTCGGCCGGCCGTCGGCGTCGCGCTCGATGCGACCGTCCGGCGGGTCGGGCGTCCTCGCGTCCAGGCCGGCGATCTCCATCGCGCGGCTGTTGACCCAGGCGCCGTGGTGGTCGCGGTTGGGCAGGAACACCGGCCGCTCGGGCACGACCGCGTCGAGGTCCGCCGCGGTCGGCGTGCCGCCCGGGAACGCCGGCATCGCCCAGCCACCGCCCAGGACCCACTCCCGGTCGGGGTACCGGTCGGCGTACGCACGGATCTCGGCGAGGTACTCCTCGCGGGTCGCGAGCTCGGACAGGTCGCAGCGCAGCCGTTCCAGGCCGCCCTGGATGGGGTGGACGTGGGCGTCGGTGAAGCCGGGGCTGATCAGGCCGCCGGCGAGGTCGACGACCTCGGCGCCCGTGGTTTCGAGGCTCGTCGCTGGCGCTCCTCGCACCTCGACCACCGACTGGATCTTGCCGTCCTGCACCACGACGGTGCCGGCCCCCAGGTAGCGGTGGCCGTCGAACACGGCGCCGTTGACGAAGGCGGTGGTGCCCAATTCAGCGCCCTTCCAGCAGCGGACCGGCGGGGTCGTGGGTGATGCCGTGCTTGCGGACGGCCAGGCCGGAGAGGGCCTCGAGGCACACCCGGTTGGCGAGGTACGCCGTGATCTCGGCGTGGTCGTAGGGCGGCGAGACCTCGACCACGTCGATGCCCGCGACGGGCAGCTCGCGGCAGATCCGGCGGACGGCGTCCAGCAGCTCCCGCGAGGACAGCCCGCCGGGCTCGGGGGTGCCGGTGCCCGGGGCGTGGCCCGGGTCGCAGACGTCGATGTCGACCGACAGGAACACCGCGTCGCAGTCGTCGAGGGCGATCTCGAAGGCCTCGTCGAGGCACGCCTCCAGGCCGCGCTTGCCGATCTCGGTCATCTCGTAGGACCGCATGTCCTGCTCGGCCATCCAGCCGAGCGTCTCCGGGCCGGGCCAGTAGCCGCGCAGCCCCATCTGCAGGAACCGGTCGCCGCGCAGGGCCCCGGACTCGATCAGCCGCCGCATCGGCTGGCCGTGGCCGTAGAGCGAGCCGAACTCGATGTCGCCGGTGTCGGCGTGGGCGTCGAAGTGGATCATCGAGACCCGGCCGAACCCCAGGTGACGTGCGACGCCGGTGGCGTCCGGCAGCGCGATCGAGTGGTCGCCGCCGAGCACGAGCGGGACGGCTCCGGCCGACGCCACGGCGTACACGGCGTCCTCCAGCGCCCCCAGGGCGCGCTCGATCTCACCGGGCGCCATCTCGACGTCGCCGGCGTCGACGACGCGGATGTCCTGGAGCGCGTCGACGCGCAGCGCCAGGTGCGGGCGCGAGCCGTCCTGCGGCAGGTAGTCGGTCTGCCGGATGGCCATCGGCCCGAACCGGGTGCCCGGTCGGTTGGAGGTGCCTCCGTCGAACGGCGCCCCGACGATCACCACGTCGGCCGCCGCCAGCGCGTCGGCGTCGTCGAGGTCGACGCGGTCCACGCCCAGGAAGGTGATGTCGGGACCGAACTGGGCGCCGTACCGGGTCATGGAGTGTTCCTACCAGTCGAGGATGCTGAGACATCTGTTGGGACGCACGCTACGGATTTCGTGTCGAAACGGCTACGACACCACTGATTCGCTTGCTCGGCTCCCCTTCTCGGCGGCATGATGCTCGGGGAGATCTCCCTCCACCCACCAGGACCACCACGAGCGCCCGAGGACACCGATACCCGTGTCGAACGACCTTTCCGCCCCCTACTCCGACGACGAGTTCGCCCGCCTGCAGCAGGCCGGTCGCGACCACCTGTGGCTGCACTTCTCGCGCCACTCGGTCTACGAGCAGGGCGAGATGCCCGTGATCGTCCGCGGCGAGGGTGCCTACCTCTACGACGCCAAGGGCAAGCGCTACCTCGACGGGCTCGCCGGCCTGTTCGTCAACCAGCTCGGGCACGGCCGCGCCGACATCGCCGAGGCGGCGGCCAAGCAGGCCGCCCAGCTCGCCTTCATGCCGCTGTGGTCCTACGCCCACCCGAAGGCCATGGAGCTGGCCGAGCGGGTCGCGGGCTACGCGCCCGGCGACCTCAACCGTGTCTTCTTCACCAGCGGCGGCGGCGAGGCCGTCGAGTCCGCGTGGAAGCTCGCCAAGAACTACTTCAAGCTCACCGGCAAGCCCACCAAGCACAAGGTGATCAGCCGCACGATCGCCTACCACGGCACGCCGCAGGGGGCGCTGTCGATCACCGGCATCCCGATGATGAAGGCGGCGTTCGAGCCGCTCGTCCCGTCGACGTTCCGGGTGCCCAACACCAACTTCTACCGCGCCCCCGAGCGCTTCCAGACCGGTGCCGCCGGAGACCTCGAGGCCTTCGGCCGCTGGGCCGCCGACGAGATCGCGGTCGCGATCGAGAACGAGGGCGCCGACACCGTCGCCGCGGTGTTCCTCGAGCCGGTGCAGAACTCCGGCGGCTGCTTCCCGCCCCCGCCCGGCTACTTCGAGCGGGTCCGCGAGATCTGCGACGAGTACGACGTGCTGCTGGTCAGCGACGAGGTCATCTGCGCCTTCGGCCGGCTCGGCCACTGGTTCGGCGCCGAGCGCTACGGCTACCAGCCCGACATCATCACCTGCGCCAAGGGCATCACCTCGGGGTACGCCCCGCTCGGCGCGATGATCGCCAGCGACCGGCTGATGGCGCCGTTCCTCAAGGGCCACGAGTCGTTCCTGCACGGCTACACCTTCGGTGGCCACCCGGTCTCCTGCGCCGTCGCGATGGCGAACCTCGACGTCTTCGAGAACGAGAAGGTCCTCGAGCACGTCCGCGACAACGAGGGAGCGTTCCGCTCCACGCTCGAGCAGCTCAAGGACCTGCCGATCGTCGGCGACGTCCGCGGCGACGGGTACTTCTACGGGATCGAGCTGGTCAAGGACAAGACGACCAAGGAGACGTTCGACGACGACGAGGCCGAGCGCCTGCTGCGCGGCTTCCTGTCCAAGGCGCTCTACGACGCCGGCCTCTACTGCCGGGCCGACGACCGCGGCGACCCGGTCATCCAGCTGTCCCCGCCGCTGATCTGCGACCAGACGCACTTCGACGAGATCGAGCAGATCCTGCGCGTGGTCCTCGACAAGGCCGCCACCCTCCTCTGACGCACCCACGCCGATTCGTCTGCGGTCTGACCGGGTTTTCCCCGCTCAGGACCGCAGACGAATCGGTGTGCGTCAGGACCTCGGCGCGGTCACCGGCGGGGGCATGTCCATCGCGGCCGGCTCGCGGAGCGCGCGCGTCCGGGCTCGGTTGCGGGCTTCGCCACCCAGCACGATCGCGATGGAGATCACGAACATCAGCGTGCCGACGACGTTGACCTGCATCGGCACTCCGCGTTGCGCGACGCCCCAGACGTAGAGGGGGAACGTCGTCGTGGTGCCCGCGTTGAGGTTGGTGACGATGAAGTCGTCGAACGACAGCGAGAACGCCAGCAGCGCGGCGCCGAGGATTCCCGGGAACACCAACGGGAAGGTGACCCTCCAGAACGTCTGTGACGGCGTCGCGTAGAGGTCGGCGGCGGCCTGTTCGAGGGTGTCGCTCATGCCCGCGAGCCTGGCGCGCACGGTGACCACGACGAACGAGATGCAGAACATGATGTGCGCGATGAGGATGGTCCCGAACCCGAGCGCGCCGCCGAACCCGGCAGCAACGAAGAGGGCGAGCAGCGAGGAGCCCATCACGATCTCGGGCGTGGCCATCGGCAGGAAGATCAGCAGGTTCGTGCTCGACCGACCCGAGAACTCGTAGCGGACCAGCGCGAACGCCATCAGCGTCCCGAGGATGGTCGCGACCACCGTGGTCAGCAGCCCGATCTCGATGGAGCGGGCGACGGCCTCGCACATGCCGGGATCGGCGCAGGGGTTGAGCCAGTTGTCGAGGGTGAACCCGTCGAACTTGTAGATCAGCCGGCTGTCCGGCTCGTTGAAGCTCATCAGGATCACGATCGCGATGGGCACGAACGTGTAGACCAGCACGAGCAGGCCGAGGATCATGACGAGGTTCGTCCTGACCCAGCGAAGGGCGCTCACAGCAGCTCCTCCGTCCCGGCACGCCGGACGTAGAACAGCACCATCACCACGATGATCAGCATCAGGATCATCGAGAGCGCACCGGCTGCCGGATAGTTGTTGGCGTCGGTGAACAGGTTCTGGATCACGTTGCCCACCATGCGTTGGTTGGGACTGCCGAGCAGCTCGGCGTTGATGTAGTCGCCGGCCGCCGGGATGAAGGTCAGCAGGGTGCCGGACACCACGCCGGGCAGCGACAGCGGCCAGGTGACCTTCCAGAAGCCGACGAAGGGCGAGGCGTACAGGTCACCGCCCGCCTCGATCAGCCGGTGGTCGATCTTGTCGATGCTGGCGAACAGCGGCAGCACCATGAAGGGCAGGAAGTTGTAGGTCAGGCCCGCGATCACCGCGACGGGCGTGGCGAGCAGCCGGCCGTCCTCGCCGAGGATCTGCAGGAACTGCAGGGTGTTCACGATGAAACCGTCGTCGGCGAGGATCAGCTTCCACGACAGCGTGCGGACCAGGAAGCTGGTGAAGAACGGGGCGATCACCAGGACCAGCATCAGGTTCTTCCAGCGCCCCGCCTTGAACGCGATGGCGTAGGCCAGCACGTAGCCCAGCACCAGGCAGAACAGGGTGGCCAGGCCGGCGTACAAGAACGACCGCAGCAGCGGCTGCCAGTAGTCCTGCAACGCGTTGACGTAGTTGCTGAACTCCCAGGTCATCTCGTAGCCGGCGAACACCGACCCGTCGGGGTCGTAGAGGCTGGTCGCGACCAGGGAGTAGAAGGGGATGACGAAGAACAGCGCGAGCCAGATCACCCCGGGGATCAGCAGCAGGTAGCCGACCTTCCCGTGCTTCCTCATCGCGCTCCTCTCCGTCTCTCGGCGTGCTCAGTCACTCTTCTGGGCACCGGCTGAGGCGTCCTGGCTGCGGTCGAGCAGGAAGGCGTACTCCGGCCGCCAGGAGAGCTCGACCTTGTCGCCGGTGCGGAACAGCTTGCGGCGACCGGTGTTCTGCTCGAAGACGACCAGCTCCTGGCCCCACGGCATCCTCACGAGGTACGTCGTGGACACACCGGTGAAGCTGACGTCGCTGACCACGCCGCCGGGGATCGTGTTGCCCGGCGCGTCGAGCGACTCGCCCTCGTCGCCGATCAGCACCTTCTCCGGACGGATGCCGACCCAGCCCTCGCCCCCGTCGGTGTGCGCCCGGTCGGCGTTGATGGAGACGCCGATGCCGTGCATGTCGACGCTGACGAGGTCACCCGACCGGCCCGTGATCTTGCCCTCGATGAGGTTGGTCTGGCCGAGGAAGTTGGCCACGAAGGTCGTCCGCGGGTTCTCGTAGAGCTCCTCGGGGGCGCCCATCTGCTCGATCACGCCGGCGTTCATCACCGCGATGGTGTCGGCCATCGTCATGGCCTCCTCCTGGTCGTGGGTGACGTGGATGAACGTCAGGCCGACATCGGTCTGGATCCGCTTCAGCTCGATCTGCATGGCGCGGCGCAGCTTGAGGTCGAGCGCGCCCAGTGGCTCGTCGAGCAGCAGGACCTCGGGGTGGTTGATGAGCGCGCGGGCCAGGGCGACGCGCTGCTGCTGGCCGCCCGAGAGCTGCGCGGGTCGCTTGCGGGCCTGGCTGCCGAGCTCGACGAGGTCGAGCATCTCGTTGACCTGCTTGTCGACGTCGCCCTTCTTGCGTCGGCGCAGTCCGAACGCGACGTTCTCGAAGATGTCGAGGTGCGGGAACAGCGCGTAGTTCTGGAACACCGTGTTGACCGGCCGCCGGTAGGGCTTGGCGTAGGTGATGTCCTGTCCCGCGAGCGTGATCGTGCCGGACGTCGGCGTCTCGAGGCCGGCGACCATCCGCAGGGTCGTGGTCTTCCCGCACCCGGACGGCCCGAGGAGGGCGAAGAACGCCCCCGCGGGCACGTCGAGGTCGAGGGACTTCACGGCGGTGAAGTTCGCGAACTCCTTGGTCAGCGCGCGCAGCTCGAGGCCGGAGCCGCCGGACGACCCGGTCGAGCCCGGGGCGCCGTTGGCGTCCGTGACGTTGCCGGGGTCAGCCACCTGTGACATCGGACCAGTCTCCTTCGTACTGCTTGATCTGGTTCTCGTCGAGAGCCATGAAGTCGAACGTCTGCGACAGCGTCTCCTCGTCGGGGAAGATCAGCTGGTTGTCGACGAGGGAGGGATCGATCTTCTCCATCTCCTCGCGGGCACCCTCGACGGGGCAGATGTAGTTCACCCAGGCGGCGAGCTTCGCCGCGACGTCGGGCCGGTAGTAGTAGTCGATCCACTTCTCGGCGTTGGCCTGGTGGGTGGCCAGGTTGGGGACGAGCATGTTGTCGCTCCAGATCGACAGCCCCTCCTCGGGGGTGACGAACTTGATGTCCGGGTTCTCGAACTGGGCCTGGATGACGTCGCCGGACCAGGCCTCGCAGGCCACGATGTTCCCGGCCGCGAGGTCCTGGATGTACTCGTTGCCGGTGAACGAACGAATCTGGCCGGCGTCGACGGCGACGGCCAACCTGTCGATGGCGTTGGCCCACTCGTCCTCGGTGAAGTCGCTCGGGTCGGCACCGGTGACCTTGAGCATGAAGCCCATCGTGTCGCGCATCTCGGAGAGCAGCGTGATCTTGCCGGTCAGGTCGGACCGCGTGAGCAGCTCGTCGAACGAGCCGATGGCATCGGTCTCCGCCGAGTTGTAGGCGATGCCGGTCAGACCTGACTGCCACGGCGCGGAGAAGGTCCGGTCCTTGTCCCACGCCTTGCCACGCAACGGCTTGATCAGGTTGTCGTGGAGGTTGGGGACGTTGGCGGCGTCCAGCGGCTGGATCCACCCGAGCGCGATCATCCGGGCGGCCATCCAGTCGGTCAGCATGAACATGTCGCGCTTGACGGTCTCGCAGTTGCCCAGCTGGTTGCGCACCTTGGCGAAGAACTCGGCGTTGTCGTTGACGTCGTCGGTGTACTTGACGGTGATGCCGGTCTCGGCCTCGAAGACGTCACGGGTGTTGGTCGGACCGTCTGCTCGTGGGTCGATGTAGGCCGGCCAGTTGCTGACGATCAGCTTCTTGTCGGTCTCCGACATGTCCTCGGCGAAACACGTGGCGGGGTCCTGGGCCGCCCCGTCGGTGCCGAACAGCGGCAGCACCGCGATGCTGGCGACTCCGAAGACGCCCAATCCCGCTCCACGCATCAGCGTCCGTCGGCCGAGGCGCGGCGGCCTGGTCGGCTCGGCAAAGTCCGGCATGAGCCCCCTCCCGGCGTGGCGCGCCCCGGGGTAGGCGCGCACGTCAGTGCGGATCGTGTCAGAACCACGGTCCGAGAACAAGCGATCCCGTCGGACGTGTCACGGGCGGCGACGGATTCCTTCGCCCCGTCCGAGTGTCCTCGTTGCCCGGGGGGAGGCGGGATGCCACCCTGGGGCGGTGATGTCAGCAGGCGACCTACCACCCGTTCCTCGCCCATGAGCCGCGGCCGCAAGGCGGCGATGGTCCTCGACGACGTGTCGAAGGCGATCATCGAGCAGCTCCAGCAGGACGGCAGACGCTCGTACGCCGCCATCGGCAAGGTGGTCGGGCTGTCCGAGGCCGCCGTGCGCCAGCGCGTGCAGCGGCTGACCGAGAGCGGCGTCATGCAGGTGGTCGCCGTCACCGATCCCCTGCAGCTGGGCTTCGCCCGCCAGGCGATGGTCGGCATCCGCTGCCGCGGCGAGCTGGAGGTCGTCGCCGAGGCGCTCGGCGAGCTGCAGGAGGTCGACTACGTCGTCATCACGGCCGGCAGCTACGACCTGCTCGTCGAGGTCGTCGCCGAGAGCGACGACCACCTCCTCGAGCTCATCTCCATGAAGATCCGCAGCATCCCCAACGTCGAGAGCACCGAGACGTTCATGTACCTCAAGCTGCAGAAGCAGACCTACTCGTGGGGCGTGCGCTGACCACGTCGGACTACCGGTCGCTCTCCTGGTGGCACGAGTCCACGCCCACCGATGCACCCCCGAGGCCGGCGCTGCCCGGCGACCGCGAGGTCGACGTGGCGATCGTCGGCGGCGGGTTCACCGGCCTGTGGACGGCGTACTACCTGGCGGAGGCCGATCCTTCGCTGCGCGTCGCGGTGGTCGAGGCCGAGGTGGCCGGCTTCGGAGCGTCGGGACGCAACGGCGGCTGGTGCTCGGCGCTCTTCCCCGCGTCCCTCGACAAGCTCGCCGCCCTGCGTCACGGTCGGGGCAACGGTCGGGCGGATCCTCCCGACCGGGCCGGCGCGCTCGCCCAGCACGCCGCGATGCGGGCCACGGTCGACGAGGTCGGCCGGGCGATCGAGGCCGAGGGCATCGACGCGCACTGGGCCAAGGGCGGCACGGTCGTGCTCGCGCGCACCCGCGCCCAGCTCACCCGTGCCCGTGCCGACGTCGCGCACGCCCGGCGCTGGGGCCTGGGCGAGGACGACGTCCGGCTGCTGGCCGGCCAGGAGGCGCGCTCGATGCTCGCGGCCACCCAGGTCCGCGGGGCGACGTACACGCCCGACTGCGCCGTCGTGCACCCCGGCCGGCTCGTGGCCGGGCTGGCCGACGCCGTGGAGCGCCGCGGCGTCACCATCTACGAAGGCACGCGCGCGACCAGCCTCGAGCAGGGGCAGGTACGCACCGACCGCGGCACGCTGCGCGCCGAGGTCGTGGTCCGGGCGACCGAGGGCTACACCAGGAGCCTGCGCGGGCGTCGCCGCGAGCTCGCCCCGGTCTACTCGCTCATCATCGCCACCGAGCCGCTGCCGCCGGAGACGTGGGAGCGGATCGGCCTGCGGCGGCGGGAGTCGTGGTCGGACCAGCGGCACGTGATCATCTACGGCCAGCGCACCGCCGACGACCGGATGGTCTTCGGCGGGCGCGGGGCGCCGTACCACTTCGGCTCGGCCATCAAGCCGGGCTTCGACCGTGACGACCGGGTCTTCGCGGCGCTGCGCGCCACGCTGGTCGACCTCTTCCCCGTGCTGTCGTCGGCCCGGATCACGCACGCGTGGGGCGGGGCCCTGGGCGTCCCGCGCGACTGGTGTGCGTCGGTCGGGCTCGACCGCACCACCGGGCTGGCGTGGGCCGGCGGCTACGTCGGCGACGGGGTCAGCACCACGAACCTGGCCGGGCGGACCCTGCGCGACCTGGTGCTCGGCCACGACACCGACCTGACCCGCCTGCCGTGGGTCGGGCACCGGTCCCGACGCTGGGAGCCGGAGCCGCTCCGCTGGCTGGGCGCGAACGCCGGCCTGCGCGCCATGCGGCTCGCCGACGTCGAGGAGGGGGTCACCGGCCGCCCGAGCCTCGTCGCCGGGGCGATGGCACCCTTGCTGGGTGGCCACTGAGATGCACAGGGCGGGCCGGCTCCTGGTGGCCACGACCCTGCTGGCGGGGATGCCCTCGACGGCCGGGGCCGAGCCCTCCTCCCGGCGGGCGGAGCTCCCCACGGTCCGGGTGATCCCGGCGACCGTCACCGAGCCGACCCTCGGGCACCGGCTCGGCTTCACCGTGGTGCGCCTGTCGGCTCCCAGCTCCCGTCGGGTCGTGGTGGAGATCTCGACCCGCAGCATCACCGCCAAGGCGAACCAGGACTTCGTGCGCCTCCACCCGACGGTCGTCTTCGCCCCAGGCGAGACGACCGCGACGGTGAGCGTCGAGCTGCTCGCGGACGAGCGGGACGAGCCGACCGAGACCATGCGGCTGGCCATCACGGAGGTCCGGAACGCGGTCGCCGTCCGGGGCGGCCGGATCAGGATCCTGGACGCCCCGGGCGGCTGACGGCCGCTAGAGCCCCTGCCTCCCGAGGAAGGCGAGCGCCGCGTCGGCCACCTCGCCCCAGTGGCTGTCGATCACCAGCGAGTGGCCGACGCCCGGGATCTCCACGATCTCGGTGGGGTTGCTGTTCTTGCGCTGCTGCTTGTAGGCGGCGTTGGCCAGCGCGAAGGGAACGATGTTGTCCTTCTCGCCGGTGACGACCAGCATCGGCCCGCGCTGCGGGTTGGCCTTGTCGGCGCGGACGACGGTCCGCGGGTCCAGGTTGGCGGTGGCGGCCTGGAAGAGCGGCCGACCCGGGGCGGCGACGTGGAACTCGTCGTAGAGCCGGTGCGCCTCGTCCTCGCTGACCGCGTTGGCGAAGCCGTAGCGGAACTGGTCGAAGGTCAGCGTGACGGCCTTCTTGCGGTTGGCCGGGTTGCCCAGCACCGGGAACGCCGCCTTCAGGGCGGAGAACGGGAGCGGCAGCACCCCGCGGCTGGGCGCCGGGTCGATGCTGACCGTGCCCGCGGCGACGCCGCGACCGGCGACCATCTGGACGAGCAGGCCACCGAACGAGTGGCCCACCAGCACGGGCTTGCGGTCGAGGCCCGCGACGACCTCCGCGACGTGGTCGGCGACGTCGGCGACCGACGTCCCGGCGAGGGCCTGGTCGTCGCTGCGGGCGGCCTCCACCGTGGCGGCGTCCCGCGGCCAGTCGACGGCGACGGTCGCGTACCCCTCCGCCTCGAAGCGCTGGCGCCACGCGTCCCAGCTGCTCGCCAGCAGCCAGAGTCCGTGGACGAAGACGACGGGCTGGCGGCCCGATTCGTTGGCGGCGGCGACCTCGGCGGCCTCGCGGGTGGTGACGGTGCTGGTCAAGATGTCTCCTCGTGTAGGTAGAACACAGCATTCCGTCAAGACGTCTGTGTGCACCGCCACGTCCACGCCTCAGCAGGTGTCGGCTCGCGAGCACGCCTGTGGGCTGGGCTGACGCGTCATCATGGGGTGCATGGACGACGGGACCCACGCCACGCCGGTGGCGCTGCCGGTGGTCCGGCTGTCCTCGGCCGGCCAGACGTACGTCGCCGTGGTCGCCCTGCTCGCCGCCCTCAGCACCCTGGCCGACGGTCGCGCCTGGTACGTCGCCCTCGTCGTGCTCACCCTGCCGCTCACCCCCGTCGCGCTGTGGGTGGGCTTCTACGCCGCCGTGGCCGTCGGCGCTGCGGTCGGCTCCGGCCCCGAGGCGCACTCCTGGCTCGTCAGCCTGGTGTGGGTGCTGGTGTGGTCGCTCACCGCGTGGCTGAACGCCCGGATGGTCGAGAAGGTGCTGCTCCGCGGCTGGGCCGGGCGCTGGACGTCGGAGACGTCCGGCTAGAAGCCGTTGGCCTCGGTGTGCGCGGGTCGCTCACCGGTGACGAGCCAGGCCGTGAAGAAGCCGTCGAGGTCCTCCCCCGACACCTGCTCGGCGAGCGCCTGGAACTCCTCGGTCGTGCCGTTGCCGCCCTCACGGTCGGCGACCCAGGTCCGCAGGATGGTCCAGAACGCCGACTCCCCCACCCGGTGCCGCAGCGCCTGGAGCGTCATCGAGCCGCGCGTGTACACCGCCCACGCGAAGATGTTCTTCGGCCCGGGGTCACCGATCGGGAGCATCCAGTACGGGTCTTCCTGGGGGAACGCCTGCCACGTCTGCTCGAGCCACTTCTGCGCGTCCTGACCGTCGTGGGCCTCGGCGTACGCCGCCTCCATGAAGGTGGCGAAGCCCTCGTTGAGCCAGATGTCGCGCCAGCCGTGCACCGCGACCGAGTCGCCGAACCACTGGTGCGCCAGCTCGTGCACCACGGTGTTCAGGCCGATACCGGTGGAGTACGTCGGCCTGGTCTGGTTCTCCAGGGAGAAGCCGGGCTGGAGTGCGGTGGTCAGGCCGCCGGTCTGGCCGAACGGGTAGTCGCCCAGCCTCGTCTCCAGCCAGGAGACGATCTCGGGGGTCCTCTCCATCAGCTCCATCCGGTCCCGCCGCACCGACGGCGCCAGCTGCTTGGACACGGCCACCAGCCAGGGCAGGCCGTCCTGCGTGCCGCGCGAGATCTCGAAACGGCCCGCCGCGAAGAACGCGAGGTACGGCACCATCGGCTCGTCGGCGACCCAGCGGTACGCCACCCGGTCCCGCGGGCGCAGGTCCCGCGAGACCAGGCGGCCGTTGGCGACGACCTGCTTGCCGCGCGGCACCGTGATCGTGATGTCGACCAGGGCCTTGTCGAGCGGGTGGTCGTTGGACGGGAACCACCAGGGCGCCATGTGCGGCTGGTTCATGGCCACGACCTCGTGGTCGTTCGCCAGCCAGTTGCTCTCGCCGCGGTAGCCGTAGCGCCCGGGCCGGCCGGCGTACCCGACCACCACGTGCACGGTCTCCCCCGCCTTCAGCGCGGTCTTCGGCGTGATGACGAGCTCGTGGTGCTGGGTCGCCTGGTCGTAGACCGCAGGGCGGCCGTCCACGGTGACCCGGTCGACCGGCAGCAGGAAGTCGAGGTTGAAGGACGCCAGGTCCTGGGTGGCGCGCAGCCGGATCCGGGTCTCGCCGCGCAGCTGCCCGTCGCCGAATCGGTACGAGTCGTCGATGCGGTACCGCTGCACGTCGATCCCGCCGTTGCCGTCGAGCGGGAAGTACGGGTCGCCGATGCCCGCCGCGCCCGGGGCCGGTTCCCGACGCGCGCCGGCCTCGGCCGCACCCGCCGACGCGAGCGGCTGGGAGGTCGGGAGGACGAGCAGGAGAACGGCAGCGGCCAGCAGCCGGGGCGTCGAGATCACGCGTGGACCCTACCCAGGGCCTCTCGTTAATTGGTTTGGACGGCGACCGCGGCACCTGTCACACTCGTCGGCGGTTGCCCGGAACTCGCCGGTGCCGCCAGAAGTGTTCCAGCCGAGAGGAGCGTGACATGTCCATGACTGCCGTTGGCCTGTCCTCGACAAGCCCTTCCTCTCACCTCTGGAGCACACCCAGCAATGTCTTCTCACCCCGAGTTCCCGGCCTTCTGGCCGACGCCTGACGCCTACCGTTCGGGCCCTGTCGACCCCCTCGAGGGGATCGACCCCAGCTTCACCTTCGAGTTCCGCTCGTACGACGAGATCGGCGACGGCCAGCGCTGGACCACCTGGTTCGACGTGGAGCCGCTCTGTCGTGGCCCCGAGCCACGACCCTCCTGGGTCGTGGAGTCCCGTGGTGCCATCGACACCGAGCTCGGCATCCTGAAGACCGGCAAGGAGGCCGACGTCTTCCTGGTCGAGCGGGTGGACCCGCACGAGCCCGACCGCGCGGTGGTGATGGCCGCCAAGCGCTACCGCGACTCCGACCACCGCACCTTCCACCGCGCTGCGGCCTACTCCGAGGGGCGCAGCGTCAAGCGCTCCCGCGACGAGCGCGCCCTCAAGCGCAAGAGCACCTGGGGCCGGCTCGTGGCCGCGGGCGAGTGGGCCGTCTCCGAGTGGGACGCCCTCAAGCGTCTGTGGGCGCTCGGCGCGGCCGTGCCGTACCCCGTCCAGATCGACGGCACCGAGATCCTGATGGAGTGGGTCACCTACGACGGCGAGACGGCACCGCGGCTGGCGCAGACGCGTCCCGACCCGGAGCTGCTGGCCTCGTACTACGACCAGGTGCGCGACTTCCTGGCCCTCCTGGTCCAGGACGGGATCGTGCACGGCGACCTGTCGGCGTACAACATCCTGGCCGCGGGCCCGCGACTCGTGGTCATCGACCTGCCGCAGATCGTGGACCTCGTCGGCAACCCCAACGGCATGGACTTCCTGCTGCGCGACTGCACCAACATCTGCGGGTGGTTCAAGGCCCGGGGGCTCGAGGTGGACGAGCAGGAGCTGTTCGGTGAGCTGATGGCGCACGCCTTCTGAGCCGACCGTCTGGTTCGAGCCGGCTGCTCGAGAGTGGGCGAGCAGGGACGCGTCAGCTCGCCGGCCGGGTGCGGCATACCCCCGTTCACCATGCGTCGAACACCCACGCCGCACCCGGAAACGTAGCGCTAGTGGGTCGGCGCGTACGTCTGTTCCGGCGAGCTGTCAACAGGATGACCGACGGCGAGTGCCACCGGCATCGCCCATTCGGCTCGAAAATGACCCTTTCGGGCTACGTGTTCCTGGGGTGATCGGCTGATGACGCAGCGTGCCCTAGGTTCGGGGGCGTGAGGCGCAGTCGGGGCCGTGGGGTCCAGGTCGACACCCTGGCCGACTTCGACCACCGCCTCGCCTCCGGGACCACGTCCCTGCGCGGTTGGCGCATCCGCGCCGTGGACCTGCGCCACAGGTCGGCCGAGCTGGGCGACCTGAGGGTGGCGGGGGCGCTGTTCCTCGGCTGCCGGTTCGCAACTGGTGACGCCGAGCGCGTCGAGGTACGAGGCGCCATCGTCGTGCCCGACCTCCCCCTCGCTCCGGTCGACCTCCACCTCGACCACCTCTACCGGCCCGAGGACCTCTACGACGCCCCCACGTACGCCGACTCGCTCGACGCCCGTGCGTACGCCTGGTCCCAGACCGCCCACGACCGCGACGCGACGATGGCGAAGGCGCTGCACGACCACGCGGTGGACGTGGCCCTGGCCGACTGGGTGGCCGGTCGGCGCCTGGTGGGCGTGATGGGCGGCCACGCGCTGGAGCGGGGCACCCAGGGGTTCCTGGACGCGGCCCGCCTCGGGCTGCGGCTGGGCGCCGACCACGTGGTCGCGACGGGCGGCGGCCCCGGCGCGATGGAGGCCGCGAACCTCGGGGGGTACCTGGCCGCCCTCGACCCCTCGTCCGACGACCTGCACGAGGCGCTGGCCCTGCTGGCCGCCGTCCCGTCGTTCCGCCCGTCGGTCGACGCCTGGGTACGCGCCGGCTTCGCGGTGCTCGACCGGTTCCCCGGCGGCGGCGACACCCTCGGCATCCCCACCTGGTTCTACGGGCACGAACCGCCCAACGTGCTGGCGACCGCGATCGCCAAGTACGTGCGCAACGCGGTCCGCGAGTCGGTCCTCCTCGAGGTCTGCCACGCGGGCATCGTCTTCCTCCCCGGCATGGCCGGCACGGTCCAGGAGGTGTTCCAGGACGCGTGCGAGAACTACTACGCCGACGAGTCCTCGGTCGCGCCCATGGTGCTGGTGGGCCGGACGTACTGGACCGAGACCCTCCCCGCGTGGCCGTTGCTCGAGACCCTGGCCCGCGGTCGTCCGATGGAGCCCCACGTCCACCTCGTCGACGACGTGGACGAGGCCGCGGACCTGTTCGGGAGCTGACCCTTCCGCTGGTCGAGGAGGTCGCGCAGCGACCGTCACGAGACCCGGTGAGCGGACCGCCGACCCTTACGGGATCTCGTGACAGGCCTGACGGCCCTCCTCGATCAACGATCGAGCGGCACGAGGTACGAGCGCTCCTCGCCGTACCGCTCGAACCCGGCCCGCCGCAGGATCGGGCCCGAGGTCTGGATGCGGCCCTTCACCAGGGCCATCGTGGCGCCGTGGTCGCGCCCGTAGCGCAGCCGGGCGTCGAGCAGGGCACGGTAGACACCGAGGCCCCGAGCTTCCTCGCGCACGGAGCCGCCCCAGAGGCGAGCCACGTCACCGGGCTGGGCGATGCCGCCCGCGCCCACGGGCACGCCGTCGAGGTAGGCGACCACGGCGCCCCCCTCCCCGGCCGGCAGCTGCCGGCGGCCGTCGGCGGCGGCGCGTTCGAGCTCGTCGTCCGGCGCCATCTCACCGCCGAAGACCACCATCCCGACCTCGTGGTGGTCGCGTGCCGTGGCGGCGTCGGTCACCCAGCGCAGGTCGATCCTCTGGTCCCACGTACCGACGTCCGGCAGCCCCTCGGTGAGGTCCAGCGCCAGCACGTCCAGCGTCTCGTCGAGCACACCGCCACGAGCAAGGAGGACGGCGTCGACGGAGGGGTCGTTGTGGAGCTTGGCCCAGCAGTTGACCTCCGGGCCGCCCAGCTCCCGGGCGCGGGCGATCACCTCGTCGACCACGTCCCCGACGGGACGCTCGGGGTCGAGGCGCAGCAGCTCCAGCTGGACGTCGAACCAGTCCGGCATCCGCGCCAACAGGTACTCCGGTGTCTCCACCACGACCGCGGTCTCGGGCACCCAGACCCACTCCCGACTCGCCGCAGCGACGGCCTCGGCTGGGACGCTCACGACTCGGTGGCGGCCAGCTGTCCGCAGGCGCCGTCGATCTCGCGGCCGCGGGTGTCGCGGACGGTGGTGGGGATGCCGTGCGACTCCAGCCGCCGGACGAACTCGCGCTCGTCGGCCGGGTCGGAGGCGGTCCACTTCGAGCCGGGCGTGGGGTTGAGCGGGATCAGGTTGACGTGCACCCAGCCCCAGTCGCCGTAGCCGTTGAGCACCTCGGCGAGCAGGTCGGCCCGCCAGCCCTGGTCGTTGATGCCGCGCATCATGGCGTACTCGATGGACACGCGACGCTTGGTCACCCGGGCGTAGTTCCAGGCAGCCGCGACGGTCTCGGCGACCGAGAACCTGGTGTTGATCGGCACCAGCTCGTTGCGCAGCTCGTCGTCGGGGGCGTGCAGGCTCAGCGCCAGCGTGACCGGGATGCCCTCCTCGGTGAGCTGGTTGATCCGCGGCACCAGGCCGACGGTCGAGACGGTCACGCCGCGCGCGGACATCCCGAGGCCGGCCGGGGACGGGTCGGTGAGGCGTCGTACGGCGCCGATCACCGCCTTGTAGTTGGCGAGAGGTTCGCCCATCCCCATGAACACGACGTTGGAGACGCGGCCGGGACCACCGGGCACCTCGCCGCGGGCCAGGGAGCGGGCACCGGCGACCACCTGCTCGACGATCTCGGCGGTCGACATGTTGCGCTCGAGGCCGCCCTGGCCGGTGGCGCAGAAGGGGCAGGCCATGCCGCACCCGGCCTGGCTGGAGACGCACATGGTGACCCGGTCGGGGTAGCGCATCAGCACCGACTCGACGAGCGCGCCGTCGAAGAGCTTCCACAGCGTCTTGCGGGTGGTGCCGCGGTCGGCCTCGAGGGTGCGCAGCGGGGTCATCAGGTCCGGCAGCAGCGCGGCCACCAGCTCGTCGCGCTGGCCCGCCGGGAGGTCCGTCATCTCGGCGGGGTCGTCGACCAGCCGCGCGAAGTAGTGCGTCGAGAGCTGCTTGGCCCGGAAGCCCGGCAGGCCCATCTCCTCGAGCAACGCCTTGCGGCCGGGCTCGTCGAGGTCGGCGAGGTGCCGCGGCGGCTTGGCGCGGCCGCGCGGGGCGCTCATCACGAGCGGGAGCTGGGGGCGCTGGGTCTGCTCTTGGGACATCACGACGAGTATGTCGCGCTCGGCGTGGCCCAGCCGAATCTCTGCCGAGGTCAGAGGTCGCGCTGCACCATCAGCCAGAGCACGAGCGACGCCGCGCCCGCCACGACGAGCGCGGTGACGACGACTCCGATGAGCATGTAGGCGCCGAACCGCCGGGTGCGCGAGAAGGCCACCAGCCCCAGCGGCACGGCGAGGGCGACCAGCACCATCGGGAACAGGTCGTTGGTCGTCTCGTCGTCGAACACCAGGTGGAGCAGGCCGACGAAGAGGGCAGGGACGAGCGCCACGAACGCCAACCCGGTGAAGAAGCCGGTCAGGGCGGTGAAGGTGGGGTGGTCGCGGTGCCACCAGTCGGGCGGGCGCTGCTCGTTCTCGGCAGCCGGGCGGTCCGTCACGGTCACGTTCACGTCGTCTCCTTCACAGACTGCTGATCAGCGAGGCGCACAGCCCGGACATGCCGATGGAGGCCACGGCCGTCCCCATCAACAGGCCCACGGCCCAGGGCCGCGTCGCCTGCCAGATCAGCAGCGGCGCCGGCACGAGCAACGGCGCCACCGCCGCGAAGAACAGGAACTCGGTGCCGGTGTCCGACACGCCCAGGGAGAACACGATCGCCGCGAAGACCCACAGGAAGAACCCCGCGAAGACACCGATCACGACGCCCAGGACCACCTTGACGGTCGAGGACATCCCACCCGAGTCGATGGGCTGGTAGTAGCTGGTCGTGTCGCCGCCGTACGGGTTCTGCCCCGGCGGTGGCCGGTCGTACGGCGGCCCGTAGCCGGGGTACTGACCGGGAGGCGGCGGGGGCGGTGGAGGCTGCGGCCCGGGAGGTTGCCACGCGTCGTCCGGCGTCGGCTCGTCGGGTGGTTGGGTCATCGTTCATGGGTCCTCCCGGGGGGCGGGGTCCCTTCCAGACTAGGTGCGCGCGCCCTCCACGGCGGTCATTTGGCGCATCACCACGCGAGCCACGGCACCCACACCGAACCGGACGACAGCGCCCACACCAGGCCCGCGACCGCCAGCGCGGCGAGCAGGCCGAGGTACCCGAGCACGTTGCGGGTGTCCCCCAGCAGGCACTTCGAGCGGAGCAGCCCCGCCCGGCGGGCCCGGGCGTACCCGACGATCCCGAGCCCGGCGAAGAACGCCAGGGCGAGCGGGCCCAGCACCCAGCCGAGCAGGGCGACGGTCGCGAAGATGCAGAGCCGGAGCGGGTCGTACGGCGTGGGCGCCGCAGCGCGGTCGGGCTCGACCATCCGCGGGTCGCTCATGGGGCGGTGAGCAGCGGCAGGCCGACTGCGGTCGAGATCCGGGTGGCGCTCAGCGGGGCCCAGGCCTGCACCGCGCAGAACGGCGCGCACTGGTGGTCGCCGGTCTCGCCGTTGACGGTGGCCACGTGCACGCAGCACTGCGTCAGGCGCTCCTCGATCATCGTGTTCATGTCCATGAACGGCTTGACCGTGACGCGCAGCACCCGCTCCCCCAGCATCGCCCGCAGCCGCTTGCGCTGACCCGGCAGCGCCCCGGTCGCGAGGGTGGTCAGGGTGCCGATGCCGAGGTCGCAGTTCTGGCAGATGTCGCGCCAGATGGTCGCCATCGACGGGTGCGACAGGCTCGACTGCTCCGACAGCAGGTCGAGCAGCGAGCCCTTCACGACCTCCTTCATGGCGGCCGGGATCGCGTCGTCGGCGATCCGGTTGGCCAGCAGGTCGGGCTCGAGGTCGAGCCACTGCTTGAGCCTGTCGTGGCCGATCAGGTTGGTCAGGGACTGCCACGTGCCCGAGTCGTCGCGCAGCAGGTATCCCACCGAGCAGCAGTGCGGGTGCGAGCAGGGCAGCGCGGTGAGGTCGCGCCAGGTCACCTCGCCGGCGGTCTGCTCGTCCAGCCGCGCGAGCACGCCGGTGTGGGTGAGCCGGTCGAGCGGGTCGATCGCGCCGGACCGGCCGCTGCCGAAGACGGGCTGGATGGTCACGCCACCGACGTACGGCGTGCCGAGCGCGCGCTTGATGACCAGGCCGATCTCGTCGTCGTTCACGCCGAGGGCCGCCGTCATGGTGAGCGTCGTGAAGATCCCGTTGGCCGAGAGTCGCTCGATGGCGCGCTCCTTGAAGCGGCGGATGTCCGCTCCCCGGTGGTAGGCCGACGCCTCGGCCGACTCGCCGTCGTACTGCAGGTAGACCTCGACCCGCTCGCGGTGCCGCGTCAGGAGGGCGAGCAGCTCGTCGTCCTGGGCGAGGCGCAGGCCGTTGGTGTTGACCAGCACGCGCACGATCGGCCGCTCGGCCACGGCGTCGAGCAGCTCGGCCAGCCAGGGGTAGAGCGTCGGCTCCCCGCCGGACAGCATCAGCACGTCGATGCGCTGGTTCTCCCGCGAGAGCCGGGCGTCGATGGAGGCCAGCACCTGCGCCAACGGTGCCACCGACGCCCGGGCGGGCGACGACTCGGCGAAGCACGTCGGGCACTTCAGGTTGCAGTGGTCGAGGAGGTCCTCGAGCAGGATGCACGTGTGCTGGGTCTGCATCTCGGGCAGGCCGTCGGCGTACGCCGCGGGCACGGGCTTGAAGTTGCCGCGGACGTCGGGCTCGTGGCGCTTGGTCGGCGCCGTCCACTGCTCGAGGTACGTCAGGATCTCGGGCGACTCGTCGTACAGCGTGCGGACCAGGCCGTGGGTCGCGCAGCCGCGCTCGAGCCAGATCCGGTCGTCGCGCTCGACCAGCCAGCCGGAGAGCCGCTGCACCTCGGCCAGCGGCCGGTCGGGCCGCTCCTCGTGGCAGACGGGGCAGAAGGCGTTGACGTAGCGGTGGATCCGGTCGCCCCGCAGCGGCATCCCGCTCATCGGTGGGCTTCCTCGAGCTCGCGCGGCCGCATGGCGTCACGATAGGCGCCGCGCCTGGCCTGCCAGACGATGCGCGCGAGGACGAGCGGGACGGTGACGAGCAGGAACAGCTGCGGGCGGGTGAGGCCGGCCCACGCGACGTCGTTGCCGCGCACGAACTCGACGAGGAAGCGGAAGACGCCGTACGCCGCGACGTACCAGACGAAGATCTCGCCCGGCGGCAGGCTGCGGCGACGCAGCCACCACCAGATCACCGCGAAGGCGACGAGGTGGAAGACGATCTCGTAGACGAACGACGGGTGCAGCGGGACACCGGCCGGCGAGCCGGTGCGGGCCGCGGCTGCCTCGTCGAGGGTGATCCCCCAGCCGCCTCCGGTCGGGGTGCCGGGCTGCTCGGTGAGCAGGCAGCCGATCCGCCCGACGGCCATGCCCAGGGCCACCGCCGGGGCGAACAGGTCGCCGGTGCGGGCGGTGTACCCGGTCAGCCGCTTGACGACGTGCACGCCGAGCCAGGCACCCACCAGGCCGCCGAGGATCGAGCGGTTGCCGTAGAGCCACTGCTCGGCCAGGCTCGCGTTCTGACGGAGGTCGACGTGCTGGAGCCAGGTGCCCAGCCGCATGAAGACGGCGCCGCCGACCAGGGCGCCCATCACGACGTACAGGATCCGTTCGTCGGTCTGGCCGCGGCGGCGCGCTTCGTACGCGAAGACGAGCCCGGCGGCCAGCACCCCGAGGAGGACGAAGAAGCCGTGCGTCTCCACGGGCAGGTCCGTGCCGAGCAGGTCGCCCAGGGTGGGGTACACGCGACTCAGGCCATCAGGCCGGGCACGATCAAGGAGCCGCACAGCCCGGCCAGCACCAGGGTGCCGATGGCCATGCCCATCACGAAGCCGGCCGCCGATCTGGCGGGTACGTCGGAAGCACAGCAGCAGGATCGACAGCGGGAAGGGCAGGATGAACAGGACGAAGATCAGCCAGTCGGGGAGCCTGCTCGCGTGCCGTTCTCCATGCTCAGCGCCACTACGAAGACGATCGACATCCAGACGAACGTGGCCACCAGGCCGAGGACGATGCCGATGGCCACCACCCAGCCCTTGACCTGTCGCGGCGGCTCGGGCGACGGGTCCCCGGGCGGGGGCGCCTCGCCGTACGGGTTGTTGGTCACCCGGACAGGGTCTCAGAACACGGCGTAGTGGAGCAGCAACCAGATCGGTGCGACCGTGGCGAGCAGCGAGTCGAGCCGGTCCATCAGCCCGCCGTGGCCGGGGATGACCTGGCTCATGTCCTTGATGCCCAGGTCGCGCTTGATCACCGACTCGCAGAGGTCGCCGAGCGTGGCCATCACCGCGGCGATCAGGCCGAGGGCGACGCCGACCCACCAGTCGCCGTCGAGCATCCACACGACGAGGCCGACGCCGGCCGCGACGCAGAAGGTCACCGAGCCGGCGAACCCCTCCCACGACTTCTTCGGCGAGATGACCGGCGCCATCGGGTGCCTGCCGAACAGCACGCCCGCGACGTAGCCGCCGATGTCGGAGGCGATGGTGACGAGGATGAAGACGATGACGCCCTTCACGCCGTCGTCCCAGCGGTCGAAGTCCCAGGCGCCGCCCTCGGCCAGCAGCAGGGCCACGAACGAGCCGAGGAACGGGACGTAGATCAGCACGAAGACCGACGCCGTGGCGTTCTGGACGTAGCCGGGAACACCACGACGCAACAGCCACAGCATGGTCACCAGGGCGCTGACGGCGGTCGCGGTGACCAGGGCCGGGGCGCCGAAGAAGTAGGCGACGACGACCATGACGACGCCACCGATCATCAGGGGCTGCTCCGGGACGTCGATGTCCTTGGCCATCAGGCCGCGGTGGAGCTCCCAGATCGCGACCACCACGGCGGCGGCCACGATGAACATGAAGGCGGTCTTCCAGAACGCGAGCGACAGCGCGATCGCGGCGAGCAGCACGATCGCCGAGGCGATGCTGGCGGGCAGGTCGCGCCCCGCACGGCCGTGGTCCTTCTGCGCGGGCGCCCCCGGCGGCGTACCGGCTCTGGGACACGTCACACCTCGAGGAGCTCGGCTTCCTTGTGCTTGAGGAGGTCGTCGATCTTGTCCGTGTGGGTCTTGGTCATCCCGTCGAGGCGCTTCTCGGCCCCGGTGACGTCGTCCTTGCCGACCTCGCCGTCCTTCTCGAGCTTCTCGAGGCTCTGCTTGGCGTGCCGGCGCAGGTTGCGGATCGCCACCCGGCCGTCCTCGGCCTTGGTACGGGCGACCTTGATGTACTCCTTGCGGCGCTCCTCGGTGAGCTCGGGGAACACGCAGCGCAGCACCTTGCCGTCGTTGGCCGGGTTGACGCCGAGGTCCGAGTCGCGGATGGCGCGCTCGATGTTGCCGATCGCCCCCATGTCGTAGGGCGCGATCAGGATGATGCGGGCCTCTTGCGAGGTGAACGACGCGAGCTGCTGGATCGGCGTGGGCGTGCCGTAGTAGTCGACCATGATCTTGCTGAACATGGCCGGGTTGGCGCGCCCCGCCCGGATCGCCGAGAAGTCCTCGCGGGTCGTCTCGACCGACTTGTCCATCTTGCCGTCGGC
The DNA here is from genome assembly GCA_963839565.1 of uncultured Actinomycetota bacterium. Lineage (GTDB taxonomy): Bacteria > Actinomycetota > Actinomycetes > Propionibacteriales > Nocardioidaceae > Nocardioides. The sequence continues at coordinate 67,979 of CAWIVR010000027.1, read as the reverse complement.
CTCGTTGAGGATGTCGTTGATCACGGGGGCTCCTTGGTGTCTGCCTGGACGTGGGCGATCTGCTGGGATCTCGGCGGTCAGCCGGCGCTCACGAGCGTGCCAATCTTCTCACCCCGGGCGGCGCGCAGGATGTTGCCCTCGGGCTCGAGGCCGATGACGACCATCGGCAGCTTGTTCTCGGCGGCGAGCGTGAACGCCGTCTGGTCGACGACCTTGAGGTCGCGGCTGATCGCCTCGTCGTAGGTCAGGGTGTCGAAGCGGGTGGCGGCCGGGTCCTTCTTCGGGTCGGCGGAGTAGACGCCGTCGACGCCGTTCTTGGTGAAGAGCACCGCGTCGCAGTGGGTCTCGAGGGCCCGCTGGACGGCCACCGTGTCGGTGGTGAAGAACGGGAGGCCCATGCCGGCGCCGAAGATGACGACGCGGCCCTTCTCGAGGTGCCGGATCGCTCGCAGCGGGATGTACGGCTCGGCGATCTGGCCCATGGTGATGGCGGTCTGCACGCGGGTGACGACGCCCCGCTGCTCGAGGAACTCCTGGAGGGCCAGGCAGTTCATCACGATGCCCAACATGCCCATGTAGTCGGCGCGCACGCCGTCCATCCCCCGCTGGCGGAGCTCCTTGCCGCGGAAGAAGTTGCCGCCGCCGATGACCACGGCGATCTGGAACCCGGCCGCGGAGACCGAGGCGATCTCGCGGGCGATGCGGGAGACGACGTCGGGATCGACGCCCAGCCGGCCACCCCCGAACTCCTCACCCGAGAGCTTGAGCAGGACGCGTTGGTACTGGGTCACGCGGTGGCGTTCCTTCCGGTCGGTCTGACTGGTCGAGGCATGAGAAAGGCCGGTCGCGATGCTCGGAACTGAGTCATCGCAACCGGCCTCCTCTAGGTCAGGGGCGAACCTACCTTGTCAGGCGCCGACCTCGAAACGCGCGAACCGCGTCAGCGAGGTGCCGGACTCCGCCAGCACCGCCTTGACGGTCTTCTTGTTCTCGGTGACCGACGGCTGCTCCAGCAGGACGACGTCCTTGAAGAAGCCGTTCAGCCGGCCCTCGGTGATCTTGGCGATCGCCTGCTCGGGCTTGCCCTCCTCGCGCGAGGTCGCCTCGGCGATCTCACGCTCCTTGGCGACGATGTCCGCGGGGACCTCGTCGCGGGTGAGGTACTGCGGGCGCATGGCCGCGATCTGCATCGCGGCGCCACGGGCGGCGTCGGCGTCGCCGGCGTACTCGACGAGCACCCCCACGGCGGGCGGCAGGTCGGCCGCGCGCTTGTGGAGGTACGCGACGACGGGACCGTCGAAGTGGACGTACTGGCCCAGCTCGATCTTCTCGCCGATCGAGATGGCCAGGCCCTCGACGACCTCGCCGACGGTCTGGTCGCCCAGCGCGACGGCCTTGAGTGCCTCGACGTCGGCCGGCTTGGCCTGCGACGCGGCGTCGGCGATCTGCTGGGCGGCGACGACGAAGTCCTCGCCCTTGGCGACGAAGTCGGTCTCGCACTTGAGCTCGACCAGGACGCCCGGTGCGTGCGCGACGAGGCCCGCGGAGGCCTCCCGCTCGGCACCGCGCTTGGCGGCCTTGGCCGCACCCTTGGTGCGCAGGATGTCGATGGCGGCGTCGAAGTCGCCATCGGCCTCGTCGAGCGCCTTCTTGCAGTCCATCATGCCGGCGCCGGTGAGCTCCCGGAGCTTCTTGACGTCGGCGGCGGTGAAGCTAGCCATGTGTGTCTGTCCTCGAACTTCCTCGAAGTCTTCTGGTCGGTGAGCGGGTCAGGCCTTCGCCTCGTCGGCGGGGGCCTCGTCGGCGGGGGCCTCGTCGGCGGCGGCCTCGTCGGCCGGAGCCTCGTCAGCCGGAGCCTCGTCAGCCGGAGCCTCGTCGGTGGCGGGAGCCTCCTCGACGGGAGCCTCCTCGGTCGCGACGGCCTCGGCTGCAGGAGCCTCGGGGGCCACGGGGGCCTCCTCGGCTGCGGGAGCCTCCTCGGCTGCGGGAGCCTCCTCGACCGGTGCCTCGACGGCCTCGACGGCCTCGGTGCTGGCGCCGGTGGACTCGGCGGCCGGTGCCTCGGTCGTCTCGTCACCGCCGGTGGCGGCCACCGCGGCCTGCTCGGCCTCGCCACCCAGGAGCTCGCGCTCCCAGTCGGCCAGGGGCTCCTCGGCGCCGGCCTCGGCGCCCTCGACCTTGACGCCCGAACGGGCGATCAGGCCCTCGGCCACGGCGTCGGCGACGACGCGCGTCAGCAGGCCGACGGCGCGGATGGCGTCGTCGTTGCCCGGGATCGGGAAGTCGACGAGGTCCGGGTCGCAGTTGGAGTCGAGGATGCCCACGATCGGGATGCGCAGCTTGCGCGCCTCCTCGACGGCGAGGTGCTCCTTGTTCGTGTCGACGATCCAGACGGCGGCCGGCGTCCGGGTCATCTCGCGGATGCCACCGAGCGACTTGTCGAGCTTGTCGCGCTCGCGGCGCATCTGGAGCAGCTCCTTCTTCGTGCGTCCCGAGCCGGCGACGTCGTCGAAGTCGACCTCGTCGAGCTCCTTGAGGCGGTTGATCCGCTGGTGCACGGTCTGGAAGTTGGTGAGCATGCCGCCGAGCCAGCGCTGGTTGACGTAGGGCATCCCGACGCGCATCGCCTGCTCGGCGATCGCCTCCTGGGCCTGCTTCTTGGTGCCCACGAACATGATCGTGCCGCCCTTGGCGACGGTCTCCTTGATGAAGGCGTAGGACCGGTCGATGTAGGCCAGCGACTGCTGCAGGTCGATGATGTAGATGCCGTTGCGCTCGGTCATGATGAAGCGCTTCATCTTCGGGTTCCAGCGACGGGTCTGGTGCCCGAAGTGGACGCCGCTCTCGAGGAGCTGGCGCATGGTGACAACTGCCATGAAGGGTTCTCCTGTGTGGGGAGGCACTCCCGTCAGCCCGTCCTTGAATCAGGGCGGGCCGGGAGCGATCTCCGGTTGTTTTCAGTTCCTCGCGGCCGGCGGGTGCCGGTCGCCCTGACGCCTGCGCGAGGATCCGACCCGACCGTTTCCGGTCGGGACCGAGGAGCCTCGCCCACGATCGAGACGGTGCCCCAGGGAACATGAGCGCCGTCGTGGTCTGCGGACGTGCGAAGTCAGCTCCCGGAGGAGCCGCTGCGCCCAGGGTACGCCGCGGGCCGCTCCCCCGCGAATCGAGCGACGCGGGGCCCGGCTGCTCTCCACAGGCCCCTCGCCGGGCATCGTCCTCCACAGGCTCACCGACGCGGCCGACCCCATCCCCCGGAACGGCGCACGATCCGAGGATGAGCTCCCCGTGCCGGCGGCTTGCCGCCCTCCTGGCTTCGGTCCTGCTCGTGGGCCTGGTCGCGGCCGCCCCGGCCCGGGCCGCTGCTGACCCGGTGCCTGTCGGTGTCTGGCCGCTCCGGCCGACGCCCGAGGTGGTCGCCGGGTTCGACCCGCCTGACGCACCCTGGGGCTCCGGCCACCGCGGCGTCGACCTGCTCGGTTCCCCGGGACAAGCGGTCCATGCGGCGCTGGCCGGCACGGTGTCCTTCGCCGGGGTTCTCGCGGGTCGCGGGGTGGTCGTCGTCGTCCACGGTGACACCCGGACCACCTACGAGCCCGTCGAAGCCACCGTGCCGGTCGGCCAGGGGGTCGGCCGCGGCGAGGTGATCGGCCACCTGCAGGCCGTCGCCTCGCACTGTCCCCCGCGGGTGTGCCTGCACTGGGGCTGGCTGCGCGGCCCGACCTACCTCGACCCGCTCGACCTGGTCGGCACCGGCCCCATCCGGTTGCTGCCGCTCTGGCGCGACGTGCCTGTCCCGGTGACCGGCCCACTGGTGACGGTGCCGTGGTCGACTGCCTACGCCACCGTGCTGCGCCGGATCGAGACGCTGGTCGCCCGATCGCCGCCGGCGGTCTACGCCCGGGGGTGCGCCTGCTGGTAGGCCCGCCGCAGCCGGTCCGTCGTCACGTGGGTGTAGAGCTGCGTCGTCGCCAGGCTGGCGTGACCGAGCAGCTCCTGCACGGCTCGCAGGTCGGCCCCGCCCTCGAGCAGGTGGGTGGCCGCGCTGTGCCGCAGCCCGTGGGGTCCGATGTCCGGAGCCCCGGGCACCTCGGCGATGCGGCGGTGGACGAGCGTGCGCACGGCTCGCTGGTCGATCCGGCGACCCCGTGCACCGACGAAGAGGGCGGCCCCGGCACCCTCGGCCACCAGGCTCGGGCGCCCGGCCGTGAGCCAGCGGTCGATCGCCCGCGCAGCGGGGTGGCCGAACGGCACGCTGCGCTCCTTGCGGCCCTTGCCGAGCACCCGGACGAGGTTGCGCTCCCGGTCGACGTTGCCGAGGTCGAGGGCGACGAGCTCACCGACACGGATGCCCGTCGCGTACAGCAGCTCGAGCATGGCCGCGTCGCGCATCCCGACCGGGTCGTCGTCGTCAGCCGGGCCGGCCGCCCCGCCGACCAGCTGGGCGGCCTCGTCGGCACGCAGGACCGGAGGCAGGGTCCGGCGCGCCTTGGGCGAGCCGAGGCTGGCTCCGTGGTCGGCGTCGGACCGATCGGTGCGCGCCAGCCAGGCGGTGAACACCCGGGCGGCGGTCGCGCGGCGCGCGAGCGTGGTCCGCGAACGGCCGGTGACCTGCTGGTTGGCCAGCCAGCTGCGCAGCGTGCGCAGGTCGAGCCCGGCCGGCTCGGTGATGCCCAGCCGGGCGGCATGCGTGGCCAGGCTGGTCACGTCGGCCAGGTACGCCCGCACGGTGTGCGCGCTGAGGTCGCGCTCGACCGCCAGGTGGGTCTCGAAGGCGGCGAGGGCCGCCGCCATCGGCTCGGACAGACCACCAGACTGCTGGTCGTCCGAGGTCTCCGAACGGGTCCGGGTCACCCAGCCGAGCGTAGCGAGTGAGCACCGCGCAACGGCGCACCCTCGGGCAGGTGACGCTGGATGATCCGATCGACGTGTCGGTCGATGCCCCAGGCCCGCTCGAACTGGTGCACGGTCATCGTGGCCAGCTGCTCGCGGACGAGGTGGAGGAGCTCGGCGGCGTGGTCACGGGTGCCCGCGTCGACGTTGACGACGAAGGCGCCGTCGACGCGGCGGATGACCGCGAGGTTGCCGATGCTGGGCCGGCGCCCGCGGACGCGGGCGGTGGCGGTGCGGACGGTGCCGAGCGCGCGAGCGAACGGTCCGTGCCGGTGGTGGTGCGATCCGGGGGTCACCTCGACTGCAGCTCCAGGAGTGGAGGACAGAACGGTGGCGACGTACTCAGACCGTGCTCGGGGGGAGAGCGAAGAGGTCATGGGTTCATCGTAGGAACTTCTGCGTTTTCCGCAGGCGAATCGGGAGCATTGACGTCGCGGATCCGCCAGCCGTCGGACGTCCTCGCGACGATGCCCGCCCTCTCGAGCCGCTGCAGGGCCGCTTGGGTGTCGAGCAGGCCGATGCCGGCCGTCCGGGCGATGGCGTCGGCGCCGACGCCACGATGGCGCGGAACCGCGTCGAGCACCTGCTGCTGGCGAGGCGGCAGGCGGTCGCGGGCGTAGACCCGCCCGCGGCGGGGCGCGACGAGGTGGTGGCCGCTCGGGGCCACCAGCTCGAGGACCTCCTCGCCTCGGGTGACGATGCTGGCGGCACCCTTGCGGAGCAGCTCGTGGGTGCCCTCGGACTGGGCTGCCGTCACCGGGCCGGGCACCGACATCAGTGGCCGGTATAGACGGGCTGCCCAGCCGGCGGTGTTGAGCGCCCCACTGCGGGCGGCCGCCTCGACCACGACGGTGCCGCGGGTGAGGGCGGCGATCAGGCGGTTGCGGCTCAGGAAGCGGATGCGCGACACGGACCGCCCCGGTGGCAGCTCGGAGACCACGGCGCAGGTCTTCACGAGGTGCTCGAGCAGCTGGTGGTGGGCCGGCGGGTAGACGAGGTCGACACCACAGGCCAGCACCGCGACGGTGCGGCCGCCGGCGGCCAGCGCACCCCGGTGGGCGGCCTGGTCGATGCCGAACGCCGCGCCGGAGACGACCGGGTAGCCCGCGCGCGCCACCACGGCGGCGATCTCGCCGGCGATCGTGGTGCCGTAGCTGGTCGCTGACCGCGAGCCGACGACCGCCACCGACGACTCCAGCTCGTCGAGGCCCATCGGACCGCGGACCCACAGCCCGAGGGGTGGCCCGCCGCGGTCGCGCAGGGTCTCGGTCCGCAGGAGCTGGTCGACCTGGGTCGGCCACTCGTCGTCACCGGGGACGACGAACCGGATGCCGGCGCGCTCGGCGCGCTCGAGGTCGCGGGCCGGGTCCGCACCGACCAGCCGGGCCGCGATGTCGTCCTGGACGCCGTCGCCGGCGTCGTACCCCGCCGCCAGCTGGTCGTGCACCAGCACGGGGCCGAGCTCGGCCACGAGGGAGACGAGGCGGGGATCGCCCGGCTCCCCCAGCGTGCCGAGCGCCACCCGGGCCAGCCGCTCCCGGTCGCTCGCCGTCATCCGGCGGCCCTCCGGCGCAGGCTGGCGTCGAGCAGGGGCAGTCCGAGCCTCAGCCGCAGGGCGGTGTCCAGCTGGGTGAAACCCGGCACGTCGACCCGGTCGAGGTCGGCGATCGTCCACGCGAGCCGGTGCACGCGCGTCGCGCCGCGGCGCGTGAGCCGACCGGCGTAGATCTCGTCGTCGACCTTCTGCTGGAGCTCGGCGGCGAGCGGCCACTCCCGTTGCAGGACTGGCCCGGGCGCCTGGGAGTTGAGCCGCCAGCTGCGGTCGGCGTACCGCTCCAGCTGGCGCTGGCGAGCGTCGGTGACCCGGGCCCGCACGACCTCCGAGGTCTCGCGCGGGGCGAAGCGGTCGTGCCGCTCGTGCGGTGAGACGGGCTGGACCTCGCGGTTGATGTCGACCCGGTCGGTGATCGGCCCGGTCAGCTTGGCTCGGTAGTGGCGCCGCACCTGCTCGAGGCAGTCGCACGCATTGCGGCTCGGATGCGGATGGAAGTTGCCGCACGGGCAGGGGTTGCACGCCATCACCACCAGCCCGCGGGCGGGGAACGTGGCACTCTCCTCGCCTCGGGTGATGGTCACCTCGCCGCTCTCGAGGGGCTGGCGAAGCGCCTCGATGACGTCGGCGCGGAACAGCGGGAACTCGTCGAGGAACAGCACCCCGTTGTGGGCACGGCTCACGTCGCCCGGCCGCACCCGGCCGCTGCCGCCACCGAGCAGGCCGACCTTGCTGGCGTCGTGGTGGGGCGCGAAGAACGGTGGCCGGACGATCAGGTCGTCGGCCGGACCCAGGACGCCGGCCAACGAGTGGATGGCCGTCAGCTCGAGCGACTCCTCGGCGGTCAGGTCCGGGAGGATGCTCGGCAGCCGCTCCGCCAGCGTGGTCTTGCCGGCTCCCTTGGGCCCGGTCAGCATCACGTGGTGACCGCCGGCCGCGGCGACCTCGACGGCGTACTTGGCCTCGGCCATGCCGTCGACGTCGAGCAGGTCGAGCTCGTCGAGGCGCGACTGCCCCCGCCAGCTCAGCAGGCTGCCCGACGAGAGGCCCGCGACCGGCGGCGCCTCCGGCACCTCCTCGTCGTTGAGCAGGGCCGCCACCTGGGCGAGCGATCGCAGCCCGAACACGACGACCCCGGGCACCAGGGCCGCCTCGCGGACCTGGGGCTCGGGCACGAACACCTGGCGGATGCCGTGGCGGGCGGCCGACAGCACCATCGGCAGGACGCCGTGCACGCACCGCAGCCCACCGGTCAGCGTCAGCTCGCCGACGAACAGCGACTGCGGCAGCCGCTCCGACTTGACCCTGTCGTGGGCCGCCAGCACCGCGACGGCGATCGCCAGGTCGAAGTGGGTGCCCCGCTTGGCGAGGTCGGCCGGCGACAACAGGATGGTGATCCGCTTGCTGCCCGGCCAGGCGAGCCCGCTGTTGACGATCGCCATCCGACAGCGCTCGCGCGCCTCGTTGATCGCCACGTCGGCCCGGCCCACCACCGTCGTGCCGACGACACCGCTCGAGACGTCGGCCTGGACCTCGATGAGGTGCCCCATCGCGCCCTGGAGCCAGGTGGCGTACGCGGTCGCGACCGACATCAGCCGATCCCCCGCACGTGCTCCACGACCGAGGGCCCCTTGCGTGGCCGGGTCACCGCCACCAGGTCGACCCGGACGTCGCGAGGGTCGGCGGCATGGCCGGCCAGCCACTCGTCGGCCACCCGGCGGAGCCGGTCCACCTTGGCCTGGTCGACGGCCTCGTGCGGCAGCCCGCAGGCGTCGCTGGTGCGGGTCTTGACCTCGCACACGACGAGCACGTCGCCCTCGCGCAGCAGCAGGTCGATCTCACCCGCCGTGGTGCGCCAGTTGCGCTCGAGCAGCACCATCCCCGCCCCGGTCAGGTGCCGCGCGGCGAGCGTCTCGCCGTAGTGACCGAGTCCCTGCTTGGTGTGGTCGGTCCCGTCCGTGCTGTTGCCGTCCATGGCTGCCTCCTCGCGGAGCAGCCTGGGCGACCGGGCCGACAACGGCAGCCGGCCCGCGTCACCCCTGTGGAACAGGTGTGCGCGGGCCGTTGCTGTGGACGGAAAGCGGGCGCGGCTGAGGCAGGCTGATCAGTCGGTCAGTCGATCATCCGGACGATGCGACGCCCGACTCCCAGGAAGTCGATGAGCGAGTCCTCCGTCTCGTTCGGCAGGGTGTTGACGTTGAAGAAGATGACGTCGAGCTGCTCGATCTTGTTGCTGAAGAACACGACGCCGTTGTCATCTGACGCCGTGTGGACGCCCTTGGTGGTGCTCGGTGCCACCAACTCGTCGGTGATGAAAGCGGGCCGGAAGTCGATGATGGAGTAGCGGTTGGAACCGCCGAATTCCGGCTGGATGGCGAACACGGGCACGTAGAAGAAGCGTGGCGAGTCGAAGATCTCTCTGCTGAGCAGGGGCGGGTCGGACTCCGCGTAGTCCGGGTCCACGAGGTCCTGCAGAGACGTCGTGTCGTCGATCAGGAAGCAGGAGAGGGTGTCGTCGTTGAGGTGGAAGGTGGGGTTGCTCGGGATGGTCACCGTGCGTTCGTTCGAACCGCCGTCCGGGTCGCAGCCGCCCGTTCCGTCCGGGTCCGGGGTTGTCGGCGCCGTCGTCAGGGAACCCGGGTGTCCGACAGCACCGGTGACCAACCCGGCCGTGGCGTCGTTGGGCGCGAGACCACCCGTGATCGGTGGCCAGGCAGTTCGTGCCCGTGCGCAACGTGTCGTGCTCGGAGATCACCGCTCCGTTGACGCCCTCGAAGCACTCCCCTGCGCTTCGGGTTGTCGACCGCCCAATCGTGTGGCGTGGGCGTCAGCGGGGGTTGAAGGCCGACCGCGATGTTGACCGCGATGTCGTTGGACGGCGTCGTGTCGGTGCGCGGGAACTCCAGGGTTCCGAAGTTTCCGGAGCCGACGTCCGAGGCGCACTGGAGGAACGACTGCCCGACCCGGATGGGCAGCGCCTCGTCCTTGGGCGACCAGTGGCCGCCGGCGTCGGTGCCTTGCCACACGCGGACGTACCAGATGCCTTCGGTGGCGGTGACCCCGGCCGGGATGTCGAGCTGGACCGTCACCGCCCCGTTGGGCTGGGGTGAAGGCTTCGTGTACCCGGTTCCGGGCGGGGTCGGGTTCAGGTTCGTCACGGGGTCACCCCGTAACGCCAGAAGGTCGTCGGCGACCTGGAAGGTCGGCGGGACGGTGGCGTCGTCGCCCCGGAAGAACCCGATCTTGCGAGCCTCGGCCCAGTGTGACCCCTCGAACCGCAGCTTGTTGCCGGTCGAGTCCTTGACGAGGGAGTCGACGTCGGTGTTCGTCGAGTCCGTGAGGACCTGGGTGTCCGCCGTAAGGTCGATCGTGTTGGTGTCGCCGTCGACGATACAGCGTCGGCACGGTGGTCGTCGAGTGCCCGGACGCCGGGTCGGCGAGCGTCTGGTTGCCGTAGTCGCAGCCCGTCACGGCGAACATCGGCATCACGCGAAGACCGCCGGTGAACACGTTGACGGTGGCCGTGGCGCGGACGGTGCCATTGCTGACACCGATGATGTCGGCGAAGCCGTAGTCCACCCGATTGTCTGGAGCGACGACCTGGAGACCGTCGGTCTTGTGGCAGCTTGGCAGCGACGTCGACGTGCACCCACTGACGTACCTGACGTCTCCGTTGGTCATGTCGGTGTCGACCAGATCAGCGGCCGTGATGCAGTCGTTGTCGACCCAGCACGGCCGAGAGTCGTCTTGGGGTTGATTGTCGTTCATCGCAGCGACTACGGCAGCGATGGTGTCAGCGTCGACAGCTTGGCCGACCTTGTTAGTGGCCGTTGCGGGCAACTTGGATGCTGCGGCGTAGGCACCGTAGTCAGCCTGGCTCTGGATGGACGTACGACGTGAGACGGCATTGCCGATGTCAACACCCAGCGCACCGACGGTGAAGAGCATCACGCAACCGAGGCCGAACAGGACTGCGAACGCGCCGCGCTCGTCTCGTTGACGGGCGCGCCAACGGCGACCGAAGAGAGTCATCAGCAAGCCCCGCTGGAGGTCGTGTCCTCGATCATGGTCTTCACCGTCCGCGTGATGGTGCCGCCGTTCGGCATGGGCCAGAAGCCGATCACGTTCGCGTTGGACGTGACAGTCACCGAGACCTGATCGATGCCGATCTCAGCGTCGGTGTTCGTGGTCGGGTCCATGACGAGGGTCGTGTTGGCCGGGTTGGAGCCGACCTCGTTCTGGACGAAGGTGAGCGCCTTCGCCCGACCCCCAGCAATCTCCCACGGCAAGCCTCCGCGCTACATGACTCGTAGCGCCTCCGGTGGTCTGCGCCACGTAGAAGTACCAGCCGTACTGGATGATGCCGAGTACGAGGGGAATGAAGACGAAGCCTGCGATGATCCCGAACTCGAGCGCGGCGGCACCGCGCTGGTCCCGTCTCAGACCGAACATCCTGCGTCGCGCTGCCACTGTTCCTCCGAGCCCCCGTCGAACGTCGCAGACCCCAGACAGGGCCTCGATCGTCGCAGACTAGGGCCATTGAACTGGGTCGACGAGGCGAACGAGAAATGTCGGACGGGCCGTGTCTAGACCTTTTACCTGGGTCTTTACCCGTCAGCGCTACCCCAGGGAGGGACTAGGAAGCGACTAGACGGTGGCCTCGTCGGAGGCTGGGTCGAGTTGTCAGGGGCGGCTACCGAATCAGACCGACGAGGTCGAGGTCGGGCAGCACGATGGCTGAGTTCGGGTCCACCTTCATGGTGATCTGGGTACCTCCGTTGAGCTCGATGCTGGCGACGATGTACTGGGCGTTGGTGAGGTTCATGCCGGCGCCACCGCTGAGCTTGAACGGATCTGCGTTCGGCACCATGAAGACACCGCGCACGTTGAAGACGCCGCCGCCGTTCATGTTGTAGGTCTGGCTCGTGCTGGTGGCGCTCTCGCTCCACAGGGCCAGGTCCTCGGGACCGTTGGCGTCCTGCCACGCCGTCACGGCGGCGGGGAGCGGGACCTTGGTGATGGCGTTCAGCGTGGTGTCGAGGGAGTTCGGTGCGGTCCAGTCGATGTCCCCACCGGTCTGCGTGAACTGGCCGGTCCCGAGGGCGCCCGCGCACGGCGTGATCGTCGGGGCGGTACCCGAGGTGGCCGGCACGCAGCCGTCGCTCTTGCCACCCATCATGAACGCGGTCGTCCGGCACAGACGCAGCAGTCCGCCGTTGCTCTCGGCGATCGAGCCGCGTGTTGACGAAGAGAGTGGCCTTGGTCAGGGCCGCGTTCACCGCGGAGCTGCACAAGCCACCGGACATGTTGGCGGCCGCGTTGTTCATCTGGAACGACGAGGCGTTGCCGATGTCGATGGCGTTGGTCGACACCGGTGTGGTTCCCGACGTAGACCTTCGTCGCGTTGGGCATCTGCAGATGTGCCGGCCGGGGCGACCCAGTTGCGGAAGTAGATCCGCACCGGCGGGGATGGTGAGGTCGCCGGCGGTTGAACTTCTTGGGCCCCGTGTTGCAGTCGATGTACAGGTCGTCAGCAGCCGTCAGCGTCAGGGCGTTGACGTTTGCCTGGGTGGGACTGCAGGCGTTCACCGAGGCCGGGAACTTCTTCCAGCTGGGAATCGGGCCTGACTGGCCCGCCGCGAAGACGCTCGCCGCTCCGCTCAACGCGGCCTTGACTCCGGTGAAGTACCGGTCGTCCACCAGCTTCCTCGTCACCAGAGGACGCGGAGACACCTCGTTCTTCGTCCCACCGGTGGTCAGCGCCGAGCTGCCGTAGACGTAGTCCAGGCTGTCCCGGATGATGCTCGGGGCCGCGCCGTTCGCCGCGGCCACCGACGAGATGAAGCCCGGCAGCATCGGGTCGGGGGACGTGGGGTTGCTCACCAGCGGCGCGGCGTAGGCGACGATGCCGTCGTTCTGTGCGCCGATGAAGACGTTGCTGTTGCTGCCGCCCGTGCAGCCGACCCCGTCGCTGTCGGAGTGGATGGTGCCAGGCTGGGAGAGACCGGTGGCCGTCATCGCTCCGAGGACGTGGATGAACGTGCCCGAGCCGCTGCCGCTGTTGCCGGCCCGGAGGGCGGGGCAGCCGTGCGCTTGAGCAGCAACAGAGCGGGGGCGAGCTTCCCGGGCACGGTCTTCACCCGGCCGACGCTGCGGATGCTCGTCGCGATCTTGTCGGAGGACACGATGCTGCCGAGGCCCGGATCCCGGCTCTGGGCGATGGTGACCGCGAGGGTGTCGCAGCCCAGCTGGTCGGTGTCCGGGCTGGAGGCCGGCAGGCTGTCCTCCTTGTAGGCGGTGGCGCCGGCGAACGAGAAGCCGCTCTCGATGGTCACGTCCAGGGCCACGCCGTCCGCCGGAGTCCTCGCCCAGTGCCACTTGGCCCAGGTCGACTTGTCGGTCGGCCGGCAGGTCTTCAGCTGCCATCGCGGCGCCCTGGCAGCCGTTGCCGGTGGCGGCGCCCAGGCCGTTCGTCCACCCGACATTCTCGTTGGCGCTGGAGAAGCGGGGATCGTTCACCTTGAGGTAGCGCAAGGCCGTGCACACCCCGACGTACGGGTGCGGGTTGCCGTCGCCCTTGGAGATGAGGGCGTGCAGGCCGGCCAGCGTCGCCGAGTCGGCCACCGAGCGGTCGATCTGACGGTCCACCCGGGCCAGGCCGAAGTCGAGGACCATCGCGGCCACCACGCACAAGGCCGTCAGGCTGACGGCCACCAGGATCGCGACGGCGCCGCGCTCGTCCTGACGTCGCGCTGCCAGCCGGCGCAGCATCACTTGGCGGTGCACGTCGTGTCCACCGTCCGCCCGTAGAAGGCCACCGACTGCGCGCTCAGGGTGGAGTGGAGGTCGGGGAAGACGCCGAGCCGGATGACCGACGGCTTGGTCATCCACACGAGCACGGCGCAGCTGCCGGTCGACATGGTGGGCAGCGACGGCTCGCGTCCCGCACGCCGAGCCGGCGTCCGACCACACCACGGTGCCGTCGGCCTGCACGAGCTTGACGCACACCTGGTTGTCGGTCGGGGCCGCACCGGCTGCGTTGAAGTAGACCTGCTGGACCCGGGTCTGGACCGACGCTCGCCCAGGTCGAGGAGGCACCGTCGGCGGCGGCGCCGTACCGCGAGCCCTCGCGGGCAGCGTTGGTGATCGGCGACGTGGTCGGAGTAGGCCAGGCCGCCGAGACCGTGCCGAACAGCAGCATCACGACCAGCGGGACGATCAGGGCGAACTCGACCGCAGATGCTCCAGACTCCGAGCGCTGCTGCGCGAGACCTCAGGCTTGACGAACTGCTCACGGGGGGTCCTTCGAGGTACACCGCGACCTCAGGGGGGTGGGTCGCGCAACCGAAGGCTAGGGCGCGTGCTACCCGGTTGTGGGCATGGTTACGAGAACCGGCCGCTTTCGTCTAGATAGTCACAAATGACTAGTAACGAAAGCGATGGGACTAGACCTTGGGGGGATCGATCTCCGCCGGGCTCAGCTCCTCGACGTTGACGTCCTTGAACGTCAGCACCTTCACGTTCTTCGCGAACCGCGCCGGCCGGTACATGTCCCACACCCAGGCGTCGCTCATCGAGACCTCGAAGAACACGTCCCCGGACTCGGTGCGCGCCTTCACGTCGACCTGGTTGCAGAGGTAGAAGCGGCGGTCGGTCTCCACGACGTACTTGAAGATGCCGACCACGTCGCGGTACTCGCGGTAGAGCGTCAGCTCCATCTCGGTCTCGTACTTCTCGAGATCCTCGGCGCTCATGCTGACTCCCCTCGTCGCTCCTCGAGCACGACGTTAGTGCTCTGGACAAGTTCCTGGTCCGACGGGTCCAGCGGCGGCTCGAGCCCCGCGGCCCGGCGCACGTTGACGAACCGCATCCGGTGGACCGGCGAGGGGCCGTGGGCGGTCAGCGCGGCGGCATGCACGTCGGTGATGTACCCCTTGTGGGTCGCGAAGTCGTACGCCGGCCACTCCTCGTGCAGCTCGCACATGATGCGGTCGCGGGTCACCTTCGCCAGCACCGACCCGGCGGCGATGCACGCGGCCACCCGGTCGCCCTTCCACACCGCCAGCCCGGGGACCCCGAGCCCGTCGACGGGGAAGCCGTCGGTGAGCACGTAGTCGGGCGGCACGTCGAGCAGGGCCACGGCCCTCCGGAGGGCCTCGACGTTCGCGACGTGCATGCCGAGCCGGTCGCACTCCTCGTGACCGATGACGACCACCGACCACGACAGCGCCCGGCGGACGATCTGGTCGTAGCAGCGCTCACGGGCCTTCTCGGTCAGCAGCTTGGAGTCGGCCAGCCCGGGGATGACGCCGGCCTTGGTGTCCGTCAGGATCGCCGCCCCGGCCACGAGCGGCCCGGCGCAGGCTCCCCGGCCGGCCTCGTCCGCGCCGGCGATGTGCACCAGACCCGTACGTCGCAGCGCGCGCTCGTAGCCGTACAGGCCGGCGTCGCTGCGGACGGTGGCTCCGCGGGGCAGGTCGCTCACCTGACACGCCCTCCTACGGGCTGGCGGCGTCGGGAACGTCCGCGAAGCTGTCGGGCCGGTGCAACCACGAGAAGTGTTGCCGCGGCCAGAGCAGCACGAAGACCTTGCCGACCACCAGGTCGACCGGCACGAACTCGCCGCCCTCCACGCAGTCGGTCGCTCCCTCCCGGCACATGTGCACGGTGGAGTCGGCCGAGTGGGACCGGTTGTCGCCCATCACGAAGATCGTGCCCTCGGGCACGGGACCGGCCTCCCAGTTGCAGCCGATCATCGGGCCGAAGCAATCCGCCCCGTTGCCCTTGCGCGCGTAGTCCTTCTCGTCGAGGGCGACGCCGTTGACCATGACCCGGCCCTTGGCGTCGCAGCACTTGATCGTGTCGCCGGCCACGCCGATGACGCGTTTCACCAGGTGCCCGCCCGAGGGGTACAGGCCGATCTTGGCCATCAGCTTGGTGACGGCGTTCGGCGGCCCGATCGACTCGGCACTGTTGAGCCAGTCGCCCGGGTCCTTGAAGACCACGACGTCGCCGCGCTCGGGGCTGCCGCCGAACCAGTACGAGACCTTCTCCACCAGGATCCGGTCGTTGCGGACCAGGCCCGGCTCCATCGACTCCGACGGGATGTAGAACGCCTGGACCAGGATCGCCTTGATCAGGATCGCCAGGCCGAGGGCGACCACCAGCAGCAGGATGGTCTCCTGCCACAGGGGCAGGTGCTTCTTCTGCTTGTCCTCGAGCTCGACGGAGCCGTCGGAGCGCTCGGTGGTCACCGGGAGAGCGTAGCCATGAGGGGGAGGGAAACTCGGCCTCAGGCCTCGCGGCGCTCCTTGATCTTCGCGGCCTTCCCGCGCAGGTTGCGCAGGTAGTAGAGCTTCGCCCGACGGACGTCACCGCGGGTGACGATCTCGATCTCCTCGAAGATCGGCGAGTGGAGCGGGAAGGTGCGCTCGACACCCACGCCGAAGGAGACCTTGCGGACCGTGAACGTGCGGCCCACGCCGGAGCCGTGGATGCGGATCACGACGCCCTGGAAGATCTGGACGCGGGCCCGCGAGCCCTCGACGACCTTGACGTGCACCTTGACGGTGTCACCGGCGCGGAACTCGGGAAGGTCGGCACGCTTGCGGGCGTTGCCGAGCTCGGCGACGGCGCCGAAGTTCCCGGACGCGATTCTCTGGGGGCTCATGGTCTCTCCTCACGGTTGCCACAGGTCAGCCGCGGATCGATGCGGTGTGCAGTTGGTGTCCCAGTCCCAGACAGTGTCTGTAGCCGGCGGCGTCAGCGCCCCCTGTGGCAGGTGCCCGACGCAGGTCCCCCGGTTGGTTCGTCCGGAGCGACCCTTCGGCCGACTGGGCCGACGAGCAAGTCTGCCAGAGATCAGTCGTCCGTCACGAAATCCGGCGCTTCACCATCGAGACGACGCCCGGGCTGGGGCTGCCGGAGAGCCGGTACCCGGCCTTCTTGTACATCCGCTGGTTGCGCTTGCTGCCCGCACCGGTGAAGAGGGCGTACGCCGTCGCCTCGGCCGGCGCCTCCGCCTCGACCGCCTCCAGGAGCGCCCGACCCAGCCCGCTGCCCTGGAGGTCCGGCGCCACCATCAGCCGGCCGACGTGCCACTCACCGTCGCGCAGCACCGCGCGGACGGCTCCCACCAGCCGCCCGTGCGAACGGGCGACGAGCACCGTGCCCTCGGTGAGCCACCCGCGCACGTCGTCGAGCGACTCCGCGAGCGCGGGGATCGGGACGCCGGGGTTGGCCTGCTCCTCCTGGAGCCAGCAGGCGCGCTGCAACGTGAACAGCTCGCCGGCGTCCCCGGGCTCGACGCGGCGCACCACGACGTCCTCGCGCAGCACCGACGGCGAGAGCAGGTCGGGCCGACGGGTCGCCGTTCGCCGGACGGACTGCTCGTGGCGCCACCGGGCGATCGCGCCGTGGTCGCCGCTGAGCAGGACCGGCGGGACGTCGAGGCCGCGCCAGGAGGCCGGCTTGGTGTAGACGGGCGCCTCGAGCAGGCCGCCCTCGTGCGACTCCTCGACGAGGGACTCGGCGTTGCCCATGAACCCGGGCAGCAGCCGGACGACGGCCTCGCAGATCGCCAGCGCGGCCACCTCGCCGCCGTTGAGCACGTAGTCGCCCAGCGACAGCTCCCGCACCTCGAACCGCTCGGCCGCGTCGTCGACCACCCGCTGGTCGATCCCCTCGTACCTCCCGCAGGCGAACACCAGGTGCTCGCGCGCGGCCAGGTCGCGGGCGACCGCCTGGGTGAACCGCTCCCCCGCCGGCGTCGGGACGACGAGCACCGCGCCGCCCGGGCCGAGGTCCAGGGAGTCGAGCGCCTCGCCCCAGGGCTCGGGCTTCATGACCATGCCGGCCCCGCCGCCGTACGGCGTGTCGTCGACCGTGCGGTGCCGGTCGTGCGTCCAGGCCCGGAGGTCGTGGACCGCGAGCTCGAGCAGTCCGCTGTCGCGGGCCTTGCCGGCCAGGGAGAGGTCCAGCGCGTCGAAGTAGCCCGGGAAGATCGAGAAGACGTCGATGCGCACGCCGTCAGTCCTCCCCGTCCGACTCCTCGAAGGGCGCCACCAGGCCCGGCCGGTCGGCGACCACGACCCGGCCGCCGGGTACGTCGACCTCGGGGACCAGCGCGGCGACGAACGGGACGAGCGTGGGCCGGCCATCGGTCGCCTCGACCTCGAGGAGGTCCTGGGCGCCGTGCACGACACCGGTCACCGTGCCGATCTCCCGGCCCTCGAGGTCGACCACGCCGAGCCCGACCAGCTGGTGGTCGTAGAACTCGTCGGGGTCCTCGGGCGTCTCCGCGGCCTCGAGGTGCGCGAGCAGGAGCGTGCCGCGGGCGCCCTCGGCCGCCGTGCGGTCGGCGATCTCGGCGAACCGCACCAGCAGCGTCGTCTGGTGCCAGCGCAGCGAGACGATCTCGAGGCTGGTCAGCCCGTTCGCGGAGCCCCGGGGCGGCTCGGCCGCGAGCGTCGACCCGGCGACGAAGCGCCGTTCGGGCTCGTCGGTGCGCACCTCGACGGTGACCTCGCCGCGCAGGCCGTGCGGCTTGCCGATCCGGCCCACCACGACCTCGATGCGCTCCGTGTCCACGAAGGGAGTCTAGGAACGACGACCGGGTGCCACCCACGAGGGCGGCACCCGGTCATGCGAGACAGTGTGGATCAGCGACCGCGGTCGACGTCCACGAAGTCGATGCGCGCCCCGGCGCGGCCGGCGAGAGCGCCGATCACGGTCCGGAACGCCGTGGCGGTACGGCCGTTGCGCCCGATCACCTTGCCGAGGTCGTCGGGGTGCACGCGCACCTCGAGGATCGACCCGCGGCGCAGCTGCTTGTCGCGGACCGTGACGTCGTCGGGGTTGTCCACGACTCCGCGGACCAGGTGCTCCAGCGCGTCGGCGAGCATGCCGCTCAGGACTCGGCCTTGTCGCTGGACTCCGTCTCGGCGGTCTCGGCCGCGTCGGCCGCACCCTCGGGAGTCTCGTCGGCGGGCACGGGAGCCGGAGCGTCCTCGGCCGGGGCCTCGGGTGCCTCGGCGGCGGGCGTCTCGGCGGGAGCCTCAGCAGCCGGAGCCTCGGCGACCGGGGCCTCCTCGGCCTTCTTCTCGGCCTTCTTGCGGGCGGTGGTCGCGCCGGCCTTGGGCTCGCTCGCGGCGTCCTTGAGGGCCTCGTTGAAGATCTCGAGCTTGTCGCGCTTGGGCTCCTTGACCTTCAGGGTGCCCTCGGTGCCCGGCAGGCCCTTGAACTTCTGCCAGTCGCCGGTGATCTTGAGGATCTTCTCGACGGCCTCGGTCGGCTGCGCGCCGACTCCCAGCCAGTACTCCGCCCGGTCGGCGACGACGTCGATGTACGACGGGTCCTCCTTGGGGTGGTACTTGCCGATCTCCTCGATCACCCGGCCGTCGCGCTTCTTGCGCGAGTCGACGACGACGATGCGGTACTGCGGCACCCGGATCTTGCCCAGGCGCTTCAAACGGATCTTGACGGCCACGTCTGTGGTGTCTCCTTGGAATGTGGTGGTGGTGAGCGCGGCGACCGGGTGGGGTTCCAGGTGACCGGGGACTCGGGGCGCCGTACGCGGGAGGATGAGAGGGCCACACCGCTACGGAACTCAGCGCGTCATTCTGCCAGAGCCCCCCGGAGGGGGCTCAATCGACGCTAGTTTGCCGGCCATGGCGCAGGAAGTGCCGCCCGAGGTGATGCCGGGCCAGCCGAACGCCCAGCCGCCGCCCGGCTGGCCGTACGGCGACCCGCCGACCCCGACGGCACCGCCGGCGGAGGAACCGCCCCGGCGGGTCTCCCGGCGGTTCTGGTACCTGTTCGGGACCGGGCTCATCGTGCTCGGCGTCGTGCTGATGATCGTCTTCATCGGCATCGCGGTGACCTCGGGGCTGCGGGTGTTCTCCGGCGCCGTGGACGTGCGGGTGCCGGGCCAGAGCCAGGTCGACCTGCCGCCCGACGACGAGAAGATGGTCTGGGCCCGCCCCGGCGACTCCCGCTCGTGCACGACCACCGACACCGACGGCACCGACCTGCCGCTCGACCCCAGCGGCTCGGTCAGCGTCAGCATCAACGGCGACGAGTGGGTCGGCGTCGGCACCTTCCCCACCGGCAACGGGCACGTGCTCCTGGCGTGCGACGGCGAGCCCGGCGTGATCCGGATCGCCAACACCTTCGGCGGGTGGGGCTTCATCGGCTCGATCCTGGGCGCCGTGCTGGCGCCGTTGGTGCTCGGCTTCGCCGGCGCCGCCGTGCTGACCGTGACGGGCGTCCGGCACGCCCGCTCGCGCTAGCAGCCACCGCCGGGAACCTCCTGGCGCTCCCGGGTGTCGTCCTCCCCGCAGGTACCCGCCACCACGGCGGACCAGGTACCGGCGACACCCATCTCGCGTGGGCCGACGGCCCACCATCCAGGAGGTTCCACCATGTCCAAGCACCAGCTCAGCACCCTCGCGTTCCTCGTCGCGGCCGCCGTCGCCGTCATCGGTGGCGGTCAGGCGAGCGCTCACGACTACACGACGCTCGACCACCCGTCGTTGCCCTGCAACCTCTCGGAGGAGGCGGTCGCCAACTGGGGCGAGACCAGCGCCCACCTGCCGCAGGCCTGCACGTACGGATGACCGTCGCTCCGCCTCAGCGCGAAGGCCGGGCCAGCGCGCGCAACGCGGGGAGGGCCGCCTCCATGGCCTCCTCCCCTGCCTCGAGGTACTGCTCGACCTGGCCGAAGTCACGCCAGTTGCCGCGGCCGAGGTCCGGGGTGACCTGCACGTCGGCCTCGGCGGTCTGCGCGGCGGCGGCGGCGTGCGACGCCAGCTCGAGTGACTCGACCACCGGGTCGCGGTCGCTCTGGCCGACGTCGTGCCCCGCCGTGGCGCCGGGCCACGCCGGGCTCGTCACGCTGCCGAACAGGTTGACCGCGATCGTGACGTCCACCCCGGTCAGGGCAGACGTCGGGACCGGGGTCAGGACGACGGCGTCGACCAGGCGCTGGGCGCCGCGGCGCACCGGCGGGTAGAGACCGGGCACCGTCATCGCCGTGACGAGCGCCTGGGCGACCGGCCCCTCGTCCAGCACCGCGGGCTGCTTGCCCGCCAGGTCGGCGGCGAGCACGGTCAGCGGCACCGGCCAGGTCGGCGAACCGCGCGTCCTGCGTCGTCTCGCGAGCGGCCCGTGTCATCACGGCAGTGCCCTGCGGGCCGCCCTGGCGGAAGATCGCGTGCACGGCGTAGTCGTCGAACCGCTCGCGGAGCAGTCCCTCGACCGCAGCGGCGTCGTGACCCAGCGCGGTCCACGCCCCGACCCACGCCCCGACGCTGCTGCCCGCCACGGCGTCCACGACGTACCCGGCCCGCTCCAGGCTGCGCAGCACCCCGACGTGGGCCCAGCCCTTGGCCCCGCCCGCGCCGAAGGCGATCCCGACCGACGCGCGTGCCAGCCGTCGACCCAACCGGGCGGGGTCGACGCCGGGGTCCACCCGCTCGGCCCCGGCCGGCAGCCCCCGCACCCGGGGGCCGGCGACAGCCAGCGTGCGGTCGCACAGGGCGAGGACCTGGGTCAGGTGCTCGGCGTCCGACGGGACCCGGACCAGCACCGGCGTCCCGACCGCGGCGTCGATCGCGGCCAGCAGCTCCGGCAGCGGATCGGTGCCGTCGAGGACCGTCAAGGGCGCGGCGCTCGACGCTCGGGCGGCCGCCGTCGCCGCACCCTCGCCCTCCCACCCTCCCGGCCGGACGACGAGCGCGGTCACCCGGTCCGACGAGGGCGCGGTCCGACTGACCAGGCGACGGCTCACGATCGTGGCCAGGTTGACCAACAGCCGCGGGTGGTGCGTGGCGGCGGTGAGGAAGTCGTCGCGCGAGAGCTCGGAGACGACGCTCGGCACCTGGGCGACCAGGGTCGCCGAGCGTGGGTCCCTGGTCAGCAGCGCGACCTCGCCGACCACGTCGCCGACGCGCTGGCGACCGAGGACCTCCCCGGACTCGCCGTCGAGCACCTGGAGCAGGCCGCCCTCGACGACGTACAGGCAGTCGCTGCGGTCGCCCGCCCGGCACAGCACGTCTCCCGCAGCCAGCTCGCGCCGTCGCAGCTGGGTGCGCAGCTCGGCCAGGGCAGCGTCGTCGAGCCCGTCGAAGAGCTCGGCGCTCACGCCGACTCCTGCGCGTCCGCGTCCGCGTCCGTGAACATCATCCGGACCTCGTACACGCCGTCGTCGAGCTCGGTGACGAGGTCGTGCCCGGGCCTCCCGCGGAAGACCTTGAGCATCCCGACGTTGCTCATCAGCACGTCGGCGCTGAAGCCGCGGACGCCGTGCGAGCGTGCGTACTCGGTCGTACGGGCGTGCAGGGCCCTGGCCAGGCCGGCGCCCTGCCACTCGGGGTCGACGAGGTAGGCCACCTCCGCCACCCGCTCGCGGGGATCGAGGTAGTAGCTGCTCGTGGCCACGATCCGCTCGTGCTCGGCCCGCCCGACGACGGCGGCGAAGGCCATCTCCTCCTGGTAGTCGACGTTGCACAGGTGGTCGGCGGCGTCGTCGGTCAACGACCGCAGCTTCTGGAAGAACCTCGTCTGCACGTCCTGCTCCGGGAGCCGGTGGAAGAGCTCCTGCAGAGCACGCCGGTCGACGGCTCTCGTCGGCCGGAGCAGCACCCGGCGTCCGTCGCGCAACGTGAGCTCGCGCTCCTCGTCGATCGGGTACGCGGTGAGGCTGCGCAGCTCCTGACCCCGGGCGAGGATGCCGCGCTCCCTCGCCGCGGCCAGCAGGCCCGGCCGGTCCTCGGGGTGGGAGATCTCGATCAGCGCCAGGGCGCGCTCGGCGAGGGACTTGCCGAACAGGTAGGCCGTGCCGTACTCGGTGACGACCCAGCGCACCAGCGGGCGCGCCAGCGCGACGGGCTCGTCCGGACCGAGGACGACGCGGATCGCCGGCTGTCCGCCCGGGGTCCGTGACGCCATGCAGATCACCGGCGTGCCGTGGGCCGCACGGAGGGCGCCCCGGTGGAAGTCGGGCCCGGTCGACAGCCCGCCGTACAGCTGCCCGTCGAGCAGCTCGGTGCACACCTGGCCGGAGAGGTCGATCGAGAACGCCTGGGTGACCGACACCATGCGTTCGTGCCGGGCGATCTCCGTCGGGTCGCAGACGTGCTCGATGGTGCGCAGCGAGAACCGCTCGTCGGAGTCGAGCAGGTCGTAGAGCCGCCGGGTGCCCATCGCCCAGCTGCCGACCACGGAGCCGGTGATCACGCCCCGCTCGACCAGGTCGGCGACGGGCTCGGTGATCACCTCGGAGTGCACGGAGAGGTCGTGCCGGTTCTTCAGGTGCTGGAGCATCTGGTTGGGCACGCGGCCCAGACCGATCTGCAGGGTCGACCTGTCGTCGACGAGGCGGGCGACGTAGCGGGCGATCTGCTCACCGATCCCCTCGACCGGCTCGTGCAGGTACTCGGTGACGGGCGTGTCCACGAGGACCGCATGGTCGATCCGCTCGGCCGGGATCAGGCTGTCCCCGCGCGTGCGCGGCATGGCCGGGTTGATCTCGGCGATGACCGTCGTCGCCGCCAGCACCGCGGCCCGCGTGATGTCGACCGAGACGCCCAGGCTGCACATGCCGTCGGCGTCCGGCGGTGCGACCTGCACGAGCGCCACGTCCAGCGGCAGGTGCCCGTCGGTGAACATCGCGGGGACGTCGGCGAGCGACACCGGGACGTACTCGATCAGCCCGGTTGCCAGCAGGTCGCGGACGTCGCTGCCGACGTAGAAGACCCGGTGCCGGTACGCCGTCGTGGCCGGCCCGTCGTCGGGTGACAGGCCGATCCGGTCGGTGAGGGAGTGCACGAGCGTGACCCCCGCCGGGGGGTCCGGCAGCTCCTCGAGCGCGCGCACGAGCGCGCGTGGCGTCGCGCACGCCGTCCCGACGAAGACCCGGTCACCGGGCCGCACCAGCCGGGCGGCCTGGTCAGCCGTCAGCGTCCGCTCACCGAGATCGGTCACGGCTCACGACCCTAGGCAACGACGGCACCTCGCAGCACCACCCTCGTCGGCGAGTGCAGGACGGTGAGGTCGTCCACGAGGGTCACGGTCGTAGACGACCAGGTCGGCCGGGGCGCCCTCGTCGAGGAAGGCGTTCCAGCCCAGCCACTCGCGCGCGCGCCAGGACGCGGCACCGAGCGCGTACTCCGCCGGCATGCCGAGCTCGGCCATCGCGAGCACCTCCCCCGGCAGGTTGCCGTGGCGGGTGACCCCGCCGCCGTCGGAGCCGGCGTACAGAGGGACGCCGGCGTCGAACGCGGCCATGATCGTCTGCCGGCGGCGCGCGTACAGGTCGTCCATCGTGGCGGCGTACGCCGGGAAGCGGGCGGCGCCCGCCTCGGCGTACTCCGGGAACTTGTCGAGCTGCATGACGGTGGGGACGAGGGCGGTGCCGCGGGCCACCATCGCGTCGACCAGCCCCTGGTCGAGGCCGGTGCCGTGCTCGATGCAGTCGATGCCGGCCTCGATCAGCCAGGGCAGCACCTCGCTGCCGAAGCAGTGCGCCGTGACCCGGGCGCCGTTCTCGTGAGCCGCCGCGATCGCCGCCGCGAACGCCTCGGCCGGGAACGAGGGGGCGAGGTCGCCCTCCTCGCGGGAGATCCAGTCCCCCACGAGCTTGATCCAGCCGTCCCCGGCGCGCGCCTCGCGAGCGGCCGCGTCGGCGAGCTCGCCGGGCTCGATCTCGTCGGCGAAGTTGCGGATGTAGCGCTTGGTGCGGGCCAGGTGCCTGCCGCAGCGGATCAGCCGCGGCAGGTCGGCGCGGTCGTGGATCCAGCGGGTGTCGGCGGCCGAGCCGGCGTCGCGGATCAGCAGCGCCCCGGAGTCGCGGTCCTGGACCGCCTGCGCCTCCGACTCCTCGTCGGAGATCGGGCCGTGGTCCTCGAGGCCGATGTGGCTGTGGGCGTCGACGAGCCCCGGGACGATCCAGCCCTCGGCGACCGTCTCCGCACCCGCCTGGGGCTCGAGGGTGATACGCCCGTCGACGACGTACAGGTCACGCACCTCGCCGTCGGGCAGGACGGGGCCGCGGAAGCGCTGGATCGGGGCCATGATCCTGAACGTATCTCCTTCGCGGCGCCCGCCGCCCGGCTAGCCTCGGGGCGTGAGCAGCCTGCGAGAGACCGTGCTGGTACGGCACCGTCGCAACCTCATCCTGCTCGCGCGCTTCGTCGCGGTCGGGCTCTCGGGCGTCGTCGTCAACATGATCGTGCTGATCGTCGCCAACAAGCTGGGTCCGCCCAACGCCCAGGCGATCGTGGGGCTGCCGTTCAGCGACTTCAACGTGCGCTGGTACCACGGGTACTCGACGATCGCCTTCCTGGTGGCGAACCTCTGGAACTTCCAGCTCAACCGCAGCTGGGCCTTCCAGTCCTCCCGGCACGCCGGGTGGTGGAAGGAGTACTGGCCGTTCCTCGCGGTCGGCATGCTCGGGCAGGCCGTCGGCCTGCTGCTGCTGACGTCGCTGATGCACCCCGGCTCCGCGCTGGCCCTGCCCACGTCGATCCTCGACGACTCGACCGGGTTCCGGACCCGTCTCTACTGGGCCCAGCTGATCGTGATCGGCGTGGTCACGCCGTTGTCGTTCGTGCTCAACAAGCTGTGGACCTTCAACGCGGTGCGCGACGTGCACCGGCGCGAGCGCGAGGCTCGCGCCAGCGAGCTCGTCGGTCGCTAGGCGCTCAGCCGACGGGGTCGAGCTGCTCGAGCAGCCAGCTCGGGCCGACGACCTGGGCGCCCAGGCCCTCGAGGCGCGCGCGCAGCATGCCGTCCGCGGTGACGGCGGTGACGACGTGCCCGTCCTTGCGGGCGGCCGCCACGTGGGTGGCGATCGCGTCGTCGCCGTGGCCGGGTGCGTGGGCCACCTTGACGTGACCGTCGACGCCTCGCCGGGCGGCGCCGCGGGCCTGGCCCTCGAGGACGAGCACGACCTGGTCGTGGTCCAGGTCGACGACCAGCAGTCGTTCGTGCAGGCGGCGCGACGCGGCGGCGCGGTCCTTCCACCACCCGTCGGGGCGGGATCCGACCACGTTGGCGGCGTCGACGACGAGAACTCTCACTTGAGGTACTTACCGAAGTCCTGGGGCAGGTCCAGAGCCGCCGCAGCCTTCTCGTAGTCGATCGACTCGCCGTCAGGCTGGCCGAACGGGTTGGGTGCGGCCGAGGCCGCCTTCTCGCGCTTGGCCTTCTCCTCCGCCGCGGCCTTGGCCGGGTTTCCGGAGACCCGGCGGCCCTTGGCGGGCTTGTTCTTGACGGCCTTGCGCCGCCCGGCGGCCGCGGCGAACCCCGGCAGCCCTTCCATCCCGGGCGTGCCTGGCATCCCGCCGCGGGCGAACTGCATCATCATCTTGCGAGCCTCGAAGAAGCGGTCGACGAGACCGTTGACGTCGGAGACCTGACGGCCCGAACCTCGCGCGATGCGCGCCCGGCGGGAGCCGTCGATGAGCTTGGGGTTGGCGCGCTCGGCCGGCGTCATCGACTGGATGATCGCCTGGATGCGGTCGATCTCGCGCTCGTCGAAGTTCTCGAGCTGCTCGCGGAACTGACCCATGCCGGGCAGCATCCCCATGATCTTCTGCATCGAGCCGAGCTTGCGGACCTGCTGCATCTGCTCCATGAAGTCGTCGAGGGTGAACTCGCCGCCTCGGCCGCTGAGCTTCTCGGCGGCCTTGAGGGCCTGCTCCTGGTCGAAGGTCTTCTCGGCCTGCTCGATCAGGGTGAGCATGTCGCCCATGTCGAGGATGCGCGAGGCCATCCGGTCGGGGTGGAACAGGTCGAAGTCGGTCATCTTCTCGCCGTTGGAGGCGAACATGACCGGCTTGCCGGTGATCGAGGCGATCGACAGGGCGGCACCACCGCGGGCGTCGCCGTCGAGCTTGGTGAGGACGACGCCGTCGTAGCCGACGCCGTCGAGGAAGGCCTGCGCCGTGGTGACGGCGTCCTGGCCGATCATCGCGTCGACGACGAAGAGGATCTCGTCGGGCTGGACGGCGTCGCGGATCGCGGCGGCCTGCGCCATCATCTCCGCGTCGACGCCCAGGCGGCCGGCCGTGTCGACGATGACGACGTCGTACAGCTTGCGCTTGGCCTCCTCGATCGAGGCGCGGGCCACGTCGACGGGGTCGCCGACGCCGTTGCCGGGCGAGGGCGCGAAGACGGGGACGCCGACGCGCTCACCGTTGACCTGGAGCTGGTTGACCGCGTTGGGCCGCTGGAGGTCGGCGGCGACGAGGATCGGCGTACGCCCCTGGTCCTTGAGCCAGAGGGCCAGCTTGGCGGCCAGGGTCGTCTTGCCGGCGCCCTGGAGGCCGGCCAGCATGATGACGGTCGGGCCGGACTTGGCGTACCGCAGGCGGCGGGTCTCGCCGCCGAGGATGGTGACGAGCTCCTCGTTGACGATCTTGACGATCTGCTGGGCGGGGTTCAGCGCACCGCTGACCTCCTCGCCGCGGGCCCGCTCCTTGACCGCGGCCACGAACTCCTTGACCACCGGCAGGGCGACATCGGCCTCCAGGAGGGCGATCCGGATCTCGCGTGCGGTGGTGTCGATGTCGGCCTCGGAGAGCCGGCCCTTGCCTCGCAGGTTCTTGAACGCGTCGGCAAGGCGGTCGGAGAGCGTGGCGAACAAACTGAGGTCCTTCGTCGAGGAGCGGGGCAACAACCTCCAAGGTTAGGTCATGGCGCCTTGAGTCGGGCCATTGCAGACGTCACTGTGGGGGTGTGACCACGCTCCTGGTGATGGGCGGCGCCGCGGTCGGCATGGTGCTGCTGACGGCGGTCGCCGTCATCCGCATGCAGCGGTCCCTCGACCGACCGGGGGGCCGGCAGGGCCTCGGCTCCGTCGGTGACGCCTTCGGCAACTTCATCGACGTCTTCGACCCGGGCCAGGCCCGCGCCCAGCGCGACCTGAAGCACGAGGAGCACAAGGGCCCGGTCACCCCGAGCCCCGATGACGACGACGACCCCGTCCGCCTCGTCCACGGCCCCGACGGCCGTCCCCGCGCCGTCCGGATCAAGCGCCCCGCCGGTTGAGTTGAGTTGGCTTGGATGGCTCGTTGAGTTGGCCCAGTGGACCGTTTGATCTGGCCCAGATGGCCACGGAACGACCGTTCGAGGCGCAACTCAACCCGCCATTCAGGCACAACTCGACGAGCCATCCAGGCGCAACTCAACTAGGTGGGGTGAGGGCCTCGCGGACGGCGTGGGCGGCCTGGGAGGCGCGGAGGTCGCCGAGG
This sequence comes from uncultured Actinomycetota bacterium, assembly GCA_963839565.1. Classification (GTDB taxonomy): domain Bacteria; phylum Actinomycetota; class Actinomycetes; order Propionibacteriales; family Nocardioidaceae; genus Nocardioides. The sequence continues at coordinate 40,280 of CAWIVR010000027.1, read as the reverse complement.
GCGCCGGCGCCCTCCTCCTGCACGTAGAAGACGTCCACGGCCTGGGGGCCGAGGGTGTCGACGTGGGCGGAGCGGACGGAGAGACCCTGGGCGGCGAGGGCCGCGCAGGCCAGGTACAGCACCCCGGTGCGGTCGGCGGCCCGCACCTCGAGCACGGTCGACTGGGACGACGCCTCGGGGCGGACCACGACGGTCGGGGCGAGGCCCTCGCCGAGGGTACGACGCAGCCGCTCGGCGGGATCGAGCCTCCCGGCGGCGATCGCCTCGAACCGCTGGCGCAGCACGGCCCCGTCGAGGTGGGCGTCGCCGATGTCCCAGACCGACACGGCCACGTCGCCCTGGCTCCAGGCGCGGGCCGCGCGGACCGACGCCCGCTGGGTCGCGAACAGTGCCGCCACGTCCGCCAGGAGGCCGAGGCGGTCGGGGGCGATCACCGTCACCTGGGCGCCGTCCTCGAGGAGCTCGACGTCGATGCACGTGGCGCCCTTGCGCACGGCCTTGGGCACCGCGACCTCGGCCCACGTCGGCTTCGCCAGGGCCTCGACCTGGGCCCCGCCCAGCGCCTCGGCCGCCTGTCGTCCGACGGTGTCGATGAGGTTGGCCCGCCAGCTGGACCAGGCCTTCGGCGCCGTCGCGCGGGCGTCGGACTCGGTCAGCGCGCGGAGCAGGTTGAGCGCCTCGAGGTCGGGGACCCGCTCGGTGACCCGGCGGACGGTCGCGGGGTCGTCGGGGTCGCGGGCGCTCGCGGTCTCGGCCAGCAGCAGGTGCCAGCGCACCAGGGTGCCGATCAGGTCGACGGAGCGTTCGTCGAAGCCCATCCGGGTCGCGATCGCCCGGGCGATGGGCTCGCCCGCGACGCTGTGCTCGGTCAGCTCGCCCTTGCCGATGTCGTGCAGCAGCGCGGCCACCATCAGCACGTCGGGCCGGCCGACGTGACGGATCAGGGCGGACGCCTCGATGCAGGTCTCGACGAGGTGCCGGTCGACGGTGAAGCGGTGGATCACCGACGCGTGCGGCAGCAACCGGATCCGCTCCCACTCGGGGAGGATCCGGTCCACGGCGCCCGTCTCCTCGAGGGTCTCCCAGACCGCGCGCAGCCCCGGGCCCGCTGCCAGCAGCCGGACGAACAGCTGGCGGGCGCCCTCGGGCCACGGATCGGGGAGCGCCGGGCCCTCGCGGACCAGGCGAGCGGTGCTGGTGGGCGAGAGCTCGACGTCGCGCTCGGCCGCCAGTGCGGCCGCTCGCAGCAACAGCAGCGGGTCGGTGGGGTCGGCGTCGGCGTCGAGCACCACCTCGCCCGCCGAGAGCGCGACGCCTGGCCCGAGCGGCTCGAGGCGGGGTCGCCGGACCGCCGCCGGCGAGGACGGCCGGAGGAGTACGTCGTCCGTCCGCCGCCACGTCAGCCGGGAGAGGTGGGCGATCCGCCGGCCCAGCACGCGGAGGTGTCGCTGGACGGCCGCCGCGTCGGCCAGCCCGAGCCCCGGCGCCAGCTCGGCCCAGACGTCGGGCCCGATCCGGTCCCCCGCGCGGCCGGAGACCTCGTGCAGCACGTCGCGGGCGTCGAGGAGGGAGCGCCGCGAACGCTCCAGGTCGACGTGCGGGCACGTCGACCAGCCAGGTCGCGACCAGGGCCTTGAGGACGCCCGCGTCCCTCAGGCCGCCCTCGGCCTCCTTGATGTCGGGCACCGACACGTGCGCGAGCTCGCCCATCAGCTGGTGCCGCGACTCGACCATCTGACGCAGCTCGGGCAGCCTGGCCTTCGCGGTCCGCCGCCAGTGGGTGAGCACCTGCGTACGCAGCCGCAACGTGAGGTTCGGGTCGCCGGCGAGGTGTCGCATGTCGAGCAGGCCGAGGGCGACGCGCAGGTCTCCCGCCGCGGCCTCCAGCATGCCGGTGAACGTGCGGACGGAGTGGTCGAGCTTGGTGCCCGAGTCCCAGAGCGGGTACCAGACCTGCTCGGCGCCCGATCCCAGCGCGACGTCGTCGTCCGCGACGAGCACGACGTCGAGGTCGGAGTACGGCGCCAGCTCGGACCGCCCGTACCCGCCGACCGCGACCAGCGCGGCCCCGGTGTCGGGCAGCGCGGCGCCGGCGTACGCCTGCACGCACCGCTCGTCGGCGGCGGCGGTGCGCTCTCGTCGTCCCTGAGCAGTCATGTCTGCGCCGTCATCGCTTCACCGAGAGGATTGTGACGCGCGTGACCGACCCGCCCGGTGCGTCTCGGCAGCCGGGCGGGTCGGTGGTCGCGATTAGATCGCCGCCTGGTCCCGGTCGCCGGTGCGGACCCGGACGACCGTGTCGACCGGGCTGACCCACACCTTGCCGTCACCGATCCGGCCGGTCTGGGCCGTCTTGGTGATGATCCCCACGACGTCCTCGGAGTCGGCGTCGTCGATGACGATCTCGATCCGGATCTTGGGGACCAGCGCGATGTCGTACTCCGCGCCGCGGTAGACCTCGGTGTGGCCCTTCTGCCGGCCGTACCCGCTGACCTCGCTGACGGTCATGCCGGTCACGCCGAAGGTCTCGAGGGCCTCACGGACGTCGTCCCACTTGTGCGGCTTGATGACTGCGGTGATGAGCTTCATGCGTTGGCTCCTTCGGAGACGGAGGTCTTGGTGGTGCCGAGGACTCCCCCGGACCCACCACCCATGAGACGGGCACCCGCCTGACCGACGAGGTCGTACGCCGTCTCGCCGTGCTGGGTGTAGTCGATGCCCTCGGCCTCGGTGTCCTCGTGGATGCGCCAGCCGATCGTGTACTTGATCCCGAGGGCGATGACGAGGGTGAAGACGCCGGACCAGAGGATCGCGAACAGGGCCGTCAGGGTCTGGATGACCAGCGGCTTGACGCCGCCGCCGTAGAACAGGCCGTCGATGGCGCCCGGAGCGGAGGCCGTCGACAGGAGGCCGATGAGCACGGTGCCGATGATGCCGCCGACCAGGTGCACGCCGACCACGTCGAGCGAGTCGTCGTACCCGAAGCGGTACTTCAGGCCGACGGCGTAGGCGCACAGGGCGCCGGCCGCCGCACCGATGATCATGGCTCCGTAGATGTCCACCGCGCCGCAGGCGGGCGTGATGGCGACCAGGCCCGCGACGACACCGGACGCGGCGCCCAGCGAGGTGGCGTGCCCGTCCCGGAACCGCTCTACGACGAGCCACGCCAGCATGGCGGCACAGGTGGCCAGCGTGGTGTTCATCCAGGTGACACCGGTCTCCGACATGAACTGGGCGATGTCCTTCTCGCCGCCGTCGCCCTCGACGAACACGATGGAGCCGACGTTGAAGCCGAACCAGCCGAACCACAGCAGGCCCGCGCCGATCATCGTCAGCGGCAGGTTGTGCGGCCGGATGGCCTCCTTGCCGAAGCCGAGCCGCTTGCCGATCACCAGCACCAGCACCAGGCCGGCCATGCCGGCGTTGATGTGGACGACCGTGCCGCCGGCGTAGTCCTGCGGGAAGACGTTGGCGACCCCGTCGGTGACGCCGAAGAGCATGGCCGACAGGCCGTCCGGGTTGAGGCCCGACAGGAAGCCGCCGCCCCACACCATGTGGGCCAGCGGGAAGTAGCTGAGGGTGATCCAGATCGGGACGAAGACCATCCAGGCCGAGAACTTCACCCGGTCGGCGATCGCGCCGCTGATCAGCGCCGCGGTGATGACCGCGAAGGTCATCTGGAACGCGACGTACACGTAGCTGTCGGCACCGACGCCCTCGAGACCGAAGGCGGTGAAGGGGTTGCCGAACAGGGTGCCGACGTCGGTGCCGGCGAACGACATCGACCAGCCCCACAGCACGTAGACGATGCCGACGACGGCCATCGCGCCGAACGACATCATCATCATGTTCAGCACGGACTTCGAACGGCTCATACCGCCGTAGAAGAGGGCCAGCGCGGGCGTGGTCATCATCAGGACGAGCGAGGATGCCACCAGCATGAAGGCGTAGTAGCCGTCCATGGAACCTCCCAGAGATTCATTGGGAAACGTATGGGTCGGGACCGGCTCCGCCTCGACCGCGTTGTCGCGAGAAGACCGCCCCCTGTTGCCCCGAAGCCTCACGACGCGACGTTTCGCCGTGCGCCGCCGCACGTTTCGGTGAGGAAAAGAAGCGGGCGACTCTGTTACATCCGTGTGAACAGACCCCGGCGCCGGTTCGGTAGCGTGACGCCAGTGAGCCGACGCTTGGCCGTGATGGCCCACTACGACCACCGGGGCGGCGTCGGCCCCCACGTCCGGCGCCAGGTCGAGTCGGTCGCCGCTGCGGTCGACCGGATGATCGTCGTCTCCACCGCGGACCTCACCGACGAGTCGCGGGCCTGGCTCGACGAGCGCGCCGAGCTGGTCGAGCGACCCAACTACGGCTACGACTTCACCAGCTACCAGGTGGGCCTGCACCGGGCGGGGCTGGCGGGTGACCTGACGTCGTACGACGAGGTCGTCATCTGCAACGACACCTACGTGCCCGTGACGCCGTACGACGCCATCTTCGCCGCGATGGCCGACCAGCCCGTCGACTTCTGGGGCCTGACCCGCACCGAGCGCGTCGCCCCGCACGTGCAGAGCTTCTTCGTGGCGTTCCGGCCCTGGGTGATCGGGTCGGCGACGTTCCGGCGGTTCTGGACCGGGCTCGACCCGCTGTCGACGCGGCGGCAGGTGATCATGCAGCACGAGGTCGGGCTCAGCGGCGGCCTGCACTGCGCCGGCTTCCGGTCCGGCTCGTACTTCCGGGAGACCGACAGCGACCGGCGGCTGGCGCGGCGGCGTGTGCGGTGGTGGGCGGCGCACCGCCCGGGGCTGACCCGGACGCGCGCGGGCCTCGACACGTTTCGCGGCCGCGCCCGCGAGCCGTGGAACCCGTCGGCCGCGCTGGCCGACCGCGCCCTCGACGGCGGCCGGCTGCCGTACGTCAAGCTCGACACCCTGCGCTTCGACCCGTACGGGCTCGGGGCCGACAAGCTGCTGACCTACTGCGAGGAGCAGCTGCCGGAGGCGTTCGCCGGAGTGCGCGCGTTCATCGAGGACACCGCCGTCTTCTACCCGCCCCGGCCCACCGAGAAGCTCCGCCCGACGCCACCCGCCCTGGTCCCGTTGCGCCGCCAGGTGGAGTACCGCCGTGTCCCCTGACGTCCCCGACCTGCTCGCCTCGGGCCTGCTGGACCGGGACTGGGTGGGCGCCCAGCTCGGCACGGTCTTCGCCTCGGACGAGGACGCCGCCGCGCGCTGCCTCGACCCCGAGGCCGACTGCTCGCCGCACCCGCTGTACGAGCCCACCTGGAGCGGCGCCTCGCCGCACCCGCTGGTGGACGTGGCCAGGATCGTGGCCGAGCACCCCGACGCGGCCCGGCACCCGCACGGCCCGCTGGCGTGGTGGGTCGCGAGCGCCCGGGAGGACTCCCCCGTCCCGGTGCCCGAGGGCGTCCCCGAGATCGCGTGGGGCCGGTTGCGCGGTGCCGCCCTCGAGGCGGCCGAGCGGCGGGCGGAGACCGACGACGTCCGGGTGGCCCAGCGACGGACGAAGCAGCCGCCGAGCGCGCAGCCCGCTCCGCCGGCGCTGCCCGCGCCCGGCGACGAGCCCCTGGTCACGGTGGTCCTGGCCGTCAGCGACGACGGGCCGCGGCTGCGCGCTGTGGTGGACACGGTCCAGGCGCAGTCGTACGGCGGGTGGGAGCTGGTCGTCGTCGACGACGGCTCGGCCGACGACACCACCGCGGTGCTGGCCGGCATCGCCACGTTCGAGCCGCGCGTGGTGCCGATGTCGGTGCCGCGGGGCGGCCCGGCCCGGGCGCGCAACGCGGCCCTGGCCCGCGCGCGGGGGAAGTACGTCGCGTTCGTCGACCCCGACCACACCTGGCACCCCGACTTCCTGGCGGTGATGCTCGGCCACCTGGAGGCGGACGGGGCCTCGATGGCGCATGCCGCGATGCGGATGCCGCGACGCGACGACGACGTCGTACCGGGCCGTCGACGGCGGCCGCGACCACCTGCTCGCGCACGAGCACGTCGACCTGGCCGCGTTCGTCGCCCTGCTCGAGGTGGTGACCGAGGTCGGGGGCTTCGACGAGACGCTCGGCGGGGCCGAGTCCCTGGACCTGCTGGTCAAGCTGGCCGCGAAGGCGCCGATGCCGCTCGTGTCGCGGGTGCTGCTGGACCGCGCCGCGGACGCGCCGGACGACGACCCCCGCTGGACCGCGACGGTCCTGGAGCGCCACCTCGTCGACTGGACGACCGCGCAGCACCGGCCGCGCGAGGCGCGGCGGGTCAGCATCGTGCTGCACACGACGGCCGACCTCGACCGCACGGTGCGCTGGGTGACCCGGACGATGTCCCGGCGCCGCGAGAGCGCCGACCTCGAGCTGGTCGTGGTGGGCGCCCGGCTGCCGAGGGCCGTCGAGCTCCCCCTCGCGATGCTGCTGGCGACGTACCCGAACGCGCGTCTGCTGGCGCCGCTCGCCCGGATCGGTCCGGCCGTCTGCACCAACCTCGGGATCGCGGAGACCAGCGGGGAGGTGGTGGTGCTCGCGCGTACCTCGGCCAACCCGCCGCGCGACGCGTTCCACGGCCTGACGTCGGCCCTGTCCGACCACGACGTGGCCATCGCCCAGCCGCTGGTCGTCGACCGCCCGGGGCTGATCGTCAGTGCCGGCGCCGTGTTCGGGCCGGGCCGCACCCACCCCGAGCCGTTCCTGGCCGGTCATCCGGTGGCCGACGCCCAGGCCCTCGACTCGCGGGCGGTACCCGCCCCGCTGTCGCCCGTGGTGGCGGTCCGGGGTTCGGAGCTGGTCCGCCTGCGCGGCTTCGACGTCTGGATCGGCGACGCGCTGCCCGAGGTCGAGCTCGGTGTCCGGATGGCCGCGCACGGGCGCGGCGCGACGGTGGTCGTGCCCCGGTCGCCGCTGGTGCTCAAGGCCGGTCAGCTGCCGCGGCTCGACACCGCCTCCGACGGCGTCCGCGCGCTCCAGGAGCGGTGGCCGGAGTCGCCGCGCGGATCGGAGGAGGCCTGGGCCCGCGCGGGCTTCGAGGTCGTGGGTCGCCGCTGGGAGGACCGCGCCGTCCCGCCGGGCACCGACCGCGAGCCGCTGGACGTCCCGGCCCTGACCCCCCGCACCCTCGTACGGCCGCTGCGGGCCGCCGTACGAGAAGGGCCTCCGGCGCTGCGCTGGGCCGTGGACATCGCGGCCCCGTCGGGCCGACGCGGGCAGCGCTGGGGCGACGCGTACTTCGCGCGCTCGATGACCGACGCCCTCGAACGCCTCGGCCAGCGGGTCACCATCGACACCCGCGACCAGCGCCACCGGGGTACGCGCGACCTGGACGACGTCGTGCTCGTGCTGCGCGGGCTCGACCGGGTCGCGCCCACGCCCGGCCGGGTCAACCTGCAGTGGGTGATCAGCCATCCCGACCTGGTGACCGGCGAGGAGATGGCGGGCTTCGACCGCGTGTACGCCGCCAGCGCGACGTGGGCGGCCCGGACGTCCGCCGCGACGGGGATCGACGTGACGCCGCTGCTGCAGTGCACCGACCCGCGCTTGTTCAACCCCTCGCGGGCGGAGCCCGACACCGGCGCCCCCGTGCTGTTCGTCGGCAACTCCCGCGACGTCTACCGCCGGTCCGTCCGGTCCGCGCTCGCCGTCGGCGCCGAGGTCCAGGTGCACGGCTCCGACTGGGAACGCTTCCTCGCCCCGACCATGATCGCCTCGAAGATCGTGGCCAACGAGGACCTCGGCCCGCTCTACTGCTCGGCCGGCGTCGTCCTCAACGACCACCACGACGACATGCGCCGCGACGGGTTCCTCGCCAACCGGCTCTTCGACGTGACCGCCTGCGCCGCCCGGCTGGTCACCGACGAGATCGACGGGCTGGCCGACGTGTTCGGCGACGTCGTCCGCACCTTCCACGACGAGACCGAGATGGGCCCGCTGCTCGCCGACCCGGCCTCGGCTTTCGCGCCGCGGGAGGTACGGGTCGCGCTCGCCGAGACCGTCATGCGCGAGCACTCCTTCGACCACCGCGCCGAGGTGCTGCTCGACGACGCCGCGAGGTTCCTCGCGCGCTGAGAGTCGGCGTACTTGGCGTGGCTTTCCGGAACCTGGCGTACGTCGCACCGCACGCCATGTTCGGTTTTCTCCGGCCGGCCGGAGAAAACTGCCGCCCTCAGCCCAGCAGCGCGTCGACGAACGCGCGCGGGTCGAACGGGGCCATGTCGTCGGCACCCTCGCCGAGGCCGACCAGCTTGACCGGGACACCGAGCTCGCGCTGGACGGCGACCACGATGCCGCCCTTCGCCGAGCCGTCGAGCTTGGTGAGCACGATGCCGGTGACGTCGACGACCTCGGCGAACACGCGGGCCTGGGTCATGCCGTTCTGGCCCGTCGTGGCGTCGAGGACGAGCAGCACCTCGGTCACGGGCGCGACCTTCTCGATGACCCGCTTGACCTTGCCCAGCTCGTCCATCAGCCCGGCCTTGTTCTGGAGGCGGCCGGCGGTGTCGATGATGACCGTGTCGACGCCGCGCTCAGCGCCCTCCCGAACGGCGTCGAAGGCCACGCTCGCGGGGTCCCCGCCCTCGGCGCCGCGGACCACCTCGACGCCGACCCGCTCGCCCCACGTCGCCAGCTGCTCGACGGCAGCGGCGCGGAAGGTGTCGGCGGCGCCGAGCACGACGCTCTTGTCCTCGGCGACCAGGATCCGCGCGAGCTTGCCGACGCTCGTGGTCTTGCCGGTGCCGTTGACGCCCACGACGAGCACGACGCCCGGCTGCCCGTCGGCGCCGGTGATCTGGAGCCGACGGTCCATGTCGGGGCCGACCAGCTTGACCAGCTCGTCGCGCAGCACGGACTTCGGGTCGCCGGCCTCGGACCCGTCGACCCGCAGCCGCGTCCGCAGCCCGTCGACCAGCTCCTGGGTCGGCGCGACGCCGACGTCGGCGGTCAGCAGGGTGTCCTCGATCGCCTCCCACGTGTCCTCGTCGAGGCGGTCGCGCGACAGCAGGGCCAGCAGCCCGCGGCCGAAGCCGCCCTGCGCCCCTGCCAGCCGCTGGCGCAGCCGGACCAGCCGGGACGCCGCCGTCTCGGGCTTCTCGACCGTGGGAGCGGCCGGCTCCGCGACGAGCAGGTCGTCGGCCACCGGGACGTCGGTGTCCTCGCGCGGCGGCGAGATGACGTCCGTACCGTGCGTCGGTGCGGGCACCGCCTTGCGGCGCCGCCCACTCGCCAGCAAGCCGGCCAGCAGGCCGATCGCGACGACGGCGATGCCGATGATCAGGTACAGCCAGTCACCCATGGCGACCATCCAACCAGCCGCGGAATCAGGCGCAGAATCAGGCGCGGTGCTGACCCGGACCGGTGTCCGTCCTCGTCGGCCGGCTCTCCAGCGGCGACTCGAGCGTCTCCGGCGAGCCACCGTCGACGGGCATCACGTCGCCGGGCTCGGGCTCGACGGTCGGCAGCGACCGCGCGCCCTTGCGCATCAGGCGTCCCAGCCACGGCGCACCGGGCAGGTCCTCGCCGCGGTGCGGGAAGGCGACGTACACGACCACCACCCCGGCCAACAGCACGATCACCACCATCGCGACCACGATCTGAGTCATGCGTTCCACCTTCGCACAGTGAAGGGGATCACCCTGCTTCGGCCTCGCGCAGGCGCTGGCTGATCACCGCCGAGACGCCGTCGCCGCGCATGGTGACGCCGTACAGCGCGTCCCCGACCTCCATGGTCCGCTTCTGGTGCGTGATCACGAGCAGCTGGGAGTTCTCGCGCAGCTCCTCGTAGATCTCCAGCAGGCGGCCGAGGTTCGTGTCGTCGAGCGCGGCCTCGACCTCGTCGAGGATGTAGAACGGCGACGGCCGGGCCTTGAACAGCGCCACCAGGAACGCCACCGCGACCAGCGACCGCTCGCCACCGGAGAGCAGCGACAGGCGCTTGACCTTCTTGCCCGCGGGCCGGGCCTCGACCTCGATGCCGGTGTTGAGCATGTCGTCGGGGTCGGTGAGCACCAGCCGGCCCTCGCCACCCGGGAAGAGCCGCGTGAACGTCGAGTCGAACGCGGCCGACACGTCGGCGTACGCCTCGGTGAACACCTGCTCCACCCGCGAGTCCACCTCGCGGACGATGTCGAGGAGGTCCTTGCGGGTCTTCTTGAGGTCCTCGAGCTGCTCGGTGAGGAACTTGTGCCGCTCCTCCATCGCCGAGAACTCCTCGAGCGCCAGCGGGTTGACCCGGCCCAGCATCGCCAGCGACCGCTCGGCCGTGCGCAGCCGCTTCTGCTGCTCCTCGCGGACGTACGGCGTGGGGTCCGGCAGCACGCCGTCCTCGCCCGGCGCGGTGGCCGGCACGAGGTTCGCCGGCCCGTACTCGGCCGCGAGCCCGTCGACGTCGAGCCCGAGCTCCTCGAGGGCCCGCTCGGCCAGCTGCTCGATGCGCATCTTCTGCTGGGTACGGGCCATCTCGTCGCGGTGCACCGAGCTGACCAGCTCGTCGTGCTCGCGGGCGAGCTCGCGCAGGCGGGCGCGGGTGGCGACCAGCTCCTGCTCCCGGTCGCGGCGGGTGGCCTCCACGGCCGACCGCTCCTCGGCGGCCCGGTGCACCGACACCTCGAGCCGGGCGAGCACCGCGGCCACGGCCGTACCGACCGCCTGGGCCGCCCGGCCCTCGCGGACCAGCCGTTCGCGCCGTTCGGCCGCGCGGGCGCGGGCGTCACGCTCGGCCTGGGCGGCGGCGAGCAGCGAGTCGGCCCGGCCGTGCAGCGCGCGGCCGCGCTCCTCCGACGTCCGCAGCGCGAGCCGGGCCTCCATCTCGCGACCGCGGGCCGTGCGGGCGGCCTCGGCCAGCCGCTCCCGCTCGGTCGTGTCGGGCTCCTCGTCGGGGGCCGACTCGGCGGTCGACAACCGCTGCTCGAGGTCGGCGAGGCCGGCCAGGTCCTGGTCGCGGGCGGACTCGGCGTTGCCGATCGCGGTGTCGAGCCGCTCGGCCTCGGAGCGTGCCGACCGGGCCTGCGAGCCGAACTGCCCCAGCTGCTCGGCCACCGCCGCCAGCGTCGCGTCGGACTCGTGCAGCTTGGCCAGCGCGACGTCGACCCGTTGCTGGGCGTCGAGCCGCTCGCTCTCGAGCCGGGAGATGTCGAACCCCAGCCGCTCGCTGACCGCCGTCGCCTCCAGCAGCTGGGCGGACGCCTCGTCGACCGCGGCCTGGATCTCCAGCAGGCTCGGCTGCGAGCTCGACCCACCGGCGGCTGCGAACGCTCCGAGGACGTCGCCCTCGCGCGTCACCGCGGTCACGTCGGGCAGCTCGGACACGAGCGCCCGCGCGGTGTTCAGGTCGTCGACCACCGCCACCTTGTGCAGCAGCCGCACCAGCGATGGCCGCAGCTCGTCGGGGCACTCGACGGCGTCGACGGCGTACGACGCGTGGCTGGGCAGGCCGGGCCACGAACCCTCGTCCAGCGGGCCCCCACCCAGCACCAGCCCGGCGCGGCCGAGGTCGTGGACCTTGAGGTGGTCGATCGCGGCGATGGCGGCGTCCGGGTCGGTCACGGCCACCGCGTCGGCGGCCGAGCCGAGGGCCGCGGCCACGGCGGTCTCGTACCCCGACCGCACCGACAGCAGGGCGGCCACCGAGCCGAGCAGGCCGGAGACGTGGTCGGTCGCGGCGAGCAGCGCACCCGCGCCGTCGCGGCGGTTGAGGCCCATCTCGAGGGCCTCCGTGCGGGCGGCCAGCGACGACCGCTCGCGGTCGGCGAGCTGCACCTCGTCGCGGGCCTTCTCGAGCCGGGCCGTGACGTCGTCGAGCAGGGCGACCGCCGACTCGTGCTCGGCGTCGAGGCCCTCCTCGCCGGCGTCGAGGCCGGCGACCTTGGTCTCCAGGGCCGTGAAGTCACGCTGGGCGCGGTCGACGCGAGCGGCGGCGTCCTGCCGGGCGTCGCGGAGCCGGCCGATCTCGTCGTCGGCCGCGGCGGCGCGCGTGCGCAGCGCGTTGACCTGGCCGTGCAGCCGGGCCAGCCCTTCGCGACGGTCGGCGGCGGCGCGCACGAGCCCGGCCACCCGGCGCTCCTCCTCGGCCGCGGCCTCCTCGGCCGTACGACGTCCGGTCACCGCCTGCTCGAGCGTCGTCCGGTGGGTCTCCACCTCGGCGCCGATGACCTGCTCCTGCTCACGGACCTGCGCGGCCTCGGCCTCGAGCTGGTCGGGGTCGCGGCCCGACTCGGTGGGCTCGGCCTCCGCCGAGGCGGCGTTGCGCAGCCGCTCGGTGGCCAGCGACTGTGTGCCCCGGAGCCGCTCGCGCAGCCCCGAGAGCGCGAACCAGGTGTCCTGCGCCTGCGACAGCACCGGCAGGTCGTCGCGCAGCGAGGTCTCCAGCGCGGTCTCGCGCTCGTTGAAGCTCGCGAGCTGGGCCTCGACCTGCTCACGGAGCTCGACCAGGATCGTCTCGTCGGCCATCTCCTGCTCCAGCGCCGTCCGCGCCGTGACCAGGTCGTCGGCCATCAGCCGGGCGCGCGCGTCGCGTGCGTCGGCCTGCACGGTGGCGGCCTGGCGGGCCACCTCGGCCTGGCGGCCCAGCGGCTTGAGCTGGCGACGGATCTCCGAGAGCAGGTCGCCGAGCCGCATCAGGTTGCCGTCGGTGGCGTCGAGCTTGCGGAGCGCCTTCTCCTTGCGCTTGCGGTGCTTGAGGACGCCGGCGGCCTCCTCGATGAAGCCGCGGCGGTCCTCGGGGGTCGCGTGCAGGATCGTGTCGAGCTGGCCCTGACCGACGATGACGTGCATCTCCCGGCCGATGCCGGAGTCGCTGAGCAGCTCCTGGACGTCGAGCAGCCGGCACGAGGTGCCGTTGATGGCGTACTCGGAGCCGCCCGACCGGAACATCGTCCGGCTGATCGTGACCTCGGCGTACTCGATCGGCAGCGCGCCGTCGCTGTTGTCGATCGTCAGCAGCACCTCGGCGCGGCCCAGCGGCGGGCGGCCGGACGTCCCGGCGAAGATGACGTCCTCCATCTTGCCGCCGCGCAGCGACTTCGCCCCCTGCTCGCCCATCACCCACGCGAGCGCGTCGACCACGTTGGACTTGCCGGAGCCGTTCGGGCCGACGATGCACGTGATGCCCGGCTCGAGCTGCAGGGTCGTCGACGAGGCGAAGGACTTGAACCCCTTCAGGGTCAGGCTCTTCAGGTACAACGGAGCTCCTCACGCCGGTCTCGGACGTGTCGTCGTCGAGGCGTCGTACTAGATCGATGCGGGGAAGCAGCCCGCCCAGCCTAGTCGCCGCCCCGCCGGTCTCCGTGACCCGCCCGCGTGTGTCGGATCCGCGCCTAGGCTGCCGTGATGACGACCTGGATCAAGAGCATCACCGTCGACTGCGAGGACGCCCTCCCGGTCGCCGCCTTCTGGGCCGCGGCCCTCGGCGGCGAGCTCGACGAGGACTCGACGTCGGACAAGGCGTACGTCGAGGCGCCCGGCTGGGGCGGGGTCAACCTGTGGTTCCAGCGCGTGGCCGAGCCCAAGACCGCCAAGAACCGCCTCCACCTCGACCTCCGCGCCCCGGGGAGCGTCCCGGACGAGGTCGCCCGCCTCGAGGCCCTCGGCGCCACCGTCCAGGCCGTCCACGGTGACGACGACACCGCCCTCACCGTGATGCTCGACCCCGGCGGCAACGAGTTCTGCGTCGAGCTCTGACCGGCCGACGCGGGGGTACTCCCGTGCATTCGGCTGGTCGCCCACGGCGTGTCACCACTCAAACGCACGGGAGTACCCCGATCCCGGGGGCACCTGCGGGCACGCCGATAGACCGGCGGCGACCCGTCAGGTCGCCGTCATCGGTCGCCGGTCAGACCGGCTGCATCTCCTTGAGCTCCTCGGGCTGGAGGTCGAGGAGGGCGACAGCCGCGGCCTGGGCCAGGCGGTCGTTCTCGTCCTGCAGTCGAGCGATGAGCTCTTCCAGGTCGCGCACGCGCACACGAAGTCGGGTGTTCTCCGACAGGAGGTGGGCGGCGGTCCGCTGGTCGCTGTGGAAGGTGCCGAGCAGCGCCTTGGCCATGTAGTAGAAGCCTTCCGGAATACGGTTGACAGCCCGATGTGAGGGCCGTCTTCAAGGGTGACACTCCGCGCCCTCGTGGTCAATCTCGCGGCGCCACTGATCCGGACCGCCGCGCGCGTGGCGCCGGCTGGCAGACGGGGCAGAAGTACGACGACCGGTTCATGAAGGCGACCCGCCGGACGGGGGCCCCGCAGCGGTCGCACGGACGGCCCTCCTGGCCGTAGGCGTGCAACGAGCGGTCGAAGTAGCCGGACTGGCCGTTGACGTTGACGTACAGCGCGTCGAACGACGTGCCGCCCTCCCCCAGGGCCGCGACCATCACCTCACGGGCCTGGTCGAGCAGCTCGCGGACCTTGGCCGCGGGCAGCCGGTCGCCGCGGCGCTCGCCGTGGACCATCGCGCGCCACAGGGCCTCGTCGGCGTAGATGTTGCCGACACCCGAGACGAGCGTCTGGTCGAGGAGCTGCCGCTTGATCCCGGAGCTGCGCTTGCGGACCCGACGGACGAACGCGTCCACGTCGAACTCCGGGTCGAGCGGGTCCCGGGCGATGTGGGCGATCTCGAGCGGCAGGTCGGCGCCGCCCTCGGAGACGAACAGCCCCCCGAACATCCGCTGGTCGGCGAACCGCAGCTCGGTCCCCTCGAACCCCTCGCCGCCGAGGGTGAACCGGACCCGGAGGTGCCGGTCGTCGGGCGCGTCGGCCGGCTGCACGAGCATCTGACCGCTCATGCCGAGGTGGCCGAGCACGGCGTCGCCGTTGTCGAGGGCCAGCCAGAAGTACTTGCCGCGGCGCCGAGCGGCCTCCACGCGGCGTCCGGTCAGCGCGGCGGCGAAGCCGGTCGAGCCGCGCGGGTCACGCCGTACGGGCCTCGGGTGCAGCACCTCGACCCGGTCGAGGGTGGCGCCCACGACGTGGCGCTCCAGGCCGGCGCGGACGACCTCGACCTCGGGCAGCTCGGGCACGCGGCCAGCTCTCCAGCCGGCTCAGTCGTCGGCGGACGACGCGAGGTCGAGCCCCGAGATGACCGAGAGGTCGCCGTACGCCGTCTCGGCGGCGGCCTGCTCGGCTTCCTTCTTCGAGCGGCCGACCCCGTTGCCGTACAGGTCGGCGCCCACCCGCACCTGGGCGGTGAAGGTCTTCATGTGGTCGGGGCCCTCGTCCTGGATGACGTACTCGGGCACGCCGAGGCCGCGCTCGGCGGAGAGCTCCTGCAGGGAGGTCTTCCAGTCGAGGCCGGCGCCGAGCTCGGACGCCGCCTCGATGAGCGGGTCGAAGAGCATGTGCACGAGCGGGCCGGAGGCGTCGAAGCCGCCGCTGAGGTGCACGGCCCCGATCACCGCCTCGACGGTGTCGGAGAGGATGGAGGCCTTCATCCGGCCACCGGTCGCCTCCTCGCCGCGACCGAGCTTGACGTGGTCACCGAGACCGATGTCGCGGCCGACCTCTGCCAGGGCGCGGGCGTTCACCACGGCCGCGCGGAGCTTCGCCAGCCGGCCCTCGCTGAGGTCCGGGTGGGTGACGTACAGCGTCTCGGTCACGACCACGCCGAGCACGGAGTCGCCGAGGAACTCCAGCCGCTCGTTGTTGGGCAGCCCCCCGTGCTCGTAGGCGTACGAGCGGTGGGTCAGGGCGCGTTCGAGGAGCTCGGGCTCCAGGACCGGATCCCCGAGCGCAGCGCGGAGCGTGCCGTAGTTGGTCAGGGCAGCGACCGGGTCAGAGGACCTGACGACGGTCGGACCGGGCGCCGTACTGGCCGCACGTCCCGCACGCACGGTGCGGCAGGTGCTTCGCGCCGCACGCGGGGTTGGCACACGTCACCAGGGTCGGCGCGACGGCCTTCCACTGCGAGCGACGGTGACGCGTGTTGCTGCGCGACATCTTCCGCTTCGGGACAGCCACTGTTCTCTCCTAGCGATCATTCGTCTGGGTCGTTTCGTCTTGCTGGAGCTCGGTCAGCCCCGTCTCTGTCAGCCCCGTCAGGGCCGCCCACCGCGGGTCGACCGGCTCCTCGTGCCCGTGGTCCGGGTCGTCCGCGAGCCGAGCGCCACATTCGACGCACAGTCCGGGGCAGTCCGGTTGGCACAAGGGCTGGAACGGCAGTGCAAGCACCACCGCGTCCCGCAGCAGCGGCTCCAGGTCGAGCAGGTCGTCCTGGAGCATGCTGACCTCGTCGTCCTCGTCGGGGTCATGATCGCGGTCGTCGTAGACGTACAGCTCCTGGAGATCGACCTCGAGCTCGTCGGTGATCGGCCCCAGGCACCGGACGCACTCTCCCTCGAGCCCGGCTCGCGCCGTGCCCGTGACCAGTACCCCCTCCATGACCGCTTCCAGCCTCAGGTCGAGGTCGACCTGGGAGCCTTCGGGGACACGGAGGACTTCGATGCCCAGATCCGCGGGCGCCGGCACCGTTCGTGACACCCCGTGCATGGACCCCGGGCGGCGGCCGAGCTCGCGAGTGTCGAGCACGAGCGGCGCTCTCGGGTCCAGGTTGCTCAGGGAGATCACTTCCGGGTCGAAACACGCAGATCCAGGGGGAAGCGTACCCACCCCCCGCGTGCGCGGGCAAAACCGCGGTCAGGCGTTCTCGCTGGTCAGACGCGCCACGAGCGCGTCGTTGACGAAGTCGGGGAGGAACCGCGACACGTCGCCGCCGAACCGGGCGACCTCCTTGACCAGGCTGGAGGCGAGGAAGGAGTACTCCGGGGCCGTCGGCACGAAGACCGTCTCGACCTCCTCGGCCAGCGAGGCGTTCATCTGCGCCATCTGCAGCTCGTAGTCGAAGTCGCTGACGGCCCGCAGCCCCTTGACGATCGCGTTCACGTCGTGGGCCCGGCAGAAGTCGGTCAGCAGCCCGGAGAACGACTCCACCCGGACGTTGTCGAAGCCGGCGCAGGCCTGCTCCAGCATCGCGATCCGCTCCTCGGCCGAGAACATCCGGCTCTTGGACGGGTTCACCCCGACCGCCATCACGACCTCGTCGAACAGCTTCGACGCGCGCCCGACGATGTCGAGGTGGCCCAGCGTGACCGGGTCGAACGACCCGGGGCAGACGGCTCGGTGCACGGGGGCTCCTGATCAGCGGGGGTGGGCGGCGTGACCGTACCAAAGGGTGGTCTCGCCGTACTTCCGCTCGCGGGTCTCCGAGAACCACGACGGCCACTGTGGCGCGCGGCTGCGGGACGACCGCTCGACCACGACCATGCCTCCGGGGACCACCCACTCGCCCGACAGCTGCTCGAGGTTGCCGTCGACCTCGTCGCCGGTGGTCGGGTAGGGCGGGTCGAGGAACACGACGTCGTACGGCGCCACGGGCGGCCGCGCGAGGGTCGCGGTCACCGGGCCGACGACGACGTTCGCCTTGGGGAAGCCGAGGGTCTTGGCGTTGCTGGTGATCAGGGCGGCGGTGCGGCGGTCCTGCTCGACGAGGGTGACCACACCGGCGCCGCGCGACCATGCCTCCAGCCCGACCGCACCCGACCCGGCGTACAGGTCGAGGAAGCGCAGCCCCTGGAGCGAGCCGCACCAGGACTCGATGGCCGAGAACAGCGCCTCGCGCACGCGGTCGCTGCTGGGCCGCGTGCTGGTCCCGCGGGGAGTGGCGAGACGACGCCCCCCGGCTGATCCCCCGATGATTCGTGTCATGGAATGGAACTAGGCCTTCTCCATGAAGTCAGACTGCCGTGATTGCTCCAACTCCGCCACAGCGCGGGCGAGCTCCGGCGCACCGGTGAGCTCCGGATCCCGCTCGAGCAGACGGGTGGCCGCCTCGCGCGCGGCCACGATCGTGTCCTCGTCGCGGAGGACCCGGAGCATCGTCAGGCTCGACCGGAACCCGGACTGCGAGGCGCCCAGCACGTCGCCCTCGCGGCGCTGGTCGAGGTCGAGCCGGCTCAGCTCGAAGCCGTCGGTGGTGGCGGCCACGGCATCCAGCCGTTCGCGGGCGGGCGAGAGCGCCTCGGCGTAGCTGACCAGCAGGCACAGGCCCGGCAGGCCGCCGCGGCCGACGCGACCGCGCATCTGGTGCAGCTGCGAGATCCCGAAGCGGTCGGCGTCGAGCAGCACCATCGTGGTCGCGTTGGCGACGTCGACGCCGACCTCGATGACGGTCGTGGACACCAGCACGTCGATCTCGCCCGCCGCGAACGAGCGCATCACGCGGTCCTTGTCGTCGGGCGGCATCCGGCCGTGCAGCATCTCCACGCGCAGCCCGGCGAGCGGCCCGGAGCGCAGCCGCTCCACCGCCTCGGTGACCGAGTTGAGAGGCGGTCGCTCGCCGGCCGGGCGGGCGAGCGGCGTGTCGACGAACTCCTCCTCCATCATGTCGATGACGTCGCGACCACCCTCCTCCTGCTCGTCGCCGGTGATGCGGGGGCACACGACGTACGCCTGATGGCCCTTCTCGACCTCCTCCTTGACGCGCACCCAGACGCGTTCGATCCAGCCGGGGTGCTCGGCGAGCGGCACGACGTTCGTCTGGATCGGCGCCCGGCCGGCGGGCAGCTCCGACAGCGTGGACACCTCCAGGTCGCCGAACACCGTCATCGCCACCGTGCGCGGGATCGGGGTCGCGGTCATCACCAGCACGTGCGGCGGCCAGCCCGCCTTGTCGGTGAGAGCGGCCCGCTGCTCGACGCCGAACCGGTGCTGCTCGTCGACGACCACCAGGCCCAGGTCGGCGAACATGACCTTCTCCTCGAGCAGGGCGTGGGTGCCGATGACGATGCCGGCCTCGCCGGTGACCATCCGCGACATGGCCTCGGCCCGCGCCGCCTTGGGCATCGACCCGGTGAGCAGCGCGACCGTCGTGCCGTCGGCGGCACCGCCGAGCATTCCGCCGGCGGCGAGGTCGCCGAGCATCGCCGTCATGGATCGGTAGTGCTGCTGGGCGAGCACCTCGGTCGGCGCGAGCAGCGCGGCCTGGCCGCCCGAGTCGACGACCCGCAGCATGGCCCGCAGCGCGACGACGGTCTTGCCGGAGCCGACCTCGCCCTGGAGCAGGCGGTTCATCGGGTGGGGCTGCGCCAGGTCGGCCTCGATCACCTCGCCGACCGCGCGCTGCCCGTCGGTGAGGACGAACGGCAGCCGCTCGTCGAACGCCGCCAGCAGACCCCCGCCGCCCGATCGGGCCTGGGCGCCCAGGGTGCGCAGGAACGCACGCCGGCGACCGAGCACGACCTGGGTGACCAGCGCCTCCTCGAACCGGTACCGACGACGGCCGACCTCGACCTGGGCGAACGTGTCCGGCGCGTGGATCAGGTCGACGGCCGTGCGCGCGTCGACGACGTCGTACTCGTCGCGGATCTCCTCGGGGACGACCTCGGGCACGTCGTCGACGACCGAGCGGGCGAAGTTGACCGCGCGCTGGATGTCCCAGGACTCGACGCCCTTGGTCTGCGGGTAGATCGGGTAGAGGTCGCCGAAGTTGTCGACCATCCCGGCCGGCTCGCCGTCCTCGCTGGACGCCGAGTCATCAGCGCCGAACAGCACCATGTGCGGGTTGGTCAGCTGCCACTCACCGCGGAAGGTGCTGACCTGGCCACCGAACACCCCGCGCCGCCCCTTCGACAGCCGCTTGGCCTGCCACGAGGCGGTGCCCTGGCTCTTGGCGAAGAACGTCATCTTCAGCCGGGGCCCGTCGGTCTGGAGCACGGTCTCGAGCCGGTACGCCGGCCGGCCGGTCCGCTTGTCGCGGTAGGTCCGCAGCTCGCTGACGGCGATCTCGCCGACCACGGTGATCATCTCGCCCGGCTGGAGGTCGGCCACGTGGGTCAGCTCGCCGGTCTTGACGTAGCGACGGGGGAAGTGGCGCAGCAGGTCGCCGACCGTCTCGATGCCGAGGCCCTCGGCCAGCCGCTTGCGCTTGGTCGCCTTGTCGCCCAGCACGGTGGTGACGGGCGAGTCGAGGGTGATCACGGTCTACTCCACGGACATGAGGAGGGGATAGCGCTGCTGGCCACCGTCGTACACCATCACGTCGACATGCGGGTGCCGCTCCTCGACCCCGTCGGCGGTCCGCCGGGCCAGCTCGTCGCTGCCCTCGCCGCCCACGATCGTGACCAGCTCACCGCCGCCGGCCAGCAGCCGCTCGAGGACGTCGGCGGCCACCGTGTCGAGGTCCGAGCCGACCACCGCGAAGTCGCCGGCGATCACGCCGAGGATGTCGCCGGGCTCGCACGGCCCGGCCATCGTCATGGCCTGCCGGGCGGCCACGGTCACCGCGCCGTGCCGGGCGTGGCGGGCGGTCGCGGTCATCTCGAGGACGTCCTGGTCGAAGGCGCGGCCGGGCTCGTGGACCGCGAGCGCGGCCAGGCCCTGCACCTGGGCCTCGGTCGGGATCACCGCGACCCGCACGTCCCCATGCATCTCTGGGTCTCCCTCTGCCGTCCGCGCCGCGGCCTCGGCCGCCCGCACCGAGTCGGCGTCGTTGGGCAGCACGATCACCTCCTGGGCGGAGCACGCGCGGATGGCCTCGAGGATCATCCCGGTCGAGGGCCGGTTGCCCGGTCCGCCGACCACGACGGTGGCGCCCGCCTCCTCGAACAGCTTCTCCAGGCCGGGACCGGCCGCGACGGCGACGACCTGGCGGCCCTTCCTGGTCGGCGTACGTCGACCTCGTGCGGCCTCGACCTGCTCGGCGAAGTGCGTCACCCGGATCCGGTGCGGACGTCCGGCGACGATCCCCGCCTCGACCGCGGCGCCGACCTCGTCGGTGTGGACGTGGACGTTCCAGAGCCCGTCGCCGCCGACCACGACCAGCGAGTCGCCCAGGCCGGCGAGGGCCTCCTTGAGGTTCGGTACGTGGGCGTCGTCGGCGTCGAGCAGGTACATCACCTCGTACGCCGGCCCCTCGGGCGTCAGGTCCGGGTGCTCCACCCCGGACGTCGGGATCGGGATCCGGTGCGCGCCGATGGGCGCGGTGACGGGGGTGGGCCGACGGCCGGTGAGCACCGTCTCCGCCGCGTCGAGGATCACGCTCAGGCCCCGGCCACCGGCGTCCACGACGCCGGCGTCGCGCAGCACGGCGAGCTGGTCGGGCGTCTTGGCCAGCGCCTCGCGGGCCGCGGCCGCGGCGTCGGTGAAGACGTCGCGGGCGCGGGCGCCGGGCTGCTCCGCGCGCGCCTCGGCCGCCTCGGCTGCGGCCCGGATCACCGTGAGGATGGTGCCCTCCACGGGCGTCCCCACGGCGGCGTACGCGCCCTCGGTGGCCTCGCGCAGCGCCCGCGCCATGATGCTGGCGTTGCGCTCCTCGGCGGTGGCCCCGGCGATGGTGGTGGCCACGGCGCCGAGCATCTGGCTGAGGATCACGCCGCTGTTGCCACGGGCGCCGAGGAGGGCGCCCCGACGCAGGCCGGCGAGACCGGCCAGGAGGTCGCCGTCGCCACTCCCCTCCCGAACGGCGTCGCGGAACGCGTCGCGGGCCGCGGCCACGGTGAGGTACATGTTGGTGCCGGTGTCGCCGTCGGGCACCGGGTAGACGTTGAGGGCGTCGATCTCCTCGCGGGCCTCCGCGAGCGCGTCGACCGCGATGTCGACGAAGCGGAGCACCACCGCCAGCTCGATCGTGCCGCTGCCGCGGGGCACCTGCTCCATCTGGGGAACGTTAGTCGTCCGGTGCTGGTCCGGACATGACAAGACCCCGGGTGTCGTTCCCGGGGTCTGAGTCGAGTGCAGGTGCGTCAGGTCAGCGGGTGACCTTGCCGGCCTTGAGGCAGGAGGTGCACACGTTCACGCGCTTCGGGGTGCCGTTGACCGTGGCGCGGACCCGCTGGATGTTGGGGTCGAACCGACGGCGGGTGGCCTTCTTGGACCACGGACGGTTGTTGCCGAAGCCCGGCTTCTTGGCGCAGATGTCGCAGACGGCAGCCACGGTCATGCTCCTGGATCAGTCGAGGTAAGTGGGGTCACCCGGACGTTCGCGTCCTCCGGGCAACCGGGAAAGCCTAGCCGACGGAAGGTGACCCCCCGAAATCGATAGCAGTGCCACCCTGAGCTGCGCCGTACTTGTCAGCCCTTCCCTGAACTTGTCGGGCCTTGCGATGGCTGACAAGTTCAGGAATCCCCGGCCGGCCGGAGATTCCTTCCGCTCAGAAGTGCGTCCAGCCGGTGGGGCCGTCGTACTCGGCCCCGTCGACGGTGACCCCCTCACCCTCGCCCACGGAGCCCACCTCGGTCCAGCCGGCGGGCACGGTGCCGGGGTCGAAGGTGGCGAGCAGGGAGTGGTCCTCACCGCCGCCGAGGATCAGCGCCATCGGGTCGCTCCCGGTGGCCGCGGCCACGGCGTGCAGCGGCTCGGGCACCTCGAAGGCGTCGCTGCGCAGGTCGATGGCCACGCCGGAGTCGGCCGCCAGGTGGCCGGCGTCGGCGACCAGGCCGTCGGAGACGTCGATCATCGCGGTCGCGCCGGCGACCGCGGCGGCCGGCCCGGCGGCGTACGGCGGCTCGGGGCGTCGGTACGCCTCCACGAGCACGCGCGGGGACCGGAAGCCGCGGCCCAGCACGGCGAGCCCGCCGGCCGACCAGCCCTGGCGGCCGGCGATGGCGAGCACCTGACCCGGCTCGGCGCCCGAGCGCAGCACCGGGGCCTGGGTGCAGGCGCCGATCACGGTGACCGCGATGACGACCTCGTTCGCCCGGGTGAGGTCGCCGCCGACCACGCTCGCCCCGACCAGGGCGCACTCGTCGGCGAAGCCGCGGGCGAAGTCGAGGGCCCACTGGGCCGGCAGGTCGCCCGGAGCACCGAGGCCGATGGTGAGCGAGTGGGCGGTGCCGCCCATGGCGTTGATGTCGGAGAGGTTCTGCGCGGCCGCGCGGTGGCCCGACGTCCTCGGCGCTCGCCCAGTCCCGCCGGAAGTGCCGACCCTCGACGAGCAGGTCGGTGGAGACCACCACGTGGCCGGACCGGACCCGCAGCACGGCGGCGTCGTCGCCGGGCCCGACCAGCACGTGCTCGCCCTGGGGGAACAGCGCGACGAGCGCGCCGATCAGCCCGAACTCCCCCACGTCGGCCAGGCTCGCCCCTGCGGGAACGGTCGGGATCGTCATGTGCCTATCTCACCAGTCGCGGTCGCCTGTAGGTTGGGCGGCGGCAAGCAGCCCGCCCGCCGGGCCCCCCGGACACGAGGAGTGATCGATGGTCGTCCAGGCCTACATCCTGATCCAGACCGACGTGGGCAAGGCCGCCGACGTGGCCCGCGCCATCGCCCAGGTGAAGGGCGTGACCCTCGCCGAGGACGTCACCGGTCCGTACGACGTGATCGTCCGGGCCGAGGCCCGCAACGTCGACGAGCTGGGCAAGCTGGTGGTCTCGAAGGTGCAGAACCTCGACGGCATCACCCGCACGCTCACCTGCCCGGTGGTGCACATCTGAGCGCGTCCCGCAGCAGCACACGACGCCTCGGACCCGCCGCGGTCCGGGGCGTCTGCGTCGGTACGACGGCGCTGCTGCTCGCCGCGACCCTCACCGGCTGCGCGGACGAGCCGATCACGCTCGAGCAGCCGCAGGTGTCCGCCGAGGACCTCGCGGCGTGCAACGCCTTCATCGAGGACGTGCCCCGGCGCCTCGACGGCGAGGAGCGCCGCAAGGTCAACCCGGCGAACTCCCTCGGCGCCGCCTGGGGCGACCCGGCGATCATCGTGCGGTGCGGCGTCGACGTACCCGCGGAGTTCGACGAGTTCGCGCACTGCGAGGTGGCCAACGACGTCGGGTGGTTCGTGCCCGACGACGTGATCGCCGACCAGGACGCCGACGTCACGTTCACGGCCGTCGGCTACCGCCCGATCGTCTCGATCGAGATGCCCCACGACTACCGCCCCGAGGGCGGCGCCGCCGTCATCGCCGAGCTGGCGCAGCCGGTCAAGGACAACCTCGAGCTGGTCGACGACTGCGAGTAGCGCTCAGCCCGCTCAGCGCAGCCCGGTCGAGCGGTTGAGGGCCAGCGTGATCAGCCGGTCGACCAGGGCCGGGTAGTCCAGGCCCGTGGCCGCCCACATCCGCGGGAACATCGACAGCGGCGTGAAGCCCGGCATCGTGTTGATCTCGTTGACCACCAGCGACCCGTCCGGGAACACGAAGAAGTCCACGCGGGCCAGGCCCTCGCAGCCGACCGCCTCGAACGCCCGCGCCGCCAGGTCGCGCAGCGACGTGGCGACGTCGTCCGGCAGGTTCGCGGGGACGTCGAGCTCGGTGTGCTCCTCGGGGAGGTACTTGGCCGCGAAGTCGTAGAACTCGTGGTCGCCGGTGATCCGGATCTCGGCGGGCAGGCTGGTCTCGGGGGTGCCGTCCAGCGCCTGCAGCACGCCGCACTCGATCTCGCGGGCGCCCTCGGCCGCGACCTCGATCAGCGCCTTGGGGTCGTGGCGGTGCGCCTCCTCGATCGCGTCGGCGAGCTCGCCCGCGTGGTGCGCCTTGGAGATGCCGATCGACGAGCCGCCGCGGGCGGGCTTCACGAACACCGGGTAGCCGAGCTCGCCGATGCGATGGGTGATGCCGTCCGGGTCGCGGTACCACTCGCGCGCGGTGACGGTGATCGACTTCATCAGGGGCAGCCCGGCCGCGGCGAGCACGACCTTCATGTACGCCTTGTCCATGCTGACGGCACTGGCGAGCACGCCCGCGCCGACGTAGCGGACGCCGGCCATCTCGAGCATCCCCTGGATGGTGCCGTCCTCGCCCCACGGGCCGTGCAGCACGGGGAAGACCACGTCGACCTCGCCGAGCGTCTGCGGCGGCTGCGACGGCTCGTGCACGACCAGGTCGGTGGTGTGGGCGTCGCGGGCCAGGGTCACCGCGGCCCGGTCGCCGTCGACGGACGGCAGCCCGTCGGGCCCGGTGATCTGCAGCCGCTCGAGGTCACCGGACTCCAGCACCCAGCGACCGTCGGTGGCGATGCCGATCGGCACCACGTCGTACGCGGACCGGTCGATGGCCTGCAGCACGCTGCCCGCCGTCACGCACGAGATGGCGTGCTCGCTGGACCGGCCGCCGAAGACCACGGCCACGCGCTTCTTGGGCTGGCTCATCGCCAGTCAACCTAGCCTCCTAGGTTGGAGGCCATGTCCGGTGACACTCCCGCCCTCTCCCCCGCGACCGTCGTCGTGCACGCCGGCCGGCCGCCGCGCGACGTGGACCAGCCGCTCAACGCGCCGATCACGATGGCGTCGACGTACGTCGCGGGCGGCGACCTCGAGTACGGGCGGTACGCGAACCCGACGTGGTCGGCGTTCGAGGAGGCGCTCGGCGCCCTCGAGGGTGGGCGCGCGCTGGCCTTCTCCTCGGGGCTGGCGGCCGTCTCCACGGTGCTGGACCTCGTCGGCCAGGACGCGCTGGTGGTCGCGCCGCGGCACGCGTACCTCGGCAGCATCGGGCAGCTCGGCGACCTCGAGGCGCGCGGCCGGGTCAAGGCCCTGCTCGTCGACATCGCCGACACCGCTGCGGTGATCGGCGCCCTGGACGACGCGGCCATCCTCTGGATCGAGTCGCCGACCAACCCCGCCCTCGAGGTGGCCGACATCGCGACGCTCGTGCGGGCGGGCCACGAGGCCGGCGCCCGGGTCGTCGTGGACAACACCTTCGCGACGCCCCTCGTGCAGAGGCCGCTCGAGCTCGGCGCCGACATCGTGCTGCACTCGGTGACCAAGTTCCTGGCCGGCCACAGCGACGTCGTCATGGGCGCGCTGGTGGTCCGCGACCCGCAGCTGTACGACGTCCTGAAGGGCCGCCGCGACCTGGTCGGCGCCATCCCCGGGACGTTGGAGGCCTGGCTCGCCCTGCGCGGCCTGCGCACCCTCCACCTGCGGGTGGAGCGGTCGCAGGCCAACGCGATGGAGCTCGCCCGGCGGCTGGAGTCGCACCCCGCCATCGAGTCCGTCCGCTACCCGGGCTTCGGTGCGATCGTCGCGGCCGTGCTCCCGACCGCGGAGGCCGCCGACCTGCTCACCCACTCCACCTCGTTGTGGGTGCACGCCACCTCGCTCGGCAGTGTCGAGTCGACGTTCGAACGCCGCCGGCGCTGGAAGGGCGAGGCCTCGACCATCCCCGAGGGCCTCGTCCGGATGTCCGTCGGCATCGAGGACGTCGACGACCTCTGGGCCGACCTCGAGCAGGCGCTCGATCAACTGCCCTGACGGGTACGGGGTGTTGACGGGAAATCCTGGCGCTGAACGCCTCAGTCGGTCTCTGCCTTGGTGTCGCGGGAGATGAACGACTCCATCGTGTCGGCGGCGGTCATCTTGCCGGCGACGACGGCGTCGACGGCCTCGGCGATGGGCACGTACACGCCCTCGCGGCGGGCCAGGGCGTGCAGCGACGCGCAGGACTTGGCGCCCTCGGCGACCTGGCGGGTCGAGGCGTAGATGTCGTCGGTGGTCATGCCCTTGCCGAGCTTCTCGCCGAACGACCGGTTGCGCGACAGCGGCGACGAGCAGGTGGCGACCAGGTCGCCGAGCCCGGCCAGCCCCATCAGCGTCATCGGGTTCGCGTCGAAGGCCTTGGCGACGCGAGCCGTCTCGGCCAGGCCGCGGGTGATCAGGGAGGCGGTGGTGTTGTCGCCGAACCCGAGCCCGACGGCCATCCCGACCGCGATGCCGACGACGTTCTTGTAGGCGCCGCCGATCTCGCAGCCCACCACGTCGACGGAGGTGTACGGGCGGAACATCGAGCCGTGCACCCGGTCCTGGACCTGCTGGGCGACCGACTCGTCCGCGCAGGCCACGACCGACGCGGCCGGCTCGCGGCGGGCGATCTCCTTGGAGAGGTTCGGACCGCTGACCACCGCGATGCGGTCGGGTCCGGCGCCGGTGATCTCGGCGATCACCTCGCTCATCCGCTTCAGCGTCCCGAGCTCGACTCCCTTCATCAGCGACACCAGCACCGCGTCGGGCGCGAGCACCGACGCCCAGTCCTCGAGGTTCGCGCGCAGCGTCTGGGAAGGTACGGCGAGCACGACGATGTCCGCGCCGGCGGCGGCCTCCTCGGGGTCGTGGGTCGCGGTGATCTGCTCGGGCAGCGTGATGCCAGGCAGGTAGTCAGGGTTCTCGCGCGTCTTGTTGATCGCGGTGCACAGCTCCTCGCGCCGCCCCCAGATCGACACCTGGTTGCCGGCGTCGGCGAGCACGACGGAGAACGCCGTCCCCCACGAGCCGGCTCCGAAGACGGCGACCTTGTGGTGCTGGTTCACGGCTTCTCCTGCGGGTCGGTCTTGCGCGGGTCTCCGGTGAGCTTGACCCCGGCCTTGCGCGGGTCGAACCGCAGCGCCGGCGCGTGCTCGCCCCGCAGCTCCTCCACCAGCGCGGTGACCGCCGCCATGATCCGCTCGGTCGCCGAGTTGATCACCTGCTGCGTGCGCGGCAGGGCGATCAGGTCGTCGAGAGGCACGGGCGGACCGGCCAGCATCCGGATGTCCTTGCGCGGGAACGGCTTCGGCGTCTTCGTGTACGGCGCCAGCAGCTTCTGCGCACCCCACTGCCCGACCGGGATCACCGGCGCCCCTGTCTCCAGGGCGATCCGGGCGGCACCCGACTTGCCGGTCATCGGCCAGAGGTCCGGGTCGCGGCTCAGCGTGCCCTCCGGGTAGACCACCACGCACTCGCCCGCGCGCACGGCCGCGACCGCCGCGTCGTACGCGCCCTTGGCGTTCCTGCTCAGTCGCTCGACGGGGATCTGGCCGGCGCCGCGCAGGAAGAAGCCGAGCGCCTTGTTCTTGAACAGCCCGGACTTGGCGAGGTACCGCGGGATGCGGCCGTGGTCGTAGACGAAGTGCGCCGCCGTCAACGGGTCGGCGTGCGAGATGTGGTTGAACACGACGATGCAGCCACCGGTCGCCGGGATGTTCTCGCCGCCCTCCCAGGTCCTCTTGGTGGTCGCCAGCATCAGCGGCTTCAGGATGGGCACGGCCAGGCTGAAGGCCCAGCCACGCGGCTGCTGCAGGTCGCGGACAGTCACGCGCGAAGGCTACTCGGTGGGCGACCCCTCGCGGCCAGGTGACGGGCGCCTGGAAGGATCGACGCGATGCCTCTCTCGTCAGGGCCTGTCCCGTACGTCGTCCTGCTCCCGGTGAAGCCCCCCGGGCGCGGCAAGAGCCGGCTCGGAGATCTTCCCCGCGACGAGCTCGCGACGGCGTTCGCGATGGACACAGCGACCGCCTGCCTGGCCGCGCCGTCGGTCCAACAGGTGCTGGTCGTCACCGACGACGCGCGTTTCGCCGCCGCGCTGTCCGCCCTCGGCTGCGCGGCCATCCCCGACGGCGTCTCGGGCGACCTCAACGGCAGCCTGGTGCTCGCGGCGAGGGAGGCGGCCCGACGCTGGCCCGGTCTCGTCCCGGTCGCGATGTGCGCCGACCTGCCGTGCCTGACGGCCGCCGACCTGGAGGATGCGTTGGCCGAGGAACCTGGGAGCCACCGGTTCGTCGCCGACGCGTCTGGCGCCGGGACCACTCTCTACACGGCGCCGCACGAGGCTGTTCGCGCCCGAGTTCGGCTTCCGCTCCGCGGCCCTCCATCGGGAGGGCGGCGCCCGGCCCATCGCCGGCGACCTCACGCGGCTGCGGCGCGACGTCGACGACGCGGCCGACCTGGCCGACGCGATCAGCATCGGGGTCGGCGCGCACACCGCCGTCGTGGTCGCGGGCCTGCCGGCCGAAATCACCTGAGGGCGAGCCGCCGACCGGCGACCCGCCCTCAGACGAGATGGTGCGTCAGGACTTCTTGGCGGCCTTCTTGGCCGGAGCCTTCTTCGCTGCGGCCTTCTTGGCCGGAGCCTTCTTCGCGGCGGCCTTCTTGGCCGGAGCCTTCTTGGCGGCAGCCTTCTTGACTGGTGCCGTCTTCTTCGCCGGCGCCTTCGTCGCGAGCGTCTTGGCCGCAGCCTTCTTGGCCGGAGCCTTGGCCGCGGGCGACTTCTTCGCGAGCGTCTTGGCCGCGGCCTTCTTCGCCGGAGCCTTCTTGGCCGGAGCCGCCTTCTTCGCCGACGCCTTCTTCGCCGGAGCA
This sequence comes from uncultured Actinomycetota bacterium, assembly GCA_963839565.1. Classification (GTDB taxonomy): domain Bacteria; phylum Actinomycetota; class Actinomycetes; order Propionibacteriales; family Nocardioidaceae; genus Nocardioides. Next base: position 11,272 of record CAWIVR010000027.1, on the reverse strand, counting down.
GTGGCCTTGGCCGGAGCAGCCTTCTTGGCTGCCGGAGCGGTCGCCTTCGCGATGACGAGCTTCGGCAGCTTCTTGGCGCCGGAGACGACGTTCTTCAGGTCCGCGCCGGCGGTGAACTTCGGCACGGCGGTCTTCTTGGCCTTGATGCGAGCGCCGGTCTGCGGGTTGCGCACCCAGCGAGCCTCGCGGACACGCTTCTCGAACGACCCGAAGCCGGTGATGGCGACCTTCTCGCCCTTGGCGACCTCACGGGTGATGGTGTCGAGCACTGACTCCAGCGCCTGCGCCGCGGCCTTCCGGTTCCCGTCGTAACGCGTAGCCAGCGCGTCGATGAGCTGAGACTTGTTCACTAGGTTCCCTTCCAATGGTCCCTCTGGCCGAGCCGTTGCTCGACTTTCTCCAACGCACGCTAGGTATTCCGGCGCGCGGGGACAATCGCCACGCCGGTGTTTCGGGGTGAAAATCGGCACTTTCCGGCTCAAAAGCAGGGTTTTGGCCCTCAAAGGGCCAGAAAGCCCTTACAGGGTGGCCGGTTTGAAGCTCGGCCGACCGGCCTCGAAAGCCTCGATGTCGGCCTCGTGGGAGAGCGTGATGCCGATGTCGTCGAGGCCCTCGAGCAGCCGCCACCGCGTGTAGTCGTCGATGTCGAAGGAGTCCTCGATGGCGTCGACGCCCTCGCCGGCGCGCACGGTCCGCGACGCCAGGTCGACCGAGACGGTCGCACCCGGCTGCGACTCGAGCAGGTCCCACAACCGCTGCACGACCTTCTCGTCGACCTGGGCGGCCAGCAGCCCCGCCTTGCCCGAGTTGCCCCGGAAGATGTCGCCGAAACGTGGCGAGATCACGGCCTTGAACCCGTAGTTCTGCAAGGCCCACACGGCGTGCTCGCGCGAGGAGCCCGTGCCGAAGTCGGGACCGGCGACGAGCACCGAACCCTGGTCGTACGGCTTGCGGTTGAGCACGAACGTGGGGTCGTTGCGCCAGGCCGCGAACAGCCCGTCCTCGAAGCCGTCACGCGTGACGCGCTTGAGGTAGACCGCCGGGATGATCTGGTCGGTGTCGACGTTGTTGCGGCGCAGCGGGACGCCGATGCCGGTGTGGCTGGTGAAGGCTTCCATCAGATGGACTCCAGATCTGCCGGTGACGAGAGAGTCCCGCGGACAGCGGTGGCCGCGGCCACGGGGACGGACACGAGGTGGGTACGTCCGCCCTTGCCCTGACGGCCCTCGAAGTTGCGGTTGGACGTCGAGGCGCTGCGCTCCTGGGGTGCGAGCTGGTCGGGGTTCATGCCCAGGCACATCGAGCAGCCCGCCCCGCGCCACTCGGCGCCGGCCTCCTTGAAGATCACGTCGAGCCCCTCGTCCTCGGCCTGCAGGCGCACCCTGACCGAGCCGGGGACGACCAGAAGCCTGGTGTCGGCGGCCACGTGGCGGCCCTCGATGATCGACGCCGCGAGGCGCAGGTCCTCGATCCGACCGTTGGTGCACGAGCCGACGAAGACGGTGTCGACCTTGATCTCGCGCATCGGCGTGCCCGCCTGGAGCCCCATGTACTCCAGGGCCTTCTCCGCCGCGATCTGGTCGGTCGCGTCCTCGAAGTCGGTGGGTGCCGGGACGCTCGCGCCGAGCGGCACACCCTGGCCGGGGTTGGTGCCCCACGTGACGAACGGCGTCATGGTGCTGGCGTCGAGGACGATCTCCTCGTCGAAGGTCGCGTCGTCGTCGGTGACCAGGGTCCGCCAGTAGGCGACGGCGGCGTCCCACTCCTCACCCTTCGGCGCCTCCTTGCGGCCCTCGAGGTAGTCGAAGGTCTTCTGGTCGGGCGCGATCAGGCCTGCCTTGGCGCCCCACTCGATGCTCATGTTGCAGACCGTCATCCGGCCCTCCATCGAGAGCGCCTCGATGGCCGGGCCGCGGTACTCCACGACGTAGCCCTGGCCGCCACCGGTGCCGGTGTGCGTGATCAGGGTCAGCACGAGGTCCTTGGCCGTGACGCCCTCGGGCAGGGCGCCGTTGACCGTCACGGCCATCGTCTTCGGGCGGGCCTGCATCAGCGTCTGGGTGGCGAGGACGTGCTCGACCTCGCTGGTGCCGATGCCGAAGGCCAGCGCGCCGAACGCGCCGTGCGTGCTGGTGTGCGAGTCGCCGCAGACGATCGTCATGCCGGGCTGGGTCAGCCCGAGCTGCGGGCCGATGATGTGCACGATGCCCTGGTCGAGGTCGCCCAGCGGGTGCAGCCGCACACCGAACTCCTCGGCGTTGCGGCGCAGCGTCTCGACCTGGGTACGACTGACCGGGTCGGCGATCGGCTTGTCCCAGTCGATCGTCGGGACGTTGTGGTCCTCGGTCGCGATGGTGAGGTCGGGGCGGCGTACCTGACGGCCGGCGAGGCGCAGGCCGTCGAAGGCCTGCGGTGACGTCACCTCGTGGATGAGGTGGAGGTCGATGAAGAGGAGGTCGGGCTCACCGTCCGCGTGGCGTACGACGTGCTCGTCCCACACCTTCTCGGCCAGGGTCCTGCCCATGAGTCGCTCCTTTGCGCTCGTCTTCGTCTGCTTCGAAGCATAGGCTTGCCATCCAGATTCTGAGACGGCAGTATTAGCATATGGACAACTCGAGCGGCGTCGGAGTTCTCGACAAGGCCGCCCTCGTGCTCACGGCCCTGGAGGCGGGCCCGGCCACGTTGGCCGGCCTCGTCACCGCGACCGGACTCGCGCGCCCGACCGCGCACCGTCTGGCCGTGGCCCTGGAGCACCACCGCCTCGTCGCTCGCGACATGCAGGGCCGCTTCGTGCTCGGGCCGCGACTGGCCGAGCTGTCGGCCGCCGCGGGTGAGGACCGCCTGCTGGCCACCGCCGGGCCGGTGCTCGCACGCCTGCGCGACATCACCGGAGAGTCGGCCCAGCTGTGGCGCCGCCAGGGTGACTACCGCGTCTGCGTCGCGGCCGCCGAGCGTCCCTCGGGCCTGCGGGACACCATCCCCGTCGGCTCGCAGCTGACGATGCGGGCCGGCTCGGCCGCGCAGATCCTGCTCGCCTGGGAGGACCCGGAGCGGATGCACCGCGGCCTCCAGAACGCCGCCTTCTCCGCCGCCGCCCTCTCCGGCATCCGCCGCCGCGGCTGGGCGCAGTCGGTGGGCGAGCGCGAGCAGGGCGTCGCCTCGGTCTCCGCCCCGATCAAGTCCCCCGGCGGCAAGGTGATCGCCGCCGTGTCGGTCTCCGGCCCGCTCGAGCGGCTCTCCCGCCAGCCCGGCCGGATGCACGCCCCCGCGGTGCTGGCCGCCGCCGAGCGGCTGTCGGAGTCGCTGCGCCGCGCTGCCGCGGAGTAGCTGCGGTCGTCGTCGGTTTTCTCCGGCCGGCCGGAGAAAGCCGAACATGGCGTGAGGTGCGCCGTACGTCATGTTCGGGAAACTGACGCCAAGCGGGCATCAGAACAAGGCATCCTGCTCGAGCTCGAGGAGGGTCTGCTTGCGCTCGATGCCGCCGGCGTACCCGGTCAGCGTGCCGTTGGCGCCGATGACGCGGTGGCACGGGATGACGATCGGGATCGGGTTGGAGCCGTTGGCGAGGCCGACGGCACGGGACGCGGCGTTGGACTTGCCCAGCCGCCGCGCGATCTCGCCGTACGACGCGGTGTCGCCGTAGCCGATCTGCACCAGCTGGTCCCAGACCGACATCTGGAAGGTGCTGCCGACCGGCGCGAGCGGCAGGTCGAACTCCTTGAGCTCGCGGGCGAAGTACGCCCGGAGCTGGGCGACGGCCTCGACCAGGACGGGGTTGTCGTCGCTGCGCGCCCCGCGCGGCCGGCCGTCGTGGTCGCGGAACGGCGAGAACTCGATCTGGGTGATCTTGCCGTCGCGCTCCACGATGCGCAGGTCGCCGATGGGGCTGTCCATCACGGTCCACATGTCAGTGCTCCTCGGTGTTGTTCGTGAGAGTAGGGCTGAGGCTTCGCCACAGGTGCACCTGCGCGTAGGAGCGCCAGGGTCGCCAGGGCTGGGCGAGGGTGCCGGCCGTCAGCGGGGTCGCGGCCCAGGAGGGTCACGGCGTCGCGGGTACCGGTGTCGGCGGGGAGGAAGACGTCGGGGTCGCCGAGGGCCCGCATCGCGATGTAGTCGGCCGTCCAGGGTCCGATGCCCGGGATCGCCAGCAGCGCTCGTCGGGTGTCGTCGCGTCCGGCCCCGCGGTCGAGGACGACCTCGCCCTCGGCGAGCGCCCGGCAGAGGGCGATCAGGGCCCGGCCACGCGACCGGGGCATCGGCAGGTCCACCGGGTCGAGGGTGGCCAACGTCGCGACGTCGGGGAACAGATGCGTCAGCCCGCCGTCGGGCCGCGCGACCGGCTTGCCGAGCTCGGCGGTCAGCCGGCCGGCGATGGTGCGGGCGGCACCCACGGTGACCTGCTGGCCGAGCACGGCGCGGACGGCGATCTCGTTGCCGTCGACGTGGCCGGGGACCCGCAGGCCGGGACGCGCGCCGACGAGCGGCCCGAGCAACGGGTCGCGGCCGAGCACCTCGTCGACGGCGACCGGGTCGCAGTCGGCGTCGAGCAGACGGCGGACTCGCTCGACACCGGCCGTGGTGTCGCGGAGGTCGTCGAGGGCGAAGGTCGCCAGCACGAACGCCGTCTGTCCTGGCTCGTCGTGGTCGCCGATGTCGAGGCGGACCGTGCCGGTGCCGTGAGGGAGCGCGAGCGTGCGGGCGTACCAGCCCTCGCCGGCCGTCTCGACCCCCGGCACGGCGCGCAGGGCGAGGAACGCGAGCAGGTCACGACCGGCGTACGGAGTCCGGACGGCCAGCCGCATGGTCACGGTGCCCGTCGAGGGGTGCGCGCCTCCGCGACGTCCGCGGAGCTCGGTCGGCGAGAGGGCGTAGACCTCGCGGATCGTGTCGTTGAACTGCCGGATGCTCGCGAAGCCGGCCGCGAACGCGATCTCCGCGAACTGGAGGTCGGTCGTCTCGATGAGCACGCGTGCCGTCTGCGCCCGACGCGCGCGGGCCAGGGCCAGCGGGCCGGCGCCGAGCTCGGCGGTGAGCAGCCGGCTCAGGTGGCGCGGCGTGTAGCCGACACGCGCGGCCAGCGCTTCGACTCCCCCGCGGTCGACGACACCGTCGGAGATCAGCCGCATCGCACGGCCGGCGACGTCGGCGGCGACGTCCCACTCGGGGCTGCCGGGCGTGGCGTCGGGCAGGCAGCGCTTGCACGCCCGGAACCCGGCCGCCTGGGCCGCGGCCGCCGTCGGGTGGAACTCCACGTTGCGCGCCGCCGGCGTCCGGGCCGGGCACGAGGGGCGGCAGTAGATGCCCGTCGTGCGGACCGCGGTGTAGAAGACGCCGTCGAAGCGCCGGTCCCGCGAGCTCACGGCGCGGTAGCAGGCCTCGCTGTCGAGCCGGCGGGTCGCTGTCGTCATGGCACCATCCTGCACCCCGCCGCCGACAGTCTCTCGCGGGATTCGGACACGGCGGCGGGAGGCGGCGGCGCAGGCTTCGGGCGGACGGCCATACTCGCCCCATGAGCACGCTGACGACCGATCTGTGGGGTGAGGCCGACGGGCCGAGCCGCCGCGGACTGCTCGTCGACGTGGCCACGGGAGCCGCGTTCGCCGTGGTCGTCGGGCTCGTCCAGACCCAGATGGGGGCCTGGACCTGGCTCGCCGCGGTGCTCCTCGGCGCCGCGCTCGCGGTCCGCCGCGTGGCTCCGTTCGTCATGGTGGCGCTGGCGGTCGCCGCCTCCGTCGTGCAGGTCGTCAGTGGGAACGTCGCGTGGTTCGCCTGCCTGGCGTACGTCCCGCTGTTCGTCACCCTGGGCGGTCACCGCGACGTCCGCGTACGCCGGCTCGGCCTCGCGTGCGCGGCGGTCGCCGTCGTGGTCGCGGCAGGCTGGGAGTGGAACCGTCTCGCCGACGAGCGATCGCTGCGGGCCCACGTCCTCGGTGCGTTGGCCCTGGCGGCCTCCACGGCCGTGGTGGTCGTCGGCTCGTGGATCGCCGGGTACGTGCGGTGGCAGCGACGCCAGGCCGTGCAGGCGCGGGCCGACGCCACCCTGCAGGCCGTCGAGAGCAGACGGCTGCACGACCTCTACGAGCAGGAGCAGGAGCGCAGCCGCATCGCGGCCGACATGCACGACCTGGTCGCCCACTCGTGGGCGGTGGTGGCGGCGCAGGCGGACGGTGCCCGCTACGTGGTGCGCGAGGATCCCGACCGCGCCCAGCAGGCGCTCACCGTCATCGGCGACACCGCCCGCTCGGCGATGGACGACGTCCGCGTCCTGCTCGGCCGGCTGCGCGAACAACCGCCTGCCGAGCACGCTCTGGTCTTCGAGCAGCCGGACGCCCTGGTCGCCCGGATGCGGGACGCCGGCATGGACCTGCACCTCGACCGCAGCGGCGGTCCGGCGCCCACGGGACTGCTCGACATCACCAGGCGCGGGGTGCTGACCGAGTCGCTGACCAACGCGCTCAAGCACGGTGACCTCGCCGAGCCGGTCGAGGTCGTCGAGGACTGGAGCGAGGGGTACCGGCTACGGGTGAGCAACGCCGCGAGCGAGAGGCACGGGTCCGGCCAGGGTCACGGCCTGCTCGGGATGGCCGAGCGCGTCGCCCTCGTCGGCGGGACCCTGACGGCCGACCTTCGCGGAGACCGTTGGGTCGTCGAGGCCCGCGTCCCCGGAGGCAGCCCACGATGACGATCCGCGTCGCGCTGGTCGACGACCAGGCCCTGTTCCGGGCCGGCATCGCCATGCTGATCGGCTCGCAGCCGGACCTCGACGTGGTGGGCGAGGCCGCCGACGGCAGCGAGGTCGCCGAGCTGGTCGAGTCCTGCCGGCCCGACGTCGTGCTGATGGATGTGCGGATGAGCTCGGTGGACGGGGTCACGGCCACCCGCGAGCTGGTGACGACGTACGGCGACCGCGCACCGAAGGTGCTCGTGCTCACCACGTTCGACCACGACGAGGCGGCGGCCTCCGCGATCGAGGCGGGGGCGAGCGGGTTCGTCCTCAAGGGGGCCGAGCCGGAGTTCCTGCTCGCGTCGGTGCGCGCCGTCGCGGCCGGCAACCAGGTGGTGGCGGCCAGCGCCACCCGAGCCCTCTGGGAGCGGTTCCGCGCCCGGCCGACCCGCACGCCGGGACCGGAGTACACCACGCTCACCGGGCGCGAGCGCGAGATCCTGCTGCGCGCCGCGCAGGGCCTGTCGAACGCCGAGATCGCGGCGGTCGAGGTCCTGGCCGAGGGCACCGTGAAGACCCACATCTCGCGGATCCTGTCGAAGCTCGGGTCTGCGTGACCGCGTGCAGCTGGTCGTCTACGCGTACGAGCACGGGCTGGCCTGAGGGATCGACGTACCTCCTGCGATGTACGCCGGGTGACGACCTGCGCCAGATGTGCGGGCGACGCGCGGTTCCTAGCGTCGAGGCATGACCCACCAACCTCCTGAGCCCATCGTCGCCTTCCGCGGCGTGTCCAAGATCTACGGCGAGGGCACCGGGCTCGTCCGCGCGCTCGACGGGGTGACCGTGGACATCGCTGCCGGCCAGTTCACCGCGGTGATGGGGCCGTCCGGCTCCGGCAAGTCGACGTTCATGAACCTCGCCGCCGGCCTGGACGACCCGACCTCCGGCGAGGTCTGGGTGGCCGGCCAGGCGCTGCACGCCCTCGACGACGACGCGCGCACGGTGTTGCGTCGTACGCACGTCGGCTTCGTCTTCCAGGCGTTCAACCTGGTGCCGACGCTGTCGGCGATCGAGAACGTGCTGCTGCCGTTCGAGCTCGCCGGGAGACGACTGACGGCCGACGAGCGCGCGTGGGTCGACACCCTGATGCGGAGCCTCGGGCTCGCCGACCGGGCGGCCCACCGGCCGGGCGAGCTGTCGGGCGGGCAGCAGCAGCGCGTCGCCATCGCCCGTGCGCTGGCGTCGCGGCCGCAGATCGTGGTGGCGGACGAGCCCACCGGCAACCTCGACACCACCACGTCGCGTGAGGTGCTGAGCCTGCTGCGGACCGCCGCGCGCGAGTACCAGCAGACCATCGCGATGGTCAGCCACGACCCGGTCGCCGCGTCGTACGCCGACCGGATCCTCGTCATCGCGGACGGCCGGATCGTCGGCGACCACCCGTCCCTGCCGCCGCAGGAGATCGCCGAGCTGCTCATCTCGTTGGAGGTCGCGGCGTGAGCGGCCTGCGCCGCAGCCTGGTGCTGGGGTCCCCCCGCGAGCTCGGCACCGTGGGACTGGTCTCCGGGCTGTGCGGCGCGTACGCCGCCGTGCTCATCATGACCAGCGTCTTCCTCGTCACCGTGGCCGACGAGGCCGGCGGCGGCGTGGCCGCGGTGCTGGGCGTGGTGGCCACCGTCTTCATCGGGATCGCGGTGTACGTCGGCGCGATCGTGATGGTGAACGCCGTCGACACGGTGCTCGCCGGCCGCCTCTCGCAGATCGCCCTCCTGCGGCTGCTCGGCGCGCGCGGCCGGTCGCTGCGAGGAGCCGTCGTCCGCGGCACCACCCTGACCGGCGTCGTGGGCGCGCTCGTCGGCACCGCGATCGGCACCATCGCCGCCGACGTGTTCCGCGTCGTGCTCGTGGCGCGCGGCGCGTTGCCGGACGTCGCCTACCCGTTCGCCAGCACGTTGCTGGTCCTTCCCGTCGTCACCATGACGCCCGCGTGCGTGGTCGCCGGGTGGGTCGGGTCGCGGCGGATCCTGCGCGTCACCCCGGCCGCGGCCCTGTCCGGGTCGTCGGTCGCTCCGGTCCTTCGTCGCCGGACGTCGGTCGTGCGCGCCGCGCTGGCGGGGCTGATGATCGCCGGGGGCTCGGGCCTGCTCGCCCTGGCCGGACTCGTGGGCGAGGACGGCGGGACGCCGGCGGGGTTCATCGTCGCGTTCGCCGGCTCGGTCGTGGCCGGCACCGGGCTGCTGGTGGGCGCGCGGTTCGTCATCCCGTGGCTGGTCGGGATGGTCAGCCGGCTGCTCGGCACGGGGCCGGTCGCGCGGGTCGCCGGGCGCAACGCCGTGCTGGACCCGCTGCGCACCACCCGCTCGACGATGGGCCTGGTCGTCGGGGTCACGCTCGTCACGACGTTCTCGTCCGGGCTGCGGGCCCTGCAGCAGTCGGTCGGCTCGTGGGACCTGTCACCGGCGGACGAGGTGCAGATGCACCGTCTCCTCTCGACGACGACGGCGGTGATGATCGCCATCGTGGTGATCTCGGCGGTCATCTCGGCGGTCGGGTTCGTCAGCACGATGTCGCTGACGGTCATCCAGCGGCGCCGCGAGATCGGGCTCCTGCGCACGCTCGGCCTGACCCGGCGGCAGGTACGGCGGATGATCACGCTCGAGGCCGCCGCCCTCTCGGGCACGGCGGTCGTCTTCGGCATCGCCCTGGGCGTGGTCTTCGGATCGTTCGGCGCCCAGTCCCTCGTCGGGTCGATGACCGACGGGTTCGTCTGGGGACTTCCGTGGAGCATCCTCGGCGCGATCGCCGCCGCCGGCCTCGCGCTGGTGCTGGCGTCGGCGCGGCCGCCCGCCCGCAGGGCCATCCGGATCAGCCCGATCGAGGCGCTCCGAGTACCGTGACGGGAGCTCGGTACGGTCGACCGGTGGACCTGACCGAGCTCGCTCCGCTCGAGGGCGGTGGTCGGTGCGCCAGAACCTTCCTGGCCGAGGCCGACGGGCGTCGCGTGGTGGGGGCGGCGCGGTGCGAACCGGGCGCCGACCAGGCCATAGAGCCTCCTACGGGCGATCGCGCGGCCACGGGACGTGAACGCCTACCCCGCGATCGACGGGTCCTCGCACACGTACGTCGGCGGCGTTGACTCGACCACCCGGTAGGCGGCCCCTGCCACGGTGCAGATGTCCTCGAACCGCTCGGCGATCAAGCCGACCGACGTCTGGCACTCGAACGCGTACGGGGACAAAGCCCTCGAGCCTTGGTCGTCGATGTCGCGAGAGCCCGTAGAGCGCACTGACCGTGTCGTTGCCGGCGAGCCGTACTCGGCGGTGAGCTCGGTGAGATTGGTGGGGAAGGCGACGAACTGGTCGCAGGCGATGTCCAGGTCCGCCTCGAACTCCCCGAGATCCGCTACCAGGTCGGCGTTCGTCGCGTAGGCCTTGGTGCAGGTCCAGCTCAGCAGGCCCACGTCGGCCGTAGGTGCCGCCCACGCCGTTGTCGCCGGCCTCCGCGCACATCGTCGCGGGGTCGAAGAGCTCGGACCAGACGGCCGAACAGTTGCGGGTCGGGCAGCGTGTTGTCGAAGAAGTCAGCTCGCCGGCGTCGAGGCACACGTCGCGCCGCTCGACACGGACATCGGCGTCCTCGGTCTTCACGAGACGATGTCGGCGCCGTAGCTGCCGCTTCGTCGAGCGCCTCTCGCGAGAAGAGCCATCATCTGCATGCTCGCCGCGCTCAGGCACTGGAACCTGCTCGTGAGGTCGAGGCCGCCCAGGCCGGTGCCGAGGTAGGCGTCGCCCTGGCAGGACGGCCTGAGGGCGGTGGTGAAGTTGTTGGAGTCGGCCTCCGCGTCGTCGAGGGTGGGGTACGTCTTGTCGCACCTGTTGACGAGGATCCCCGTGACGTAGTGAGCGCCGCCGTACGCCTCGCAAGCCGCCTCGAGGGTCACGAGTCGCCGACCGTCTCGAAGGTCGCCGCACCGGAGACCGTGGCGCCCCTGCGCGCCAACGTGATCGTGATGACGAACTCGGTTGCTCTCCGCTGGGCAGGTCGATCAGCGAGATGACGTACGACGAGGAGTTCTTGCCGATGCTCGTCGGTTGTCCGCAGGACACCTCGTCCCCGTCGACGGTGCACTCCGCCTCCCGCAAGTCCTTGAGCTTGTGGGCGACGGCGACGGTGATCTCGACGCCGGTCCCGGACACGATGGGCGTCACGGAGACGGCCGGTGGCTTGGGCGGCTTGGTCGGCTTCTCGGCTTCGGCGGCCGTGGCCACGGCGGCCAAGCCTCCGAGGGCCACCACCGGCGGAGGTGCGGGGGCCGATGTGGGGCGACCGGAGCGGAGTGTCGAACGTTAGGGTCCCCCTTCAGAGCTTCGGCGCAACCGAGGCCCGCCCCCCTCTCCGCCTCAATCTAAGTCACCCGTGCGATGCGAGGGAACCCTCGGCGAGAACGAGCCCGCCGCCCGTGGCGGCGCGCTTCACGCCGACCGATTTCGTCAGTGAACGCTCCGCGGCGCGGACATTCCAGACCGCTGACGAATGTGAACCCGATCGGCCCGAGCCCCAGGAAATGGCACGAGGCCCGGCGTTGTGGACACCGGGCCGTGGCTG
>CAWIVR010000026.1:0-211672 GCA_963839565.1 uncultured Actinomycetota bacterium | reverse complement strand
GCGTTGGTGTGCGTTCCGACCGTCGCCGGCATGACAGCGATGGGGCTTGCAGGGGGAGATGGCGAACCGCGGAACGCGTTCGTCGCCGTGCTCGGCGCGATCGTTGGGTACGGCTCGGTCTACAACGCGATCACCTGCTTCACCGCCTACTGGGGTGACCTGCCGGCCTGGCGGTGGTGGCTGATGCTGCTCCCACCCGCAGCGGGCCTGCTGGGGCTCCTCGTCGTGGGAGATGAACCGGAGGACACGACCGTCTCGGACCGCCTGGTTGGCGTCGCCATGCAGCTGGCGTTGGGGGTCCCTCCGCTCCTCCTCCTCGCGAGCGACGCCGTCACCCTGTGAATCACGCGAGGTCGTCCGCACTCGCCTTGCATCCAACGGTCAGGCGCGGCAACGTGGCCACCATCGGTCAGGAGGTGTGCCATGAAGGCCAAGATCGGTGATCACATCGTGGTGGAGAGCCACACTGTCGGCAGCCCCCGTCGTGAGGGGGAGATCGTGGAGGTGCGCGGTGCGGACGGCGACCCGCCGTACGTCGTGCGCTGGAATGACGGGCATGAGGGCCTGACCTTCCCCGGCGCCGACGCGCGCGTCGTCCCGGCCGCCTGAGACGTCAGGCGTCGCGGACCTGGAAGAGGACGCCGCCGAGGAGCAACGCCGCACCGGCGTACGCCGCGAGCACGGCCAGTCCCTGCCACGGCCCGACCGGCATGGCGTCCAGTCCGCGGGTCGCCTGGACTGTCAGCCCGGCCGACATGGGGCCCACTCGACCAGCCACTCCCGCCACCGTTCATCGGAGACCAGGGTCTCGAGCACGGCGAGGCGGTGGTTGCGGGCGACGACCTCGTCCTTGAGCAGGCCGGGGTCGAGGACGCCGGGCCAGGGCAGGCTCATCCCGAGGTCTCGACGTGGATGTCGGGGTCGATGCCGAGCGAGCGCAGCCACGTGGACTCGCCGCGCAGCACGATCTCGTCGGCATGGTCGGCCAGCAGCGCGAGCACGTCGTCGCCGGGAGAGCCGCCGAGGGCCTCGACCACGCGCGGGACGAGGGCGGCGGGGGCGGTGACCCAGTACTCGTACTCCTCCGCGCCGAGCCAGCCGTTGAGGTCCTGGCCCTCGAACACGAGGTCGCCGGACTCGGTCAGCACCGCGTCGACGAACAGCCGGTTGCGCGACCAGAGGCGGCGGGAGGGCACGCGCCCAGGCTAGGCCAGCCCGAAGTGGTCGAGCAGGACCGGCGTGAGGGGCTTGGCCCTCACCATGTGCGTCTGGCCGGCGATGCTCCGCAGCCGGCCGTGCGGCAGCTGAGCGACGACGGCGGCCTGGGAGTTCTTCATGTACGTCGGGCTCTTGTCGCCGACCATCACCAGGGTCTCCGGCTTCACCTCCGCGTAGTAGCCCTCGGGCAGCGGCGTGCCCTGCTGGAACGGCGAGCAGATCGCCAGGTCGTAGGGCAGCGTGTGCGCGACGCCCTTGAGCTGCTTCCACACCGGGAACAGCGGCATCATCGCGACCATGGCGCCGGGCGCCCCGACGGTCTTCATGAACAGCTTGACCGCATCGCCGCGCCGGTCGGCGTCGACCAGCGCCTGCACGTCCGCCGGCAGCGACGGCGAGTTGGGGCGGAAGGTGTCGTCGAGGATGAACGGCGTCTCGTACACCGCCAGCCTCTCCATCGCGACGCCCCGGCGGGCCGCCTCGAGGGCGAGCGTGCCGCCGGACGACGCGGCCACGACGTACGGCGCCCCGCCCGCGGCGTCGAGCACGGCGGTGAGGTCCTCGACCTCGCGGTCCAACGACCAGGGCGAGGCGCCGGCGTCGCTCTCGCCGCGGCCGCGCCGGTCGTACGCGAACACGGTCATCCGCGAACCGAGCGACTCGCGCAGCGTCTTGGCGACGCCCATCGCGCGGTGGCACAGCGCGCCCTCGACGACGACGACCGCAGGGCCGGAGCCGAACGTGTCGTACGCGATGCGCGTGCCGTCGGCCGAGGTCACGTACGCGGTGGGGCTGGGCGTGGCGGTCATGGCGTCCTCCTCAGGTCGGTGGTACCTGGGCGTCGAACGCCGCGGCCGCATTTCGACATCCGACACCGAGTTTCGTGACGGGCGTCCCTCCTCAACCGCGGCGTCGTCCATCGGCACGGCGACCAGGTCGTGGTCGCAGGCGCGATGCACGACCTCGAGCGACACGCCCGCCTGCCGGCCGGCGTCGTACAGCGCCCGGGCCCACGCACGGTCGTCGTCGGTCACGCCGCCGGGGCCGGGGCGCGACCGGAGGAAGGCGAACCTGCGCCCGGGCTCCGCGAGACCGCCGATCAGCTCCGCGAGCGACGACACCTTCTCGTCGTCGGGCGGCTCGAGCGCCTCGGTGATCTCGGTGATCTGCGGGAACGGCCGGTCGTCGGCGTCGATGACGAGCATCCAGACGGAGTGGCCGCCGAACCCCCACGGCCCCATCAGGTGCTTCCAGACAGCCTCCAGGTCGGCCTGCGAACGGACGGTCGGACGGAAGGGAGTGGTCATGCGACCACCCTGAACCGGTTCGGCGGAGCACGTCGGCGCCCATCCACAGGCTCTAACCTCACGCCATGAAGGCCGTGCCGATGCCCACCTGGGTCCGCGGCTACGAGCGGACGTGGCTGCGCGGCGACGTGCTGGCCGGCATCACCGTGACGGCGTACCTGATCCCGCAGGTGATGGCGTACGCCGAGGTGGCCGGCGTCCCTCCCGAAGCGACCCTGTGGGCGGCGGTCGGTGGCCTGACCGTGTACGTCTTCCTCGGCTCGTCGCGCCAGCTCTCGGTCGGTCCCGAGTCGACGACCGCGCTGATGACGGCGACGGCGCTCGGTTCCCTGGTCGCGGCAGGCGAGGACCGCGTCGCGCTCGCCGCTGCGCTGGCGCTGATGGTCGGCGTCTGCTGCCTGATCGGCTGGGTCCTGCGGCTCGGTGCCCTGGCCGACCTGTTGTCGAGGCCCGTGCTGGTCGGGTACCTCGCCGGCATCGCGTTCACGATGGCCGCCTCGCAGCTGGGCAAGCTGCTGGGGATCCCACGAGAACGTGTCGTCGTTCGTCGACGAGGTACGCCAGGTGCTCGGCCATCTCGACCAGGCGCACGCTGCCGACGGCGACCCTCGGCCTCGGCACGCTCGCCGTGCTGCTGACGCTCAGCCACTTCTTCCCGCGGGCGCCGGTCGCGCTGATCGGCATGCTCGGCGCGACGGCGGTCGTGTGGTTCTTCGACCTCCAGGACAAGGGGGTCGCCGTCGTCGGCGACATCTCGGCCGGCCTTCCCGTCCCTGGCCTCCCCGGCGTCGGCACCGACGACCTGACCGCGCTGATCGGTCCGGCCATCGGGGTTGCCTTCGTGGCCTACACCGACAACATCCTCACGGGGCGCGCCTTCGCCGCCCGCCAGGGCCAGACGGTCGACGCCCAGCGTGAGCTGCTCGCGCTCGGCGGTGCGAACCTCGGCGCCGGACTCGTCGGCGGCATCCCCGTCAGCAGCAGCGGCAGCCGGACGGCGATCGGCGACGCCGTCGGTCAGCGCACCCAGCTCGGCGGGCTCGTCACCGTCGTGTGCACGGTGCTGGCGGTGCTCACGCTCGGGCCGCTGCTGGCGGCGTTCCCGGTGGCCGGACTCGCGGCGGTCGTCGTGTACGCCGCGACGCGCCTGGTCGACGTACGCGAGCTGGTCCGCTTCGGTCGCTTCCGCACCAGCGAGCTCGTGCTGGCCCTCGCCACCACGGTCGCGGTGCTGATCTTCGACGTCCTCCTCGGCATCGTGGCCGCCATCGCCCTGTCGGTGCTCGACCTGCTGCGCCGGGTCGCGCGCCCGCACGACGCCGTGCTCGGGATCGTGCCCGGCATGGCGGGCATGCACGACGTCGACGACTACCCGTCGGCGCGGGTCGTGCCGGGGCTGATGATCTACCGCTACGACTCGCCGCTGTTCTTCGCCAACGCCGAGGACTTCCGCCTGCGCGCCCTTCGCTCGGTCGACGAGGCCGAGGTCCCGGTCCGCTGGTTCGTGCTCAACGCCGAGGCGATCTCGGAGGTCGACATCACCGCGACCGACGCGCTGGAGGAGCTGCGCAAGGAGCTCGACCGCCGCGGCATCGAGGTCGGCATCGCGCGGATGAAGGAGGAGCTCCGCGAGGAGCTCTCCGGTACGGCGTTCTTCCGGCAGGTCCCGGCGGACCGGATCTTCGCGACCCTGCCGACGACCGTCGACGGCGTACCAGGAGTGGGCGGGCAGAGAGTCCGGGCTGACGCCGAGACTCGATTCGTCTGCGTGGCTGAGCGGGAGAAACCGGCATGAAACCGCTGACGAATCGGTGGCCTAGCCGAACCCGTACCTCGCCAGGGGAGGGATCAGCTCCCGCTCCTCGTAGGCGAGGTGGGAGAGCAGGGTGTCGGTGAGCAGGTCGAGGGCGCGCTGGAGCTCGTCGAGCGCGGCGGTGGCGTCGGCGCCGTACGACGGGGCGCCGACCAGGCCGACCAGCGCGTCGTCGACCTGCTCGAGGACGTCGTGGATGACCACGTGCTCCTCCGACAGCCGGTCGAGCACGGCGCCGAGGTCGGGGTCGCGGCGGCGCAGGTGGGTGAAGACGCTGCGGTCCTCGAGCGTGTGGTGGCCGGTGACGATGCGGCAGTACGACTCGCAGTACGCCCCGAGCGTCCAGTTGTTCTGACGCATCGTCATCGTGTTGATCTCCGACCGGGCGGCGCCGACGGTCAGCTGGCCGCGGCGGACCTGGTCGACGATGTCGCGCACCTGGGCCAGCTCCGCCCGCAGGTGGTCGTGGATGTCGACGAGGTGCTGGGGGACGGCGGCCTGGGGGTACCCCCTTGATCGGCGTCGCTCGGGCCGGCGTACGACGGGCGGGTGGTCTCGTCCCACGGCAGCGACGCGGAGAGGCGGATGCCGTCGTCCTCGGTCGGGGTGGGGAGGGGTGGGCTGTTCTGTTGCGCTGGTTTCGTGACGGGACTTCGTCCCTCCTCAACCAGCGGAGTCGGTGGTCTCGTGACGGAACTCGTTCGTCCTCAACCAGGAACGGACGGCGGGGGCGACCTCGGCGGCGAAGCGGCGCAGCTCGTCGGGGTCGTCGGAGCCGAGGATGAACGTGCTGGTGCCGTGCTCGAGGGTGAGGGCGGCGAGGCGTTCGGCCATCACGGCGGAGCCGCCCTGGAGGTACTCGTGGCCGCCGAAGATGTTCAGCATCCGCCGCACGGCGTGCGGACCCCGACCCGCCCGGTCGGCCGCCTCGTCGATGACCTTGTTCATCTCGCCCATGTTGTCGGGGGTGACGTAGCCCAGGCTGGGCAGCCAGCCGTCGGCGAGCCGACCGGTCAGGCGGAGCATCCGCGGCTTGAGGGCGCCGAGCCAGATCTGCACGTCGTGCACGGGCACGGGGCCGGCGTGCATCCCCTTGACCCGGTAGAAGTCACCGTCGACGTCGACGGTCCGGTTGCCGTCCACGCCCCAGGCGCCGCGGATGATCGCGATGCCTTCCTCGAGCGCCTGGACCGCCTCGCCGGGGGAGCGACGCGGCCCGCCCACGGCGACGATCGCGTCCCAGAACGCCCCGGCACCCAGGCCGAGCTCGGCCCGGCCGTCGCTGATGATGTCGAGGGTCGCCACGGCCTGGGCGAGCACCGCAGGCGGGCGGAGGGGCAGGTTGGCGACGTTCGGGGCGACCCGCACCGCCGACGTACGGGCGGCGATGGCGGCGAGGAGCGTCCAGGCGTCGAGGTGCTTGGCCTGGTACGGGTGGTCCTGCACCGTGACCAGCTCGTACCCCAGCACGTCGGCGAGCTGGGCCAGCTCGAGCGTGCGCGCGGCGGCGACCGCGTCGGGGGAGAGGAAGACGCCGAACTGCAGGTCATGTCCGTAGTCCGGCACGCCACGAGCCTAGGTGGTGCCTGCACCACCCCGAGACGGGTGTGAGCGCCATGGGACCCGGGCCACGCGGTTCCTAGCGTCGAGACATGACCAGAAACGACCACCCGGAGGCCCTCGAGATCAGGGACCTGACCAAGACCTACGGCACCGGAGCGGGCCTCGTGCACGCGCTGACCGGTGTCTCGCTCGTGCTCGGCACGGGCACCTTCACCGCCGTCATGGGCCCGTCCGGCTCGGGCAAGAGCACGCTGCTCAACTGCGCCGCCGGCCTCGAGCGACCGACCAGCGGCACCGTCGCCGTCGGCGGCGAGCCGCTGACCGACCGCCGGGAAGGTGCGGTCACCCGGATCCGCCGGGCCCGGATCGGCCAGGTGTTCCAGGGCTTCCACCTCCTCCCGTACCTCACCGCCGACCAGAACGTCGCCCTCCCGCTGCGCCTGGCCGGCCGCCGACCGGACACCGGCCGCGTCGGCGCCGCGCTCGACTCGGTCGGCCTCAACGGGTACGGCGACCGGTTGCCGTCCGAGCTCTCCGGCGGGCAGCAGCAACGCGTCGCCATCGCCCGGGCGATGGTCACCGACCCAGCGGTCGTGCTCGCCGACGAGCCCACCGGCCAGCTCGACACCCGCAGCGCCCGCGAGGTGCTCGGCCTGCTCCGCGGGGCCGTCGACCGCGACGGCCGGACGGTGATGATGGTGACCCACGACCCGGTCGCCGCGTCGTACGCCGACCAGGTCGTCTTCCTCGTCGACGGCGCCGTCGTCGGCCGGATGACCCACCCCACCGTCGACGCCGTGGCCACCCAGATGGCCAACCTCGACGAGCTCACCCTGGTCGCGAACGGAGCGACCCGATGAACGCGATCGCCTCCATCCGGTCCCGCCCGACGACGTACGTGGCCGGGTTCCTCTCGATGTTCCTCGGTGCCGTCGTGGTCGGCTCCTTCGCCACCCTGTTGGCGACCGCGTTCTCCGACGGGGTCAGCAGCGTCGACCAGGAGACGCTGGTGACGATGGCGTCGGTCGTGGGCGGCTGGGGCCTGATGATCGTGCTGTTCTCGGTCGCCTCGACGATGTCGGTCCAGGTGCGGCAGCGCGCCGGTGAGCTCGCGCGGTACCGGATGGTCGGCGCCCTGCCCCGTCAGGTACGCCGGATGGTCCTCGGCGAGGCGCTGGTCCTCGGCACCGTCGCCGTCGTCCTCGCCGTGCTCCCCGCCGTGCTCGTCGGACGCTGGGTGTTCGGGATGCTCCACGACGCCGGCATGGTCGACCACGGCCTCGAGCACAGCGCCGGCGTGCCGTTCGTGGCCGCGACGTCCCTGCTGGTGCTGCTGGTCTCGTTGGCCGCCGTCCGCCTCTGCGCGCACCGACCGAGCCGGGTCCCCGCCGTGCAGGCCCTCCGCGAGGGCGACCAGGGTGAGCGGCGGAGCACGTTGCCGTGGTGGCGGCGGATCGCCGCCACCGTGTGCCTCGTCTCCGGCGCCGGCCTGTCGGTCGTCACCGTCGCCGTGATGGGCGACGAGTCCGACCCGTACGCCGCGATGCAGACCGCCGGCCCCGCCTGCATCTGGTGGTCGCTCGGCCTGGCGCTGCTGGCGCCCTCGCTCCTGCGCGTCGCCGCCCGGCTGGCCGGCGGGACCCTGGAGCGGTTCGGCGCTCCCGGGTACCTCGCGGCGTACGACGCCGGTCGCCGCAGCCAGCTGCTCGCCGGCATCCTGGCCCCGGTCATCGTGCTCGTCGGGATGGGGCTCGGCACGTTGTACCTGATGGCGATCGAGAACCACGCGGCACCGGTCGTCGGTGGGGACGTGACGCAGGTCGACGCCGACACGCTCGCGCTGCTCAACTACGTCGTCGTCGGGATGGTCGCCACGTTCGCCGCGATCATGGTGGTCAACACCGTGGCGTCGGTCGTCGTCGACCGGCGCCGGGAGCTCGGCCAGCAGCGGCTGGTCGGCGCCACCCGGGGCCAGGTCGTCGCGACCAGCACGCTGGAGGCCGCACTCGTCGCCGTCACCGGCCTGGTCGTCGGCAGCGTGGCCAGCCTCGGCACCGTGGTGCCCTACAGCCTGGTCAAGCTCGACCGGCCGATCCCCGACGTCACCGTGCTCTGGTGGGTGGTGGTGTGGGTGGCCGCGCGGTGCTCACCGTCGGCAGCACCCTGGTCGCCGTACGCCGCGCGGTGCGGACCCCGGCCCTCGAGGCCGTCGGCCCCGTGACCTGATCGGGAATCATGGGTCCCATGGACATCCCGCCGCTGTGGCCGGTCGACCGGTCCGGAGTCGTGACCCGGCTCCGGCTGGTCCCGGTCGCAGCGGCGCAGATGGCGCTCGCGATCCCGGCGCTCGTCCTGGCCGTGCTGACGATCGTCGGGTGGGCGACGAGCCCGTTGGTGGTCGGCCTGGGCATCCTCGCCGTCGCGGTGCCGGCGACCGGGCTGCTGACCGACGCCTACCGTTCGATGGCCGCTCGGCTCCTCGGCGAGGAGGTGGTCGGAGAGAGAGCGTCGACCGCCGGCCAGCCGCCGCTCAGCGTGGTCTTCACCTGGCTGCGGGACCAGGCCCGCTGGCGCGAGCTCGGCCACCTGGCCTTCTCGGCCACGGGCGGCCTCGTGATGTCCGGCCTGATGGTGCTGCCGCTCGCCGCCGTGGCGACCTACCTCACGATGCCGTTCTGGCTCGGCTGGGAGTGGCTGTTCCTGCTGGTGCTCGGCCCGGTCTGGCTGGTGGTCTGGTGGACCGCCGGCGTGCCGGTGCTGGCGGCCCGCGCTCGCGTCGACCGCAGGCTGCTCGGCCGCAGCGAGACCGAGGCGCTCCGCGAGCGCGTCGTCGAGGTGACCCGCTCCCGCGCCGAGACCGTCGACCACTCGGCCGCCGAGCTGCGTCGGCTCGAGCGCGACCTGCACGACGGTCCGCAGGCCCGGCTGGCGTCGCTGGGGATGTCGCTCGGCCTGGCCGAGCACCTCATGCAGCGCGACCCCGAGGAGGCCGCCAGGCTGCTGGCCGAGGCCCGTCAGACGACCGTGGACGCGCTCGACGACCTGCGCTCGGTCGTTCGCGGCATCCATCCGCCGGTGCTCGCCGACCGCGGACTCCCCGGTGCCGTCGAGGCGCTCGCCCTGCAGCTCGCGGTCCCGGTGACCGTCGTGGCCGACGTACCCGACCGACTGCCCGCGCCCGTGGAGTCCGCGGCGTACTTCGCCGTCGCCGAGTGCCTGGCCAACGCCGTCAAGCACTCGGGCGCCACCCGCGTCACGGTCTCGCTGGTGCACGACGGGTCGCACCTGCGGGCCCAGGTCCGCGACGACGGCCGCGGCGGTGCCACCTCGACCGAGGGCGGCGGGCTGGCCGGGGTGGCCCAGCGGCTGCGGGCCTTCGACGGTTCAATGGAGGTCGACAGCCCCGTCGGGGGCCCGACGACCGTGAGGATGGTGGTCCCGTGCGCGTCGTCGTCGCCGAGGACCACGCCCTCCTCCGCGAGGGGCTGACGCGGATCCTCGAGGCCGACGGCTTCGAGGTCGCCGCGGCCCTCGCCGACGCTCGCGACCTCGAGGCCGCGGTCGTCGAGCACGACGCCGACCTGGCCGTGCTCGACGTCCGGATGCCACCGACGTTCACCAACGAGGGCCTGGTCGCGGCGACCTCGCTGCGCACCGCGCGGCCGGGGTTCCCGGTGCTGGTCCTCAGCCAGTACGTCGAGCCGCTGTACGCCGCCGAGCTGCTGGCGTCCGGTGAGGGCGCCGTCGGCTACCTGCTCAAGGACCGGGTCTCCGACGTGGAGCGGTTCGTCGCCGCCTGCCGGCAGGTCGTCGACGGCGGCACGGTCCTCGACCCCGAGGTCGTCTCCGCGATGATCGCGAGCCGGCGCAGCTCGCCGATGGACCGCCTGACCGACCGTGAGCGGGAGGTGCTCGGGCTGATGGCCGAGGGCCGCTCGAACGCGGCCATCGCCGCCCGCCTGACCGTCACCGAGAAGGCCGTGGCCAAGCACATCAACAACGTGTTCGCGAAGCTCGACCTGCCTCTCGCGCCGGACGACCATCGGCGGGTTCTCGCGGTGCTGTCGTACCTCGACCTGCGCCGCTGACGACGTTGCCGGCCCGCCCCGAATAGCACCGGCACCGCGGGCGTTGGCGAGAACCCGCAAGATTTAACCCAATTCCCGGTCTGGACCCCTCTATCGCTCCTGGGCCTACCCCAGGCAGTCTCCTAGAATCACCAGCACGTCTTCTGGGGGGAAGGGCACGCCGTGGAGGATTCGACAAAGGTCATCAACCACCTGGTCCGGTCGTTGGGCGTCACCGCCCACCAGGCCACCGCGTTCATCGAGGTGGTCCAGGAGATCGTCGAGGAGCACGTGACCGACGACGTCTCGGTGCTCGCGCCGCCGCTGATCGTCGGACGCTTCGGCGACCCGGTGCTCGACCGGCTGGCGATGCGCCTGGAGGACCCGCGCTGGACCCTGCCCGAGAGCATCGACATCTCGCCGGCCGAGCTGGCCGCCCAGCTGCGCCTGCCGGTCGACGTCGTGGAGGCCTACCCGATCGTCGGCCGCTTCGGGATCCTGGCGAAGTGCCTGGACCGGCTGTCGGTCTCCGACGAGGACGCCGAGCTGCACCTGCGGATGCTCGACACCTGGCTCGGCACGTACGCCGAGGAGGGCGGCCGCGACTTCGAGGTCCTGCCGACCGGCAGCCGCGGCGCGTTCCGCGGCTGGCTGCTCGACCGGTTCGACATGCTGAGCCGGTACGGCTACGGCGCGCGGATCGCCACCGAGTACGACGACGGCCTCGACGGCCTCGCCCACTCCTTCGACGACGGGCGCCGCCCCGACCTGATCGCGCGGATCACCGACGACGGCGACACGGTCCGTCGCGGCGACTGGCTCGTGATCCAGCACAAGACCACCGCCGTGGGCCACAACGCCCACGACGAGCTGGCCGTGCTCGTCGACTGGCTGCGCGCCGAGCTCGGCGACCGGCTGGAGGGTGCCGAGGTCCACGGCCTGCTGATCGCCGACGGCGCCAGCCTGCTCCTCGAGCGGGCGCTGCGCGAGCGTGCGTTCGGCTACCTGTCGCTCGCCGCCATCGGCTACCGCCACTGGGTCCGCAGCCACACCCGCGTGTCCGTGGGAGGCGACCCCGACGCCACCGCCATCGCCTACCCGGCCACCCTGCGACTGGGATCGCTCGCGCCCGTCGCGGGTTAGTCCGGCTCGCACCGCCGAGGTGCACCACCGCGGAGGCGCCGCGGCACTAGCCTGACCCCGTGTTCGACGGCGACCCGCAGGCCCGGGCGAAGGACCGCGACCGCGACCGGGCCGTGTACGTGGTCGACGCGGCCCTGCGCAACGGACAGATCACCCAGCAGGACCGCGACCTCCGGGTCGAGCGCGCCCGCGCCGCGCACACGATCGGCGAGCTCGAGACGCTGACCCACGACATCGCCTCACCCCCCGCGCCGGTGCCGCCCACCGCCGTCGTGCCACCACCGGTGGCGCCCGCGACGCCGACGACCCCGGTCGCCGGTGTCCCCGCTGACCTCTACGGTCCTCCACCGACCGCCACGAAGACCGTCGCCGCGGGCACCGGGCTGACGACGAAGGCCAACCCGGCCGGTCGCAAGATCGCCCTCGGCTGCGGCGCGGTCGGGCTCCTCTTCTTCATCGTCCCGATCATCTTCGGGGTCGTCGTGTTCGCCTCCCAGAGCAGCGACACCTTCATCGGCGAGGAGACCGACCCGATCCCGGTCGGGCCGCCGTTCGAGCTGTCCGGCCCGGGGCTGCGGCAGTACGTCGCGGCGTTCGAGGAGACCTTCGACGACACGGAGGTCGTGCGGATCGGTCTTCTACGACGGGTACGTCGTCTCGTGGGTGCCGCAGGACGACGGCAAGGTCGCCATCTGGAACTACGTCGACGGCGCCTTCGGCCAGCTCGGCGAGCCGATGGACGACGACGTCGACTCCGCGCCGGTCGACCTGGCCGACCTCAAGCCCGCGAAGGTGATGTCCCTCGTCCGCGAGGCCCAGGCACTCGGGGTCGAGGGCGACGTGACGACGTACGTGATCTACGACCGGGACATGATCGAGGACGTCCCGCACGTGATGGTCTACGTGTCGAACGAGGAGGGCGAGTCGGGGTACGTGATCGGCGACCTCGACGGCAACGTGCTGCAGACGTCGACGCCCTGACTCCCCGGGTCTCGTCGACAGGACTTCGTCGCCTCCTCGACCTAGCGAGGCAAGCGGCGTCGCGGTAGATCGCCAGCGTCTGCTGGGCGATCGCGCCCCAGCTGAAGGCGTCGATGGCGCGCTGGCGGCCGGCCCGGCCCATCGCGCCGGCGCGGTCGGGGTCGGAGACGACCTCGTTGAGCGCGGCGGCGAAGTCGGCGACGTACTGGTCGGGGTCCAGCGGGGTGCCGGTGCCGTCGGTCGCCTGCTCGATGGGGACGAGGCGTCCGGTCTCGCCGTCGACGACGACCTCGGGGATGCCGCCGGTCGCGGTGGCCACGACCGCCGTCTCGCAGGCCATCGCCTCGAGGTTGACGATGCCGAGCGGCTCGTAGATCGACGGGCACGCGAACACCGTCGCGTTGGACAGCAGGGCGACCACGTCCGGCCGCGGGAGCATCTCGCGGATCCAGACGACGCCGGTGCGGGTCTGGCTCAGCTCATCGACCAGGCCGAGCACCTCGGCCTCGATCTCGGGTGTGTCGGGGGCGCCGGCGCAGAGCACGAGCTGGACGTCGGGCGGGAGCTGCGCGGCCGCGCGCAGGAAGAGCGGCAGCCCCTTCTGGCGGGTGATCCGGCCGACGAAGATGACCGACGGGCGGTCGGGGTCGACCCCGAGCTCGCGCACGCGGTCGGGCTTGTCGACGCGGGCCCAGTCGTCGGTGTCGATGCCGTTGTGCACGACCTTGACCTTGTCGGGGTCGATGTCCGGGTAGGACCACATCACGTCGTCACGCATCGCCGCCGACACCGCGATGACGCGGGACGCGGCGAGGTACGAGGTCTTCTCGACCCAGCTCGAGACGGCGTACCCGCCGCCGAGCTGCTCGGCCTTCCACGGCCGCATCGGCTCCAGCGAGTGGGCCGTGATCACGTGCGGGACGCCGTACAGCAGCGACGAGACGTGCCCGGCGAAGTTGGCGTACCAGGTGTGCGAGTGCACGAGGTCGGTGCCTTCGCAGCCCGGGACGATGGCGAGGTCGACGCCCATCGTCTTCAGGGCGCCGTTCGCGCCCGCGAGCTCGGCCAGGTCGGCGTACGCCGTGGTGCCGGCCTCGTCGCGCGGCTTGCCGAACGCGTGCACCCGGGTGTCGAGCTCGGGGAGCGCTCGGAGGGCCCGGACGAGCTCGGCGACGTGCACCCCCGCTCCGCCGTAGACCTCGGGCGGGTACTCCTTGCTCACGACGTCGACGCGCACGCTGCTGAAACTACCCCTCCCGGCCGGAGCGGGGCAGCGGCTACGTTGACCACATGGCCGCCACGCACACGACCAGGCACCGCAGGAACGTGCTCGCGATCGTCCTCGCCGGTGGGGAGGGGAAGCGGCTGATGCCGCTCACGGCCGACCGCGCGAAGCCGGCGGTGCCGTTCGCGGGCATCTACCGGCTGATCGACTTCGCGCTGTCCAACGTCGTGAACTCCGGCTACCTCAAGGTCGTCGTGCTCACGCAGTACAAGTCCCACAGCCTCGACCGCCACGTCACGCAGACGTGGCGGATGTCGACGATGCTCGGCAACTACGTCGCCCCGGTGCCGGCGCAGCAGCGGGTGGGCAAGCACTGGTACCTCGGCAGCGCCGACGCGATCTTCCAGTCCCTCAACCTGATGAACGACGAGAGGCCCGACATCGTGGTCGTCGTGGGTGCCGACCACGTCTACCGGATGGACTTCTCGCAGATGGTCGACCAGCACGTCGACTCGGGCGCGGCGTGCACCGTCGCGGCGATCCGGCAGCCGATCTCGCTGGCCGACCAGTTCGGCGTCATCGACGTGCACCCCCACGACCCCAACTCGATCCGCGACTTCCTCGAGAAGCCCAAGGACCCCGAGGGCCTGCCCGACAGCCCGCACGAGGTGCTGGCCTCGATGGGCAACTACGTCTTCGACGCCGACGCACTCCGTGACGCGGTGACCGCCGACGCCACGCTGCACGGCTCCAAGCACGACATGGGCGGCGACATCGTGCCGGCCTTCGTCGGCAAGGGCGCGGCCGGCGTCTACGACTTCAAGGACAACATGGTGCCGGGCTCGACCGACCGCGACCGCGGCTACTGGCGCGACGTCGGGACGATGGCGTCGTACTACGCCGCCCACATGGACGTCGTCTCGCCGCTGCCGATCTTCAACCTCTACAACTTCGACTGGCCGATCTACACGTCGTACGGTCCGCAGCCGCCGGTGAAGGTCGGCCAGGGGGAGGACGGCCAGCCGTCCCGGACCGACGAGACGCTCCTGTCGCCAGGAGTCGTGGTGACCGGGGGGACGGTCAACCGGTCGGTCCTGTCCCCGGCCGTCCGGGTCGACAGCGGCGCGATCGTGTCCGACTCGGTGCTGATGAACGGCGTGCACGTGGGGGCTGGCGCGGTGGTGCGCAACGCGATCATCGACAAGTCCGTCGACATCCCGGCCGGCACCCGCATCGGCGTCGACCAGGACCAGGACCGGGCGCGCGGCTTCATGGTCGAGGACGGCCTGACGATCCTCGGCAAGGGACAGTCGGTCGAGGGCTGACCGAGGGAACCGCCACGTGGGCGGCTACCGTCCCATGACCATGAAGCGCCTTCTCGGACCCGCCCTGCTCGCCGCCCTCGTGCTGCTCGCCGGCTGCGGCGACTCGACCTCGGACAGCGCGAGCGACCCCGCCTCCCAGCCGTCCTCGACCACCGCCTCGGACGAGCCGACGGAGTCGGCAGCACCTCAGACGATCGCGATCGTGTCCCAGACCGCAGCGGGCGGCCAGGTCGACCTGAACGCCGTCCCGGTCGACGACGACGCGGCGCTCCAGGAGTTCACGGCGCAGTTCAACAAGGCCGGCCTCGAGGAGAAGATCGCCACGGCCGTCGCCGGTGCCACGGTTCCGGAGGGGTACACCGTGATGGGCGCCGTGGTGGCCATCGGCTGCGACGTCCCGCCCGACGTCTCGGTGGAGCAGGGCCCCGACGGCTGGGTCGTCACTCCCCACAAGGTGCCCAGCCCCCTCCAGGAGTGCTTCGCACCGGTCACCAGCGTCGCGATCGTGGCGGTGCCGGCCTGAGCCGTCCCGCGGGTGGTGGTTTCGAGGCTCGGGCCTGGCGGCCCTCACACCTCAACCACCGATCGGGTCAACCGGCGGTGAGGGCGAGGGAGGCGGCCTCGATGGCGGCGGGGGAGAGGACGTGCTCGATGGCCATCACCGAGGCGCCGAGGACGCCGGCCTCGGCGCCGGCGCGGGAGGGGACGATGCGCAGGTGCTCGGTGGCCAGGGGCAGGGAGCGGTGGTAGACGGTCTCGCGGATGCCGGCCAGCAGGTGCTCGCCGGCCTGGGCCATCTGGCCGCCGATCACCACGACCGAGGGGTTGATCAGGTTGACCATGGCGGCGACCACGTCGCCGATGTCGCGGCCCGCCTGACGCACGGCGGCGATCGCGAGGGCGTCACCGGCGCGGACCAGGTCGACGACGTCCTGGCCGTCCTGGGCGGTACCTCCCCCGGCGCGGATCTGCGCGGCGAGGGCCGGCCCGGCGGCCACGGCCTCGAGGCAGCCGGTGTTGCCGCAGCGGCAGGTCACGTCGTCCGCGCCCGGGACGCGCACGTGGCCGAGGTCCCCGGCCACGCCGGTGGCGCCGCGCTGGAGCCGGCCGCCGGAGATGATGCCCGAGCCGATGCCGGTGGCGACCTTGATCAGCACCAGGTCGTCGACGTCGGTCAGGTGCACCTGCTGCTCGCCGAGCGCCATGATGTTGACGTCGTTGTCGACGAGGACCGGCACGGCGTACTCACGCTGGAGACGTCCCGGGACGTCGTACCTGTCCCAGCCCGGCATGATCGGCGGGCTGATCGGCCGGCCGGTCGCGTGCTCGACCGGGCCGGGCAGGCCCATGCCGATCGCGGCCAGGTGCTTGACCGGGCGGCGCTGCCCCTTCAGCAGCGCGCGCACGGTCGTGGACACCCAGCCGAGGACGACCTCGGGCCCCTCGGCGATGTCCAGGCTCGTGCTGACCTCGCCCAGGATGTCGCCCGAGAGGTCGGCCATCGCGGCGCGGACGTGGGTGGCGCCGACGTCGACGCCGACCACCACCTTGGCCGCGGGGTTGAGCGCGAAGAGCGCGGGCGGGCGGCCTCCGGTCGAGCGGGCGCCGCCGAACGGCGCCACCAGCTCCAGACGCATGAGCACGTCGATCCGGGCGGCGATGGTGGACCGCGCCAAGCCCGTGGCGTCCGCGAGCTCGGCGCGCGTCCAGGGGCGGCCGTCGCGCAGCAGCTCGAAGATGTCGCCCGCG
Organism: uncultured Actinomycetota bacterium; assembly: GCA_963839565.1. Taxonomy (GTDB): domain Bacteria; phylum Actinomycetota; class Actinomycetes; order Propionibacteriales; family Nocardioidaceae; genus Nocardioides. Next base: position 195,281 of record CAWIVR010000026.1, on the reverse strand, counting down.
TGCACAGCGAGCAGTGAAGCACCAACGACTTCCGCCGTCTAGACATCGACTTTTGCGCGCCTCTCGACAAAAGTGAGTGACGCGTGCCACAGTGACGCCGTGCCGCCCGCCGACGTCCCGGTGCTCACCGCCCGCGCGATGACCAAGAGCTTCCTGGGCAACACCGTGCTCCAGGACGTCGACGTCGTCCTGCACGCCGGTGAGGTGCACGGGCTCGTGGGCGAGAACGGCGCGGGCAAGTCGACGCTGATGAAGCTCCTGGCCGGCGTCTACCAGCCCGACAGCGGCACCATCGAGCTCGACGGCAGCGAGGTGTCCTTCGGCCACCCGGTCCAGGCGCAGCACGCCGGTGTCTCGACGGTGTTCCAGGAGTTCAACCTGCTGCCGGAGCGCACGATCGCCGAGAACGTGTACCTCGGTCGCGAGCCCAGACGCTTCGGCTTCGTCCAGATCGGCCGCATGCACCGCGACACCGACGAGCTGCTCCAGGGCCTCGGGGTCACCCACCTCAAGGCCACGACCCTCGTGCGCCAGCTGTCGGTGGCCGAGCAGCAGGTCGTCGAGATCGCCAAGGCGGTCAGCTTCGACGCCAAGGTCATCCAGATGGACGAGCCGACGGCGGCGCTGGCCGACCACGAGGTCGAGCTCCTGTACTCGATCATCGAGCGGCTCAAGGCCCGCGGCGTGGCGATCCTCTACGTCTCCCACCGGCTCAAGGAGATCTTCGACCTCTGCACCACCATCACCATCCTCAAGGACGGCCGCCAGGTCAGCAGCGGACCGGCCGCCGAGCTGACCGAGGCCTCGCTGGTGCGTCAGATGGTCGGCCGCCCGCTCACGTCGTACTACCCCGACAGGCTCCCCGGGACCGAGGTCGGCGAGGTCCGGCTGACGCTGAAGGGCGCCGGCAACCCGTACGTCGACGGGGTCGACCTCGCCGTCCGCGCCGGGGAGATCGTCGGCCTGGCCGGGCTGCAGGGCTCGGGCCGCACCGAGCTGGTCGAGGCGGTGTTCGGCGTGCAGCCGTTCGACCGCGGCACGATGGCGCTCGACGACAAGCCCGTCACCGTGCGCAGCCCCCGCCAAGGCGTCCGTCGCCGGCTCGCGCTCGTCACCGAGGACCGCAAGGCCAAGGGCCTCGCGCTCAACCAGTCCATCCTCGACAACGCGCTCGGCGTGGTGCGCGCCGTGCTGCCGTCCAAGGCCGGCTCCGCGCGCCGCGAGCTGCCGGGTGTGTTCTCGAGCCTCGAGGTCTCCGCCCGCGGGCTCGACCAGGAGGTGCAGTTCCTCTCCGGCGGCAACCAGCAGAAGGTCGTGCTCGCGCGCTGGCTCAGCATCGAGCCGCGCGTGGTGCTGATGGACGAGCCCACGCGCGGCATCGACGTCGGCGCCAAGCACGCGGTGTACGAGCTGATGCGCAAGCTGGCCGCCGACGGCGTCGCGATCCTGATGGTCTCCAGCGAGCTGCCCGAGGTCATCGGCATGTCCGACCGCATCCTGGTGATGCGCGACGGCCTGCTCGTCGGCGAGCTGCCCGCCGGCTCCACCGAGGAGCAGGTGCTGGCGCTGGCCACCGGCGCCGCGACCGAGGACGGTGCGGCGTGAGCACCGCCACCGCCACGCCGAGCACGAAGGGCGCCCGCCGCGGCCGCCGCCGGACGGCCCCGCTCACCTCCACGCAGCTCGTCTACGTCGTGCTGGGCCTGATCGTCGTCGTCTCGGCGATCCTCACGCTGACCAAGGACCGCAACTTCTTCAGCCAGGGCAACCTCTGGACGATCTTCACCGCGATGACCGTGCTGGGCTTCATCTCCATCGGCCAGACGCTGGTGATCCTGGCCGGCAGCCTCGACCTCTCCGTCCCGTACGTCGCCAGCCTGACCACGCTCATCGCCGGCGGGATCATGGCGGGCGACGACGCCAACGTCGTCCGCGGCGTCACCACGGCCCTGGCGGTCGCCGCCCTGATCGGGCTGGCGAGCGGGCTGATCGTCACGTTGCTCGACGTGCACGGCTTCATCGCCACGCTCGGCGTGGGGCTGATCATCAGCGGCTACCTCGCGTCCAACTACCAGGGCAGCACCGGCCAGGCCGCGGAGGACTTCAAGTTCTTCGGCGTCACCGGGATCGGCGTGATGCCGTACGTCGCGATGTTCATGTTCATCGCCGCGGCCGTGATGTGGGCCGCGCTGCGCTGGACCCGCTGGGGCCATCACCTGTACGCCGTCGGCGGCAACCGCGCCGTCGCCCGGATGTCCGGCGTGCGCACCGCCTACCCGGTCATCGTCGCGCACGTGCTGTGCGCGATGTTCGCGGCGCTCGCCGGGCTCACGCTGTTGTCCCGGACCGGCATCGGCAGCCCGACCATCGGCAGCCAGGGGCGGTACGACCTCTTCTCGATCGCGGCCGTCGTGCTCGGCGGCACGCTGCTGGCCGGTGGCAAGGGCAGCATCGTCGGCACCATCGGCGGCGTCGCGATCTTCGCCGTGCTCGACAACGTGATGGGCGTGATGGGGATCAACCCCTTCCTCAAGGACTTCGTCCGCGGCCTGATCATCGTGGGCGCCGTCGCCGTCTACGCCCGGCGCAGCATCGTGCGCCGGCCGGCCCGCTTCGGCCACGCGTCGGCTCTCGGCTCCGTCCTGAAGGAGGACGCATGACGACGACCACGGCCGTCCCGCGGACCATCCCGGAGCACCAAGGAACTCTCGCCCAGCGCATCCTGCGCGCGGCCATCACGCCCGGCGGCGCGGTCTTCGTGCTCGTCGTGGTGCTGCTGATCGCGGTCATCTGGTCCAACCCGAACTTCGGGGAGCCACCCTTCCTGATCCGCTTCGTCGGCCGCACGGCGCCGCTGGCGATCGCCGCGATCGGGCAGTACTACGTGATCGTCTCGGGCGAGTTCGATCTGTCGATGGGCGCCGTGATCGCCACCCAGGTGGTGATGGCCGGCAACCTCATCGGCCAGGACGAGGACCGCATCCTCCCCGTCATGGTCCTGATGTTCGCTGTCGGGGCGCTCATCGGCTTTCTCAACGGCGTCGGCACGACGCTGCTCAAGGTGCCGAGCTTCATCGTGACGCTCGGCATGTTCCTGGCCCTCGGGGGCCTGGTGAAGTACCTGACCGGCGGCGCGGCCACCGGCAACCCGGTCGACAAGTTCCGCCAGATCGGCCGCGGCGGCATCGAGGACGTACCGATCGTCGAGGTCATCCCGTACTCCGTCATCGTGCTGGCCGCCATCGCCGTGCTGGGAGCGCTGCTGATGCGGTCGTCGTACGGGCGCACCCTGCTGGCCGTCGGCGACAACCCGGAGGCGGCGGCGTTCGCCGGCACCTCGGTGTGGTGGACCAAGACCTGGGCGTTCATGCTCTCGTCGCTGTCGGCCACCGTCGCCGGCATCCTGCTGGTCGGGTACGCCGGCGTGCACCCGTCGGTCGGCCAGGGGTACGAGTTCCAGGCCATCACGGCCGTCGTGCTCGGCGGCGTCGTGCTGGGCGGTGGCCGGGGCTGGGTGCTCTCGGCAGCGGCCGGCGCGTTCGCCCTCGAGCTGCTCCTCGCCCTGCTCACCTTCCGCGACGTCGAGTCGACGTGGCGCAACACCGTGCAGGGCATCATCATCATCCTCGCCGTGGCCGCCTCGGCCCGTGCGTGGACTCTCGGGCGTCGCCCGCCCTCCCCGTCGGGCGACCCATCTGGAAGCACCGCAACCGCGGTGGACCCCACTGCCCCGCCACCACCCCGGCCGGGCACCGACACAGGAGAACACTGATGCGCCGAAAGTCCATCCGAGGGCCGCTTGCGGTCACGGCGGCTCTCTTGCTGGCGGTCCTCACCGCCTGCAGCCAGACGTCCGAGCCCAATGCGGGCGACGACCCCACCGACACCGCCACCAGCGAGGCCACGGCCGAGGAGACCGAGGACTCGGGCGAGGAGACCGAGTGGTTCGACCAGGCGGTCTTCGACGAGCAGGACGAGCAGCGCGGGGCGACGTTCGAGGGTGACCCCGCGGAGCCGTACCTGCAGTACATCGACGGCGAGATGACCGACACCTCGGAGTACAAGTCCGGCGGCGCCAAGAAGGTGTGCTTCGCGAACGCCTCGATCTCCAACCCGTGGCGGCAGACCGGCTGGATCACCATGAACCAGCAGCTGAAGGTGCTCCAGGACGAAGGCGTGATCTCCGAGATGGAGACCCGCGACGCCGAGGACGACGACAACACCCAGATCGCCGACATCGACTACTTCATCTCCGAGGGCAACTGCGACGCGTTCGTCATCTCGCCCAACTCGACCGCCGCGATGACGCCCGCCGTCGAGCGTGCGTGCGAGACGGGCAAGCCGGTCATCGTCTTCGACCGCGGTGTCGAGACCGACTGCGCGACGACGTTCATCCACCCGATCGGCGGCTTCGCCTGGGGCATCGACACGGCCGAGTTCCTCATCGGCAACCTCGAGGAGGGCGACAAGGTCGTCGCGCTGCGCATCCTGCCCGGCGTCGACGTGCTGGAGCAGCGCTGGGCCGCGGCCGAGAAGCTCTTCGACGAGGCCGGCATCGAGGCCGTCGACTACTTCACCGGCGCCGACCCGACCGAGATCAAGAAGATCATCAGCGACGAGCTCGCCAAGGGCGACGTGCAGGGCGTCTGGATGGACGCCGGTGACGGTGGCGTGGCCGCCATCGAGGCGTTCGAGGACGCCGGCGCCGACTACCCGGTGATGACCGGCGAGGACGAGATGAGCTTCCTGCGCAAGTGGGAGGACACCGGTCTGACGGGCCTGGCCCCGGTCTACTCCAACTTCCAGTGGCGCACCCCGCTCCTCGCCGTCCAGAAGATCTTCGCCGGCGAGGAGGTGCCCAGCGAGTGGGTCCTCCCGCAGGTGCCGATCACCGAGGACGAGCGCGCCGACTACCTGGAGGCCAACGACGGCATGCCGGACGGTCACTACGCGAAGTTCGGTGGCGAGAACCTGCCGGGCTACCCGGAGGTCTGGCAGGAGCGTCAGATCCCCTGATGTCGCGCGCGATCGGCATCAACACCTGGGTCTGGGCCTCGCCCCTGACCGACGAGACCGTCACCGACCTGCTGCACCACGTCGCCGCCCTCGGCTTCGACGCGGTGGAGCTCCCCTTGGAGGCCTCGGGCGACCTGTCGCCCGAGGTGGTCGGTGCGGCGCTCGAGGCGACCGGCCTGACGCCGTACGTCGTCGGTGCGATGGCGCCGGGCCGGGACCTGGTGATGACCGATCACGAGAGCGTGGCAGCAACACAGCAGTACCTGGGAGCGTGCACCGCCCTGGCGTCGTCCATCGGCGCCGGGGCGGTGTGCGGGCCCTTCTACGCGGCGACGGGCCGCGTGTGGCGGATGACCGAGGACGAGCGGGCGGCGGCGTACGTCGAGCTGCGCGAGTCGCTCGCCCCGGTCGTCGAGCAGGCGGGGGAGCGGGGGGTGTCGATCGGCATCGAGCCGCTCAACCGCTACGAGACCTCGCTCGTCAACACCGTCGACCAGGCGCTGACCGCGCTGGACGGGCTGCTCGGGCCGGCCCTCGGGCTGGCGCTGGACACCTACCACCTCAACATCGAGGAACGGTCGAGCGCCGACGCCGTCCGCCTCGCCGGCCCGCACCTGCTGCACCTGCAGGTGTGCGGGAGCGACCGGGGTGCGCCCGGCGGCGACCAGACCGACTGGAAGGCGCTGGTCGCGGCGCTCGACGAGGTCGGCTACGCCGGTCCGCTGAACATCGAGAGCTTCACCGCCGACAACGCCTCCATCGCCACCGCCGCCTCCATCTGGCGGCCGCTGGCCCCGACCCAGGACGACCTGGCCCGTGACGGGCTGGCGTTCCTGCGGTCGCTCACCCACTGATCCGACCTGAGACCTGAGGAGACCCGCATGGCCGAAGGGAGGCCGCTGGGTGTTGCCGTCGTGGGCAGCGCCTTCATGGGCAAGGCCCACTCCAACGCGTGGCGCAACGTGCGGGCGTTCTACCCCGACGTGCCGGACGTCCGGCAGCAGGTGCTGGTCGCCCGGGACGCCAAGGCGACGCGCGACCTCGCGGCCCAGTACGGCTGGGCCGAGGCCGCGACCGACTGGCGCGCCGTCATCGACCGCGACGACGTCGACGTGGTGGACATCTGTCTCCCCGGGCACCTGCACGCCGAGGTCGCCATCGCGGCGCTCGAGGCCGGCAAGCACGTGCTGGTCGAGAAGCCGCTCGCCAACACCGTCGCCGAGGCCGAGAAGATGCTGGTGGTCGCCCAGGCGGCGCGGAGCGCGGCGTGATGTCGATGGTCGGCTTCAACTACCGCCGGGTGCCCGCCCTGGTGCTCGCCCGCGACCTGGTCGCGTCCGGCCGGCTGGGCGACGTACGTCAGGTCAAGGTGGCCTACCTCCAGGACTGGCTCGCCGACGCCGACGCCCCGATGACGTGGCGGTTGCGCAAGGAGACCGCCGGGTCGGGAGCGCTCGGCGACCTCGCCTCGCACGCGGTCGACCAGGTCCGGTTCCTGCTCGGGCAGGACGTGGTGTCGGTGTCCGGCAGCACCGAGACGTTCGTCCGCCGACGCACGGGAGCCGACGGGCTCGAGGACGTCACCGTCGACGACGCTGCCTGGGCGACGCTGCGGACGTCGGGTGGTGCCGTGGCGTCGCTCGAGGTGACGCGGATGGCCACCGGCCGCAAGAACTCCCTGAGCATCGAGGTCTACGGGTCGGAGGGTGCGTTGGCCTTCGACCTCGAGGCCCTCAACGAGCTGTCGGTCTGCACCGACCCCGCCGCCGGCTTCACGCGGCGGCTGGTCACCGAGGCCGACCAGCCGTACGTCGGCGCGTGGTGGCCCCCCGGCCACATCCTCGGCTGGGACCACACCTTCACCAGCCAGGCCGCCGACTTCCTGACCGCGATCGCCTCCGGCGACGAGCCGTCGCCGTCGTTCGCCGACGGCCTCGCCGTGCAGCGGGTGCTGGCGGCGATCGAGGACAGTGGGGCACGCTCGGGCCAACGTGTCGAGCTGGAGGTCTCCCGATGAGTGCGCCGTACACCCTGTTCACCGGTCAGTGGGCCGACCTGACCCTCGAGGAGGTCGCCGAGCTGGCGGCCGGCTGGGGCTACGACGGGCTCGAGATCGCGGTCACCGGTGAGCACCTCGACGCGTGGCGGTGGGACGACGAGGACTACCTCGCCGAGCGGCGCGCGATCCTCGACAAGCACGGGCTCGGCCTCTGGGCGATCTCCAACCACCTGACCGGGCAGGCCGTCTGCGACGACCCGATCGACTTCCGGCACCAGGCGATCGTGCGACCTCGCGTGTGGGGCGACGGCGACCCCGAAGGCGTACGACAGCGGGCCGCCGAGGAGATGCAGCACACGGCGCGGCTGGCGAAGGCGCTCGGGGTGAAGACCGTCGTGGGCTTCACGGGGTCGGCGATCTGGCAGTACGTCGCGATGTTCCCGCCCGTGGGCGCCGACCGGATCGAGGCGGGGTACCAGGACTTCGCCGACCGCTGGAACCCGATCCTCGACGTCTTCGACGAGTGCGGCGTGCGGTTCGCGCACGAGGTGCACCCCTCCGAGATCGCCTACGACTACTGGTCGACGCGTCGCGCGCTCGACGCCATCGGCAACCGCGAGGCGTTCGGGCTCAACTGGGACCCGAGCCACATGATGTGGCAGGCCCTCGACCCGGTCGCGTTCATCACCGACTTCGCCGACCGGATCTACCACGTCGACTGCAAGGACACCCGGATGCGCCTCGGCGGCGGCCGCAACGGCGGGCTGTCCTCGCACCTGCCGTGGGGCGACCCGCGGCGCGGCTGGGACTTCGTGTCGGTCGGCCGGGGTGACGTCCCGTGGGAGGACTGCTTCCGGGCCCTGCGCGCGATCGGGTACGACGGCCCCATCTCGGTCGAGTGGGAGGACGCCGGCATGGACCGCCTCCACGGTGCTCCGGAGGCGCTGGAGTACCTCAAGCGGTTCGACTTCGAGCCGCCGGCGGCGTCGTTCGACGCGGCGTTCTCTCGCCGGTGGTTGAGGAAGGCGACGCTAGCGCCTGTCCGAAACCACAGTGACGGGAGGTGGGCGACGGTGCCTGCAGTATCGTGCCCGGCGTCGTCCCTCCGACGAACGCCGCTGATCGGAGCGACGTACACGTCTTCCGGCGGGACGGACCGCGACCCCGGATCCGCCGATGGTGTGTGGTGCGATATCTGGTCTAGTTGTGGCAACGTGGGGGTAGGTGACTCGTTGATGTGTATAGAGGAGCGTGGTTGCAAGTGCCGTATTCTGCAGGGGTCCTTGAGTCAGGGGTAGGCCGTGTGGCGTGTCATCGCCCACGAGTCAGTCACGGTGGAGGGGCAGCTGAGCGCCCTCCTCAACCACGCGACGCTACGCCCTACAGTCGACGCGTGGGCGTGTGGAACACCTTCGTCGAGGGCGACAACCTCGACGTGCTCCGGTCCCTCGCCGGGCGCGAGACGGTCGACCTGATCTACATCGACCCGCCGTACAACACCGGCAACGCGTTCGCCTACCGCGACGACCACGGTGGCGACTGGGTGGAGATGATGCGGCCGCGGCTGCTGGCGGCGCGAGAGGTGCTGGCCGAGACCGGGGCCATCTTCGTCAGCATCGACGACAACGAGCAGGCCCGGCTGCGGCTGCTGATGGACGAGGTCTTCGGCGCCTGCCAACTTCCTGGCGCAGATCGTCGTCAACCTCAACGCCAAGGGCCGTCAGCTGGGCAAGGGGTTCGCGACGTCGCACGAGTACCTGCTCGCGTACGCCCGCGACGTACGCCGGTGCGTGCTCGACGCCAGCAGCACCGAGACCGTGGACCCCGCGGACTTCCCGTTGGAGTCGCCCGACGGGCGGCGGTACCGGCACCTGCCGCTGCGCAACACCAACAAGAAGTTCAACCCCGTCACCGCGCGCACCTTGCACTTCCCTGTGTACGGCGACCCGGTGTCGGGCCGCGTGGCCCCCACCCCCTTCGACGGCGCCGTCGAGATCGAGCCGGTGTTCGGTGACGGCCGCCCCGCGGTGTGGCGGTGGTCCGCGCCCCTGATCGAGCAACGGCCCGACGACCTGGTCTGCCGGGTCATCAAGGGCCGCGACGGCGAGCGGGTCGACGTGTTCCAGAAGGACTGGCTGCACCGCGACGGCCCGGGTGGCCGGCGCAAGAAGCTCCGCACGATCTGGCTGGCGGAGGAGGTCGGCTCGACGGACACCGCCGTCGCGGAGCTCAAGGCGATCGTCGGCCACGTCTTCGAGTCGCCGAAGCCGACCGGCCTGGTGCGGCGGCTGCTGCAGACGATGCCGGCCGACGCCGTGGTGCTCGACTTCTTCGCCGGTTCCGGCACGACGGGCCACGCGGTCGCCCTGCAGAACGTCGCCGACGGCGGCACCCGCCGCTGCATCAGCGTGAACTCCGCCGAGGCCGTCCGGCCCGGCTCCAACGCCGACCTGGCCGGGTACGCGACGGTGGCCGACATCACGCGGGCACGGCTGCAGGCGGTGGCTGACACGCTGGGTGGTGGTTTCGAGGCTCAGGCCTTGGCGGCCTTCGCACCTCAACCACCGAAGGAGACCATGAGCGACACCCGCGTGGCCCTGGTGACCGGGGCGTCCAGCGGCATCGGGGAGGAGACCGCCCGCCTGCTGCACGAGGCCGGCTTCACGACGTACGCCGTGGCTCGCCGCGTCGACCGGATGGCGGCGCTCGAGAAGGCCGGCGTGCACACGTTCGCGATGGACGTCACCGACGACGCCTCGATGGTGGCCGGGATCAACCGGATCGTGGTCGACAAGGGCCGGATCGACGTGCTGGTCAACAACGCCGGGTACGGGTCGTACGGCGCCGTCGAGGACGTGCCGATCGACGAGGCCCGGCGCCAGTTCGAGGTCAACGTCTTCGGCCTCGCGCGGCTGACCCAGCTCGTCACGCCGACCATGCGCGAGCAGGGCGCTGGGCGGATCATCAACGTGTCGTCGATCGGCGGGAAGTTCTACGAGCCGCTGGGCGCGTGGTACCACGCCACCAAGTTCGCGGTCGAGGGCTTCAGCGACAGCCTCCGCCTCGAGCTCGCGCCGTTCGGCATCCAGGTCGTCATCATCGAGCCCGGGCCGATCATCACCGAGTGGAACACCATCTCCCGCGACAGCCTGGTGGAGACGAGCCGCGGCGGCGCCTACGAGGAGCGCGCCGGCCGGGTCCGCCAGACCATGGAGCGCGGCGACACCGGCTGGGCCGGCACCCAGCCCGTCGTCGTCGCCCGCAAGATCCTCAAGGCCGCGACGACCTCCCACCCCCGCGCCCGGTACCCCGTCGGCAGGGGCGCCGGCTCCATCGTGCTGGCCCGCCGGCTGATGCCCGACCGGGCCTTCGACGCGATGATCAGCACGATGTACCGCTGAGACCGGTGCCTCCCGATCCGAACTAACGTTAGTTCGGATCGGGAACAGGACCTCCTGCCCGGACGAGCCATCGGGCAAGGATGTTCCTGGCGACGACGGGAGCCATGGGGTCCAGCGTCCTCGTCACCGCCTCTCTGAGACCGGCCACGAGCGCCAGGGCCTCGTCGACATCCTCCTCGGCAACCAGTCCTGCAGCCAGGTGCCGTTCGAACGCGACGGCGTCTCCGACGCACGCTGCCACGTCGCCATCGAGGCGTGCCAGCTCCAGCACGGCTTCCCAGACGCGCGTCCATCCCACTTCCTCAGCGGTGAGGGGAAGCAGCGCCAAGAGTCCATCGCGGAACTCGCGGCGCTGGATCCACTGGACCCATCGCCCGCAGTACGTCTGGCCCACGACGAGGCGGACTCGTTCGGCGCTGCCGTACCACCCCAGCAGCGTCGGCGCGGCGATGCCGATCTTCTTGGCGACGCCCCGCACCGTGACGGCGGCCAGCCCGTTCTCGAGGATCAGCCCGATCGCCATGTCGGTCACCATGTCCCGCCGGGCGGGAGAGTCCATCCGAAGCACGACGCGAGCCCAGCACAGATCGGGAGGCTGGTCCGGCCGTGATCCACAGGCCCCGGAGGCTCTGTCGAGATCCGAACTAACGTTAGTTCGGTGGTGGCGGAGTCAGAGCCCCGCTGCCTTCTCCAGCGCCCCGATCTCGTCGTCGAGGTACGTCAGGATCCGCTGGAGGTGAGGCACGGTCCGGCGGCAGCCGGTGAGGCCGAAGGCCATCTGGTCGGCGTAGGAGTTGCAGGTGATGTTGAGGGCGTTGCCGTCGATGGGGACCGAGAGCGGGTAGGTGCCGAGCAGCTCGGCACCGTTGAAGTACTGGGTGGTGCGGGGGCCGGGGACGTTGGAGATGACCAGGTTGTACGCCGGCTTCGTCAGGTTGGTGAGGCCGAGCAGGGTGGGCAGGATCGCGGGCACCTGGCCCACGGCGCTCATCGCCTGGATCTGCAGCGGGCTCATCGTGGAGAGGGCGTCCTTGCCGTCGCGCATGCTGTCGTGGATCGCCTTGAGCCGCGACTCGGCGTCGGGGAGGTCGGTGCCCAGCTTGACCATGATCGAGCCGACGGCGTTGCCACCGCCGCCACCGCCGGACTTCCTGGCGTGGAGCCCGACGGGGACCATGGCGATGAGGCTGGTGTCGGGGAGCTCGCCGAGCTCGAGGAGGTACGTGCGCATCGCGCCGCTGCACATCGCCAGCACGACGTCGTTCAGCGTGGTGCCGGTGGCCTTGCCGATGGCGCGGATGCGGTCGAGCGGCCAGTCCTGGGCGGCGAACCGGCGCGACGCGGTGATCTCGCGGTTGAGGATGGTGTTGGGGGCGTAGAGCGAGAGGGTCGACGTCTCGTTGCGCAGGCTCTTGTTGAACGTCTTGACCAGTGCCTTGGGGATGCCGGCGGCGTCGACGCTGATGCCGAGCGCCGAACGCAGCGCGCTCATCGTCGCGGCGGACGACAGGTGCTCGGCGGCCTCCTGGGCCTTGCCGACCTTCGAGCTCGGCGGCCGCTTCGCCCACGGCGACGGCATGCCGCGGTCGTCGGGGTCGCTGGAGAGGATGCTCTGCAGCAGCCGCATCGCCGAGATCCCGTCGACGAGCGAGTGGTGCAGCTTGGTGTACATCGCGACCCGGCCGTCGCGCAGTCCCTCGATGAGGTGCCACTCCCAGAGCGGGCGCTCGGTGGCCAGGCGGGTGCTGTGCAGCCGCGAGACGAGCTCGAAGAGCTCGCGCACCCGGCCCGGCTTGGGCAGCGCGCTGTGGCGGACGTGGTGCTCGATGTCGAACTGGTCGTCCTCCACCCACACCCACTGGCCGGCGGTCTTGATCGACCGGTGCGGGTGCTTGAGGAACAGCGGCGCGATGTCGGTGGTGTCGCGCGCCTCCTCGAACAGGTCGCGGACGTAGTTGCGGCCGGCGCCCTCGGGCTTCTTGTAGAGCTGGAGCCCTCCCACGTGCATCGGCATGCGGCGGTTCTCGGCCAGCAGGAAGCCCAGAGCGGTCGGATCGAGAGGGGTCGCCACCCAGCGATCCTAGGGCCGCGCGGGGTGGGGGCGCCCCCTCTCGTGACCTGGCACGATCGGAGACATGGAGGCCCAGGGAAGGGCGGAGTCGCTCGACAGGCTGTGGAGCCGCGGGCGCACCTCCCTGCGCACCTCGGTGGGGAACCGCGCCGACCGATGGCAGTCGAAGAGCTGGCAGATCGGCCAGTGCGCGATCGCGGCCGGCGTCGCGTGGTTCATCGCGCACGACGTGGTCGGCCACGCCACCCCGTTCTTCGCGCCGATCGCGGCGGTGGTGTGCCTCGGTACGTCGTACGGGCAGCGCCTGCGCCGGGTCGCGGAGGTGACCGTCGGCGTCGCCGTCGGGGTCTTCCTCGCCGACCTGATCGTGGCCGGCATCGGCTCGGGCTGGTGGCAGCTGACGATCATCGTGGCGCTGGCCATGTCGACGGCGGTGCTGCTCGACGGCGGGCAGCTCTTCATGATGCAGGCGGCGGTGCAGTCGATCGTGGTCGCGACCCTGGTCCTCGACCCCGGCGCCGCCCTGACGCGGTGGACCGACGCCGTGGTCGGCGGCCTGGTGGCGCTGGTGGCAGCGACCGTCGTCCCGGCCGCACCGCTGCGGCGACCGCGCGAGCAGGCGGCGCGCGTGGTCCGCAAGGTGGCCGAGCTGCTGCGCGCCGCCGGCGACGTGATGGACGAGGGCGAGGTCGACCACGCGCTCGAGCTGCTGGCCGACGCGCGGTCGACCGACCACTACGTCACCGAGCTGCGCGCGGCGGCCGACGAGGGGCTGGCCGTCGTCGCCTCCTCGCCGTTCCGGATCCGCCACAAACCCGGCATGAGACGGATGGTCGACCTGGTCGACCCGATCGACCGCGCGCTCCGCAGCACCCGGGTCCTGGTCCGGCGGACGGCGGTCACGGCGTACCGCGGCCGGCCGGTGCCCCCGTCCTACGCCCGACTCTGCCGCGACCTGGCCGACGCCGCCGACGTGGTGTCCCGCGAGCTGATGGCCGACCGGATGGCCGTGGCTGCGCGACCCGTCCTGCTCGCGGTCGGCGACGCGACCGGCCGGGTGGAGCGCACCGCCGACCTCAACACCGACGTGCTGCTCGCACAGATCCGGTCGGTGGTCGCGGACCTGCTGCTGCTCACCGGTCTCGACGAGCTGGAGTCGACCGACGCGCTGCCGCCGCCCCCGGAGCGGGCCACATGACGCGTTGGGTGCTGCACGTCGACCTCGACATGTTCCTGGCGGCGGTCGAGATCCTGCGCAAGCCGGAGCTGGCGGGCAAGCCGGTCGTGGTCGGCGGACGCGGGATCGTCAACGAGCGAGCGGTGGTCTCGACGGCGTCGTACGAGGCTCGCGAGTTCGGCATCCGGTCCGGCATGCCGCTGCGGACGGCGTACAAGAAGTGCCCGGACGCGGTCTTCCTGCCCGTCGACGCGCCGCACTACCTCGCCGCGTCCGCGGAGGTGATGGCCGCGCTCCGCGGCCTCGAGTGGGGCGGCGTACCCGTCGTGCTCGAGGTGCTCGGCTGGGACGAGGCGTTCCTCGGGCCGGGGGAGGGGCACGGCGACCTCGGCGACCCGTGGGACATGGCGATGGTCGTGCGCAACGCGGTGCTGGAGCGGACCCGGCTGCACTGCTCGGTCGGCATCGGCAACAACAAGCTCCAGGCGAAGATCGCGACCGACTTCGGCAAGCCACGTGGGACCTACGCGATCACCGACGACACCTGGTACGCCGAGATGGGCGCCCGCCCGACCCGTGCGCTGTGGGGCGTCGGCGCCAAGATCGCCGGGCGGCTCTCGGCGCTGGGCATCGAGACGGTGACCGACCTGGCGACCTCGGACACCGAGCTGCTGGTGGGGGAGTTCGGGCCGACGATGGGGCCGTGGTTCCACCGGATGGGCCGCGGTGTCGACTCCTCGCCCGTCGACGCGACGCCGTGGGTGGCGCGGGCGCACGGCCGCGAGGAGACCTACCAGCAGGACCTCACGTGGGAAGAGGTACCGGCCGCGGTGCGGACCCTGGCGGCCCGCGTGGTCGAGGACATCGACGCCGAGGGCCGGCCGGCGATGCGCGTGCACCTCAAGATCCGCTACCGCAACTTCTTCACCCTCACCCGCTCCCGCAAGCTGCCGGAGCCGACCAACGACCCCGACCTGCTGGGCGACGTCGCGGTCGCGCTGCTCGAGAAGGTCGAGCCGGACAAGCCCGTGCGCCTGCTCGGCGTGAGGTACGAGATGGTGCCGCCGGAGGGTGGTTACGAGCGCTGACCACCGAGTGAGGCGAGCACGTCGAACCACGGGCCGGCCGAGCCGTCGTACGGCGGGTGGCCACCGCCGACGAGCGCGACGAGGCGGTCGCACGAGGCGCGGGCGGCGTCGATGACGTCGGCCGGGTAGCCCAGGGACACCTGGTGCTCGGCGAACTCGTCCTCGTCGTCGATCCACACGCGGCCGTCCAGCTCACGCACGACGTCGAGGTCGAGGTCGCAGGCGGTGACGGTCGTGCCGTCCCAGGTGGGCGGCGCGGTGATGTCGACGTAGACCGAGAGCGGTCCGCCGGGGCCGTGGAAGGTGGTCAGCCAGCCGCGCTCCGCGGCGGGCCACGACGACGGGGGGACGAGGCCGAGCTGGTCGGTCGGGGAGACGTACTCGGCTCCGGGCCGGGTCATGCGCGTGCCGCGGGGGAACCCCAGCCAGGTGCCGTGGTCGTCGTCGCCGAGGTAGATGCTCGCGAAGCGCCAGTGCGGGCGGTCGCCCCACTTGGTCATCCGCACGTCGACGGTGTCCCCGAGAGCCAGCGTCACGGGCGGCGCATCCGGGCGGCGCGGCGGGCGACCACGTCCTGGTAGCGGGCGCCGGCGATGCGGGCGAACTGGTGCAGCAGGTGGGCGTCGAGCCCGACCAGCACCCGCGGCTTCCCGCGCAGCACGCCGCGCAGGATGATCTCGGCGGCCCGCTCCGGCGACATCCGGGCCAGCTGCTCGTCGAACATCCGGGCGAAGGTCTCGTGGTCCTCGCGCCAGGACACCCGCGCGTTGCGGGCGATCGCGGTCCTGATGCCGCCGGGGTGCACGACGGTCACGCCGACCGGGTGCCCGGCCATCAGCAGCTCCTCGCGCAGGGACTCGGAGAAGCCGCGGACGGCGTACTTGGTGGCGTTGTACATGGACTGCCCGGGGATGGACAGCAGCCCGAAGAGCGACGACATCGTCACCACGTGCCCGTCGCCCGAGGCGATCAGGTGCGGCAGGAAGGCGCGGGTGCCGTTGACCACGCCCCAGAAGTTGATGCCGACGATCCACTCCATGTCGGCGGGGTCGAGGTCGGCGACCTCGCCGGTGAGCGAGACGCCGGCGTTGCTGATGAGCACGTTGACACGGCCGAACTGGCCGACGACGTCCTCGGCCCACGACGCCAGGGCGTTGGCGGACGCCACGTCGACGACGTCGCTGCGTACCTCGCGCACGCCGGCCGCCTTCACCAGGTCGACGGTCTCCGCGAGCCCCTCGGGCGACACGTCCGAGAGGGCGAGCAGGGCGCCGCGCCCGGCCAGGTCGACCGCCAGCGCACGCCCGATGCCCGAGCCCGCTCCGGTGATGGCGACGACGCGGCCGTCGAACGACCTCATCGCGCCATCACGTCCGCCGGGGCCCGCACGTCGTACGCGTCCACGTCGAACTCCTTGACCGCGCGCCGGAACGCGCCGGTCCCGCGCGGCCAGAGGGTGGGGTTGCGGCCGTGGTCGTCGAGGTACCAGGACGTGCACCCGCCCCGCATCCACACGGTGTGCCTCATCCGGCGCTGGATGTCGGCGTTCCAGCGGTCCTGGGCGTCGGCGCGTGGCTCGACCGCGGCGTACCCGCCGCGCCGCAGGGTCCGGATCGCGTCCCGCACGTAGCCGGTGAGCGCCTCGATGTAGACGATCACGGAGGTGTGGCCCTGGCCGGTGTTCGCCCCGAGCACCGAGAAGAGGTTGGGGAAGCCGTGCACGGTCGTGCCCTTGTACATCGCCATCCCGGCGCCCGACCACGCCTCGGCGAGGGTGTGCCCGTCGCGTCCGCGCACGAGGTGGCGGATCGGCGGGTCGGTGGCGTGGAAGCCGGTGGCGACGATCAGCACGTCGACCGGCCGCTCGACGCCGTCGTACGTCACCACGCCGGTGGGCGTGATCCGTGCGATCGGGTCGGTGACCACCTCGACGTTCGCCGCCGACATCGCGGGGTAGTAGTCGTCGGACACCAGGATGCGCTTGCAGAAGATGCCGAAACGGGGCGTGAGCCTGGCGCGCAGCTCCGGGTCCGGGACGCCCTTGGCCAGGTTCCTGCGGCCGAGCCGTTCCGCCGGGGCGTTCAGCCGCTGCCACCGGGTGATGCCCGGCACCAGCGCCTCGTGGCTGTAGTAGAGCCGCGCCCGGTACGCGCGCTGCAGCGCCGGGAACCGTCGCCACCGGCGCTTCTGGGCCGTCGTGAACGGGTGGTCGCCGCGCGGGATGACCCACGGGGCGGAGCGCTGGTACACGTCGAGGTGACCCACCTCGGGCTGGATGGCCGGCACGACCTGGATGGCCGAGGCGCCGGTCCCGATCACGGCCACCCGCCGGCCGGCGAGGTCGACGTCGTGGTCCCACTGCGCGGTGTGGAACAGGTGACCGGCGAACGTCTCGATGCCCTCGATCTCGGGAAGCTTCGGCGCGGACAACCCTCCGGTCGCGTTGATCAGCGTGGTGCTCGTGAGGTCGCCCGCCGGACGTCCGCACTCGCCACAGCACCGCCTCGTCGTCCCACGACGCCTCGAGGAGCTCGACGCCGAAGTGGAAGCGGTCGAGCACGCCGGCCTCGGCCGCGACCTTCTCCAGGTAGGCGAGGATCTCGGCCTGCGGCGAGAAGGCGTGCGACCAGTCCGGGTTCGGCGCGAACGAGAAGCTGTAGAGGTGGCTCGGGATGTCGCAGGTGGCGCCCGGGTACGTGTTGGCCCACCACGTGCCGCCCAGCGACTCGTCCTTCTCGATGACGAGGAACTCCTCCCCGTCCTGCTGGAGACCGATCGCCAGGGCCACGCCGGCGAAGCCGGCGCCGACGACGAGGTGCTCGACGTGGGAGGGGAGCGTCACGAACCAGACGCTACCGACCGAGGCACACCGATTCGTCAGAGGATCTCCCGCGGTGGGGACCCGTCAGACCGCTGACGAATCGGTGTCGGCGGCCGCTCGGGACCCCGCCGGGCGGACCTGCGCTCAGCGACCGAGCACGTCGCGGTCGCCCGGGTCGCGGGCGGGGTCCTCGGCGGGCAGCGCGTCGAACGCCCAGTCCGAACGCTTCCACTCCGGCACCGGCGTCAGACAGTCCTCCTGCGGCACGAAGCGCGACCGCCGGACGAGCTCGTAGCGGTGGATGTAGCGCGGACAGTTCGGGTAGACCGCACGCGCCCGGACGCGGACGACGAACTGAGCCTCCGGGTACTCGCCCTTCAACGGGTCGTCGACGTCGATGCTCGCGTCGCCCTCGAGCCGCATCCGGTGGCCGCGCTCGAGGTCGATGAACAGCATGCCGACGGCGGGGTTCGCGAGCACGTTGCCGGTCGAGAGGTACATGCCGTTGCCGTCGTAGTTGGGGAAGGCCAGCGTGTGGGCGTCGAGCACGCGGACGAACCCGGGGTCGCCGCCCTTGTACGAGCAGGTCGGCCGGCCCTCGGCGTCGGCGGTGGCCAGGAAGAACATGTCGCGCGCCTCGATGAACGCGCGGTCGCCGTCGTCGATCGTGTCGTGGACGAGCAGGTCGTCGATGCGGTCGGCCAAGGCCCGCGTGTCGAACGCGTCCTGGAGCGACCGGCTCCCGTCGTGGAACCCACGAGCCATGGGCTCAGTGTGGACCGTGACCCGCTGGTTGAGGAAGGCGCGCAGCGCCTGTCACGAAACCCTGCGCACGACCGCGGACCCGGTGCGGGGGTTTCGTGACGGGACTTCGTCCCTCCTCAACCAGCGGGGGCAGGCGGCAGCTCCACGGACACCGTCGTGTCACCAGGCACCGAGTGCAGGGCCACCGTGCCGCCGTGGGCGGTGACGATCGCGGAGACCAGGGAGAGGCCGAGGCCGTACCCGCCCTCCTTGCCGGCCCGGGTACGCGCGACGTCACCGCGGGCGAAGCGCTCGAAGGCGTGGTCGACGAGGTCGTCGGGGAAGCCGGGGCCGTCGTCGTGGACGGCGAAGCCACCCGGGTGGGCGGAGACGGTGACGGTGGTGCCGGCGGGCGTGTACTTGCGGGCGTTGGCCAGCAGGTTCGTCACGACCTGGTGCAGGCGCTGCTCGTCGCCGGTGACCTCCACGGAGTCCTCGGGCAGCGAGAGCCGCCACTGGTGGTCGGGGGCCAGCACCCGTGAGTCGGAGACGGCCTCGACGAGGAGTCGGGTGAGGTCGACGGGTTCGCTGACGAGCGGGCGGCCGGAGTCGAGGCGGGCGAGGAGCAGCAGGTCCTCGACCAGGGCGGTCATCCGTCCGGACTCCTCCTCGACCTTGGCCAGCGCCGTGTCGGCCGCCGCCCTGTCGTCGGGGCGGCTGCGGGCGAGCTCGGTGTAGCCGGCGATCGTCGTCAACGGCGTCCGCAGCTCGTGCGAGGCGTCCGCCACGAACTGGCGCACCTGCTGCTCGCTCCTGTGCCGGGCGCCCAGCGATGCCTCGACGTGCTCGAGCATCGCGTTCAGCGCCGAGCCGACCTGACCGACCTCGGTGCGCTCGTCGGTGAGGTGCTCGGGCACCCGCTCCTCGAGCGCGATCGCGCCGGAGGCCAGTGGGAGCTCGGACACCGCGTGGGCGGTCGCCGCGACCTCGCGCAGCGGCCGCAGCTGGCGGCGTACGACGACCGTGCCGATGCCGGCCGCCGCCAACGTGGCCAGCAGGAAGAGCAGCGCCTCGGTGACGAGGAGGGACGAGACCGTGTCGTCCACGTCGGAGGTCGGTAGTCCGGTGACGACGACGGCGTTGGGGTACTTCGTGGCGAGCACGCGGTAGTCACTGGGCTGGCCGATGTCGACCTGGTGGACCTGGCCGTCGACCGGCACGGCCTCCAGCTCCTCCAGCGCGGCGTCGGAGAGCGCGTCGCTCTCGCCGGGGCGGTCACCGAGGATCTCGCCACCGGGCTGGTCGATGCCCAGCACGGCGAACAACGTGCCGGGCGCTTGGTTGCCCACGTCGTCATCGCCGGGACCCGGCCTCAGCTGACGGTCGATGCGCTGCGCGGACTCGACCACCTTCTGGTCCAGCTGGTCCAGCAGCTGGTCGCGGACGGCCACGGTGGTCGCGGCGCCGATCAGCAGCGCGAACGCCGCGACCAGCGCGACGGCCGTCAGGACCAGCCGTGCCGTGAGAGAACGGAACCGGTCCACGGTCAGGCCACGGGCTTCAGGACGTACCCGGCCCCGCGCATGGTGTGGATCATCGGCTCGCGGCCGGCGTCGATCTTCTTGCGCAGGTAGGAGATGTAGAGCTCGACCACGTTGGCCTGGCCGCCGAAGTCGTAGTTCCACACGCGGTCGAGGATCTGCGCCTTCGACAGCACCCGCTTGGGGTTGCGCATCAGGAACCGCAGCAGCTCGAACTCGGTCGCGGTCAGCGAGATGTCGGCGCCGTCGCGGCTGACCTCGCGGCTGTCCTCGTCCATCACCAGGTCGCCGACGACCAGCACCGAGGACTCCGAGGACTGGTGGGCACCGGTACGGCGCATCAGTGCGCGCAGCCGGGCCACCACCTCCTCCAGCGAGAACGGCTTGGTCACGTAGTCGTCGCCGCCGGCCGTCAGCCCGGCCACGCGGTCCTCGACGGAGTCGCGGGCGGTCAGGAAGAGGACGGGGACGCCGGGGTCGGAGGAGCGCATCCGGCGCAGCACCTCCATGCCGTCGAAGTCCGGCAGCATCATGTCGAGCACGACGGAGTCGGGGCGGAAGGTCTTCGCCGCGGTGACCGCCTTGCTGCCGGTGTGGGCCGTGGCGACCTCGAAGCCTTCGTAGCGCAGCGCCATCGAGATCAGCTCGGCGATGTTGACCTCGTCGTCGACGACGAGCACGCGCAGCGGGGATCCGTCAGGCCGGGTGAGCTCCATGCTCACAGAGTTTCCCAGTCGTCCTGTGAGATTCCTGTGAGACACCTGTTCGACCCGTAGGTCGAGGAGGTCGCGCTAGCGACCGTCACGAGGCCACAAACACGACCGCGGACCTCTCGCCGGGTTTCGAGACGGGACTTCGTCCCTCCTCAACCAACAGCCGCCTCGAAACCACACGCGCGTTCCTGGCTCGCCCTGGCACGATGGTCGGCGCCGTGGACATCACCTTCCCGCCGGAGCTGCCGGTCTCGCAGCGCCGCGACGACATCGCGGCGGCCATCCGCGACCACCAGGTGGTCGTGGTCGCGGGCGAGACCGGGTCGGGCAAGACCACGCAGCTGCCGAAGATCTGCCTGGAGCTCGGTCGGGGCCAGGGCCGCGGCGAGCCGGGCGGCGGGATCATCGGACACACCCAGCCGCGGCGGATCGCCGCCAGGTCGGTGGCCGAGCGGATCGCGAGCGAGCTCGGCACCGAGCTCGGCGACGTCGTCGGCTACCAGGTGCGTTTCACCGACAAGACCTCGCGGGCCAGCCGGGTCAAGCTGATGACCGACGGCATCCTGCTCGCCGAGCTCCAGCGCGACCGCGACCTGCGCAAGTACGACACGATCATCATCGACGAGGCCCACGAGCGCAGCCTCAACATCGACTTCCTGCTCGGCTACCTCAAGCGGCTGCTGCCCCGGCGGCCCGACCTCAAGCTGATCATCACGTCCGCGACCATCGACCCGGCGCGGTTCGCCGAGCACTTCGCCGACCGGCGCGGCAGGCCGGCGCCGATCATCGAGGTCTCCGGCCGCACGTACCCCGTCGACATCCGCTACCGCCCCCTCGTCGAGCGCCCCGAGGAGGACGAGGAGGGCGAGACGATCGTCCGCGACCAGACCGAGGCGATCGTCGACGCCGTGGCCGAGCTGGCGGCCGAGGGCCCCGGCGACATCCTCGTGTTCCTGCCGGGCGAGCGGGAGATCCGCGACACCGCCGAGGTGCTGGCCGGCGCGCGCGAGCGCGACGAGATCGTCCCCCTCTACTCACGCCTTTCTGCCGCCGAGCAGCACCGGGTGTTCGCGTCGCACACCGGCCGCCGGATCGTGCTCGCCACGAACGTCGCCGAGACGTCGCTGACCGTGCCGGGCATCAGGTACGTCGTCGACAGCGGCGTCGCCCGTATCTCCCGCTACTCCGCGCGCACCAAGGTGCAGCGGCTCCCGATCGAGGCGATCAGCCAGGCCAGCGCCCAGCAGCGGTCCGGGCGCTGCGGCCGCGTCGAGGCGGGCATCGCGATCCGGCTCTACTCCGAGGAGGACTTCGAGTCCCGGCCGCTGTTCACCGATCCCGAGATCCTGCGCACCAACCTGGCCTCGGTCATCCTCCAGATGACGTCGCTGCGGCTGGGCGAGATCGCGCGGTTCCCCTTCGTCGAGCCGCCGGACAAGCGGACCATCACCGACGGCGTCCAGCTGCTCGAGGAGCTCGGTGCCATTGGTCTCGTGACAGGCGCTAGCGCGCCTTCCTCGACCAACGGGAGGATGCGGCTCACCAAGGTCGGGCAGCGACTCGCCCGGCTTCCCATCGACCCGCGACTGGGCCGGATGATCCTCGAAGCCGAGCGGCTCGGCGTCCTGCGCGACGTGCTGGTGATCGCGGCGGTGCTGTCGTTGCAGGACCCGCGTGAGCGCCCGGTCGAGCAGCGGCAGCAGGCCGACCAGCAGCACGCCCGCTTCACCGACAAGACGTCCGACTTCCTGACCTGGCTCAACCTGTGGCGCTACCTGCGCGAGCAGCAGCGCGAGCTGTCGGGCAGCGCCTTCCGCCGGATGTGCAAGCGCGAGCACCTCAACTACCTGCGCGTGCGCGAGTGGCAGGACTTCGAGTCCCAGCTGCGCCAGGTGTGCAAGGAGATGGGCATCCAGATCGGCAAGCCGGCCGAGGGCGTGGACTCCGACGGCATCCACCAGGCCCTGCTGGCCGGGCTGCTCAGCCACATCGGCCTGCTTGGAGGAGCGCGACCGCAAGGAACGCGGCCCGCGCGAGTACCTGGGCGCCCGCAACAGCCGGTTCGCGATCTTCCCCGGCAGCTCTCTCAAGGGCGCCAACCCGACGTACCTGATGGCCGGTGAGCTCGTCGAGACCGGCCGCCTCTGGGCGCGGCAGAACGCCGCGATCAAGCCGGAGTGGGCCGAGCAGGTCGGCGCGCACCTGGTCAAGCGGACGTACTCCGAGCCGCACTGGTCCAAGAAGCGCGCGGCCGTGATGGCGTACGAGCGCGTCACCCTGTACGGCGTCCCGCTCGTCGCGGACCGGCTCGTCCAGTACGGCCGGATCGACCAGGCGCTGAGCCGCGAGATGTTCATCCGGCACGCTTTGGTTTATGGAGAGTGGCCTGCGCTTCTCCATGGGCACCAGAAGTTCTACCGCGAGAACCTCCGGCTGCTCGAGGAGGCCGAGGAGCTCGAGCACCGCGCCCGGCGTCGCGACCTGGTCGTGGACGAGCACACGCTGTTCGACTTCTACGACGCGCGGATCGGCCCCGAGGTCGTCAGCGGCGCGCACTTCGACACCTGGTGGAAGCAGGCGCGGCGGGCGCAGCCCGACCTGCTGACCTTCGACCCGGCGATGCTCACCCACGAGAACGCCGACGAGGTGCGCGAGGCGGACTACCCGCAGACGTGGGAGGCGGAGGGGCTGACATTCCCGATCTCCTACGTCTTCCAGCCCGGCACCCCGGAGGACGGCCTGACGATCGACGTCCCGGTCGCGACGCTGAACCGGGTCGAGGCCGACGACTTCTCCTGGAACGTGCCCGGCCTGCGCGAGGAGCTGGTGACCAGCCTGCTGCGCAGCCTGCCGAAGAACCTGCGGGTGTCGTTCGTGCCCGCGCCCAACACGGCCAAGGAGTTCCTCGCGCGGGTGCCGGCCGGCGACGAGGCGCTGCTCGACGCGCTGGAGCGCTACCTGCGCTCGACGACCGGGGTGGTCGTGCCGCGCGACGCGTGGGACTGGGAGAAGGTGCCGGCGCACCTCCGGCCGACCTACCGGGTCGTCGACGACGCCGGCTCCGAGCAGGCCCGCGGCAAGGACCTCGAGGCGCTCAAGGCCCCGCTCCAGCCGGCGTTCGACGCCGCCCTCGCCGAGGTCGCCTCGGACGTGGGGCTGTCGGCGACCGGGCAGACGACCTGGACCTTCGGCACGGTCGAGGAGTCGGTCGTCCAGCGGCGGGCCGGACACGAGGTGCGCGGCTACCCCGCCCTCGTCGACGAGGACGGCACGGTCGGGCTCGGGGTGTTCGGCTCGTCCGACGAGGCCGAGGCCAGACACCGGCTCGGCGTCAGACGCCTGCTCCTGCTGGGGATGCGACCCGTCGACCCGCTCGCCGGTCTCGACAACGCGGCCAAGCTGGGGCTGGCCGGGTCGCCGTACCCGACCGTCGCCGAGCTCGTCGACGACGTGCGCGCCGCGGTCGCCGGGTCGGTGGTCGACGCGCACCCGCCGGCGCGCGACCCGGCTGCGTACGCCGCGCTCGCCCAGGAGCTCGACGCCGTCCTGGCGGAGCGGCTCGCCGCGGTCGTCGCCGACGTGCTGCGGGTGCTGGCCGCGTGGCGGCAGGCCGAGAAGCGGATCAGCGGCCGGGCCGAGCTGCTCACGCTCGCCGCCATGCAGGACATGCGTGCGCAGGTCGGTCGGCTCGTCGACCGCGGGTTCGTGGGGGAGGCCGGGCCGGAGCAGCTGCGCCGCTACCCGACGTACCTCGCCGCCGTCGAGCACCGCCGCGAACGGCTCGACTCCCAGGTGGCGAAGGACGCGCAGCTGATGATGCAGGTGGCCGACGTGCAGGAGGCGTACCTGAACCAGGTCGCCGCGCTGCCCGCGGGACGGCCTCCAGGCGCGGCGTTGCGGCGGGTGCGGTGGATGCTGGAGGAGTACCGCGTCTCGCTCTGGGCCCAGCAGCTCGGCACGGCGTACAGCGTCAGCGACCAACGCATCCGCAAGGCGCTGCACGAAGCAGCGACCCCGCGGTCCTAGATTGGGAGCCGTGACCGACCGCCCCTACCACCGGCCGATGACGCCGGGCGACCGCTTCTTCGAGGCGATCGAGGCAGGCGCCGACCCGGCCGCGGTCGCGGAGGCCGCGGACCGCGCCGCCGCGATCATCGTCCGCGGAGCGCGCGACGCCGACCAGGAGGTCGTCGGCGAACGACTGCTCCACCTCGCCGAGACCGAGGGCATCGAGACCATCGCCGAGGTGTGGTCCGGTGCGCCGGCCGACTCGCTGGCCGGCTGCCTGTGGCGGCTCTACCTCCTGCGGCAGTGGGTGTACGCCGACCCGGTCGGGGTGGCGCACCAGTTCGAGGCCGGCCGCGCGCACGCCCCGGTCGCGGGCGCCGTGGCCGGGGTCGCCGACCCGCCCGGTCCCGACGAGCTGAAGACGATGATCGACCACGTGCTGCGCGGCATCGCCGTGTCCGACTTCGCGGACGTGCTGTTCCGCGCCGCGGCGTTCGCCCACGTGGTGGCGACCGGCCGGGCTGTCCTCGACGTGCCTGCGGCCGAGGCCTCCCGGATGCGCACGCTGGCCGACCAGCTCGAGTCCGCCGCACGCCAGGAGCTCGCGCAACAACTGGGCTGAACCTGTGCGGAAGATTCCCCTCCTTCACCGCGGACGGACTAAACTCTCGGCGTGTGCCGGGCCGCGGCAGCCCCGGGTCCCAACTTCAGCCGCCTAGAGCGGCCTTGCGCCGTGAGGCGCTCCCGGTCCGGCACACACACATCTCTCCTAGGCTGCTGGCCATGTCCTTCGTACGCCGCCTGAAGAACGTGTTCGCGCCCACGGCGGCCGCCGAGCCCGCCGACACGCCCGGCATCGTCTACGCCCCGGAGATCGACGGCGAACCCGACCCCGGCGAGGTCGTCTGGGGCTGGGTGCCGTACGAGGACGACCCGTCCCAGGGCAAGGACCGCCCGGTGATCCTGCTGGCGCGAGGTACGGGCGAGCTGGACAGCCAGTGGCTCGGCCTGATGCTCACCAGCAAGGACCACGACCGCGACGCCGCGGAGGAGGAGCGCTGGGGGAGGTACTGGATGGACGTCGGCTCCGGCGGCTGGGACCGCGAGGGCCGGCCCAGTGAGGTACGTCTGGACCGGCTGCTCGTCCTCGACGACTCCGCCATCCGGCGCGAGGGGGCCGCCCTCGACGAGGCGATCTTCGACGCCGTCGTCGCGGCGGCCCGGAAGCACCACGCCCTGCCCTGAGGACGCCGTACTTGTCAGGGTTTCCCTGAACTTGTTGGGCCTAGGAGCGGCTGACAAGTTCAGATTTCCCCGGTCGACCGGGGAAATCCCGCCGGCTCAAAACGTCGCGGCGATCCGCTTCACGGCGGCCTTGGCGACGGAGGAGTCCTCGGGGAGCTTGGCGGGGGAGGAGACGAGGGTGACGACGCTGAGGTACTCGCCCTTGCGGACGATGCCGACGTCGGTGGCCCGGTCGCCCTCGGCGACCCGGTAGGCCTAGCCCGCGCCGGTGGTGACGGCGACCTCGCGCAGGGGGCCGACCGTGCCGGCGACCCGCTCGGCGCAGTCGGACCGCCACGCCTCGAGCACCTGGCCGGCGCGCCAGGCGGACTTGTTGTCGGCGAACTTGGCCACCACCTGGACCGCGCGCGGCGAGGAGGCGTCGGCGCTCCACGTGCGGCGGACGGCGTCCAGGGCCCCGATGTCGACCAGCGAGGTCACGTGGCAGGGACCCAGGACCTCGACGTCGCCGGCAGCGGTCTCGGTGCCGGACCAGGCCGCGCCCGCGGTTGGCATCCTGTCCGCGGCCAACAGGTGGGCGGACGGCCCGGTCTTGCGTGCCGTCACGCCGCCGATCGCCTGCGCGGGAGCGGTCGGGTGCGCCTCGTCCCCGCAGGAGGTGAGCGCCGTGAGCCCGACGACGAGGGGCACGAGCCAGAGGCCGTGCAGGCGTCGGACAGGTGCGTACGGCGTGGTGCTGGGGGAAGTCGGCACCCGCCGATCGTAGGAGTCGCCGGCGCCCGCGGCGTGCTGCGACACGGCACGGAGACGGCCGTGAGGCGGCGTCACCGGCCGGCCGCTACCGTCCGTGCAGGGCACTACAGTGTGGCCCCGGACGGCGGGCGGAGGAGGACAGCGGTGCGGACGGCGGTGACGCGCGCTCTCGGCGGCCTCGTCGTCGTCGCGACCCTCGCCTCGGGGCTGTCGGCCTGCACCGGCGATGCCGGCAGCTCCACGCCGACGCCCGAGCCGTCGAGCGAGCCGACGACGTCCCCGACCGAGCGGGTCGACCTGACGTTCGGCGTCTTCGGCAGCAACGAGGAGATCCAGGCCTACACGACCATGGCCAAGCACTTCGACACGGTCGACGACCGTGCCGACGTGACCGTGAAGGCCTGGCTGAGGCACGACGGCCTCCGGCGCTCGATCGAGCTGGGGAAGCCCGTGCCCGACGTGTTCCTCGTGTCGCGGCGCGACCTGCGGTGGTTCGTCGAGAACGGCCTGACCGCACCCGTCGACACCCTGCTCGACGAGCGTGGCGTCGACTTCGGCGACGTCTACTCCCGCGACGCCCTCGAGGCGTTCAGCAGCGACAACCGCCTGCAGTGCATGCCGTACGGCGTCGCGCCCCAGGTGGTCTTCTACAACGAGAACATGGTCGACTTCAACCGGATGGAGATCCGCGGGTTCGACGTCCCTGCCGACCACCGGCGGTGGAGCTGGGACCAGTTCGTGACCGCGGCGAAGTTCGCGGCTCGTCCGTTCCGCGAGACCAAGGGCGTCGCGATCGACCCGACCCTGGGTGGGTTGGCGCCGTTCGTGTACTCCGGTGGCGGAGACCTCTTCGACGACGACACCGACCCGACCTCGCTCGCGTTCAGTGACGAGAGCACGCAGGACGCCCTCGAGACGATCCTCACCCTGTTCCGGGACCCCAAGCTGACCCTGTCCCAGGAGCAGCTCGAGGAGAAGTCCCCGCTCGAGTGGTTCGAGGAGGGCAAGGTCGGGATGATCACCGGCACCCGCGCGCTGGTGCCCCGAGCTGCGCGAGGTGCAGGACCTCCGCTTCGACGTGATGCCCATCCCGTCGATCGAGGGGGCGGCGACCGTCGGCGAGATCAGCGGCCTCTGCATCTCGCAGGACGCCGAGAGCCCGGCCACGGCCGCAGACTTCATGGTCTACGCCTCGAGCACCGAAGCGGTGAGCGAGGTCGTGCGGGAGGGCTACCTCCAGCCGGCGAACCAGGAGGTCGCGCTCTCCGACGCCTTCCTCCAGCCCGAGGAGAAGCCCCTCAACGGCGCCGTCTTCAACGAGGCCGTCGGGCGGATGGTGATCCCCCCGCTGCTCGACACGTGGGACGAGCTGGAGGAGGCGGTCGAGCCGTTCCTGCTCGAGATGTTCTTCGCCGTGCCGACCATCGACCTGCCGCTGCTGGGCGCCGAGATCGACGCCGTGTCGCAGCCGATCCTCAGTCCGGAGACGACGACGCCGACTCCGGAGACGGAAGCGTCGGATCCGACCCAGACTCCGTAACCGGCTCCGTCACCGGCTCGGGAGCCGCCTCGTCGGCCGCCAGCACGGCGTCGGCCAGCAGCGGTGCGGTCAACCGGACCTGCCAGGCTCGCGCGCCCATGTCGCGCAGCGCGACCGAGATCGCCCGGGTGAGCGGCTCGAGGTCGCGTGACGACGGCGGGGTCCACAGCACGCGGCGCACGAAGTCGGGCGTCAGCAGGTTCTCGGCGGGGACCTTCAGCTCCTCCGACGTGGCGGTGATCGCCTCGCGGGCCAGCAGCAGACGCCGGGCGGCGACCGGGTCCTTGTCGGCCCAGGCGCGCGGCGGCGGCGGCCCGTCGGAGCGCGGGGTCCGCGTCGGCAGCTGGGCCTCGGGCAGGTCGCGTACCTGGGTCAGGACGGCGACCCAGCGGCCGGCGTACCGGTCGGCGCCGCGG
Source organism: uncultured Actinomycetota bacterium (assembly GCA_963839565.1). Taxonomy (GTDB): domain Bacteria; phylum Actinomycetota; class Actinomycetes; order Propionibacteriales; family Nocardioidaceae; genus Nocardioides. The sequence continues at coordinate 166,748 of CAWIVR010000026.1, read as the reverse complement.
CCGTAGAAGCCCTTGGTGGCCTTGAGGGCCGTGCGGGTGGTGGGCATCGCGAGCGCGGCCGCCACGATCGCGGAGTCGGGGATGATCCGGCTGGGGGTCACGTCGCGCTCGGCCGCGATCTGGTCGCGCGTCGTCCACAGGGCGCGCACGGCACCCAGGGCCCGGCGGCCGCGCACCTTGTGCAGGCCCGACGTACGCCGCCACTGGTCGACGCGGACGGTCTGGGTGAACGTCTTCAGCCACTCGAACTCCTCGGCGGCCCAGCCGTCCTTGCCGGCCTCGACCAGCTCGGCGCCGAGCACCTCGCGCAGCTCGACGAGGACCTCGACGTCGAGGGCGGCGTACTCCAGCCACGGCTCGGGCAGCGGACGGGTCGACCAGTCCACGGCCGAGTGCTCCTTGGCCATCCGGTAGCCGAGCAGGGTCTCGACCAGCGTGGCCAGCCCGACGCGCGGGTGACCGAGCAGGCGGCCGGCGAGCTCGGTGTCGAAGAGCTTCGTGGGGTACAGGCCGACCTCGTTGAGGCAGGGCAGGTCCTGGGTCGCGGCGTGCAGGATCCACTCGGTGCCCTCGAGGACCTTCTGCAGCGGCGCCATCGAGTCGAAGGCGATCGGGTCGACCAGGAACGTGCCCGAGCCCTCGCGGCGCAGCTGGATCAGGTAGGCGCGGGCGGAGTAGCGGTAGCCGGACGCGCGCTCGGCGTCGATCGCGACCGGACCCGTCCCCCGCGCCATGGCCTCACACACCTCGGCCAGCCCGGCCTCGGTCTCGACGATCTTGCCCAGGCCGTCGCGCAGGCGGAGCAGGGGTGCGTCAGCGGGAGGGGAACCCTCATCGGGTTCGGGAGCGTCAGGGGAAGGGGTCTCGGCGGGCGGCATCGCTACGGGCTGGTCAACGGCCGGGGCCGCGTTGCCCTCGCCGGCTCGGGATGGCGGTCACGCCCTCGGGGACCGGCTCCAGGCCCACGGCCGTGCAGAGCAGCTCGCCCCAGGCCTCGACGTGCGGGGCGACGTCCACGCCCATCGGGCCGTCGACCTGGATGGGCGTCCACGAGGCGCGCAGCTCGAGCTGAGCCGTCCCTCCCTCGTCGGCCATGCCGCCGAAGCTCTCGGTCGCCACCCGGGTCACGGTGCCGGAAGCGGCGGTGTAGGCCGCCCCGTGCGCGTCGAGGGCCTCCGTCAGCCACGACCAGCCGACGGCCGCCAGCATCGGGTCGGTGACCAGGTCGAGCTCGATCTCGGCGCGCGCGTAGGCGACGCAGCGGTAGGTGCCGTCCCAGGCGTCGTTGCCCGCGGGGTCGTGCAGCAGGATGATGCGTCCGGTCCCCAGGTCGGTGCCGTCGACGGTCACGTCGGCGGTGAGCGCGGCGGCGTACGGGGCGATGCGCTGCGGGGCCGGCATCTCCTCGCAGAACACCTCGGGCCGCAGCCGGGCCGCGCGCATGGTCGCCACGGCCGCCCGGAACTCCGGGGGGCTCGAGTCCGCACCCGTTCCCGGGTGGGTCTCCTGACGGACCACCATGCTCCCCACAGTAGGTCGGGCGTCCAGTCCCGATGTGCGAACACGCCGACTGACCTGGGACGATCCTGCGGTGACGAACCCGCCCGCCGAGCCCTCCCAGAGCGCGTTCATGAAGGCCGCGCGCGGCGAGCCGGTGCCGCACACGCCGGTGTGGTTCATGCGGCAGGCCGGCCGTTCGCTGCCCGAGTACCGCGCCCTGCGCCAGGGCGTGGGCATGCTCGAGTCCTGCATGACGCCCGACCTGGTCGTCGAGATCACCCTGCAGCCCGTGCGCCGGTACGGCGTCGACGCGGCCATCTTCTTCTCCGACATCGTGCTGCCCCTCAAGGCCGTCGGGCGTCGACCTCGACATCAAGCCCGGCGTCGGCCCGGTCGTGGCCTCACCGGTGCGCACCCTGGCCGACGTCGCCGCGATCCCGGACCTGACGCCCGAGCACGTCCCGTTCATCACCGAGTCGGTGCGCCGGCTGGTGGGTGAGCTGGGAGGGACGCCGCTGATCGGCTTCGCGGGCGCGCCGTTCACCGTCGCGTCGTACCTCGTCGAGGGCGGCCCGTCGAAGGAGCACGCCCGCACCAAGGCGATGATGTTCGGCGCTCCCGACGTGTGGGCCGCGCTGATGGACAAGATCGCCGGCATCGCCGCGGCGTACCTCGCCGTCCAGGTCTCCGCCGGCGCCTCGGCCGTCCAGCTCTTCGACTCGTGGGCCGGGGCGTGCACGCCCGAGGACTACCGGCGGTACGTGATGCCGTACTCCGCCCGGGTGCTCGCCGCCGCCGCCGAGCTCGGCGTGCCGCGGATCCACTTCGGCGTGAACACCGGCAGCCTGCTGCCGCTGATGGCCGAGGCCGGTGCCGACGTGGTCGGCGTCGACTGGCGCACCCCGCTGTCCTCGGCCATCCCGCTCGTCGGCGACCGCGCCGTCCAGGGCAACCTCGACCCGACGCTGGTCTTCGCGCCGACCGACGTGATGACGGCGCGGGCCGCGACGATCGTCGAGGCCGGTCGCGCCGCGCACGGCCACATCTTCAACCTCGGCCACGGCGTCATCCCCGACACCGACCCCGGTCAGCTCGAGGCGCTCACCCGGTTCGTGCAGTCCCTTCCCGTGTCGTGACGCTGCTGGTCGTCTTCGGCCCACCCGCCGTCGGCAAGATGACAGTCGGGCGAGCGATCGCGGACGCCAGTGACTTCCGGTTGTTCCACAACCACCACACGATCGAGCCGTTGCTCGACGTCTTCGACTACGGCACGGCGCCGTTCTTCCGCTTGCTGAACGAGTTCCGTCGAAGGGTCCTCGAGGAGGCCGCGGCGACCGGCACCGACCTGGTGTTCACCTACGTGTGGGACCTCGACGACGAGCGCGACGCGGCCGAGGTACGTCGCCACCTCCAGCCGTTCCTCGACGCCGGCCGCCGCATCGTGTTCGTCGAGCTCGCGGCCGGCCTGGACGTGCGGCTCGACCGCAACCGCACGGAGTACCGGCTGTCGGAGAAGAAGTCGAAGCGCGACGTGGAGTGGTCCGACGGCAACGTCCGCGACATGGAGCGCTACCTGATGAACACCGATCGCCCGTCGCCGGCCGACGCTGTGCTGTCGCAGTACCCGCACCTGCGCCTCGACAACACCGACCTGTCGGCCGAGGACGTGGCGGCTCAGGTGCTCGGCTGGCTCGCCTCGGTCTGAGCGGGCCCTGCGGGCGACCTGCGGATCCGCCGCACGAGCAGCCAGACCGGGACGCCGACGAGGAGCACGACCACCGCGAACGGCAGCAGGGCGCCGACGACGGTGGCGACCGCCACCACCGTGGTCTTGAGGCCGTCCCAGCCGGCGGCGAGGCCGGCGAGGAAGCCGGAGTCGTCGTCCTTCGTGACCGGGGCCTTCGGGTCGGGCATGCGCTCGATGTTCACCGTGACGGTGGCCATCGAGGTCTGGTCCTTCAGGTAGGCCTGCTGCTGCGCGAGCGAGTCGAGCTCTGCCTGGCGCTGGGCGAGCTCGGACTCGATGGCCATGATGTCGCGGATCGACTGGGCTTGGGCGAGCAGCTGGCGGACCCGCTCGACGCTGGCCTGCTGGGCCTTGATGCGGGCCTCGACGTCGATGAGCTGGGTGGTGACGTCCTCGGAGCTGGTGCTCGTCGACGCCAGCGTCTCCATGCTGCCGAGCGCGTTCATCACGTCCTCGAACGAGTCGACCGGCACCCGCAGCACCATCCGCGCGCGGAGCGGCTCGCCGGACTTGTCCGTCTCGGTCTTGTCGTCGGCGACCTGGCCGCCCTGCTCGTCGACGAGCACCTGCACGTCGTACCTCGTCTTGCCGACGTCGGCGCTGCGCAACGACACGGCGCCGGTCTTGATCAGCGCCTGCTGGGTGGTCAGGTCGACGGCGTTGCTGACGACACCGTCCTTGGACACGCCGGCGGCGTCCGCCGGCGCCTCGCGGGCCGACTCGGCCACGTCGCCGGCGGACCCGCCCGCCGCGCCGCCGTCCATGGCGGTGGCGGCCTCGGGAGAGTCGCCGTCGGACCCGCCCGAGCAGGCCGTGAGAGAGAGCAGCAGGGCGGTGGCCGAGACCGCGAGGAGGTGAGTGGTGCGCATGGGCGTACGACGGCCCGTCCCCGCGGCTGGTTCCGTGCGGCCGGATGACAGGCTGGGCGCATGCCCGAGCCGCGCCGCCGTACCGTCGTGGTCGGCGGCGGCATCGCCGGGCTGACCGCCGCCCGCGACCTGGCTGCGGCGGGCCGCGAGGTCCTGGTGCTCGAGGGCGCGCCCCGCACCGGCGGCAAGCTGCTGACCGGGTCGGTCGGGGGCGTCGAGGTCGACCTCGGCGCGGAGTCGATGCTCGCCCGCCGGCCCGAGGGCGTCGACCTCGCCCGCGAGCTCGGGATGCCGGTCGTCCACCCCGCGACCACCTCGTCCTCGGTCTGGACCCACGGCGCGCTGCGGCCCCTGCCGCGTTCGGTGATGGGCGTGCCGGCCGACGTGGAGCAGGTCGCGGGCTCGGGGGTGCTGTCGCGCCGCCGGCGTCGAGCGGCTGCGCCACGAGACCCCGGGCCGGCCGCTCGCCGACGGCGAGGACGTCTCGGTCGGCGAGCTGGTCGCCACCCGGCTCGGCGACGAGGTCGTGGACCGGCTCGTCGAACCCCTGCTCGGCGGCGTGTACGCCGGCCACGCACGGCTGCTGTCCGCCCGCGCGACCGTGCCCCAGCTGGTGGCGTGGAGCGGCGAGTCGTCGCTGGTCGCCGCCGCGGCGCAGGCCGGCTCGGCCACGCCCGGCCCCGTGTTCGCCGGCATCGCGGGGGGCCTGGGCCGGTTGCCCCGCGCCCTGGGCGAGGGCCTCGAGGTCCGGACCGATGCGCCGGTGCGCGGGCTCCGGCGTACCCCGACCGGCTTCGCGCTCGTCGTCGGGCCGACCATCGCGGCCGAGGAGGTGCTGGCCGACGAGGTGGTGCTGGCGACTCCCGCCGCACCGACGGCTCGGCTGCTCGCCGACGTCGTCCCGGTGGCTGCGGCTGAGCTGGCGGAGGTCGAGTACGCCTCGATGGCCGTGGTCACGCTCGCCTTCGCCGCCGCGGACCTGCCGGACCTCCCTGGATCCGGCTTCCTCGTACCCCCGGTCGACGGCCGGACGATCAAGGCCGCGACGTTCTCGTTCGCCAAGTGGGACTGGGTGCGCGAGGCCGGCGCGACATCGGGGGGCCTGTTGGTGCTGCGGACATCGGTCGGCCGGCACCGCGAGGAGTCGGTCCTCCAGGTGCCCGACGAGGACCTGGTCGCGGCCTCGCTCGCCGACCTGGCCGAGGCGACCGGCCTCGCGGCCCGACCCGTCGACAGCCGCGTGCAGCGCTGGGGCGGCGGGCTGCCGCAGTACGCCGTCGGGCACCTGGAGCGGGTCGCGCGGATCCGGGAGGCCGTCGCCGCCGTGCCCGGTCTCGCGGTCTGCGGGGCGGCGTACGACGGGGTCGGCATCCCCGCCGTCATCGCCTCGGCCCGCCGGGCCGCCCTGACGATCACGCAGGCAGAATGAACCCATGAGCAACGCCGCCCGGACCCGCGAGATCAACGAGACCGTCCGCTACACGATGTGGTCGGTGTTCCGGCTGGCGACGGCGTACGGCGTGGAGGGCCCGCGCGACGGCGACGCCGCCGAGCTCACCGACCTGCTCGACAAGCTGGGGGCGGACGACGTCGTGGTCCGCGGGCTGTACGAGCTGAGCGGTCTCCGGGCCGACGCCGACGTGCTGGTGTGGTGGCACGCCGAGACGGTCGAGCAGCTCCAGGACGCCTACCAGCGGCTGCGCCGCACCGCGTTCGGTGCCCGGCTCGAGCCGGTCTGGTCGCAGGTCGCGCTGCACCGGCCCGCGGAGTTCAACAAGAGCCACGTGCCGGCGTTCCTGGCCGACGAGGAGGCGCGCGGCTACGTCTGCGTCTACCCGTTCGTGCGGTCCTACGACTGGTACCTCCTCGAGGAGACCGAGCGTCGCGCGATGCTGGCCGAGCACGGCCAGATGGCCCGCGGGTTCGCCGACGTCCGCGCCAACACGGTGTCCAGCTTCGCGCTGGGCGACTACGAGTGGATCCTCGCGTTCGAGGCCGACGAGCTGCACCGCATCGTCGACCTGATGCGCGTCCTGCGCGCCTCGCGCGCGCGGCTGCACGTGCGCGAGGAGGTGCCGTTCTACACCGGGCCCCGCGTCGCCCCGGCCGACCTGGTCCAGCGGCTGCCCTGAGCACGGAACCGTCGGTCGGCGACCTCCGTCGTACCCCCATGCGTGCCCTGATCGCCGTCCCGGTCGCTGTGGCTGCCCTGCTGCTCGTCGCTGCGTGCGGCACCGACACGACGGACTCGGCCACGGACGGTGGCTCTGCGAAGCCGGACATGCCGACCGCCGTCCCTGCGGCGGACGGTCCCGTCGTCGGGCTCGGCCTGGTGATCGACCAGGACGCCGGGCCGGAGCTCTGCCTGGGTCCCGTGGCCGAGTCCTACCCGCCCCAGTGCCAGGGCCTTCCCGTCGAGGGCTGGGACTGGACGGAGCACCGCGGCGACTTCGACGACGCGGGCGGGGTGAGGTTCGGGACCTTCGCCGTCACCGGAGGCTTCGACGGCACCACGGTGAGGTACGAGTCGGCGGTGGCCGGCGCGCTGTACGACCCGATGCCTCGGCCCGAGCCGACGAGCTCCGCCGCCGAGCAGCACAGCGCAGCCGAGCTCGAGGCGATCGGGCAGGAGCTCCAGGAGCTGCCCGGCGCGCTCTCCACGATGCCCGGCGACAACCTCGTGGTCGTCGACGTCGTCCACGACGACGGCTCGCTCCAGGACTGGGCCGACGCGACGTACGGCGCCGGGCTGGTGTTCGTGCACTCCGCCCTGGCGCCCGCCGCCGGTAGGTGCGGCTCAGCCCTGCTGGTCGGCCGGCTCGAGCGTCAGGCTGATCGAGTTGATGCAGTAGCGGTCGCCGGTGGGCGTGCCGTAGCCGTCGGGGAAGACGTGGCCGAGGTGCGAGCCGCAGTTGGCGCAGCGGACCTCGACGCGCTTCTGGCCGAACGAGGTGTCCTCGATGTACTCGATCGTGTCGCTGATCGGCTGGTAGAAGCTGGGCCAGCCGCAGCCGGAGTGGAACTTGGTGTCGGACTCGAAGAGCTTGGCCTGGCACGCCTTGCAGCGGTAGACGCCCGTGGTCTCGGTGTCGGTGTACTCGCCGGTGAAGGCACGCTCGGTGCCGGCCTTGCGCAGCACCTGGAACTCCTCGGGCGTGAGCTCCTCGCGCCACTGCTCGTCGGTCTTCTCCACGTTGTGGGCCATGCCCGAAACGGTAGTCGGCCGCGCAACGCCACCCGAGCGCCCGGGCTTACGACGCGGTTACGGTGACCTCATGGCGAAGGCGGCGGCGGTCGAGGTCCAGGCGGGAGACCGGGCGGTGCGGGTCTCGAGCCCCGACCGGGTGATCTACGAGAAGACCGACCGAACGCCCGAGGTCACCAAGCTGATGGTGGCGGAGTACTTCGCGTCGGTCGAGGACGGCCTGATGCGGGCCCTGCGCGAGCGGCCGACGGCCCTCGAGCGCTGGACGAGCGGCGTCCGGCCCGGCATGAAGCTGGCCACCGGCCCGATGGACAAGGACGCCGACGCGTTCTACCAGAAGCGGGTGCCGAAGGGGGCGCCCGACTACCTCGAGACCGCGACCATCACCTTCCCCTCGGGGCGGACCGCCGACGAGATCTGCCCCACCGAGATCGCGGTGCCGGTGTGGTGCGCGCACATGGGCACGCTGACCTTCCACCCCTGGCCGGTCCGTCGTGCCGACGTCGACCGCCCCGACGAGCTGCGCATCGACCTCGACCCCCAGCCGGGGACGTCGTTCACCGACGCCGTGCGGGTCGCCGGTGTGGCGCGCGAGCTGTTCGCGGAGCTGGGCATCACGGCGTACGTGAAGTCGTCGGGCAACCGCGGCGTGCACATCTACGTGCGGATCGAGCCGCGCTGGGAGTTCGTCGACGTGCGGCACGCGGCCATCGGCTTCGGCCGCGAGCTCGCCTCGCGGGACGACGGCGTGACGATGGACTGGTGGAAGGAGGAGCGCGGGGAGCGGATCTTCGTGGACTTCAACCAGAACAACCGCGACCGCACCATCGCCTCGGCGTACTCGCTGCGCCCGATCCCCGGCGCGCCGGTCTCGACGCCGATGACGTGGGAGGAGCTGGCCGGGGTCACCGACCCGGGGGAGTACCACCTGTTCTCCGTGCCCGACCGCGTCGCCGACGGTGACCCGTGGGCCGGCATCGACGACGTCCACCACGACATCACGCCGCTGCTGGACCTGTTCGAGGAGCAGGGGTCCGTCGAGCTCAACTACCCGCCCGACTACCCGAAGATGCCGGGCGAGCCGCCGCGCGTGCAGCCGTCGAAGAAGGTCGCCGAGCACTGGGACGCCGACGGGAACTGGATCGGACCGGCGTAGTGGCTGCGGAACCCGAGGCTGCCGTCCGCGACGAGGCGTCCGGCTTCGCGACGTACCTCTCCTTCCTCCGCGAGTCGATCGCCGAGGCGGTGCTGGCCCTCTCGCACGGAGGAGCAGCGGACCACGCGGCTGGCGTCCGGCTGGACGCCGATCGAGCTGCTCAGCCACGTGCTGCACATGGAGCGGCGGTGGTTCGTGTGGGGCTTCCTCGGCGAGCAGGTGGCCGACCCCTGGGGCGACTGGAGTCGCGACGATCCGTGGGACGGGCCCGAGGACGGTCCGGAGCCCCGCTGGCAGGTACCCGCCGACGTCACGGCCGAGTCCCTCGCCGAACGGCTGCGCGAGGTCGGCGCCAGGACGACGCAGGTGCTCGCGGAGCACGACCTCGACGAGGTACCGCCGCCGTCGCTGCGCTGGGACCACACCGACGGGACGCCGCCGCTGCGGTGGATCTGCTTCCACGTGCTGCACGAGTACGCCCGCCACGCCGGCCACCTCGACATCGCCGTCGAGCTGGCCGGCGACTAGCCGAGCCGGGCGCGGGCGTCGAAGAGCAGGATCGAGGCGGAGGCGGCCACGTTGAGGGAGTCGGCGGTGCCGCGCATCGGGATCGAGATGCGGGTGAGGTCCGGGGTGCGCCACTCCGGCGCGACGCCGGCACCCTCCGAGCCGACGACGATGGCGACCTTCTGGTGCGCGTAGTCGACGTCCAGGTACGGGACGGCGGCGGCCGGGTCGGCGACGTACGCCGTGAAGCCGGCCGCGGCCAGGTCGCGGCGGGCCTCCGCGACCGATCCGTACTCGACCGTCGGCAGGGTGAGCACCGTGCCGCGGCTGGCCTCGAAGACCTTCGGGTGGGTCAGCCGGCAGGTGGCGTTGGTCAGCACGAGTCCGTCGGCTCCGGCCGCGTCGGCGGTGCGGACGAGCGTGCCGAGGTTGCCGGCGTACTCGATCCCGTCGGCCACCAGGAGCAGCCGCGCGTCGGGCCGCAGGACCTCGGCGGGCGTCCACACCGGCAGCCGGACCACGGACAGCAGCGCGGGTGCCGTGAGGCCGGGGTGGAGGCGGGCGAGGATCTTCTCGGAGATCTCGTACGTCGCGACGTACGGCACGTCGCCACACCGCAGGGTGACCTCGGGCTCGACGCCCAGGCGTTCGAGGTGGGCGTGCTGCCAGCGGCCGGCGACGGCGACCAGGCGAACGTGTCGGGGCAACAGGTTGCGGCGGGCGCGCGAGTAGAGGCGGGCAGCAGGAGAGAGGGTGGGCACGACGGGCTCCGGGGCGGGAGTGGACGCCTGACCGGCGTACCCCGAGACGTCACTCCCGACGCGGGTACGCGGTCGTCAGGCCACCGGACGGGGCCTGGTTGCGGTCACTCCTGGATTCCCACGCGTCCAGGGTAGACACCGATTCGTCTGCGCCGCCACGGAGTATTTCTCGCATGGAACCGCAGACGAATCAGCGCCCGATACGCTGACCGCGTGGCAGACCCGAAGTCAGGGCCAGGTGAAGCTCGTCGTGGTGACCGGCTCCGGACGGAGCGGGACGAGCAGCGTCGCGGGCACCCTCAAGCGGCTGGGCCTCTACATCCCCCAGCCCGAGGTGGAGACCGACGAGCGCAACCCGCGCGGCTACTACGAGCCGCTGTGGGTGGCGGAGTTCCACAAGTGGCTGCTGAACCCGATCCCGGTCCGCACCATCGACTCGCGGCCGAACGCCGGCAAGATCGCCAAGAAGGCCGTCACCCCGAAGGTCGAGGAGGAGCTGCGGACCTGGCTGCGCGACCAGCTCGCGACCGGCGAGACCCAGATCCTGCTCAAGGACACCCGCGCCTACTGGGTCTACGACCTCTGGCAGCGGATGGCGGCCGAGTTCGGCGCCCAGCTGACGAGCCTGACGATGCTGCGCCACCCCGCGCAGGTCGTGCGGTCGCGCGACACGGCGTACCTCGCCGACATGGACCGCCACTTCCGCCGCCAGCGTGAGACCACCAACGTGGCGGCCTGGGTCAACGCGGCGTTCGAGACCGAGCGCGTGACGCGCGGCAACCCGCGGGCGTTCGTGCCGTACTACGACCTGATCGGCGACTGGCGCGCCGCCATGACTCGTGCCGGGGCGCAGCTGGGGCTGACGTACAACGACACCAGCGGCCACCACCCGGTCGACGACTTCATCGACGCCGGGCTCAACCGCTCCAAGCCCGACTGGGAGGGCCTCGAGGTCGCCCCGAACCTCGTCGACCTCGCCGACCGCTCGTGGGACGCGATGAACGTCCTGGTCGAGACGCCCGACGACGAGGCCGCGATGAAGCGCGTCGACGCGCTTCGCGAGGAGTACGTCGAGCTGTACGAGTCGTCGGCCGCCATCGCGCTCGACGAGACCACGGCCCAGGTGGCCAAGGTCCGCAAGAAGCTCAAGAAGCAGCTCGCCGAGGCCGAGGCCGAGATCGCCCGCCTGAAGGGCTAGTCACCTAGTCCTTCTCCCACGGCGCCGCGACCGGGAAGTACTCGCGCAGGAACGTGGTCAGCAGCTCGTCGAGGCGGCCCTGGCGGAAGCCGTGGTCGTGGTGGTCGCCGAGGCAGAAGAAGTCCTGCTCGCGGTGGAGCAGCTGCGAGAGCTGCCAGTCGAGGTCGGGGTTGGCGATGTTGACGAACTCGGTGTCGGCCTCGGCGGCGTACGCCGTCCCGGTCAGCAGCCCGTAGTGCTGGGCGAAGGAGCTCAGCGTCGAGATGTCGGTGTCGGACCTGAACGGCGACCGCGTCGTCGCGCCGACCACGTCGGCGAACCGCTGCTCGATCTCGCGCAGCACCGAGGTGCGGACGGCGTACGGCGCGTGGGCCAGCGCGTTGGTCGTGACCGCTCCGAAGGCGTGCTGCAGCAGGCGGCGGTTGTTCCACGCGGCCTTGAGCCACGGCGCCGAGTCGGGCAGGTCCGAGAGCCCGATGGTGCTCTGCGCGAAGAACACCGACGACAGCCCGGCCGGGCTGAACAGCGCCTCGGGCCGCAGCGGCCGGCCGAGGAAGAAGTCGTCGTTGAAGTAGAGCCAGTGCTCGGCCAGCCCGGGGATGTGGTGCAGCGAGGTCTCGATCGCGTGCGAGTTGAACGTCGGCAACGCGTCGGCCGGCATGATCTCGGCGTGCGGCACGACCGTCACGCCGGGATGGTCGAGCGCGAGCCAGGCCGGCACCTGGCCGCTCGTCACGACGTAGATGTTGCGGACCCATGGCGCGAACAGGTGCACCGAACGCAGGGAGTAGCGCAGCTCGTCGCGCGAGATGAACCGCGCCCGGCCGCTCGCCTCCCGTGTCTGGGCGGTGCCCTCCATCCCGGAGATCCGCGCCTCGCGCGCGGCGTCCCACTCGGGGTCGTCGCCGTCGACCCACGTGTAGACGACGTCGACGGGGAAGCGGCACTCGTTGACCGTCGGCGCCGCCATCAGCGGCAGCGTCCGCACCGCGACCCCGTCGATCTCCAGCGGCACGAGCTCCTCGCCCGCGGGGATCCGGTTGGTGTAGCGGTTGGGTCGCGGCGAGACCAGCGCGCCGTCGGGGTGCCGCTCCCAGAACTGCACCTCGACCGAGCAGCCCTGCCCGACCAGCTGTCGCTGCTCGTCGACCACCGGCCACGGCTCGACGAACAGCCGCGGGGTCATCCCGCGTCGCAGGTCCTCGCCGAGGCGGAAGATCGGGCCGCGGCGCTCGGGCCAGCCGTACTGGTCGGGGTCGCGCAGGGAGAGGTACGCCGGCGCGCCGGGGTCGCCGAGCTCCTTGAGGAAGGCGTCGCGGTCGGCCATCGGCACCACGACGACCGGGCTCCCCGACTCGTGCGCCGGGATCACCAGCCAGTGGTCGCTGCTCGCCGTGGCGGCCGCGACGGCCCAGCCGAGGGTCTCCTCGCGCGCCTGCGCCGGCGTCACGCCGGTGGCCGCCACCGCCTCGACGGCGGCCTTCGGGACCGGCTTGGCGTCCACCAGGGCCGTGACGCGAGGGGTCAGCCGCCCGGCGACCGTGCGGCGCGTGCGCGCGGCGCTGAAGATGCCGACCCACCGTTCGGCGATGGCGTACGCGTCGTACTGACGTGAGGTCCGGAAGGCGCCCTCGCCGAGCGCGCGGCGCAGGTCGTCGTCGGTGGCGAGCCGCAGCAGGGCCGACGCCATGCCCGCGATCGACTCGGGCGAGACGAGCAGGCCGTTGACCTCGTGCTGGATGATCTCGCGCGGACCGGAGGCGCAGTCGTAGCTGGCGACGGGGACGCCGGCCGCCATCGCCTCCTGGACCACGAGCGGGAAGCCCTCGGCGCGTGAGGTGAGCGCGCAGATGCTCGCCTTGGCCCACTCGCCGCGCATGTCGGCCACGGCGCCGGGCAGCTCCACCCGGTCGAAGAGGCCGAGCTTGCGGACGTGGCGCAGCAGCTCCTGCCGCTTCGGGCCGGTGCCGTAGATGCGCAGCCGCCACTCGGGCAGCTGGTCGGCGACCTGGGCGAAGGCCTCGATCAGGCGTGGGAACTGCTTCTCGTTGACCAGCCGGCCGGCCGTCATCACGAGCGGGTTGTCGAGCCGCGAGCGCGGGGTGAAGCCGAGGGGCAGGGGGTTCGGGACGATCGCGATCTCGGGGGTGGAGTCGCCGAGCTGCTCGCGGACCCAGTCGGCCATCGCGGGGGTGAAGACGGCGACGACGTCGGCGCGCGGGGCGAAGTTCAGCAGCGGCTCGAGCCCGGACGACCGGTCGGAGGTGGAGCGGTGCTCCTGGTGCACGACGACGGGCTCGGGTGGCAGCAGCTGGATGGCCGCGGCCAACAGCCCCGGAGTGACCGTGACGAGGACGTCGAGCCTGAGGCCGGGCAGCACGTGCTCGAGCCCGACGTCGCACAGCGCGGTGAACTGGCCGTCCCACGCGTCGGGGACGACGAGCGAGTCGCGCGCGTGCAGCGCCCGCGCTTGCGACGGAGCCAGCTCGACACCGGGCACCGACGGGTCCTGACCCTCGCGCACGTCGACCAGGTAGCGGACCTTGATCCGCTCGTCGATCCAGTAGTGCGGCCGCTCGCCGCTGCGGGTGACCGACAGCAGGGTGACGGCGTGGTCGCCGGCCAGCGCGTTCGCCTGGGTGATCGCCGACCGCGACGTGCCGCCCATGCCGTCGAGGTTGAAGACCAGGTAGCCGATCTTCACGCGCCGGCCCCCTTCGGACGGCGGACGCGGAGCACGCCGTCGGGCAGCCAGCGGAGCACGAGGGAGAACAGCGGTCCGTCGTCGTCGGGGTTCTGGACCTGGGGCAGCATCACCGCGTTGTCGGGCCGGGCCAGGTCGTTGGCGCGGCGGCGTACGGGGAGGTCGCCGGCGTAGACGCTGGCCGACAGGCCCACGCCCTCGGGCACGTCGGCCGGCACGATCGTCGCGACCGCCACTCCTGCCTCGACGGCCAGCGGCCGCGTCAGCAGCACCTCGCCGCTCTCGTCGTCCACGAGCCGCAGCTCGGCCCCCTCCGGCGCCCCGCCGAGGTGGAGGGTCATGGTGTCGTCGGGCGCCGACCCGACGTCGAGCAGGAACGCGCCGGCGGGCGCGGCCTCGCGCACCAGCTGGAGCGTGCCGTCCTCGGTCCGGGCGAGCGACCAGGCGAAGTCGTCACCCGCGGGGATCCGGACGGGCTCGTTGCGGACCAGCGGCGGGGTCCAGACGCGGTGCAGCTTGCCGCCCGGGGCGGTGATCACCACGTCGTACCTGCCGTCGCCACCGGTCAGGGGACCCAGGTCGCTGCGTACCGATCGGTAGCGGGGGTCGTCCTCGGCCAGGTCGGTGTCGAGGGAGACGATCCGGTCGGTACCGGCCTCGCGCACGGCCAAGCGTGCCGGGCGTCGCGTCGACGGCGAGCCAGAGGTGTCGCCCGTCGAGGACGCCGGCGAACGCCGCCCGCGGGCGGTTGCCGGGCGCGTCGGCGGCCGGGGCCGCCTGCTCCTCCTCGCCACGCCCGAGACGCTCGCGCGCCTGGTCCGCGGCCTCGCGCGCGACCGTGCCGAGCTGGTCGCGCAGCCGCCGGGTCACCTTCACCCGGCGATCGTAGCCATGCCGGCCGGGCCCTCCTCAGACGCCGGTGACACCCTCGCCGCCGCCTGCTTGCTCGTCGAAGTTCTCGTGCTCGAGCAGGTGCAGCACCGGGACGCCGATCTTGCGCCGGGCCCGCGAGGTCCAGTCGAGGTGGAAGAACTCGGAGACCACGTGGGAGCGGGTCAGGATGATCGCCTCGCGGCCGTCGACGGCTGACACCTCGGCGGACAGCGCCTGGATGGGGTCGTCGCCGACCACCTTGCCGTCGGCCGTACCGCCGGCCTCGCGCAGGGCGGCGAGGGTCGCCGAGAGCTCGTCGTCCGACTGCTCCTGGCTGTCCTTGCGGACCGCCTCGATGTCGGCCTCGTGCATGCCGATGGTCGGGTTGCCCATCAGCTCGCCGCCGGAGAGGCCGCCCATCGAGGCCTCGATGCGGGCGGCGGCGTCCTCGAGCGGCAGCAGCACGTGGTAGACGACCGGGTCGTCGAGCTCCTCGTGCAGCGAGAGCACCTGGCGGGCGTCCACCACGGTCAAGGCCTGCTCGACCAGCAGGACCACGTCATAGGTACCGCTCATGGTTTGTCTCTTCCTTCCACTCCGAGGATACGGCCGAGATCGTAGGAGACGACCTCCTCGAGCTGTTCATAGCCACACGACTCGGGGTCCCGGTCGGTGCGCCAGCGCCGGAACTGCGCCGTGTGCCGGAACCGGCGCCCCTCCATGTGGTCGTAGGCCACTTCCACCACTCGCTCGGGGCGCAGCGGGGTGAAGCTGAGGTCCTTGCCCTGGCTCCAGCGGCTCTGCGTGCCCGGCACCCGGTCCGGGTTGGCGGTGAGGAACTCGGCCCACCGGCCCCACGGGTGGTCCTCGATCGGGACGACCAGCTCCTGGAGCTCCTGCCACAGCTCGGCGCGGCGCTTCTCGGTGAAGCTCGCGCTCACGCCGACGTGCTGCAGCTCGCCGTCCGTGTAGAGGCCGAGCAGCATGCTGCCCAGCAGCCGCCGCTCCGGGGTCGAGGTCTTGTGCTCGCGGTACCCCGCCACCACGCAGTCGGCGGTCCGCTCGTGCTTGATCTTCAGCATGGTGCGGGCGTTCTGCTCGTACGCCGCCCCGAGCGGCTTGGCGACCACGCCGTCGAGCCCGGCCCCCTCGAACTCGCTGAACCACTGCTCGGCGACCGCGGGGTCCTCGGTCGTGCGCGTCAGGTAGCAGGGACCGTCCAGCCCGCCCAGGGCCTCCTCGAGCGCCGCGCGACGTTCGACGAGCGGACGGCCGGCGTACGACTCGTCGCCCAGGGCCAGCAGGTCGAAGGCCACGAAGCCGGCCGGGGTCTGCTCGGCGAGCAGGTTCACGCGGGAGGCGGCCGGGTGGATGCGCTCCTGGAGCGTCTCGAACTCCAGCCGGTCGCCGACGGCGACGAAGAGCTCGCCGTCGAGCACGCAACGCTCGGGCAGCTGCTCCTTGATCGCCGCGACGACCTCGGGGAAGTAGCGGGTGAGCGGCTTGGTGTTGCGGCTGGCCAGCTCGACCTCGTCGCCGTCGCGGAAGACGATGCAGCGGAAGCCGTCCCACTTGGGCTCGAAGCTCAGGCCGCCGTACTTGGCCGGGTCCGGGATCCCCTTGACCGACTTCGCCAGCATCGGCTGCACGGGCGGCATCACGGGCAGGTCCACGCGCCGACCCTAGTCCGCGCGCGACGTCATACGTTCCGAGGCCTGTAGACCACGGTTCGTATGACGTCGTGACGCGGACGCGGGCCTATCCTTCCGGGAGCAATCCCCGGTTGGTCTGCCGGCAGGGCCCGCCTGACTTTGAATCAGGACTAGCGACGTAGGTTCGACTCCTACCCGGGGAGCATGAGCGAAGCTGACGAGCTGACCGTCGTCGTCCTGGCCGCCGGCGGCGGCACCCGGATGAAGAGCAAGACCATGAAGGTCCTCCACCAGGTCGGGGGCCGCAGCATGATCGGCCACGTCCTGATGGCGGTCCGGGCGGTCGAGCCGCACCGGGTCGTGGCCGTCATCGGCCACCAGCGCGAGCAGGTCGGTCCGCACGTGCAGGAGCTGGTGCCGGACGCCGTGCTGGCCGTGCAGGAGGTGCTCGACGGCACCGGCGGCGCCGTCCGGGTGGCGCTGGAGTCGAGCGGGACGACCCGCGGCACGGTGCTGGTCGCGACCGGGGACACGCCGCTGCTGGAGGGCGACGTGCTGCGCCGCTTCGTGGCCGACCACCGGGCGGCCGAGCAGGTCGTGAGCATCCTCAGCGGCGTCGTGGCCGACCCGTTCGGCTACGGCCGGATCGTCCGCAACGACGAGGGGGACGTCGAGGCGATCGTCGAGGAGAAGGACGCCACGGCCCAGCAGCGCGAGATCCCGGAGATCAGCTCGGGGATCCTCGCCTTCGACGCCGAGTTCCTGGTCGGGGCGCTGCCGCGGCTGACCAACGACAACGCCAAGGGCGAGTTCTACCTCACCGACACCGTGCGGATCGCCCGCGAGGACGGCCTGACGGTCGGCGCGTTCGCGATCGACGACGTACGCCAGACCGAGGGCGCGAACGACCGCGTCCAGCTCGCCGCCATGGGCCGCGAGATGAACCGCCGCATCGTCACCCGCTGGATGCGCGACGGCGTCACGGTGATGGACCCCGCGACGACGTGGATCGACGCGGACGTCAAGCTCGCCGAGGACGTCACCCTCCTGCCGGGCGTCCAGCTGCTCGGCGCCACCGTGGTCGCCGAGGACGCGGTGATCGGCCCGGACAGCACCCTCAAGGACTGCGAGGTCGGGGCCGGTGCCCGCGTGGTCCGCACGCACGCCGAGCTCGCGGTCGTCGGTGACGGCGCGAGCGTCGGTCCGTTCGCCTACCTGCGCCCCGGCACCCTGCTGGGCGCCGCCGGGAAGATCGGCACCTTCGTCGAGACCAAGAACGCCCGGATCGGCGAGGGCGCCAAGGTGCCGCACCTGTCGTACGTCGGCGACGCCGAGATCGGCGAGCAGGCCAACATCGGCGCCGGCACGATCTTCGCCAACTACGACGGGGTCGCCAAGCACCGCACGGTCGTGGGCCGCTGGTTCCGGGGCGGCTCCAACAACACGTTCGTGGCCCCGGTCGAGATCGGCGACGGTGCGTCCACCGGCGGCGGCACCGTCGTGCGCCGCAACGTGCCGCCGGGGGCGCTGGCCGTCTCGGGTGGCCCGCAGCGCAACCTGGCCGGCTGGGTGCAGAGCAAGCGCTCGGGCACGTCCCAGGCCGAGGCGGCCGAGTCCGCCCAGGCGAGCGATCGTGGACCCGGGCGTGCGGGCGGCGACCAGGGTGGGGGAGACTAGGGCGTACCTTCCCCGCCCTACCTTGCCGGCAGTGCCTCGGCCCAGGAGAGAAGCCCCGTGAGCGGACTGAAGAAGACCACCAAGAAGAACCTGATGGTCTTTTCGGGACGGGCGCACCCCGAGCTCGCCGAGGAGGTCGCCGCCCAGCTCGGCACCAAGCTGGTGCCCACCTCGGCCTACGAGTTCGCCAACTCCGAGATCTACGTCCGCTACGAGGAGTCGGTGCGCGGCTGCGACGCCTTCGTGATCCAGAGCCACACGGCGCCGATCAACGAGTGGATCATGGAGCACCTGATCATGGTCGACGCGCTCAAGCGTGCCTCGGCCAAGCGGATCACCGTGGTCCAGCCGTTCTACGGCTACGCCCGCCAGGACAAGAAGCACCGTGGCCGCGAGCCCATCTCCGCGCGCCTGATGGCCGACCTCTTCAAGACCGCCGGCGCCGACCGGCTGATCTGCGTCGACCTCCACGCCGACCAGATCCAGGGCTTCTTCGACGGTCCGGTCGACCACCTGATGGCGCTGCCGATCCTGGCCGACTACGTCCGGGAGAAGTACGGCGACCAGCCGCTCGCCGTGGTCTCGCCCGACGCCGGCCGGATCAAGGTCGCCGAGCGCTGGTCGGCCGCCCTCGGTGGTGCGCCGCTGGCGTTCATCCACAAGACCCGCCGCGAGGACCGGCCCAACGAGGTCGTGGCCAACCGGGTCGTCGGCCGGGTCGACGACCGCATCTGCGTGCTGGTCGACGACATGATCGACACCGGCGGCACCATCGTGCAGGCCGCCGAGGCGCTGATGGCCGACGGCGCCGCGGGCGTCGTGATCGCCGCCACCCACGCGCTGCTCTCCGGCCCGGCCGTCGACCGGCTGAAGAACTGCTCGGCCGCGGAGGTCGTGGTGACGAGCACCCTGCCGATCCCCGCCGAGAACCACTTCGACAAGCTCACCGTCCTCTCGATCGCGCCGCTGCTCTCGCGGGCGATCAAGGAGGTCTTCGAGGACGGCTCGGTCACCTCCATGTTCGGCGGTCACGCCTAGATCACCCCACGAAGTCGCTCGTCTCCCCCGCTTCGCTCCTCCGACTCACGACTCCGCGGGGACCCCGATCGTCTCGGGGTCGGTGCGTCTGGGACATCCAGCTCGGTCGTCGAGCTCGTCCTCCCAGGCGCGCCGCAGCAGGGTCGGTACGTCGCCCCGCAAGGCCCGCTCGAACGTCGCCACCTGCTCCGCGTCCAGGGCCAGCCGCGGGAAGCCCCAGCCGACCACGTTGGCGAACGCACTGCTCCGGGCGGCCAGGGCCGGTCCGCGCTCGGCGTACGCCGCGACGTACGGCGCCACCAGGTCCGCGTGCTCGGCCGACCACAGCCCGTCGGCCAGGGCGCTGAACATCCGGTTGGACACCTGGTCGTCGGTCATCGCCAGCCACGCGGCCTCCTTGGCCTCCGCCGTCGGGCGGGCGGCGAGCGCCCGCGCCGCGCCGAGCTCGGCCTCGGCGGAGCCGTCGGCGGTCCGGGCCGCCTCGATCTCCTCCTCGTCGGCGGCGCCGAGCTGCGCCAGCCGACCCAGCGCCTGCCAGCGCAGCCGCGGGTCGAGGGTGGTGCCCGCGTCCGTGCGTCCGCCGGCCAGCCACCGCCGGAGCAGGCCCGCGTCGTCACTCGTGACGGCGAGCCCCTCGGCGAACGCGATGGCCGTCTGCTCGGCCGGAACCCGGTCGAGGCCGTCGAGGCACGCGGCCGCCACCCGCCCGATCGCCGCGCCGGCGGCGTCGGCCGTGACCCGCAGCGGGACCACCCGCCCGAGGGCGTGGTGGACGA
Source organism: uncultured Actinomycetota bacterium (assembly GCA_963839565.1). Classification (GTDB taxonomy): domain Bacteria; phylum Actinomycetota; class Actinomycetes; order Propionibacteriales; family Nocardioidaceae; genus Nocardioides. Next base: position 147,085 of record CAWIVR010000026.1, on the reverse strand, counting down.
CGCCGGCCACCACGGTGGGGTCGGTCTCGCGGGGGAGGTGGCGCGCCACCAGCTCGAGGTACGCCGCGGCGTCGAGGTCGCCGGTCTCGGTGCGGTCGAGCAGACCTGCCCACAGCACCGTCCGCACGAGGTCGTCCTCGACGTCCGAGAGGTACGTCGCCACGGCGGCCGCGGACCGCTCGTCGAGGCGGACCCGCACGAACGACTCGCCACGCGCGTTGGGCACCACGACCGCGTCGGCCCACTCGTCCAGCGCGACCGGTACCTCGCCCACGTCGACCAGCCGCTCGCCACGCGGCCGCAGCCGGTCGTCGTACGCGGCGACGGTGAAGCGGTGGGGCCGGACCCCGTCGCGCACCAGCACGGGGACGTCGCCCGTGCGGTCGACCGAGACGGTGTCGAACCCGGCCGTCCGCAGCCACACCTCCGCCCAGCCCCGCACGTCGCGATCGGAGGTGTCGTCGAGGGCAGCGAGGAAGTCCGCCAGGGTGGCGTTCCCGAACCGGTGCCGGGTCAGGTGCTGGTTGAGCCCGGCCAGGAAGGCCTCGTCGCCGAGCCAGGTCGCGAGCTGGCGGAGCACCGAGTTGCCCTTGGCGTAGGAGATCGAGTCGAAGTTGGCCAGCGCGGCGTCGACGTCGGGCACCTGCTCGGCGAGCGGGGCGACCGGATGGGTGGAGCGGCGCTCGTCGGCGACGTACGCCTGCGGCTTGCGGCCGATCTCGTGGCGCGCCTGGGCGCCGACGAAGCCGGCCCCGTCCTCGGCGACCCGGTAGCCGAGGTAGTCGGCGAACGACTCCTGGAGCCAGGTGTCCTCGAACCAGCGCATCGTCACCAGGTTGCCGAACCACATGTGGGCCTGCTCGTGGGCGATGACGGTGGCGCGGAAGCCGCGCAGGTGGTCGCTGGTGCGTTCGCGCGGCAGCATCTCGTCCCGGTAGGTGACGCAGCCGGGGTTCTCCTGGGCGCCCCAGTTGAGACCCGGCACGAAGATCTGGTCGCACGAGTCGAACGGGTAGGGCTCGGTGAACAGGGTGGCCAGGTGGTCGAGGACGGCGTCGGTGGTGCGGCGCAGCTCGTCCGCGTCGCGGTCGAGGTCCGCGGCCAGCGACCGGCGGGCGTGCCAGCCGCAGGGCAGCCCGTCGTGGTCCCAGGTGACGGAGTGCCACGGACCGGCGCACACGACGAACAGCGCGATGGGGATCGGCGGGGTGGCCGTGAGCTCCCAGTGGCCCTCGCCGTCGGTCGTCGGCCGGCCGTTGCCGAGGACGGTCCAGGCAGGGTCGGCCGTCACGGTCAGCGCGATCGGGCCCTTCAGGTCGTTCTGGTCGAAGGACGCGAAGACCCGGTGGGCGATGTCCATGCCGCAGTAGGCCGACACGTAGGTCTCGCCGTCGGCCGGGTCGGTGAAGATGTGCATCCCGTCGCCGTGCGTGACGTAGGGCAGGCGGGCCCCGACGGTCACCTGGGTGACCACCCCCGGCGCGAGGCCGGCCAGGGCGATCCGGCCCGCCTCGTACGCCGCCGCGACCGGGGTGCCGTCGACGACGACGCTGACCTCGGCGGCGTCGGCCAGCTCGAGGAAGGTGCTCTCCGCCCGGGGCGTGAACCGCACGGTGCTCCGTGAGCCGAAGGTGCCCGTGGCCGGGTCCGTCAGGTCCAGGTGGACGTCGTACGACGGCGACTCCACCTCGGTGACGCGACGGCGGGCTTCGGCCAGGGTGAGCGACCTCGTCGACATGCGGGCGACCCTACGACGGCTGTGACAGGCTTCCCCGGTGACGGATCCCGACCTCCGCACCGACCTCCTGGTGATCGGTGCCGGCCCCTATGCCTACTCGGCGGCGGCATACGCGCAGGAGCGCGGCATCGACACCCACGTGCTCGGTCGCCCGATGGCGTTCTGGCGCGACCAGATGCCCGCGGGCATGTTCCTGAGGTCCGGCCCCGACTGGTCGCTGGACGCTGCCGGCCAGGACTCGTTCGAGGCGTACTTCGAGCACGCGGGGCTGTCTCCCGCCGACGTCGACCCGATCCCCATCGGGGTCTTCCTCGACCACACCGACTGGTTCGCCGAGCGCAAGCACCTCGCGCCCGACCAGCGGATGGTCACCGAGCTGACCAAGAACGGCACGTTCGTGGCCACCCTCGAGGACGGCTCGACGATCACCGCGGACAAGGTGCTGGCAGCACCCGGCATCGCGCACTACGCCCAGCTGCCGGCCTGGTACGACGACGTGCCGGCCGACCGGCGCTGGCACACCAGCGAGCTGGTCGACTTCGACGACGTGGCCGGGAAGCGGGTCGCGATCATCGGCGGCCGCCAGAGCGCGTACGAGTGGGCCGCCCTGCTCTGCGACCACGGGGCCGCGCGGGTCGACGTCGTGCACCGGCACGAGACGCCGAAGTTCGAGAAGGTCAGCTGGAAGTTCGTCGACCCCCTGGTCGAGCAGACCCTCGCCGAGCGCGGCTGGTGGCGCAACCTGCCCACGACCCGGCAGCAGGAGATCGCGCTGCAGTTCTGGCAGGTCGGCCGGCTGACCCTGGAGTGGTGGCTCACGCCGAGGCTGCGCCCGGAGGTGGTCACCAGCCATCCGGGGACGGAGGTCGCGACCGTGGCGGCGGGGGAGGACGGGCGCGACGGGGTGACCCTGACGCTCACCGACGGCCAGGAGCTCACCGTCGACCTGGTCGTGTTCGCGTCCGGCTACCGCGCCGACCTCGGCAACGTGCCGTACCTCGCCGGCGTCATCGACCGGGTCTCGGTCACCGACGGGTTCCCCGACCTCAGCCCCGGCTTCGAGACGTCCCTGGAGGACCTCTACATCACGGGGTTCTCCTCGACCCGCGACTTCGGGCCGTTCTACGGCTTCACCAAGGGGTGCCCGTCGTCGGCGAGGCTGGTCGTGGACGAGATGGTCGGCGGAAGGTGAAAACGTTACATCGCACAGTGATCTGTGTCTGAACTGTGTACTTCCTCCCTGGTAAGTGAGGTGAGGCCCCCCTAATCTGCAGGGCGAGGGGCTTCGGGGGAAGCCTCCCGACTCAGGGGGTAACCAATGGGGGACGGCAGCGGCATGCCCGCATCCGAACGCAGTACCAGCCACACCAGCAGGACCATCACGCGGCGGACGGTGACCCGGGGGGTCGCGTGGAGCGCCCCGCTGGCAGCCATCTCGGTGGCCGCACCGGCGTTCGCGAGCAGCATCCCGTGCCAGGTCACGACCGTGCTCGACAACCTCACGCCGGGTCAGCCCGTGGGAGTGCTCACGTTCCTGCCGTCGACCGTCACCGCGACCATTGCGTTCGGCAACGGCGCCGGTTCGGGCCAGACGGGTGGCACCGGTCAGGTCGCGGCGACCACGACCACGCCGTCGTGGAACTACATCGAGGTCGAGATGACCGACCCGCTGAACGCGGGCGACTACATCGACGTGACGATCACGCTCAGCGCGGCGGTGACCAACTTGTCGTTCCGCATCCACGACATCGACAAGACCGGTTCGACGCAGCAGTACGGGTGGAACGACGAGGTCTGGGTCCAGACGCCGGGCTTCACCGCCGTGAAGGGCACCAACGTGATCGGCACCGGCACGGACGCCGACGCGTTCCGCAACAACGTGTTCGGGGACCAGGCGATCGACTCCGGTCTCAACCACGTCGACCTCAAGTGGGCCGGTTCGCTCTCGCAGGTGAAGTTCCGCTACCGGGCGCGCAACTCCGGCAACTCGGGCAACCAGCACATCGGCATCGGCAACATCAGCTTCAGCGACTGCGTCGCCAACCCCAGCAGGCTCGCCGGTCGTGCGGCGCAGTCACGCACGGTGGTGGGCGGCTTCGTGCCGGGAGAGACGGGGGTTCTCGTGGCGGGGCGGGACAACTGACCCACGGTCGCTGACCGGGCGGCGGCCCGGCCCCACGTGTTACCTCCCCGGGGTCGGGTCGCCTCTCTGGATGTCGAGGCGGCGCGAGCTCGCCCGTCCGCGGCTCGGAGATTCGCGTGGGGCCGCTCGCGCCTCTAGACTTCCGAGGTTGCCTCGGCGAGGGCACCCCGTGCGAGCGGGGAGTGCCGTGATCGACTGGGCCGGCCCATCGTGCCGCCCGTCTGCGCGGCCCGCCTCCGTCGCCGGGGTCCCCTGACCAGAGCACGAGGAGACAACTGATGGCTGCCGAGAAGATCACCGCCGAGAAGCGCAACGAGTTCGGCAAGGGTGCCGCCCGCCGGATCCGCCGCGAGAACAAGATCCCCGCGGTCGTGTACGGCCACGGCAACGACCCGATCCACCTGACCCTCCCGGGCCACGCCACGATGATGGCGCTCAAGCACGGCGGCGCGAACGCCCTGCTCGAGCTCGACATCGAGGGCGACGAGCAGCTCGCCCTGACCAAGCAGGTCCAGGTCGACCCGATCCGCCGCGTGCTCGAGCACATCGACTTCGTCGCGGTCCGCCGTGGCGAGAAGGTCACCGTCGACGTGCCGATCCACACCGTCGGCGACGCCGCGCCCGAGACGCTGGTCGTCACCGAGAACTCCACCGTCCAGGTCGAGGCCGAGGCCACCCACATCCCCGAGTTCATCGAGGTCGACATCGAGGGCCTCCAGGCCGGCACCCAGATCCTCGCCTCGCAGCTCGTGCTGCCCGAGGGCACGACGCTGGTCGTCGACGCCGAGACGCTCGTCATCAACGTGACCCAGGCCCAGTCCGCCGAGGACCTCGAGGCCGAGCTGGCCGAGGCCGAGGCCGAGGTCGGCATCGTGCACGAGCCCAGCGACGACGACCTCGCCGAGGCGCAGGTGGAGGCCGCCGCCGAGGACGCCGACCGCGAGGGTGGCGACGCCCCGGCCGCCGAGGGCGGCGACGAGGAGTGATCCTCGACCGACCCGGTGCACTCATCAGGGCGCTCCTGGGTCGGCTCATCGGTCGGAACTTCGACGAGGACACCATGACCCCCCTGACGGACGTCTGGCTGGTCGTCGGCCTGGGCAACCCCGGGCCGGCGTACGCCGGGCACCGGCACAACGTCGGCTACCTCGTCGGCGACGTGCTGGCCGAGCGGATGGGCTCGCCGTTCCGCGCCCACAAGTCCGGTCGCGCCGACGTCGTCGAGGGTCGGCTCGGCCCGGTCGGCGCGGAGACGCCGCGGGTCGTGCTCGCCCGGGCGCGCTCGTACATGAACGAGAGCGGCGGGGCGGTCTCGACGCTGGCGAAGTTCTACAAGGTGCCGCCCGAGCGCATCATCGCCGTCCACGACGAGCTCGACATCCCGTACGGCGCGCTGCGGATCAAGCTCGGGGGCGGGGACAACGGCCACAACGGGCTGCGGTCCATGCGGTCCTCGCTCGGCACCGGCGACTTCTACCGCGTCCGCGTCGGCATCGGCCGGCCGCCCGGTCGTCAGGACCCGGCCGACTTCGTGCTCTCCAACTACTCCGCCACCGAGCGCAAGGAGCTGGAGATCAACGTCGTCGAGGCCGCGGACGCCGTGGAGAGCCTGGTCGCCGACGGGCTGGAGAAGACCCAGCAGCGCTTCAACCGCTGAGGCCCGCACTAGGGTGACGCCGTGACGAACAACCACGGCGACCGTACGCCGCCCCCCGGTGCCGACGACCACGTGCTGGCCGAGTGGCTGGCGACGGTCGCGGGCGAGCGGCTGCTGGAGGTGCGCGCCGAGGGTCTCGAGGGCCGCGAGCTCAAGGACGCCGGCGACCAGGCCGCGCACGAGCTGCTGATGAAGCTGCTCGCGACGCACCGGCCCGATGACGCGGTGCTGTCCGAGGAGGCGCTCGAGAACACAGCCGACAAGGCCAAAAGACTTTCAGCGGAGCGGGTCTGGATCGTCGACCCGCTCGACGGCACCCGCGAGTTCTCCGAGCCGCCGCGCGACGACTGGGCCGTGCACGTCGCCCTCTGGCAGTCCGGTGAGCTGGTGGCCGGCGCCGTGGCCCAGCCCGCGCTCGGCGAGACGTTCAGCACGGCCGCCGCACCCGTCGTACCCGACCGCACCTCGGAACGTCCCCGGATCGCCGTCTCCCGGACCCGCCCCCCGGCCTTCGTCGAGGCGCTGGCGGCCGAGCTCGGCGCGGACCTGGTCCCGATGGGGTCCGCCGGCGTCAAGGTGATCTCGGTGGTCCGCGACATCAGCGACGCCTACGTGCACGCCGGCGGGCAGTACGAGTGGGACAACGCCGCCCCGGTCGCCGTCGCCCGCGCCGCGGGCCTGTTCTGCTCCCGGATCGACGGCTCGGAGCTGGAGTACAACCAGGACGACGTGTCGCTGCCCGACCTGGTCGTGTGCCGTCCCGAGCTGTCCGAGGCGATCCTCGACTTCGTCCGGCGGCACGGGACCGACTGACGACCCTCAGGGTCGGACGACCTCGGGCTGGGCCATCACCCCGTGGTCCTCGTGGTCGAGCGAGCGAGCGCCATCTCGAGGAGGGGTGCGTGGTCTAGCCCGGGACGCCAATTGTGGAGACACGGTTCCTTTTGGTTGGCACAGCGTTCCCTGCGGATGCAAGGTAGGGACCGCACTCGGGCAGTCGGAACCGCCGGGTGTCCGCGGGTGCAGTACTGGGGGTAGTGCACATGGGCGTTCCACAGATCCGTACCGTCGTGACGAGCCTCGCGCTCGTCAGCGCCGGCACGCTGACCGCGATGGTGACGGCAGCGCCGGCCGAGTCGGCCGCATCGGCGCCGCCGGTCGCGGTGAGCATCAGCAACACGCGCGTGGTCACGATGCCGACCACCATCCAGCCGGGCGTCAACACGTTCAAGGTCACCACGGCCAACAAGCGCGGCTCCAGCTTCCAGGTGGCGCAGGCGGCCGCTGGGTACTCGGCCGCCGACGCCGCCCGCGACATCGAGAAGGGCCTCGACGGCGGCAACGTCCAGGCGATCAAGCGCTTCGAGGCCAACGTCACTCTGCTCGGCGGCATGGGCGTCTCGAAGGACAAGCCGAACAAGCTCGTTGTCGATCTCCCCGCGGGCGACTACTGGGCGCTGGACGTCAACACCAACGACCCCGACAAGTTCTTCGCGTTCACGGCCGCTGGCGCCGACACGGGCAACGTCATGCCGGAGGCGGACGCGACCCTCAGGGCGGTGCAGGACACGACGTGGGCGAGCAATCCTGCGTCGATCCCGAACAAGGGCCTGATGACGTTCAAGAACAACTCGTCCCAGAACCACTTCATCGTGATGAGCAAGCTCAAGAAGGGCATGACCTACCAGGACTTCAAGAAGTGGTTCGCCGCTTCGATGGACGGTCCTCCTTCAGGTCCTTCTCCGGTCAACTTCGACATCGGGATGGACAGCGGCGTCGTGAGCCCCGGTCACTCGGCGAGGTTCAAGTACAACCTGCCCAAGGGCGACTACGTGATGCTCTGCTTCTGGCCCGACGCCTCCATGGGCGGCATGCCGCACGCGTTCATGGGCATGCACCGCGGCATCACCCTCAAGTAGCAACGACCACCTCTCCCCCCGCCGACCCGGTCGGCGGGGGGAGTGCCGCGTTCTAGACCGGTCCGGTCCACGGGAGCGCGGTTCTCGTCCGTCTGGACCCGCGGCAGGTCCCTGTGGGTCAGGAATGCGTGACCCGATCGGGCTATCCCGCTGATTTTGCGGCTCCGTTCCGGTCAAAACGGACGTATCACTTCGGTTGCTCGACCATCCTTATCAACGTCGAGAACGAACCACCAGCAGACCACCAGCAACGAGGGAAGGAGAAGGCCATGTGGGACACCGTCGTCGAGCAGAAGACTCGCCACCTGTCGCACGAGATGCCGTGCACCGCGTGCGGTCACGCTCCGCACTCCTTCCTCCCCTGCAGCGACACGTGCGACTGCACGCCGCCGTCGGTCCCCGGCGCGGTCTCGGGTCGCCAGGTCGACCTCGTCCTCTACTGAGGTAGCCGTCGCTAATCGGGTCGCGCCTCGTCGCGGCGCATGGGCAGACTCGCGCCCATGACCTGTCTCGTCTCGCACACGACCGTCGACTGCCGCAACGCCTACGAGCTCTCGGAGTGGTGGAAGGCGCTCCTGGGCTACCAGGACGTCGACGGCGACCCCAACGAGCCGGGTCACGAGGAGTGCATGATCCTCGACCCCACCTCCGGGCACCACATCCTGTTCATCGAGGTGCCGGAGGCGAAGGACGGCAAGAACCGCCTCCACTTCGACCTGGTGCCGCGGTCCGGCACCCGGGACGAGGAGACCGACCGCGTGCTGGCCGCCGGCGCCACGATCGTCGACGACCTCCGTGGCACCTGGGGGCCGGGCACGGGGTGGGCGGTGCTCGCCGATCCCGAGGGCAACGAGTTCTGCGTGCTGAGGACCCCGGCGGAGAAGGCCGCCACCACCGATTCGTCTGCGGATTGATGCGACTTTCCCCGCGGGGAGCCGCAGACGAATCGGGGTGGGTCGCCGTCGGGGGCGTCGCCTAGAGTGGGCCACGCACCCCCTGTCGAGCCCGACAGGGGGCGATCGTGCTGCCTGACCCTGGAGCGACCGTGTCCCTCACCCCCCTCGCCGATGCCGTCCTGGCCGATGCGACCCTCGCCGAGGCGATGGCCGACGCCAAGGCGGGGCTGGTCCGCGCGCTCGACCTGACCGGGCCGGAGGCGCTGCGGCCGTTCGTGGTCGCGGGCCTCGTCCAGACGGGCCGCACGGTGCTGGCGGTCACGCCGACCAGCCGCGAGGCCGAGGACCTCGTCGCGCAGCTCGCCGACCTGGTCGACCCGGCCCGCGTCGGCTACTACCCGAGCTGGGAGACGCTGCCGCACGAGCGGCTCAGCCCGCGCAGCGACACCGTCGGCCGCCGGCTCGCCGTGCTGCGGCGCATCTGCCACCCCGGCACCGACGAGACCAACGGACCCCTCAGCGTCGTCGTCGCGCCGGTGCGCTCGGTGCTCCAGCCGCAGGTGAAGGGACTCGGCGACCTCGAGCCCGTCGAGCTGACGCCGGGTGTCGAGGCGCCGCTCGACGACGTCGTACGACGCCTGGCCGACGCGGCGTACACCCGCGTCGACCTGGTCGAGAAGCGCGGCGAGTTCGCCGTCCGGGGCGGCATCGTCGACGTGTTCCCGCCGACCGAGGAGCACCCCCTGCGGGTGGAGTTCTGGGGCGACGAGGTCGAGGAGATCCGGGCGTTCGCCGTCGCCGACCAGCGGGCGCTCGAGAAGGTCGAGCGGTTGTGGGCGCCGCCGTGCCGTGAGCTGCTGCTGACCGACGAGGTCCGCCGCCGCGCCTGGGAGCTGGGCGAGGCGCACCCCGCCCTCGTGGAGCTCACCGACAAGATCGCCGCGGGCATCGCGGTCGAGGGCATGGAGTCCCTGGCGCCGGCGCTCGTCGACGAGATGGAGCTGCTCGTCGACCTGCTGCCCGCCGACACCCACGTGCTCGTCCTCGACCCCGAGCGTGCCCGGGCGCGCGCCCACGACCTGGTGGCCACCAGCGACGAGTTCCTCGGCGCCAGCTGGGCCGCGGCCGCCGGCGGCGGCACCGCTCCGATCGACCTGGGCGCCGCGTCGTACCAGTCCCTGACCGACGTCCGGGTGCACTCGCTCGCGCGCGACCTCCCGTGGTGGACGCTGTCGCCGTTCGGCATCGACGACGACGAGGTGGTGGCGAGCGAGCCGCTCCGGGACGAGCTCGGCGAGATCGTGTCGGTCGACGTCGACGTGCTGGTCGGGGCCGTGCCGACGCGGTCGCTCTCGGCCAAGCCGGCCGACGCGTACCGCGGCGACATGGAGCGCGCGGTCGCCGACGTCCGCGGCTGGCTGGCCGAGGACTACCGCGTCGCGGTCGTGCACCCCGGCCACGGCCCCGCCCAGCGGATGGTCGAGCTGTTCGGCGAGCACGACGTGGCGGCGCGCCTCGTCGACGACTGGGACGTGTGGACCCGCGACGTCGCCACCGTGGCGTGCGGGACCCTCACCTCCGGCTTCGTCGACCCGGTCAACAAGCTGGCGCTGCTCACCGGCGACGACCTCTCGGGCCAGAAGGCCTCGACCCGCGACATGCGGAAGATGCCGGCCCGGCGCAAGCGGCAGATCGACCCGCTCGAGCTGACGGCCGGCGACTACGTCGTGCACGAGCAGCACGGTGTCGGCCGGTTCGTGGAGATGAAGCAGCGCGAGGTGCACGGCGCGACGCGTGAGTACCTCGTGCTCGAGTACGGCGCCTCCAAGCGCGGCGGGCCGCCCGACCGGCTGTACGTCCCGGCCGACGCGCTCGACCAGGTGACCAGGTACGTCGGCGGCGAGCAGCCCAGCCTCGACCGTCTCGGCGGCTCGGACTGGGCCAAGCGCAAGGGCCGCGCCCGCAAGGCCGTCCGCGAGATCGCCGCCGAGCTGATCAAGCTGTACGCCGCCCGGCAGGCCACCAAGGGCTTCGCGTTCGGCCCGGACACCCCCTGGCAGCGCGAGCTCGAGGACGCCTTCCCGTTCCAGGAGACGCCCGACCAGCTCAGCACGGTCGACGAGGTGAAGGGCGACATGCGCCGGGTCGTGCCGATGGACCGGCTCGTCTGCGGCGACGTGGGCTACGGCAAGACCGAGATCGCGGTGCGAGCGGCGTTCAAGGCGGTCCAGGACGGCAAGCAGGTCGTGGTCCTCGTGCCCACGACCCTGCTCGTCCAGCAGCACCTGTCGACGTTCGAGGAGCGGATGGGCCAGTTCCCGGTCGCGCTCAAGGCGCTCAGCCGGTTCCAGACCGACAAGGAGGCCCGCGACGTCATCGACGGGCTGCGCGAGGGCAGCGTCGACATCGTCATCGGCACCCACCGGCTGCTCAACCCCGACATCCGGGTCAAGGACCTCGGCCTGATCATCGTCGACGAGGAGCAGCGGTTCGGCGTCGAGCACAAGGAGCAGATGAAGCGGCTGCGCACCAGCGTCGACGTGCTGTCGATGAGCGCGACGCCGATCCCGCGCACCCTGGAGATGGCGATCACCGGCATCCGCGAGATGTCCACGATCACCACGCCGCCGGAGGAGCGGCACCCCGTGCTGACCTACGTCGGCGGGTACGAGGACCGCACCGTGGTGGCCGCCGTCCGCCGCGAGCTGCTGCGCGAGGGCCAGGTCTTCTACATCCACAACCGCGTGCAGAGCATCGAGAAGGCCGCGGCGAAGATCCGCGAGCTGGTGCCCGAGGCGCGGGTGGCCGTGGCGCACGGCCAGATGGGGGAGCACCAGCTCGAGCAGGTGATGCTGGACTTCTGGGAGAAGACCTTCGACGTGCTGGTCTGCACGACCATCGTCGAGTCCGGCCTCGACGTGTCCAACGCCAACACGATGATCATCGAGCGGGCCGACACCCTCGGCCTCTCCCAGCTGCACCAGCTGCGCGGTCGGGTCGGCCGGTCGCGCGAGCGCGCGTACGCCTACTTCCTCTACCCGCAGGAGAAGCCGCTGACCGAGACCGCGCACGAGCGGCTGGCCACGTTGGCCCAGCACTCCGACCTCGGCGGCGGCATGGCCATCGCCATGAAGGACCTCGAGATCCGCGGCGCCGGCAACCTGCTCGGCGGCGAGCAGTCCGGCCACATCGCCGACGTCGGTTTCGACCTGTACGTCCGGCTGGTCGGCGAGGCGGTGCACGAGTTCAAGGGCGAGGGTGAGCCCGACCTGGGCGAGGTACGGATCGAGCTGCCCGTCGATGCGCACCTGCCGCACGAGTACATCGCGAGCGAGCGGCTGCGGCTGGAGATGTACAAGCGGCTGGCCGAGGTCCGCGCCGACGAGGACGTCGACCTGCTCCGCGAGGAGATGGTCGACCGCTACGGCGAGCCGCCGATCGAGGTGCAGAGCCTGCTGTTCGTGGCGCTGTTCCGCGCCCGGGCGCGGCGCGCGGGCATCAAGGAGGTCACCATCGCGGGCCGCAACGTGCGGTTCGCGCCCGTCGTGCTGCCGGACTCCCGCGTCGTACGTCTCCAGCGGATGTACCCCAAGAGCATCGTCAAGCCGCAGGTCGAGACCCTGCTCGTGCCGCGACCGTTGACGGCGATGGTCGGGGGCCAACCGATCAGTGGGATGGCCCTGCTTGAATGGGCCCGCGGTGTGATCGACGCGGTGATCGACCCACCGGTCCCGAACAAGGAGTCTTGAGCATGTCCAGGGTGGTCCTCGCAGGTCTTGCCGCCGTCGCGGCGCTGACGCTGTCCGCGTGTGGCAGCACCAGTCCCGGGACCGCCAGTCCGGGCACCGCGGTGACCATCGGCGACCAGACCCTGGCGGCGTCCGAGGTCGACGACCTGTCGGTGGCCTACTGCGACGGTCTCGAGGCCCAGCTGAAGTCCGGCGGTGCGGTGTTCCCGATGAGCTACGTCCGCGCGTACGTCGTCCGCAACCTCACCGTCCAGGCCGCGGCCGAGCAGCTCGCCGAGGAGTACGACGTCACGCTGCCGCCGAGCTACGACCAGGCGCTGCGCGACCTGGAGACCAACCTGGCCGGCATCCGCGAGGATCGCGTCGACGCGGTGATGGAGGTCGAGTCGGTGACGGCGTACGTCCAGGCGGTCGAGACCGAGGTCGGCGGAATCCTGCTGGCCGAGGAAGGCACGACCGACGCCGACGACGCCACCAAGCAGGCGCGCGGTGCGGACGCCCTGCAGCAGTGGATCTCCGAGCACCCCGCCGACGTCAACCCGAGGTACGGCATCGCGGTGAGCACCCCGAGCCTCGACGCTCCCACCTTCGTGGACACGAGCACGTCGTACGCGCTGAGCCCCAACGCGGTCGCCGCTGCCAAGGCCGAGCCGGACCAGGAGCTCGCCGCCACGCTGCCCAGCTCGCAACGCTGCGGTTAGGGCCCCAGCGTGAGCGACCCGCTCGCCGAGTTCGCCGCCGACATGCGGCGGCTGCGGGCCGAGTGCGTCTGGAAGAGCGAGCAGACCCACGAGTCGCTGCGGCGGTACCTCGTCGAGGAGTCGTCGGAGACCCTCGAGGCCATCGACTCCGGCGACCCGGAGCACCTGCGCGAGGAGCTCGGCGACCTGCTCCTCCAGATCGGCTTCCACGCCGTGATCGCGGAGGAGGCGGGGGAGTTCACCTTCGACGAGGTCGTCCAGGGGATCGTCGACAAGCTGCGGCGGCGCAACCCGCACGTCTTCGGGGAGGTCCCGGTGACGGATGCGGCCTCCGTCAACGAGCTCTGGGAGTCGGTCAAGGCGACGGAGAAGGCACGCACGTCGGTGCTCGACGGGCTGCCGCCGGGACTGCCGGCCCTGCTGCTGGCCGACAAGGTGCTCGACCGGGCCGAACGGGCGGGTACGCCCGTCGCCGTCCCCACCTCCTCCGACCTCGGTGACCGTCTCCTCGCCCTCGTCGCCGAGGCCCGCGCCTCCGGCGTCGACCCCGAGCACGCCCTCCGTGACGCCGTCCGCCGGGTCCTGCCGGAGCGATGACTTCCCACGCCTCCACGGGTCGGTACTGAGAGAGATGGACGTGACCCGAGCGAAGGAGGACGTGATGTCCAGAGTCCAGTTCCCGTGCCTGTGGTTCGACGGCAACGCCGAGGAGGCGGCCGAGCTCTACGTCAGCCTGCTGCCGGACAGCCGGATCACCAAGGTGTGGCGGGCGCCGGCCGAGACGCCGTCCGGGCCGGAGGGCATGGTCCTGACGGTGGACTTCACGGTGGGCGGTCAGCAGTTCCAGGGGCTCAACGGCGGGTCCGACTTCACGTTCAACGAGGCGGTCTCGTTCGTCATCGAGTGCGACGACCAGGCGGAGGTGGACCGCCTGTGGGGCGCCCTCACGGCCGACGGCGGCGAGCCCGGGCCGTGCGGCTGGCTCAAGGACCGCTTCGGACTGTCCTGGCAGATCGTGCCGCGCCGGCTGAACGAGCTGCTCGACGACCCTGACAAGGGCCGGGCGCGGCGTGCCATGGACGCGATGCTCCAGATGCACAAGATCGAGGTCGCCGAGCTCGAGCGCGCGGCCGACGCCGCCTAGGAGCGCCGGAGCGACCTGGGCGTACGCGACGGCGACGGCCAGCGCCAGGGCCACCGCGCCGAGCACGACGACCGACTCGGTCGTCGTGACGACGTTGCTCGAGCCGGCGCTGCCGTCGGCGGTCTCCCACTGCGCGGGATCCTGGTGCAGCACCTCGTAGCCGAACCCGCCGACGAGGAGCGTCACGAGGGCGATCGCCGTGAGCACGTCGCGGGTGGACACGGCGCGGAGACCGCTGGCTCCCACGGCCATGACGACGCCCGCGGGCAGCAGTGCCGGCACGCCCACGAACGACACCAGGCAGATGGGCACGGCGGCAGCCCCGCCCACGACCATCAGCCACGGGGCATGCGCGAGGGAGCCGATCAGCGCGATCACGCCCGCGGCCATCAGGGGGAGCCCGAAGGACAGGTGCTGCAGCCAACCCTCCGGGCCGCCCTCGTCGCCGGCGGCTGCATGGATGACCATGAACGCGCCGCCCGCGACCACCAGCAGCACCGCGGCGACCCGACCCGCGGTCCGCGCCGACCGCGTGGGTGCGTCGACGATCTCGCTCATCTGCGCCTCCGATCGCCAGATACCCAATATGGGGGATGACAGCCGCTGAGTCTCCGGCACAGCGTGATCAGCACCGTCCCGATCACGAGGAGCGAGTCATGTTCGTCCGTCGCCTGTCCACCGTCGCGGCCGCCACGGTCGCCGCCATCGCGCTCAGCGCGAGCTCCGCGAGTGCCCACTTCTGCTTCTTCAGCGACCCCAACCCGAACGGGGACGCCGGGCGGGCGGGCTCGAACGGCTTCGTGCCCTTCGGGACCCTCGCCGCGGAGATCACGGGGCTGTGCCCGGCCGGGGTCCAGGTGCTGGCCGACGCCGCCGGAGTCGAGCTGGGCACCCTCATCAACGCACACGGCCTGATGGCCGGCCCCACCGACGGCAACAAGGCGATCTCCCACCTCGACTTCGCCGCCCTCGACGCAGCCGGTCCCGCTGCTGCCGCCGCCTGCACGTAGTCCCTGACTCGCTCCCGCCGGCGTACTCCCGTGCGTTTGCGTGGTTCTGAAGGCCCGGAGACCCCGCAAACGCACGGGAGTACCCGCGCCACCGCCACTTATACAAGAGCCCTTGTGGAACGTACGGCGGGTGGCCGAGGCTGGGAGGCATGACGCGGAGGACGGCCGAGGAGCGGCACCGGATCGAGCGGGACGTCAGCACCGAGCTGATGGACGTGCTGGTCGCCCTGCACCACCCGACCCGGCGCTGGCTGGCCGAGCTGTTGTGGGTGGAGGGGCCGGCGACGGTCGGGCGGCTGGCGGCGAGGACCGGCCTCGCGGTCGGGAGCGTCAGCCACCACCTCAAGCCGCTGCACCAGCAGGGCTTCATCGAGCCGGCTCCCGAGCTGGCCCGCGACACCCGCGAGAGCTGGTGGCGGACCACGCCGCGCAACCTGAGCTGGAGCGTCGAGGACTTCGAGCCCGACAGCCTCGGCCGCCGGGTCGCCGACCAGGCGGAGGTGGAGAACTTCCGCTACCAGGCCCGCGCGATCCAGGCGTGGCTGAAGGAGATGGACGGCGCCTCCGCCGAGTGGCGCCGCGCGGCCGGGGCGACCGACAGCCTGGTCAAGGCCACGGCCGAGCAGACGGCTGACCTGCACCACCGCCTGGACGCCGTCCTCTCGGAGTGGACCCAGGAGGTCCAGGCCGACGCGCGCGAGCGCCCCGACGTCGTACGCCGTGCCGTCCGGACCGTGATCCGCTGCTTCCCCAGCAACCCGGTGCGCCCGTGACGACGACGCTGATCGGGGCGCCGCCCCCGCCGGTCCGCCGCGACCCGATGGTGCTCACCTGGCTGGTCGGGGTGGCGGTGTCGGCGTTCGGCGACGCCGTCTGGATCGTCGCCCTGGCCTGGACCGCGGCCCACACGCTCTCCCCGGCGATGGCCGGGGTCGTCATCGGCATCGAGATGCTCCCGCAGGCCGCGCTCGTCCTCGTCGGCGGCGTGATCGCCGACCGCTGGGACCCGCGCCGGGTGCTGATCGCCGGACAAGTGGCCCGCGCGGCCGTCCTCGTGCTCGGGGCACTCGCGTGGCGCGCCGGGTACGACGGCGCCCCTACGCTCCTCGCCATCGCGCTGGCGTTCGGGGTGGCCGCCGGACTCACCCTCCCGTCCGGGATGGCGCTGATCCGCCAGATCGTCAACCCGGACGACTTCGGCACGGTGATGGGCTGGAACCAGGTCAGCGGCCGGGTGATGCGCCTGCTCGGCGCTCCGGTGGGCGGCATCCTCGTCGCCTGGGGCGGACTCGTCGCCGCGATGGTCGTGGACGCCGCGACGTTCGCCGTCATCGCCGTCGTGCTGCTGCTGGTGGTCCGCGCGCGCTACCGGCTGCCTCGCGCGGAGGAGGCCAGGTGGCGCGACTCGTTCGTCGCCGGCCTCGGCTACCTGCGCCGCACCCCCACCGCGCGCACCTTCGTGATCGGCCTGACGGCGCTCAACGTCTTCGTCAGTCCGGTGGTCGCGCTCGGCCTCGCGCTCCGCGTCGAGGGCTCAGCCTGGGGCCCTGCCTGGCTCGGCATCGCCGACGCCGCGCTCGCGGGAGGCGCGATCGTGGGGAGCCTGGCCGCGATCCGGTGGCAGCCGACGTACGCCGCGGGCTCGGGCTTCCGGGTGCTCGTGCTGCAGGGCGTGGGGCTGGCCGTGGTCGGCGTGCCGTACGTCCCGGTGGTGCTCGTCGGCATGCTCACGGTCGGCGTGACCGCCGGGATGGCCAGCGTGTGGCTGTCGGGCGCGTTCCTCAAGGCGGTCGACGCGGCGTACACCGGCCGCGTCTCCTCGGTCACCAGCCTGGGCGACATGACCCTGATGCCGCTGTCGATGCCGGTCCTCGGCGCCCTCGCCGGCGCGACCAGCGTGCTGCTGGCCACGGTCGTCTTCGGGCTCTCGATGTCGGTGCTGTGCCTGTGGTTCGCGACCCGACGCGAGATCGCCGGCCTCAGCTGACGCCGAAGGTGTAGCGCGCACTCACCTCGAGCACCATCCGGCCGTCGGGGCCGCGGCTCTCCTCGAGGTACGCGGTGGCGCGCCGCATGATCTCGGGGTGCCGGGCCTCGGGCGTGCGCCGCCACAACCCGCCCAGGGGCGTGGCCAGGGACCAGCGCCGCCACTCCTCGGCGTCCGCGAACGGGATCAGGTACGGCGCGGAGTCGGTCCGCACGTCGGAGAACCCGGCCCCCGTCAGGATCTGCTCGACCCCGGCGTCGGTCGCGTACCGGTCGTCGGTCGGCAGCGGGTCCTCGGCCAGCTCGTCGTAGAGGTCGACCAGCTTCGCCCACGTGCCGTACCAGGGCTGGAAGGTCGCCACCCCGACGCGCCCGCCCGGACGGAGCAGGGCGCGCCACCGGGTCAGCGCACCCGTCGGGTCGTCGAGGAAGAAGATCACCATCGACGAGGCGATCACGTCGTACGGCGGCGCCGGCGGTCGCGGGTCGGCGGCGTTGCTCTGGGTGACGTGCACGTGGGCGAGGTGCGCGGTGTCCTCACCCAGCAGCCGCACCATGCCGGGCGCGAGGTCGACGGCGTCGACGCGACCGGTCGGGCCCACGTCCTCGGCGAGCGGGCGGGTGACCGCGCCGCGACCCGAGCCGACGTCGAGAGCCTTCTCGCCCGGCTGCACCCGCAACCGGTCGACGAGCCCTCGCGCCATCACCGAGAAGAACGGGACGCCCGTCTGGTCGTACACGCCGGAGAGACTGTCGAACAGGGCGGCGTACGGCGTGATGGGCTCCTCCATGCCCGCCATCGTCGGACCGCCGGGCACGGCCTGTCCACGGGCTGCACACCGGTTGCCCCGGGTGACGGCGGCAATAAGGTGAGGGCGACCGTCAATCTCCACCAGCCCCAGGGAGCACCACGTGGCATCCATCGAAGCAGTCGGCGCCCGCGAGATCCTCGACTCGCGCGGCAACCCCACCGTCGAGGTCGAGGTGCTGCTCGACGACGGCGCGTTCGGTCGCGCGGCCGTGCCCAGCGGCGCGTCCACGGGCCAGTTCGAGGCGGTCGAGCTGCGCGACGGCGGCGACCGCTACCTCGGCAAGGGCGTGCAGCAGGCCGTCGACGCGGTGATCCAGAAGATCGGCCCGGCGATCGAGGGCATGGGTGCCGACGACCAGCGCGAGATCGACCAGGTCATGAACCAGCTCGACGGCACGCCCAACAAGGCCAACCTCGGCGCCAACGCGATCCTGGGCGCCTCGCTCGCCGTCGCCAAGGCCGCGGCCGAGTCGTCGGGGCTGCCGCTCTACCGCTACGTCGGCGGGCCCAACGCCTACCTGCTGCCGGTGCCGATGATGAACATCCTCAACGGCGGCGCGCACGCCGACTCCAACGTCGACGTCCAGGAGTTCATGATCGCGCCGATCGGCGCCCCGACGTTCGCCGAGGCCGTCCGCACCGGCGCCGAGGTCTACCACGCGCTCAAGTACGTGCTGAAGACGAAGGGCCTCTCGACCGGCCTCGGCGACGAGGGCGGCTTCGCGCCCAGCCTCGACAGCAACCGGGCCGCGCTCGACCTGATCGGCGAGGCCGTCAGCGCCGCGGGCTTCACCCTCGGCACCGACATCGCGCTGGCCATGGACGTCGCCGCGAGCGAGTTCCACGACAACGGCTCGTACGGCTTCGAGGGCGGCTCCAAGACCAGCGACGAGATGGTCGCCTACTACACCGAGCTCGTCGACGCCTACCCGATCGTCTCCATCGAGGACCCGCTCGACGAGGAGGACTGGGACGGCTGGAAGGCCATGACCGAGACCCTCGGCGGCCGCATCCAGATCGTCGGCGACGACCTGTTCGTCACCAACGTGGAGCGGCTGCAGCGCGGCATCGACACCGGCACGGCCAACGCGCTGCTGGTGAAGGTCAACCAGATCGGCTCGCTCACCGAGACCCTCGACTCCGTCGACCTCGCCCACCGCAACGGCCTGCGCTGCATGATGAGCCACCGCTCGGGCGAGACCGAGGACGTCACCATCGCCGACCTGGCCGTCGCGACGAACTGTGGCCAGATCAAGACCGGCGCCCCCGCCCGCTCCGACCGGGTGGCGAAGTACAACCAGCTGCTCCGCATCGAGGGCGAGCTCGGCGACGCGGCCAGGTACGCCGGAGCCGGCGCCTTCCCGCGTTTCCAGGGCTGATTCGCCGGGGCGGTCGGGCAGACTCGGCACGTGCCGAAGCCCGACCGCCGTACGTCGCGCGCGCCTCACGGGGTGTCGCGCGACGGCTCGCGGCGTCCGGGGCAGCGCACACCCCAGCGTGGTGCCGTCCGACGGGCCCCGACCGCCGACGACGCCCCCGAGACCGAGGTCCGCGGCACGCCGTGGGTCACCACGGGCTCGACCCCCGCTGTCACCAGCAAGCGGTCGTGGCGACCGAAGCTGACCGGGCGCGCGGCGGTGCTCGTGCTGGTGCTGGCGGTGCTGACCGTCAGCTACGCCTCCTCGCTCAAGGCCTACCTCCAGCAGCGTCAGCACATCGCCGAGCTCAAGGCCCAGATCGCGCAGAGCGAGTCCGACATCGACGGGCTCGAGCGCGAGAAGGAACGATGGCGTGACCCCGCTTTCATCCAGAGCCAGGCCCGCGCGCGGTTCGGCTACGTGATGCCGGGCGAGACGTCGTACGTCGTGCTCGGCGCCGACGGCAAGCCGCTGGAGTCCGTGACCGCGCTGCTGCCGAAGAAGGACGTGCTGGTCAAGGAGCCGACGGCCTGGTGGACGACCGCCTGGGACTCGGTGCTGATCGCCGGCAACCCGCCCGCCCCCGAGGACAAGCCCGAACCGCTGGCCAAGATCGGTCCGCCGAAGGAGTAGCGTGATCGACCCCTCGGACGAGGCCGCGGTCCAGGCCCAGCTCGGGCGCGAGCCGCGGGCGATCCACGCGATCGGCCACCGGTGCCCGTGCGGCAACCCCGACGTCGTCACCACCGAGCCGCGGCTGCCGAACGGGACGCCCTTCCCGACGACGTACTACCTGACCTGCCCGCGCGCCGCCTCGATGATCGGCACCCTCGAGGGTTCGGGGCTGATGAAGGAGATGGAGGCGCGGCTCGGCGAGGACGACGGGCTCGCCGCGTCGTACGCCGCCGCGCACCGGTCGTACCTGGCCGATCGGTCCGCCCTGGGCGAGGTACCCGAGATCGAGGGCATCTCGGCCGGCGGCATGCCGAACCGCGTGAAGTGCCTGCACGTGCTGGCCGCGCACGCGCTGGCGGCCGGACCGGGGGTGAACCCCCTCGGCGACGAGGTGCTCGAGCGGTTGGGAGCGTGGTGGGAGGCGGGGCCCTGTGTCTGATGTGCGGGGGTCTGAGGTGGCGGCGTTCGACTGCGGCACCAACACCATCAAGCTGCTGGTCGGCGACCTGCCCGAGGT
The DNA here is from genome assembly GCA_963839565.1 of uncultured Actinomycetota bacterium. Lineage (GTDB taxonomy): Bacteria > Actinomycetota > Actinomycetes > Propionibacteriales > Nocardioidaceae > Nocardioides. The sequence goes on along the minus strand of CAWIVR010000026.1, from coordinate 126,721 downwards.
GTCGGTGCGGGAGTCGCGCATCGTCCGGCTCGGCCAGGGCGTCGACGCGACCGGCCGGCTGGCCGACGAGGCACTGGTGCGGGTGTTCGCCGCGATCGACGAGTACGCCGCGATCCTGGACTCGCACGACATCTCCCGGGTCCGCTTCTGCGCCACGTCGGCGACACGTGACTCCTCGAACGCCGACGTCTTCCGCGAAGGCGTGCACGCGCGGCTGGGCGTCTGGCCCGAGGTGCTGTCGGGCGCCGAGGAGGCCGCGCTGGCGTACGACGGCGCGGTCCGCAACCTGCGGACCCCACCGGAGCTCCCCGTCCTGGTGGTCGACATCGGCGGCGGGTCGACCGAGCTCGTCCTCGGCGACGCGTCCGGGCCGAGCGTGGCGCAGTCGATGGACATGGGCTCGGTGCGGATGCACGAGCGGTACCTGACCGCAGACCCGCCGTCGACCGACGCGGTCGCCGCCTGCGTCGCGGACATCGACGCCCACCTCGACGCCTGCCCGGTGCCCGTGGCGTCGGCGGTCACCGTGGTCGCCGTCGCCGGCACCGCGCTCTCGATCACCGCCGGCGTGCTGGACCTGGCGACCTACGACAAGAGCGTCATCGACCAGTCCGTGGTCGCCGCCGCCGACGTCCACGCGTTCGTCGACCGGCTGGTCGCGATGCCGATCGCCGAACGGCTCACCTTCGGCTGGATGCACCCCGGACGGGTCGACGTGCTCGGTGCCGGTGGGCTGATCCTGAGCCGGGTGCTGCGCCGGTGCTCGGCCCCGACCATGGTCGCCTCCGAGGCCGACATCCTCGACGGCATCGCATGGTCGATGGTCAGTGCGGGTGGTCGGTCGCGCCCGTACTGGTCGTTCCTCATGATCGTGAACGTCACCGTGGAGGGGTCGCTGAGCGGGACGCCCGAGGCCGCCCCGTCGAGCTGCAGCACGACCGTCTCGGGCCCCTCGGCCTGGCCGTCGTCGAGGATGCGCAGCTTGAGCGTCTTGACGTTCTCGCCCGGTCCGAAGGTCAGCGTGTTGCCGATGACCCGGAAGTCCTCGCCCCGCGTGGCCGAGCCGGGCGCGACGACGTAGGCCACCTGCACGGGCCGGAACTGCTCGGCGAGGATGCGTACCGGCACCTCGATCACCCCGGCCCTCTCGCGGACCCTCGACGACGCGACGCCGAAGATCGCCTCGTCCCTGCTCATCCACACGGCCCGGGCGGCGAGCCAGTCTCTGAGGAAGGAGACCTCGCCGTCGAAGGTGTCGGCGTGCACGCTGCCCTTCAGCTCGCTCTCGGTCGTCTGGGGCCAGATCGCCCAGTTGCTCAGCGCGGAGGGGCGGATCACGTCGGCAGCGGCCGGGATCTCGGCGATCATCGCGTCGACGACCGGCCGTAGCTGGGCCCACCTGGCCTTCACCGCGCGCGTGAACGCCGGGTCGTCGAACATCCGGTTGATCCAGTGCTCGCCGTGGTAGCGGGTGTAGTAGCCCCCGGGCGGGGACATGTCGTTCCACTTCGTGCCGGCGCTCAGGTCGAAGTCCCACAGCGGCCCCATCGCGATGTCGCCCCCCGGCGACCACGTGAAGTGGACGCTGGTGGCGAAGTACGAGTCCTGGTTGAAGAACAGCTCCTCGACCAGGTACCAGTCGATGAAGCTCTCGACGTCGATGTGACTGGCGTACCCGGTCTCAGGGTCGGTGAAGTCCTTGCCGTAGAGCGCCTGCTCGAAGCGGTTGATCGCCCCCCGCACGTTCTGTCGCTGGGTGCGGTTCGGCTCGTCGGGGTCCTTGAACGACACGGGCATCCGGTGGTCGGACCAGAAACCGCGGTCGCCCTGCTCCCGGAACCTCTTGTTGACCTCGAGGAGGAAGCTCTTGTCCGGCAGCTCCACACGTTCGGTTCCCTGCTCCACCTGGTCGGTCAGCAGGTAGAGACCGATGGGGATGCCGTTGAGGACGACGTCGACGAACCGGGTGCGCGGGGTGAACGCGAGCCGCGTCGACGCCCCCAGGCTCATGGCGAGCCAGGTGCGCATCGCGGTGCGGTCGGCGTAGTTGGCCAGCAGCACCCACTCGTCGCGGGGCTCGGTGCCCAGCAGGGCCGCGTCCTCGGCGAGCTTGATCTTGTAGGGCTTCTTGGGCCACGTCCACGTGGAGTTGCCGCGTCCCCGGATCTCGATCGCGCGCTGGACGCCGTCCAGCAGCATCGAGCCGTTCACGTAGTCGTCCCTGCTGGTGATCGGCACGCCGCCCTCGGTCGTGATGGTGAGCGGTGCGGGCGCGCCGGGCACGGTCCGAGCCGGGGTCACCGGGGGCGGCGTGATCTGGGCGGCCGACGGCCCCGGCACCATCGCGATGACGGCCGCGAAGCCGGCGACTGCGCCGACCCCTGCTCTCAGGTACTTCCGTGTGTGTCCCATGGGTGCCCTCCAGCTGGTCGACCGGTCGCGGAATGCAGGGCCCCGTCGAACGGTGTAGTCATGCTAGGTGGTGTGACGCTCCTGACCCACCCATTGGTTCGACGTCAGTTCCCCTCGCCCGTACCACCGGGCACCGGCTGGCCGGACGACCCGGCGTCGGCCTCGACGCCGGTCGCGGCGTCCGCGGACGACGTACGCCGCCTGGCCCTCGTCGACGACCTCGGCGAGCTCGACGCCCGCGTGAGCGTCTGCTCGGCCTGCCCGAGGCTGGTGGCGTGGCGCGAGCAGGTCGCCGACCAGAAGCGGGCGTCGTTCGCCGACCAGCCCTACTGGGGCCGGCCGATCGCGGGCTGGGGCGACGAGCACCCGTCGGTGCTGATCGTCGGCCTGGCGCCGGCTGCCAACGGCGGCAACCGGACCGGCCGGGTGTTCACCGGCGACTCGTCGGGGGACTGGCTGTTCGCGTCGCTGCACCGGGTCGGGCTGGCCGCGCAGCCGACCTCCCAGCACTCGGGGGACGGCCAGCGACTGCTCGGCGCCCGGATGGTCGCGACCGTCCGGTGCGCGCCGCCGCTCAACAAGCCGACGACGCTCGAGCGGGACACGTGCCAGCCCTGGATCCGCCAGGAGATCGCGCTGGTGGCCGACTCCTTGCGCGTGGTCGTGGCCCTGGGCGGCTTCGGCTGGACCGGCGCCCTCGACGCGCTGGCCGCGGCCGGGTACGTCGTGCCGAGGCCCCGCCCCAAGTTCGGCCACGGCGCGTCGGTCGCGCTCGCCGGACCCGACGGTCGATCCGTCACCCTGCTGGGCTGCTACCACCCCAGCCAGCAGAACACCTTCACCGGTCGCCTCACCGAACCCATGCTCGACGACGTCCTCGGCCGCGCCGCGTCGTACCGGCCCTGACGTCATACGATCTGGTCGCCCGGGCGACCACTTCGTATGACGTCCGGCCCGGGCCCCCGTATCCCAACCGGTAGAGGAAGTCGCCTTAAAAGCGATCCAGTCTGGGTTCGAACCCCAGCGGGGGCACCACGGTCGGAGCGCCCCTCGCAGTCGTGCGGTGGCCTCCGTCGCACCCATGCTGTACCAATGGTCCATGACCTCCGTGGACGCGGGACGGGACACCGCCAAGCAGCGGCGGGTCCGGGCCGGCCTCGTGGAGCTGATCGCGACGCTGTCGCCCGGCGAGCCGTTGCCGGTCGAGCGCGACCTCGCCCGCGACCTCGGCGTCGCCCGGATGACCCTGCGCCGGGCGGTCGACCAGCTGGTCGCCGAGGAGCGGCTGATCCGGCGGCAGGGCTCGGGGACGTTCGTCGCGTCTCCGAAGGTGACCCAACGGCTCACGGCCACGTCGTTCTCCGCCGACATGCGTGCGCGGGGCTTGCGGCCAGGGGGCCACACCGTCTTCGCCCGCGTCTCGCCCGCCGGCATGATGCGCGCCGGCCTGCTCGGCGTACCTCCCCACGCGAACGTCCTGCACGTGCGCCGGGTTCGCACCGCCGACGAGGAGCCGATGGCCATGGAGGACCTCCACGTCCCGTGCGAGGTGGCCCCCGGCCTGACCGGTCAGGACCTCGAGGACACCTCGTTCTACGAGCTGCTCGCGGCCCGCTACGGCACGCCGATCGTGGCCGGCACGCAGACCGTCGAACCGTGCCTCACCTCCGTGGAGGAGGCCGAGCTGCTGGGCGCCGAGGTCGGCGCACCGGCGTTCCTGTTCGAACGGACCTCGCGGGTGGCCGACGGCCGGATCGCGGAGTTCGTCCGGTCGGTCTACCGCGGCGACCGCTACCGGATCGTGGTGGACATCTTCCCGCGGGGATAGCGGCCGGCCATTGACGGACGCCCCGGGCATGACCACAATCGTCCACAGAGTTAGACCTATGGTCTCATTTTCGGAAGGACGCATGATCAGACGTCTCGCCCACGCGGCGGTCGTGACCGGCTTCGTCGGCACGGACGTCCCCGACTGGCTCGCCCGCAGGATCGACGCCGGCCTGGGCGGGGTGTGCTGGTTCGCCCAGAACGTCGCGGACGAGTCGCAGGCGGCCACGCTGGCCGGCGCGCTGCACGGGCTCGGCCCGGTGCTGGTGATGGCGGACGAGGAGGGCGGCGACGTCACCCGTCTGGAGGCGGCGACCGGTTCGTCGTACCCCGGCCACGCGGCGCTCGGCGCCCTGGACGACGTGCACGCGACCCGCCGGGTGGCCGCGGCGATGGGACGGCGCCTCCGCGACGTCGGCGTCGACGTGGCCCTGGCGCCCGTGGTCGACGTCAACGCCGACCCGGAGAACCCCGTCATCGGCGTCCGCTCGTTCGGCGCCGCGCCCGACGTCGTCGCCCGCCACGGCGCGGCGTTCGTCACCGGCCTCCAGGGCGCGGGCGTCGCCGCCTGCGCCAAGCACTTCCCGGGTCACGGCTCGACCCGCACCGACTCCCACCTCGCGCTCCCGACCGTCGCCGACCCGGCCGAGGTGCTCCGCGAGCGCGACCTGGCGCCGTTCCGCACCGTCGTCGAGGCCGGCGTGCGGTGCGTGATGACGGCGCACGTCGTCTTCCCGGCGTACGACGCCGAGCCGGCCACCCTGAGCCCGGTCCTGCTTGGCCTGCTGCGCAAGGACCTCGGCTTCGACGGCGTGGTCATCACGGACGCCCTGGACATGAGGGCGATCTCGGCCGGGGTCGGGCACGCCGAGGGCGCGGTGCGGTCGCTGGCCGCGGGTGCGGACCTCCTGTGCATCGGCAACCCCGGCTACCCCGAGACGTACGACGCGGACTCCCGGCTCGGCCTGGTGGTCGACGCCGTCGTCGCCGCCGTGGAGCAGGGTCGCCTGAGCGTCGAGCGGCTCGAGCAGGCGGCCGCCCGTGTCGACGCCCTGCGCGCCTGGCTGCGGGAGGAGCCCGCGGGTGCGGTCGAGGACGCCGGCGACGTCGCTGCCCGCGCCGTCACCCGACGCGGCGACGTCCGCGTCGCCCGACCCCGCGTCGTCGACCTCGGCGGCGCGGTCAACATCGCGGCCGGCGACCGCGACCGTCACCTGCGCGACCTCCTCGAGGCGAGCGCGGGGGACGGTCGCCTGGTGGTGCTGGCTCAGCACCCGAGCCAGCTCGCCGAGGTCGCGGACCTCGTCGGCCGGCACCCCGACGCCGTGGTGGTGTGGTCCGGCATCGACGTCGAGGTGCCGGGCGACCACGTCGTCCTCACCCATGGCGGCGGCCGAGCCGTGGCCGAGGCGGCGGCCGACCTGGTCCTGGGGGAGGTCCGGTGACGCCGTTCCCACGTCTGGTCGCCGGCGTCGACCTCGGCAAGACGACCTGCCGCGTGCGCGCCCTCCGCGACGGGCAGGTCCTGGGCGACGTCCGGGTCCCGGGGTCCCGAGGGCTGGCCGACCCCGGCGGCGCCGATGCGGCCCGGGCCGCGATCGCGGCCGGCCTGGCGGTCGTACGACGCGAGGCCGGGCTCCCAGACGACACGACGTTCGACGTGCTGGCGGTCGGCGCGGCAGGCAGTGAAGCGGCCCCCGGCCTGGGCCGGGCCCTGCTCACCGGTCTGCCGGCCCGCGAGCTCGCGCTGACCTCCGACGCGATCATCTCGCACGCCGGTGCGTTCTCGGGTGGCGCCGGAGCGGTGGTCGCGGTCGGCACCGGAGCCGTGGCCATCGGCCTGGGCAGCCGCGGGCTCGTCCGCGTCGACGGCCTCGGCTACTGGCTGGGCGACGACGGCGGCGGGTCCTGGATCGGCCGCCGCGGACTGCGGCATGCCCTGGACGCCCGCGCCGGCCGCGGTCCCGCGACGTCCCTGCTGACGCGGGCCGAGGCGAGGTACGGCGACCTCGCGCGGCTGCCCGGCACCCTCGCGGCCGGCGACCGGGTCGCCGCGGTGACGGCGGCGTTCGCCGTGGACGTGGTCGCGGCCGCCGAGTCCGGCGACGCCCTCGCCCGTGACGTCCTGGACGCCGCCGGCGAGGCCCTCGCCCGGACCACCACGGCCGCGGCCCGGGAGAGCGGGACCGACCTGGTCGCTGCCATCGGCGGCCTGGCGCCCGTGCTCGCGGACCACTGGCGCGGCCACCTCCCCGACGACCTCACCGTGGTCGCGGCAGCCGGCTCCGCCCTCGACGGTGCCGTGCTCCTCGCGGAGCGGACCGACCTCCCGCACGAGGCCCACGTCGACCGTCTCAGCGGCGGCGGCGGCGCGGTGTCGGGGCTGGACCTGCTCGCGACCGAGCAGGTCCGGGCCGACCTGGCCGACCTGGATGCGTCCTCGCCCGAGCGGCTCGTCGACCTGCTGCTCGCCGCCGAGGCGACCGTGCCTGCGGCGGTGGCGGCCGCCCGGCCCAGCATCGCCGAAGCGGTCGCCCTGGCCGAGAAGGCGTTGCTCGCCGGCGGGCGGCTCCTGTACGTCGGGGCCGGGACTCCCGGCCGGCTGGCCGCGCAGGACGCCGCCGAGATCCCACCGACCTTCGGCACCGACCCGAGCCGGGTGGTCGCCATCCTGGCCGGGGGCGGCGCGGCCGCGGCGACGGCGGTCGAAGGGGCCGAGGACCGGGCCGAGGCCGGTCGCGCCGACGTGCTCGCCCACGCACCCGGTCCCTCCGACCTCGTCGTCGGGATCGCGGCGTCCGGCCGGACGCCGTACGTCCTCGAGGCCCTGCGCGCCGCCCGTGAGCAAGGAGCGCCGACCGTCGCGATCGTCAACAACCCGGGGAGCGTGATCGCGGCCGCGGCCGACGTCGCCATCGAGCTGCTCACCGGCCCCGAGGTGCTGGCCGGGTCGACCCGGATGAAGGCCGGCACCGCACAGAAGGTCGTCCTGAACGTGCTGTCGACGAGCGCGATGGTGCGGACGGGCAAGAGCTACGGCCCCTGGATGGTCGATCTGCACGCGTCCAACGAGAAGCTCCGTCGCCGCGCGCAGCGGATGCTGACCGAGGCGACCGGCGTGACCGAGGACGAGGCGCGCGTCGCGCTCGAGGCCACCGGCTGGCGGACGAAGACGGCTCTCGTCTCGATTCTCGCCCGCGTCGACGCCGTGACGGCAGAGAATGCCCTCATCAAGAGCGACGGTCGCGCCCGCGACGCCGTCGCCCAGCTGGAGGGGGAACAGCGATGAGGGTGTGCGCGGTCGCATCGGGGACCTCGGCCGACGGCCTCGACGTGGCCGTGGTCGATCTCGGTCTCGAGGACAGCAACGTGAGCATGGAGACGGTGCTGTGGCGCTCGCACCCCTGGCCCGACGGGCTGCGCGAGCAGATCCTGGCGCTGCAGCCACCGGCCACGACGTCGGCGGCCGCGCTGTGCTTTCTCGACCAGCGCATCGGCCAGGCCGTCGCCGACGCCGTGGAGACGACCATCGCGATGCTCGACCGGCCGCCGCACCTGGTCGTCTCGCCGGGGCAGACCGTGTTCCACGACGTCCGCGACGGGCTCTGCGTCGGCACCCTGCAGATCGGCCAGCCCGCCTGGGTGGCCGAGCGCACGGGCCTGCCGGTCATCTCCGACCTGCGCGCCCGCGACGTCGCGGCGGGCGGCCTCGGCGCGCCACTGGCCAGCACCCTCGACGCCCTCTGGCTGGCCGCACCGGGCGGGCCGCGAGCCGCGCTGGACCTCGGCGGCATCGCCAGCGTCACCATCGTCCGCGACGAGGAGGAGCCCGTGCTGGCCTGGGACACCGGCCCGGCCAACTGCCTGCTCGACGTCGCCGCCGCCCGGGTCACCGACGGCCGGCAGACCCAAGACGACGACGGACGGCTCGCGGAGGCCGGCACCGTCGTCACCGGTCTGCTCGACCAGCTGCTCGAGCACCCGCACTTCACCCTCGCCCCACCGGTGTCGACCGGCCGAGAGGCGTTCTCGGCGGGGTACCTCGACGACGTGCTCGACCGCCACGGCGAGGTGTCCGGGCCCGACCTGCTCGCCACGCTGACCGAGCTCACGGCGCACTCGGTCGCGCGGGCCCTGCGGCCGCACGGCGTGATGGGCGTCGTGGTCTCCGGCGGCGGCGTGCACAACCCGGCCCTGATGGCGGCCCTGCGGCGCCGCCTCGACGGCGTGACGGTCGTCGTCAGTGACGAGCTCGGCATCCCCGCCGACGCCAAGGAGGCCGTGATGTGGGCGCTCCTGGGCTTCCTGACCTGGCACGGTGTCCCCGGCACGACCCTCGCCACCGGGGCCGAGGCGCCGCGCGTGCTCGGCCGCATCACGCCCGGTGCGGAGCCCCTGCGCCTGCCGCCGCCCGCGAACGCCTACCACAAGCAGCCCAGGCGCCTCCGCGTCCTGGTGCCGGGAGGAGCGCCATGACGCGCAAGCTCGGGGTGTCCGCCGCGCTCGTCGACGGGAACCTGGTGCCCGGTGACGTCAGCCTCGACGGGGACGTCGTCGCGGCCGTGGGGCTGCCTCCGGCGCCCGGTGGGCGCATCGCCGCGCCCGGCCTCGTCGACCTCCAGGTCAACGGGTTCGCCGGCGTGGACCTGATGGCCGCCGAGGTCGACGAGATGCTCGCGCTCGCGGCGGCCCTGCCGACGTACGGCGTCACCGCGTTCCTGCCGACCCTGATCACCGCGGCGGCGAGCGGACACCGACAGGGCCCTCGACCGGCTCACCGAGGCCTTCGGGGGGTCGTCGGCTGGGGCCGCGCGGTCGCTGGGTGTGCACCTGGAGGGGCCGTACCTCTCGCCGCGGCGGCTCGGCACCCACCCGCCCGAGCACCGGCGCGACCCCGACCCCGACGAGCTCGCGGCCTGGCGCCGTCGGGCCGACGTGGTGGCGGTGACGATCGCGCCCGAGCTCCCTGGCGCGGTCGCCCTGGTCAAGAGCCTGGCCAGCGAGGGCGTGCTCGTCTCGCTCGGCCACTCCGACGCGACCGCTCACGAGGCCGGCCTGGCCTTCGACGCGGGCGCCCGCACGGTCACCCACCTGTTCAACGCGATGAGCCCGCTGCACCACCGCGAGCCGGGTCTCCCCGGCGCGGCTCTCGCCCGGCCCGACGTCGTGGTCCAGCTCGTGCTCGACGGGCACCACCTCGCGCCGGAGGTCGTCCGGGTCGTCTGGGCTGCGGCCCGTGGCCGGGTCGTCCTGGTCACCGACGCGACGGCCGCGGCCGGACGCCCCGACGGCCGCTTCGCCCTGGGCGACGTGGCGCTCGACGTCACCGACGGTGCGGTCCGCAACAGCGACGGCGCCCTGGCCGGCAGCGCCCTCACCCTGTCGGCGGCGATCGCCAACGCGGTCGAGCTCGGCATCGACCCCGTCGAGGCGCTGCGCGCGGTCACCTCGGCCCCCGCCGCGTTGATCGGACGCGACGACGTGGGCGTGCTGCGACCCGGGTCGCGCGCCGACGTGACGGTGCTCGACGACGACCTGGTCCTGCGTGCGACGTACCTGGGCGGCGTACCGGTCGCATGAGCCTGCTCACCTCCGAGATCGCCGAGCAGCCCGCGGTGCTGGCCCGGCTGCTCGACGCCCAGCTGCCGCGGCTGGACGCCTGGCGCACGGCCCTGCGTCGCGGCGAGATCGACGGGGTCGTGGTGGTCGCGCGCGGCAGCTCCGACAACGCGGCGAGGTACGCGCAGTACCTCTGGTCGCTGCGGACCGGCCTGTCCGTCGCCCTGGCGACGCCGAGCCTCCACACCGTGTACGGCGGCCGGATCGACGTCCGCGGCAAGGCCGTGGTCGCGCTGTCGCAGTCGGGCGCCTCGCCCGACGTGGTGGCCGTGCTGGCCGCCGCGCGCGACCAGGGGGCCCCGGCCGTCGCGATCACCAACGACCCGGACTCACCGCTGGCCCAGGCGGCGACTGATGTGCTGGACCTGGAGGCCGGCGCGGAGCGCTCGGTGGCGGCGACCAAGACCTACACGGCGTCGGTGCTCGCGGTCGCGGTGCTGGGCCTGGCCCTGGGAGACCCGGCCGACGACGCCGCAGGGCTCGCCGAGCTGGCGGAGGTACCCGAGGCCGTCGCCGCCGCGATCGAGGCGACCGGTGGCATCGACGCGGCCGCCGAGGTGCTCGGCGCGTCGATGCGCGGCGTCGTGGTCGGCCGCGGCCTCAACCTGGGCACGGCGTTCGAGGCGGCCCTCAAGCTGACCGAGCTGACGGGGTCGCTGATGGCGCCGTACTCGCCTGCCGACCTCTTGCACGGTCCGGTCGCCGCGGTGGGCCCGGACGTCCCGGTGCTCGCGGTGGCACCGGACGAACCGGCCACGGCCAGCGTGCTGGACCTGGCCCGGGAGGTGGCGCGGCGCGGGTCCCCGGTCGTGACGGTCGGGCCGACGCGTCGTCCCCGGACCTGGACGCCACGCCCGTCCTGCTGCCGCCCGGGGCGCGGGTCGCGCCGTGGCTGACGCCGCTGCCGGCCGTCGTCCCGGCCCAGCTCCTCGCCCAGCGGGTCGCCGAGGCCCGAGGCATCGACGTGGACCGTCCCGGCGGTCTGACGAAGGTGACTCGCACGACCTGATCGCGGGAACACCGGGGGTCGCGCGCTCGTTCTATGGGTGTCCGCTCGATAGAGTCGTGTGGACTGGTGGACGTCACCTCGACCCACCTCGGCCTCCAAGGAGGAGACCAATGCAGAGCAACAACCCCGTCTTCCGCCGCTCGGAGGCGTTCAACGGGCAGGCCACCGGTCAGGCCAACGCCTACGGCAACCAGACGTACGCCGGCAACGGCAGCTCGTACGCCGGCTACGGCGACCCCGCGACCTGGGGCACCGGCACGCCCGGCTCGCCCACCACGCAGGGCACCGAGCGCCGCGGCCCGATGACCATCGACTCGGTCGTCCAGGCCAGCGCGATCTCCTTCGCCGCCGTGCTCGTGGCCGCCGCCGCGACGTGGTTCCTGACCCCCGAGATCACTGCCGACATGCCCAACCAGGATCTCTCCGGGATCTTCGCCGCGATGACGATCGGCAGCCTCGCGGCCTTCGGGCTGTCGATGGTCAACTCGTTCAAGCGGGTCGTGAGCCCCGCCCTCGTGCTGGCGTTCTGCCTGGCGGAGGGTGTCGCGCTCGGCGCCATCAGCAAGTTCTTCGACGCCCAGTTCGGCGACCACATCGTCATCAACGCGGTGCTGGGCACGTTCGGTGCCTTCATCGGCACGCTCGCGGCGTACAAGTTCTTCAACATCAAGGTCGGCGCCAAGTTCCGCACCTTCGTGATCGCCGCGATGTTCGGCATGGTCGGCCTCTCGATCATGGAGCTCGTGCTCAGCATGTTCGGCAACGGCACCGGCCTGTTCGGTGTCACCGGGATCGGCATGATCACCGCCTTCGCCGGCCTGGCGCTGGGCATCTTCATGCTGATCCTCGACTTCGACATGGTCGAGCAGGGGATCGCGGCCGGCGTCGACGAGCGCGAGTCCTGGCGGGCGGCGTTCGGGCTGACCGTCAGCCTGGTGTGGATCTACACCAACCTGCTGCGCATCCTGGCGTTCTTCAACCAGGACTGACGCACCACTGATTGCCTGAGGGGCCGGGGTCGCGATGACCCCGGCCCCTTGGCATGCCCGTTGAGTTGCGTGTCGTGACGCGTTGAGTTGCGTGTCGTGACGCGTCGAGTTGCGCCTCGTGACGCGCTCCGGCAATCACGAGGCGCAACTCGAAGCACTACGAGGCGCAACTCGCGACGTACACGAGGCGCAACTCAACGCCGGTTGGACTGTGGCCAGGCGGCGACCCAGTCGACGTCGAGGTACTGGGGGAGGTCCTCGTCGTCGATCAGGTCGAGCTCGAAGTCGCTGGACAGCATGCTCAGGATCAGGAACTCGGGGTGGTGCGAGACGCCCGAGGTGATGCGGGTGGTCTCCTGGCCGTCGATCCGGAACACGTACTCGCGCGGGGTCCACTCCACCGAGAACACGTGGTACCCGGTCCACCAGCGGTCGCTCCTGCCGGCCAGGAAGCGGTTGGGGTTCTCGATCGGCCCGCCGACGCTCTTCAGCTCGTCGCCGCGGGCCGCGTGGCGGTGCACCGTGCTCAGCATCCGCTCCCGGCCGCGGGCCGCGCCGTACCACTCGACGACGTCGATCTCGGCGCCCCACGGTGTCGGTCGGGTCTCGAGGAGCCCGCGCGGCTGCATCCAGAAGGCGCCGTGCTGGCCGCGCTGCCGCTGGAACCGGATGCGCGCGGCCGCGACGCCGTACTGGAAGTCGAACGCGCTCTGCGTCGAGATGTGCCCGTTGAGGCGGTAGGTGTGGGTGCCCGTCGGGCGGCCGTGCTCGTCGTACGACGTGCAGGTCTCGCCTGCGAGCTCGGGGTCGGGCAGCACGCTGAGCCGTACGGTGCCCCCGCTCACGACCACGGCTGACGGGTCGCCCTGGGAGCACGCGCGGCCGCCCCAGGGGTTGTGGAACTGGATCCGGTGCTCCCAGGCCGGCCCGAGCGCCACGCCGTCGAAGCCGTCGACGAACGCGGGGGTGCCCCACGCGCTCGCCCTCACCGGGGCCGAGCGCACGCCGGGCCAGGCCGCCGTACCCCGCCGCCCGGACGCGGTACGTCGCCGGGCGGCCGTCGACCGTGCTCGCGGCGGTGAACATCACCCGGCCGTCCGCGTCGGTGCGGGCGGTGGCGACCACCGACCACCGACCCTGGCGGCGTACCTCGAGGTGGGCGCGCCGCCCTCGGGTGCTCGGCCGCACCGTCGCCGTCACCACAGTGCTGTCGAGCTCGGGTGCGGCCGGGGTGAAGCCCGGCTGGGCGATGGGGGGCAGCACCGCGACGTCGACGGACGGGGCGGGTCGCGTGCGGACGACCGGTCGCGGCGGTCGCCGTGGGAGGGGCGCCCTCGACGAGGAGCACTACCAGCAGGATGAGGAGAGCAAGAGAGGGGCGTGAGAAGGGCACGCCGGGGGCCCGAGGAGCGCCAGCCATGGGGGGACTGCCTTCCGAGCAGGCAGCTCAAGGGCCGCCAGTGGTGGAGGGGGGAGGGTCCACGCCAGCAGTGGATCGTTGGTCGAGTTGTCGGTGCGGGGAGGTGGTGCTTTCCCTTGTCAACGATAGATCAACTAGTTGGCTACGTGCCCGCGCCGGGTCACCGCTCCCAGAACGCCACCCAGTCCACCTCGGCGGTGCGCGGCTTCGGGTCCGAGCCGACCAACGGGAGCTCGAAGTCGTTGGACAGCATGCTCAGGATCAGGAACTCGTGGACGTCCGAGACTCCCTCGCGCGTGCGCCAGACCTCGTGCCCGTCGATGCGGAAGACGTACCTCTTCGGGGTCCACTCCACGGAGAACACGTGGAAGTTGTCCCACCAGGTGTCGGCGCGCGTGGCCAGGTAGCGGTCGGGGTCGGCGATCGGCCCCCCGATCTGGCGCTTGCTCCCGTCCGGCATCGGCTTGTGCACGGCGATGGCCATCTTGTTCTTGCGGCGGTGGGCGCCGTACCACTCGACGATGTCGACCTCGGCTCCCCACGGGGTCGTGGACTCCTCCAGGAGGCCGCGCGGCTGCAGCCAGAAGGCCGCGTGCTGACCCAGGCTCCGGGGGAACCGCATCCGCGACGCGGCCACGCCGTAGAGGAAGTCGGCGCTGTCCTGGGTGGAGACGTGACCGTTGAGACGGTAGGAGAAGCGACCGAGGCTGCGGCCCTTCGCGTCCCTCGCCCTCGCACAGGCCGTGCGCCGCCCGGTCCGGCATGGAGCTCAGCCGCAGCGCGCCGTCGGCGACCGAGACGGCCTCGGGCGAGCCCTTGGAGCACCCACGGCCGCCCCACGGGTTGTAGAACTGGATGCGGTGCTGCCACGCAGGACCCAGCGTGGCGCCCTCGAACTCGTCGACGAAGTCGGGCGCACCCCAGGTCTCGGACACCCGTCGACTCGGGAGGACCCGCCCCTGTCGGTGGCTGGCGGCGACCGCGCGGTACACCGAGGTCGCACCGGCCACGATCGGGAACCGAGCCTCGCCACGTCGCAGTCTCTTGGTCGCGATCGTGCGCCACTTCAGGCCGACGCGGCGTTGGAGCTCGACCGGCCGGCCCGTCGTCCGGGGCCGCAGCGTGACGCGGACGACGGAACGCGCGGCGCCGCTCGGAGCCACGGCGGCGCCGGGCTGACGGACGGGCGGCAGGATCGCGATCCTGAGCCGCGGGTGGTGATGGTCGCGTGGCCGGGCCGCCTGCGCGGTGGCGGAGGTGCTCGCGGCGAGGACGGTGGCCAGGAGCCCCGCCACCAGGGCGGCGACGAGGGAGAGGACGAGGGTCCGGACGACGGGGGGCGTCGTCGGAAGGGCAGGCTGACGCCGAGGTGGGGTCGACATGGGGGGGACATGCCTTCCGGGACGGGCGCGGGGGGACGCGCGTGCGGGGGTTCAGGGGGGTGGCGGCCTCGTACCGAGACGAGGCAGTGCCCAGGCGTCCGAGACTGCCCGGGCGGGTGATCACCAGCGCGATGCGTTGGCAACACGACGGTAAGTAAAGACGTGCCGCCAGGCCCGCGGAACCGATGAAACCGGTGCCATCGACACCGGACCCGTCTAGACCGCGGCCGGTCCTCGGTCCCGTTCGGCACCCTCGACACCCTCGGTGACCGGAAGGATGCCCCCGTCCTCGTCGTCCGCGGGGCCCTCGGTGGCGGCGGTCGGCGTCCGTCGGCGGTGCCGCATCTCGACCCACAGACCGCGCATGCCGCGGCGCGAGCCGCCCACCTCGGTGCCGTCCACCTCCGTACCCGCCGTCTTCACGGCCTCGGCGGCCGCCGTGGTGACGGGCAGCACGCCTTCGCCGCGGTAGGCCTCGGGCTCGGCCTCGTCCTCGGGGGCGAAGCCGAGCGCGGCGAGCGTCGACGGCAGCAGCGTGTCGACCATCCGGCGGTAGCCGTCGACCGACGGGTGGAAGCGGTCGGGCCCGAACAGCAGCGCGGGGGCCGCCTCGAACTCGGGCCCGAGGATCGAGGCCAACGAGACGGTCCGACCGCCCTCCTCGACGACCGCGATCGTCTGGGCGGCGGCGAGGCGGTGCGACCAGGCGCGACCGACCTGCTTGAGCGGAGGCGCGATCGGCTTGACCGTCCCGAGGTCGGGACAGGTCCCGACCACGACCTCGACGCCGGCGTCCCGCAGCCGTCGGACCGCCTCCGAGAGGTGTCGCACCGACTGCGACGGCAGCACGCTGTGGGTCACGTCGTTGGCGCCGATCAGGATGACGGCGACGTGGGGCTCGGTGGGCACGGCGCGGTCGATCTGGCCGACCAGGTCCGAGGAGCGTGCGCCCACCACGGCGTACGACCGCAGGTGCACGCGGCGGTCGGTGCTCTCCGCGAGGCCGCTGGCGAGGAAGGCGCCGGTCGTCTCGGTGACGCGCTCGACGCCGTACCCGGCCGCGCTCGAGTCACCGAGCAGCGCGACCTTGATCGCCGGGCCGGGACGGCCGCGGCCGTACCAGCCGGTCGCGTCGGGCGGCGCGCCCGTCGTCTCGCCGATGGCGCGGCGGGCCAGCTTGGCCTCCGCGCGGAGCAGGCCGTAGAGCCCGGCCCCGAGCACGGACAGGCCACCGCCGCCGTACGCCGCCGCCGACGCCAGCTTCCGAGCCGCTCCCGCTGTCCCCACGCCGCCAGGTTACGCACCGCGAATTCCGGCCGCGCAGCGCTTTCCCCATAACCTGCTGAGGTGCAGTACGTGAACTCTCTCCTCGAGCTGATCGGTCACACTCCCCTCCTGCGGCTGTCGACGTCGCTGGGCGGCCCGGACGGCGACTGGCCGGACGACGGCCCCCTGGTGCTGGCCAAGGTCGAGTACCTCAACCCGGGCGGCTCGGTGAAGGACCGCATCGCCGAGCGGATGATCGAGGCGGCCGAGGCCTCGGGCGAGCTCCAGCCCGGTGGCACCATCGTCGAGCCGACCTCCGGCAACACCGGCGTGGGCCTGGCCATGGTCGCGCAGCGCAAGGGCTACAAGTGCGTCTTCGTGTGCCCCGACAAGGTCAGCGAGGACAAGCGCAACGTGCTGAAGGCGTACGGCGCCGAGGTCGTCGTCTGCCCGACCGCCGTGGCCCCCGAGCACCCCGACTCCTACTACAACGTCTCCGACCGGCTCTCGAAGCAGCCGGGTGCCTGGAAGCCCGACCAGTACTCCAACCCGCACAACCCGCGCTCCCACTACGAGACCACCGGTCCGGAGATCTGGGAGCAGACCGAGGGCCGGATCACCCACTTCGTCACCGGCATGGGCACCGGCGGGACCATCAGCGGCGTCGGCCGCTACCTGAAGGAGCAGAACCCGTCGGTCCAGGTCGTCGGCGCGGACCCGTCGGGCTCGGTGTACTCCGGCGGCAGCGGCCGCCCGTACCTCGTCGAGGGCGTCGGCGAGGACTTCTGGCCGGAGACCTACGACCGCACCATCGCCGACCGGGTCATCGAGGTCTCCGACGCCGACTCCTTCGCGATGACGCGCAGGCTGGCGCGGACCGAGGCGCTGCTGGTCGGCGGCTCGTCCGGCATGGCCGCCGAGGCCGCGAAGGTCCTCGCCCACGAGCTGGCCGGCACCCCCGAGGGCAAGGACGCCGTGATCGTCGTGCTGCTGCCGGACTCCGGCCGCGGCTACCTGACCAAGGTCTTCAACGACGACTGGCTCGCTCAGTACGGCTTCCCCGTCGACGGGGCCGAGCGCGCCGGCCAGACGGTCGGCGAGATCCTGCGCGGCAAGTCCGGCCAGCTGCCCGACCTCGTGCACACCCACCCGGCCGAGACCATCGCCGAGGCGGTGCACATCCTCGAGGAGTACGACGTCTCGCAGATGCCCGTGGTCCGCGCGGAGCCGCCGATCGTGGCGGCCGAGGTGGCCGGCTCGGTCTCCGACCGGGTCCTGCTCGACAAGCTCTTCACCGGCCAGGCCCTGCTCACCGACCCGGTCGAGCAGCACATGTCGCCGCCGATGCCGACCATCGGCTCGAGCGAGTCCGCGACCGACGCCGTCAAGCTGCTCGAGCAGGCCGACGCGGTGCTGGTCCAGGAGGACGGCAAGCCCGTGGGCGTGCTGACCCGGCAGGACCTGCTGGGCTTCCTGGTCCGCCGCTGAGCCGGACGGAGAGTGGCGCCGCCGGGGGTGGAGCCTGAACGGCTCCACCACCCCGGCGTAGGACGTACGCACGGCCCCCCGTGCCATCGTCCGGCCACAGCTGACAACCCGGGTCGTTCGAGCCCCCCAGCCCTGAACGACGGTTCAGCCACTACGGAGAAACTAGCGGATCGCTGGTGGATGCGCGGAGAAACGACTGCTTCCGGGGCGAATCTGCCCCAAAACGGAGGTATCCGGCCTAGTCCGCTCCGGATTCCTCGTCAGCTCACGTCACCGTCGACGTACCACCACCGTCGCGCGCGATGCTCGAACCGGCTCACCTCGTGCAGCGCGCCCGGCCCGGACGGTCCGTCGTACGTCGCGGTGAACTCCACGACGTCGCCGTCGGCCGCGTGCACCTCGAGTCCGGTCCAGCGCAGCCCCGGGCTCGGCGTGATCGCGTCGGGCCGGGTCCGCGGGTGCCAGGTGCGGTCCACGTAGCCGAGGTCGCCGAGGGCGTAGGCCGAGTACCGCGACCGCATCAGCTCCTCGGGCGTCGCCGCCTGGCGCTCGCCGCGGTGCAGCACGCCGCAGCACGCGTCGTACGGCGTCCCGCTCCCGCACGGGCAGTCCGGTCGGTGCACCCGGCCGACGCTAGCGTCAGGTGAGCTCGACGACGCGGTCCGCGCGGTGCGCCACCGCCTCGACGAGAGCGGCGTTCGCGTCGTCGACCCGGGCCACCCATGCCTCCGCCTCGGCGAGGGTCTTCCCGAACTCGACGTGCCGCGCGACCAGCCGGCGCCGGCGGACGTCGTCGTCGGTGACCAGGTGCACGACCTCGTCCAGCTGCTCGCGGACCGCCCGCCACTCGGGCCGGTCGAGCAGCAGGTAGTTGCCCTCGGTCACCACGAGGTCGGCCTCGGGCGGCACGGCCACGGCGCCGGCGATCGGTTGCTCGAGGTGGCGCTCGAAGCCGGGCGCGTAGACGACGTGGTCGCGCTCGTCGCGCACCCGCCGCAACAGGGCGGCGTACCCCCACGCGTCGAAGGTGTCCGGCGCGCCCTTGCGGTCGAGCCGGCCGAGCGCGGTCAGGGTGACGTCGGCGAGGTGGAAGCCGTCCATCGGCACGTACGCCGCGGGCGCGCCGCTCGTGGACACCTGCGCGAGCGCGTACGTCGTCTTGCCGACGCCGGGGGCTCCGGTGATGCCGAGGATCCGGCGCTTCGCTCGCGCCACGTCCGTCACGCGGGCACGATAGCCGCGTGCCCAGTCACGTGTTCGGCGCTTCAGAGTTCGACCATGTCCTGCTGACGAGGTTCAGCGCCGTGCTCGCGCCCGGAGGCGAACCGGCCGGTGAGGAGTGGCTGCGCTACCGCCTCGGCTTCTTCTACGACGCGACGTACCCCTCGGTCATCTCGCAGTCCGTGGACGACTTCACGTGGCTGGTGCTGTTCGACGACCGCTGCAGCGACGAGTTCCGCGAGGACATCGAGAGCCTCGCCGAGGGCGTGTTCACGCCGGTGTGGTCGCACGAGCGGTTCCGCCGGGACAGCTTCGCGGAACCCGTGGCCGCCATCGCCGACGCGCCGTTCCTGATCACCACCCGGATCGACTCCGACGACGCGATGGCCGTCGACTTCATGGCCACGGTGCAGGCCCAGTTCGCGCGTCAGGACCGCCTGTTCGTCAGCATCACGCGGGGGGTGCAGATCGACCGGTCGGGCGCGGTGTACCTCAGCGACCAGCTGTCGAACCCGTTCCTGTCGCTGATCGAGCGGCGCGAGCCGGAGCGGCTCCCCGACACCGTGTACGTCGCCAAGCACGCCCGGGCCCGCGCCCACGGGCCCATCCGTGAGGTACGGGCGCCGGTGATGTGGGCGCAGGTCGTGCACGACCTCAACCTCTCCAACATCGTCAACGGTCCGCGCGTGGACCCAGGCGTGGTGGCCGAACGCCTCCGGTTCGACCTGGGGTACGACGCCGACATCGCGGGCCGTGACCTGCTCGCTGCTCGGGCCCGCCAGGCCGGTCGGCTGGCGAAGCTCTGGGTGTCGCACCCGGGCGAGCTGACCAAGGCGGTCGAGGCCTGGAGCTGGCGGCTGCGCGGCACCCACGAGCGTCCGCAGGACGACGGGGCCACGCTCACCGACCGGGTCCAACAGCTCGAGCAGGACGGGCGGACGCGCTGGCTGGGCTCGTCGCTGCACCGCCACCTGGAGGACGGCAAGAAGGACGCCCGGCGCACCAAGTGGCGGGTGCAGCGGCGGCTCAACGAGAGCCTGCCCCCGGCGCCGCGCTTGGTCGCCGGTGACCTCGACGCCGTGCTCGGTGCCGACCGGGTGGTCGTGCTGGCCGAGTACTCCTTCGGCGGTCGGCTCCGCCCCGAGGCCCTGAGTGGAGCCGCGGCCTGGGCCGCGGCCGGCGTGCCGACCCTGATCGTCGCCGCCCGCGACGCCTGGTCCCCCAAGACGCTGCAGGTCGACCCGCTGCCGGCCGGCGTCGCGGTCGTACGGCGTCCGAACGTCGGGTACGACTTCGGGTCCTGGGGCGCCGCGCTCACGGCGTACCCGCAGATCGCCGCCAAGCCCCTGGTCGTGCTGACCAACGACTCGCTCGCCGGTCCCTATGCCCCGCTCGACGAGCTGCTCGCGCGCATCGAGGCGTCCCCCGCCGAGGTCTGGGCTGCGACCTCGAACGATGTACCCGCAGGTCCACCTGCAGAGCTACCTGCTCGCCTTCCGCGACGGCGTGCTCGCCCGGGAGCCGCTGCGGGGCTTCTTCGCGAACGTCCGCGCCCAGGAGACCAAGCGGGACGTGATCCAGACCTACGAGTTCGGGCTCAGCGAGCTGCTGCAGACCCACGGGATGACGACCGAGGTGGGCTGGCCGAAGGAGGCACTCGGCATCACGCCCGGCACCGACTCGGTGCTCGGTGCGTGGTCCCGGATGCTGGCGGGCCGGTTCCCGTTCGTGAAGCGGACCCTCTTCGAGGACAGCCGGTTCGCCGACCAGCGCGACGCGGTCGCCGTGGTGATCCGCCAGGAGTTCGGCGTCGAGCTGGGCTGAGGCCACGTGGTGCGAGTCGTGTGCCTCACGCAGCGCCAGGGCGCATCCTCAGGCACACAACCCGGTCGGTGACGCCCAGGGCTGATGGCGACCGGCCGTCGGTCACAGGCCCGGCAGGTCGGCGAGGAGGCCCTGCACCAGGTCGTACGTCGGTCGGTCGGCCGCCGCGACCAGGCCGGACGGGATCCCGCGCTGGGGGTCGTAGGGCTCGCCGTCGAACGTGCCGACGTACCCTCCGGCCTCGCTGAGCAGCAGGAGGCCGGGGGCGTGGTCCCACGGCTTCCCCTTGCCGTAGAGCGCGTAGTCCGCCTCGCCCTCCACCAGCTTCGGGTAGTCGATCCCGCAGCACACCCACGTCAGGTCGAGCGCGGTCAGCACACCGAGCGCGCGGCCGATCCAGCGGCGGCGCGAGGTGACCCCGCGCAGCGCCTCCCCGGCCGGCGGCCGGACGAGCCGCTCGCCGTCCCGGAACGCGCCGGCGCCGCGCTCGGCGACGTACGCCGTGGTGTGCTGCGGCTGCCAGATCCAGGCCCGCACCACCTGGCCGCCGCGGACCTCCGAGGCCATCACCGCGTGGTCCTTGGATCCCTTGACGAAGTTCTTGGTGCCGTCGACCGGGTCGACGGTGAAGGCGTGCTCGGCGGCGAAGTAGCGGTCGATCAGGGTCTTGTCGGCGTGCGTGGCCTCCTCGCCCAGGACCAGCGCGTCGGGGTACGCCGCCTGCAGCGCCGCGGTGATCAGTACCTCGGCCTCGCGGTCGGCCACGGTCACCAGGTCGCCGGGGTTCTTCTCGGTGATCTGGTCGTCGTCCAGGCTGCGGAACCGCGGGTTGATGACCTCCTCGGCCACCTCCTGCAGCAGGGTCAGCACCTCGTCGGTCTCCACCCCGACGAACCTACCCATGCCGCCGACGGACCGGACAGCCCCTCCGGTTCTTGACGACCGGGGATAGCGTGAAGCGCGTGAGCCAACCCACCACCGTCGGTGAGCTCCGCGAGAGCGGGCACGTCCAGCTGTCACTGCGCGAGGAGATGCGCGAGAACCTGCTGGCCAAGCTGAGGTCCGGCGAGGACCCGTGGCCGGGGCTGCACGGCTTCTCCGACACCGTGATCCCCCAGCTCGAGCGGGCCATCCTGGCGGGGCACGACCTGGTGCTGCTGGGTGAGCGCGGCCAGGGCAAGACCCGGCTGCTGCGCACGCTGGTCGGCCTGCTCGACGAGTGGACGCCGGTGATCGCGGGCAGCGAGCTGGGGGAGCACCCCTACGAGCCGATCACTCCCGAGTCCAGGCGCCGCGCGATCGAGCTGGGCGACCGGATGCCGGTCGAGTGGCGGCACCGCGACGAGCGGTACGCCGAGAAGCTCGCCACCCCCGACACGAGCGTCGGCGACCTCATCGGCGACGTCGACCCGATGAAGGTGGCCGAGGGCCGCAGCCTCGGCGACCCGGAGACCATCCACTTCGGGCTGGTGCCGCGCAGCCACCGCGGCATCGTCGCGATCAACGAGCTGCCCGACCTCGCCGAGCGGATCCAGGTGGCGCTGCTCAACGTGATGGAGGAGCGCGACATCCAGATCCGCGGCTACGTGCTGCGGCTGCCGCTCGACGTCCTCCTCGTCGCCAGCGCGAACCCCGAGGACTACACCAACCGCGGCCGCATCATCACCCCGCTCAAGGACCGGTTCGGCGCGGAGATCCGCACGCACTACCCGGTCGCGCTCGAGGACGAGATCGCGGTGGTCCGGCAGGAGGCCGACCTGCGGGCCGAGGTGCCCGACTACCTGGTCGAGATCCTGGCCCGGTTCACCCGCAACCTGCGCGAGTCCAGCTCGGTCGACCAGCGCAGCGGCGTCAGCGCGCGCTTCTCCATCGCCGGCGCCGAGACGGTGGCCGCGGCCGCGCTGCACCGGGCGACCGTGCAGGGCGAGGACGAGGCCGTGGCGCGGATGGTCGACCTGGAGGCCGCCTCCGAGACGCTCAAGGGCAAGGTCGAGTTCGAGACCGGCGAGGAGGGTCGCGAGGACGAGATCCTGCTCCACCTCCTGCGCACCGCGACCGCGGAGACCGTGCGTCACCACTTCCGTGGCCTCGACTTCTCCCTCCTCGTCGACCGCATCGAGGCCGGCCAGATGGTGACGACCGGCGAGCAGGTCACCGCCCGCGACTTCCTCACCGGCCTGCCCGTGCTGGGGGAGTCCGAGCTGTACGACGAGGTGTGCGAGCGGCTCGACGCCACCAACGACGGTCAGCGGGCCGGCGCGATCGAGCTCGCGCTCGAGGGGCTCTACCTCGCCCGCAAGATCAGCAAGGAGTCCGGTGGTGGCGAGACGGTCTACGGCTAGGCACCGCTACGCGGCGTACGACGGCGGGCCCGACCCGCTGGCGCCGCCGGTCGACCTGGCCGAGGCGCTGGACGCGATCGGCCAGGACGTGATGGCCGGCTACAGCCCGGAGCGCGCGATGCGGGAGTTCCTGCGCCGCGGCAACCAGGACCGCACCGGCCTCGACGACCTGGCCCGCCGGGTCGCGGAGAAGCGCCGCGAGCTGACCGCCAAGCACAACCTCGACGGCACCCTCCAGGAGGTCCGCGAGCTGCTCGACCGGGCCGTCCTCAGCGAGCGCAAGCAGCTGGCCCGCGACGTGGACCTCGACGACGCCGACCGCGCGTTCCGCGAGCTGCAGCTCGACAACCTGCCGCAGTCGACCGCGGCCGCGGTCAGCGAGCTGTCCGACTACGACTGGCAGAGCCGCGAGGCGCGCGAGGACTACGAGCGGATCAAGGACCTGCTCGGCCGCGAGATGCTCGACCAGCGGTTCGCCGGCATGAAGCAGGCCCTCGAGAACGCCTCCGACGAGGACCGCGAGGCCATCAACGAGATGCTCACGGACCTCAACGCGCTGCTCGCCAAGCACGCCCAGGGGGCCGACACGCAGGACGACTTCGACGCGTTCATGGAGCAGCACGGGGACTTCTTCCCGGAGAACCCGCGCAACGTCGACGAGCTGATCGACGCCCTGGCCCAACGGGCCGCGGCTGCCCAGCGGATGCTCAACTCGATGTCGCGCGAGCAGCGCGAGGAGCTGATGGCCCTGTCGCAGCAGGCGTTCGGCAGCCCCGCGTTGATGGACCAGCTCGCCCAGCTCGACGCCAACCTCCAGTCGCTGCGACCCGGCGAGGACTGGTCGGGCTCGGAGCGGTTCGACGGTGAGCAGGGGCTCGGTCTCGGCGACGGCACCGGCGTGCTCCAGGACCTCGCGGACCTCGACGAGCTCGCCGACCAGCTGTCCCAGAGCTACGAGGGCGCGCGGATGGACGACCTCGACCTCGACAAGCTCTCGCGCCAGCTCGGCAACGAGGCCGCGGTCGACGCGCGTACGCTCCAGCGGCTGGAGCAGGCGCTGCGGGACAGCGGCTACCTCAAGCGCACGAGCGACGGGCAGCTGAAGCTGTCACCCAAGGCGATGCGCCAGCTCGGCCAGGCGCTGCTGCGCGACGTGGCCTCGCGGATGTCCGGCCGCCAGGGCCAGCGCGACCTCCGCCAGGCCGGCGCCGCGGGGGAGCGCTCCGGGGCCACCCGCGCCTGGGAGTTCGGCGACACCGAGCCGTGGGACGTCACCCGCACGATCACCAACGCCGTGCAGCGGGTCGTGGCCGACGGCGGCGACCCGCGCGGTGGCGTACGCCTCCACATCGACGACGTCGAGGTGACCGAGACCGAGGCGCGCACCCAGGCGTGCGTCGCGCTGCTGGTCGACACGTCGTTCTCGATGGCGATGGACGGCCGCTGGGTGCCGATGAAGCGCACCGCCCTCGCGCTGCACACCCTGATCAAGTCGCGGTTCCGCGGCGACGACCTCCAGCTCATCACGTTCGGCCGCTACGCCCAGACCATGGACATCGACGAGCTCACCGCGCTCGACGCCCGTTGGGACAAGGGCACCAACCTGCACCACGGGCTGCTGCTGGCCAACCGACACTTCCGCAAGCACCCGAACGCCCAGCCGGTGCTGCTGATCGTCACCGACGGCGAGCCCACGTCGCACCTCGAGCCCGGCGGCGAGGTCTACTTCGAGTACCCGCCCCACCCGCTCACCGTGGCGTACGCCGTCCGCGAGCTCGACAACGCCGGCCGGCTCGGCGCCCAGACGACGTTCTTCCGGCTCGGCGACGACCCGGGCCTGGCGCGGTTCATCGACTCGATGGCTCGGCGAGTGGACGGCCGCGTGGTCTCGCCCGAGCTCGACGACCTCGGCGCCGCCGTCGTGGGCAGCTACCTCGGCTCGCGCGGACCCGACACCGGCGGCCACTACGGCGACTGGTTCGGCGGCCGCGGGTTCTGGGTCGGCAGCTGATCACTCCGAGTAACCGACCGCTGTCACGACTGGCGTACCGCTAGAGCGGGCAGGGAGTCCCGACAACGGTCGGTTACTCGCGACCGAAGCGCGCGAACGGTGCCTACTCGGCGAACCCCGGCAACGACTCCTCGAGGATCGCGCGGAACGGCGCCTCGGCCTCGAGCTGGCTGAGCAGGCCGATGCCGCCGAGCCAGGTGCGGTGGATGAGGAGGTACGCGGGCGGCAGGTTGATCCGGGTCGTGATGGCGTACGACGAGGAGCGCGGGTTGTTGACGCGCTCGAACTGCTCGCGCATCCACTCGCGGTTGAAGCGGAACGAGTCGACCCGGGCCGGCTCGACGAACGGCGCGAGGTAGTCCAGCACCGCTTGGGGGTCGACCTGGATCTTGTCCTTGACGAAGCCCTCGCGACGCAGCCCCTCCAGCAGGAGGTCGGGGTCGCCGTTGGCGGCCAGCCGCATCAGCCGGCCCAGCGCCGGCGGCAGCGACCTGTCGGGGAGGCGGGCCACGGCGCCGTAGTCGAGCACGCCCAGCCGGCCCGGGCTGCCGTCGGCGTTCGGCAGGATCCGGAAGTTCCCGGGGTGCGGGTCGGCGTGCAGCATCCCGGTGCGCGCGGGGCCGGCGAACAGGAACCGGACCAACAGCTGACCGTAGTGGTCGCGCTCCTCGCGGGTGCCCTTCGCGATGATCGAGGCCAGCGAGCCGCTCGACTCCATCCACTCGCTGACCAGCACGGTGTCGCCGACCTCGACGACGTCGGGCACCACGATCTCGGGGTCGCCGCGGAAGGCCTCGGCGAACGCCGCCTGGGCCTCGGCCTCCAGGTGGTAGTCGAGCTCGTCGGCCGCGCGGGCCTGGACCTCCTCGACCAGCGGCTTGATGTCGATGCCGGGGAAGACCGGCGCCATCCCCCTCGCCACCCGCGCGATCTGCCGCAGGTCGCCGAGCAGCGCGTCGCCGGCGCCGGGGTACTGCACCTTGACCGCGACCTCGCGGCCGTCGTGCCAGCGCCCGCGGTGCACCTGGCCGATCGACGCGGCGGCGGCCGCCTTCTCGTCCATCTGGACCAGCAGGTCGCGCCAGTCCGGGCCGAGCGCGTCCTCGATCTCCTCGTAGGCCATGGCTGCGGGCATCGACGGCGCCGAGTCCTGGAGGGCCGTCAGGTGCTCGCGGTAGGGCGCCACCACCTCGTCCGGCAGCGCGGCCTCGAGCACCGACAGCGCCTGGCCGAACTTCATCGCCCCGCCCTTGAGCTCGCCCAGGGTCCGGAACAGCTGCTCGGCCGTGCGCTGCTGGACCTCCGTCAGCACCGACTCGGCCGACCGGCCGCCCAACCGCTTGCCGAGGCCGAGCGCCGACCGGCCGGCGTACCCGAGCGGGAGCGCCGCCAGTCGCGCCGTTCGCACGGCGGCCTTGCGCGGGAGCTCGGTCACTGGGTCATCACTGGGCCATTGTCCCCGACGTACCTGAGAGCGTCTCCGGTCAGGACCTCGTCGGGGGGTGCAGGAGCCTGGCCAGCTCCTCGACCCCGTCGACCAGCCGGGTGCCGGGCCGGGCCCAGGACGCGTTGGCGTCGACGGCGTGGACCGGTACGCCGGCCGGCAGCGCGCCGCTCGCCACCAGGTCGTCCGCGAGCGACTGGCTGCCCTCGCGGTCGTAGCCGCACGGCGCCACGACGACGACGTCGGGCTGGGCCGCGTGCACGTCGTCCCACGTGACGCGCCGCGACTTCTCGCCTCCGGTGCCCAGCAGCGGGATCCCGCCGGCGAGCTCGATCATCTCCGGGATCCAGTGACCGGGTGCGAACGGCGGGTCGGTCCACTCCAGGAACATCACGCGCGGCTTGCGCCGCGAGACCGACCAGCCCCACAGTGCGGCGAGCTGCCGCCGCTGGTACCGCACCAGGTCGGTCGCCTCCTCCTCGTGGCCGGTGGCCTTGCCCAGCGTCTCGATCGAGGCGAAGACGTCGTCGAGCGTGTGCGGGTCGATGGTCAGCACCTCCGCCGTGCAGCCGAGGTGGGCCAGTGCGTCGTCCACGACGGACACGTCGACCGCGCAGACCGCGCACAGGTCCTGGGTCACGACCAGGTCGGCGTCGAGACCGGCCAGCGCACCCTCGTCGAGGTGGTAGAGGTCGTCGCCGTTGGCCATCGCCGCCACCACGAACGCGTCGATCTCGGCCGGCGTCAGACCCTCGGGCATCGCGCTGGTCGAGACGATCCGTCGCGTACGCGCCTCCTCGGGGTAGTCGCACTCGAACGTCACGCCCACCACGTCGTCCCCGGCCCCGATCGCGAACAGGATCTCGGTGGTGGAGGGAAGGAGCGAGACGATGCGCACGGGATCACGCTACGGGGCTGGCGCATAGCCTGCCTCCGTGGACGACCCGACGTACGGCGTGCTGGCGCTCCTCGCGCTGGCGGGTCTGGCGGCGGGGTTCGTGGACGCGGTGGTCGGGGGCGGTGGCCTGATCCAGCTGCCAGCCCTGCTGCTCGGGCTGCCGAACGCGTCCCCGGTCCAGCTGTTGGCCACCAACAAGCTGGCCGCGATCTGCGGCACGACGGTGAGCAGCGCGACGTACTACCGACGCGTCCGGCCCGACCCGAAGACGTTCCTGCCGCTGATGGTGTTCGCGTTCATCGGCTCGGCGGCGGGGGCGCTGGTGGCCAGCCACATCCCGCGGTCGGCGTTCGAGCCGATCGTGCTGGTCGTGCTGATCGTGGTGGGCGCGTACGTGCTGTTCAAGCCGAGCATGGGCGAGGTCACCGAGCTGCGCTTCGCGGGGCACCACCACACCGCTGCCGCCATCGGCGTCGGGCTGGTCGTCGGGTTCTACGACGGGGCGCTCGGCCCGGGCACCGGCAGCTTCTTCGTCATCAGCCTGGTCGCCCTCCTGGGCTACTCGTTCCTGGAGGCCTCCGCCAAGGCCCGGCTGGCGAACTGGGCGACGAACTTCGCCGCCCTCTGCGTGTTCGTGCCTCAGGGGGCAGTCCTCTGGAAGATCGGTCTGGTGCTCGGCGCCTGCAACCTCGTCGGCGGCTACATCGGCGCCCGGGTCGCCGTCTCGAGGGGGACGAGGTTCGTGCGGGTCTTCTTCATCGTCGTGGTCTCGGCGTTCATCGTGCGGATCGGCGGCGACGTGTTGGGGGTGTGGTGAAGGCCGACGCCAGATCGTCTTCGTGGACCCCGAGCGGGTGCCGGGCCTCGACCTCACCGCAGCGACGCGGGCGACCTACGAGGCGGTGCTGGCCGCAGCCTCCCGGCTGACCCGGTAGTCGGTCATCCACGCGACCGACTTGTCGGTGACGAAGGCGCGGAACACCAGCCGCAGCACGGCCTCCTGGAACACCCGACCGATCGGCCCGGGGATCTTGGAGCTGCTGCTGCGGGCGCCCGCCTTCACGATCCGCTCGACCCTCGCCCGCCGGCGCTGCTCGTACGCCGCCAGGCCGGCGGCCAGGTCCGGCGCGGCGGCGATCGCGTCGGCCAGGACGACCGCGTCCTCCAGCGCCATCGCGGCCCCCTGGCCCGAGCTGGGCGACGGGGCGTGCGCGGCGTCGCCGACGAGGACGGCCCGGTCGTGCCACCACGTGGGGACGTGGCCGAGGTCGTAGGTCATGTCGGCCGCGAGCTCGAGCTCGCCGTCGCGGACCAGCTCGGCCGCCGGTCCGGCGTCGACCGCAAGGAGGCGCACCAGGTGCTCGCGCCACTCCTCCGTGGTCCTCGCGCTCGCCTCCTCGCGCGACAACAGAGGTCCGGGGACGTTGACGAACCACAGCACGTCGCCGGCGGGCGTCGGGTGCGCGCCGAAGAAGGCGCGACGGCCGAACACGAAGTGCCACTGCTCGGGCGCCAGCGCGGCGGCCTGCGCGCTCGCCCGCGTGCGCCCGCCGAAGTTCCACAGCCCGACGTAGCGAGGTGCCGGCGCCTCGGGGTCGATGGCGGTGCGGACCAGCGAGTGCACCCCGTCGGCCCCGACGACGAGATCGGCCTCGAGGACGGTCCCGTCCTCGAGGGTGACGGTCCCGGCCGCGACGTCGACGGCGCGCACCCGGGCGTCGTACCGCGTCCGCACGCCGGTCTCGCGGGCCGCCGCGGAGACCACCGCCGCCAGCCGGGAGCGGCGCAGCGTCAGCGCGGGCGTGCCGTCGGCCAGGGGCGAACCCAGCGTGACGGTGCCGAGCAGGCGTCCCGTGGCGCCGTACATCGCGTTGCGTCGGCTCGGGACGGCGTCCGCGCGGATGCGGTCGAGCACGCCGAGTGCGTCGAGGGCATCGACCCCGTTGGGCGCCAGGGTCAGGACCGAGCCGGCGTCACCGGGATCGTGGGCGCGGCGCTCCAGGACCTCCACGTCGAAGCCGACGCGGTGCAGGGCGAGAGCGGTGGCGGGACCGGCGACGCCGCCACCCACGACGAGTGCTCGCATGGGATATCCTTTCGTACGACTTTCGTGTATTTCGATATTCGAAGGATACTCATGGCGCGACCCAGCAAGCAAGTGCGTGAGCTCGTCGGTGAGCTCGGGCGGGCGATGCAGGCCTACCAGCGCAGCACCCAGGCGTACGACGACACCGTCGGCAAGCGCCTGGGCCTCAACCCGGCCGACCTGCGGTGCCTCGACTGGCTGGTGGACGGCGCCAAGAGCGCCGGCGAGCTCAGCGCGGCCGTCGGCCTGAAGCCCGCTGCCACCACGACCCTGATCGACCGGCTGACCGCCAAGGGCTACGTACGCCGGGTGGCGAGCCCCGACGACCGCCGCAAGGTCCTCGTCGAGATGACCGAGGAGGGCATGGCCCGCACCTACGAGATGTACCGGCCGATGGTCGAGGAGGGTCAGGCCCAGCTGCTCAGGCTCGACGTGGACGAGCTGACCCGGATGCGCGACTACCTCGTCGGGATCCAGGAGCTCACCGACCGCCACCGCGAGCGGCTGGCGGCCGAAACCGGCGTGCCAGGCGAGGTGGGCCCCCGTTAGCGTCGCGCGCATGGCAACCCAGCGCACCGACCCTCCGCTCGCGGCGTCCGAGGTGGACACCCTCCGCGGCTACCTGGCCTACCACCGCGACACGATGCGGATGAAGACCGAGGGCCTCGACCAGGCCCAGCTCTCGCAGGTGCACCCACCGTCGGCCCTCACCCTGGGCGGGCTGCTGAAGCACGCGGCGCTCAACGACGACTGGTGGTTCTGCCGGGTGTTCGAAGGCCGCGAGACCGAGCCCGCCTGGGTGCCGCAGGGTGCCTTCGACGAGGACGAGGACTGGGAGCTGAGCTCCGCCCGGGACGACAGCCCCGCCGAGCTGCGCCGGATCTTCGACGAGACGGCCGCGGCGGCGGACGCCGCGATCGACCGGGCGCTGGCCAAGGACGGGCTCGACACCCTGTCGGTCCAGACGAGCGGCCGCGAGGGCACGCCGTTCAGCCTGCGCTGGATCGTCCTCCACATGATCGAGGAGTACGCCCGTCACAACGGGCACGCCGACCTGCTGCGCGAGGCGGTCGACGGCCAGGTGGGGGAGTGAGCGACGCCAGCGCCTTCGGTCGTACGAACCCGCCCGCCGCCGCGGACGAGGCGACGATGCTGCGGTCGTTCGTCGACTACTACCGGGCGACGATCCTGCGGCAGACCGAGGGACTGGACGCCGTCCAGCTGGCCACGCCGCTGCCGCCGACCACGATGACCCTGGGCGGCATGCTCAAGCACCTGACCTGGGTCGAGAGCTGGTGGTTCCGCCGGGTGCTGCACGGGCTGCCGGAGCTGGCGTGGGTCGGCGACGGCTTCGCCGCCGACCCCGACTGGGAGTGGACCTCGGCCAAGGACGACACCTGGGAGCTGCTGGTGTCGCGCTACCGGGAGGTCGTCGCCGAGTGCGACGCGATCCTCGACGCGGCACTCGCCACGCCCGAGGGCCTCGACCTGCTGGCGAAGCGGCAGCGCCACGGCAGCTACGCCAGCTTGCGCTGGATCCTCGTGCATCTCGTCGAGGAGTACGCCCGGCATGCCGGCCACGCCGACCTCATCCGGGAGGCGATCGACGGCAAGACCGACCTGTGAACCGGTGTCACCGAGCCGGAGCAGGCGGCTGCGGCTTGAACTTGCGGACCTCGTGGGGCCAGCCACACGCCTCCGCGACCTTGCCCGCCCACATCTTGGCGGTCTCGTCGTCGGGCACCTCCACGAGGGCGAACCCGCCCAGCCACTCCTTGGTCTCGACGTACGGGCCGTCGCTGATCACCGTCGTGCCGCTCGTGGGGTCGGCGTGGTAGATCGGGCCGTCCTCCTCCTCGAGCCCGCCGGCGAAGACGTACACGCCGGCCTCCTTCATCTCCTCCACGACCGCTCGGGCGAGCGGTCCGCGCGGTTGGTACCACTCCTCGGGGTGGTCGCCGACCCACTGCTGGTTGAAGTAGATGAGGTACTCGGCCATGTCTGCTCCTCGCGTCACTGGCGGATCCGGTGTCCGCCTCTCGTTCTACTCCACGAACGGCGACAGCCGGATCCGACAGGTGCGCGACAAGAGATTCGTCTGCGGCGCTGAGCGGGGAAAACCGCATGAAACCGCAGACGAATCGGTGTGCCCGCCTGCTTGGTCAGCGGCCGAGGTCGACATCGGCGAGGGTCGCCTCGGCGTCCAGGCCGGCCGTCACGAGGCCCTCGAGCTGGGCCAGCGCCTCGGTCGCGACGCGCTGGGCCCGGCGCCCGACGTACGGCCGGCCGAGCGGGTCGGTCGGCGCGGGGAGCGTGCTCGTTCCGTCAGTGGGCTCGGTCGGAGAAGGCGTCGGGTCGGGACTCGGCGTCGGCTCGGGGCTCGGGAGGGCCACCGAGGCGCGCAGCGCGGCTGCCTGCTCGTCGAACCAGCTCCTCAGCGCGGCCAGCGACTCGCGCGAGAGTCGTCGCGTACGGTCGGCGACCACGACGACCTGGAAGGCCGCGGCGGCCGTCCGGCATCCGGTGCACGCGGCCGTCACCGCCATGGCCCGGTTGTTGGGCCGCGCCGCCGACCACCCGGGCAGCACGACCACCTGGACGGAGAGCGCCGCGCCGGTGCAGCCCTGGCATGCCTGCGTCCAGGCGATCGCGGAGTTGTCGAGCCGAGCACTGCTCGCGCGAGACGCGTAGACGATCTGGAGCGCGGTGCTCTCGCCGACGCACCCGTCGCAGTCGGCGGACGTGGTGGCCGCCGCGTCGGCCTTGACGTCCGCGTCGCGTGTCTTGAGGTCGTCGAAGGCCGCGTCGCTGACGACCGGCTGGTCCGTTGTCGGCTGGGCGCTCGCCAGGAGGTCGAGGTCGTGCGGGTCGGGGTCCGGGTGCGCGCCGGGTGCCGAGTACTCGACGCCGGCGACGAGCAGGACGGCCGCGATGACGACGCACGGCGCTGCGGAGCGGAGTCTCATGACTGGTCACCCATCTGGACGAAGTTGTCGGCGACGGCGGCGGCGATGTCCACGAGGCTGTCTCGGGTCGCTCTGCGGAGTGAGGTCATGTCGGTCAGGGCTCCTTGCTCGAGGGCGTCGTCCCACGGGACAGT
Organism: uncultured Actinomycetota bacterium; assembly: GCA_963839565.1. Classification (GTDB taxonomy): domain Bacteria; phylum Actinomycetota; class Actinomycetes; order Propionibacteriales; family Nocardioidaceae; genus Nocardioides. The sequence continues at coordinate 94,383 of CAWIVR010000026.1, read as the reverse complement.
CACCACGTGTTGGCACCGCTTCTCGAAGTGGCGCCGCATCAGGTCCGGCGGCGCACCTCCGCGGCGCTGGGCGTTGACGACGACGACCGCACGGGCGACGAGGTCGTCGAACCCATGGGCGTCCATCCAGTCCAGGGTCAGGGCGCCCGCCCGGCCGCCGTCCAGGCCCGAGCGCACCACGAGGACGACCTGGTCGGCCTCGGTGAGCAGGCCCTGGTTGGCGCTGTCCAGGATCCCGGTCCCGGTGTCGAGCAGGATCAGGTTGTAGAAGCGGTCGAGCAGCACGACCAGCCGGTGGTAGTCCTCCTGGTTCAGCGCCATCCCGATGCGCGGGTCGTCGTCGGACGCGAGGACCTCCAGTCGCGACTCGGCCGCCTGTGAGGTGTAGGAACGCAGCGTGGCGTAGCTGGTGATCTGGTCCAGGTCGCGCAGCACGTCGGTGATGTTCTTGTCGTGGGGCGGGGCCACCCGGTGGGCGAGGTTGCCCGCATCCGGGTTCGCGTCGACCGCGATGACACGGTCGCCGCGGAGCATCGCGAACGTGCTGCCCAGCGCCAGCGAGATCGTGGTCTTGCCGACGCCACCCTTGCGGCTCATCACCACGACGCGTCGCGATCCCGAGATCGGGGTGCGCAACCGCCGCTCGAGCTCCGCGCGTTGCTGCTCGGCAGCGCTCGGACCCGGGTTGACCAGGTGGGCGCTGCTCTCGTAGACGGCGCGACGCCAACCCCTGCGGGGTGTCGGAACCGGCGCGGCGTACATGATCGCGTCGGTGAAGTCCGCCGCGGACAGGACGGCCGGTGGTACGGCCGCGAGGCGCTGGGTCTCCGAGAGCTCGGTGCTCATGCTGTGCTCCTTCCTGCTGGCCATGGCCGTGGCCTGCCCGCGCACGAGGGTGACGAGCGTCGCGGCGGTTCGCCACAGCACGGCCGTCAGCCCGGCCAGCGGGACCAGGATCAGTGCGATCGACACGACGGCCAGGGCCATGGCAGCCCAGTCGCGCCGCTCCCAGGCGAGGTCGAAGACCAGCTGCTGCAGCCGGATGGCTTCTCGGCCGGCGGCGATGAAGTCCGGCGCGTGCCAGACGGCCCACACCAGCGCCCCCGTCAGCAGCGGCACGACGACCAGCACCCAGCCGGTCACGAACCGGCGCGCCTGGGGCCTCAGCTCGGTGACGCGAGGGTCGGGAGGGTGCCCCGGCCGGAGGGAGCGCAGCACCGGTCCTACCCTGGCGAACAGGTCGGGTACGCCGGCCAGGTCGGACAGGACGTAGTAGCCGTCGAACCGCACGATCGGGATGAGCTGCTGCAGCATCTGCAGCTGCAGCCCCAACGCGGTCAGCAGCCACAGGCCGCTGCCCGTGGCGACGTAGAGGAGCGCGAACACCACGACGGTCATCGCGTTGAAGTAGAGGCCGCCGAGATCGGTGCGCACCCGGCCGGCGCGCCCCAGCCGGTAGGAGTCGGTGACGTCGGTGTAGAAGGCCGGGAAGACGATGTAGATGCCGACCCCGATCTCGCCCGGCTCGGCGCCGCCGTACCGGCAGGCCACCGCGTGGCCCACCTCGTGCAACACCGCTGACGCGACGAGCAGGCCGTAGATGAGCAGGGCCGTGGTCGGCGTGGCCAACACCTCGGTCACAGCCAGCCAGAAGTCGCCGCCCACGACGAGGGCGACGTCGGCGACGACCAGGGCTATGAGGGCCACCACGACGACGGGCGGCCAGAACATCGGTCGTAGCATCCTGGCCACGCCCTGCGTCCGGTGGGCCGGGAGGAGGGTGGCCTTCAGAGTCAGGGCCAGCAGCGGTCGAGCCCGCACCGGGCGGGTCGGCTCCTCCGTCTCGGCCGGCAGCACCAGGCCGAGCGGCTCGAGACGGGTCTTGACGAGGTGGGCCAGCCCCTCGGCCGTCAGGGTCCGGCCGTACCTCTCGCTGACGGCCGCGGCGACGTCGGCCGCGGGACGGGACGGGTCGGCGTGGACGACGACGAGGTGGAGCAGCTCGGAGAGCTGGACCACCTGGTCGTCGGCACGTCGGACCAGGTACGCCGGGTCGCGCATCCCCGAGCCCTGGACCTGCCCCAGGAGCTGCAGGCCCGCGGCCTTCCGCCATCGGGACTCGTCGGTCCGCGATGCGGTGGCGCGGTCGTTTGCAGTCGTAGGGTTCATCGCTCTGGTGTGCTCTGGGTGTCGGAGCGAAGGACGGCGGGCGCGCCAGAGCAACACACCCGCCGCCTGGTCTCGATCAGGGCATCTGGACCCCGGCGAGGTACTGCAACGCGAGCGCGTTGGCCTGCGAGTTGATGGTGGCGGCGTTGACGGCGATGGCGAGGTTGACGCCTACGACGTTGACGACGTTCACGCAGGCGAACTGACAGCTCAACGTCTCGCGGCGGGGCAGGGCCACTGCCGTCTGGGCGTCGAGGTCAGCGGTAGAAACCTCCGGTCGGATCATTCCGTTCATCCCCTTTCCTCCGGAGTTCGGCTGTCGAGGCGTGGCCCCCGCGATCGGGGGCCACGCGCGACGAGATCAGCCCTGCGCGACGATGATCGTCTGGACGGCTGCGCTGTTGGCCAGCGCTCCGATCGACGCTGCGTTGAGTGCCAGCGACGAGTTGGTCGCAACGATCCCGGCCCAGTTGTTGTTGAAGAACAGCGTCTCCCTGGTCGGAAGCAGCTCGGTGCGCTCGGCCTCGAGCTCGGCGAAGTTGATTTCCCGCATGGTGTTCACCTCCCCCCGTGATGCGGTGCGCGCGAAAAGCACGGCGCGCGAAGGGGACATGGAACCCATCCGGGGCGTGACGTCAGCGTGACAACCTGCTCCGATCACGCAACCGGTCTAGACCACCGAGCCCGTGTCACGCGGTTGGGTGATGATGGGGCGAGGTAACCCCTGCCGGCTGCGGATTCCACCTCGCCAGCCCTTGAGCGGTCAGTTGCTTGGGCGGTCTCCCTTCCGGGGGGGAAGAGAGCGTCCGGGGGTGCTCGCCATGCCGCAGCGCGACGGTGCATCGCAGCGACGCATCCGACTGCGCCTGCTCGGGGGCTGGCAGCTCGTCGACAACGGGGCCGAGCTGCGGCTCAGCCACCGAGAACAGCGCCTGGTCGCGCTCCTGGGACTGAGCGGTGAGCGGGCCCGTCCGCACGTCGCCGGCCTGCTGTGGCCCGACAGCACCGACGAGCGGGCGCTCGCGAGCCTGCGCCGGGCGGTGATGCAGACCCAACACGCTCGTCCTGGCCTGTTGCACGCCGGGCGCGGCTTCGTCGGGCTCGACCCGGAGGTCGAGGTCGACGTGGCGGAGGTCTGCCGCGCCGCCGAGTTCTCCCGGCTTCCTGAGTCCGACGATGAGCAGTCCCACCTGCTCACCTTGCTCAGCGGTGAGGAGCTGCTGCCGGGCTGGTACGACGACTGGGTCCTTGCCGAGCGCGAGAGCCTCGAGCAGCTGCGCCTGCGTGCCCTCGACCGGCTCGCGCGGCAGGCGCTGGACCGAGGGGACCTGGTCCTCGCCATCGACGCCTCCCGGTCTGCCACCGACATCGAGCCTCATTCGGAGGCGGCCTGCGAGGTCGCCCTCCGCGCGCACCTGGCACGAGGAGACCTCGCTGGCGCGGTGTCGGAGTTCCGACGCCATCGCGACGCCACGTGGGACAACGTCGGGGTCGCCCCGTCGCAACGGATCCTGGCGCTCGTCGAGTCCGCCGTCGGGACGACCCGCGTCACGGACGCCACCGCCGTGCCGGACACCTCGCTGCCGCCCGCGCCACCTCCACCGGCGCCACCTCCACCGGCGCCACCTCCAGCCGCGCCACCTCCACCCGCGCCAGAGCCGCCTCTGGCCATGCCCGCTCCCGTTCCGGCCCCCGACGAGCTCGCGGAGTCGCGGCAACGCTCATGTCCTCGCGGCGCTGGTCGGGGCGGCGGTCCTGTTGCTCGCGGTGTCCCTCGGGGTAGCCGTGATCGGACCGGACCGAGGCGGGTCCGGATCGGCGGCCAGCGCGCGGACGACGGCATCCACGGACTCGTCCGGCCGACGCGATGGTGCACCCGGCGGCCGAAGCTTCCTCGACCTGGTCGCGCAGGAGCTCAGCGTCCGGCCGGCCAGCCTCGTGCCCGGCGTGGCCAGGTTCGTCTTGAGTGCGTCGTCCGTGCCGGCTGCGGTGCACCTCACCATCAGGAGCGCCACGGGTGCCCGCATCGTCCGGACCGTGTGGGTGACGAGCCGCGACGGACGTCGGGTCGTCCTCGAGGGCCTGCCCGCGGGTTGGGCGCGGTGGACGGCCACGTCGCCAGAAGTCGACCCGCTGTCCGGCCGGGTGTGGGTTTCTCCACCCCCCTCTCCCACGGCGACGCCCACGGCCACCGCGAGCCCGACCGAGGAGCCGGCACCGCCGCCACCGCCCAGCCCGACCGCCCAGCCGAGCCCGACCCAACAGCCCAGCCCGACCGCACAGCCCAGCCCGACCGCACAGCCCAGCCCGACCCAACAGCCCAGCCCGACCGCACAGCCCAGCCCGACCCAACAGCCCAGCCCCACCGCACAGCCCAGCCCCACCACAACAACCCAGCCCGACCCAACAGCCCAGCCCGACCCAACAGCCCAGCCCGACCGGGCTCCCCACCGACCCCGGCACGGTGGCACCGTCACCGGTCGGGTGAGGAGGCCGACCATGCCCGAGAACCCTCCCGCCGCGTCGCGCGCCTGGCGGCCGCCCGTGCTCCTGGCTCTCCTGCTCGTCGCGGCAGGTCTGCTGGCAGTGGACCAGCGCCCCACCGACGCCGCACCGGTCGTGGCGTCGCACGCCCGGGACACCGCCCACCGGTGGAGCGGGTACCGCATCCCGCGCAACGGCCACGCGGACGGCGGCTGGATGGGCGGCTACAAGGTCGGTGACACCCCCGTCTTCGTGGTCACACCGACCAGACGCCCGAACCGACGCGGGTACGAAGTGGCGCAGGTCGTGGCAGACCTCGACAAGTCCCGGGGTGCCTCGCGTCGCGCGACCGCGCGGGCTGCGTGGGTGCTGTCCAAGTACGGCGGCTATCGGGACGCTCGGCAGGCTGCCGCCGTCGACGCCGCCGTGTACCACCTGCTGGTCGGCGGCCGGTGGCGGATCGACCACCATCGCGGAGCGGCCCGGATCCGGCACAGCGGCGACCCGGCCTCGGTGCGCAGGTTCGCCAGGATCATGCTGGGACAGAGCCGCAAGTTCGCCGGCGACTACCAGGTGACGGTGACGGCCACCGGCGCCGACGTGGGCGGCACGATCGAGGCGACGGTCACGGTCACCGCCCGCCACGACCGACCGGCGGCAGGCCTCCCCGTGACGGTGTCCGCGCCCGGCGCCGCGACGGTCCAGGCCGTCACCGGTGACGACGGCCGGGCGGTGGCACGCTTCCCGGCGACCCAGCAGGGCTGGCAGGACGTCACGGCCAGCGTGGGCCAGGTGCCCGAGCACCGCCTCTACCTGCGCGAGCCGGTCAAGCGTGGCCAGGCCGCGGCCGCCGAGGGGGGAGTCCGGCGGACGGTGGACGCGAGCGTCCTCACCGCCGGTGCGGGGGCCGCAGGCGCTGTCCTTGCAGGCCACTCCGGACAACCTGGTCGTCGGGGATCCGGCCGCCGTCACGGCGACGATCGACGGCGACGGCAGCCCGCGCCCGGCGACGTCCGCCCTGTACGGGCCGTTCCAGTCCGCGTCCGCGGCCGCCTGCTCCGGCTCGCCGGTCGGCACCACGACCGCGACCGTGACCGGTGACGGGAGCTACCGCCTGCCCGCCCTCACCCCGTCCGCCGGCGGCTACTACGCGTGGCAGGTCACGGTGGACGGCACCGCCACCAGCCTGCCGGTGTCCGCCTGCGGCGCCGTCACCAAGGTCCGGGCGCGCACCGCGACGACGATCACCCTCATCAACTCCACCGCGCAGAAGGACGACTACGTGCAGGTCCGGGTCACCGTGGCGGGGTTGCCGTTCCAGGACACGATCCAGGGGACCGTCACGCTCTTCGGACCATATACGAGTCAGGCCGCAGCGCAGGCGGACGGGTGCAGTACGAGGGCCGGGGGGCCAGTGGCCTTCTCGCGCTCGCAGGGAAACGGCACGTTCTCCTCACCGTCCATCTCAGATCCCGGGGTCCGGCCCCTACTACGCGTGGGGGGCGACCATCAGTTCGGGCGATCTGTGGCTGAGCTCGTCGTCACCCTGCGCGGCGCCCGGAACCCTGATGACGGTCTCGTTGGGAGCTCAGGGGCCGTCCGGGAAGGGGACCCCGGTGGTCGAGTGGCAGCGGTACCCGTGGGGGTTCTTGTAGAGGTACTGCTGGTGGTAGTCCTCGGCGTAGTAGTACGCCGGCTCGCCGTCCTCCACGAGCTTGATCTCGGTGGTGATCGGGTCGAAGCCGCGGCGGGCGAGCTCCTCGCCGTACTCCTTGGTGAGGTCGCGGGCGGTCTGCTCCTGCTCGGGCGTGGTGGCGTAGATGCCGGAGCGGTACTGGGTGCCGACGTCGTTGCCCTGGCGCATGCCCTGGGTCGGGTCGTGCACCTCGAAGAACCGCTTGACCAGGTCGGCGTACGAGACGACCTTCGGGTCGAAGACGACGCGCACGGCCTCGGTGTGGCCGGTCCGTCCCGAGCACACCTCCTCGTACGACGGGTGGGCGGTGAAGCCGCCGGCGTAGCCGACCGACGTCGAGTAGACGCCCGGCATCTGCCAGTAGAGCTCCTCGGCACCCCAGAAGCAGCCGAGGCCGAAGATGGCCGCCTCGTACCCCTCGGGGACCTCGTCGGTGACGAGCGGCGCGTCGAGCACCAGGTGCTGCGGCGAGAGGTGGAACGGGCGCTCCGAACGGCCGGCCAGGGCCTCCTCGGGCGTGGGGATCGTGGACTTGCTGCGGCTGAAGAACATGCTGCCTCCTCGGGTGTCGACTAGATAACCACCGATGCCCTCCAGACGTTCCGCAGCACACCTGACGGAAGTGTTACGGGGCGGCGATAGCGTGCTGTGGGTGAGTGAGCAGACGCACCGGTCCAAGGGCGGCTTCGAGACCCGGGCCATCCACGCCGGCTACGAGCCCGACGCGGCGACCGGGTCGGTGATCCCGCCGATCTACGCGACCTCGACCTACAAGCAGGACGGCGTGGGTGGCCTGCGCGGCGGCTACGAGTACAGCCGCTCCGCCAACCCCACCCGCACCGCCCTCGAGGGCAACATCGCCGCTCTGGAGGAGGGCGAGCGCGGGTTCGCGTTCGCCAGCGGTCTGGCCGCGGAGGACACCGTCATCCGCGCGCTGTGCCGGCCGGGCGACCACGTGGTGCTGCCCGACGACGCGTACGGCGGCACGTTCCGGCTGTTCGACAAGGTCGCGACCCAGTGGGGGCTGCGCCACGACCCCGCCCCGGCCTCCGACCTGGACGCCGTCCGCGCCGCCATCCGGCCGGGCGAGACCCGGCTGGTCTGGGTGGAGACCCCCACCAACCCGCTGCTCAACATCGGCGACATCGAGGCGATCGCGTCGGTGACCCATGACGCCGGCGCCCTGCTGGTGGTCGACAACACGTTCGCGACGCCGTACCTCCAGACGCCGTTGACCCTCGGTGCGGACGTGGTGCTGCACTCGACGACCAAGTACGCCGGTGGGCACTCCGACGTCGTCGGCGGTGCCGTCGTGGTGCGCGACCTGGAGATCGCCGAGCAGGTGGCCTTCCACCAGAACGCGATGGGCGCGGTGGCCGGACCGTTCGACGCGTGGCTGGTGCTGCGCGGCCTCAAGACCCTCGGCGTCCGGATGGATCGGCACTGCGACAACGCGGAGCGCGTCGTCGAGTACCTCACCGGTCACGAGGCCGTGTCCCACGTCTACTACCCGGGCCTGCCCGACCACCCCGGCCACGACGTCGCCGCCCGCCAGATGAAGCGCTTCGGCGGGATCGTCAGCTTCCAGGTGGCCGGCGGCGAGCAGCAGGCCGTCGACGTCTGCGGCCGCGCCGAGGTGTTCACCCTCGGCGAGTCGCTCGGCGGCGTCGAGAGCCTCATCGAGCACCCCGGCCGGATGACCCACGCGTCGGTCGCGGGCACGCCGCTCGAGGTACCCAGCGACCTGATCCGTCTCAGCGTCGGCATCGAGACGATCGACGACCTGCTCGGCGACCTCGACCGTGCCCTCGGCTGACCCACCCGCGACGGCGATCTGCGTCGACTTCGGCTCCACGTTCACCAAGGCGGCGCTGGTCGACCTGGCCGAGGGCCGGATCGTGGCCCAGGCGTCGCACGCGACGACGATCGGGACCGACGTCCTCGACGGGTACGACGCGTGCCTCGCCGCGCTGCGCGAGCAGGACCCGCGGGCCGACGACGCCGAGGTACTGGCCTGCTCGTCCGCCGGCGGGGGGCTGCGGATCGCCGTGGTCGGCAACGAGGAGCTCGTCACCGCCGAGGCCGGCCGCCGGGTCGCCCTCTCCAGCGGTGGCCGGGTGGTCGAGGTCGTCGCCGCTGCGGGTCGTGTGCCTGACGCAGCGCTCTGGCGCAGCCTGGGGCACACGACCCAGCCGGACGTGGTGCTGTTGACGGGCGGGACGGACGGCGGCAACACCCAGGTGATCGTCGACGCGGCCCGGGGCATCGTGGCCGGCGGCTGGACCGGCCCCGTCGTGGTCGCGGGCAACGTCGACGCCCGACCCCAGGTCGAGGAGGCCCTGAGGGACCTCCCGTACGTCGTCGCCGACAACGTGGTGCCGCGGATCGGCGTGCTCGCCCCGGACTCGGCCCGCGCGGCGATCCGGGAGATGTTCCTGTCCCACGTGATCGGCGGCAAGCACCTCAGCGCGCGGGCCGACTTCACGGCGATGGTCACCGGCGCGACACCCGACGTGGTGCTCACCGGCGTGGAGCTGCTGGCCAGAGGCTGGGGAGATCTCCCGGGCGCGGGCGACGTGGTCGTCGTCGACGTCGGCGGCGCCACCACCGACGTGCACTCGGTGGTCGAGCTCGACCCCGAGGAGGCGAACCTCTCGCGGGAGGTCGTCGCCACGACGCCCGTGACCCGGACGGTCGAGGGCGACCTCGGCATGAGGTGGTCGGCCACCTCGACCGTGGCCGCCTCTGGCCTGCCAGGGCTCGCCGACCTGACCGCGGCCGCCGAGGTCCGGCACGCCGACCCGGGCTTCCTGCCCACGTCCGACGCCGAGTACGCCGAGGACGAGGCCATCGCGACGGCGGCCGTGGGCCTCGCCCTCCGCCGGCACGCCGGCCGCAGCCAGGTCGTCGTCGGCCCCGACGGTCGCGTCATCGAGCGCACCGGCAAGGACCTGCGCGAGGTACGTCTCCTCGTCGGGTCCGGTGGGGTGCTGCGCCACGGCCGGCCCGGCGTCGCCGAGCGAGTGCTGGGCGGCAGCATCGGCGAGGTCGAGGGCGGCTGGCAGCTGCCGGTGCGACCGCGGGTCGTGGTGGACCACGACTACGTGCTGGCCGCGGGCGGGCTGCTGGCCGCACGCCACCCCGAGGCGGCGTACCGGCTCGTCCAGCGACTGGCGGAGGACGAGGCGGGGCGCGCCACCCGCACGGGGGACTCCTCGGCGGGAGGCGGGCACTAGCCTGTCCGCGTGGGCAACGGCGCTGACGAGACGCGATCGGACGCGCCCGCCGCGCCCGTCGCACCCGAGGACGACGGCTCCGGGGAGCGGCTGACCGAGCGCATCGCCCAGCAGTGGCACACGCTCTCCCGGGGCCGGACCGAGCGGCGTCCGTCGCCCCCCGAGCCGGTCGTCGCCGGGAGCTCGAACTTCTCACGGGCGCACGTGCCGTGGGGCGTCGACCTGACGGCCGCGTGGGCGTGGCGGTTCCTCGTCATCGCCGCCGCGGCGTACCTCGTCGCCCGCGTCCTCGGGTTCCTGATGGTGATCGTGCTGCCCGTCGTGGTGGCCATGTTCATCGCCGCGCTGGTCGAGCCGGTGGTGAGCGCGATGCACCGTCGCGGCGTGCCGCGGGGGCTCGCGGCCGGTCTCATGGTCGTCCTCGTCATCGGGGCGGTCGTCACCCTGCTCACGGTGGCCGGCAACCAGGTGGCCAACGGCGCCCAGGACCTCGCCGACTCGGTGAGCGAGGGGGTCGGACAGATCACCGACTGGCTCAAGGACGGACCGCTGCACGCCAGCGACAGCCAGATCAACGACTACCTCGACCGCGCCCAGGAGGCGATCAGCAACTTCGCCCAGGACGGCGAGATCTTCTCCCGCATCACGGAGGTGGGCACCGCCGTCGGACACGTGCTGGCCGGCTTCTTCATCGTGCTGTTCTCGACGTACTTCTTCCTCGCCGACGGCGACCGCATCTGGGCCTGGTTCGTCCGGCTCTCGCCGCGGGCCAGCAGAGTGCTGGTCGACGGCTCCGGTCGGGTCGCCTGGGTCTCCCTCACCCAGTTCGTCCGGGCCACCGTGCTCGTGGCGGCGGCCGACGCGATCGGCGTGATGATCGTCGCCGCCATCCTGGGCGTGCCGTTCGTGATGGCGATCGGCGTGCTCGTCTTCCTGGGTGCCTTCGTCCCGATGGTCGGGGCGTTCGTCGCCGGCACCGTCGCCGTGCTGGTGGCGTTGGTCGACCAGGGCCCGGTCACGGCGCTGCTCATGCTCGGCGGCGTCGTCCTGGTCCAGCAGATCGAGGGCCACGTCCTCCAGCCGTTCCTGATGGGTCGCTTCGTCTCCGTCCACCCGCTCGGCGTGATCGTCGCGATCGGCGTCGGCGTGGTGGTCGCCGGCATCCCGGGTGCCCTGGTCGCGGTGCCCCTGGCCGCGACCGTCAACGCGGTCGCCCAGCACCTGGCGGCGAACACCAGACCGGGAGACGATCCGGAGAGACAGCTCGAGAAGGACTACGCCGCCGACGGCGAGCAGCCGCCGGCGGAGGAACCGGGGGACGAACCGCCGCCCGAGCCCGAGGACCGCGACCCGTCGTACGGGAACCGGCGCGGGACGGACCCGGCGGCCTCGCCCGACGAAGGAGAGACCCCGTGACGGTGACCGTGACGCTGGCCGACATCGAGGCCGCTCGCGAGGTGCTGGACGGCGTGACCGTCGTGACGCCCATGCAGACCTCGCGATGGCTGTCCACCGCCGCCGGCGGCAACGTGCACCTCAAGCTCGAGAACCTCCAGCGCACCGGCTCGTTCAAGACCCGCGGCGCCTACCTGCGCATCTCCCGGCTGTCGGAGGCCGAGCGCGCGAACGGCGTGGTCGCCGCGTCCGCCGGCAACCACGCGCAGGGCGTGGCCCTGTCGGCCAGCCTGCTCGGCATCAAGTCCACCGTCTTCATGCCCGAGGGTGCGCCGATCCCCAAGGTCCGCGCGACCGAGGCGTACGGCGCCGACATCGTCTTCCACGGTCAGTACCTGGACCAGGCGCTCGTCGCCGCCCGGGCGTTCGCGCAGGAGACCGGCGCGGTGCTGATCCACCCCTTCGACCACGTCGACATCGTGACGGGGCAGGGCACGTGCGGTCTCGAGATCATCGAGCAGGTGCCCGACGTCAAGACCGTCGTGGTGCCGACCGGAGGTGGCGGGCTGCTCGCCGGCATCGCCATCGCCGTCAAGGCCCTCAAGCCCGACGTGCGCGTCGTCGGCGTCCAGGCGGCCGGCGCCGCGGCGTACCCGAAGTCCCTCGCCGACGGGCACCCGGTGGCCCTCGAGCACATGCGCACCATCGCCGACGGCATCGCGGTCGGCTGCCCGGGCCAGGTCACCTTCGACGCCGTGCAGGAGTACGTCGACGACATCGTCACCGTCTCCGAGGACTCGCTGTCCCGCGCGGTGCTGTCGATCGCCGAGCGGGCCAAGCAGGTCGTCGAGCCCGCCGGTGCGGCCGGCGTCGCGGCGATGCTCGACGACCCGACCCGCTTCGAGACGCCTGCGGTGGTGGTGCTCAGCGGCGGCAACATCGACCCCCTGCTGCTCGGCAAGGTGATCCGGCAGGGCATGGCCGCCGCCGGTCGCTACCTCGGCCTGCGTGTGCACATCCCCGACCTGCCCGGCGGTCTCGCGGCGATGCTCACCGAGCTCGCCGACAGCGGGGCCAACGTGATCGAGGTCGTGCACGAGCGCATCTCACCCACCCTGCACCTCAACGAGGTCGAGGTCCTGGTGCAGCTGGAGACCCGGGGCCCCCAGCACTCCGACCTGGTGGTGCGCAAGCTGCGCGACCGCGGGTACGAGGTCTTCAGCTAGCGGTCGCTCATCCCTGGTACGGCGTTGCTGCGACGACCTCGACCTTGAGCTCCTTGCCGGTGGGGGCCGTGTAGCTGACCTTGTCGCCGACCTTGGCGCCGAGGATCGCGGCGCCCAGCGGGGACTCGGGGGAGAAGACGTCGATCTTGCCGTCCTCGAGGGCCTTGTTGCCGAGCAGGAACTCGGCCGTGTCGTCGTCGCCGACGAACTTGTAGGTGACCTTCATGCCCGGCTCGACGATGCCGTTGTCCGCCGGGGTCTCGCCGACCTCGGCGCGACGCAGCATGTCCTCGAGCTGACGGATGCGGGCCTCGATCTTGCCCTGCTCGTCCTTGGCGGCGTGGTAGCCACCGTTCTCCTTGAGGTCGCCCTCGTCGCGGGCGGCACTGATGCGCTCGATGATCTCCTGGCGCACGGGACCGGTGAGGTTCTCCAGCTCGGCCTGCAGCTTGTCGTAGGCCTCTTGGGTCAGCCAGATCTTGTCCTGGACGGGCTGCGTCATCGGGTCACTCCTGTGTGCGGGGTACGGCGCGGTGCCGGGCCCACGGTCGAGCCCCGGTCGGGGCATGGTCCTTCGGTCTCGGGTCCGAACCGATCGGGGCGAATCCTGGATGACGGTCAGCCGCCGGCGGCTGCACAACCGGTTGCGTCGTGCCGTCACGGGGCAGCCACGGGATGGTTCGGAACGTCCAGGTTAGCAAAGTGAGGCGGGAAAGACCCGTCGGACGACCTACGCCGAGCCAACCGTCAACGCGGTCGGCGCTGGTCAGGGGTGGTGCAGCCGACCGACTCGACGGCCGTCGCGCGGCGCTCGGTGCGTACCTCGACCTCGTTGCGGCCGTCCTCCGGGACGAAGCTCGCCTCGCCCACGACGGTGTGGTCGGCCGCGATCGCGCGGACCTGGCAGGTCGCCTCGAGGTCGTCGGCGTCGCCCCGCAGCACGACGTCGACCTGCGCGGTGATCGCGTTGTCGTCGACGACCTCCCACCCGACGATCTCCGAGCTCACGTCGGGCGAGGCGTGGAACAGCGTCGACCACGCCAGCCACGTCACCGCGAGCAGGCCGAGGATCCCGGATCCGACGAGCACCGCCGTACGCCGCCAGGGCGCGGGCCGCCCGTAGCGGTCGGCCAGCGTGCGGGAGCCGTCGGTCACGGTCCCTAGACTCCCATCCGTGACCAATGCTCCCCGCAATGGACTGCGACTCATGCACGTGCACGCCCACCCCGACGACGAGTCGAGCAAGGGCGCGGCGACGACGGCGATGTACGTCGCCCAGGGCGTCGACGTGCACGTGGTGACCTGCACGGGCGGCGAGCGTGGTTCGATCCTCAACCCGAAGATGGACCGGCCCGAGATCCTGGCCAACATCAGCGAGGTCCGCCGTCAGGAGATGGAGCGCGCTCGCGACATCCTCGGCGTCACCCAGGACTGGCTGGGCTTCGTCGACTCCGGCTTCCCGGAGGGTGACCCGGTGCCGCCGCTGCCGGAGGGGTGCTTCGCGCTGGTCCCGCTCGAGGAGTCGGCCGAGCGCTTGGTCCGGTTGATGCGTTCGTTCCGGCCGCACGTCGTGACGACGTACGACGAGAAGGGCGGCTACCCGCACCCCGACCACGTCCGGTGCCACGAGGTGTCGGTGGCGGCGTTCGAGGCGGCCGGGGACCCGCGAGCGCTACCCCGACGCGGGCGAGCCGTGGCAGCCGCTGAAGCTCTACTACTCCCACAACTGGAACCGCCCCAAGATGATGGCGATCCACGAGGCGATGCTCGAGCACGGCCTCGAGTCGCCGTACGCCGACCGCCTCGAGGACTGGAAGCCCGACCCCGAGTGGGACGCCCGGGTGACGACCCGGATCCCGTGCGGTGACTACTTCGGCGTGCGCGACCAGGCCCTGCTGGCGCACGCCACCCAGATCGACCCCGACGGCCCGTGGTTCGTGATCCCGCGCGAGATCCAGCAGAAGGTGTGGGGCACCGAGGACTACGAGCTGGTCACCAGCCACGTCGAGTCGGAGATCCCCGAGGACGACCTCTTCGCCGGCGTCACCCCCGACGCCTGATCCGCCCGTCGGCGAGGGACAATGGACCCATGGCACTCCCGTGGGTCGTCGCGCTCCTCCCGTTCGCCGACGGCAGCAACCCCGACCCGGTGCCCGCCGACAACGACGTCACCGCCGGCTGGACCGCCCTGCTCGTCTTCGTCGGCCTGATCATCGCCGTCGTCGTGCTGGGCGTCAGCCTCGCCAAGCAGCTGCGCAAGGCGCAGGCCGCGCGCGACGCCGGCGTGTACGGCGACCCGCCGGCCGCCGTACCCGACGAGGCCGACGTCAGTCCTGAGCCGCCCTCCGCTGCTCCTCGGTGAACTCGGAGAGGGCCGCGGCAGCCGGTGCCGGCATGCCCCCGGCGCGGGCCTGGCGGTACGACGACACGTTCGCCGCCGTGGCTGCCATCGCCTGCTTGACCTTGCCGCGGCCGTAGGTGACCGAGTGGCCGGCGCTGACGCCGATGCTCATCCCGACCTCGACGGCGTCCTGGTCGGCGCCGAGGTACAGGAACTGCCACTGGTAGTCGCGGGTCTGCGTCTCGATGAGCTGCTTGACCTGCGGGTGGCTCCACTCGCGGCTGGCGTTCTCCAGGCCGTCGGTCATGATCCCGACGATCACCGTGCCGGGGCGCTGGTCCTCGGGCAGGGCCGCGAGCCGCTTGCCGGCGTCGAGGACGATCCGGGCCACCGAGTCGAGCAGGGCCGTGGTGCCGCGCGGCTGGAGGACCAGGGACGGGACGTCGGCGATCGGGCGGTCGGCGTACACCTCCTCGTAGGCGTCGTCGAACTGCGCCAGCGTGACCCGGCACTCGCCCGGGGTCTTGCGCTGCTCGGCGATGAAGGCGTCGAAGCCGCCGACGGTGTCCTCGACGATGGAGTTCATCGAGCCGGAGCGGTCGAGCAGGAAGTAGAGGTGCGTCAGGTTGGGGTTCGTCATCGCGATCTCCTTCTAGGTGGTGGGTCGGCGCGGTCGGAACCGCATGGGGGCTGGTGGGACCGCGCCCGGGGGCAGCGGCTGGTGGCGGCCTTGCTCGACGTCGTACCTCGCCCGCTCGACGCCGGCGGCGGTCACCCGGCCCTCCTCGGACTGGTAGGCCGCGAGGGTGCGGGTACGCGCCAGCCGGGGACCGACCGCGTTCTCGCTGAGGCCCGCCAGCGCGCCGGCTCCCCGCAGCGTCTCGCCGTCGACCACGGCCGCGGCCATGGCCTCGTCGATCGCGGCCGTCAACAGCTCCTGCGCCTCGCGGAGCCGGGGGAGCGCGCTGGCCGGGTCGCCCAGGTCGACCCCCTCCAGCGCCTCCCGGGCGCGCTCGACGGCCGTGCCGGTCGGGTCGGGTGCGGTGCTCATGCTTGCCAGGTTACCGCAGTAACTGCGGTGACTCAAGAAGTGCGATGTTCCGCGGTCAGTCGTGCTCGAGGACGACCAGGCAGTCGTACGCCGTGGCGTCGCCGACGGGGCGGGCCACGCGCTCGGCCCGGATCACGTCGAACGGCTCGCCGGTGAGGTCGATGAGCACGTCGTCGGCGGTCATCAGGACCGACGGGTCCTGAGGGCCGCCGGTGCCTTCCGTGAGGTTGCTGCTGTCGTGGGCGACCCAGACGAACCGGCCGCCGGGCTGCAGGGCCGCGAACGCGCGGAGCACCGCCTCGCGGCGCTCGGCCTCGACGAGCTGGAGGTAGGCCACGACGACGAGGTCGTGGTCGTCGGGCCACTCGGTGCGCGTCGCGTCGGCGAGCAACCAGGCGACCCGGTCCGCCACGCCGGCGTGCTCCGCGAGCCGGCGACCCTTGTCCAGACCGACCTGCGAGAAGTCGCCGGCCGTGACGGTCCAGCCGCGCTGGGCCAGCCAGATGGCGTTGCGGCCCTCGCCGGCGGCGACGTCGAGCGCCCGGCCGGGCGACAGGTCCGCGCACGCCTCGGCCACGAACCGGTTCGGCTCGGCCGACCAGACGAGCTCGGAGGCGGCGTACCGCTCGTCCCAGCCCGCCGCGTCCATGCCCTCAGTTTGGCAGTCCTCGCGTGACGGCGAGGGTCACGAGTTCGAGGAGCCCTGCGTGGAGTCGTCGTCCGGCAGGTCGTCCCGCGTCCCGTCGTCGCCGCGCGGGTCGAACCCGTCCTGCCCGTCCTGCCCGCCAGGGCCGCCCTGGAACCCGGGCGGCTGCTGGCCGTTGTTCGGGAAGCCCTGGCCGGGCCCGCCGTTGGGTCCGAACCCGGTCCGGCCGACGCCCGCGTCGCGGTCGTCACCGGCCGACGCGTGCCCGAGGGCGAACCCACCGGCGCCGGCGATCAGGGCGACCCCGACCGCGCCACCGGCGAGCAGCAGCCGGCCGCGGTTGCGGTTCGGTGCCGGCGCGGGGGCGTACGCCGCGGCGGCGCCGCCGGCGGTCCGGCCACGGCCGGAGGGGGCGGCGGGGGAGCCGCGGCCGGGGTGTCCGGATCGGCCGGCTGCTCCCACCGGGAGCCGCTCACGGGCTGGGTCTCGTCGTCGCTCATGGGCACAGCGTCGCGACGGGCGCTGAGCGGAGGCGTGGGGCCGCCTGTGAGGACGCTGTGCGTCGGTCGTCGCCCCGGTCAGGCGACGTCCGCCTCCATGGCGGCCACGAAGTCGCGCTTGACGCTGCGCCACGCCTCGTCGGTCATGGTCCGCCGCCAGTACGGCGAGCAGGACATGTCGGCCCGGGACAGGCCGCGTTCGGTGAGCAGGTGGCGGCGTACGCCGCGGATCTCCTCGGCCTCTCCGTGCACGAACGCGTGCACGCGGCCGGGCGGGAACTCGAGGTCGGACACCGCGTCCGCCAGCGCGTCGACGTCGTCGGCCGCGCCGGTGCGGTGCAGCCAGCGCAGGTCGAGGTCACCGGGGGAGGACAGCGGGAGCTGGTGCTCGGGTCCGTCGCACACCAGGCGCACCACGACCGGACGGCCGGCGGGGACGGCCTCGAGGGAGGCGGCGATGGCGGGCAGTGCCGACTCGTCGCCCACCATCAGGTGCCAGTCGGCCTCGGGGTCGGGGCGGTAGCCGCTGCCGGGTCCCTCGAAGACGAGCGTGTCGCCCGGCGCCGTCCCGGCGGCCCAGGGGCCGGCGACGCCCTCGTCGCCGTGCACCACGAAGTCGAGGGTCAGCAGGCCGGACCGCTCGTCCCACGACCGCACGGTGTAGCGGCGGCGGACGGGCCAGAGCTCCTGCGGGTGCTCGTCACGGACGGCCTTGGGCTCGAACACCGGGCCGTACGGCGCCCCGGCCGGCGGGATCGCGACGTTCACGTAGGTGTCGGTGTCGTCCGGCACGACGAGGCCGGTGAGCCCCGGCCCGCCGAGCACGATGCGCACCAGCCCGGGTGTCAGCCACTCACGGGTCTCGACCTGTCCATGCCATGCCATGAAGTAAGGCTAGCCTTACTTGGAGGGATGGCCCGCATCGCCGACTAGCGTGAAGACGTGCCGAACCGCCTGGCGTCCGCGACGTCGCCGTACCTCCTCCAGCACGCCGACAACCCGGTCGACTGGTGGGAGTGGGGCGAGGACGCCTTCGCGGCGGCGCGCGAGCGCGGGGTGCCGGTCCTGCTGAGCGTCGGCTACTCCGCCTGTCACTGGTGCCACGTGATGGCGCACGAGTCGTTCGAGGACGACGCGACCGCGGCGTACCTCAACGAGCACTACGTGAGCATCAAGGTCGACCGCGAGGAGCGGCCCGACGTCGACGCGATCTACATGCAGGCGACCACCGCGATGACCGGCCACGGTGGCTGGCCGATGACCGTCGTGCTCGACCACGACGGCAACCCGTTCTTCGCGGGCACGTACTTCCCCGACCGGGCGCGCGGCGGCATGCCGGCGTTCCGCCAGGTCCTGGAGGCGGTGCACGAGGCCTGGACCGCCCGGCCCGACGACGTACGCCGGGTGGCCGCGGACCTGCGCGACCACCTGCAGCGCTCGGTGTCCGGAGGTGGGTCGGCGCCGATCGACACCGCCGTCCTCGACGCGGCCGTCGCCCGGCTGTGGACCGAGCGCGACGAGCTGCACGGCGGGCTTCGGGGGTGCGCCCGAAGTTCCCGCCGTCGATGGTGCTCGAGGCGCTGCTGCGCCACGCGTGGCGGACCGGGTCCCCGGAGGCGCGGGCGATGGTCGACGCGACGTGCGAGGCGATGGCGCGGGGCGGGATGTACGACCAGCTGGGCGGCGGCTTCGCGAGGTACGCCGTCGACCGGGCGTGGGTGGTGCCGCACTTCGAGAAGATGCTCTACGACAACGCGTTGCTGCTGGGCGTCTACGCCCGGTGGGGCACGCCGCTGGGGGAACGTGTCGCCGCGGAGACGGCGGACTTCCTGGTCCGCGAGCTGGGCACCGCGGAGGGCGGCCTGGCGGCCGCGCTCGACGCCGACTCCGAGGGCGAGGAAGGGCGCTTCTACGTCTGGACGCCGGCCCAGCTGACCGACGCGCTCGGCGAGGACGACGGTTCGTGGGCCGCGGACACGTTCGAGGTGACCGCCTCCGGCACCTTCGAGCACGGCGCCTCGACCCTCCAGCTGCTGGCCGAGCCGGCGGACTCCGAGCGGTTGGCCGACGTCCGCGGGCGGCTGCTCGACGCGCGGGCGGGCCGGGTGCGACCGGCCCGCGACGACAAGGTCGTCGCCGCCTGGAACGGTCTGGCGATCGTCTCGCTCGTCGACGCCGGCCGCCTGCTCGGACGCGAGGACCTCGTCGACGCAGCGGTGCGGGCAGGCACGCTCCTGGCCGACCTGCACCTGCGCGAGGACGGCTCGCTGCTCCGGGTCTCCCGCGACGGTCTGGCCGGCCGGCACCGCGGCGTGCTGGAGGACCACGGCTGCGTGGCGCACGGCTTCCTGGCGCTCGCCGGCGCGACGGGCGACGTGGCCTGGCTCGACCGGGCGCGGCTCGTCCTCGACCACGCGCTGGAGAGGTTCCGCGCCGAGGACGGCGGCTTCTACGACACGTCGGCCGACGCCGAGGCGCTGGTCACCCGGCCGCGGGACCCGTCCGACGGCGCCAGCCCGTCGGGACTCTCGGCCCTCGTGAACGCGCTGGTGGCCGCCGCCGCGATGACCGGCGAGGGCCGCTACCGCGAGGCCGCCGAGGAGGCCCTCGGCACCGTCGCCGCCCTCGCGGTGCAGGCGCCGCGGTTCACCGGCTGGTCGCTGGCGGCGGCCGAGGCGATGGCGGCCGGCCCGCTCGAGGTCGCGGTGGTGGGTCCGCCCGGGCCGGCGCGCGACGAGCTGGAGCGGGTCGCTCGTGGCGCTCCGGGCGTCACCGTCGTGGTGGCCGAGGCGGGGGACGGCGGCATCCCGTTGCTGCACGCGCGCGGGCCGGTCGGCGGTGACCCCGCGGCGTACGTGTGTCGCGAGATGGTGTGCGAGCGACCCGTGACGACCGTCGCCGAGCTGACGCGCGCTCCTCGTCCCGTCGGGGTAGTCCCGTGCAGTTCCGGGGTGAAAACGCCGTGTTGACCCCGGAACCGCACGGGAGTACCCCGGCGGCGGCGGTCTCAGTCCACCCCGAGCTGGGCCAGCAGGCGGGCGCTGAAGGTGTCGCGCGGCAGGTCGGAGGTGAGCAGGCCGATGCCCGTGTGGAAGGCGAAGCCGACGAGCGCCACGGCCAGCGCCCCGACGGCCAGCCGCTGCCACACGCGCGGCCCGGCGTCGCGAGCGGTGGTCACCCGGTCGTGCGTGCGCTCGAGCCAGCGCACGAAGACGGTCGAGACGAGCGTGCTGACGACGCTGGCCACGACGGCGCCGATGACGGTCCCGACCAGGCCGAGCCGGGTGCTGAGGACGGTGGCGGTCGCGGCGGCCACGGCGCCGGCCAGGACGGCGGGATAGGTCAGGGAGGGGCGGTTTTCGTCAGACATGTCATGAGAGGGACGAACCGGCCGCCCTCAGGGTTGCCGGATCGTGGGGTGATGCCAGTCACCGCTGGCTGTAGACCGCCATCGAGATGCCGACGTAGTGGGTCACGAACGCCAGGATCGTCAGCGTGTGGAAGATCTCGTGGAAACCGAACCACCGCGGCCACGGGTTGGGCCGCTTGATGCTGTAGACGACGCCGCCGAGCGTGTAGAGCGCCCCGCCGGCCGCGATCAGCACGAGGATGGCGGTGCCGATCCCGACGCCGAGGCGGTTCGAGCCCGCGGCGAAGGACGGGATGTAGAACACCGCGGCCCAGCCCATCCCGATGTAGATCGGCATGTAGAGCCACTTGGGCGCACCGATCCAGAACACCTTGAACAGCACGCCGAGCACGGCCACCGACCAGATGATGCTGAGCAGGACCACCCGCTCCCCGCCCTCGAGGAGCACCACCGCGAACGGCGTGTAGGAGCCGGCGATGAGCAGGAAGATGTTGGCGTGGTCGAAGCGCCGCAGGAAGCCGTGCGTCCGCGGCGACCAGTGACCGCGGTGGTAGACGGCCGAGACGGTGAAGAGCAGCAGCGCGGAGACGGCGTACACGCTCGAGCCGACGCGGGTCGACGCGGTCGGCGACAGCGCGATCAGCACGATGCCGGCGGCCAGGGTGAGCGGCGCGGAGGCGAGGTGCAGCCAGCCGCGGAGGTGCGGCTTGACCTCGGCGACGGTCTCGACCAACGAGTCGACCAGCGACTCCCGAGCGCCGCGTAGCGCGTCGTTCATGTTCGTTGAAGTTAGCATCGGCACCGTGGACGAGTGGAAGGAACGCGTCAGACGGCTCCTCTACCCGGCGTACGAGGCTCGGATGCTCCACGCTCTCCCCAAGGACAAGCTGCCCAAGCACATCGGGGTCATGCTCGACGGCAACCGTCGCTGGGCGAAGGCCGTCGGCGGCGACTCGGCGCACGGCTACCGCGCCGGGGCGGCCAACATCGAGCCGCTGCTGGAGTGGTGCGACGAGGTCGGCGTCGAGGTGGTCACCCTCTGGCTGCTCTCGACCGACAACGTCAACCGGCCGTCCGAGCAGCTCGCGGGGCTGCTGGCCATCATCGAGGGTGCCGTCACCGGCCTGGCCGACCAGCAGCGCTGGCGGCTGCACCCGGTGGGCGCCCTCGACGTGCTGCCCGCCGCCACCGCGCAGGTGCTCAAGGACGCCGAGGACCGCACCCGCCACGTCGAGGGGATGCTGGTGAACATCGCCGTCGGGTACGGCGGCCGGCGCGAGATCGCCGACGCGGTGCGGTCGCTGCTCCAGGAGCACGCGGAGCGGGGCACCAGCCTCGAGGAGCTCGCCGAGGTCATCGACGTCGAGCACATCGCCGAGCACCTCTACACCAAGGGCCAGCCCGACCCCGACCTGGTGATCCGGACCTCCGGCGAGCAGCGGCTGGGCGGATTCCTGCTGTGGCAGTCGGCGCAGAGCGAGTTCTACTTCTGCGAGGCGTACTGGCCGGACTTCCGCCGGGTCGACTTCCTGCGGGCCATCCGCGCCTACACCCAGCGCGACCGCCGCTACGGCACGTGAACGGCTGACGCGCCGCTGGTCTGGCCCACTCGTCGCGCCGACATCCAACGTTCACCCCGACTTCGGGCGTGTTGCCGCGAACCACTGGTGTGGCGTCGTACTTTCGATGCATCGGCGGGTGGGGAAGCCCGCCGTACTGGGAGGCAAGTTCGTGGCACATCGCGACCGCGCTAGGGGAGCTCTCCTCCCTGCCCGCGGGAGCCGGCACTCCGGCTCACCCACGCCGTCCCGGTCCGTCCGCGTGAACTGAGACAGGACCGGGGGCTGGAGTGCCCGCGCCGGTCGTTGAGGGGTATCCAGTGCCTCAAGCCCAGAACAAGGCGCCGAAGCGGGTCGCCGTCAGCTCCCACCGTACGTTCGTCCTCGACACCAGCGTGCTGCTCGCCGACCCCGGCGCGCTCAAGCGGTTCGCCGAGCACGAGGTGGTGCTCCCTGTCGTGGTGATCACCGAGCTGGAGGGCAAGCGCCACCACCCGGAGCTGGGCTTCTTCGCCCGGTCCGCGCTGCGGATGCTCGACGACCTGCGGATCACCCACGGTCGCCTCGACGAGCCGGTTCCGGTCGGTGAGGACGGCGGCACGATCCGGGTCGAGCTCAACCACACCGACCCCGCCTCGCTGCCGTCGGGCTTCCGGCTCGGCGACAACGACACCCGGATCCTCGCCGTCGCCCGCAACCTGTCCGACGAGGGTCACGCCGTCACCCTGGTCTCCAAGGACCTGCCGCTGCGCATCAAGGCGTCGGCGGTCGGCCTGGACGCCGAGGACTACCGGGGTGACGCGATCAGCGACTCCGACCCGGGCTACTCCGGCATGGCCGAGCTCGACGTCACCGCCGCGGACCTCGACGAGCTGTACGACGACGGGTCGATCGACCTGCCCGCCGCGCGCGACCTGCCCTGCCACTGCGGCCTGGTGCTGCTGTCCGACAGAGGCACGGCCCTGGGCCGGGTCGGCCCCGACAAGCAGGTACGTCTCGTGCGCGGCGACCGGGAGGCGTTCGGCATCCACGGCCGGTCCGCCGAGCAGCGCATCGCCCTGGAGATGCTGCTCGACCCCGAGGTCGGCATCGTCTCGCTCGGCGGTCGCGCCGGCACCGGCAAGTCGGCGCTCGCGCTGTGCGCCGGGCTCGAGGCGACCCTGGAGCGCCGCCAGCACAAGAAGGTCGTGGTCTTCCGGCCGCTGTTCGCCGTGGGCGGCCAGGAGCTCGGGTACCTCCCGGGTTCCGAGAGCGAGAAGATGTCGCCCTGGGCGCAGGCGGTCTTCGACACCCTCGGCGCCATCACCTCGCGCGAGGTGATCGACGAGGTGCTCGACCGCGGCATGCTCGAGGTGCTCCCGCTGACCCACATCCGCGGCCGGTCGCTGCACGACGCCTTCGTGATCGTCGACGAGGCGCAGTCGCTGGAGCGCAACGTGCTGCTGACCGTGCTGTCGCGGATCGGGGCCGGGTCCAAGGTGGTCCTGACCCACGACGTGGCCCAGCGCGACAACCTGCGCGTGGGCCGGCACGACGGCATCGTGGCCGTGGTCGAGAAGCTCAAGGGCCACCCGCTGTTCGCCCACGTCACCCTGACCCGCTCGGAGCGCTCGCCGATCGCGGCCCTGGTCACCGAGATGCTGGAGAACGTCACGCTGTGACCTCTCACAGGCGTCCCGCCCGTGACGGGCGGGACGCCTGTGACTTTTGTGACCAGAGGTGTGAATTGTTACGTTCACACCTGGGGTTTTCTGGGCCGTTGTTTTGCCGTCCCTCGCCGAACCTGGGCAAGGTGTCGTGATCGTTCCGTGATCTGGCGACTCGGCTCCCGCACGGAACGTCCCTGTGTTCCAGCGCCACTGCAGCACCCCTGACCTGCCGTCGACACCGAGAACTTTCCCCTGTGAGCTCTTCGCACCGCGCATCCCACCGCGCCGCCTCCGGCGACCGTGGGGAACGGGCGACCCCTCGTACGACGGGTGGGTCGCACCGCGGGAGCCACGCCGCTCCGCGCGCGACCACGTCGCGGACGGTCGGCCGCAGGTTCCTGCGCAACGCGACCATCACCGGCGGGCTGGCGTCGCTCGCCACCGCTGCGGTGGTGGGTGGCGGGGTGCTGTCGGCCGGCTCGCCCGTCATCGACGCCGCCGGCGACCTGGCGGCGGCCGCGGCCTCCGGTCCTTCCGCCGCCCCGCTGAGTGCCGCCGACCTGGCTGCCCGCGCCCGGGTGCCGGTGTCGCGGTCCGACCGGCGCGACAGCGTCGACCGCGACAAGGCCGCGACCCTGGCGCAGCCGCGGAGCCAGGCCATGACCGGCACCGAGAGCCTCGCGCAGGAGGACCCCCGCACGATCGCCCGCGCGCTGCTCGCGGAGTTCGGCTACTCCGCCGACCAGTTCTCGTGCCTCGACTCGCTGTGGATGAGCGAGAGCGGCTGGCGGGTCGACGCCGACAACCCGAACTCGTCGGCGTACGGCATCCCCCAGGCGTTGCCCGGCTCCAAGATGGCCTCCGAAGGCGCCGACTGGGCGACCAACCCCGTGACCCAGATCCGCTGGGGCCTGGGCTACATCCGGGACCGGTACGGCAGCCCGTGCTCGGCGTTGTCGTTCAAGCACGGCCGCGGGTGGTACTGACCACTAGTCCGGTTTCGCGGATTTTGCCGCGCTAGACCGGAGGCGTCCTCCACTCTGGCCGGACGCCACGGGGCACTCCCTGTGTCGTTCCACGGGAGGAAACACGTGACCACACGACTGCTGCGTCCGTTCGCGATGCTGGCCGCCGCCGCCACCGTCACGGCCCTGACGGTCTCCGCGTTCGCCGCGCCCGTCCAGGCCAAGCCGCCGGTGAAGCCCGGCCCGGTGACCAACCTGGCCATGACGCTGACCAAGCCCGCCGACAACTTCACCGTCAGCGCGAGCTGGACCGCGGCCACCAACGCCACGACGTACGTCGTCGCGCTCACCAACGCCACCACGGGCGCCGCCCTCGCCGGCAACACGGTCGGCGTGACCGCGTGGTCGGCGTCGGTGGACCTGACCGGGGTCACCCAGGTCCGGCTGACCGTGACGCCGTACAACACCCGCTCCGGCCCGGCTGCCTCGATCACGCAGGACGTGGCGGACCTCAACGCACCCAACGGCGCGTTCACGGTCTCGTGGGTCGACCGCACCGGCACCATCACCCAGACCGCGCTGACCGACGACGGCCCGGTGAACAAGATCACCCGCACGGTCAGCTGGGGCGACGGCACGGCAGCCCAGGCGTGGACGGGCGGGACGACCATCAACCACCTGTACGCCGCGGACGGCCTCTACCGGCCGACCGTCACGCTCAAGGACGCCGACGGGAACACCCGCGTGGTGAACCTGGCCGCGATCGTGCCTGGTGACAAGACCGCTCCCGTCGGGACGTTCACGACCTCCCCCGGGAAGGCCTGGCAGGGGCTGACCACGGTCTCGGTGACCCAGACCTCGTTGAGCGACGACTTCAGCGCCGCGGCCGACGTGCTGCGGTGGGTCAACTGGGGTGACGGCAGCGCCGTCGGAGGCCTGGACCGGATCGGTGAGCGCGACCCACATGTACGCCACCGCCGGCGTCTACACGCCCCAGGTCGTGCTGAAGGACGAGGCCGGCAACACCCGCGCCGTCGCGGCCGAGGCCGTGACGGTCGAGGCCGACACCGTGCTCCCCGTCGTCAAGCTGGTGCTGCCCAAGAAGGGCGTCGCCGACGAGGTCGGCTCGTGGAAGAAGCTCCTCGGTCACGCGACCGACGACAAGGGCACCGGTGTTGCCTCGGTCTCCGTGCTGGCCATCGAGAAGCGGGCCACCGGCTGGTTCTTCTTCAAGGCCACCAGCAAGACCTGGGCGAAGGCCGCGACCAAGGGCAAGGCGTGGAAGCGCGCCAAGGCCGCTGTCGTCGTGCCGACCGCGAAGGGCGACTGGGTCGTGCGGTTGCCCGCGCTGCGCAAGGGCACGCTCTTCGTCCGTCCCTCCGCCACCGACGTGGCCGGCAACGTCTCCAAGCCGGTCACCCACAAGGCGGTCCTGACCGTCTCGTGATCTCCGCCGGCCGGCGGCCTCGGACACACGGGGGTCGGTCGACCGAGTAGCCGCCGCTGACCCACCACGCTCCCGGGGTGGGTCAGCGGCAGCAGGAGGTCAGCGGCAGCAGAAGATCGTGGCCTCGCCGGGGTACTCGCGCGGCTCGTCGAACGACGGCACCTGCCAGTCCACGTCCTCACCGGACGACCGGAGGTACGCCTCGGCGATCGAGCTGTCGGCGAACACGGCCCGCGGCTGGAGGTCGCTCCGGACGACCTCGGTGAAGTGCGCGCGCAGCTGGGCCTCACCGTTCTGCGTGCTGAAGCCGGTGACCTCCGCGGCGCCGCCGGCCTCGCGGCGCAGGTCGGCGAGGTGGCCGTCGCCGTTGGTGACGGCCACGAACAGGCCGCCCGGCCGCAGCACGCGACGGATCTCGGCCAGGGCCTTGTCGACGTCGGGCACGTGGTAGAGCATCCACAGCGCCGCGACCACGTCGAACGACTCGTCTCCGAACGGCAGGTCCTGCGCGTCACCCTCGCGGGCGTCGATGCCGCGGGCGCGGGTCAGCTCGACGAACCGCGGAGACTGGTCGATGGCCGTGAGCCGTACGCCGGGCAGCGCCGCCGCGACCCGCGCGGCGAAGCCGCCGGTGCCGGGGCCGATCTCGAGGACCCTCAGCGGCTGCTCGGCGACCACGGCGTCGAGGGCCTCCGTGGTCGGGTCGCGGCCGTCGGCGGTCGGGTGCCACACCGAACGCCGGGTCTCCAGGTTGTCCTCGGTGAGGTACTGGCTGCGCACGTGCGTCGGGTCGTCGATGATCATGATGTCGTCATGCTTTCCACGTCGAGGGCCTCGTCCAGCTGGGCTTCGGTCAGGTCGCCCCGTTCGATGTGCCCGAGAGCAATGACCGTATCCCGGATGGTCGTACCGTCGGCCAGCGCCTGCTTGGCGATCTTCGCGGCGTTCTCGTAGCCGACGTACTTGTTCAGCGGGGTGACCACCGACGGCGACGACTCGGCGTAGCGGCGCATCCGCTCTCGGTCGGCGGTGATGCCGTCGACGCACTCGGCGAGCAGGCGGCTGGTGCTGGCCAGCAGCCGCTCGGACTCCAGGATGTTGCGCGCGATCACCGGCAGCATCACGTTCAGCTCGAACGAGCCGGAGGCGCCCGCGAAGGCGATCGCCGCGTCGTTGCCGATCACCTGGGCGCAGACCATCAGCGTCGCCTCGGGGATGACCGGGTTGACCTTGCCGGGCATGATGCTCGACCCCGGCTGGAGGTCGGCCAGGTGGATCTCGGCCAGGCCGGTGGTCGGGCCGCTGGCCATCCAGCGCAGGTCGTTGCAGATCTTCACCAGCCCGACGGCGTACGTGCGGAGGACTCCGCTCAGCTCGACGATCGCGTCGCGGCCGCCCTGGGCCTCGAAGTGGTCGCGGGCCTCCGTGAACTGCTCGCCGGTGGCCTCGTTGAGCCGCGCGATCGTCTGCTCGGCGAACCCGGCCGGCGCGTTGATGCCCGTGCCGACGGCGGTTCCACCCAGCGGAAGCTCGCGCACGCGGGGGAGTACGGCCTCGATGCGCTCGCGGGCGCGGTCGACGACGGCGGCGTACCCGCCCAGCTCCTGGCCCAGCATCACCGGCGTGGCGTCCATCAGGTGCGTACGGCCGGACTTCACGGCGTCGGCGAACTCGACGCTCTTGGCCCTCAGCGAGGCGTGCAGCTCGGCGATGCCGTCGAGGAGGTCGCGGGTGCCGAGCACGGCGGCGACGTGGATGGCGGAGGGGAAGGTGTCGTTGGAGGACTGCGCGGCGTTCACGTGGTCGTTGGGGTGCACCTCGACGCCCTGCTGCTGGGCGAGGGTGGCGATGACCTCGTTGACGTTCATGTTGGTGCTGGTGCCCGACCCTGTCTGGAAGACGTCGATCGGGAACTGGTCGTCGTGCTCGCCGTCGACGATCTGCCCGGTGGCCTCGGTGATGGCGTCCGCCTGCTCGGCGGTGAGGGACCCGAGCGCGGCGTTGGTGTGCGCGGCGGCCGCCTTGATGTGGGCCAGCGCGTGGATGAGCGACGGCTCGAGCGGCTGACCGCTGATCGGGAAGTTCTCGACGGCCCGCTGGGTCTGCGCCCGCCACAGGGCGTCCCGCGGGACCCGGACCTCGCCCATGGAGTCGTGCTCGATGCGGTACTCGGCTGGGGAGTCGTTCACGCCGTCGAAGGTACCCGCGCCAGGTGAAGCCAGTACTGCTCGGCCCGGCCCTGCAGGTCGACGTCGTACGCCGTCGCCTCGGCGTCGCCGAACACCTCGGCCATCGCGTCGTGCAGGGCCTGGTCGTGGGCGGCGGACCAGATCACGCAGAGGCCATGGGGCCGCATCGCGCGCCTGGTCGTGCCGAGCAGGGTGGGGCCGTAGAGGGCGGAGTTGGCGTCGTGCACGAGGTACCCGGGGCCGTTGTCCACGTCGAGCAGCACCAGGTCGAACGCGCCCTCGGCCTCCCCGATGACGTCGGCGACGTCGGCGACCCGGACCTCCACCCTTGGGTCGGCGAGCAGCGCAGCCCCGTGCGGGACGGTCCCGTCGCGCAACCACCCGACGAGCGCGGGCTCGATCTCGGCGACGACCACCCGGCGTACGCGTGGGTCGGCCAGCACCTCGGCCAGCGTGAACCCGAGACCGAGCCCGCCGACCAGCACGCTGCCCGGCGCCTCGTGCCGCGCCAGGGCCTCGCGGGCCAGCGCCCGCTCGCTCGACGTCTCCCGGGTGTCCATCACGAACACCCCGTTGGCCCGCAGCTCCAGCGTCGTCGACCCGTCCGGCTCCGTCCGCTGCCTCAGTACGAGCTCCCCGCGCTCCGACTCCGCCCGCGCCACCTCCACCACACCCCCATCCTCCCGACAACGTCATACGAAGTGGTCGCCATGGCGACCGATTCGTATGACGTTGTCACGGTGCCGGGGGAGTTCTCCACAGGCACCGAAGAGGCTGGTGTCGGGAGGTCGAGGCTGGGGCACTCGGATGGCATGTCGGACTCGATGCGGACGGCCGCGACGATCGCCCGCGGTCAAGGCGGGGTGGTGTCGCGGATCCAGCTGTACGACGCCGGGGTCACCCGGGCGCAGGTACGGGCGCAGGTACGGGCTCGACGGTGGCGGCGGGTCGGCTCGCAGAGCCTGGCGGTCACCACGGGGCCCCTCACGCGCGCCGGTCAGCACTGGGCGGCGGTCTTCGAGGCGGGTCCGCGTGGGTTCCTGGACGGCGCTGCCGCGCTCGAAGCAACGGGGTTGAAGCACTTCGAGGAGCCACGCATCCGCGTGTCGGTGCCGCGAGGCGCCCGCGTCCGGCGGGCCCGTGGTCTCGACATCCGGCAGACCCGGCGATGGGCGCCCGATGACGTGGTCGGCGACGGAGTACCTCGCAGCCGGCCGGCCGTGGCGGCGGTCCGGGCGGCGCTCTGGGCCCGCAGCAACAAGCAGGCCGCACTGGTGATGACCATGACCGTGCAGCAAGGCCTGGCCGGCGCTCCTGAGATCGCCGAGGAGATGTTGCGCGTCCGTCGCGACAAGCGCCGGCTGTTCCTGCACGCCGTGCTGCTGGACCTGCTGGGAGGCGTCCGCTCCCTCAGCGAGCTCGAGTTCGCACGCGAGTGCCGGCGACGCGGTATCCCCGAGCCCACCCGCCAGGTCGTCCGCCGTACGGCGCTCGGGCGCTACGTGCTCGACGTGGTGTGGGAGCAGTGGGGAGTGGTGGTCGAGATCGACGGGATCCAGCACACGTGGGCCGACCAGGTGGTCGGCGACGCTCTGCGGCAGAACGAGGTCACTCTCGGTCACGCGGTCGTCCTACGTGTCCCCCTGCTCGGCCTCCGGGTGACGCCGGACCCGTTCTTCGACCAGATCATCACCGCCCTGAGGTACGCCGGATGCCCCTTCCCGGGTGCTGCCGCCTGAGGATCGCCAGGACGTCATACGAAGTGGTCGCCGGGGCGACCACTTCGTATGACGTTGTCGGCGGTACCTCAGTCGAACAGCTCGCTGAGCCAGGACTCCTTGCGCTTCTTCTGGTACTTGCCCGGGCTGGTGTAGTGGCCGCCCGAGGCTGCGTACCTGGGGGCGGGGGCCTGCTGGGGCTGCGTGGGCGGGTTGGCCCAGGCGCCCGTCTCGCCACGGCCCTGCTCCACACCCGCGCGCTCGATGATCTTGTCCAGCTCGCCTCGGTCGAGCCAGACGCCGCGGCACTGCGGGCAGTAGTCGATCTCGATCCCGCTGCGCTCGCTCATCACCAGCGTGGTTCCGTCGGTCGGGCATTGCATGGGGCGTCCTCCTGTGGTTGGGCGTCTACCCGGACCAACGGCCAGGAGTGCCGGTTTGTCCCTGGGCGGCGGGACAACGCGCCCGGCACGGTACGACACGTCGCACCGACCCAGACCGAAGGAGAACCGAGATGACCACCCACGTCACCACCCGCAACCCCGTCCGCGCGGACCTGCCCACCAGCGGTACGCCGACCGTGACCACCCGCCGTACCTCCAACGGCTGGGCGCTCGCCGGCGTCGCCGCGGGCGTGCTCGGCATCGGCACCATGGTGTCGTCCAGCACCATCAACGCGATCTACGACAAGTCGATCGCCCTCGACGAGGACGCCATCCTCGCCAAGCTGGCCGACCAGTCCGTGCAGATCATCACGTTCCAGGTCGTCGCCAGCCTGACCGCGTTGGCTCTGGTCGTCTTCGCGGCCGGGCTGCACCGCAGGCTGGCCGCCCGCCTCGACGACAGCATCGTCCCGATGGTCGCCTCGGCCGGCCTGATCGGGACCGCCGTCGTCACCGTGCTCGGCACCGGCCTCGACACCGAGTTCGCCGTCGGCATCGAGGACCACGTGCTCGCCGCCAACGCGGCGATGTTCAACCACTGGACCGGCACCATCCCGTGGTGCTGGCTGCTCGTCGGGCTCTCGGCGCTGGCCGTCGCCTCGGCGTGGCGCCAGGGCGCGGTGCCGCGCTGGATGGGGATCACCAGCCTGGTGCTCGGCGGCCTGACGGTCGTCAGCGGCGTGCTGCCGGTCCAGTACATGGCGATCGTGCCGGGCGCCCTGTGGGTGCTGGTGATCTCCGTCGGATTCCTCGCCGGCGACAAGGCCCACCGGTCCAGCAACTGAGCGTCACGGACAGGCAGGATGTGCGGATGAACAAGCAGGGGTACGGCGCGCGCGAGCGCATCGTCGTACCCCTGCTGTTCCCGTTGCTCACCGGCGCGCTCCTCGTGGCCGCGGCGTTCGTCGACGCCGCCACTCCCACGGCCGGGCCGGGCGTCGACCTGGCCCCGGGAGCGGGGTGGACGTTCGCGGCCCTGGGCCTCGCCTTCGGCATCTGCGGTGGCGTCGTGCTCCGGTTCGACCCCCGCCAGCGGTTCGGCTGGCTGCTCGGCGGCTTCGGCCTGTTCTGGGGGCTCGACGGGCTGGCCCAGTCGTGGGTGCGCTTCGGCATCCGCTCCGACCAGGCCCTGGCCGGCGTCGGCACGGCCCTGTGGTTCCTCAACCGCTTCGGCGCGTTCCTTCCCATGACCGTCGCCGCGCTGCTGCTGATCTTCCCGACGGGGACGTTCCTGCCCGGTCGGTGGGGAGTGGCCGGCCGTTCGGCCCTCGGCGCCATGGCCGCTGCCGCCACGTTCGTCGTGGTGGCGCCGGCCAACGGCCGGCTGTTGGACGTCGACCTGCCGCCTGGCGTCGACCTCGACGCCGGAGCACTGCCGCTGCCCGGCTCCATCGCCGACCTGGTCCTCCCGGTGGCGAACACCCTGACGATCATCGGGGTGCTCATCGCGATGGCCACCGTCGTGGTCCGCCACCGTCGGGCCGTCGGCGTCGAGCGCGACCGAACCCGCTGGCTGCTGTGGTCCGTCGAGGTGGGCGCCGTCGCCCTCGCCCTCTCGCTGCTCACCGGCTTCACCGTCATCAGCGACGTCGTGCTGTTCGTGGTGGCCGTGCTGCCGGCCGTCGCCGTGACGATCGGGATCGTCCGCCCCACGCTCGTGCCGGTGCAGGACCTGCTCAACGGCACCCTGGTCTTCGCGCTCCTGTCACTGTCGCTGGTCGTCGTCGACCTCGTGGTCGTCGCCGGCCTCAGTGCCGTCCTCGACGACAGCCTCGACGAGCGCCAGGTCGTGGTGGTCGTGCTGCTGCTGACGATCGTGCTGTACGGGCCGTTGCGCCAGCGCCTCGCCGCCACCGTGCGGCGACGGGTCCTCGGCCAGCGCGAGGCGCCGTACGACGTCGTCGCGGGGTTGGCCTCCACCCTCGAGCGCGCGGACGAGGGCGTCGAGCAGCTGGCCGCGGTGACCGACGCCGTGGCGGCCGCGTTCGGGATCGGGTTCGTGCGACTGGAGGTGGACCGGGCCAACGGCGAACGCATGACGGCCACGCACGGTGCCGAACCGGCCGAGGTGCGCACCCTCCCCATCACCTACCGCGAGCAGGAGGTCGGCCGCGTGGTGCTGCCGGTGCGGGGGTTGCGCAGCCGGCTGAGCCGGCGCGACGAGCAGCTCTTGGCCGACCTGGTCCGTCAGGCGGCCAGCGCGGCGCGGACCGGCCAGCTCGCCGAGGAGCTCCAGGAGAGCCGCGAGCGGCTGGTGCTCGCTCGCGAGGAGGAGCGCCGCCGGATCCGGCGTGACCTCCACGACGGGCTCGGTCCGTCGCTGAGCGGCGTCGTCTACCAGCTGGAGTCCGCCCGGCTGCTCGTCGACAAGGACCCCGGCGCCGTCCGCCGCATCCTCGGGTCCCTCAGCGAGCACGCGCAGGAGATCGTCGCCGACGTGCGCCGTCTCGTCCACGACCTGCGGCCGCCGGCCCTCGACGACCGCGGCCTGGTCGGCGCGCTCGCCCAGCAGGCCGAGCGGATCACCGACACCGGAGGACCCGTGGTGACCGTGGAGGCCGGCGATCTCGGTCCGCTCCCGGCCGCGGTCGAGGTGGCGGCCTACCGGATCGTCAGCGAGGCCCTGACCAACGTGACGCGCCACGCCGGCGCCCGGCGCGCGCGGGTCGTGCTGGTGCTCGACGGCGGCAGCGTCCTCGTCGAGGTCACCGACGACGGCAGGGGCATCGCCGCCGAGGCGCAGGCCGGCGTCGGGCTGGTGTCCCTGCGGGAGCGGGCCGCCGAGCTGGGCGGCCGCAGCGAGGTCACCTGCCCACCCACCGGCGGGACGCTCGTACGGGCCTGGCTGCCCCTGACGACGGAACGGAACACGCATGCCTGACATCAGGGTCGTCGTGGTGGACGACCACGCCATCGTGCGCGACGGGCTGGTCGCGCTGCTGGGCGCGCTCGACGGCGTCGAGGTCGTCGGCTCGGCCGAGGACGGACGCCAGGCCCTCCACGTGGTCGACGAGACGACGCCCGATGTGGTCGTGATGGACATCCAGATGCCGCACCTCGACGGCATCGAGGCGACCCGCTTCATCACCGGTCGGCACCCGGAGGTGCGCGTCGTGATGCTGACCATGAACGAGGACGACGAGACCGTGCTCAGCGCGATCCGCGCGGGCGCCTCGGGCTACCTGCTCAAGGGGTCCGGCGCCGAGGAGGTCCTCAACGCCGTCCGTACGGCGTCGGCGGGGGGCATGGTCTTCGGCGCCGCCCTCGCGGCGCGGGTGGCGTCGTACTTCGCCACGGCGCGGCCGCCGGTCCCCGAGCGGGACGAGCCGTTCCCCGACCTCACGGACCGTGAGCGCGACGTCCTGGAGCTGCTCGCCTCCGGCAGCAGCAACGACGCCATCGCCCGGGCGCTGTACGTCTCGGACAAGACCGTGCGCAACACCGTCAGCTCGATCTACACGAAGCTGCACGCCGCCGGCCGCGGCGAGGCGATCGTCAAGGCGCGCGAGGCGGGGTTCGGCCGGGGTGAGCGCTAACCGTCCGACCGCACGCGGATCCCGGAGAGCGGGACGGTGACCGTGCCACCCGGGTCGGTGAAGAAGTCGTTGCCCTTGTCGTCGACGACGATGAACGCGGGGAAGTCCTCGACCTCGATCTTCCAGACGGCCTCCATGCCGAGCTCGGCGTACTCGAGCACCTCGACCGACCGGATGCAGTCCTGGGCCAGCCGCGCGGCGGGGCCGCCGATCGATCCCAGGTAGAAGCCCCCGTGCTCCTGGCAGGCCGCCGTCACGACCTTCGACCGGTTCCCCTTCGCGAGCATCACCTTCGAACCACCCGCGGCCTGGAACTGCTCGACGTACGAGTCCATCCGACCGGCCGTCGTCGGCCCGAAGGAGCCGCTGGCCATCCCGGTCGGCGTCTTGGCCGGGCCGGCGTAGTAGACGGCGTGGTCGCGCAGGTACGCCGGCATCCCCTCGCCCGCGTCGAGCCGCTCCTTGATCTTGGCGTGCGCGATGTCGCGCGCGACGACGAGCGGACCCGTCAGCGAGAGCCGCGTCTTGACCGGGTGCCGGGAGAGCTCCGCCAGGATGTCGGACATCGGCCGGTTCAGGTCGATGGCCACCACCGACCCGCCCGAGATGTCCTCGGCCACGCCGGCGTCCGGCATGTACTGCGCCGGGTCGGTCTCCAGCTGCTCCAGGTAGACACCGGAGGACGTGATCTTGCCCAGCGCCTGCCGGTCCGCCGAGCACGAGACCGCCAGCGCCACCGGGCACGAGGCGCCGTGCCGCGGCAGCCGGACGACCCGGACGTCGTGGCAGAAGTACTTGCCGCCGAACTGCGCCCCGATCCCGAACGACTGCGTCAGCTTGAACACCTCCTCCTCCAGCTCGAGGTCGCGGAACCCGTGCGCCGACAGGGATCCCGACGTCGGCAGGTTGTCGAGGTAGTGCGCCGAGGCGTACTTCGCGGTCTTCAGTGCGAACTCTGCCGACGTGCCGCCGATGACCACGGCCAGGTGGTACGGCGGGCAGGCGGCCGTGCCCAACGAGCGGATCTTCTCGTCGAGGAACGACAGCATCCGCTTCGGGTTCAGGACGGCCTTCGTCTCCTGGTAGAGGAAGGACTTGTTGGCCGAGCCGCCGCCCTTGGCCATGAAGAGGAACTTGTACTCGGGCCCGTGGTCACCTTCGGGAGTCGAGTACAGCTCGATCTGCGCCGGCAGGTTCGTCCCGGTGTTCTTCTCCTCCCACATGGTGACCGGCGCGAGCTGGGAGTAGCGGAGGTTGAGCTTGGTGTAGGCGTCGTAGACCCCGAGGGAGATCGCCTCGGCGTCGTCGGCGCCGGTGACCACGCCCTCCGACTTCTTGCCCATCACGATCGCCGTGCCGGTGTCCTGGCACATCGGCAGCACGC
The DNA here is from genome assembly GCA_963839565.1 of uncultured Actinomycetota bacterium. Classification (GTDB taxonomy): domain Bacteria; phylum Actinomycetota; class Actinomycetes; order Propionibacteriales; family Nocardioidaceae; genus Nocardioides. Next base: position 59,379 of record CAWIVR010000026.1, on the reverse strand, counting down.
CGCCGGCGGAGATGTTGACGTTCTTGAGCAGGTCGAGCGCCACGAACCGGTCGTTGCCCGACGCCTCGGGGTCGTCGATGATCCGCCGCAGCTGGGCGAGGTGGGCGGGCCGCAAGTAGTGCGAGATGTCGTGCATGGCCTCGGCCGTCAGCTGCCGGATCGCCTCCGGAGCCACCTGGAGGAAGGTGCGCCCGCCGGCCTCGAACGTCGAGACGCCCTCGGCCGACACCAGCCGGTACGGCGTCCGGTCCTCGCCGAGCGGAAGCAGGTCGGAGTAGCGGAACTCGGCCTCTGGGCTCACGACCCGAGGCTAGTCCAGACTGGTCGTCGTGCGGTCGTACGCCCTTCTCGTGCACCCGTCGGCCAACCGCGTGTACGCCGACACGTCGGCCGCCCTGACGGTCGCCGAGCTCGGGGTGCTGGCACGGACCCGGCTCGTCGGCCGGCTCCAAGCGGCGGAGCCGACCGTCATCGCCGGCGTGCGGTACGTGACGTTCGACGCCGATCCCGCCGACGGTGACCTCGCCCTCCTCGGTGACGTGTCCACCGCGATGGCGCTGTTCGAGCGCGGCGGCGACTCGCTGCGACCGGTCGAGCTGCCACGTCGCGACCGGTTCGACGCCGACCTGCTGACGATCCTCAAGTACCCCGGCAAGACCAACGAGGTCTTCACCAAGCTGCTGCTCAACGTCACCGTGTGGTCCGGCAACGCCGTGTCGGGCCGCCCCTTGCGGGTGCTCGACCCGATGTGCGGGCGCGGCACCACCCTCAACCAGGTGCTGATGAACGGCTGGCACGCCTCCGGGCTCGACGTGGACGGGCGGGACTTCGACACCTACTCCGCCTTCCTGCGCACGTGGCTGAAGACCAAGCGTCTCAAGCACGACGCCGACGTCACGCCCGTCCGCCGCGAGGGCGTCAAGCTCGGGCGGCGGCTGCACGCCGAGGTCGGGGCCACCAAGGAGGAGTGGAAGGCCGGGGCCGCGCTCACCGTCGAGTACGTGAACACCGACACCCTGAACACGCGGGCCGTGCACAAGGCGTCGTCGATGGACGCGGTCGTCACCGACGCCCCGTACGGCGTCCAGCACGCCAGCCGCAACGTCACAGGAAGGGGCGTCCGACTCGCTCGCAACCCGATCGACCTCCTGCGCGAGGCCGTGCCGGTCTGGGTCGACGTGCTCCGCCCCGGCGGCGCCCTGGGCATCGCCTGGAACACCCATGTGGCCGAGCGCGACGACGCGCTGGCCGTGCTCGCCGCCGCCGGCCTCGAGGTCCTCGACGACGGCGCGTACCGCGCCTTCCCGCACCGCGTCGACCAGGCGATCCAGAGGGACGTGCTGGTCGCTCGGCGGCCGGTTTAGGCTGTCCGCATGTCGATGGACAGGCACGACCCCGCTCAGCTGAGGGTCTCCGACGACGACCGCCACAAGGTCGCGGAGATCCTTCGCCAGGCGGCCGGAGACGGGCGCATCGACTTCGAGGAGCTCGACGAGCGTCTCGAGGCGACCTACGCCGCCAAGACGTACGCCGACCTCGTCCCCATCACCGTCGACCTGCCGAGCCACGAGGCGAGCAACCCGCCCGTGCCGCGGCGTCAGACCACGCCGGCCACCACCAGCCACCAGTCGTCCTTCGCGGTGATGGGGGAGTGCAAGCGGCAGGGCGCCTGGCTGGTGCCGGCGAGCCACACGGCGTTCACGTTGATGGGCAGCGTCACGCTCGACCTGCGCGGCGCGACCTTCGCCGAGCCCGACATCACCATCACCGCCAACGCGATCATGGGCGAGGTCAAGGTGATCGTCGACGCGGGCACCAACGTCGTCGTGAGTGGCGTCCCCATCATGGGCGAGTTCCACCAGGCCAAGGACAAGGTCGCCCCTCAGCTCGGGCCCGAGGCACCGATCGTGCGCGTGAAGGGGATGGCCCTGATGGGCAGCGTCTCCGTCCAGCGCCTCCCACCCCCGGGTACTCCGAAGAAGATCCTCGGCACGTACTGATCCCTTCGGGTTGCGACCGACAGGTGTCGCCTGCGGCGGGCTTGGGTCGGGATCGCTGGCCTGCGCGGCGACAGCTGCGGCGCCGTGGGGGACAGGGCGGGGCGGCGCCCTCGTGGTCGCTGCTCGTAGGTGGTTGCTATCTCCGGGCGCCTGCGCTTTAGCCCCCGACGGCACCGCCCTGTCGCCGCTCCGGCCACCGCTCGCGGCCCGTGGGTGGTGTGGACCCCGGTCACCGTGAGCGGATCAGCGCACGGTGACCACGGTGACCCACCCCACGGGTCGCGAGAGCTGGACGGGCGGGACGGGCGCGCCCTCCGGGGGCTAAAGCGCAGGCGCCCGGAGAAATCGCAACCACCCACGGGCAGCAACCACGAGGGCGCCGCCCCGCCCTGTCCCCCGGAGGGCACGTCAGTGCCGCCGGCCGGCGGTGTCGACCCAAGCCCGCCGCAGGCGAAATGTGCCGCAGGCGCACGCAGGCGGAAATCAGACGAGTTCCACTCGTTCCACTCGCACCAGCGTCACCGTCTCCGGCCGCATCCGCGGCATCCAGAAACCCCGTGTCGCGAGGACGGCACCGCTCACCGGCCGCCCGCCGGTCGGGCCGGTCTCGGGCGGCGACGCCGACATGCTCGTCTCCCGCTCGGCGACCGGGCCCTCCCACACGAGGGCGTAGTCGCGGTCCGGTGCGAGGCCGGGCACGCGGACCTGGACGCCGCGGTTGTGCACCGACTCGTCGAGCTGCACGTGCGCCACCAGCGCCGACGCGCGGTCCACCGCGACGACCCCGTGCAGCAGCACGGCCGGGTCGCTGGACTCGGGCCGGACGACGCGCCCGGAGTGCAGCAGCGGGCGGAGCCGCTTGAAGCGTGCGATCCAGTCGGCGAGGGAGTCCAGCTCCGCGGCCGAGGCCTCGGTGAGGTCCCACTCGATGCCGAACGCCCCGAAGAGGGCCGTCGCGGCCCGGAAGTCCAGCGGGCAGGGTCCGGTGGGTGGTGTGCGAGGTGGTCGCGGAGACGTGCGCGCCGACGTACTCCGGTGCGACCAGCTGAGCGGTCCACCGCTGGATCGACTGGCGTGCCAGGGCGTCGGTCATGTCCGAGGTCCACACCCGCTGCACCCGTTCGAGGACGCCGAGGTCGATGCGGCCGCCGCCCGAGGCGCAGGACTCCCAGGCGACATCGGGATGTGCCGCGCGCAGCCGGTCGAGCAGGTCGTAGAACGCCAGGGTCTGGGCGTGCGCGGCCGGGGCCCCGCCGCGCGCGCCCGAGCCCGCCTCGAGCAGGTCGCGGTTGTGGTCCCACTTCACGTAGTCGATGGCGTGCTCCGAGAGCACCGCGTGGACCCGGTCGAAGAGGTGGTCGACGACCTCGGGACGCGTCAGGTCGAGGACCTGCTGGTTGCGGTGCAGCAGGGGCGTCCGTGCCTCGCCGGCCGACAGGATCCACTCCGGGTGCGCGCGGAAGAGGTCGGAGTCCGGGTTGACCATCTCCGGCTCGAACCAGAGCCCGAACTCCATGCCCAGCCCTCGCACGTGCTCGATGAGTGGGTCCAGCCCGTCGGGCCACACCTGCTCGTCGACCATCCAGTCGCCGAGGCCGGCGGTGTCGTCGCGGCGGTCGTGGAACCAGCCGTCGTCGAGCACGAACCGCTCCACGCCCACGCTCGCGCCCCGGTCGGCGATCTGCCGCAACCGGTCGAGGTCGTGGTCGAAGAAGACCGCCTCCCAGACGTTCAGCACGACCGGCTGGTGGGCGGGGTGGGCGTCGAGCGACCGCTGGTACTCGTGCCAGACGGCCGCGAGCCCGTCCAGGCCGCCGTCCGACGCGGCGACGTACACCCAGGGGGAGACGTACGACGACCCGGTCGGCAGCACCACCTCGCCCGGCAGCAGGAGCTCGCCACCGCCGATGGTCGCGCCGTGCGCGGCCGTGCGCTCGACCCGCAGCACCGAGTTGCCGCTCCAGCCGACGTGCACGCCGACGACGCTCCCGCGCGTGGTGGAGAACCCGGCCGTCCCCGCCACGACCATGGTGGCGGCGTCCAGCCCGGGACGACCGCCGAGACCCTCGCGCAACCAGAGTCCGTCGTCGACGGTGTGCCGCTGCGGGGTGCGCTCGCGCTCGTGGCGGCCGGTGAAGTCGAGCAGGTCGACATGGTCGTCCGCGAGGGGCAGCACGACCTCCAGGCCGTCGACGACGTACTCGCCCTCGCCGACGTTGGTCACGGTGGCCCGGCCGCGCAGACCGCCGCCGACGACCGCCTCCAGCTCGTAGACCAGCGCCAGGCCGGCGGCCCGGTCCTCGGCTCGGACGACGAGCAGGGTGTCGTCGACCTCCTGGCCGGTCGGGCGGAACCACGTCGTCCACGCGCCTCCGCCGACGCGGTGGCCGCGCAGGTGCGGACGGGTGAACCGCCCCCGCGCGTGCTCGCCCAGGAGCGGGAGGCCGGGGCCGTTGGCGACCACGCCGAAGCCGTCGGCGTCCTCACCTCGGTCGGTCGCGCCGAGCCACGAGACCACGGGCAGGGCCCCGTCGACGTCGGCGAGGGTGACGGCGGTGCGCGGACCGGCGCCGAGCGCGCGCGGGAACAGCATGGGAAAGGCCTCCCCAGGAGTTGGGCGACGAGGGTGGGTCAAGCAGGACGCCCGGGCAGCGGGGCTGCCCGGGCGTCCGTACGTGCTTGCGCTGGCGGCCGCGTCAGCCCTTGACGGCGCCCGCCGTCATGCCGCGGACGAAGAACCGCTGCATGGCCAGGAACACGATGATCGGCAGGATGATCACGATGAAGCCGCCGGCGGTGGTGAGCTCCCAGCCTTGGCCGACGCTCGTGCGCAGACCGGCGAGCGCCACCGTCACGGGCTCGTTCGTGCCCGGGCCCGATGAACACCAGCGCGACCAGGAGGTCGTTCCACACCCAGAGGAACTGGAAGATCGCGAACGACGCCAGTGCGGGCACCGACATCGGCAGGATCAGCTTGAAGAACGTCTGGAAGTGGCTGGCTCCGTCGATCTTGGCCGACTCGATCACGGTCTTGGGCAGGGTGGCCATGTAGTTGCGCAGGATGTAGATGGCCAGCGACATGCCGAACCCGATGTGCGCGAGCCACACCGCCGGGAAGGTGCCGTTCATGCCCAGGTCGGCGTAGATCTGCAGCATCGGCACGAAGGCGACGTAGTTCGGCACCACGAGCAGGCTGACGATCGCCAGGAACAGGAAGTCGCGTCCCCAGAACTCCATGAACGTGAACGCGTACGCCGCGAAGGCCGCGATCAGGATCGGGATGAAGGTCGCGGGCAGGGTGATCGCCAGGCTGTTGATGAACGCCTGGCCCATGTTGGACTGGTCGATGGCCTTCGTGTAGTTGTCGAAGCTCAGGTCCCCCAGCGTCGACGGGTTGGTGAAGACCGTCCACCAACCGCTGGAGTTGGCGTCGTCGTACGTTCGGAACGAGGTCACGAAGGTGCCGAAGATCGGCACCATCCACCCGATGCACAACAACGTGAGGAAGATCTTGGTCCCCCAGCCGGCCTTGGCGGGGTTGCCCTCGCCCCGGTCGGCGGGGGTCTTGCGCTCGGCGACCTTGGGGGTGTCGTCGATGACCGTGGTCGCGGGGAAGGTCATGCGTTGGCCTCCTCGGCCCTGAAGTGGCGCACCTGGTAGAACATGATCGGGATCACGGCGATCATCAGGATCACCACGATTGCCGCAGCGGCACCGTTGTTGAAGTTGGTGCTCAGCTGGTTCCAGAACTCGTTGCCGAGCACGTTGGTGTTGAAGTTGCCGTTGGTCATCACGTAGACGATGTCGAAGACCTTCATCACGCCGATCAGCACGGTGATGTAGACCGTGATGATCGTGCCCTTGATCTGCGGGACGACGACCTTGAAGAAGATCTGCCGCTCGCTGGCCCCGTCGATGCGGGCCGCCTCGAGCGTGTCCCCCGGCACGCCCTTGACCGCGGCGGACAGCAGCACCATCGAGAAGCCGACCTGCGACCAGAGCAGCACGACCATCAGCAGGAAGCTGTTGAAGTGCCAGTCGCTCTGCTGCAGCCATGGCACCGGGCTCATGCCGACCCCGTCGCGAAGGGCGTTGAGCAGGCCGATCTGGGGCTGGCCCGCCGGGGCCGCGTAGTAGACGAACCGCCAGATCGTCGCCGCGCCGACCATGCTGATCGCCATCGGCAGGAAGATGATGGTCTTCGAGGTCTTCTCGCCCCTCGGGCCGAGCCGGTCGGCCAGGGTGGCGACGGCGAGTCCGAGGACGACGCACGCCGCTGGGACGACGAGCATCCACAGCAACGTGTTGAAGATCGTGTCCTGGAAGCCGGGGTCGGTGAGCAGGTCCTCGAAGTTCTGGAAGCCCACCCACTCGGTGGAGGAGCGGTCCTTGAAGCGTTGATGAACGTCAGGATCGTGGGGTAGACCAGGTAGACGACGATCGCGAGGAACGCCGGGAGGATGTAGAGGAGCGGCTTGATCCGCTCCTCCCACTTCGCCGGCAGCAGCTCGGCGATCTTGTTGAGCGCGTAGAAGAGGAGCAGGGCCGCACCGATGCCGATCACGACCGTGATCAGGGCGGTGAGGGCTTTGCCAGCCATGGGCGAACCTTTCTCGCAAGCGGGGCGTGAGTCCTAGAAGAGCACCGCCGGGGGCGCGGGCGCTAGACCCGCACCCCCGGCGACGATGTGCTTACGAGCGACGTCAGCTGGCGGGCCAGCTGGCGTCGATGTTCGTCAGCGTGGTGTCGAGGTCCTGCTGGCCGCTGATCCACGCGGTCATGTCCTGCCAGAACGTGCCGGCACCGACCTCGCCGGGCATCTGGTCGGAGCCGTCGAACAGGAAGGAGGACGAGGTGCTGAGGATCTCGGCGTAGCTGCGGGTCAGCTCGTTCTGGTAGAGGGACGCGTCGAAGTCCGTGTGCGGCGAGATGAACGAGCTGGAGCCCGCTGCGTCGTTGCCGATGTCGGTCTCGGCGAGCGCGGCCATCACGGTCTTGGCGTTCTCGCTGTCGCTGAGCAGCATGGCGAGGTCGCCACCACCGATGACGGGGTTCTCGCCACCGGCCTCGGCCGGCGGGAAGCCGAAGACGCCGACGTTGCCGTCGAGGTCGGCCAGGATGTCCTCCGGGAAGAAGCCGGTGATGAACGAGCCCTGGTTGTACATCCAGCAGCCGGGCTTCGCGTCGAACATCGGGTTGCCCGCGGTGCCGAAGTTGGTGCTCGCCATCGCCTCACGACCACCGAGCACGTTGCCATCGGTGAACATCAGCTCCTCGAACTCGGCGGCCGCCTCGCGGACCAGGTCGGAGTCGAACGGCGTCTCGTGCGTGACCCACGAGTTGTAGCCCTCTGCACCGCCGTACTTGGCGACGAGCGTCTCGAACCAGTCGGTGGCCGGCCAACCGGTGGCGGTGTCGGACTCGATGCCCATGCACCACGGGGTGTTGCCGTCACTCTTGATCTGCTCGGTCAGCGCGTTGAGGTCGTCGATGGTGGCGACCTCGGTCGGGTAGCCGGCCTTTTCCCAGGCCTTCTTCGGGTAGAAGATCAGGCCCTTGACGTTGGCCGAGGTGAGCATCCCGTAGAGCTGGTCGTCGACGGTCCCGGCCTCGAGGCTTCCGGGCACCATGCTCTCCTCGAGCGCAGCCATGTCGACCACGTCGTTGAGCGGCTGGGCCGCGTCGCGCGACACGATGTCCTTGACCACGCCGGGCTGCGGGATGAACGCGATGTCGGGGGTGTCGTTGGCCTGGATCTTGGTCATGATCAGCTGGTTGATGTTCTCGACCTTCTGCCAGTCGACCGTGACGTCGCCGCCGAGCTTCGCCTCGAGGGCCTTCAGCAGGCCGTCCTGGACGGGCTGGTCCACGCTGCTCCAGATGGTGACGGTGTCGCTGTCCGAGCCGCCGCCGTCATCACCACCGCAGGCTGTCAGGCCCAGCGAGGCGGCGAGCGCCGCGACGCCGAGCAGGGTCGTGCTCTTCTTGACGGGGAATCGCATCCTGGGAGTTCTCCTCGTGTGTTGCGGCGGCGCCTTCCGAGCGGGTCCGTCCAGAAGCGCCTCGATGGGACTGCCGATTCGCAGCGGCATGTGATAGACCTCACTGCTGAAACGAATCAGCAGGATCATTGCCGCGTGGCTGGCGGGTGTCAAGCAACGATCCAGAAACACCACCGCCGCCGGTTGTTCACTCATCCGCGCGAATTGGCTCGATCCAAGTGTTGATTCCGAAGCCCCGAATCTCGTGGCAGGGAGGCTGGCAGGTGGCGAGGTCGAGCAAGCCGACCCTGAGCGACGTCGCGGCCCGTGCCGGCGTCTCCGCGACCACGGCGTCCTACATCCTCAACGGCCGCACCCTCGAGATGCGGATCTCCAGCGACACCGAGCAGCGCGTCCGGCGGGCCGCCACCGAGCTGGCGTACCGGCCCAACCGCAGTGCCCGCAACCTGCGCACGGCCTCGACCTCGACGATCGGCATGATCTCCGACCTCATCGCCGGCGGTCACGTGGCCAGCCACCTGCTGACCGGGGCCAACGAGGCGGCCCAGGAGCTCGCCCACCTGGTGGTGATCGGAGAGAGCGGCGGGCACCCGGACCTGGAGTCCCGTCTCATCGAGGAGATGATCGGCCGCCAGGTCGACGGCATCATCTACGCCACGCTCGCCGCACGGTCCGTCACGGTGCCGCGCGACCTGTTCGGCCAGCGGGTCGTGCTGCTCAACTGCGTCGACCCGCAGGCCGACCTCCCGTCGGTGATGCCGGACGACGTGATGGGTGGCCGGGTCGCGGCCCAGGCCCTGCTGGACGCGGGCGTCGACGAGGCGATCTACGTCGTCGGCGAGGACCCGGACGACCTGGTGGTCGCCGGCCCGGCGCGGCTCGACGGGGTGCGGCAGACCATGAGCGCGGCGGGTCTCGAGCTCGCGGGCACGGTGTCGTGCACGTGGGCGGTGACGCCGGCGTACGACGCGGTCTCGGCCCTGCTGGCCGGGGGTGTCCGGCCCCGGGGGCTGATCTGTCTCAACGACCGGGTGGCGATGGGCGTCTACCAGGCGCTGACCGAGCACGGGCTGGGGGTGCCGCACGACGTCGCCGTCGTCTCCTTCGACGGCTCCGAGCTGGCCGCGTGGCTGCGGCCCCGCCTGGCCTCGGTGGCCCTGCCCTTCGCCGCGATGGGCCGGCGGGCGGTCGAGATCCTGCTCGACCCGGCGTACGACGGCCCGCGCCACGTCGCGCTGCCCATGCGGCTCGAGCCCGGTGGTTCCCTGCCCGCGGTGGCGCGCGGGTTGACACCGCCCGTAGCGTGACAGGGGTCACTTCACTACGGATCGTCCGGCACGTACCTGCCGGTGAAGGAGTTGGACAAGCATGGCAACAGTGACCTTCGAGAAGGCACAGCGGTGGTACCCGGGCAACGACAAGCCCACGGTCCCCGGCATCGACCTCGAGATCGGCGACGGCGAGTTCATGGTTCTCGTCGGCCCCTCGGGATGTGGCAAGTCCACGACCCTGCGCATGCTCGCGGGGCTCGAGGAGATCAACGGCGGCAAGATCTTCATCGGTGACCGCGACGTCACCCACGTCGCGCCCAAGGACCGCGACATCGCGATGGTCTTCCAGAACTACGCGCTGTACCCGCACATGACCGTCGCCGACAACATGGCCTTCGCCCTCAAGATGGCGAAGGTCCCGGCCGAGGAGCGCGAGAAGCGTGTCCAGGAGGCTGCCAAGATCCTCGGCCTGACCGAGTTCCTCGAGCGCAAGCCGAAGGCGCTCTCCGGTGGTCAGCGTCAGCGCGTCGCCATGGGCCGGGCGATCGTCCGCAGCCCGCAGGTGTTCTGCATGGACGAGCCGCTGTCCAACCTGGACGCGAAGATGCGCGTGCAGACGCGCACCGACATCGCCAAGCTGCAGTCCGACCTGGGCGTCACCACGGTCTACGTGACCCACGACCAGGTCGAGGCCATGACGATGGGTGACCGCGTCGCGGTGATGAACCTCGGCGAGCTCATGCAGGTCGACACCCCGCTGAACCTCTACGACAAGCCGGTCAACCTGTTCGTCGCCGGCTTCATCGGCTCCCCGCAGATGAACCTGATCAAGGCGAAGGCGGGCAAGGACGGCAAGGCCCAGATCGGCGACTACCTGGTGCCGGTCGACCCGACCGCGTCCAAGCAGCTCGGCGAGGGCCACACCAACATCACCGTCGGGGTCCGCCCCGAGGCGTGGCGCCTGGTCAGCGAGAGCGAGGGCGGCCTGCCCGTCGACGTGACGGTGGTCGAGGAGCTCGGCGCCGACGGCTTCGTCTACGGCAACTGCGACGTCGAGGGCACCCCGTCCAACGTGATCGTCCGGGTCTCCGGCCGCGACCACGTCGCGAAGGGCGACCGCATCCACGTCACGACCGACCCGCAGAGCGTGCACGTGTTCGACACCGACACCGGCGAGCGCCTCTCGGGCTGATCGCCGAGTCGGCGTTTCTGCCGAGCAGTACTGCCTCGAGTCGGCGCGTCTGCAGGTGAAAGATCTGCAGATGCGCCGACTCGCGCACTTGTAGACCTGCAGATGCGGCGACTCGGCGTCAGGCGCGGTCGGCGGTCCGGCGGATGCCGTCGGCGAAGGTCTCGAACAGGGCCGGCGGCAGGTCGTGGCCCATGCCGTCCACGAGCAGCAGCTCGGCGCCCGGGATGGCGGCCGCCGTGGCGCGGCCGCCGGAGGGATGCACCATCCGGTCGGCGGTGCCGTGCACGACCAGCGCCGGCACGCGCACCGCGTGCAGTCGCTGGGTGCGGTTCTCCTGGGTGGTCACGGCCATCATCTGCCGGAGCACGCCGCCGTTGGACCAGCCGCGGTCGAAGGTCTCGTGGGCCTTGGTGAGCACCGACTCGGGGTCGTTGGGGTAGAGCGGGGAGCCGATCAGGGCCCAGATCGCGGCGCTGCCCTCGGCGTACGCCGTGCGGCCGCGGCCCCGCCTCGCGATCAGCACCGGCAGCAGTCGCGGGTGCTGCCAGCCCACCGAGCGCTTGCCCGTCGTGGACATGATGCTCGTCAGCGACCGCACGCGTCGGGGCTGCTCGATGGCCATCGTCTGCGCGATCATCCCGCCCATCGACACCCCGGCGACGTGGGCCGACTCGAGGCCGAGGTGGTCGAGCAGCGCGAACGCGTCGGCCGCCATGTCCGAGAGGCCGTACGGCGTCCGGACGTGCCGTCCCGAGAACGCCCGGATCAGCATGGTCCTGCTCACCCGCCCGGCCACCTTGGTGGACCGGCCGGTGTCGCGGTTGTCGTAGCGGATGACGTAGAAGCCGCGCTCGGCGAGCATCCGGCACAGGGCCGGGTCCCACCAGGTCATCGGGCCGCCGAGGCCCATCACGAGCAGGAGCGGCTCGTCGTCGGGGTCGCCGAACGTCTGGTAGCAGAGCTCGACCCCTGGGGCGCCGGGGGCGAACAGCTCGCTCGAGACCGCGATGTCGGTCTCGGAGGGGTCTTCGCGCTGCTCCGCCACCATGTCGACCATCCAAGCATTCGACGTATCAAACGGTTACCTCTGGGTAACCTTGTCGGTGTGACAGCAACGCCGCTGGCGCCCTGGCTGACCCCGGAGGGCTTCTCCGCCCCGCGGGTCGGGGCCATGCTGCGCGAGGCGAGCGCGATCGCCGAGGCGGGCCGCTTCGCCGTCGGCGCCCTGGAGCGTCGGCGCTCGCGGCGGCGGTCGTCGTACGGCGGCCCGGTCGCCGTGCGGCACGCGACACCGGTCATCCTCGTCCCCGGCTTCCTCGCGGGCGACAGCACGCTGGCCCCGATGGCGCGGGTGCTGCGCGAGGAGGGCTACCGCACCTACCGTTCCTCGATCCACGTCAACGCCGGCTGCACCCTCAACGCCGCCGCCCAGCTGGAGAACCGGCTCGAGTCGATCTCCCTGCGCCGCGGGACACGGGTCCAGATCGTCGGTCACAGCCTGGGCGGGATGCTCGCCCGGGGCCTGGCCGTACGCCGGCCCGACCTGGTCGCCGGCATCGTCACCCTGGGCAGTCCGATGCTGGCGCCGGGTGCGCACCACGCGTCGCTGACCCGGAGCGTGGAGATGCTCGTCCGCCTCAGCCGGGCCGGGTGGCCGGGCTTGATGTCCGAGGACTGCGTGGCCGGCGACTGCGCCCGGCAGAGCTTCGACGAGAGCCGTCAGCCGTTGCCGCCGGACGTCGGGTTCACCGCGATCTACTCCAAGCGCGACGGCATCGTCGACTGGCGCGCCTGCGTCGACCCGCTGGCAACGCCGGTCGAGGTCACCGCCTCGCACGCGGGCCTGGCGTTCGACCCGCGGGTGATCACCGAGGTGCTGGCAGGCGCTGGAACGACACGAGGCCTCCGCTGGTCGAGGAAGGCGCGCCAGCGCCCGTCACGAGACCCTCGCGACCGGCCAGCTGACCTCTCACCGGGTCTCGTGACGGTCGCTGCGCGACCTCCTCGACCCCCGGCGACGGCGCCTAGCGCTCGTAGTCGATCTCGGAGAACTCGCGGAGCTTCTCGAAGCGGTGCTCGGCGGTGATCTGGCGGATGGTGCCGCTGCGGGAGCGCATCACCAGCGAGTGGGAGACCGCGCCCTGGGACCGGAAGTGCACGCCCTTCATCAGCTCGCCGTCGGTGATGCCGGTGGCGACGAAGAAGCAGTCCTCGCTGGTGACGAGCTGGTCGGTCGTGAGGATGGTGTCGGGGTCGAGGTCGTGGCCGGCGTCGAGGGCACGCTGGCGCTCCTCGTCGTCCTTGGGCCACAGCCGGGCCTGGATCACGCCGCCGGTGCACTTCATCGCGCAGGCCGCGATGATGCCCTCCGGGGTGCCGCCGATGCCGAGCAGCAGGTCGACACCGGTGTCGGGGCGGGCGGCCATGATCGCGCCGGCGACGTCGCCGTCGGGGATGTACTTGATCCGGGCTCCGGTGGCGCGGATCTCCTCCACGAGCCCCGCGTGCCGGGGGCGGTCCAGCACCACGACGGTCACGTCGTGCTCGTGCATGTCCTTGGCCTTGGCGACCGCATGGATGTTCTCAGCGACCGACTTCCTGATGTCGACGACGTCGGCGGCCTCGGGGCCGGTGACCAGCTTCTCCATGTAGAACACGGCCGAGGGGTCGAACATCGTGTGCCGCGGGGCGACGGCCATCACGGCGATGGCGTTGTTCATGCCCTTCGCCGTCAGCGTGGTGCCGTCGATCGGGTCGACCGCGACGTCGCACTCGGGGCCGGTGCCGTCGCCGACCTCCTCGCCGTTGAAGAGCATCGGGGCGTTGTCCTTCTCGCCCTCGCCGATGACGACGGTGCCCCGCATCCCGACCGAGCTGATCATGTAGCGCATCGCGTTGACCGCCTGCTGGTCGGCGTCGTTCTTGTCGCCCCGGCCCACCCATCGCGCGGCCGCCATGGCCGCCGCCTCGGTGACGCGGACCAGTTCGAGGGCCAGGTTCCGGTCAGGGCGGTTCGGGTTGCTCATGACCGGATCCTAGTGACCTGGCCCGATCAGTGGCTGACCAGCGCCAGGGCCGTGACCGCTCCCAGCAGGCTGACCGGCGTCACCACCAGCGAGACCCGGTGGAACTCCCACATCGTCGGCCGCCGGCCGTGCCGGACCAGCGTCCGGCGCCAGAGCAGGTTGGCCAGCGACCCGGTGTAGGTCAGCCCCGAGCCGATGTTCAGCCCGAGCAGCGCCGCGAGCACCGCGGTCGTGCCCAGCGGCGCCAGCATCGGCACGAGCAGGAGGGTGGCCGACAGGTTCGTCAACAGGTTGGCCAGCAGGGTCGCGAGCAGCGCGATCAGCAGCAGGGCGCCGAACGACGTCCCGTGCGGCAGCAGGTCGCGGACCCGGTCGCCGAGGGGACCGAGGGCCAGGGCGGCGACGACGATCCCCAGGCAGAGCACGAAGATCGCGAACGCCGGGTGGCCGGCGTGCACGGCCTGGGCCAGGGTGACGCGGCCCTGTCGAGCGGCCCACGCCAGCAGGACGACGGCCGCAGCGCCGGAGACCCAGAACGGCTCGATGCCCAGGGGAGACGCGACGGCGAAGCCGACCAGCATCGCCCCGACGGTGACCAACGGGAGGCGCGGCAGCGGTGGGCGGTCCGGGACGACGTGCGCCGGGTCGGCCTCCTCGGTGAGCTCGCGGCGGAACAGCAGCCGCGCGGCGACGTACTCGATGACGAGCACGACGGCCAGCACCGGCGCCATCACCGCGGCGAAGCCGACGAAGGTCAGCCCGACGTAGCGCATGGCCAGCAGGTTGGTGAGGTTGGAGACCGGCAGCAGCAACGAGGCGGAGTTGGCCATCCGCAGGCAGGCGTGGGCGCCGGGTCGCGCGGAGACGCCGGCCGCCGCGGCCGCCGTGAGCACGACCGGCGTGAGGAGCACGACCGTGGCGTCGAGCGAGAGCGTGGTGGTCACCAGGGCACCGAGCAGGAACACCCCGGTGAACAGGGGGACCGGTCGGTCGCGCCCGAGCTTGCGGACCCAGCCGGCGGCCGCGGCGAACAGGCCGGACCGGCCGCAGATGTCGCCGACGACCAGGATCGTGACGAGGAAGAGCACCACCGGGCCGAGGTGCCGCACCTCCTCCAGGAGGTCGTCCGCGGAGAGTGCGCCGGTGGCCAGGGTCGCCGCCGCGGCCGCCAGACCGATGGCCGCCTCGGTCCGGCCGCGCGGGTGGGCGTAGGCCGTGACCAGCAGTGCCAGGAGGGCCGCCGCCGGCACGATCTCGGCGAGAGGCGGCACCGGGTCAACCTAGGGCACCTGTGAGGATGGACCCGTGAGTGACCAGCAGCAGCCGGTCGGCCGGGCCGGTCGCTACCAGCGCTCGATCGCCGGCGGCGTCGGCTCCTTGATCGTGCTGGTCGTGGTGGTGTTGGCCTTCGTCGCCTTCCGTGCGGTCTTCCGCGACAACGACGCGGTCGACGTCGAGCCGGTCGACTACCTGGCCGTGGTCGCGCCCGCCCAGGAGGCCGGGATCCGGATCGTCTACCCGCCGTCGCTGCCGGAGGGCTGGATCCCCACGAGCGTGGACTTCGTGCCCGGCGAGAGGCCCTCGTTCGGCGTGGGCGTGCTGACCGACGACGACCTGTTCGTCGGGGTGCGGCAGGCGGACGACGACCTCGCCAACCTGCTCGAGACGTACGTCGACGCGGACGCCGTGAAGGGCGACGTGGTGACCGTGGAGGGGTCGATCGTGCCCGAGTGGCAGGAGTGGTCGGACGCCGGCGGCGACCACGCGTACTCCGCCACGGTCGGCAACACCGAGGTGCTCGTCTACGGCTCCGCGCCGACCGAGGACCTGCTCACCGTCGTCCGGTCGCTGACCGACGCACCCGTGGCCTGAGTCAGTCCTCGTCGCCGCGGGCCGCGTCGAGCCGGGCCCGGGCGCCGTCGAGCCACTCCTGGCAGATGGTCGCGAGCTGCTCGCCGCGCTCCCACAGCGCCAGCGACTCCTCGAGCGTGGTGCCGCCCGCCTCGAGCCTGCGGACCACCTCGACGAGCTCCTCGCGGGCCTGCTCGTAGGGGATCTTCTCGTCAGCCATCGATCTCCTCGGTTGTCGTGACCTGCGCGTGCACGCGTCCGTCGGCGACCCGCACGGAGACGGCGGACCCCTTCGCGACGTCGGCGACGGAGGTGAGCACGTGGCCGTCCTCTCCCTGGAGCACGGCGTACCCGCGCTGCAGCGTCGCCAGTGGCGACAGCGCCCGTGCTCGCGCCCGGTGGTGGGCGATCTCGTCGACCGCGCGGTCGAGCCGGTGGACGGTGGTCCGCCGGGCCCGCTCGCGCAGGGCCTCGACCTCGTCGGCCCGGCTGCTGATCAGCGACCCCGGGTCGGCCATGGCGGGCCGCGCGCGGAGCGTCGCAAGCAGGGTGCGCTCGCGCTCGAGCCAGCCCGTCAACGCCGATCGAAGCCGTTCTCGGCCGACCTCGACGATGCGCAGCTCCTCGGTCACGTCGGGGACGACGAGCTTGGCGGCATCGGTCGGCGTGGACGCGCGGACGTCGGCGACCAGGTCGAGCAGTGGCTGGTCGGGCTCGTGGCCGATCGCCGACACGACGGGGGTCCGGCACTTCGCGACGGCACGGATCAGGCCCTCGTCGGAGAAGGGCAGCAGGTCCTCGACCGCCCCGCCGCCCCGGGCGACGACGATCACGTCGACGCGCTCGTCGCGGTCGAGGCGGTCGATCGCGGCGATCACCTCGGCCGCGGCGCGCGTGCCCTGCATGGCGGCGTACGCCGTCTCGAAGGCCACCGCGGGCCAGCGGCGCCGGGCGTTCTCGACCACGTCGCGCTCGGCGGCGGAGTCGGGGGCCGTGACCAGGCCGACTCTCCTGGGCAGGAAGGGCAGGCGGCGCTTGAGCTCGGGGGCGAACAGCCCTTCGGCCGCGAGCAGCTGGCGGCGGCGCTCGAGCCGGGCGAGCAGCTCGCCGAGGCCGACGAGGCGGATCTCGCGGGCCTCGAGGGAGAACGAGCCGCGGTTCGCGTAGTACGACGGCTTCGCCTGGATCACGATGCTCGCGCCCTCGGCCGGGGGCGTCTCCAGGGAGTCGAAGACCGCGCGGGGACAGGTCACCGGGATGGAGATGTCGGCCACCGAGTCCCGCAGGGTCATGAAGACCTTCCCGACCCCGGCGCGGCGGTTGACCTGGGCGACCTGGCCCTCGACCCAGACCACGCCCAGCCGGTCGACCCAGCCGGCGACGGCCTGGGCGACCTGGCGGACGGGCGCGGGAGCCTGCGGTGAAGTCTCCAGCGCCATGGGCGGCAGCCTAGGTGACGGCAACGACGGCGAATCACCCCTGCGCACCTAGACTCGAGATCGTGACCACCACCGACCTGGGCATCCCACGCATCGCCGACAGCGCCGTCCTGCTGGCGGCCCCTCGCGGCTACTGCGCGGGCGTCGACCGGGCGGTGGTGACGGTCGAGAAGGCCCTGGACCTGTACGGCGCACCCGTCTACGTGCGCAAGCAGATCGTGCACAACAAGCACGTGGTCTCCGACCTCGAGTCGCGCGGCGCGATCTTCGTCGAGGAGCTCGACGAGGTGCCCGAGGGCGAGACGGTCGTCTTCTCGGCGCACGGCGTCTCCCCGGCGGTGCACGCCCAGGCCGCCGACCGGCAGCTGAAGACGATCGACGCGACGTGCCCGCTGGTCACCAAGGTGCACCACGAGGCGAAGCGCTTCGCCGACCAGGACTACGACATCCTCCTCATCGGCCATGAGGGCCACGAGGAGGTCGAGGGGACGGCCGGCGAGGCGCCCGAGCACATCCAGCTCGTGCAGGGTCCCGGCGACGTCGCCGGCATCGTGGTCCGTGATCCGTCGAGGGTCGCCTGGCTCTCGCAGACGACGCTGTCGGTCGACGAGACCCTCGAGACGGTGGCGGCGATCCGGGAGCGGTTCCCCGAGCTGCTCGACCCGCCGAGCGACGACATCTGCTACGCCACCCAGAACCGCCAGCTGGCCATCAAGGAGATCGCGCAGGGCGCCGACCTGGTCATCGTGGTCGGCTCCGGCAACTCCTCGAACTCCGTGCGCCTGGTCGAGGTGGCCCTCGAGGCGGGCGCCGCGGCGGCGTACCGCGTCGACGACGCCAGCGAGATCGACGAGGCGTGGCTCGACGGCGTGACGAAGGTCAGCGTGACCTCGGGGGCGAGCGTGCCCGAGTCGCTGGTCGACGGCGTGCTGAGCTTCCTGGCCGAGCGCGGCTACCCCGACGCCGAGGCCGTGCACAGCGCCGAGGAGTCGCTGATCTTCGCCCTCCCGCCGGAGCTGCGCCGCGACCTGCGCGCCGCCTCGCGCTCCTAGACCCGTCGCGTCATGGCTCGCTTCCTCGACGTCCACCCCGAGAACCCGCAGCCGCGGCTGCTCGACCAGGTGGTCACCGCGCTCCGTGAGGACGACGCGCTGATCGCGTACCCCACGGACTCGGGGTACGCGCTCGGCTGCCGGATCGGCAACCGCGAGGGGCGCGACCGGATCCTGAAGATCCGCGGCCTCGACGAGCGGCACCACTTCACGCTGATGTGCCGCGACTTCTCCCAGCTCGGCCAGCTCGTGCACGTCGACAACGCGGCTTTCCGCACGATCAAGTCGGCGACGCCGGGGCCGTACACGTTCATCCTCCCGGCGACGCCCGAGGTGCCGCGGCGGCTGCTCCACCCGCGCAAGCGCACGGTCGGCGTCCGGATCCCCGACCACGTCTTCGACCAGGCGCTGCTCGAGGCGCTCGGCGAGGCGCTGCTGACCAGCTCGTTGATCCTGCCCGGCGAGTCCGAGCCGCGGACGATGGGCTGGGAGGTCAAGGAGGAGCTCGACCACGAGGTGGACATCGTCGTCGAGGCGGGGGAGACGCCGGCCGAGCCGACCACGGTCATCGACTGGTCCGAGGGCGTGCCGGAGGTCGTGCGCGTCGGGGCGGGCGACCCCGCGAGGTTCGTGGCCTGACGCCGGTCAGCGCGCCGTGCGCTGGCGGGCCAGGAGCGTGACCAGGCACAGGGCGTAGCCGCACACCAGGGCAACGCTGTGGTGGGCGAGCCCCGAGACGACGGCCTGCACCAGTCCGTCGCGAGGGCTGGCGATGGCGCCCGGCCGGTCGACGGCGAGGATCGCGAACCCCACGACCATGATCAGCGGCGGGAGCACCCCGACCGTGAAGAAGTCGCGCGGGCGCACCAGCAGGGCGAGGCCCAGGCACAGCAGCACGAACCACAGGTCGAAGAACATGCTGACCCGGCCGACCATCGCGACGTTGACCACGATGACGGTGAGGGCGACGGCAACCCCGAGCGCGACCACGGCGCGGCCGGGTTCGCGGCCCTCGTCCCAGACAGCCCGGGTGTGGCTCACAGGGCCACGCTAGGTGGCTCGGCGTGCGCATCCGGGGCGGCGCGCCGGGCCAGGGCGACCACCGGTCGGGTCGCCGGGAGCTCGTCGTCGGTGACCCCGAGGTCGGCGAACCGGCGAGCGGAGACCAGCACCCGCGACTCCAGCGAGCCCACGGCGGCGTTGTAGTGGCCGACCGCGGCGTTCAGCGACCGCCCGACGTTGTCGACGTGGGCCGTCAGGGTCGCCAGTCGCTCGTGGAGCTCGCGACCGAGCTGGTGGATCTCTTCGGCCCGATCGGCCAGGGCCTCCTGGCGCCAGCCGTGGGCGACGGTCCGCAGCAGGGCGATGAGGGTCGTCGGGGTGGCCAGCACGACGTGCTTGCCGGAGGCGAAGTCGAGCAGGTCGCGGTCGGCGGTCAGCGCCGCGGACAGGAACGACTCGGCCGGCACGAACAGCACCACGAACTCCGGCGAGCCCTCGAGCGAGCGCCAGTAGCGCTTGGACGCCAGCTGGTCGACGTGCTGCCGCAGCTGCCGGGCGTGGCGGGCCAGGTGGGCCTCCCGCTCGTCGTCGTCATCGGTGCCCGTGGCGTCGAGGAACGCGTCGAGCGGCACCTTCGCGTCGACCACCACCCGCCGGCCGCCCACGAGCTGGACGACCAGGTCGGGGCGTTGGATGCCGTCGTCGCGGGTCACGGTGTGGGCCTGCTCGGTGAAGTCGCACCGGTCGACCAGCCCGGCCAGCTCGACCGCCCGGCGCAGGTGCATCTCGCCCCAGCGCCCCCGCACCTGCGGCTTGCGGAGCGCGGTCGACAGCGTCTGGGTCTCGCGTCGCAGCGTGTCGGTGGCCATCCGCATGTCGAGCACCTGCTCGCTGAGCTGGCCCTGCCAGCTGGACCGCTGGTGGTCGAGGTCGCGCATCTGGTCGCTGAGCCGGTCGAGCCCCTGGAGCAGCTCGGCCCGGTCGACGCCCGCCTCGACCGCCGCCGCGACGTACGTCGGTCGCGAGCGCACCCAGAGCACGCCCACCGTGCCGCCCAGGACCAGCCCCAGGGACAACATCAGCACCATCGTCATCACCATGCCCGGCAGTCTGCCGGTCGGCACCGACACCGGGATGTGGAGATGCCGTGAAGGTCGTTCCACGACCTATCGAAAGTCGATAGATTCCTGTCGTTGTTCGATGAGAGGAAATGGCATGGGAAACCCGACCGTCCTGGCTCTCCGCATCGTGATCGCCCTGGTGCTGGCCGGCTCGTTGTTCGTCCAGGTGGTGATGGGGCCGCTGTTCTGGGCCGACCTGGACGGCGCGACCACTGGCGTCCGCGTCTCGGTGATGACCATCGTGCTGCTCGGCATCGTCTGCGTGCAGGTCACCGCGGTGTGCGTGTGGAAGCTGCTGACCATGGTGCGCCGCGGCACGGTGTTCTCCGACGCGGCCTTCCGTTTCGTGGACGTCATCGTCGTCGCGATCGTGGTGGCCTCGCTGCTGGCGTTCGCCCTGGGCGTCGTGCTGGCGCCGGGCGAGGACGTCGCGCCCGGCGTCGTCCTGCTCATCGGCGGGTTCGGGGTGTGCGTGGCGGGGGTCGCGCTGATCGTCCGGGTGCTCCGGCTGCTCCTCGCCCAGGCCGTCGCCCGCGACGTCGAGGCGCAGCACCTGCGGGCCGAGCTCGACGAGGTCATCTGATGGGGGTCGTCTGATGGCGATCGTCGTCGACGTCGACGTGATGCTGGCCCGGCGCAAGCTCTCGGTGGGCGAGCTCGCCGAACGGGTCGGGATCACGCCCGCCAACCTCGCCGTGCTCAAGAACGGCCGCGCCAAGGCGGTGCGGTTCACCACCCTCGAGGCGTTGTGCGAGGCGCTGGAGTGCCAGCCGGGCGACCTGCTGCGGTGGGAGGCGGACGAGCCCGCCTGACCTCAGGCCGCGTCGAGGCGCGCGATCTCCTCGGTGGTCAGCTCGAGGTCCGCGGCCGCGGCGGAGTCGGTGATCGAGCTGGGCCGCTTGGCGCCCGGGATCGGGATGACGCAGGGCGACTGGGCGAGCTCCCACGCGAGGGTGACCTGCTGCGGGCTCACGCCGCGCGCCTCGGCGATCTCCGCGAAGGCCCGGTGCTTGTCGCCGAGCTCCTTGGCCGACGAGAGCCCGCCGAGCGGACCCCACGGCAGGAACGTCAGCCCGAGCTCCTCGCACACGTCGATCTCGGGACGGCTGCTGCGGAACGCGGGGGAGAACTGGTTCTGCACGCTCACCAACGCGTCGCCCAGCACCGACTTGCCCAGCCGGATCTGCTCGGGGTTCGCGTTGCTCAGGCCGACCATCTCCACCTTGCCGGAGTCGGCGATCTCCTTGAGGGTGCCCATCACCTCGGCGTAGTCGACCTGGGGGTCGGGGCGGTGGTGCTGCCACAGGGCGATCCGCTCCACGCCGAGCCGGCGGAGGCTGTCGTCGACGGCCTGCTTGAGGTGGGCGGCGCTGCTGTCCACTTCCCATCGTCCGTCGTCGCCGACGCGCACGTGCCCGCCCTTGGTCGCGAGCAGCACCCGGTCGCGGACACCCAGCTCGTCGAGCAGGCCCGCGATCAGCGACTCGTTGGCGCCCTGCGTCTGCGCGCCGAGCTCGTCGCCGGGACCGTACGCGTCGGCGGTGTCGAAGAAGCTCACGCCCGCGTCGAGGGCCGCCCGTACGGTGTCGGCGAGCTGCTCCCGAGGCTGCGTGCCGGTCTGGTCGAACGTCATCAGGCCCAGCCCGATCGCGCCGACCTCGTGCTTGCCGATCATCCGAGTGTGCATGCGTGCGACCGTAGCAACGGGTCCCTGGCGGGTCGGCAGGGTCAGTCCAGGTCGACGATCACCGGCGCGTGGTCGGATGCGCCCTTGCCCGCCCGCTCGTCCTTGTCGATGAAGGCGCCCGTGACCCGCTTCGCGAGTGGCGGTGACCCGAGGACGAAGTCGATCCGCATGCCACGGTTCCGCTCGAACCGTTGGCGGTAGTAGTCCCAGTAGGTGAAGACGTCGGGGCCGGGGGTGTGGGGGCGGACCACGTCGACCCAGCCGTCGTCGACGAACGCCTGGAAGGCCGCGCGCTCCGGAGGAGTGACGTGGGTGTCGTTGGCGTACGCCGCCATGTCGAAGACGTCCTCGTCCTGCGGGGCGATGTTCCAGTCGCCGACGAGCGCGACGTCGTCGCCCCGCCAGGCCTCCGCCGTCGCCCGCAGCTTCGCCAGCCAGTCGAGCTTGTAGTGGTAGTGCGGGTCGTCGATCTTGCGGCCGTTGGGCACGTACAGCGACCAGATCCGTACGCCGCCACACGTCGCGCCGAGGGCCCGCGACTCCACGCCGGCCGGCTCGCCCCAGGACGGCTGGTCGGCGAACCCGACCTCGACGTCCTCGAGACCGACGCGGCTGATGACGGCCACGCCGTTCCACTGGTTCACACCGGCGACCGCCACGTCGTACCCGAGGGCCTGGAGACCCATCAACGGGAGCTGGTCCTCGCGGGCCTTGGTCTCCTGCAGCGCGAGCACGTCGATCTCGTGCCGCTGGAGCAGCGCCTCGACCCGGTCGATCCGCGAGCGCAGGGAGTTGACGTTCCACGTGGCGATCCGCACCCGTTCCACACTAGTGAGCCGGGCCGACACGGCGTACAACCGAGACGTGGACCCGAAGCAGGCGCGCCTCGTGCTGATCCAGTTCGCCCTCTGGGGCGTCGCTCTCGTCGCGATCGGCGGCTCCATCGCCGCCTCGACCCGGCCGCACACCGACGCGCTCGGCCGCTACTCGGGCGACGAGACAGGCTTCTGGTTCGGCCTGGTGATCGCCGGGATCGGCACCCTGCTCCTGCTCGTCCCGGTGGTGGCGTGGGGAACGAGGCTGGGACGCGACGCCTGGCCCGCCGCCGAGGCGCGCCCCGGCGATCCACCTTCGCCGACATCCACCCCCTAGGGTGACCGTCATGGCCACCCAAGGCGCGCGGGCGGCGGCTGCGGCGGTGCACCTGTTCACGGCCACCGGCGCCGTGCTCGCACTGCTGATGGTGCACTTCTCCTACCACGGGAGGTGGAGACGGTCCTGTGGCTGTTCCTCGTCGCGATGGTCATCGACGGGACCGACGGGATGCTGGCCCGTCGGTTCAGGGTCAAGGCCGTGCTCCCGGGCTTCGACGGGGCGCTGCTGGACAACATCGTCGACTACATGACCTACGCGCTCGCGCCGATGGCCCTGCTCTGGGCCAACGGGTACCTCCCGGACGGCCCCGCCGGCGGCGTCGTCGCGTCCATTCCCCTGCTCGCGTCGACCTACCAGTTCTGCCGGACCGACGCGAAGACCGACGACCACTTCTTCCTCGGCTTCCCGTCGTACTGGAACATCGTCGCCTTCTACGTCGTCGTCTGGGAGCTGTCGACCGTCGCGACGACCGTGCTGCTGCTCCTGCTCTCGGTGCTCGTGTTCGTGCCCATCAAGTACCTCTACCCCTCGCGCACCGAGAAGCTCTGGTACGTCAACATGACGCTGGCCACCCTGTGGCTCGCGCTGTGGGCGGCGATCACCGCGAGCCTCCCCGACGCGCCGCGCGGCGCTGGTCGCACTGTCGCTCGTGTACGTCGTCTACTACGTCGCGGTCAGCCTCTGGCTGACCTTCTCCCCGTCGTCGGCGCACCCGGCCTCGCGCTCGGCCGCCGAATCGGCCGCGCGGCCCGTCCAGACTCCTAGACTCGCCCGACGTGGCCCTCACCATCGGCATCGTCGGACTGCCCAACGCGGGCAAGTCGACCCTCTTCAACGCGCTGACCAAGAACGACGTGCTCGCGGCGAACTACCCGTTCGCCACCATCGAGCCGAACGTCGGCGTGGTCGCGGTCCCCGAACCCCGGCTGCCGAAGCTGGCCGCGCTCCTCGACTCCGCCCGCGTCGTGCCGGCGACGGTCGAGTTCGTCGACATCGCCGGCATCGTCCGCGGCGCGTCCGAGGGGGAGGGGCTGGGCAACAAGTTCCTCTCCCACATCCGCGAGTCCGCGGCGATCTGCCAGGTGACGCGGGTGTTCCGCGACGACGACGTCACCCACGTCGACGGCAAGGTCGACCCCGCATCGGACATCGAGACCATCCGTACCGAGCTCGCCCTGGCCGACCTGCAGACGCTGGAGAAGGCGATCCCGCGTCTGGAGAAGGAAGCCCGGGGCAACAAGGCGCTGGTGGCCAACCTCGAGGCGGCCAAGACCGCGCAGGCCGCCCTCGAGCAGGGCACGCCGGCCATCGACCTGATCAAGGCCGGCAAGCTCGACGGCGCGCTCCTCCGCGAGCTGTCCCTGCTGACCGCCAAGCCCTACATCTACGTCTTCAACTGCGACGCCGACGAGCTCGGCGACGCGGACCTCAAGGCCCGGATGCAGGAGCTCGTCGCGCCCGCCGAGGCGATCTTCCTCGACGCCAAGTTCGAGTCCGAGCTGGTCGAGCTCGACGACGAGGACGAGGCCCGCGAGATGCTCCACGAGATGGGCGTCGAGGAGCCCGGGCTCGACATCCTCGCCCGCGTCGGCTTCGACACCCTCGGCCTCCAGACGTACCTCACCGCCGGCCCCAAGGAGTCCCGCGCCTGGACCATCCGCCAGGGCGCCACCGCGCCCGAGGCGGCGGGCGTGATCCACACCGACTTCCAGCGTGGCTTCATCAAGGCCGAGGTCGTCTCGTACGACGACCTGATGGCCGCCGGCTCCATGCTCAAGGCCAAGGAGGCCGGCCGTGTCCGCATGGAGGGCAAGGACTACGTGATGGCCGACGGCGACGTCGTGGAGTTCCGCTTCAACGTGTAGAGGCCCAGGTCAGAGGGCATTTATGGCTCCCTTGCCCGCATCTCGCCCGCATTTTCTCCGAGCACCTGCCGGGCGAGGCTCGAGGCGGCCCTCCTGGTGCGGTCCTCCCCGGAGGGCCAGAGCTTGGCGTAGGTGTCCAGCGTGGTGCTCGCCTTGGCGTGCCCCAGGGCACGTTGCACCGTGACCACGTCGCAGCCGTCGGCGATCAGTCCGGAGGCGTAGAAGTGCCGCAGGTCGTGCAGTCGGATCCCGTCGAGCTCCGCCCGCTTGAGGGTGGCGCGCCACCGGGCGCCGACCGTGTTCTGGTGCGGCGGGTCGGGCTCGCCACCGGCGAACATCCACTCGGTGAGGTGCCCGAGATCCTCGTGCCGCCGCAGGATCGCCGCCAGCTCCTCGGGCATCGGCACCGCCCGCTCCGAGCCGTACTTGGGCAGCCGGACCTCGACCGTCTTGCCGCCGGCTCGCTGCACCTGTCGTCGCACCTGCAGCAGCCGGCCGTCGTAGTCGACGTCGGCGAACTGCAGCGCGGCCGCCTCTCCGAGGCGCAGGCCGGCCAGGGCACAGACGGCGATGAACGCGCGAAGCCGCTCCTCGCTGACAGCTGCATAGATCGGTGGACAACCGGCCCGACACCCGGCCTGTGGAGGGAAAGCAAATAGTTGTCGCCGAACCGTCCACTTTCTGGTCTCCAGGTGTGGCTTTGTTGTTGACGGCCACCGAGCGTCCTCGCCACCGAAAGGCACCGTCATGGACAAGCTGCTACGTCTCCCCGAGGTCGCGGAATCATCGGCGTTCCGGAGAACACCCTGAGGTTCGACGCCACCGGGGCACCGGCCCCAAGTCAGCGCGCCTCGGACGCCGCGTGGTCTACCGCGAATGCGACGTCCTCGCCTGGATCGGCCGGCGGTTCGCGCAGTAGGCCGGGTTCGTTCTCGCGTGGTTCAGCTGAGAGGTCTGAACCGGTGCTGATACCTCCCGAGTGAGGCCCTCTCGAATCCGCCACGTCGGACCGTGGGAGGGGAACATTTGCGCCGTCCGCTCCATCGGCACGACCGAGCGCGTGGCGACAAGAGCGCGGGTTTCGTTGGACTACAACCTGCGCCGCCTCATCCCGCCACCCTCGATGCAGAGTTTCGGGGAGTTGCCACGTCTGGTTCGTCGGCCGATTTCGTGATTCGTCAGTTGCGGCGTGCGGTGAGGTGGACGGTGACCTCATCGCCGTCGCCCTTCCCGATCGCGCGGCGAACTGCGGCCTTGATGGGAAGTTTGTGGGTTCCGTCGCCCAGAGCCATGAAGGACCCATCGAAGGCTTCTCCGTCGACGGTGCCCGTCACCTTGACCAGACCACGCGTGCCGAAGATGGCGGCGGAGTCCGGCAGTTGGACGCAGGTCCAGGTGTCGCCCTCGCGAACTCGGCCGAGCGTTGCGGTGAAGGTGATGTCGAGCGGTTCAATCGTGTTCGTCATGGGTTCCTCTCGTCCAGGCGCCGTCAGGCGGCATGCAGCAACAGTTGGACTCGATGCCTGTGCCGGTTTCATCGGCAGGTGTGCACGGATCGCCGCATGAGCGTGCCCTGGATTGCGGCCCGGGCACTCCCAGAGGCACGGCGTCGCGCGTAACGGAGCGGCGCTATCGTGAGTCGGTGGCTCGCCTGGCTGACATCGTCTTCGACTGTGAGAGGCCAGCTTCCCTGGCGCGCTGGTGGGCATCGACAATCGACGGGTACCGCGTCGCACCTGATGACTCCGCAGAGTTGGAGAGATTGCGCGAGATGGGAGTCTTCGATCTTGAGGACGATCCTAGCGTCGTGGTGGAACCGGCCTAGGCGCTGGGCCTCGTTACTTGTTCCTGCGAGTTCCAGGCGCCACAAGAACCGACTGCACCTGGATCTGCGCAGCGATGATCTCGAGGTGAGGTCACCGGGCTCGTTGACCGCGGAGCCGTGGAGCTGTACCGGATCGACACCAACGTGACGATGGCCGACCCCGAGGGCAACGAGTTCTGCATCACCCGCGCGGTGTGAATCGTACGTCCGGTCATGGGTGCGGCCGGTTTGCAGTTGCGTCGTTTGCCGCGTGGTTCATCAAGACTTGATGCGTGTGGCCTGTGACCAGACGGCCCGCCATTGTCCTTGGCGGCGCTCGTAGTAGTCCGTGTGCCAGAAGAGCCCCCGATCGTGACCACCCGCGCCGGGCGTTCGGTCGGCTCAGCGGGAGTGTGGTCGAGACCAACAGCGGCAGATCCGGGACGTTGAGGAGCGAGTCCCTGACGCGAAGCCCGACAACCAATCGACCCCGGCGACGTGCTAGGTGATCGGGGCTTCTCCGGAGGTGGTTTCGAACAGAGCGCGAGCGACCCGCTGACCCATCGACTTCTCCGGGTAGATGACGTGGTGTGCGCCGACCCGGCCCAGGATGTTGCCGTGCTTCGCCGTGTCGGCCTTGGCCCAGATGTCGGGTACGCCGGCCTCGGAAAGGGCCAGCACTGTCAGCAGGCTGGATTCCACGTTCGAGCCGATGGCCACCACGGCGTGGGTGAACTGTCCGACGCCCAGCTGTCGAAGCACTTCGTCATCGGAGCAGTCCGCCTGGACGACGTGGATGAGCTCGTCGGCCCATATCTCGACCAGCCGGGCGTCCTGCTCGATCGCCAGGACCTCGACGCCGTCCTGAACGAGGGTCAAGGCGACCGCGGTTCCGAACCGTCCGAGGCCGGCAACGAGCACTGGGCCGGTGAGTTTGTTGCTGTTAGCCGACAATGGGACGCTCCTCGGGCAGGCGGTAGTGGTGGTGGTGGGTCCGCAGAGCCAGCGCGGAGGCAACCGTGATCGTGCCGACGCGGCCCACGAACATGAGCCCCATCAGGGTCAGCTTCGCGGACGCCGGCAGTCCCGCCGTGATGCCGGTGGACAGGCCCACGGTCGCGAACGCGGAGGTGGCCTCGAAGGCGACGACGTCGGTGGCCAAGTCGGTGGCGAGCAGCAGGGCCAGGGTGCCGAGTGCGACGACTGCGACGCCCAGCAGGGCGACGGTGAGGGCCTGACGCATCGTCGAGGTGCTGATCCGGCGGTGCGCGATGGTGGTGTCGCGTTCTCCGCGCACCTCGGTCCAGATGACGAACGCGAGGAGGAAGAAGGTAGCGACCTTGATGCCGCCCGCGGTGCCGGCAGAGCCGCCGCCGATGAACATCAGCAGCGAGGTGACGGTCACCGTCTCCGGTGTCACCGCTGCGTAGTCGACGGTGTTGAACCCCGCGGTGCGGGGCATCACGCTCCCGGTCAAGCCGCCCAGAACCTTGCTCCCCGGCGACATCGGTCCCAACGTGCTGGGGTTGGACCACTCCAGGGCCAGGAACGCGACCGTGCCCATCACTAGGAGCAGCGCGGAACCGTACACGGTCAGCCGGACGTGAACCGACCACAGCCTCGGATGCCGCCACCGGCGGCGCAGTTCGAACAGGACGGGAAAGCCGATACCGCCGACGATGACGCCCGCGCAGAGCGGCAGCAGGATCCAGGCGTCGGCTGCGAAGCCCCTGAGGTTGTCGCTGTAGAGCGCGAAGCCGGCGTTGTTGAACGCGGTGACCGAGTGAAACACCCCGAGCCACAGGGCCTGCAGCCAGTTATGGTCGTAGCCGACCCGGAACCGGATCGTCAGCAGCGCCGCGAGGACGACCTCGAAGGCGAGCATGGTGACCGCGATTCGGCGGACCACGTCACGGACGTCGCCGACGTTCAGTGCGCGAGTCTCGGCCTGGGCGACCAAGGAGGAGCTGAGATTGAGCCGGGCGCCGACCAGCACCACGAGCAGCGTGGCCAACGTCATGATGCCGAAGCCGCCGATCTGGACCAGGCTCAGGATGACGACCTGGCCGAACGTCGACCAGTACGTCGCGGTGTCGACCGTGACCAGTCCCGTGACGCACACGGCGGACACGCTGGTAAACGCCGCGTCGAGGACCTGTGCCCGCTGCCCCGTGCTGGTCGCCGAAGGCAGCGAAAGCAGCAATGTCCCAGCAAGCGAGGCGAGTGCGAATGCGGCAGGCACGATCCGCGCCGGATGCGTCAGAGGTGATCGCATTCCTCGTTCCTCGCTCCGACGGGTGCAGGTCTTCCTCACCGTAGCGCTGCCGTGCCGGGGGTCAGCCGCGTGGACTCGCCCAGTACGGGGTGGGATGAGTCCACCACCGCTGGACCGCTGACGGTGCTGACCGCCGTCTCCTATCCGGTGTGCGGAAGAAGCCCGCTCAGCTCGTCGGATAGACGGTCTGCGCCCGGACTGCGGCGACCCGACCAACCGACGACGCCGAACTTCGGATCCGAGGACAGGGTCACCTGAACGGTCTCGGGCGCTACCTGCTTCCACCGGGCAGTGACCTTGTCGCCGAACATCAGCAGGTACTTCCCCGAGGTGAACACCGCGGTGCCGGTGCTCACGTCGCCGGCCAGGTACTGGAACCCCGTCCGCCGCGCGGCCTCCAGAAGCGCCGGGAAGACGTCTGGCGGCTTGGCCTGGAAGGTCATTGACCGCGCGCTACTACCGCTCATTTCGTCGCCCTGGATCGTTTGAGGGATATCGCGCTCGTGCCAGCCACGAGCTTCGCGAGAACAGATGATGTCAAGTCTCGCTCTGCTCAGCATGACAGGGGCGCAGCACTCAGCGCCCGAAACAGTCGCAACGGCCGGAAGGGACGCTGCGGGGTACCGCGGCTCCATGGCGCATTGACAACGGCTCAGCCCCTGTGCGTCCGAGACCCATCCGTTCTGGACCTCAGCACTTTCACGCAGGCGCTCGGACGGTGGAGCCCAACGTTGTCGGGAGACCTTGTCAGCCTTGCCGCGGCCTCCTCGTTGTTCCGAGTGGCCTTCCTTCACTGTGTGAGCCGGTCACCCTAGGAGGGGGACGACGAGCGACGCCCCGATCCCCCAATTCCGGTCGCCGGACGAGGGGTCGCACTCCCATCCGCACAGTGCGAGCCTGGACAGGGCGAGTGAGGAGTCTGGCGTGAAGGTCGACGCGAAGGTCTGGGTCGTCACCGGCGGCGGGAGCGGCATGGGTCGCGAGCTGGTGCTGCAACTCCTCCTGAAGGGCGCCCGCGTCGCCGCGGTCGACCGCAACCCCGCCGGGCTCGACAACGTAGCCGAAGCATCCGGCGCCGCGAGGCCGCAGCTGTCCACCCACGTCATGGACATCACCGACCGCGCCGCTGTTCGTGGACTTCCCGACGAGGTGGTCGCCGCGCACGGCGCCATCGACGGACTGATCAACAACGCGGGGATCATCCAGCCGTTCGTTCCCGTGGCCGACCTCGACGACGCAACGATCGAGCGGGTCCTCCAGGTGAACCTGATGGGCACGCTGCACATGGTGCAGGCCTTCCTGCCCCGCCTGGTCTCCCGACCAGAGGCACATCTTGCCAACGTGTCCAGCATGGGCGGCTTCTTCCCCTTCCCCGGCCAGACGATGTACGGCGCGAGCAAGGCCGCGGTCAGGCTGCTGACCGAGGGGCTGTACGCGGAGCTGCTCGACACCAAGGTCCGGGTCTCGGTGATCTTCCCCGGCGCGGTCAACACCGGAATCTCCGACAACTCGGGGATCACGTCACCACCAACCGCCGACTCCCAGGGCAACCTGCCGATCCTGTCGCCTGCCAAGGCGGCCGCGATCATGATCAGCGGCATCGAGAAGAACAAGCTGCACATCTATGTCGGCCCGGACGCCCGGCTGATGAGCCTGGCGATCAAGGTGGCCCCAGGACCCGCGATCCGATTCGTGAAGAAGCAGATGAGCAAGAGACTCCCGGCGCCCCACACCGCGTCGAGGCCCTGATCACAGAACGTGTCGGTCGTCGGGTTCCTCGTGGGCAACGGGGCCCAAGGTTCGACCGCATGCGGAAATCGATATCGGGGCGCATCCGGCCGAAAGGTCGGGGCTAGCGGGGGGATCGCGTGGCGGCATCGCTGAAGGAGTACAAGGCGCGGATCAGAACGGTCGAGTCCACCCGCAAGATCACTCGTGCGATGGAGCTGATCTCGGCGGCCCGGATCATTCGTGCCCGCGAGGCGGCCGCGGCCGCCCGGCCCTACTCCCGGGAGCTGACCAGGGCCATCTCGGCGGCGGCCACCTATCACCCAGTCAGCCACCCGCTGCTCTCGGAGCGCACCAACGACTCCAACCGGGCCGCGGTCCTCGTCGTCACCAGCGACCGAGGCTTGGCAGGGGCGTACTCGGCGAGCGTGCTGCGTACCGCGGAACGGATGATCGCCAGGATCACCAACGAGGGCCGAGAAGTCGCCCTCTACGTCTCCGGCCGGAAAGCGCTGACCTACTTCACGTTCCGGGACCGGCCGGTCGCCGGGTCCTGGGTCGGGCACTCCGACCAGCCAAGCTACGAGGTGGCCCGCGAGATCGGCGACACCCTCATCCAGCAGTTCCTCACCGAGAACACTGGGGTCGACGACGTGCACCTGGTGTACACACGGTTCCACTCGATGCTCAACCATGAGCTCATCACCGTCCGGATGCTGCCGACCGAGGTCGTCGAGGGCGTCCAGGTGCCAGACCCCGACGAGCTGCTGCCCCTGTATGAGTTCGAGCCGAGCGTGGAGGAGGTTCTCGCCGAGCTGATGCCCAAGTACGTCCACCACCGCATCTACGCGGTGCTGCTCCAGGCCGCCGCCTGCGAGATCGCGTCCCGGCAGCGGGCGATGAAGGCCGCGACCGACAACGCCGACGAGCTCATCCGCTCCTATACCCGAATCGCGAACCAGCTGCGGCAGGCCGGCATCACCCAGGAGATCAGTGAGATCGTCGGGGGCGTCAACGCCCTCGCGGACGCCCAGGCAGAACACGACTGACAAGAATCGCGCCCCACCAGCGGCGACAGCCGTGCTGCTCTGGATGGCAGCGGCGTCGCGTCGACCTTGTGCTGATCGGGTGTCAGGGGCAGCACCTGTTGACATCCTTCATGGGTAGGAGAATCGTCTCGTTCTGCCGGGGTCGAGGCTTCTCCTGGCAGCCCGCGTCACTGCGTCATCGGAATTCACAGTGTCCCCCAGGGCGGGTTGCCACATCAGTCGGGGAGGAACGTGGCATGAGGCGGGGCCTGATTCCTATTCTGGCGGGCGCGGCTGCTTCTGTCTTGCTCGCGGGTTGCGTCTCCGACGGCGGTGGACCACCGGAGTCCGCGAACACCTCGCGCGGTCCGATCGAGATCTGGCTCTCGACCAACCCCGAGGAGGTGGCCTGGGGCGAGGAGATGGTCGCCTCCTGGAACAGTCAGCATCCGGACGAGAAGGTCACCGCCCAGCAGATCCCCGCCGGAAAGACGTCGGAGGAGGTGATCTATTCCTCCATCGTGGCGGGCAACGCCCCGTGCGTGGTGATGAACACCGCCCCGTCGGCGGTGCCGCAGTTCCAGCAGGCGGGCGGCCTGGTGCCGCTCGACACCTTCCCTGACGGCGACTCCTACATCGATGAGCGGACCGGGAAGCAGGTGGCCGACCAGTACCGGTCACCGGACGGGCGCTTCTACCAGATCCCCTGGAAGGTCAACCCGGTGATGATCTTCTACAACAAGAAGCTCTTCGCCGAGGCGGGCCTCGACCCGGAGAACCCGCCGCTGAAGACGTGGGCCGAGTTCCTGGAGACCTCCCGGACGCTCGTGGAGAAGGGCGTGGCGCACGCTGCGATCTGGCCGGCACCGTCGAGCGAGTTCTTCCAGTCCTGGTTCGACTACTACCCGCTGTCCGCCGCGCGGACCCAGCAGCAGCTCGTCGAGGACGGCAAGGCGACGTTCGACTCCCCCGACGGAGTGGCGGTCGGACAGTTCTGGCGGACCATGTACGAGGAGAAGCTCGCCCCGCAGGAGAAGTACAACGGTGACTCGTTCGCGGACGGCGAGGCAGCGATGGCGATCGTCGGGCCGTGGGCGATCTCCGTCTACGCGGACGCCGTCGACTGGGGTGTCGTTCCCATTCCGACCGAGGACGGGAAGCCCGCGGACCAGATCTACACGTTCAGCGACGAGAAGTCGTTGGCCATCTACTTCGCGTGCGAGCACCGCCTCACTGCCTGGGACTTCGTGAAGTTCGCGACCAGCGAGGAGTCGGACGGCAGGCTCCTCGAGCTGACCGGCCAGATGCCCATGCGGAAGGACCTGCCCGCGGTCTACGGCAGCTACTTCGACACCCATCCGGACTACGTCGCAATTCGCGGACCAGGCGGGTCGGATCGTGGAGGTGCCGAACGTACCCAACTCCACCGAGATCTGGCAGACGTTCCGAAACGCCTGGACGGCGTCGGTCGTGTTCGACGACGAGCCGATCGACCAGGCGTTCGCCGACGCGGCCGAGCGAGCCAACGAACTCTTGGCGGAGGAGTGATGGCATGACATCGGTACGCGGCGCGACCGGGCCCTCGACCGAGGCCGACCGGGAGGAAGCGACCGGACCGGTGGCGCAAGGAGAGATGGCTCGGGCAGACAGCCCATCGGTCTGCTCTTCATCCTGCCGTACGTGATCTTCCTGGCATTCATCTTCGTCTACCCACTGATCGTGCAGTTCTTCATCTCCTTCAAGGACTACTTCTTCGCGGCACCTGGAGCCACCGTCGAGCGTCCCTGGGTGGGCTTCGAGAACTATGTCGACGTCCTCCAGGACCCGACGTTCCAGCGCTCGATCTTCAACGTCTTCGAGTTCATGATCATCAACGTGCCCGCAACGGTTGTCCTCTCGCTCGTGCTGGCCTACGCGTTGAATGCGAAGATCCGCGGGCTGTGGTTCTTCCGCGGCGCCTACTACGCGCCGTACGTCACGGCCAGCGTGGCGATCGTGACGGTCTGGCTGTTCATGTTCGGCGAGACCGGCCTCGTCAACACCGTCCTCGGGCCGCTGGCCCCCGACCCGTCGTGGCTGATCAACAAGTACTGGGCCATGCCCATGATCGCGATATTCGTGACCTGGAAGCAGCTCGGGTTCTTCATCCTGCTCTACCTCGCGGCGCTGCAGAACGTACCCAAGGAGCTCTATGAGGCCGCCGATGTGGACGGAGCGAGCACGATGTCCGCAAGTTCTGGTCCGTCACCGTTCCGGGCGTCCGGCCGGCGACGACGCTGGTCGTCATCCTGGCGACCATCACCGGGATGAACCTGTTCACGGAGCCCTACCTGCTCACGAACGGCGGCGGGCCCAACGGCGCGTCGGTCACGCCGGTCTTCTACATGTACCAGAAGGGCATCGAGCAGGGGCAGGCCGGGTACGCGGCGGCCATCGGCATGATTCTGCTGTTCATCACGCTGCTCATCGCGCTGATCCAGCGGCGACTGCTCGAGCGGGACTGAGGGGAGGCGACACCATGAGCACACCGGCCACGATGTCGACGGAGGACTGCTGCGGCCCGGGCCTCCGAAGTCGAAGACCCCGCCGCACAACCGGCTCAGAGTGATCGTCCTGGCCCTCGGCGCGGTCCTGTTCCTCTTCCCGTTCTACTACATGGTGATCGGCTCGTTCCAGGCGGTGGCCGACAAGTCGCTCTCCGGCATCCTCCCGCATCCGGACAACATGACGGTGACGAACTACCAGGAGATCAACGCGGCCATCGACGCACCCCGGGCGCTGTTGAACTCGAGCATCTTCACCATGGGCGTGCTGTTGTGCACGATCCTGTTCGGACTGCTGGCGGGCTACGCCCTCGCCGTCATGCACTTCCGCGGACGGCAGACCGTGCTCTCCGGCGTGATCCTGGTCCTGGTCATCCCCTTCCAGCTGCTGCAGATCCCGCTGTACGTCCTGATCGTCCGCGGCTACGGCCTGGGCGACACGTACCTCGGGATGATCCTGCCGTTCGCCATCAACTCGACGGCGGTGTTCATCTTCCGCCAGTTCTTCCTCCAGCTGCCCAAGGAGCTGTTCGAGGCCGCCCGTATCGACGGAGCGGGCGAGATGGGCACCATGCTGCGCGTCGCCATCCCGTTGGCGCGGCCGGCCATCCTCAACGCCGTCCTGCTCACGTTCATCGGTCCATGGAACGAGTTCCTCTGGCCGTTCCTGGTGACGAAGCAGCAGGACATGCAGCCGTTCGCGGTGGCGTTGGCCAACTACATGAACAACGTTGCCGGCCGGGCCACCAACCCGGACGGGTCGAACATGGCCGGCGGAGTCCTCCTGGCGATCCCACCGGTGGTGCTGTTCCTGATCTTCCAGAAACACTTCACCTCGGCGAACATCGGGTCCGGGGTCAAGGGCTGAGCGGACAAGGAGCGAGTTGAACATGGCTTGAGGTGCCCTATCGACTGACCAGGGTCGGCACCGTGATGGTCCCGGATCCGGACCGTGCTGAAGAAGCCGAGGGTGTCCTCAACCCGGCGAGCGGATACGGTCCCGACGGTCGGCTGTACCTGCTCCCCCGGGTCGTTGCACAAGGCAACTACTCTCGCGTCGGACTCGCCGAGGTCCTGCTCGACGAGGGGGTACCGGTCTCGGTCGAACGCCGCGGGATCGTCCTCGAGCCTGACGAGGCGTGGGAGCACGGGGCCGATCACGGCGGCGTGGAGGATCCGCGGGTCACCTGGGTCCCCGACCTCGGTGTCCACATCATGACCTATGTGGCCTATGGCCCGATGGGCCCGCGGCTGGCGCTGGCAAGCTCGGAGGACCTGCGCTCGTGGCGACGACTCGGTCCGGTGCTCTTCGGGTACGAGCCAGACCTGCAGCTCGACTTCAACCTGTTCCCCAACAAGGACGCCGTGTTCTTCCCGGAACCGGTGCCCGGGCCGGACGGGGAGCCCTGCTGGGCCATGCTGCACCGGCCGATGTGGGACCTGGGCTGGATCCGGGAGGGCGAGGGCGACGTCCTGCCGGTCGGCCTGGATGATCCGCGACCAGGCATCTGGATCTCCTACGTTCCCGTGGATGAGGTCGGGAAGGACGTCTCGCGACTCGTGCACATGTCCGGCCACCGGCTCGTCGCGCTCTCGCAGCACGCGTACGAGGACACCAAGATCGGCGCTGGGCCACCGCCGCGCCGCGTCCCCGAGGGCTGGCTGTTGCTGCATCACGGCGTGTCGGGGGAGATCGCGCCTGGCTTCGGGCTGCAGCAGCGTCTGGTCTACTCCGCCGGAGCGATGATCCTTTCCGCCGACGACCCCGGCAAGGTCGTGGCGCGGACCTCGGAGCCGCTCATGTCCCCGGACAACCCCGACGAGCAGGTCGGCACGGTGTCGAACGTCGTCTTCCCGACCTGCATCGAGGAAACCTCGGCGGGGACGTTCGTGTTCTACGGGATGGCGGACGCCCGGATCGGCGTCGCTCGCCTGGACCGGGTGGACTGAGGACCTGTGCGGGCCAGGGGTCAGCCCGTTGCCGCGTTCACTGTGGCGACGAAGGCGATGCCAGGACCTCGCACCTGCACCGGCGCTGGGCCCGCCGCGATGAACACAGCGTCGCCCTGGGTGATCTCTCGTGGCCCTGACCCGTCGTCGACCTGGACCTCGCCGGCGGTGGCGACGAGCAGATGGGGCTGCCCGGCGGCCAGGTTGACGCTCGCCCGAGCGGGCTCGATCCGCATGAGCAGGAAGTCCGCAACCGGTACGGGGTAGATCGTCACCGAGTCGCTGATCACCTGCACCGGCGACCGCGGCTGGAGCAACGGCCGGAAGTCCGCGACCTGCAAGAGCTCGGCGACGTCGATGTGCTTCGGGGTCAAGCCGCAGCGCAGCACGTTGTCGCTGCTGGCAAGGATCTCCACGCCGAAGCCGCGCAGGTAGGCATGGACGTTGCCGGCACCGAGAAAGATCGACTCGCCCGGGCGTAGCCGGACATGGTTGAGCAGCAGGGCCAGCACCGCGCCGATGTCACCAGGAAAGTCCGAGCCCGCAATGACCGATCGCGGCGGCCGCGGCCGCCCACCGTCCGCCGACGGCCGAGACGCGCGATGCGGCCTGCAGCACCTGTGCGACCAGAGCAGCTCCGCTTGGTCTCGGTCAATGTCAGTAGCGAGCTGAACACCGACCGCAGGCCGTCTGATGCCGTCAGCAACGCTTGGTACGGCCGGAGCAGGCCAGCGCCGGCATCGATCAGCTCGCCGAGCAGCTCGACCGTCGGCGAGACCGGACGGAATCCGCTGAAGGCCTGGAACTCCGTCAACGCGCACAGCAGCTCCGGCTTGTGATTGTCGTCGCGGTAGTTGCGCTCGGGCGCGTCGCGAGGAACACCTCTCCCTCCTCGTCGGCAAAGCCGCTGCGCGCCCGATCGATCGTGGGGTGCACTTGGATCGACAGCGCCTTGTCGGCCGCCAGCAGCTTCAGCAGGAAAGGCAACCGGCCGCCGAAGCGCTCGCTCGTCTCACGTCCGAGCATGCCAACTGGATCCGCCGCGATCAGCTCATCCAGCCCAGTCCGGTCGGGGTGCTCGCGCCAGCGGGACGGTTCGTCCGGATGGGCGCCGAGCCACAGCTCCGCCGCCGGCTCGCCGGTAGGCGCCTGACCCAGAAGCTCGGGTATCGCGGTGACCGATCCCCAGGCATACGGGCGAATGCTGCCGTCCAGTCGGAAGATTCGCTGCCCGGATGTCCCCTCGCGGGTCTGCCAAGCGCCACTCATGCGGCCCGCCTCCGGTCGGCCACGTCACCCGCGGCAACGTGCGGGTGACGGTCCTCGATACGTCCGGCATGGTGATCTGGCCATGGTCGCACCCGAACGTGCTGCGCGCACTCAGGTCGACCTCGGCTCGGCGTCGGGCACGGACTCGACACGCGCCGACGCGAGGCTGCGCGTCGCAGCCTCGGCGATGTACACGGCGTTCAGGCCGGCGTTGAGCCCGCCCGCGGCTTGCGGCCCGTGATGATTGCGGAGACCAGGTCGGACACCGCCGCACGAACCGACTCGGCGTAGATCTCTTGCTTGGCGTCCGGCTTGCCGATCTCGATGGTTGCTTCGACGAACAACGGCAAGTCCAACGACTGGCCACGTCCGACAGCCTCGCCGGCCATGACCGGGCCCACCACGACTGAGGACGTCTCTGCACCGCTGAGCTGGAAGCCCGGTACGGACAGAAGATCCGGCAGATCCGCAAGGCTCCGTTCGAGGGCCCGCAAGCCGTCCGCATCCGTCCACAGCTCGATGTCGGCACGCAGCGGGATCCAGCCCTCGACCCGGGTTTCCGCACGACCGTGGTCCAACCGCATGTGCTGGCGTTCGCATCGATCGGCGTGGGTGAAGGAATGGGAATGGGTCGCCAACACTCCGTCGGGGTGGCTGGCCACCGCGACGACGGTGTCGACGATTCCGTTCGTGCGACCGCTCGCCACGCCAGTGACGGCAAACGGACTCGTTCCGATGAGCATCGTGGCGGCGTCGAAGAAGTGCACTCCATGTTCGAGAAAGATCCCACCGGAGATCGCGGAGTCCCAGAACCAGTGATTGGCATCGAGGTTCTCATCGGCGGCGTCGTTGTCGAACGTGAAACGGCGCACCACCGGCAGAACGCCACGCTCGACCAGTCGCACCAAGGCGGCGAGCAGGGGGTTGTACCGCAACACGTGGTCGACCACGTAGCACCTCTCACTGACTGTCACGGCTTCGGCGACCTGCTCGGCTTCCACGGCGCTCAGGGCCGCGGGCTTCTCACAGAAAACATGCTTGCCTGCTTGGACGGCCGCGATCGTCAACGGTGCATGAGTGTTCGGCGGGGTCGCGATGATGACAGCGTCGATCGAGGGATCGGCCAGCACGGAGTCCACCGAGGCGGACACGGCAACATCATGGCGGCGCGCGAAGGCGAGCGCCCGATCGGCGGCCTGATCAGCGACGGCGAGCAGCAGCACATCGTCGAGCGGGGCGAGGGCATCGGCGACGAAGGATGCGAACTGTCCGCCGCCGATCACGCCGAGTCGCAAGGCAGCGGAAGAGTCGTGAGCGGCCGGACGGGCCGATTCGGTCAAGGCTCTCAACTCCGATCTCGCAGGTGGTTCCGTCCAGGTCAGGCGGAGAGGACCGGGAGGCCCCGCTCCGCGAAGGTCGCCTCGGTACGTGCGATCAGTCTGTCGTCGGGCGGCGGGGTGTCGCGCAGCGGGAACGGCAGCCGCAAGGCGTCGTACTTCGGCGCCCCGAGCCGGTGGAAGGGCAGGATCTCGACTCGCTCGACTGCAGGGCCGAGCGTGGAGACGAAGTCGGCCAGGGCGGCTACGTTCGCCGGCCCGTCGGTCAGGTCGGGCACCAGCACGAACCGGATCCACATCGGCTGGCCCGCGTCGGCGAGTCGGCGGGCGAACGCCAGGGTGGGCGCGACCTCCTTGCCGGTGACGCGCAGATAGGTGGCGGGGTCGAAGGACTTGATGTCGAGCAGCACCAGGTCGGTGACCTCGAGCAATGCCGCGTCGGCGCGCAGGCCGAGCAGCCCGGAGGTGTCCAGGGCCGTGGACAGATCCCAGTCCTTGGCCGCGCCGAAGAAGGCGGTGACGAACTCCGACTGCAGCATCGGCTCGCCGCCACTGCATGTGACCCCGCCGTCGGCGACCTGCAGGAACCTTCGGTACAGCGCCAGGTCCTCCAGGATCGATTCGAGCCGGCGTCGCTTGCCGTCGCGCATGTACCAGGTGTCGGGGTTCTGGCAGTACAGGCATCGCAGTGGACAACCGGAGAGGAACAGCACGAACCGGGTCCCGGGACCGTCCACCCCGGTGGACAGGTCCCAGGAGTGCACCGACGCCTCGGTGTGCGGGTCGGTCCGGATGTTGCCTGCGGTCACCTGGGGCGTCTCACATCCCCTGGTGGAAGGTGCGGGAGATGACGTCACGCTGCTGCTCGGGGGTGAGCTTGACGAAGTTGACGGCGTATCCGGAGACGCGGACGGTCAGCTGTGGGTAGCGCTCGGGATGCACCATCGCGTCCTCGAGGGTCTCCCGGTCCAGCACGTTGACGTTCATGTGGAACCCGCCGGCGTCGATGTAGCCGTCGATGATGCCGACGAGGTTGTCGACCTGCTCATCTCGGACGCGGCCCAGCCCGCCGGGGGTGATCGTGGTCGTCAGCGAGATGCCGTCGCGGGCAGCGGCGTAGGGCAGCTTGGCCACCGACAGCGCAGAGGCGACAACGCCGCGATGGTCGCGACCGTTCATCGGGTTCGCCCCGGGCGCGAACGGCTCCCCGTGGGCGCGGCCGTCCGGGGTACTGCCCGTGTGCCTGCCGTAGACCACGTTGGAGGTGATGGTCAGCACCGACTGGCTGTGCTCGGCGTTCCGGTACGTGGGGTGCCGCCGGATCCGGTCCATGAACGTCTCCACCAGCCAGACCGCGATGGAGTCGGCCCGGTCGTCGTTGTTGCCATAGGAGGGGAAGTCGCCCTCGACGTCGTAGCCGACGGCGAGTCCGGTCTCGTCGCGCAGCACCTGCACCTTCGCATGCTTGATCGCTGACAGGCTGTCGGCGGCCACCGACAGTCCGGCGATGCCGCAGGCCATGAACCGGTGCACCGGATAGTCGTGCAGCGCCATCTCGAGGCGCTCGTAGGAGTACTTGTCGTGCATGTAGTGGATGACGTTGAGGGTGTCCACGTACAGGTCGGCAAGCCAGTCGAGGGCGCCGTCCAGGGCCGCCATCACGGTGTCGTAGTCCAGGACGTCGTCCGTGATGGGCGCACTAGTCGGGGCTACCTGGGTGCCGCTGATCTCGTCCCGCCCGCCGTTGATGGCGTAGAGCAGCGCCTTGGCCAGGTTCACCCGGGCGCCGAAGAACTGCATGTCCTTGCCCACCCGCATCCCGGAGACGCAACAGGCGATCGCGGTGTCGTCGCCCAAGTTCGCGCGGAGCAGATCGTCGGACTCGTACTGGATGGCCGACGTGTCCAGGGACAGTTGCGCGCAAAGCCGTTTGAACCCCTCGGGCAGGGCCGGTGTCCACAGCACAGTCAGGTTCGGCTCCGGGGCCGGGCCGAGGTTGTACAAGGTCTGCAGGAACCGGAAGCTGGTGCGGGTCACCAGTGTCCGGCCATCCGCGCTCATCCCGCCCAAGGACTCCGTCACCCAGGTCGGGTCACCGGAGAACAGCTCGTCATAGTCGGGGGAGCGCAGGAACCGGACGATCCGCAGCTTGATCACGAAGTCGTCGATCAGTTCCTGGGCTCCTGCTTCGTCGAGGGCACCGGCGGCCAGGTCGCGTTGCAGGTAGACGTCGAGGAAGGTGGAGGTGCGGCCCAGCGACATGGCCGCGCCATTCTGCTCCTTGACCGCTGCCAGGTAGCCGAAGTACAGCCATTGCACCGCCTCCCGGGCGGTCGTGGCGGGGCCGAGATGTCGTATCCGTAGGAGGACGCCATCTCGGCGAGCTCGCGCAGCGCCCGGACCTGTTCGGCCAGCTCCTCCCGGTCCCGGATCACCTCGTCGGTGGACGGCACCTCGTCGAGCCGGGCACGGTCCGCCTGCTTGGCCTCGATCAGCCGGTCCACGCCGTACAGCGAGACTCGCCGGTAGTCGCCGATGATCCGGCCTCGGCCATAGGAGTCGGGAAGGCCGGTGACGATGCCGGCCCTGCGGGCGTCCCGCATCGCCGGGGTGTAGGCGTCGAACACCCCGTCGTTGTGGGTGCGCCGGTAGCGCGTGAAGATCTCACGGACCTGCGGGTCGACCTTGTATCCGTAGGAGGTGAGGCCGGCCTCGACCATGCGCAGTCCGCCGTTGGGCATGATGGCCCGCTTGAGCGGCGCGTCGGTCTGCAGACCGACGATCAGCTCGTTGTCCTTGTCGATGTAGCCCGGGCCGAACGCGGTGATCCCGGCTGGGGTCGAGGGGTCCACGTCGTAGATGCCGCGGGACTGCTCCGCGGGGAACAAGGCCGTCAGCGCAGCCCACACTGCGGTGGTCCGCCCGGTCGGCCCGGCCAGGAAAGTGGCATCCCCTTCGTAGGGGGTGCGGTTGCGGCGGATGAAGTCCGCGACGTCGATGCTGGTCTGCCAACCACCGGCACCGAATCCATGCCAGCCGCTGTGCTGCTGCGGTTCCATTGCCGTGGTCATGGCTTCTCCTACAGGCAGTTGTGAAGTGGGCGCACCCAGTCGGGCGTCGAACCGCTAAGTCAGCGTGCTTGTGCGCGAACTCGGCGGAGACTGGGCCGGCGATCCAGGTATTGCCGTGCAGCGTCGACGGCTTGCCCGAGTTGCGGGCAAAGCCGGCGCTGGATTCGGCGTGGGAGCAGCAGTCGAAGGAGCTCACCGCCGATGGTGCCGGTGCCTCCCGTCACGAGCATGGATGCTGCCTCCCCGACGTTCTGAACGGCCGCCCCGGCCCCTCGAGCCGTCGGCCCCAACTTACTCGCCGACGTCTGCCCTGTGGAGGGCTCGACCCATCACGAGACGGGCCTCCGCCTAGGCCGTGTTGCTAAACACCGTCATCGGGTCCAGATCAGCGCGGCGGCCAGGGTCAGGCCGGCGAGGTAGGAGCGGGCGGTCTTGTCGTAGCGGGTGGCTAGTCCTCGCCATTGCTTGAGCTTGTTGAAGCAGCGCTCGACGACGTTGCGGCCCTTGTAGCTCTCGGAGTCGAACCCGCGAGGTCGTCCGCCCTTGGAGCCGCGCCGGGCTCGTCCGGCTTTCTGGTCCTCGCGCTCGGGGATGGTGACCTTGATCCCGCGGTCGGTGAGGAACTTGCGGTTGGCCGCCGAGGTGTAGGCCTTGTCGGCCAGGACCCGGTCGGGTCGGGTGCGAGGTCGTCCCGGCCGTCCGTCGCGGACGCTGATGGTGTCCAGCACGGTGGCGAAGTAGGAGGTGTCGGCGGCGTTGCCGCTGGTCAGCACCAGCCCGAGCGGGCGGCCTTGACCGTCGACCGCGAGGTCGATCTTGCAGGTCACACCGCCGCGGGAGCGGCCGATCGCATGGTCAGGCGGCTCGAGACCGCCGCTGCGCAGAAAGGGATTGGTGTAGTTCGACCCAGCCCCCTGTGCGGCTCGCAGGCCGGACCGCGGTGTCTCGGGCAAGGGTGGCGCCGTGCTGGTGCACACGGGCGATGGTGGAGTCCACCGACACCGTCCACTCCAGCTCACCTGCTGCGGCCGCCGCGCCCTGGACCGCGGCCAGCAAAGCCGACCAGGTGCCGTCATCAGACCACTCGGAGAACCGCTGATAGATGGAGTTCCACTTCCCGAACCGCTCCGGGACGTCACGCCAGGGCGCGCCGGTGCGGAACCTCCAAGCGATGCCCTCGAGGGTGGTCCGCATGTCCATCGGCGGACGCCCATAGCCCTTCGGTGTCGGGAAAATCGGTCCCAGCACTGCCCACTGCTCGTCGGTGATCTCCTGCCGAGTCGTCATAGCTCAACCCTGCAGCCAAGACACCGCCCCAGCGTTTACCAACACGCCCTAGCGAAGCTCCGAGGACGTCTCCTCGCCATTGGACAGGGCCGCCCTCGGGGTCGTAGCACGCGAGTGGAGAGCGTGGAGCGTCCCCCGCGCCCTGCACTCGACGGACAGCGATGTCTGCCCAGGGCAGAACCACTCAGATGGGGTTGCCCGACCCCAGAATGCCCTCGCACGAGTAAGGGTGCCGTTGCGCGTGGATCTGCGATCGCGAGCCGGCGCCGGCGCCCCAACGGCTACGGTCGGCGCCGCAATGGCCCGTTCACCGACGCGATTGTCGTCCATGGCAGGAACGGGCCGTTCTCGCGGGGCCGCGCTGCCCGGTTCGACCCGCCGCACCTGCCAGCGCGATCCGTGGTCCAGCGCCCTTTGCTCGCTGGAGAGACAAGATGCGTGCAGTTGACTTCATCCGCCTCGGGTGAGGACGAGACCGTAGGCAGGGTGCCAGCCTCGTGTCGGCTGATCGGACAGGGACATGGCTGAACAGGGCGACGCGTACGAGTCCCTCGACCTGGCGTTGCGTATCGGCGAGATCCTCCTGTCGTCGGGCGCGGGTGCGGCGGACGTGACTGCCACGATGCTGGCGGTGACCCGGGCTTGTGGCGTGCGCGATGTGTCCGCGGACGTCACGTTCGTGGACCTGTCCCTCCACCACCAGCCGGCCATCGACCAGCCGGCAGCCGTGAGGATGCGGAGGGTGACCCAGCGACAGGTCGACTATGGGGACCTGACCGAGGTCGACCACACGGTGGCCGACCTCGTCGAGGGTCGCATCACCCGCGAGGAGGCCCGCGACCAGGTCGCCCGGATCGTCTCCACCGGACCTCTGCGCCGGCGGTGGGTGGTCACACTCGGGTGGGGGGTGATGGGGACCGGGGTGGCGTTGACCCTCGGCGGCGGTGTGGTGGTGTGCGTCCTGGCGTTCCTGGCCGCATGTGCGATCGACCGGACGAAAAAGCTGTTGTCGCGCTTCCGGATCCCGTCCTTTTACGAACAGGCGGCCGGAGGGTTCGTGGCCACCCTCATCGCGGTCTCCGCAGCGGCCACCCCGCTACAGGTGAACCCGTCACGCGTCGTCACCGCCGGGATCGTCATGCTCCTGGCGGGCGTCGGTCTGCTGGGCGCCACCCAGGACGCGATGACGGGCTTCCCCATCACTGCCACTGCCCGGCTGATCAACGCATCGCTGGACACCGTGGGCATCATCGCCGGCGTGGCGGCCGGCCTCACCTTCGGCGAGGTGGTGGGAGTCGGCATCGAGGACTTCAAGCCCGGCGCGTCGGGGCTCGCGACTGTGGGAGTCACCGTGGTCGGCGCGTCGCTGGCCGCGGCCGGGTTCGCCTTCGCGTCGTACGCCCCGTTGCGGTCCCTGGTGGCCGTCGGAGTGGTCGGAGCACTCGGACAGACCGTCGAGCTCGGCGTCGCCAGTACGCCGAGGTCGGCAAGACCTGGGGGTCCGCTGCGGCCGCCGTCACCATCGGTGCCGTCTGCTACCTCGTCGCCGGTCGCTTCCGGGTGCCACCGCTCGTGGTGGTGGTCCCCGCGATCGTGCCACTCCTCCCGGGCCTGCAGATCTACCGAGGGCTCGCCCTGCTGGCGCAGGGCGAGGACGGCGTGCTCCAGCTGGCTTCCGCGCTGGGGACCGCGATGGCCCTGGCGGCCGGAGTGATCCTCGGCCAGTACATGGC
Organism: uncultured Actinomycetota bacterium; assembly: GCA_963839565.1. GTDB lineage: Bacteria > Actinomycetota > Actinomycetes > Propionibacteriales > Nocardioidaceae > Nocardioides. The sequence continues at coordinate 14,691 of CAWIVR010000026.1, read as the reverse complement.
CAGCCCGCTCAAGCGGGAGGCACGTCGGCTGGAGACCCGACTGTCCGGCCCACGCATGGTCGGCCTCCTCCGACGACCCGGCTCCCGCGACCAGTAGCCCGTTGCAGGGCGGGGACTAGGCCACGGACGTGTCGGGTGCGCGCAAGGCCAAGCCGATGAGGGTCAAGACGATCCCGAGCACGAACGCCATGCCCGCGACTCCGAAGGCCACCACCGAGGTAAACAGTGACGCCTGTAGGAACGCGGAGTCCATCGCGACCGCGCGGTTCGGGTCGTCCTGGGGAAGCTCTGCGTAGGTCTTGCCGCCGGTGATCGCCTGGGTGTGATGGTCGATGATGTCCGCTTGGCAGAACGCGGATATCGGGCCGTTCACGTTGTCGCCGGCTGCACAGTTGGCGTCGTCGGAGACGGTGATCCTCTGGTCCTCCAGCGTCGACGAAACCACGAACCAGGTGACTACTCCGGCGATCGCCATGATGACGCCGACCACGATGGACGTGAGTGCCGCTACTCTCCGCATGTCATCTTCCCGTTCCTCGCACGCCGGTTCGACGTGCGTCGCCCTGATGGAGGCAGTTGCGCCCACGAGCGTGGCGGGAGGCTGCCTTAGACCAACTGAAAGTAGCCCTGATGCGAGTCGGCTGGACAGTCGCCGACGCTCCCAATCTCAAAGGACTGCGCTCCTGGGAGCGCCGCACTGACGTCGGACCTGCGGGATGTCGAGGGCCGATGTTGTGTGACAGGGTTCTGATCTGCGAACACGCAAAGGACTCCCTTCCGGGGCCACCGCAGGTCCGAGCACTCAGCCGTTGCCGTCGAGCCGGCCAGCCCCGGGCCTCCGCGAACAGCTCAGGGGGCGAGGAGCGTCCCGAGGGCGAAGACCGCTTCGGCCTCGACGTGCAGTGCCAGGCCCGGGATGATCGGGTTGTCGACCGGCGCCCTGAGCGGCGCGGTCTTCGGCGATCCCGCTCGTTGTCGCAAACAGGACGTTTGACCTCGTCAGGCTCAGGACCTCATACGAATCGAGGTCTTGACGCCGGTCTCGTATGACGTCCCGGGCCCACACGGGTGTCCTTCCGCGACGTCGAGCGGCGGGTCCGCTAGTCGCCGTTCGTGATCGCCCAGACCACCGCGACGTCGAGAGCGATGATGATCAGCGCCCAGAGGGGGTAGTAGGGGAGCCACATGAAGTTGGCGAACATCGAGACACCCACGAGCACGATCGCCGTCCATCGTGCCCAGGTGGCTCCCAGGAAGAGGAAGTAGCCGACGACGGCCAACCCGATGCCGAGCAGCAGGTGGATCCAACCCCACGCCGTGATGTCGAACTCGAAGGTGTACTCACTGCCCACGACGTAGAACTCGGAGTTGGCCAGGGCGACCAGACCCTGGAGGGCCTGGAAGACGCCGGCGACGATCATGATGGTGGCGGCGAAGACGGTCAGGCCCTTGGCCCAACTGCGCTCCGTCGGACTGAGCTGAGGCACGTGTCCTCCTCGGTTGGGTTGCCTTTGCAACGACTATGGCCCGCAGCGAGGTCTCGGATGGCGGGACGCGCCGACGTCGCCGCCGACGGACGGCTTGGCGCGGCGGGCCTCACACGGGTGACGGTGGAGGGGGTCCGAGCGCGGACTCCAGGTCGGCCATGATGTCGTCGAGGTCGAACTGCCAGGTGTCCGGTGCGCCCGTCTTCGTCAACGTCTCCATACGGGTGCGCGCCAGGCGAGCGGCATCACGCAGAGCGAGTGCCCGGGCCTGGCCGCTGTCGTCCGGCCCCGTGGTCTCGAGAGCGGTCAGTCGGTCCTCGGCTGCCGTGACGCGGTTCGATGCGACGGCCCAGCCGCCGGCCATCTGCTCGCGCGATGGGGCCTGGCGAAGTTCCGGCAGCAGCTCGCGGGCGAACCACGCCAGCTCACCTTCAGCCTCGGAGAGCTCGCGACGCCAGGCGTCACGCCGTCTCCGCGCGAGCAGCAACGGGATCGCCACGGCCGCCGCGACCAGTACGGCGGCCAGCAGCCACCACATCCACGCTGCGGCACCGTCGTCCTCGTCGGCGGCCTCTGACTCGGACTCGACGGCCTCTCCCGCCGACTCGGATGCCGTCGGCGACGCCGTCGTCGGTGTCGCGGATTCCGTGGGGACGGGTGAGGCGCTGGTGGCGCTTGGCTCGGGCGTGAGCGAGCGGCTGGGGGTCGGCTCGGGCGTGGGCTCGGGCGTCGCCGAGCGGGTGCGGCTCGGCTCGGACGTCGGCGAGGTGGTGGGGCTGGGCTCGGGCGGGGGCGAGTGGGGGGCTGGGCTCGGGCGGAGGCGAGCTGGTGGGGCTGGGCTCGGGCGTCGGCTCCGAGGTCGGCGAGGGTGTTTCGGTCCTGACAGGGCTGCGCGTGGGGCTGGGTGGCTCCAGGGTCGGCGACCGGGTCGGGGTGCGGGTCGGCGAGAGGGACGGGCCGGATCCTTCCCCACCACCCTCCCCACTGCAAGAGATCACTGAAACCAGGACCACGACCAGCAGCACCAGGGACCTGCAGGACCGAACAGACATCCGACACCTCCGCTCGCAACCTCGACAATGAACCCTGAGGGAGCCACGAGGCTCACCTGCTCTGGGGGAGGAACGGGCGCGACGCGGGGGGTCTAGCGTGCCGACGTGACCGCCAGCTCAGCGGGTCTGCGCGACCGGCTCCGGGCCGTGCTGCCCTCGGTCCGCGCCGATCTCAAGGCTCCTGTCGCGATTCCCAACGTCAGCCTGCTCCCGGAGCACGCCGTCGACGTGCGTCGGTCCGCGGCCGCCGTGGCCGAACCCTGTTGAGGGCGAAGGCTTCGATGTCCGGCTGACGGGGACCTGCAGCCGTGGGCTGATCACGTTCCCGTAGGTCAGAGGCTTGAAGTGGAGGAACTGACCTATAAGGCCGGTTGGTTCGCGCGTGATGGGGACGACGGCTGATGATGGACTCCGAGGACCAAGTCGACGTTGGCGTGCTGGAGGGATTCCGTGCGCCGCCAAGCCCGGCGAACGTGGCGAAGAAGATCCAGCTGACCGACAGGCTCACCACTTCACCCGCAACGGATGATCCCCATGGTTGCCAACGGTGGCTTGATGGATCCTCAGACCCTGTCAGGAGACTCGAATGGACACCGTGACGCAAGGTGCCGTGCGCCCGCCGATGATGGTGGCTGGGGTCGGAGCGAGTGAGGTCGCGCGTCGACTGGGTGTCGACGTGGCGGTTGGGTTGAGCCCCGCGGAGCCCGCGAGACGATTGCAGAGCAATGGCCCCGACAAGTTCGCCGGCGGGGAGACGGAGTCAGGATTCCGGGCGTTCGTGCGGCCGCACGAGGTCGGGGCGACGATGCTCCTCACCACGCTGTCCATCTTCCACGTGGCCGCCGGCCTGTTGTGGCGTGACCAGACGAACACGATCTTCGGCCGGGACGCGGTTCCCGGCGCTGCTCAGCGGCGCCGCTACGGCGCCTCGCTGCTCGCGGTCGTGGCCATCACGGCGCCCGACATCCTCCAGCGGATCTTTGGGACTAGCCCCCTGACGGGAAACCAGTGGGCGAACTGCAGAGGCTTGGCCGCCAGCCTCGTGGTGCTCGAGGAACTGATCAAGCCGGCGCCCCGGCACACGACCTCCATTTGCTCCTTCCCGACGACCTCCGCGGTCGCCACCCCAAGCCCTCTGCTGAGCACACTCAACTACGAGGAGAGTCATGCCCTTCAACCTCCGAAACCGCAGCTTCCTCAAGGAGCTGGACTTCACTCCTGACGAGCTCCGGTTCCTACTGAAGCTCTCCGCCGAGCTCAAGGCGGCCAAGTACGGCGGCTACGAGCAGCGTCGGCTGGAGGGCAAGAACATCGCCCTGATCTTCGAGAAGACCTCGACCCGCACGCGCACCGCCTTCGAGGTGGCCGCCAAGGACCAGGGCGCCCACATCACCTACCTCGAGCCGAGCGGATCCCAGATCGGCCACAAGGAGTCGATGAAGGACACCGCCCGGGTGCTCGGCAGGACCTTCGACGGGATCGAGTACCGAGGGTTCAGCCAGCAGAGTGTCGAGATCCTCGCCGAGTACTCCGGAGTGCCCGTGTGGAACGGGTTGACCGACGAGTTCCACCCGACCCAGATCCTCGCGGACATGCTCACCATGACCGAGCACAGCGACAAGCACCTGACCGAGATCGCCTATTGCTACCTCGGCGACGCCCGCAACAACATGGGCAACTCGCTCATGGTCGGCGGATGCAAGCTCGGCATGGACGTGCGGCTCTGCGCACCTGAGCATCTGTGGCCGGCCGACGACCTGGTGAAGAAGTGTCGCGAGATCGCCGACGGAACCGGTGCCCGGCTGACCCTCACCGCCGACGTCGACGAGGGCGTCCGCGGCGTGGACTACCTCTACACCGACGTGTGGGTGTCCATGGGCGAGGAGAAGAGCGTCTGGAAGGAGCGGATCGAGCTGCTCAAGCCGTACCAGGTCAATGCGGACGCGGTCCGGCGGACCGAGAACCCGCACGTCAAGTTCCTCCACTGCCTCCCGGCCTTCCACAACAGAGAGACCAAGATGGGTGAGGAGATCTTCCAGACCTACGGCCTCGACGGGCTCGAGGTGACCGACGACGTGTTCGAGTCCGAGGCCTCGATCGTCTTCGACCAGGCAGAAAACCGGCTGCACACGATCAAGGCGGTCATGGTCGCCACCCTCGGATCCTGAAGGTGGAGTCGTGCGTGTCGTAGTGGCGCTCGGGGGAAATGCCCTGCTCCAGCGGGGCGAGCCGATGACGACCGACGTCCAGCGCCGAAATGTCCGCAGGGCCGCACCGGCGCTGGCCACCATCGCAGCAGACCACGAGCTGGTCCTCTCGCACGGCAACGGGCCACAGGTCGGTTTGCTCGCTCTGCAGGCCGCGGCCTACACCGACGCCGAGCCCTCCACCCTCGACGTCCTCGGCGCACAGACCCAGGGCATGATCGCCTACCTCCTCGAACAAGAGCTGCGCAACAGCTTCCCCGCGACGGAACGGTTCGCCACGATCATGACCATGGTCGAGGTCGACCAGGCTGACCCCGCCTTCGAGAACCCCACCAAGTTCGTCGGCCCGGTCTACACCGAGGAGCAGTCACGCAAACTTGCTGAGGAGAAGGGCTGGCCGTTCCGCAAGGACGGTGAGTCGTGGCGTCGCGTGGTGCCGTCGCCGCGGCCCCAGCACATATTTGAGCTGGACGCGATCCGGGCACTGATCGACCTCGACGTCGTCGTCATCTGCACCGGGGGAGGCGGCATCCCGACCCTGGTCACGTACACCGACGGCAAGGCGACCCTAACCGGGGTCGAGGCCGTCATCGACAAGGACTTCGCCACTGAGCTGCTGGCCCGGGAGATCGGCGCCGACCTGTTCGTGATGGCCACCGATGTCGACGGTGTCTACTCAGACTGGGGGACCCCGAACCAGCGGCGACTGGAGAAGGTCACACCCGACGAGCTGCTCGGGATGGACCTTCCGGCCGGGTCGATGGGGCCGAAGGTCGAGGCCGCTGCCGGTTTCGTCAAGGCGACGGGCAGACGCGCCGCCATCGGTGGTCTCGAAGATATCGAGGGGATCGTCGCCGGCTCGGCCGGCACGCAGGTCGTGGCGGGCTGACCGCCGCTCGAAACGGAGGAGGGAAGATGACAACGTTCGGGGTCCACTCAGAGGTCGGTCGCCTGCGACAGGTGATGGTCCACCGCCCGGACCTGAGCCTGAAGCGGCTGACGCCCTCCAACCACGACGACCTGCTCTTCGACGACGTGCTGTGGGTCGAGCGGGCGCAGTACGAGCACGACCAGTTCGTGGCCCGGATGCGCGAGCGGGGGGTCGAGGTCTTCTTGCTGCAGGACCTCCTCGCAGAGGCGCTCGACGCCAGCCCGGAAGCCCGGGAGAGGTTGATCCAGCTCGTCGCGTCGGAGTACACGGTGGGCCTGTCGTTGGTGGACGAGATCCGCGCGGGGCTCGCGGAGATGAAGCCTGACCAGCTCGCCACCCACGTGATCGGGGGCCTCACGGTTGCCGAGTCGGGCCTGGACCTGGGGAAGTATCGCTCCCGCTCGCTCCCGGCGGCCGCGCTGGACGACGAGAGCATGTTCGTCCTGCCGCCGCTGCCCAACAGCCTGTTCACGCGCGACTCGTCCTGCTGGATCTTCGGTGGGGTCTCGATCAACCCGATGTACTGGCCGGCGCGTCGTCTCGAGGCCTACAACGTGGCCACGATCTACCGATACCACCCGATGTTCCGAGACGCGGAGTTCGAGTACTGGTACCCGCGCTTGGGCGACGACGGCCGCTTCGAGGCGCATGACTTCGGCCGATCCTCCCTGGAGGGCGGCGACGTGCAGCCCATCGGCAACGGCACGGTGCTGATCGGGATGAGCGAGCGTTCGCAGGCCCGGATGATCGAGCAAGTCGCCGCCGCGCTGTTCGAGAAGGGCGCGGCCGAGCGGGTCATCGCTGCCGTGATGACCAAGGACCGGGCGCACATGCACCTCGACACGGTGTTCACGATGCTCGACCGGGACAAGGTGACGGCCTACCCGCAGGTCGTCGACAAGATCCGCGCGATCAGCCTGCGGCCCGGGAGCAACGGGCAGCGATTCCATGTCACGCAGGAGGAGTCGTTCCTCGGCTCGGTCGCCGATGCGATGGGCGTGCCGAGGCTGCGGGTGGTCGAGACGGGCGGTGACCAGTACCAGCAGGCGCGCGAACAGTGGGACGACGGCAACAACGTGGTCGCCCTCGAGCCCGGTGTGGTCGTGGCCTACGAGCGCAACACCTACACGATCGCCAAGATGCGCGAGGCCGGCGTCGAGGTGGTCACGATCGAGGGCTTCGAGCTCGGCAAAGGCCGCGGCGGCGGGCACTGCATGACCTGCCCGCTCACGCGTGACCCGGTGTGAGGGGAGGCCGACAATGGAACACCTGCCCCGCTGGTTCATGGTGATGGTGCTGATCCTGGCCGTCATCGGCCTGCTGTGGTGGGCGCGGGGACCGGACCACCACCGTGGCGACGACGAAGGTGCCCTCGGCGCGCCGTACGCCGTCTCGCAGGGGCTCGGGCGCTGACGGAGGCCCGATGTCGAGCCCTCCAGACACGTCGCAGGTCGTGAACGGCGACACCCCTCACGACCGGGTTCCGCGACCTCCGACGTTGCTGGACGCGCTGTTGCCGATCGTCGTGCTGATCGCGCTCCTGGCGCTCACCATCGCCCTGTTCGGGATCGACGCCACCAACGGTCCCCTCCAGGTGGCACTCCTGCTGAGCGCCGCGTTCGCGAGCCTGATGGCGTTCAAGAACGGCTACACCGTCGCCGGTGTGGCGGACGCCGCCGTCGGGGGCGTCACGTCCGCGGTCGGTGCCATCTTCATCCTGCTGGCGGTCGGTGCGCTCATCGGGACCTGGAACATGGCCGGGACCATCCCGACGATCGTGGACTATGGGATCCGGCTGGTGAGTCCGACCTGGTTCTACCTGACCGCCGCGGTGGTGTGTGCCCTCGTGGGCATGGTGACCGGAAGCTCCTGGACCACCGCCGGCACCCTCGGTGTCGCCTTCGTCGCCATGGCGCGGGTGATGGGCCTCGACGAGGCCATCGCCGCCGGTGCGGTCATCTGCGGCGCCTACTTCGGCGACAAGATGACGCCGCTCTCCGAGACGACCATCCTCGTCCCCAAGCTCGTCGGCGGTGGGCTGAGCGTGGGGGAGCACATCCGAAACATGTTCTGGACCGCCGGACCTGCTTTGGGCATCAGTCTGGTCATCTTCATGGTGCTGGGGCTGAACGCGGATCCGGTGGCCGAGATCAGCACCGACGCGGCTCGCGACGCTCTGGCGGTCGCCTTCAACATCGGGTTGGTCAACCTGCTCCCGCTGTTGCTGCTGGTGGTCTTCTCGTTCCTCCGGTACCCACCGTTCCTGTCCATCCTGGGGTCCGCGCTCTTCGCAGGGATCCTGGCCCCGTTCACCCAGTGGGAGGCGGTCAAGGCGTTCGTGGACGACCCGAGCCTGGGGCCGGTCGCCACCTCGATCGAGGCCATCTTCAGCGCCATGGCGACGGGGTTCGTGAGCAACTCCGGTGTCGAGGCCATCGACGCCCTCTTCACGCGGGGCGGGATGGCGAGCCTGCTCACGACAATCTGGCTGGTGCTCGGCGCGCTTTCGTTCGCGGCGGTCATGGAGCATGCGGGCTTCCTTCAGCGGCTCCTCCTCCCCATCGTGGCCCGCACCCGGCGCCGCGGGTCGTTGATCACGGCGGTCAACTCGAGCGGAGTCGGGCTGAACGTGATCGCCGGTGACCAGTACGTCGCCGTCGTCCTCCCCGGACGAATGTTCCGCGGCGAGTTCTCGAAGCGCGGGCTGGCTCCTCAGGTGCTGTCCCGGGCTGTCGAGGACTCGGGGACGGTGACGTCGGTGCTCGTCCCCTGGAACACCTGCGGCGCCTACATCTCCGGAGTGCTCGGGGTCTCCACCGCCGCATACTTCCCGTTCTGCTTCTTCAACCTGCTCAGCCCGCTCCTGGACATTCTGTACGGGTACCTCGGCTTCAAGGTCCCGAAGGCGGCCGGCCCCTGGGACGACAACGAACCCGCTCGCCCTGCCAACCACATCACCGACCGGCGACCCGCCGGAGAGGAGACCCTCATGAGCGACCAGACCACGACGGAGGCTCCCGAGAAGCACGGCGGCTTCAAGCTCCCTTCGGCCTACACCATCCTCTTCGCGTTGATCGTCGCGATGGCGATCGCCACCTGGTTGATCCCGGCCGGCCTGTACGACCTCGACAAGGAGGGGGCGCCGATCCCCGGCACCTACCACGAGGTCGAGGGTGATCCTCAGCGCATCCTGATCGACTCGCTCACTGCCCCGATCAACGGCCTGTACGGCATCGAGGACGCCAAGGGAACGATCAGCTACTACAACGAGGGTGTCCTGTTCGGTGCGATCGACGTGGCGCTGTTCGTGATCGTGATCGGCGGCTTTCTCGGCGTGACGATGCGCACCGGTGCGATCCAGGCCGGGATCGGCTCGCTGGTGAATCGGATGCGTGGCCGGGAGCGCTGGATGATCCCGCTGCTGATGATGGTCTTCGCCCTGGGCGGGTCGACGTACGGCATGGCCGAAGAGAGTCTCGCGTTCTACCCCCTGGTCATCGCCGTCATGATCGCGGCCGGGTACGACGCCCTCACCGGGGCGGCGATCGTGCTGCTGGGTTGCGGCATCGGCACCCTCGGTTCGACGATCAACCCCTTCGCCACCGGCATCGCCTCCGGCTTCGCCGAGATCCCCATCAGCGATGGATTCCTGTCCCGGCTGATCATCCTGCTCATCGCCCTGGCGGTAGGCATCCTCTTCGTCATGCGGTACGCCGACCGGGTCAAGAAGGACCCCGCCAGCTCACTGGTCCATGACATGAAAGCAGCCAACGAGGAACACTTCAGCGTCCAGGGCGAGGGCGACTCCGTCGCCATGACCGGCCGCCAAAAGACGGTCCTGGGCGTCTTCGGACTGGCGTTCCTGCTCATGATGTACGGAGTGATCCCCTGGGAGGACATGGGGATCGCGATCCCCACCCTGTGGTGGTGGTTCCCGGAGATGACCGCCCTGTTCATCCTGTTCTCGGTGATCATCGGCCTGATCGGGCGGATGAGTGAGGGCGAACTCACCGACTCCTTCGTCGACGGGGCCCGTGACCTGCTCGGCGTCGCGCTCATCATCGGCATCGCCCGCGGCATCACCGTGATCATGACCAACGGTGGCATCACCGACACGGTGCTGCACTGGGCCGAGCAAGCGGTCGACGGCTTGGGACCGGTTGCGTTCGTGATCGTCGTCTTCCTGCTCTTCCTGCCGCTGTCCTTCCTGATCCCCTCCTCGTCGGGCCTGGCCACCGTGACCATGCCGATCATGGTCCCGCTGGCTACCTTCCTGAGCGTCGAGGCGAACCTCGTGGTTACCGCGTTCCAGAGCGCCTCGGGTCTGATGAACCTGTTCATCCCCACCTCCGCGGTGGTCATGGGCGGCCTGGCCATCGCACGAGTCCCCTACGGCACCTATCTACGCTGGGTGTGGCCGCTGCTGGCCGTGCTCGGGGCGGTGATCATCGCCATTCTCGGCATCGGGGCCGCCATCGCCTAGAAGTGCCACGAGATCCAAAGGAGACATCAGTGACAGCAAAGGACGCCTTCACCGAAGAGGAATGGACCAGGATCGTGCGCGGGCCCTTCGTGGCTGGCCTCGCGATCTCCCTGGCCGACCCCGGCGGTCCCATCGAGGCGGCCAAGGAGACGATGGCCACGCTGAAGTCCGCCACCAACCCGCCGAGCCGCGAACAGCTGCTGACCGAGGTGGCCCTCGACGTCCAGACCATGACGCAGCAGAAGAAGCACCCCCTCAAGGGCTACAAGCCGGCGTCAGGTAGCCAGATCCTCGACGAGCTCCGCGCGGCCCAAGGCCTCGTCGCGGCCAAGGCAACGCCGGAAGAGGCCGAGGCGTACGGCGCCTGGCTGACGGCGAGCGCCCAGGCGGCCGCCGAGGCAGCCAAGGACGGCGGGTTCATGGGCTTCCACGCCAAGCGGATCAGCGACGGCGAGCAGGCGATGCTCGACCAGGTGCGCCAGGCCGTCGGCCTGTGACGACCAGCGACGAGCCAGGCTCAAGCGGGTGATCCTCGGCGGCTCTTCCACCAGAGGTCGAGCACCACGCCGAGCAGCAGGATCGCGATCAGCGCCACCGCGGTCAGCGGCTCCTCCGAGAGAGTCGTCAGGGCGAACGCGATCAGGACCACGATGGTCGTGGCCTCGGCCAGGACGAGCAGCCACGTCTTGGCGCCTGTCTCGTGCCGGAGGCGGAAGTGGCCGAACGTCACCAGCGCGAACACGACCAGGGCGACGGCGCTACCGATCGACGCGATCGCGCTCAGGTCGAAGAAGATCGCGAGAACCATCGCCGAAGCGGCCGTGACGAGGATGCCCATGGACGCGCGCCCACCAACCCGGCGACCCATCGACGGCGGGAACTGGCCGACGGCGGCCATCTGTTCCGCGAGGCCGGTGGCAGGGTAGAGCCCCGAGTTGGTCGCGCCAGCCGTCGCGAACAGCGCGGTGACCGTCATCAGCCAGTAGCCGGCCGAACCCAGCACCGGCTCCGCGGCGACGGCGAGTGCCGTACCGCCCGAGGACACCACCTCGTCCACGGTCAGGGTCCCGAAGACGCCAAGTGCCACGGCGACATAGACGACCGTGGCGATGCCCAGGGCGAGGTAGATGGCCCTGGGCAGTTGCCGGCCCGGATCGGCGAGATCCTTGGCGGTGAAGGTGATGACGCCGAAGCCGAGAAACGCGAAGAAGGTCAGAGCCACACTCGACACGATGTCCCGCACGGGTGGGTACCCCGAGATCGACAGCAGGTCGATGTCGATCGTCGACAGCGTCGCGACCGAGAACACGAGGAGGATGCCGATCACGATGATGACAACAACGGTCTGGGCACGTGCGACGGCCTGAGAGCCGACGATGTTGAGACTCGCCATCACCACGAGGACAAGGATGGCGAACGGCTTGACCCAGTCGGCGGTGTCCGCGACGGCAGCGCTGGCGTAACTGCCGAAGGACACAGCCACCATCGCCGTGATGATGGCGTTGACCGAGAGCAGCAACCAGGCGAGAACGCCGGTGAAGTGACCCTGTCCCCATCCCTGGACGACGTACTCCAGGAACCCTCCGGCGGAGGGGTACCGCGCACCCATCCTCGCGAAGGAGTAGCCCTGCAGGATGGCGACGCCTCCAGCGAGGAGAAATGAGAGCCATACCGCCGAACCGGCCACCTCGCCCGCGGTGCCGAGGAGCGCGAAGATCCCCGCACCCACCATCGAGCCGACCCCGATGAACGCCGCTTGCCGCACCGACAGGGTCCGCCCCGCGCTGGCAGGTCCAACGCCGCTGGTCTCGTCTCCTGTGTCGACCATCGAACCCTCAACCTCCCGTGTGCTCGGGCTCGCCCGAGCAGGGCGACAGTCCAGTGTCGCTCCCACGACGCGAGATTCAGTTGCAAGACGCGCTACGGCACCGGGGAGCATGAGCCTCGGCGGGGACCGGTGCGGTCGCATGTGCTGCCACGAGGCCCACAAGCTGTGGAGGGCTGCACACCGTCCACAGCGTGAGGCGGAGCCGGCGCAGCGGAGTACGTGCGAGGTTCTATCCGGGCGGCATGTGCTTTCGATCGCCGCGTGCAGCGGCCTACCGCGATGAGGTCTCACGATGCTATGGCCGCCGCATGGCCGCTCAACCTACGACGACCGGACCACCTTGGCCGACGATCTGCTGGTGGCGATCTGCGAGATGCACAGCGGCCCATGGCTCCACTTGGGCGATCCATCCGGCACCCTGAAGCTTCCGTGCACAGCATGTCCATGCAAGTTGACCAGCTGCACGAGCAACTGCAAGCCGCAAGCCGCGGACTCGAAGCCAAAGCCGCCCTCGAAGCCACCCGCCTCATTCTCGACGGGAACGCCCGAATAGCCCTCAAATCGATCCTTCTTAGGTCGGCGTGAGCGTCGCGGTCGCCGTGGCCGTCACGGTCGCCGTCACGGTCTGTGCTGGCGCGGCGATCTCACTGCCGTGACCGCCTTCACCGCAGCCCGTCAGCACGGTCGTGAGAGCCACGAGAGCGATCACTCCGAGCTTCCGGTAAGTGCGCATATGTCTGTTCTGCTCCCGTGGATGGGTGGAGAGCAAAGCCCCCGGACCGAATGTGAGTCCCCGGGATCTGTCAGAGGAATGGGCCAGATCAGCCCGTCCTGCAGAACCTGCGCTGTTTTAGTTCGGGTGCCGTCGGCGATCGGATGCCCGTGACGCTGGATGGTGTCGGCTCAGGCGCGGGCGACGTGGTGTGCCATGAGTGCTTGGACCTCGTAGATGTCCACGCCCTTGCTGAACTGCTTCTCGATGGGCGATGCCATGCCGGAGAGCCAGATCTTCAGCTCGGCGTCGAGGTCAAACTTCCCCGCGGTCTCGACGCTGAAGTGGGTGATGCTCCGGTACGGGATGGTGTGGTAATCGACCTTCTTGCCGGTCATGCCTTGCTTGTCGACCAGGATGATCCGGCGGTCGGTGAAGACGAAGGCGTCGCGCACAAGCGCGTAACCGGCGATGACTTGCTCGTCGGCTGCGAGCAGCCGTCCGTACTCCTGGATGACTTGGGTCGCATCCAACCTCTCAGCATTCCCCATTAGTCCGTTCATCAAGCCCATCCCCGGCCTCCATTCGTTGTTCGAAGTCGTTGACGGGTTAGAGGCCCCGTCAGTATTTGCTAGCGAAACGCTAACCACTTGTGGCTGTACGCCAATTCCGTGTGCTCAGCGCGCTGTGTTGCGCGCGATCTGGGTGAGCATGGACAGCGTCTCGACCAGCCAGCCGATGGTGGCGTAGAAGAGCGCACCGAAGACACCGAGGATGGCGGCGGCCATGATGCCCCCGAAGAACACGGCGAGGTGTTGGTCGCTGGTGAAGGTGCCGATTAGCGTGCCGAGCAGGATGAGGCCGACTGCGAGCGCGTAGACGACCGTGCCGACGGCTCGCACCGTGCTCAGAATCTGCACGGTGGCACGGGCCTGGGTGTTCTTCGGCGTTCCAGCCGGGGTGTCGCCGTGGATCGGTGCGGTGATGTCGGTCATGTCGTTCCTGTCGTTGTTGTCGATGAGGTCGCCTCACGGCTTCCGGCCAATTGGCGGAGAGTCAAGGCCCCCGGACCGTATGTGAGTCCCCGGGGTCTGTCAGAGGAATGGGCCCGAACAGGTAACCGAACCCGTAGATCGGCGGGTGTGCGCCCACCCTTCGTTTGGCGACCCTGGTTGACCGGGTTCCCCTGCGCACGTCGAAGACCGGGTGTGCCCCCTGGTGGCCGTGGCAGGGGGACCCACCAGTGCGTCGCGGTGTCGCGACGCAGACCTATGCGAAGTCAGTGAGGGTCCCGGCGACATGTCCCGCTGCGAGGCGATGTACCAGGCGTGGTGGGATGACCTGACCCCCGTCGGTCGAGCGCTTGCCCGCGAGCTGTACCGGAACCACTTGTTGCCGGGCCCGTTCGTCACCAGCCTCGCCAACGCCGGACTGCTACAGCTCAGCGATCCGCTCGAACCGGGCTCCGAGGCCTGTGCTCTCGGCATCCCGGTGCGGGACGACCTGGCGGAGTTCCTCGACCGCAAACGCGAAGCTCCCGTGTAGCAGGCTGAGAGCAGTTGCACAGCCGCGGCAACACCGCCACAGGGCCCGGTCGTGGTGCTCGGGCTGGCAGCCCTGGCCACCGTCGCGCTGGTCGCCATCATCATCTCGGACGCCGTCGCCAACTGAGTGGGACGACAGATCGCCAGCTGGCGTCCGTGAGCATCACCAGATGGAACGGCGGCGCGTCGTTGACATCACGCTCTAGGTGATCAAGCTGGTCCGCTGACCGCGCCGGTCTCGTCGACCCGCCGGTTCGAGTCCGCGGTCCGCACAGAGTCCGCAGGATTTTCATCCTGTGCCGTCAATGGCTATCGACTGTAGCGGCATCTTCGCAGGTCAGGTGGGTGGAGCCGTTGATGGTCGTCAACCGCTGTTCACGCTTGGGACGTTCCGCTTCAACGTCTCACGCCACCCCGGAGGTCACCTCTCGGCAACAGATCAGCGCG
>CAWIVR010000025.1:0-30315 GCA_963839565.1 uncultured Actinomycetota bacterium | reverse complement strand
TGGGGCTAGACGTCGCGCGCGAGCAGGTCGTCCCAGGTCTCGCGCCGCACCACGGTTCGCCAGTCGCCCTGGCTGGCGAACACCACCGGGATGCGGCGGTTGCCGTTGTAGTTGTTGCTCATGGTGAAGCAGTACGCGCCGGTCGCCGGCACGACGACGAGGTCGCCGACCCTCGGGTCGGCAAGAGGCACGCCCGCCACCAGCACGTCGCCGCTCTCGCAGTGCCGGCCGACCAGGTCGCAGTCCTCGCCCGGTGCGTCGAGGCGGCCGAGCACCCCGGCCTCGAAGCGCTGCTCGAACAGCGCGACCTCGAGGTTGTCGCCCATCCCGCCGTCGACGGCCACGAAGGTCCGCGCCTCGTGCTTCACGGTGACGACCCGGTAGACGGTGCACGCCGTCTCGGCGACCATGCTCCGGCCCGGCTCGATGATCAGCTCCGCCTCGGCGGGGAGGTGCGCCCGCGCGGCCTCGACGAGGGTGTCCAGGTACGCCGCAACGGTCGGCGGGCGGTCCGCCCAGGTGTAGCGGGCACCGAGTCCGCCACCCAGGTCGTAGACCGGGAACTCCCCCAGCGCCGCGAGCGCCGCCACCGACTCGGCAAACGGCTCCACCTGCATGATCTGCGACCCCACGTGCGCGTGCACGCCGCGCATCCGCAGCGCCGGCGATGCCTCGATGCGGGCGATCAGCTCGTGGGCCCGCGCGGGCGAGACCCCGAACTTGGAGCCGGCGTGCCCGGTCAGGATGCTCGCGTGGGTGTCGGCCTCGACTCCCGGAATGAGACGCACCAGCACGTCCTGCGTGGCGCCGGCCGGCAGCGCCGCCTCCAGCCGGTCGAGGTCGTCGGCGCCGTCGACGACCACCAGCCCGAGGCCGGCCTCGACGGCCATCGAGATCTCCTCGTCGCCCTTCGCGTTGCCGTGCAGGACGACCTTCGCGGGGTCGACACCTGCCCGCAGCGCCGTGACGATCTCGCCACCGCCGGCGACGTCGAGCCCGAGGCCCTCCTCGACCATCACCCGCTGCACGGCCGTGCAGGGGAAGGCCTTGGACGCGAAGACGACCCTGCTGCGCGGCCAACGCGCGGTGAGGCCGTCGGCGTACTCGCGGGCGCGCGCTCGCAGGGCGTCCTCCGACACCACGAGCACCGGGGTGCCGACCTCGGCCGCGATGTCGTCGAGCCGACACCCGGCGACCAGCGTCATCCCGTCGGCGTCCGTCGTGCTGCCGTCGGGGAGCAGGTCGTGGACGCCGGGCACCCGTCAGCCGACCAGGGTCAGTGAGACACCGTCGGCGAGGCGGTAGGGGTGGGTGGCCACGAGGGCGCCGATCGCCCGGCGCATCCGGGACACCTCCGCCCGCACCGTGACGGCATGCTCCGCGTCGCCGTACACGGCGGTGCTCAGCTGCTGGGCGGTCAGCCCGTCGCGCCCGGCGCGCGCCAGCAGCACCAGCAGGTCGGCGTGCCTCGGGGTCAGGGTGGTGCGCCACGACTCCCCGTCGCTGGTGACGTCGAGGACGGGCTCCCCGGTGCGGTTCAGGCAGGCGGTGACCGAGCCCGACCCACCGCGGGGCCGGACCAGCCAGCCGTCACCGAGCCGCTCGGGGAGGCAGAGCCCGAGCCCCGGCACCGCGAGCGCGTGGTGCTCCCGCGGAGCCTGGATGCGGTCGCGGGCGGCGATGCCGGCGTGATGGGCGACCCAGCCGTGGTCGTCGACGACGAGCAACGGTCCGCTGACGCCGGCGATCACGGGCTCGGCGCTGCGCCGCAGCCGCTCGAGCCGACCCTCGTGGTGCCGCCAGAGGCCGGCCTCGGCGAGCCGCACCGAGCTCTCGACCAGCGCGCCGATCGCGGGGTGCAGGGTGAGCGCCGGGCCGCTGACGTCGACCACGCCCAGCAGCTCGCCCGTCCGCGGGTCGTGAATGGGCATCGCGGTGCAGTACCAGGGGTGCTGGCCCTGCTCGTAGTGCTCGGCGGAGAACAGCTCGACCGGGGCCGCCTCGGCCAGGGCCGTGCCGATGGCGTTCGTGCCGACGACGCGCTCGGTCCAGCGGGCGCCCTCGGCGAAGCCGAGCCGGTCGGCGGTCATCCGGACGCGGGCCGCGCCCTCGCGCCAGAGCACGACGCCGTCGGCGTCGCACACGACCATCAGGAACAGCGAGGCGTCGGCGACGCGGGTGAGGGTCGCGCGCAGGTCGTCGATGACCAGCGAGAGGGGCGAGGTCGTCCGTCGTGCCTCGACCTCGTGCCAGGGCAGGTTGACGCGCTCGTTGGCCGTGTCCGGGTCGAGCCCCATGCCGACCACCCGGGACCACGACCGCGCCACCACCCCGCGCGGGCGGTCGGGCGGTCGCGAGCCGGCGAGGACGGCGTCGTGAATACGCACGAGCTGGCGCGCGTGCTGGGACAGGTCGGTGCCGGGCGTGATCGCCCCGTAGGCGGGGGCGGAGCCCGCGGCAGACATGCGTCGAGAATAGGCACGCCGTGTGACGGGCGCCACGTGCAACAGGCTGCAACCCTGGCCTCGCCGGACGGAGAGGTCTTGGGTGGCGCTCATGACCCAGACACTCGACGCCCCTCCCGACCAGTCGTCGGCCTCGGACCGCGCGGAGGCGTGGTTCCGCGACTTCGAAGCCGTACTGAAGGCCCGCGACGTGGGCGCGGCATCCGGGATGTTCGCCGCCTCCTCCTTCTGGCGGGACCTGGTCTCCTTCACCTGGAACCTCACGACCGTCGAGAACCCCCCCGGCGTGGCCGGCCTGCTCGAGGCGAACCTCGAGCGGGTCGACCCGTCGGGTTTCGCGCTGACCGAGCCGGCCGACGAGGCCGGCGGTGTGGTGACAGCCTGGTTCGGGTTCGAGACCTCGACCGGTCGGGGCAGCGGGCTGCTCCGGCTCAAGGAGGAGGAAGGGAAGGACAAGGCGTGGACCTTCCTCACCTCCCTCTACGAGCTCAAAGGGCACGAAGAGCCGCGCGGCACGCACCGGCCGATGGGTGCCGAGCACGGCGCGAGCAAGGACCGGCGGACGTGGAAGGAGCAGCGGCAGGCGGAGGCCGAGAGCCTCGGCAGCACCACGCAGCCGTACGTGCTGGTGATCGGCGGCGGCCAGGGCGGCATCGCCCTGGGCTCGCGGCTGCGCCAGCTGGGCGTGCCCACCCTCGTCGTCGACAAGCACCCGCGGCCCGGCGACCAGTGGCGCAACAGGTACAAGTCGCTCTGCCTCCACGACCCGGTCTGGTACGACCACCTGCCGTACCTGAAGTTCCCCGACAACTGGCCGGTGTTCGCGCCGAAGGACAAGATCGGCGACTGGCTGGAGTCGTACGTGAGGGTGATGGAGGTGCCGTACTGGTCGAGCACCACGGCGACCTCGGCCACCTGGTCGGAAGAGACGGGCGAGTGGACCGTCGAGGTCGAGCGCGAGGGGATGCCGCTGACGCTGCGGCCGAAGCAGCTCGTGTTCGCGACCGGGATGTCGGGGAAGGCACGGATGCCCGAGATCGCCGGCACCGACGTCTTCCGTGGCGACGTGCACCACAGCTCGGCGCACCCGGGGCCGGACGCGTACCGAGGCAAGAAGGCTGTGGTGATCGGCAGCAACAACTCGGCGTTCGACATCTGCGGCGCGCTCTGGGAGAACGACGTCGACGTCACCATGGTGCAGCGGTCGTCCACGCACATCGTGAAGAGCGACAGCCTGATGGAGATCGGCCTCGGCGACCTGTACTCCGAGCGTGCGGTCGCGTCCGGCGTGACGACCGAGAAGGCCGACATGATCTTCGCGTCGTTGCCCTACCGCATCCTGCACGAGTTCCAGATCCCGGCGTACGAGGCGATGGCCGAGAGGGACAAGGACTTCTACGACCGGCTCGAGAAGGCCGGGTTCTGGCTGGACTGGGGCGACGACGGGTCCGGGCTGTTCATGAAGTACCTGCGACGCGGCTCCGGCTACTACATCGACGTGGGCGCGGCCGACCTGGTGGCCAACGGCGACGTGAAGCTCGTGCGTGGCCAGGTCTCGCACCTGACCGAGGACTCCGTGGTGCTCGAGGACGGCACGACCTTGCCGGCCGACGTCGTGGTCTTCGCGACGGGCTACAACTCGATGAACGGCTGGGTCGCCGACCTCATCGACCAGGAGACCGCCGACAAGCTCGGGAAGGTGTGGGGCCTCGGCTCGGACACCACCAAGGACCCCGGGCCGTGGGAGGGCGAGCAGCGCAACATGTGGAAGCCCACCCAGGTCGACAACCTCTGGATGCACGGCGGCAACCTCCACCAGTCCCGGCACTACTCGCTGTACCTCGCCCTCCAGCTGAAGGCCAGGTACGAGGGGATCGACACCCCGGTGTACGCGCTGCAGGAGGTGCACCACACCGCGTGACGATCCTCGGGGGTTGAGGTGCGAGGAGCGCCAGCGACGAGCCTCGAAACCACGCGTCGCTAGCCTGCGCGGGTGACCGTCGTGCTCCCCGTCGTCGAGACGGGACCCGAGGCCCTGCTGCGGATGAGCGAGCTGACGGTCTCCGACGACGGCGAGTTCCGGGGCTCGATGCCGGTCGGTCCGTGGCTGGAGGTCGAGGGGCGTACGCCGGCCGGCGCGGTCGCCGTCCTCGTCGACGACCTGCTCGGGTACGCGATCGTCGCCGACCTGCCCCGAGGCCACTGGTCGGTCAGCGCCGAGATCACCCTCGACGTGCTCCGGCCGTTGCCGACCTCGGGCCGTGTGTTCGCGAACGCGCGCCTCGTGCACGCCGACGCCCTCGGCGGGTACGCGACGGGCACGGTCACCGACGAGGACGGCCTGCTGCTCGGGTCGACGAGCCAGCGGGGTCGGTACCTCGTCGCCCCCGACGGCCTCGTCGAGGAGGGTGCCTGGGGCGGCCCGCCCGCGCCTGGCGACCTCGAGCGGCTGCTGGCCACCCGCGCCGACGAGCCGGTCACCACCACCGACGTGCACGCCAACGAGAGCGGCAACCTCCACGGCGGCGTCTCGATGTTCCTCGCCGACCTGGTCGCCGGCGCCCTCCGCCCCGACCTGGTCACCGCGTCGGTGCACATCGCCTACACCCGCGGCATCCCTATCGGCGCCGAGCTCGTCTGCCGTGCCACGACCCGCCACGGCGGCCGGTCGCTGGCCGTCATCGACGTCGACGGGATGGTCGACGGCCGGGTCGGCACGACCGCCCGCGTCGTCCTCCACCCGCCCATCCCCGCTGAGTAACCACCCCTTGAGTCCACTTCTACCCCGCTTGAGCGGGGTAGAAGTGGGTCTAGAGGGTGGTTACTCAGCAGATTTCGCCTCCCTAGGCGACCGGGGCTCGGCCGAGGGTGACGGTGGCGGAATGGGAGGCACCGGAAGAGTCGGTCCAGGTGACGCGGACGGAGTCGCCGGGGTCGTGGGCGGCGACGGCCTTCTGGAGCTGGAGGTACGTCGTGACGGAGGTGCCGCCGAGCGAGGTGATGGTGTCGCCGGCGCCGAGGCCGGCGTCGGAGGCCGCTCCCCCGTCGACGACACCGGCCAGTGCGGTGCCCGTACCCGCGAGTGAGACGCCGAGGAACGCGTCGTAGCCCAGCGTGATCGAGGCCGTCTCCTCGCCGGCGACGACATGCGCGGCGATCCGGAGGACCCGCTTGATCGGGATGACGTACCCGGTGATGTTCGCCGAGCCGGACGACGCCGCGACGTTCATCCCGACGACGTCCCCGTCGGACTCGAGCAGCGCGCCGCCGGAGTCGCCCGGGATGATGTCGGCGTCCACCTCGATCAGCTGGGTGAGCCGGTGTGCCGCACCGGTCTGCTCGTCGGGGACGGTGATCGCGTGGTCGGTGTCGGTGACCGTGCCGGCCGCGGCGGTCAGCGCGCCGCCGTCGCCGCCCGCGTCCCCGACCGCGGTCACGTCCTCGCCGACGCTGACCCCGCCGGCGTCCGTGGAGGCCGTCGTGAGACCGGAGGCGTCCTCGAGCTGCAGGATGGCGACGTCGCGCTTCGCGTTGGTGCCGAGCACCTCGGCGTCGTAGGTACGGCCGGTCGTGACCACCGTGACCTGGATCGACGTCGCACCCTCGACCACGTGGTGGTTGGTCACGACGAGACCGTCGCTACCGATGACGATGCCGCTGCCGGCGGCCTCGCCCGCGCCGAACTCGACCTCGCTGGTGATCGTCACCAGGCCCGCCGACTGCTCGGCGGTGGCCTCCGTGGTGTCGAGGGACGAGGTGGTCGCGTACGGCGAGACGTAGCCGTACGGCTGGTAGCCGGAGCCCGGGTACGGCGGCCAGCCGCGGTCGACCAGGACGGTGGTGGCCGCGGCCGGCGCGACGGCGGCGACGGTCAGCGGCAGGACGAGGGCGGCGGCGGCCGCCGTGGCGAGGGGGCGCTTCACGCGAGCCATGAGCCTGGGTGGGATCGTCATGACCCCACGGTGGAACCCGAAGTTGTGGGTCCGCTGTGAGCCAGGTCAGGAAGCGATCAGAGCCTGGGTGCGCGCCTCGTCCTCGGGCGCCCAGCGGTACATCATGTACTCGGCCACGGCGCGGGCCTCCTCCATGCCGTACATCCGCCCGATCATGTGCAGCGCCAGGTCGATCCCGGCAGAGACACCCGCACCGGTGACGATGTGGCCGTTGTCGGCGACCCGGACGTCTCGGCGTACGACGGCCGTCGGCGCGGCCTTCTGCAACCGGTCGTAGCCGCTGTAGTGCGTGGTCGCCTCGAGGCCGTCGAGCAGACCGAGCTCGGCCAGCACGTAGGCACCGGTGCACACCGACACCAGGTGCTCGACCTGCTTCTCCTGCTCGGCGATCCAGGCCATCAGCCTCGGGTTCTCGAGGATCACGCTGGTGTTGCCGCCGGGGACCAGCAGCATCGAGAGCGGCGGACAGTCGTCGATCGTGTGGTTGGGCTGGATGAGCATGCCGGTGTTGGCGCGGACGACCCGTGCCTCGTCGGCGACCGTGAAGACGTTGAAGTGGGCCTGGCCGTCGTCGCCGGTGACACCGAACGCCTCGAACGGCCCGCAGAAGTCGAGCACCTCCACGTCGTCGTGCACCAGGATCGCGAGGTTCTTGGGGGCCATCCTCGGGACGCTACTCGCGAGGTCCGACGGCCTCCACGGGAAATTCAGGCGAGGTGGTCGAGACCCGTGTACACGCGCAGCGCGTTGCGGCCGAGCACGTCGGCCACCACGTCGTCGTCGAGGCCGAGCCCGGCCACGGCCCGCGCGTTGGTGGACGTCACCGCGCCCGGCCAGTCGGTGGCGAAGATCCACTTCTGTGCCAGCCGGTTGAGGTCGTACCTCGCGAAGTACTCCGGCAGCCGCTTGGGCGGCAGACCCGACAGCTCGAGCCACACGGTCGGGTAGAGCTGCGCCATGAACGCGGCCGCGTCGTACCACCAGCCGCGGCCGGCGTGGGCAAGGACCACGTCGAGGGTCGGGAAGTCTCGCACCACGGGCAGCAGGTGCTCGGGGTGGGCGAGCTCGTTCATCGAGCCGGGGAACGACGACGTCCCGCAGTGCACGATCAACGGGACGCCGCGCTCGGCCAGCACGGCGTACGCCGGCCACAGCGCCGGGTCGTCGCAGCGGAAGCCGCCGTGGACCGGGTGCAGCTTGAGCGCCGCTGCACCCTGGTCGAGCTGGCGGCCGAGCTCGTCGGCGATCGGGAAGTGCAGATGCGGGTTGACGTTGGCGACCGGCCGGAACCGTGACGGGTTGTGCGCGACGATCGGCAGCAGGTCCTCGAACCGCTGGATGCCGGTGACCTTGGGGCTGTACTCGCAGAAGAGCAGGGCCGCGTCGACGCCCTGCTCCGCGAAGAGCTCGTCCAGCGCCGCCGGGTCGATCCGGCCGTCGGCGTCCCAGACGCGGTCGAGGATGCCGTCCGGGCCGAAGTCCCTCGCCCACTGCACCCAGGCGGGCTTGAGCGACCCGAGCACCGGGACGTGCACGTGGGCGTCGACCAGCAGGTGTCCGTCGAGCATCGGCTCAGTCTGCAGCCCAGGCGGCGACCAGCTCGGTGTCGGTCCCGAGGTCACCCACCTTCCGAGCCCCGCCGGGCATGCCGAGCGGCGCGTCGCGACCCGCCAGCACCACGTCGAAGAACGTGGCGTTGTCCTCGACGAACGCCTCGTCGCCCTCGGCGACGCGGCGGTCCTGGGTGATCGCATCGACCGGGCAGACCGGCTCGCACGCGCCGCAGTCGATGCACTCCTTGGGGTTGATGTAGCTCTTGCGGACCCCTTCGTAGATGCAGTCGACCGGGCACTCGTCGACGCACGCCTTGTCGTTGACGTCGATGCAGGCGCTGGCGATGACGTACGGCACGTGGTTGCTCCTCTCAGCCCTTCGAGCTGCCGGCCAGCAGGTGACGGACCTTGAACCGCTGGAGCTTGCCGGTCGCGGTCTTGGGCAGCTCGTCCACGAACACCACGTGGTGCGGCGCCTTGAAGTGCGCCAGGCCGTCGCGGCACCAGGCGACCAGGTCCTCGGCGCTGACGCCCTCGGCGATGACGACGGCCACCGGCTTGTCGATGCCGTGCTCGTCGGCCACGCCGACGACGGCGGCCTCCCGCACGGCCGGGTGCTCGATCAACCGGCTCTCGACCTCGGCCGGCGACACCCAGATGCCGCCGGACTTGAGCATGTCGCTGTTGCGGCCCAGGCACGTGAAGTAGCCGTCCGCGTCGCAGACGTAGGTGTCGCCGGTGACCAGCCACTCGCCCTGGAACACCTGTCGGGAGGCGGCGGTCCGCTTCCAGTAGCCGAGGGCGATCGAGTCACCGCGCACCCGCAGCGCGCCGGGCTGGCCGGCCGGCAGGGGCTGGCCGTCCTCGCCGACGACCGCGACGTCGTACCCCGGCACGGCCTTGCCCGTGGTGCCGGGCCGGATGTCGCCCGGCCTGTTGGACAGGAAGATGTGCAGCGCCTCGGTCGAGCCGATGCCGTCGATGATGTCGACGCCGAAGCGTTGCTTGAACCGGGTGAGCAGCGGGCCGGGCAGCGCCTCGCCCGCCGACGCGGCCAGCCGGACCGACGCGAACGAGTCTTCCGGCAGGTCGCCCGAGAGCAGCGCGGCGTAGAAGGTCGGGACGGCGAAGAAGAGCGTCGGCCGCTCGGTGGCGACGCGCTCCTGGACGATCGCGGGCGTCGGCCGCCGTCCCTCGAGCACGGTCGTGGCACCGACCGAGAACGGGAAGAACAACGAGTTGCCGATGCCGTACGCGAAGAACAGCTTGGCCACCGAGAACGTCACGTCGTCGGGTCGGATGCCGAGCACCTGCTGCCCGTAGGTCTCGCAGACGTGCCGGATGTTGGCGTGACGGTGCATCGCCGCCTTGGGGAGGCCGGTGGTGCCGCTGGTGTAGAGCCACAGGGCCCACGCGTCGGCGTCGGTGTCGGCGACCGCGCGACGTACGTCGGGTGCGGCGCGGCCGGCGGTCAGGAACTCCTCCCACGACATCTGGCCGACGGCGTCGGGCACGGCCAGGGTGGCGTCGCCGGCCACGACCAGGCGCTCGACCTCGGGCGCCAGCGGGAGGGCCCCGTCGACGGCCTCCGCGAACTCGGGCGTGCACACCACCAGCCGCGCCCCCGAGTCCGCGAGCACGGTGCCGAGCTCGGTGGCGGTCTGCATGGTGGAGACGGGCACGGCGACCGCGCCGGAGCGGAAGCAGCCCAGGATGGCGGCCAGCATGGGCAGTCCGTCGGACATCATCAGCAGGACCCGGTCGTCCGACCGGACGCCCGCCTCCCGCAGGGAGGCGGCGACGACCCCGCAGAGCTCGTCGAGCTCGGCGTACGTCGTGGTCTCGGCGGCGCGGACCGCGACCTTGTCGCCGAGCCCGTCCTCGACGTTCCGGGTGACCAGGTAGGTCTGCGCGTTGAAGCGGTCGGTCATCTCACACCCGCTGGTAGTCGTAGGAGCCGCGCTGGCCCGAGCCGTAGCGCCGCAGCGCCCCGTCGGGGCCGGAGGCGTTGGGGCGGTAGAAGATCCAGTTCTGCCAGGCCGTCAGCCGGCCGAAGATCTTCGTCTCGACCGTCTCGGGCCCGACGAACCGGTGGTTGGCCTCCATGCCGGTGAGCGCGTCGGGCGAGAGCGACGCCCGCTCCTCGAGCGCGATCCGCAGGTCGTCCTCGAGGTCGAGGTCGTCGAGCGCCCAGGTGACCAGGCCGAGGTCGTCGGCCGCGCGGGCGTCGAGGTGTTCGCCGATCGCCTTGCGGGCAGCCGCCAGCTCGTCGTCACGTCCCCAGAACCGCGACTCCAGACGGCTGAGCCCGTTGCCCATCGGGAACGCGCCGTCGTTGGCCGCGGTCAGCACGATGGTGGCGGGCTCCGCGTCCGGGTCGACGTCCTCGTAGACGCCGTCGAGCATGTACTGCCGGTCGCACGCCAGGGCGAGCTCGGCCAGCATCCCCGCGAAGCACGAGCCCGGCTCGATGACGGCGATCAGGCTGCGGCTGGTCACGTCGAGGCGCTTGAGGGTGCGCTTCCAGTAGTGCCGCACCTCGGCGACGAACCAGTCGTCGAGGTCGGCGAGCTGGGCGTCGTGGGCCAGCACGCGGTCGGTGTCGCCGGAGGTACGGATCACCCAGGTGCCGATCGCGGTCTCGTTGGTGCGCAGCCGCAGCACCAGGTCGTCGAGCTCGCGGGTGACGGCCATCGGCCACCAGTCGACGCCCAATGCCCGTACGCCGCCGGCATCCGCCGGCGGGTCGGTCTCGGGGCCGCGCACCTCGATGTCGACGCGGCGGGCGGCCCGGTCGATGGTGGCGGTCACGTGGGAGTAGCTGATCACGTCGTCAGCCTCGGTGCGGACCAGCGGGGTCAGCGCGACGCCGGGGCCGCCCGGTCGGCTCGACCCCTCGGCGAGCACCCGCGCCCGCTCGGCCACGTGCTCGGCGAAGCGGTTGCGCGGGACGGTGGAGTCGACCAGGCCCCAGTCGACGGCGGTCTGGCCGCGGAAGCCCTCGGCCTTGGTGGCGAACAGGTCGGCGCGGTCCTTGCGGACGTGCCGCTTGTCGACGACGCGGGTGAGACCGCCGGTGCCGGGCAGCACTCCGAGGAGTGGCACCTCGGGCAGGGAGACCGTTGACGAGCCGTCGTCGATCAGCACGATCTCGTCGCACGCCAGGGCGATCTCGTAGCCCCCGCCGGCGGCCGTGCCGTTGACCGCTGCCACGGACGGGATGCCCGAGTGCTCGCTCGCGTCCTCGAGACCGTTGCGGGTCTCGTTGGTGAACTTGCAGAAGTTGACCTTCCACGCGTGCGACGACTGGGCCAGCATCCGGATGTTGGCGCCCGCGCAGAACATCTTCTCCAGGCCGCCGGTGATCACGATCGCCTTCACTTCAGGGTGCTCGAACCGCACCCGCTGGATCGCGTCGTACAGCTCGATGTCGACGCCGAGGTCGTAGGAGTTGGCCTTGAGCTCGTAGCCCGGGACGAGCCCGCCGTCCTCGTCGACCGCCAGGGTGAGCGTCGCGACGTCACCCTCGGTGGCCAGCGTCCAGTGACGGTAGTGCTCGGGGGTCGTGTCGAAGTCGACCACGGGGACGGCATCGGACATGGCCGACACTCTACGCCTGCGTGATGGAACGTCAACAGGTTGTAGCATGTCGCGCGTGACCCAGCTCGGCAGCGCCCGCTCCTTGCTGCTCACGGTGCTGGGCGAGTTCGTGCACCCGAACGGCTCGCCGGTGTGGACGGCCACCCTCGTCGACGCGCTGCAGGTCCTGGGCGTCGAGGAGAAGGCCGCGCGCCAGGCTCTGACCCGGACGGCGGCCGAGGGGATGCTGAGCTCGGAGCGGCACGGCCGCCGGGTGCTGTGGAGCCTGACCCCCCGAGGTCACGCCCTGCTGGAGGACGGCACGCGGCGCATCTACGGCTTCATGCGTGAGCGGCGCCCGTGGGACGGCCGCTGGCTGGTGGTCAGCGTGCCGATCCCGGAGACGCAGCGCCAGCTGCGACACCGGTTGCGCACCCGGCTCTCCTGGCTCGGCCTGGGAAGCCCGACGTCCGGGCTCTGGATCGCCACCGACGCCAGCAAGGCCGACGAGGTGCAGGCCGTGGTCCGCGACCTCGGCCTGGCCGACCTCGCCTTCGCGTGGACCGGGTCGGCCAGCGGGCTCGGCGAGGAGGGCCGCCTGCTGGCCGAGGCGTGGGACCTCGAGGAGGTCGAGGACCGGTACGTCGCGTTCCTGTCCGACTTCGAGATCCGGATCGCGCCCACCGACCTCGAGGCGTTCCTCGCGCAGGTGCAGCTGATCGAGGAGTGGCGGCGGTTCCCGTTCCTCGACCCGGACCTGCCCGCCGAGCTGCTCGACCACGACTGGCCCGGGCCGCGCGCCGCCAGCACGTTCCACCAGCAGCACGCCCGCTGGCACCGCCCCGCCCAATCCGCCTGGCGTTCGTTCGCCGAGGCCGCCGGCCCGCTCCCCGCTGGTTGAGGAAGGACGAAGTCCTGTCACGAAACCAGCGGACTCAGTACCTGTGCTCGTCGACGTCCACGTACCCGCCCTGCTCCTCGCGACCCGGAGCCTGCCCGCCCTCGTCGGCCGCGGCGTCGTACGCCGTCACTTCCAGCCGTGGGGTCCGGGCGGGCGTGGCGGGGGTGCTGCCGACCCGCTTGCGCAGGTCGCCGTCGAGGTCACCGCGGAAGCCGCGGACGACCAGCCAGTCGTGCACGAGCTCGCGACCCTCGTGCTGCCGGATCGTGTTGTAGACGTAGTTGATCCCGCGGGCGGCGGCCTCGTCCTCGAGGCGGGCGAGCACGAAGCTGCCGACGCCGGCCTCCTGCCGCTGAGGGTCGACGGCGAGCAGGATCTCGGCGTCGCCGCCCCAGCCGATGTCGAGGCGGCCGTAGCCCACGACCTCGTCGCCGTCCCTCGCCACGAACCACTCGCCCGGCAGCGCGTCGCCCTCGTGGAACGGGATGACGAACGCACCCTGCGGCGCGCCGCCGATGACGCGCGCCTTGTCGGCGTCCCAGACGGGCAGCTCGTCGCGCTGCCAGGTGAGCGTCACACCAGGCCTTCCTCGGCGAGGTGCACGTAGTCGAACTCGACCGGCTGGTCGTTGATCCCCGCGAGCGGCGGGGCGATCCAGCCGGCGAACTTGCCGTACTCGTACTCGGGCACCATCAGCGCCGCCACGTCGGCCCGGTCCTGGTCCGACGGCAGGTAGCCGTCCCGGACGCTCGCCCACTCCTCGTCGGTGAGCACCTGGCCCTCCGGGCTGACGTGGTGCTGGGAGTAGGTGCCCACCCGACGGTTGAAGCCCTCGTGCGGCAGGATCAGCCGCTCGTCGAGGCCGGCCTCCTCGAGGGCCTGGTTCCAGCGACGTACCCCGTTGGCGCAGTCGGCGACGTACTCGTCGCGGAGGTCGAGGTTGAGCGCGCTCAGCATCGGCACCTCCTTCTCGCGGATCTCGCCGTCCTCGACGTACCGCATGGTGCGGGTGTCCTCCAGCAGCACGTGGTCGTCCTTGCGACGGGTCTCCTGCCAGCGACCCTTGAGGCCCGACGAGTAGTAGTTGCCGGCGTTGGTGGACTGCTCGCCGCCGAAGAGGTCCATGGACACCGAGAACTGGAAGTTCAGGTACTTCTGGATGACGTCGAGCGGGATGACGCCGTCCTCGAAGGTCGCCGCGCCACCCTTCTCCTTCATCACCTCGGCGGTGCGTTCCACGATGCGTTGCACGCCGGTCGTGCCGACGAACATGTGGTGGGCCTCCTCCTTCAGCATGAACTCGCAGGTGCGGGCCAGCGGGTCGAACGCCGACTCCTTGAGGGTGCCGAGCTGGTACTTCCCGTCGCGGTCGGTGAAGTAGGTGAACATGAAGAACTGCAGCCAGTCGGTCGTCGCCTCGTTGAAGGCGCCGAGGATGCGCGGCGAGTCGAGGTCGCCCGAGTTGCGCTTGAGGAGCTGCTCGGCCTCCTCGCGTCCCTCCCGGCCGAAGTACGCGTGCAGGAGGTAGACCATCGCCCAGAGGTGGCGGCCCTCCTCGACGTTGACCTGGAAGAGGTTGCGCAGGTCGTAGATGCTCGGTGCGGTGTTGCCCAGCACGCGCTGCTGCTCGACGCTCGCCGGCTCGGTGTCGCCCTGGATCACGATCAGCCGCATCAGGTCGGCCCGGTGCTCGCCGGGCACCTCCTGCCAGGCCGGCTCGCCCCGGTGCTTGCCGAAGCTCACCACCCGGTCGGGGTCACGCTCGGCGAGGAAGATCCCCCAGCGGTAGTCCTCCATCGGCACGTGGTCGAAGTGCGCCCAGCCGTCGCGGCCGACGGCGATCGCCGTGCGCAGGTAGACGTCCTTGGTCGGCAGCGCGGGACCGAGCGTCTTCCACCAGTCGAGGAACTTCGGCTGCCAGCCCTCGAGCGCCCGCTGGAGCCGTCGGTCGTCGGCGAGGTTCACGTTGTTGGGGATCCGCTCGGAGTAGTCGATCTTGCTCAGCGGTCCCGTCGGCACCGGCGCCGGGCCGGTCCGTCCATCCGTGGTCATCCCAACGTTCTACACTCCAACGGCGGAAATGCCAACAGTCTGTCGTACGTTGGCTCAGCCGCCGAGGTACAGGTTCTGCAGCCGCACCTGGCCGCGCGCCGACAGCGAGCCGTCGGCGTCGGCGTGCGTCTCCACCAGCCAGAGCTGCTGCGACCGGCCGCGGTGCAGCGGCGTCGCCGTCGAGGTCATGGCGCCCTCGCGGACGGCGCGGAAGAAGTCGGTGTTGTTGTTGACGCCGACGACCTTGGCCGTCTCGTCGCGCCCGGACACCCACAGGGCCGCACCGACGCTGGCCAGCGTCTCGACGACGCTGCAGTGCACGCCGCCGTGCAGGATCCCGTACGGCTGGTGCAGCTTGGGCTCGACCGTCCAGGTCGCCACGACCCGGTCGGGCGCGAGCTCGGTGAACTCGAGCCCGAGGAAGGCCACGAAGTTGCCGATGATGTCCGGATCGGTGGTCCCGAGCATCGCGCTCAGGCCGGCGTGCGGGGCTGCGTCGTCAGTCACGCGGTCAGTCTGCCGTGCCGGAATACCCGCACGGGCGGGCAGGGTTGCCCCGACATGCGCATCGCCATCATCGGAGCCCACGGCAAGGTCGCCCGCCTGCTCACCCCGCTGCTCCACGAGAGCGGCCACCAGGTCACGGCGGTGGTCCGCAACCCCGACCACGTGGCCGACGTCGAGGCCGACGGTGCCGAGGGCGTCGTCTTCGACATCGAGTCGGCGGACGTCGACGCCATCGCCGGCCTGCTCGACGGCCACGACGCCGTCGTCTGGTCGGCCGGCGCGGGCGGCGGCAACCCGCAACGCACGTACGCCGTCGACCGCGACGCTGCGATCCGCTCCATCGAGGCGGCACGTCGGTCGGGCGTGCGCCGCTACGTGATGGTGTCCTACTTCGGGGCCGGGCCCGACCACGGCGTCGCCGAGGGTGACTCCTTCTTCGCCTACGCCGACGCCAAGACAGCAGCCGACGTGGCGCTCGCGCAGAGCGACCTGGACTGGACGATCCTGCGCCCCAGCCGGCTGACGCTGGACGCCGCCACCGGCCGCATCGCGACCTCGCTCGACGGCGCGACGAAGGGGTCCGTCAGCCGGGCCGACGTGGCCCTGGTCGCGGCCGAGACCCTGGGCCGCCCCGGGCTGGCGGGTGCCACCGTCGAGTTCAACAACGGCGAGGTACCCGTCGACGCGGCGTTGGCGGCGTACGAGCGCTGAGTCGTGCGCCCTCCCACCCGCTCTACGTGAGCTGCGTCCGCTCGGGTAGCGCGACCGGGTCATCGCCAGCCGCGCGCATCCGCAGGTCCTGGCGAGGATCGGCGGGCGCGCAGCACGCGCGCCCGTCGGTCCGGTGAGCGTTCTTCGAGGCCAACAGTCCGACGAGGGCGACGAAACCGGCCAGTGAGAACAGCACTGTCACGAGGGTCATCATCGACCCAGTGCCGCACGTCGGTCCACTCGCTCCCTCTCGGGACCGCGACGAACGGACTCTCCGACGCAGATCTGGTCACGCTCATCCCGCCTGGCTCCGGGCGGGCTCGGCCAGGAGACCACGGCGCTCGTAGTAGCGCAGCGTCTCGATGTTCACGCCAGCAGCCGAGGCGACTCGCCTCGACGCAGTCCGGACGGCAACGCGGCTACCGTCACGATGACGGCCTCTGGACGGCGTCGGCACGGGCCAATAGCCCGGCCAGCACGTCGGCATGTGCGACGGGCACCTCGATGTCGAACGCCACCAGCCCCGGCTCGATGGTGGAGACGCCGAAGGTGAAGAAGGAACAGCAGGATCTCTCGGCGTCAGCCAGTCGCCGGGTCCGCTCGGCCACCTCGTCGTCACCTGCCAACAGCAGACGGGCACGGGTGGGTTCGATGCTCTCGACCGACCGCAGGGTGGTCGCGAACAGGTCGTCGAACTCGGCCAGGCGAAGGGGCCGGTCGAAGGTCGGCAGCGTGCACGCCTCGGAGGCCCACGCGAGACCGTCCGCCCCGTCGCTCATCGTGTCCATGCGACCAACCGTAGGCCTGTACCCCAGTACAGGGTGCCAGCCTCTCAGGTGACTTGTTCCAGGGCGGACTCCGGGCCCGGGACCGTGGGGAAGCCCGCCTGGATGGCCCAGGCCACTGCCTGGCTGCGAGTTGACACGTCGATCTTCCGGTACGCCGACCTGATGTAGGTCTTGACCGAGTTGATGCTCAGGTAGAGCTCATCCGCGATGTCCTGGTTGCTGAAGCCGCGCGTGACGAGGACGAGCACTGTCGACTCGCGGGGGCTCAGGCCGACGTCCTGCCCGAGGTAGTCAGCCGTGTCCCACTCCTGTGCGACGTCGCTGTCCTCCAGCGTGCCGTCGATCGCTTCCTTGATGACCCGGACGAAGTCCGCGTCGCTGATGTCGAGGGTGATGCTCCACTCCACACCGTGCGCGCGGGCCTGCGCTCCGAGCTCGGGACGCAGGGTGCGATCGACGGCTATGACGATGGTGGCCGTGTCCTTGACCCAGACGTCGAGCTCGGTGGTGTCCCCCTCTCGCATGCAGATGACGTCGAAGAGGACCACGTCCGGGTCGGCGACGGATGGACCCGAGGTGGTGAGCGTGAACGGGGCCGAGACCCCGGCGAGCATGGCGCGGAGGCCCAGCTCGACAACGCGCTGGGTGGTCACGATCTGGACCCAGACCACGTCCTGGTTTCCCCCCACGCCCTGATTGTCGCGGTTCTGGGGCTGGTGCACTACACCCCTGCCTGCTACCCGACGTAGCAAGACATCGCCCCCCTGATGCCAGATGGACGATGCCCCGAGGCTGAGGAGTGAAGGGATCACCCTCGCGCTCGCCAGGCTCAACCCGCCGAACGGCCGCCAACCCCCATACCTGGGGGTGAGCGAGGTGGGCGGAGCTTTGCAGTAGCGTCCCCGAGCAGGGACTTCCGGAACACGCGGCAGGACGGTCGCCCTCCACGTTGCTGCGAAGGGATCCTGTGAGGTCAACGAGGTGAGCCGGGTCGAGCCAGGGCTGCTGCTCTGCGGACGGTACCTGCTGGAGGGCCGCGTCGCGTCGGGAGGCATGGCCGATGTCTGGTCCGCGTCAGACACCGTCCTCCAGCGACGGGTCGCCCTCAAGATCATGCGGCCGGACCCCGACCATGAGGAGCTGTTCGCCCTGCGGTTCCGTGACGAGGCGCTGCACTCCGCAGCACTCATCCACACCAACATCGCCACCCTGTTCGACTACGGCGAGGACGACGGACTGGCCTTTCTGGTCATGGAGCTGGTCGAGGGCCAGCCGCTGTCACAGGTGATCCGCGAGCATGGCCCGCTCCCCGCCGAACAGGTGCGCTCGGTGCTCGGACAGTGCGCCCTGGCGCTCGGGGTTGCCCACGAGGCCAAGGTCGTCCATCGGGACGTGAAGCCGGCCAACATCCTGATCCGTGCGGACGGCCTGGTGAAGCTCACCGACTTCGGGATCGCGCGTGCGGCCGACGCCTCGGGTCACACCCGCGCCGGAGACCTGCTCGGGACGCCGTCCTACCTCAGCCCGGAACAGGCCCTCGGTCGACCGGCGACCGGCGCTTCCGACCTGTATGCCCTCGGTGTCGTCGGGCACGAGATGCTGTCGGGCACCAAACCGTTCGACAAGCCGACGCCGATCGCCACCGCGATGAGCCACATCCACGAGGCCCCGCCCCCGCTGCCGGACGACGTACCGGAGGTCCTGGCCGGTGTGATCGAGGACCTGTTGGCCAAGAACCCGCTGGACCGTCCCGACAACGCCCGGGCCGTCGCGTACCGCCTCGGCCTTGCCGACCAGGAGATGGCCGGCTTGGCGATCGGCCTCGCCCAAGCCGTGTACGGCGAGTCGACACTCAACGATGACATTCGGGCTGTGGGCAGCGTTTCGTCCCCTCAGGAGCCTGCCCCCACGATCGCCGTCGATGCGGCGTCACTGCTCGAGGACTGAGGACTCCTCCTGCGAGCGGGTCACGTGGTCCGCGCCGCAGAGCGCTGGCAAGGGCTGGGCGCGATGTCGACGACGTAGCCCTCCAGCTTCTCCACGAGGCCACGGTCGTCGCGGACGCCCCGACCGACGAGGAGGACCGAGTGCTCCTGCCCATGGCGATCGACGACGCGGTGGTAGCAGGTGAACGGGGTCGCGGCTCGCATCGCGTTGTCGAGAACCTCGTAGACGCCCGTGCGGTCGTCGGGGTGCAGGTGAGCAAGAAGGACGGCGGTGCTGGGCGTGACGTCGCCCCGCTCGAACCCGTGCAGGCTGTACATCCCGTCCGACCAGGACCAGTGGTCGCCGACGAGGCTGTAGGTGAAGTAGCCGACGAGTGGTGGGCCTTCGTTGTCGTGGAATGCGAGGGTCATGAGTCTTCTGGTCTCGTCTCGAAGCGGTCGTGGAATGGCCGAACCCCGGCGCGGCGGACCGGGGGTCGGAGCCGCGCCGGGGGTCGGGGTCTCATGGCGGTGCGTGACGCTGGTGCGTCTCGTCCCCCTTTGTCAGATGCCCAGGTTCAGGGCGTCGAGGATCTGTCCCAGCAGGTCGTTCAGCTGGCCGAGCAGGCCGGCCAGCGGGCCGCCGTCGAGCAGACCAGTGATGGCGCACAACAGGTTGCCCAGCAGGTTGCCGGCTCCGGTTGCGGCGACGATGTCGAGCACGATCTTGTCGAGGTGGACCTGGAGACCGAGGAGATCGAGGTCGAGCGGTCCGAGGACGAGATGCAGGATGTCGCAGGCCGCCATGCCGGAGGCCGACCTCGAGGTCAGCCCCGACAGGGACTTCCCGTTGATCTTCTTGACCTTCAGCGTGCGCAGGGCCGTGAACTTCTCCTTGGTGCCGTCGGCGTGGGTCACCACGCCGTCGACGACGCCCTTGACCTGCTGCTTGCCGTCCTTCTTGACGAACTTCAGCGGGGTGAAGCTGCCGGTGACCTTGCTGCCGTCCGAGGCCGTCCCGACGAGCTTCGAGGTCAGCTTGCCGTTGACGTTCTTGGCGACGGTCCCTCGGGCGGCAGTGTCACCGCTACCGCTGACGGCCGTGGCCGCGGACGAGAAGCCTCCGAGCGCCGCCATGATGGCCAGAACAAGGGCTGCTGCCAGCACCGCGAACGGTGTCCTGGACTTCTGGGTGCCGAGAAACATGTGTACGTACCCCTCCTGATCGGCCCGAGTTCTTCGGGCGACGATGTGCGCGGCCAGGGTGTGGCCACGCACCCCTATGACGGCCTCTCGGTCGCTGGATGACGCGCATGGGGCCGTCCGTCGCGAAGGTCGACCGTCGACTGGTGCCGCCTTCAGGGCGGCGCCGCCCCCCTCCTGCAGGGGTTCGCCGCGTCATGCGCACGCCCGACGCGAGTCACGGACATGGGTTGGCCTGCCTGATCGAGGGCTGACCGGTGGCAGCGTGGGTACGAGACGGGAAAGGGGTGGGTTAGATTCCGGGACGAGTGCCCGACGGGTGGGGCGCCTTGAAGGAGGGGACACGGGCGTGGCGACCGAGGCCCTGCCGGCCGGTGACGGCGCGGCCGACGACGACGCTCTCGTCGACCTTGTGCCCATGCTCCGGCGCGTCATCGGTTCGCGCGTCAAGGACCCGCACACCGTGGACGACCTCGTGCAGGAGGCCCTGGTGCGCGTGATGGCGGCCCGTTCGCGGGTCGAGCCGGACAAGCTGCCTCACTACGCGGCGGTCACGGCTCGCAACCTCGTTGCGACGATGGCCGAGAAGAACGACCGGGCCCGCAGTCGCTCGCACCTGCTGGTCGACACCGAGGAGGGCGAGTCCCCGGTCGCCGACGTGCTGCGTCAGGAGGAGCGGGCGATGGTCGGCGCCGCGCTGGCACAGCTGCCGGCGGGTGACCGGGACGTCCTGATGGCCCACGAGGTGGAAGGTCAGGACACCATCACCCTGGCCGCGGGTCAGGGCTCCACGCCCGGAGCCGTGGCAGCGCGGCTGAGCCGGGCCCGGGCGAGCCTCCGCGTCGAGTACCTGTTGCTCGCCGAGGGGATCGAGCCGCCGACCGACCGTTGCCGTCCAGTTCTGCGAGCGTTGTCCAGCGGAGACCGGCGCCGGCAGAGGGAGCTGGACGCCAGTGGTCACGTGCTGGGCTGCGCTGCCTGCAGCCGCATCAAGGCCGAGCTCTTCGAACGCCGCGAGGAGCAGACGACGGACGGCGTGGTGCGGGTGCCCGTGTCGAGGGACGCCGACGTGGTGGTCGCCCGCCAGAAGGGCCGCGAGATCGCGGCACTCGTCGGGTTCTCGGCCACCGACCAGACGCTCATCGCGACGGCCATCTCTGAGGTGACACGCAACATCGTGAAGTTCGCCGAACGCGGCGAGGTGGTCATCTCGATGATCTCCGCGGGAGAACGTCGCGGCGTGAGCGTCGTGGCGCGCGACGTCGGCGCCGGCATCCAGGACACCGAGAAGGCGATGCAGGACGGTTTCAGCACGTACGACGGGTTCGGTCTCGGTCTGCCCGGGACCAAGCGGTTGATGGATCAGTTCGACCTGGACTCGGCTCCAGGCGTCGGCACGACGGTCACCATGGAGAAGTGGTTGCCGTGACAGAACACTCGATCACGGACGAGAGGCAGCGCACATGACCGACACCACGGACACCACGGGCACCACGGACACCCCGGCCGAGGACAGCACCCCGAGCGCCCACAACGAGGGCGACGCGCTCCTGCCTGAGCTGGTCGCACACCTGCGAGCGAACCGGACCCGCCTCCGCCAGCAGTGGGCCGAGCGCATCACCGAGGCGCACCTGCTCTCGGCCATGACGGCCCAGGAGGTGTTCTCGGAGGCGACGTCGGTCTACGACAACTACGTCGAGGTGTTGGAGACGGGCAGCGTGGAGGCCCTCCAGCACTACGCCCGCGACCTGTCCGAGCGGATCATCCCGCGCGGCGTCGAGACCCACGAGGTGGTCGGCATCGTCCTGCTGCTGCGCGACGTCCTGGCGCGTTCGCTGTTCGAGAAGTACCGCGAGGACTTCGACCTCCTCAACCGGGTGCTGGACGCCTACGAGCCGGCCGCCAACCGCATCGCGAACACCGTCGCCGTGAGCTTCGTCGAGCAACGCGAGCGGGTCATCCGGGACCAGCAGGATGCCCTGCTCGAGCTCTCGACACCCGTCCTGCAGGTCCGCGAACGCCTGCTCATCCTGCCGATCATCGGCGTCCTCGACACCGCACGGGCGTTGCAGCTGACCGAACAGCTCTTGCACGGGATCCGGGCCCACCGGGCGAAGCTCGTCGTCATCGACATCACCGGCGTCCCCAACGTCGACGAAGCGGTCGCCAACTCGTTGGTGGACACGGTGACCGCCTCGCGGCTCATGGGCGCTGACGTGATCATCACGGGCCTGTCCTCCGACATCGCCCAGACGCTCGTCACCATCGGGGTCGACCTGAGCAAGATGCACACCGTGGGCGACCTCCAGGGCGGTATCGAGGAGGCCGAGCGCCAGCTGGGGTTCAGGGTCTCGAAGGTGCCGGATGACCACTGACGGAGCGGGTAACACCCTGGCCCCCCTCCCGGCCTCGATCCTGACGCAGGGGCCCAACCTCATCGTCTCGATCCACGCGGCGCTGGACGACGAGCAGCTCGTCCGGCTGCAGCGTGACCTGCTCGACCGCGTGGGCAGCCAGCGCTGCCGCGGAATCCTGATCGACGTCGCCGCCCTCGACGTCCTCGACTCCTTCGCCGCCCGCACGTTGGGCAACCTGGCCTACATGGCAAGGCTGCGCGGTGCCCGAACCGTCGTGGTCGGGATCGCGCCCGATGTGGCGATGGCGCTCGTGAGACTGGCGGTCCACATGCCGCTGGTGCAAACAGCCCTCGATCTCGAGGAGGGGCTGCAGTGCTTGGCCTCATGACACGACCGCGCTCACGGTCGGGCGGGTGACCGCGTGCCCGATCCGCTGGTTCGCTTCCGTCTCGACTACACGCCCCTGATGTTGAGGTACCTGTCACAGCGCGACGAGACGAGCCTGAGGCTCGCCTACGAGCTCGGCCGCGACGCCATGCAGGACTCGATCGGCCTCCTCGACGTGGTTCGCGTCCACCACGAGATCTTCCTCGACGTGCTCGCGACCGCGCGCGACACCGACGAGGCCCAGGGCATCGCCAGAGCGGCTTCTGCCCTGTTGATGGATCTCATCGCGTCGTTCGAGATGTCACACAGGGCATTCACGGAGTCGCGCCCGCCTCGCGACGGCAGCGACTGACGGTCACAGGGAGCCGACGATCGCG
Source organism: uncultured Actinomycetota bacterium (assembly GCA_963839565.1). Taxonomy (GTDB): domain Bacteria; phylum Actinomycetota; class Actinomycetes; order Propionibacteriales; family Nocardioidaceae; genus Nocardioides. The sequence goes on along the minus strand of CAWIVR010000025.1, from coordinate 7,557 downwards.
TACCTAGGGGTGGTCTGCTCAGCCATCAATGCCGACTAGCCTCGATGGCGGACCGGGGAAGACATCAATTCCTTGGAGGGGCACCAGATGAGCACGATGTGGGACTACCGCGACTCCGCTTGGACCGACGGCTTCGACCTCGTCGGCTACGACGTCCAGGCGACCGACGGTTCGATCGGCAGCGTCGACGCGGCCACCAACGAGGTGTCGAACGCCTACCTCGTCGTCGACACCGGCATCTGGATCTTCGGGAAGAAGCGCGTGATCCCGGCTGGTGTCGTGAGCGCTGTGGAGCACGAGACCAAGACGATCCTCGTGACCTTGACCAAGGACCAGGTCAAGGCGGCCCCCGACTACGACGCCACGGCGTGGACCGACGAGTCGCGCGACCGGCAGGGCGACTACTACCGGGCCTACCAACAGTACTGACCCCGGCGCCACGTTGCGGCCGCGTCATGTAGCCCAGCCTCGGCCGTCATAGGGGCGGGACGGAACCACCAGATACCCCACCCGGGGGTGCCTCCGCCGTGCCTCCCTTCCAGGGGAAGGAAGCGGAGCCCGGGTGGGGTCCGGACTCACCGGAACCCCCCTTGATGCCCATTCCTGGGGGTGAGCCCCTTGGGGTGGGCGCACCACTAGCGTGGCCGGTCCGGCTTGACCAGCGGCCCTCGAAGGAGAACCTGATGGGATACGGACTCGGCATCTTCATGCTCGCTCTGGGACTGATCCTCGCCTTTGCGGTCCGCGACGCCATCTCGGGCGTCGACCTCACCATGGTCGGCTACATCCTCGCCGCCGTCGGCGCCCTGGCGATCGTGCTCACGGCGGTGACCGCGAACCGCGCGCGAGGCGCGCACAGCGTCAGGACGACGACCCACTCTGACGGCACGCAGACCACGACCGAACAAGACAACCGGGTCGATCCTCCGGCCTGACACAGACAAGGGTGCCGGACGAACTCCTCTGCGCCGAGAGCTCAGCCCCGCGAGCCCCGCTCACGCGTCAGAGCCTCGTACACCTCGACGTAGCCCTGGCACATCGCCTCAGCAGAGAAGCGCGCGGCCTGCCGACGGCACTCGTCGGGGTCGATCTCGGCGATCCGCTCGGCGGCCTTGGCCATCTCGTCGACGTTGTCGCAGATGAACCCGGTGACTCCGTCCTCGATCACCTCGGGCACCGAACCGCGCCGCAGCGCGATGACGGGAGTGCCGGCGGCCAGGGACTCGATCATGACCAGGCCGAACGGCTCGGGCCAGTCGCTGGGGAAGAGCGTGGCTCGGGCTCCGGCGTAGAACTTGGCCTTCTCGTGCTCCTCGATCTCCCCGATGAAGTCGACGCCGTGGCCCATGTGGGGCTTGACCTCTTCTTCGTAGTACTCCTCGTCGAGCGGGTCGACCTTGGCGGCCATGCGGAGGGGCAGTCCCGATCGCCGGGCGACTTCGATGGCCGCGAGCGGGCCCTTCTCCTCGGCGATGCGACCGACGAAGGCGAGGTAGCCGTCGGAGTCGTGCGGGACGTCGCTGTACTCCGACAGGTCGAGGCCGTTGTAGACGGTTGCCGCCCACGTGAGGTCGAGGTCGGCCACGGCTCGCCGCTGGTCGTCGCTGATCGAGACGAGCGGGACGCTGCCGTAGCGGGGCAACAGATCCCGGAGGAAGTCGAGGTCGAGCCGGCCGTGCATCGTGAGGACCGTGGGTACCTGCGCCAGGAGCGTGAAGGGGTAGGTCCAGATGTCGAGGTGGGAGTGCACGACGTCGAACTCGTCCTGCCGCTGGTAGAGCTCGGCCAACATCTGCAGGTGCAGGTGCGGGGCGAGGTCCGTCAGCTCCTCGCGGCTGAACCGGGTGCGCAACGGCTCGCCGTACGCCTCCAGCACCGCGTCCGTCTCCGACGTCTCGGGCGCGAACAGCGTCACCTCGTGACCCAGCGCCACCAGACCGTCGCACAGCGTGGCGATGACCCGCTCGGTCCCGCCGTAGGCGCCCGGAGGGACGGCCTCGTACAGCGGGGCGACCTGCGCGATCCTCACGAGTGCACGCGATCCGGACGTGCGGTCGGCGTCGCCGGTGGTCCGCTCGGACCGGGTCGTGGCGGCTCGTCGACTGCGAAGAGGTGTCCCATGCGGGCGCGGTAGCCGCGGCGGCAGGTCTGACACTGCATGTTCCCGGTGGCCTCAACGACCATCGATCGACCGCAGTCCGGGCACGGCACTTCGAAAATGGTGCTCACGACACCCTCCCCCTCAACCTCAGCCCCGGTCCTTGGTCCTGCTCCCTGCCGAGCAAGTTAGTCGAGTGCACCCCGCCTCCGATTCACCCCGATGTGCATCATTCCGGGGCTTTGTGCAGAGTGGAGGGATGTCTGAGCTCCATCTCTCGGCAGGCACGGTCCCGACCAGCGACCGTCACGACCTCGTCACCGTGGACGGCCGCAGCTTCGCCATCAGCGGCGAGACGGGAGACATGTCCGGCCCGACCCAGGGTCTGGTCTACGACGACCTGCGCCACCTGAGCCGGCTGTGCATGACCGTTGCCGGCGTACGGGCCGAGCTGCTGGCCGCCAGCACGCCCACGCCGTTCTCCGCCGTGGTCGTCTCGCGCGTGGTCACGGCGGTCGACGGGCCCCCCGGAGACACCGATGACGCCGGTCACGCCGTGCGGGGCGACGTGGCCGAGGTCCTGGTGATCCGCCGCCGGTGGCTCGCGGGCAGCATGGTCGAGGAGCTGACCATGCGCAACCCGCACCCGCTGCCCGTCAGCGTGCACCTCCAGCTGGAGGTCGCCGCCGACTTCGCCCATGTCTTCGACGTGAAGAGCGGCACCAGCGACGACGAGCCGGCCAAGCCGGAGGTGGACTCGCCGGGACGGTGGACGCTGCGCTCGCCCGACGACGACCAGGACCGCACCGAGGTGGTCCTGCTGCCGAAGCCGGACGAGGTCGACCTTCTTCGCGGCACGGCGGGCTGGCGCCTGAGCATCCCGGGACGGGACGAGGTCAAGGTCGTCGTCACCGTGCAGCCCGTCTCGGCCGGTGTGCCTGCCGAGCTCGAGCGTCCGTCCGAGCTAGCCCGGGGCGTGGCGATCCGGGACCTCCAGGGGTGGCGGTCGACCGTACCGTCCGTGGTCTCGCTCGACCCCCGCCTCCCCACCGCGGTCGACCAGGCCCTGGCCGACCTGGCCGCCCTGCGCATCGTCGACCGCGAGCACCCGGACCGCGCCGTCGTCGCCGCCGGGGCTCCATGGTTCATGACGCTGTTCGGTCGCGACTCGTTGCTGACCGCCTGGATGACGCTGCCTTTCGACGGCTCGCTCGCCGAAGGGGTCCTGGCCAGCCTGGCGGACCTCCAGGGCAGCGAGGACGATCCGGCGTCCGAGGAGCAGCCGGGCCGCATCCTGCACGAGCTGCGCCGGCATGGCGGCAGCGGCGCCTTCTCCTCCCGCAACCGGTACTACGGCACGGTCGACGCGACGCCGCTCTTCGTCGGCCTGACGGCCGAGGCGTGGCGGTGGCGGGCGATCGACGAGGCCAAGCTCCGCGGCCTGGCGCCGGCGGTCGGGCGCGCCATCGACTGGATCATCGGCCCGGGTGACTCCGACGGCGACGGTTTCGTCGACTACCGGCGCCGTGACGCCCGCGGGCTCGCGAACCAGGGCTGGAAGGACTCCTGGGACGGCATCACCCGGGCAGACGGGACGCATACCGACCGCTCCCCTGGCTCTCGTCGAGGTCCAGGGCTATGTGTACGCCGCACTGCAGGGGGCCGCGACCCTCGCGGACGTGGTCGACATCGGCCACCGCGCCACCGACCTACGGCGACGTGCCGAGGAGCTCAAGGGCCGCTTCAACGAGGTCTTCTGGGACCGTCGGGGCTGGTTCGTGCTGGGCCTGGACTCCGACGGCCGACCCATCGACTCGCTCACCACGAACCCCGGGCACGCGCTGTGGTCGGGTATCGCCGACGAGGACAAAGCCGCGCGGTACGTCGAGCGGCTCGTCGACGCTGACCTCTGGACCGGCTGGGGGCTGCGCACGCTCGCGCGTTCGATGGCCGCCTACGACCCGCTGAGCTATCACAACGGCTCCGTCTGGCCACACGACACCGCCCTCTGCGTCGCGGGTGCGGCTCGCTACGGGCGGTGGGACGCCGTCGACCTGTTCGTCGATGGCGCCCTCGAGGCCACCCGCCACTTCGACGGCCGCCCCCCGGAGCTCTTCGCGGGGGTGGCGCGTGACGACGTTGCCATGCCGGTGGCCTACCCGTCGTCGTGCTCACCGCAGGCGTGGTCCTCGGCCTCGGTGCTGCTGCTCGTGCGGACGATGCTGGGCCTGGAGCCCTCGGCCGACCGTTCCGGCGTCGAGCTGGTCCGCCCCGACCTCTCCGGAGTGCCGGACATGGCGCTCGAGCGCCTGGAGTTCGCTCGGCGGCCGTTGTCGGTCAGCGTGCAAGGCGGCAGCGGTCGGGTGACGCTGCACCCGTCCCTGTCCGTCTCCTCCTGACGAGACCGTGGGCTGAGCAGCCGTAGACCCGGCTCGTCCCCTCGGGCTGCCAACGGCCGGCGTGGGTACGGTCATTCAGTGACTCCACGGACCGAGCAGCTTGCGCCCGCGATGGACATCGACGCCAGCCTCACAGAGATCGAGCGCCGAGTGGATCTGCTGCTCAACGTCACGCCGGTCAACGCGGCGGAAGCGTGGACGGACTTCGAGAGGAGTGACTTCACGGCCGCGCCCACTCTTCGGCTCAGGGAGCTCGACTTCGAGCCGGACCTGGTGCGACGCGAGCTCTACGACCTCGAGATCGAGGGCGTGACCGATCCTGCGCTGAGCACCCTGTTCCACGCGAAGCGAGACGAGATAGGCCGGCAGATCACCGCGTTGGAGGATCGCGACACCGCGCGGTTCCTGTACGGATCGCTGCAGCTCTACGGAGGGGTCACCCCGCCTCTCGTCTCGGCCGCGAAGGAGCTGCTCGAGACCATCCCCCAGCAAGCTCCGAGCGGGAGCAGCGTGACGGCTGGGGTGTTCGCGGACGCGGCTCGTGCGGAGATCGATCGTTATCGAGCCGTCTATCCGGACTTCCCGTCGCACGTCGACGTGCGCGACGACGTCTCCGAGCTCATGGTGTCGTTCGGCCGGCTGCTCATCCCCGCGACCGCCGCCATCAGGGCGGACCGTGTCGAGCCCTTGCTACATCACGAGGTCGGCACCCACGTGGTGACCTACCAGAACGGCGCCAGGCAACCCCTGAAGCTGCTGACGATCGGACTGCCGGGCTACGACGAGACGCAGGAAGGTCTCGCCGTGCTCGCGGAGTACCTGACCGGCGGGCTGGACCCGCGGCGTCTCCGCGTGCTCGCCGCCAGGGTCGTTGCGATCGCCGAGCTGCTCGACGGCGCCGCCTTCCTGGAGATCTTCGAGCTGCTTCGGAGCGAGTACCGGATTCCGACGAGGACCGCTTGGTCGATCGCCATCCGGGTCGTCGTGGGAGGCGGCTCGGTGAAGGACGCGATCTACCTCCGCGGGATCAGCCGCATCCTTGACGCCCTCGCGGAGGGCATCAGCCTGGACGTCCTGTTCGTCGGCAAGCTCGCGTTGGACGACATCCCGCTCATCCAAGACCTCCTGGACCGTGAAGTTCTGCACCCCCCATGGGTCCGCCCGCGCTGGCTGGACGTGCCTGGAGCTCAGGAACGCCTCGACACGCTGCGCGAGGGCGCCTCGCTCACGGACCTCTACGAAGAACAGCGGTCGGCATGAGGCTCGCCTTCTTCGTCAACGACGTCGCCACCGAGGTGGACGAATACACCACGACACGGCTCGCCAGGGCGGCGGCCCAGCATGGCCACGAGGTCTGGTACGTCGGGGTCGAGGACGTCGAGCTCGGAGAGAGCGATGGGCAGCTGTTGGCCCGAGCTCACGCCGCGCAGTTCAAGAAGGGCGACTCGCTCGAGGGCTTCATGGAACGCGTCAAGGAAAGTGAGGCCGAACGGGTCGTCATGGACGACCTGGATGCCTTGTTCCTACGAAACGAGTCGCTCGAGGACTGGCCGGAACGTCCGTGGGCGAGCCCGCTGGGTGTGGTGATCGGCCAGATGCTCAAGGCTCGAGGAGTCACCGTGGTCAACGACCCGATGTCCCTGGTTCGTGCCACGAGCAAGCTCTACCTGGAGGAGTTCCCCGAGAAGATCCGGCCGCGGTCGCTCGTGACCCGCGACCCGGAGGCGATCGAGCGGTTCGTTGCCGAGGTCGGCCACTCCGTCATCAAGCCCCTGTACGGCGCCAAGGGTCGCAACGTGTTCGTGCTCGAGGACGTGGCTGAGGCGAACCTCGCCCAGATCACGGAGGCGGTGCTTCAGGACGGCTACGCGATCGTTCAGGAGTTCATCGACGGCGCGGAGGACGGTGACGCCCGCATCTTCCTGCTCGAAGGACAGATCCTCGAGCGGGACGGGACGCTGGCCGCCTTCCGGCGGGTGCCCACGGGGAACGACCCGCGGGCCAACATCAGCAAGGGCGCACGCGCGGTGCCTCTCCAGATCGGTGACGCGGAGCGTGGCATCGTCGAGGCCATGAGCGACAAGCTCGTCGCCGACGGCATGTACTTCGTCGGCATCGACGTGATCGGCGACAAGGTCTTGGAGATCAACGCAGAGAGCCCCGGTGGGATGCAGGCCGTCGAGAGGCTCTACGAGATCGACGTCTGCCCGACCGTCATCGAAGCAGTGGAGAGGCGCAGCGGCTCGACGGCGTGAGAACCCGGGCGAACCGCCCACCCCGTGGCAGTGGGGTGAGCGGTTCGTCGTGGTCGGTGCCTGGGCACCCTCTGGAGCTGGTGCGCAACCTCAGTAGGCGCTGTAGGGGCTGTAGTAGTCCCCGTGCTGGGTACGCGAGTCGTCGTCCCAGCGGTCGGCGTCGTAGTCGGGCGCGCCCTTGATCTGGTCCTTGGTCATCGCGACATGGATCTTCTTGTCGTCGTGCACGACCGATGAGATCGCGCCAGCGGGGATGAGGCGCTTCTTGCCGAAGATCCAGAAGCCGGTGTCCACGACCACGTAGGCGTTGGAGACGTCGTTGGTGGCCTGATCGACGTTGCCGATGGAGCCATCGGTGGCCTCGACGTCATACCCGGTCAGGTCATGGCCGTCGGTCCACGTCGAGTCGCGGTATTCCCACATGCTGCTCATGAGTTACCTCCCCTGTTTCCGGGTGTCTCCCGGATGAGCAATCGACGTTACGAGCGTCGGCCACGGAGCGATTCACCCCAACGGGCTCACCCGATCGGGCAGGGGAGCGCAGAAGCCCCAGGACAGGTTCAGGGCCTCTGGCCTGGGGCTTCGAGCCTGAGCCGCCGTCGGAATCGAACCGACGACCTGTTCATTTCGGGACCGTTCGGGTCCCGGGCCGATGCAGCCATCGACCGCGTGACCTGCGCATTTGCACCAGGCTGCATCGCTTCGCGCACGAGTGTTCTGAGACCTACGGGGGCACCGGTAGGCAATGGGGCGCCCGCCTCCGATGCGAGCGATGGCTACCGCTTCGCTGTGCACTGACTGCCAA
>CAWIVR010000024.1:0-132953 GCA_963839565.1 uncultured Actinomycetota bacterium | reverse complement strand
GGGGCCCTGTTCTTCGTCGCTCCCGACGTCGTTTGGGCGTGATTCGGTGCGAGAGCCGCTGAAGTCCGAGGCTCCCTTGGGGGCTTGAACGACGCCCTGCCCGTGCGGTCCTGAAGGTGCTAACGTCAAACGGCTCGGGCGCCGACCCAATCGCAGGAAGCGAGTGGAGGACCCATGGCCGACTACAAGGCATTAGCGCGGGAAATGTTCGGAGCGATAGCCGCTGGCGGAGACGTCGATGCAGCCGTCGACAAGTACATGGCAGAGGACTTCATCGAACATGAGGAGGTCCCCGGGATGGACAACACCCGCGAGACACCTCGCCAACTGTTCAAGATGATGCACGCGGCCTTCACCGACTTCCACGTCGACGTTCACGACCTGCTCCAAGATGGCGACAAGGTTGTCGCACGGGTCTCGTTCGTCGGCACCCACACAGGTGAGTTCATGGGCGTGACCGCGAGCGGGAACCCGGTCGACATCAGCGCCATCGACATCATGCAGTTCCGTGGCGACCAGTGCATCGCTCACTGGGGCGTCATGGACATGGCCGCCGCAATGGCGCAGATGGGCGCAGGGCCACACGGGTAGCCACGTTCATTCTGGGCGGCCTTGTCGCGGAAAGACGCAGATCGCGCAGACCCCGACCCCGGGACCTCAGCCCCTTAGGGGGCGCACCCTGAGAAGAGTACATTGGGCATCACCGGCACTACGCGGGACGGGCCTGTGACTCGAGGCCAGCTTGGCGTCAGCGCAATCTCGTTCGGACGAACTCCAGCAAGAAGAGACCGGATTGGGACTCGAACTCACCTACCTCGGCAACGATGTGAAGGTTGTCGCCCATGCCGACGCTCGAACCGCGGCCCTGGAGATTCAGATCGTAGAGATTCACGTCTCTGAACTGGAAGGCCGGGCCAGGGCCAGCGACCGTCTCGCTGTAGTCCCCGCGTAGATGAGGAAGTCGAACCGCGTAGAGGGTCCGTTGTGGCTGGCCGCGTTGGCCACGTTTCCGTCGAACTCGATCTTCCGACCCGCGTACGTCTGAGCGAATGCCTTGCTCAGGGCGTAGTCCTCGCCCTTCCACGAACCCGACGACCACTACCGCGTCGCGCGCCCCGGGTTGTCTTCCGCGGAACCTGTCACCAAAGCGGCTATGCAGTCGCCAGGCTGCGGATCGCGGCATTGAGCGGGCGGCCCCGCAGCCGCGTAGACGTGCCGGACACCCGGCCCGGTTGAGCCGGCTCGAGAGCATGGTGGTGGTGCCGCTGCTTCCGGTCTAGCTGCTGGCCGCTGTACGCGCTACCGCTTGACCCAAGGCCCGAAGGTTCTGCGATCCGCGGCCCAATCCACCGTGTCCATGCTCTCGTCCTTGAACTGCACGGCGACCCGGACGCGACCTGGGTTCTTCAGGCAGCGTGGGATCCGGATCGACACCGGCTTGTCGGCAAGGATGTCGGCGCGAAGCCGCAGTCCAGGGCACTGAACGAACCGAGATCGACGATCCCGAAGAAGCGCACGCGTCGTAGCACCTCCTCGAAGCCCGCGTTGGCTCGGAAGTCGACGTAGTAGTCCGGACCTCGACCGTGGCCAGCGTCGATCCAGAAGGCATAGACCTGTCCGGCTGTCAGCGGCACAGCCGACCGCACGCGCACGATCACCGAGTCCCGATGGACGAGCCGGACGCGCGAGATGTCCACGAATGTCGAGTCCCCGACGGGGTCGTCGAACACCTCGGTGTCCGCCATGGCCGACGCAGGGCAATCGCCAAGGCCAGGCCCAGTGTCCACGTCGACAGATGGCGAATCGACCACCTCGTTGCAAGCATGTCCATCCCCGTCTTGACGACGAGCTGTTGGCCTCATCGTCGGCGGTTTCGAGGGAAGCAGCAAGGTGCGCGCGCATCGGCGCATCCGGTGGGTTCCTGAGGCCGCACCGAGCAGGGAGATCGGGCACCCGCGAACTCGTGTGTCATCGCGGGCTGGCAACGAGGCGTGAACCCGGCACAGTGGGTTGTGGCACAACCGCGACACCGGCCGGTGTCTCGCTGAGAAGCGGCATGGTTTGCCGCAGCGAAATGGGCCAGCTCGAGGAGTGCGTGATGGAGAACCTCGTGGGGATCGTCGTTGGTTTCGCGCTGACGACCGTTGCTGGTGGCTGGTGGGCGGCGAAGTTGCAGGAGCGCTCCTGGGCACGGCAAAACGACGTACGGCTACGCGAGTCGGAGAACGAACGGGCCGGCATGGCGTGCCAAGAGCTGATGTCTCTTCTTGATCGCCGTCTCTACCGAATGCAGCGTCTCCTTTGGGCAGCGACCACAAGCGGTGATGAGGAAAGCCAGTTCCCCGAACTTGAGCGGCGGCGGCAGGACTACGTCGACGTATTGTTCGCGTGGAATGACCGCCTGAACACGAATCTGTCTCTCACCGGAAGCTTCTTCGGCGATGACGCGAGGGCCCACCTCGACCAATTGTATGAAGATTTCAATCGCGTGGGCCGAGAGGTGGAAGCGGTCGTGCGCACCGCCCAATCCGGAGGCGATACCACCCGAGATGCAACCCGCGTCGCTTCTGAGTTCGAAGGACGTGAGACTGGATCTCTCAACGATCGCGTGTACCAGTTCGGGTTGCTGCTCATGAGCCAGCTGCGGGAAGGACACGTCGGTCGGTACGCCCCGAACAAGTCCATCCCTCGGCCAACCTAGGGGACACTATGACGGCGCCGAGCAGCACCGCGATGACCGACCTCAGTACGGAGCTGCGACGTGACGACTCCCGACTCGCTGGTGTTCCCGCCGTACTCGCTATGGCATGCCAGGCAGCAGATGCACGACTGATAGCGCACCGATCGCGACTCAGCGCGCCGCGGCCGCATCGCGGCGCTTGTTCTCGTTGTTGACGGCGACGGCGAGGTCACGGACCAGGCGTGCGTGCCAGCGTTCGTGAGCGGCCAAGTCGTCGGTGACGGCGTGGCAGTCGGGGCAGGCCGTCGGCTGTGCGGACTCTTCCATGGTGATTTCACCTCCAATCAGTGCCTGGTCCCACCGTGACACGAACCCGGTCGGGCGTCCACGGCCAGCACGTCTTGGTGGCCGTCGCACGACCGCGGTTCTGTTGCTATCTGGGCGGTAACGATTCCCCGTCACCTGGCGTCGTCGAGCAGTCGGAGATCCACGAGCACGGCCACCGCCTGCATGTCCTTGTCGTATCCCGTCCAGGCCGGGTACAGCCCCGACCCGTCGGGGCACAGAAACACCACCGCAACGACCCGCCCGTCCACCTCCATCGTCACGACCCGTTCCTCGAGGGCCCGGTTGTAGACCCCCTGCATGTGCAGGTCGTCGGTGAACAGCGGCCGGAGTACGTCCTCCTCGTTGATGTCGAAGAACGCGCCCAGCGCCGAGTCGCTGTCGAGGTGGAAGTGCGCCTCGTCGAACAGGACAGGTTGCCACGTCGCCACCAGGTCGACCCGTCCGACGGCGGCTGCGCAGCAGCTCGACCGGCTCCTGCTTGCGTTCGACATCCACGACGATCGTGCTGAGCAACGTCGGGTGCTCACCGATCCCGATGAGCTCCATCGGCCCGTCGGGGTACTCCGGCCACCACGGGTCCGCGATGGTCAGCGTGCCCCACGACAACGGGAGCACGGGTCCGGGCGTGGCGCTCACCGTGACCGTCTGTCTCGGCAGCTCGACCTTCGTGCCGAACGCCACCAGGCGGTCCGGGGCGGTGCTCATCTCGTCCTCCTCAGCAGACGTTGCTGAACCGTCCCCTTCCGGCCCTGGTTGCTCTGTGCGACCACGTCGTACACGGTCTCACCCTTGTTGGTCACCGCGACGTACGCCTTCCCGAGTTCCTGCGCGAACCTCCCAGCCACACGCAGGACGGGTGGCCGTTGCCGGCCGGTCGATCTCCTACATGAGCGAAAGCTCACGACGCACTAACTTGGGAACACCCCAAAGCAGAGGAGAGCCTCGTGGGCAAGGTGGTCATGTACAGCACGGTGTCGGTGGACGGCTTCGTCGCGGACGAGAACGACCAGCCCGGACCGCTGTTCGACTGGTTGACCAGCGGTGACGTCCCGTTGGACAAGAGCGGCGTGCTGAAGGTGTCGCAGACGTCCTACGACTACACCCGGTCGTACTGGGACCAGATCGGGGCGACACTCGTCGGCCGCCACGTCTTCGACATGACGGACGGCTGGGACGGGACGCCTCCCGGCGGGATCGACCACGTGGTCGTCGTGACGCACCGGCCGCAGCCCGACGGCTGGGACCCCGAGGCGCCGTTTCACTTCGTCGACGGCGTCGAGGCAGCCGTGGCCGAGGCGCAGGAGCTTGCGGGTGACCGCATCGTCGAGGTCGCCGCTGGCGACGTCGGTGGCCAGGTGCTAGCCGCGGGCCTGGTCGACGAGGTGCGCATGGACGTCGTACCCGTCGTGTTCGGGTCCGGCAAGCGCTACTTCGGGTCGGTCGACGCGCAGCACCTGTTGGAGGATCCTGACGTGGTGATTCAGGGCAACCGGGTACTTCACCTGCGCTACCCGGTGCGCCGTTGACCGATCTGAGCAGGTACGCGGAGGGCGGTCAGTTTCGAGCAACGATGTGGTTTCGCCCAGATGCGCTGGCGCGTGCGGTCGCCAGCGAGCACCATGAAGGGCAGCGCGACCCGCTCGATTGAGGAGATCGGCATCAGCGTTCTGCTCGACCATCGAATCCAATCGGCGATCCGGCGACTGCTGATGGCCGAGCCCGAACCCGGCGCGATGCTGCCGCTGGACGCGATCGAAGCCGCGGCTGATCGCGCGGATGTTCAAGGTCATCACCCAGTACCAGCAGGGTGGCCCATGCCCTCGGCGCTGTTCGTCCTGTGGGAGGTGAGCACCGAGCCGTACGGCGCCGACAACGTCGTTGACGAGCGTGGCAACAACGACGGCTGGGCTTGCGCCAAGCCCATCTACGTCGTCACCGACGACGACGGGAGCCCCTTCCAGATCTACAACTTCCTCGACAACAGGTTCTGACGCCTCGCCCGGAGGCGAACGCGCCGCACTTTGTCCTCGGCACGGCCTCGGGTCATTCCCAACCGGAGGGCCGCGCCGCCCCGACACTCATCATTTCGGTGGCTTTGCCTTGAGGTGCAGTCGATAGGTGAGCTTGCTGAGCACACCGTCGTTCCAGACCTGGATCGCGCTATTGGCGTTCAGCGCAGGATCGAAGGCGAAGCCATCGGGGGCGGTGAAGGTGAGCGTGTAGATGTAGTTGACATTCTTCTTCGCCACGGAGTTGAAGTTGCCGTCCACCAGCTCCCAATCGGCGAAGAGGAAGCCGGACCAGGGTGTGGTGGTCATGATGGCCGTGGGTGGCGTCTCGATCGGGCTGCCGACGGTCGGCGCCTGCGGGGCGTTGAGGATGGTCTTCACGGCACTGATCTTCTGGACGGCTGGGACATCCGGCCCGTTCACCCAGATGGGGTTGGTGATCGCCAGGCGGTTGCCGGCAGAGACGGCCGCCAGCGCATACCACTGCTTGCCTTGGACCCCGTTCGCCGTGAGCGTGAAGTTCCTGGAGCTGGTCAGGTCGGCGCCGCTGTACGTGGTGCGGGAGACCAGGTTCCTGAGTGGGAAGGGGCCCGTCCCGGTGCCGGTGCCGGTGCTGCTGAAGACGTAGATGTCGGTGATGTTGCCCAGCGCAGACACGTTGAAGTCAGCCGTGAAGGTGCCGTTCTGATCGGCCCGGTAGGTCTCGCCGTACACCTTGCCGCTGGTGGGTGCGATGAAGACGCCGCTGGAGTTGAAGCTGTGACCGGCCGCCTGGCTCCTGCCGAACTCGATCGAGAAGTCATCGAAGCTGGCCTGGCTCTTGGCGTCGCCGTCCTTCACGTAGACGTACGACCTTCTGCCACCGCTCCCCGTTCCGCCACCCGAGTCGTGGATGTCGGTGGAGGCATGGATGTAGTGGGGCCTCTTCACCGTGACACCACGGTGCACGCCACCGGTCAGGTAGGCGCTCCAGAAGGCGAAGGCCTCGTTGAGCGTGGTGGCACTGAACTGGGCTTCGATGCCGTCGAAGTCCTCGCTCATGCCCCCGGGCACGGTGCGGTCGTCATCCGCGAGGAACAGCCCATAGGAGCTGTTCGGGTGGTTGGCGCCGATCGCAACCCCGGCATTGTGGGCGTCATCGAGAATGCCCTGGTGGGTGGCGTTCGTGTTGATGATGGGATTCTCTTGAGCGCAGTCTCGGAAGCGCTCGTAGGCGGACCGCGTCATCGGCATGATGTCGTGGTGACCCCAGCTCGGCGTGACCTCTTCCGAGGGCATGAAGCCGGAAGCGCCGAGGGTGCGCGCCCAGCCGTACACCGGGCAGTTGTCCAGCACGTACTGGTGGTCGTCGAGAGTGGGCACTTCGAGCCCGGCGGTCACCTGGGCTTTTGCGACGACCTCCGGCGGAGAGAACGCGTCCGATCTTGTGCCGTGATGGTGGTTGTCGACGCTGTACCAGTCGGTGGGAGCGCTCAGTGGCTTGTTGATGACGACGGTGCGGGAGGGGTTCGTTGTCGTGTTTCCCGCGACGGTCTGGGAGAACGTGTTGGTGTTGGTCGTGTAGGAGTAGAAGCCAAAGCCCTCCCCCCAGGCGGTGGCCGAGTAGTTGCCCGGAGCGACCATGGCGGTCACCTCGCCCTTCTCGACCGAGCCGTCTGCGCGGTTGTCTGAGAAGAAGAAGTTCTGTCCGGTGAAGGTGATGAGGGGGTTGGCACCCACTGAGACCCTTCCCCACACGGGATCGCCGTTCTGGTCCTGGAAGTTGAACGTGACCGGCACCTTGTAGTTGCCTGTCTGCAGGTCGACGCCGCCCGCTGGCACCGAAACGCTGGTGAAGTCTGCGCTGGCGGTTCCGGGGACCGTGCCCTCCTTCTCGACCCGTAGGTTGTAGGTCTGGGTCGCGTTCTCATTCGGTAGATCGATGCTGTAGTGCCCGGCCTCGTCGCCCATCACCCACCCGTACAGCGAGTTGCCGCGGAACACGATGACGACCGGGTAGGAGACCGGAGCTCCGGCCGAGTCGGTCACGGTGCCCGAGACGTTGAACGTCTCCAGGCCCTTGTAGTCGGCCCAGAAGTCGTAGACCTTCTGCCAGGACGCTTGGTCGTCGATCATCAGGTAGGACTCGTACGACCGGCTCTCACCCTCCACGTAGGGACGGTTCGCGAACAGGAGCTCGCGGTAGCCCCTGGCGCCGACGAACTGCTGGAAGGGGTGCGTCCGGCCGTCGGATCCGGGATTCATGCCGGGAGATATCAAGGTCGTCGAGAACTGGAACTCGGGCTCTCCCGAGTCGTCGGCGACCCAGTTGTACGAGTTGGCGGCCGTCAAGGCTGCCACTGTCTTGGTGTCTACTCCCACGCCGCCCTTGTTCGAGATCACGACCTCGTTGTCCGCGGAGGTCGAGAAGGCCACGCCGTTGTTGTGGATCGTGTCGAACCAGTAGGCGTAGTCCTTGTCCGGCGCGATGCTGTAGTAGGAGATCACGTCGAGGTCTCTGGCGACCGAGACGCCGTTCAGGTTGTAGGGGACGGCGAACTTGCGGTTGACCTGGACCGCCGGCATGCCGTTGACGTCGTCGATCGACTTGGTCTCGAAGTTGTAGTTCACCAGGTCGAAGTAGACGATGCCGGTGTTCGACGGCGCCCACGCATCCCAGGTGTTGAAGAGGAACTGAGCCGTGAGCACGGTGTCCTCACCGAACGTGGCGCCCTTGAGGTCGGCGCTCCCTGCTGGCACCGTGACACGCCCGGCGTCCAGGATCGAGCCACCTGGGTAGCCCCAAGGGTCATCAGTGCCTGCCGCCAGCACGATGCCGACCCGGTCGTTCATGATCAGGATGTCGTTGGGGTTCTGGCCGAACCCGTCCTGGAAGACAGGCGTCTTCCCGTCTGCCCGGCTTCCCAGGTAGGACCCGACCGTGCCGATGTACAGGTCTGACGTCGAGACGCTGCCGTCGGCGATGGCTGGATCGATGGAGAACTTGATGGGGTTGTCAGGGTCATCTTGGACGACCCTCCCGGCCTCGGCCTGGACGGGAGTCTCAGCTCGGGCGACCGCGGACTGGGCCAGGACGGGGGCCGCGATGCTGACACTGAAGAGCAACGCCACACTCGCCGCAAGTCTCGACCGGGACTGATTCGCTGCCTTCATGGGGCACTCCCTCGGGATGGTGACCTGCACGAGAATCACGGAGGGCCGACTCGCCTGCCTGTTTCTCGGATAGCGCCCGTGACAGGGGCATGCCCATGCGCAACATGGCATCGTGCTGGATGCGTGTCAATGGTCGCCGCTGGTCACATCGGGACGACCAGCCGGAAGGGAGAACTCTCGACACACCGCGTCTTCGGATGTGTCATGCGGCCGGGCCCCGAAGACGGGTAACCGAACACGTCGATCGGCGGGTGTGCGCGCACCCTCGCTTGGCAACCCTGATCGACAGGTCCCCCTGCCCACGGCGACCAGGCGTGGCCCCCTGGTCACTGTGGCAGGGGGACTCACGAGCACGTCTTGTCGCGAGGTCTATCGCTCGATCGCCTTGATGATCTCCGGGCGCAGTCGAGATGCCTTGATGACGGCGTCGACGGAACCGACCTCGACCGCACGGTAGATGTCGTGGATGCCGTCGAACTCGGCAGCGACCTCGCCGATCTTCTCCGCCCGGACGGAGGCTCGTACCTCGGCGAGCTCGACGACCAGCTGGCTCCGGTCCGAGCCGGTGGCGTCACGGATCCGCGCTTCGAGGTCGCGGACCCCGGGACTCGCGGCTGCGCGCTTGTCGACCTCGTTGGTGAACACCACGGCCGCGGCGGGCGCTCCGCCGATCACCGAGGCGTACGAACCCTCGAGCGCCAGCACCGTCATGCGCGGGTTGAGCGCCTTGGAGAAGACGACGAACGCGCCGCCGTGGTAGCGCGAGACCACGCAGAACACGATCGGCCCCTGGAAGTTCACGATGGCGCGGCCGATCTCGGCGCCGTACTCCAGCTGGAGGTTGCGCATGGAGTCCGGCGACCCGTCGAACCCGGACAGGTTGGCCAGCACCACCAGCGGGCGGTTGCCGCTGGCCGCGTTGATGGCCCGGGCCGCCTTCTTGGACGACCGGGGGAAGAGGGTGCCGGCGGTGTAGGTGTCCGGACCGTCGGTGGGAGGGAAGCCGCGTCGGCGCACGGGCTTGGACTCGATCCCGAGCATGCACACGGAGTGGCCGCCGATGTACGTGTCCTGGACCACCGCCGTGTCGGCGTCGGCCATGCCCGCCCAGCGTTCCAGCGTCGGGAGGTCCTGGTCGGCGACCGCGCGCATGACGGTGCGGATGTCGAAGGCCTTCTTGCGCTCGGCGTTGGTGTCCGCGGAGAAGATCTCGCCGACGGTCGTGAAGTCGCTGCCCTCGACCTCGTGCGGGTACGACGAGATGTCGCGGTCGGCGGGATCGCTGGTGGCCGCCTGACGCGGTCGGGTCTCGCCGGGCGCCACGTAGGTGTGCTCGTAGTGGGCCATCAGCACGTCGAAGGCGCCCGCCAGGTTGGGCGCCCAGTACTGGGCCTGCCCGTTCGGCCCCATCACCCGGTCGTAGCCGCCGATGCCGAAGTTGTCCTCGGCGGAGACGCCGCCGGAGAAGTCGAGGGACTGCTTGCCGGTCAGCACCATCGCGCTGTCCGGCGTCATCACGAGGATGCCCTTGGTGTGCATGAGCATCGTGGCCTCGGCGTTCCAGTACGGCTGCGCGCCCACGTTGATGCCGGCCACGACGACGTTGATCTCGCCCCCGTCCTGGGTGAACTCCACGATCCGGCGCAGGGCCGCGGCGACCCAGTCCATGTTCTCGGTGCCGGAGTCCATCGAGATCCGGGCGCCGGCCGACAGCGCGAACCACTCGACCGGCACCTGCATCCGCTCCGCCAGGTCGCACGCCGCCATGATCCGGCGACACTCGGCCTCGGCGACCGAGCCGAGCGACTTCGTCGGGTCACCGCAGAGCACGACGCGGGTGACACCTTCGGGGTGGAGCAGTGTCGGCGTCGTGACGACGGCCGCGATGATGCCCGCCGTGTTCTGCCCCCGCGGTCGCTCGACCGGCACGAGCGTGCCCGTGTCGTCGAGGTCGTGCTCGACCAGGGAGCCACCCGGGCCGGAGAGCATCGGTGCCAGCTCGTACGGGTAGACCAGCCCGCGACGACGGGCCCGGAGGACCCTGGCGGCGTAGTCGTCGAGCGGCTTGAGCACCTCGGTCGGCGCTTCCTCGACCGAGGTCACCACGCCCGCTCCGGGCTGGGCGCCGAACCGCACGCACACCGGCACGGGTGTCCCGTCGGGGCCGAGGACGCGGCCCTGGGCGAGCACCTCCTCGATCCCGGCGCCGTCGGTGAGCGGGCGGATCTTCTTGCCGAGCGCGGCCAGGCCGTCGCTGTCGATCTCGACGACGGGCCACACGTGGACCCACACGTGGTTCATGTCGAGCCTGCTGCCCGCAGCACCTCGCGCGACGCGGGTGCGCCGGATCGCCTCCAGGCAGTTCTCCACGGCACGTTCCGCGTGTGGGAGACCGCTCACCCTGCCCTCGTCGTCGCGGACGACCGCCAGCTGGCGTACCTGGGCCAGGGCGACGAGCCGCCGGTCGGCGGGGTTCTCCCGGGCCACGCACTCGTACAGCAGCACGTCCTCCGGCGCCTCGATGCGGGTGACCTCGAACTCGCGGAGCCTCCAGAGGTTCAGCCGGCGTCCCACCATCGGGTGCACCCCGCGGGTCAAGGTGTCCTCGACCATGCCACCGGCGCCGTCGGGACGGAACGCGTAGTAGCCCACCGGGCGCGCCGGGCCGGCGCACACCGCGACGGACAGCCGTCGTACGTCGTGCGCGAACGGCAGCGCTGCCACGAGCGGCCCCAGCCCGCGACTGGCCTCGTCGGCGTCCTCGGGTGCCTCCGGCCAGTGCAGGTAGAGGTCGACGACGGCGTCGTGGCCCTCGCCCCGGCCGGCCACGTCGGGGCCGATCGCCGACGCCAGCCTCACCAGGGGGTCGGACAGCTCGGCGTAGGTGCCGATCGTGGAGACCAGGCGGGTCGGGCGCTCGTCGAGGCTGTAGTCGGCGACGACGCGCGGCCGGTCCACGCCGTCGACTCCGCCCTCGATCGAGCGGAGGTCGTGGAGGGCGTACTCGCGGTAGTGGCGCCGGGCCAGCACCTCCAGCATCGGCTCCCTGTCGGGGAGTCCGTCGACCAGCCGCTCGGCAAGGAACTTCACGATCTGCTCGGGGATGAGCGCCAGCGCCTCGATCCGTTCCACCCGGTCGGCGAGTCCGCCGTCGGCAGCGAGCACGGTGAGCTCGTCGCGGACCCCGGCCAGCACGTCGGTGCGCTCGGCGTCGACCTGAGGCTGGTCGAACCAGCGGAACCGGACGCTGCGGGCGAGGTCCCCGATCACCGGGAAGCGCAGCTGAGTCGCACGACCGAGCCGTTCCAGGAGCCGGCGCGCGTGCGCAGCCAGGTCCCCGGTCGGCACCGGCTCGGCGATCCAGCAGCCGAGCAGGGCGCTGGCGATCGCCACCTCGGGCGCGGACCGCTGCTGGGCGAGGAAGATCCTGAAGACCGCCTCTTCGAGCTGAGGGCTGCGCTCGAGATCCAGCACGCCGTAGTGGCGAAGCACCTTGGCCAGCCGCTCACTGAAGTGTCCCGGCAGGCCGCCGCGCTCGACGTCGAGGCTCTGGAGGTAGGTGTGGAAGTGCTCGCGCGAGCTGTGCACACGGAGCTCGGTGTGGCGCTCCTCGTCGGCAGGCTGGTTGCGACTGAGCTCGGCGAGGTCGGCGAAGGTGCCGAGGAGCTCGAGCTCGTCCTCGAGCACCGACTGCCCCGTCGCCCGCACCTCCTCCCGCACGGCGAGGTACCGCGACAGGGCCTCGTCCTGGGCCGCAGGAGGCACGTCGAAGCCCAGCACCACGGCGCTGAGGTCGCTGCGGGCCCGGGACAGCCGCTCGGCCGGCGGGCGGCCCTCGGAGGCTTGCGGGAGCTCGATCGGCGGCCCTGCCGAGGTCACCTCGGCGGCCGGGTCCTCGTCGCCGACCTGCTCGAGACGCACGAGCGCCGTACCGGTCTCGACCTGGCTGCCGGTGGTCACCAGCAGGTCCTTGACCCGGGCCCGGAACGGCGCGTGGAGGACCGTCTCCATCTTCATCGACTCGAGCACGATGACCGGCGCGCCCGCCTCCACCTCGTCGCCGACGCCGACGGGTGTGGCCACCACGAGAGCCGGGGCCGGCGAACGCTGCACGCCACCCTCGTCCCGGGTGACGCGGTGGGCGATGCCGTCGACCTCGACCAGGGTGGTCGGGCCGTAGGTGGAGGTGACCACGTGGTGCCGTCGACCGCCGACCACGAGCCGCCGATGGAACTCGTCGAGGCGGTCGAGCTCGGCCTCCACGGTCGTGGTGTGGCCGCCTCCCGTCACCGTCACCTGGTAGCGCGACGGGCCGGTGTTCAGGGTCGACACCTGGTAGGCGGTGCCGCGGAGCTTGACCTCGACGGCTCGGCCGGGCTTGTGCTGGGCCTGCGGCCGGCCGCCGTGCGCGGTCTCCAGCAGCCGGGTGACCTCCAGCTCGACCTCGTCGGTGTACGCCTCGATCGCCGAGGCGACGATCGCCACCCCGGCGTGCGCGTGAGCGACGAGCCGTCCCTCGGCACGGACCCGGTCGATCCACCCGGTGTCCGCCCACCCACCGGTGCCGTCGACGACCTCGGGCTGGGCGAGCAGGTCGAGCACGAAGCTCTTGTTGCAGGCGCCACCCTCGATCACGACGGTGGTCTCGCGCATGGCCCTGCGCAGCCGGGCCAGGGCCTCCTCGCGGGTACGCCCGACCGCGATGATCTTGGCGATCATCGAGTCGAAGTCGGGCGGGATGGTGTCGCCCTCGGCGACCCCGGTGTCGACGCGTACGCCGGGTCCCGCAGGCAGCTCGAGCCGGACGATGCGGCCCGGGGCGGGGGCGAAGTCACGGTCCGGGTCCTCGGCGTTGAGCCGCGCCTCGACGGCGTGCCCGGACTCGCCCGGCTTGGCGTCGTACAGGTCGGTGAGACGACCGCCGTCCGCGACGAAGATCTGCGCCTTCACCAGGTCGACCCCGGTGGTCGCCTCGGTGATCGAGTGCTCGACCTGCAAGCGTGTGTTGACCTCGAGGAAGGCGAACGACCTGTCGCCGGGGTTGTAGAGGAACTCCACGGTGCCGGCGCCGACGTACCCGACGGCCAGGGCGAGGCGCTCGGCCGACGCCTTGACCTCCTCGGCCTGCTCGGGGAGGAGCAACGGCGAGGCGGACTCCTCGATGACCTTCTGGTTGCGCCGTTGGATCGAGCAGTCGCGCACACCCAGGGCCCACGCGGTCCCGTGCGCGTCGGCGATCAGCTGGACCTCGACGTGCCGGGCGCCGGTGACCAGGCGCTCCAGGAAGACGGTTCCGTTGCCGAACGCGCGCAGGGCCTCGTCACTCGTGCGCTGGAAGGCGTCCGCCAGGTCCTCGGCGGAGGCCACCATCCGGATGCCCCGGCCACCGCCCCCCGCGGTCGCCTTGAGCATCAGCGGGTAGCCGACCTCATCGGCGCTGGCCAGCGCGCTCTCGAGGGTGTCGACCGCGCCCCGGCTCCACGGAGCGATCGGGACACCCACCTCTTCGGCGAGCAGCTTCGAGCCGATCTTGTCGCCCAGCCGGCGCATCGCCTCGGCACTCGGACCGATGAAGGTGACACCCAGGCGATCGCACAGGTCGACGAACGCGGGGTCCTCGGCCATGAAACCCCAACCCGGCCACACCGCGTCGGCGCCGCTCTCGGTGAGGGCACGTTCGAGGACGGCCAGATCGACGTACGGCCGTGCCGCAGCCGGCCCGAGGTCGTAGGACAGGTCGGCCTCGCGAACGAACATGGCCCGGGCCTCGTTCGTCGTGTGCAGGGCAACCGTCTCGATGACGGCGTCACCGGCCGCGTTGATGTCCCTCACGGCGTGGATGAGGCGCATCGCCGCCTCGCCGCGATTCGCGATCGCAATGCGCGAGATCACCTTCAGAAACCTCCGAAACAGGGCGTTGCTGGACCTGGGGAGTCATGGGAGCACCCACCTGACCGCGGTCAGCGCTCATCCAGGCTGTGCGTGGCTACTCTCGCGCACCAGGAGTGTGGGGGCGAGCATCGCCTCCCTACTCCGGTGCAAGCACAGCCACCGGGATCGTGCGTCCCGCCTTCCGTTCGTACTTCGCGACCTCGGGGGCCTCGACCAGGATGGTGTCGCGCCACATGGCGTCGCGCGCCTCTCCCTGCAGCTCGCGGGGCCGCACGGCGAACTCCCGATCCCGGACCTTGACCTGAGCCGTGGCGGCGTGGCGCAGGTTCTGCATCCAGTCGGGGTCACGGCGCGACCCGGAGCCGGTGCCCCAGACGACAAGTCCCTGCCGGCGTCTCGAGGTACCGGACACAGGTCGAGCGAGGGATCCCGGTTCGGCGACCCGGGGTCGTGATCATCAGGACGTGGACGTTCTTGCTGCCACTGGAGAACCGTCCGTCCAGGCGTCGGTACATCCACACGCCGATGCGGTTGCCGACGCGCGTCCAACGTCTCTTCTGACTGGTCATCACCTTGCCCCGGAGGCAACCCTCCTCCGCCGACGGTACCGACCAGCAACGGCGTCATGCCAGCCTGATGCGTCCGCCGCCCACCCGCCGTACGATGACGGCCGGGAGGAGGCGGCGATGGCCGACCCTGTGGGCGACCTCATCGGGGACTATCGGGCGTTCGCCGCGCAGCAGCGCGATCGCCTGCTCGCCCGGGGCATCGACATCCGCCCGTACTCGCTCAGCCACCTCGCCGTTCGCGTACCGGAGTGGGACCAGTACGTGCATCTGCGCTGCTCGAACGAGCCGGCGTCCGTCCGGGGACCATGGAACGGCCGCCCGTGATCGTTGCCGGGCGTCGTAGTCAGCCGATGGAGGATTGCTCCCGTCGAGCCATGCCATGCACGGTAGACCTGCTCGTTCGAGCACCTCGGGTTGGTCGGCAGACGAGTTCGTCGGCCGCGACCACGAACGGCGCTCCGGCAGCCGTCAGGGCCGACCAGGTCGCCTCCGACGCCGACTCGAACCCTCGTGAAGTCACGTCCCGCGGCTGGGAGCCGTCCGGCTCGCTCACCCACAGCCGCTGGACGTACCACGGCTCCGCCGGGAACCGGCGCCGTGTAGAGCAGCCGTCCGTCCGGCCCGACGTCGGGCCAGGAACCAGCCCGCGACCAGTGCGCGCTCCTCCGCGCCGGCGAGACGGGTCGCGAAGATGCCCTCCGCTTCCCCGTCGCAGTCGCTGCTCGCGTACACCAGCTCCTCGCCGTCGGGCGTCCAGGTCGGCGCAGTCTCGCAGCGGTCCGGCGTGCTCGTGACCTGCTGAGGCTCGCCGCCGTCGAGGTCGAGCACGAACGAGGTCGGCGGGGCCGTTCGCGGTCGCGCCGGCGACGTACGCCACCCGGTCGCCGTCGGGCGACCACGCAGCCATGAACTCGAGCCCGGGTTCGTCGGTCAGTCGGACCGGGTCGCGTGCCGTCGGCCTTCACCAGCCATAGGTCGGCGATCCTCGTCCCCGGCCGAGCGGGTGAAGACGATCGTCTTCAGCTCGGAGAGGTCAGCGCCAGCCGGGTGCTGCCGTGGACCGGCCGGCGAGACGCGCACGGCGGCGACGGGCAGGAGCAACTGTGCCATCGCTCCGACGACCCGCAGCCAGTCCCGGGCGGATCCGAACCTTGCGTGACGCCCCCACGGTCGCTCCGCTCGAGCAGCGCGGATCGCTTCCGGATGGCAACTTCCTCGGCGATCTCGTCGTGGGGGTGGACGGGAGTGACGGCCGCCAGGTTGCAGCACCCGAGCCGCGTCACCCAGCGAGCAGCCACCCGCGTTCGACACCACCGATCCCACGTTCTCGCCCTGACGGCAAGACGCTCGCCTTCCTGCGCGTCTCGCTACCCCGCCGGAGGGAACACTGCCGTCTTCGTGCAGCCGATCGGCTCGCCGAGTGATGCTCAACGGATCACGCCGTGGCGCATGAACTGTCAGGACCGCCCGACGTTCTCCCCCGACGGCAAGCTGCTGCTGTTCCGCTGCATGCCTGAGGGCGAGGAGGGTGCCGTCCAACCTGTACTGGGTCCACCCCGACGGCACGGGCCTTCACCAGATCACCCTCGCACCAGCCGACAAGCAGTACCTCGGCTCCAGCTTCTCGCCCGAGCTTCCGCAAGGGACAGGGTGGACCGCGGACGTACGGGCGGCTTCGGCGCGGATGGCAACGCCGACGTGTTCGGCATCCTGATCCGCGATGGCAAGGTCTCGCGCATGGTCAACCTGATCCAGGACGAGAAGTGGGACAGCGGTCCCGGTTGGGGCGTCTCATCCGCCACGGTCGGCTCCACCAAGGTCGCCAGAGCACTTCCCCGAGTGGAGGGAGGGCGCCTACTACGCGAAGCTGGCGGGCGGTCCCCGCCCACTCTTCACGTCGCGCCCGCTCGATCTACCTGGCCGAAGGGAGGACGAGAACGGCCGTCGACCTCGGGTGTGGTGACGGTCACGGAGACACTCGCCATGCTCGACGACGGACTGTCGGTGACCGCCATCGACCAGTCCGCCACCTCCTTCAACTGTCCAGGAACGGGCAGGGACGCGATCGGGCCTCAGGACTGTTCAGGCACGTCTGGAAGCGGTCGAGCTCCCTCCCACCGATCTCGTCTACTCCGGCCTGACCCTCCCCTTCTGTCAGCCAGATCATTTTCCGGCGCTGTGGGATCGGGTGTGCGGTTCCCTAGGCCCGAACGGTCTCCTCGCCGTACACCTCTTCGGCGATCGCCACGGCTGGATGCACGAGGAGATGACGTTCCTGACGCGTGACCAGGTCGAGCACCTGGTCTCCGGTCTGGTGGTCCTGGATCTTCGGGAGATTGACGAAGTGATGCCGTCGGCCGCGGGGGACAAGGTGAGAATGCACGTCTTCGATCTCGTGGCGCGAGACCCACGGCCACCTGACTCGGCGGCTCGGTCAGCACGCGGGGCTTGGCTGAGAGGCGCACCGGGCTAACCCTGGTCAACGCGAGGGTCTGCCCCGTGGTCACCAAGCCGCACGGCCGGGACCGTGGTGGCATGACTCAGAACCTCGACACCACCACCACGACCCCAGCTCCGCCGCAACGTCGCGACATCCTCAGCGGGAGCGCACTCATCGCCGGTGCCGCCTTCTTCCTGCCCTCGGGGCTGCTCCACCCGGAGCCCGGCGCCGGGACCGAGATGCAGCAGATCCACGAGATGGTCACCGACCCCAAGTGGATCCCGTCCGCAACCCTGGCACTCGCCGCCTTCGCCTGTTTTGCGATCGCATTCGCCCGGCTGTCAGGCACCGCCGACCCACTCGGGCGGGCCCTCCGATGGGGTGCCGTCACCTCCGCGGCGGTGGCCTTCGGTCAGTTCGTCTACTTGTTCGGTCGGGTAGGTGCCGACACCCTGGCGCAGGACGAGGGCAACTGGTTCTCGGGGGTCATGTTCGTCACCCACCTGTTCGTCAACCCGGCGTGGGGTCTCGCCGTTGTGGCCATCGCGTTGGTGGGCGGGCTGACCCGCCGACTGGTCGGGCGGGTGAGCATGGTGGTCGGCGCAGTGGGCGGCCTGAGCTGGACGGTGTCGATGCTGACCGCGCCGTACCTCGACATCGACGACATCCTCTTCCCGATCGCCGGAACGTTGCTGACGGGCTGGACGCTGGCCCTCGGCGTCGTGCTCCTGCGCCGCGGGAGGTGACGCGCCAGCGCCAGCGGACGCCGGCGAAAGCGTGGAACCATCGAGCCATGACGCTGACCAGCCGGTTGGCCTGGCCCACAGCGATCGCCGTGGCGGTCGTCGTGGTGCTGGGCTTCCTGGCTGGTGTGCACCTGGGGAACTTGCACAACGGGCTGCTCGGTGTGTCGTTCGCGTTCGTCGGCGCGCTCGTCATCCGGCACAACCCTGACCCCGACGCGGCGGGCCACCGGGAGGGCCGGCTGTTCCTCCTCAGTGGCGTGGCCTCGGGCCTGATGTTCACGTGCCGCCAGGTGGGCTACGAGCCTGGCTTCCCCGGAGCCGAATGGATCGCGTGGTTCGGGGTGTGGCCGCTTCCACTGGTCATGGTCCTGGTCGGGCTGACGATCATGTCGTTCCCCACGGGCAGGCTGCCCGGTTCGCGGTGGCGACGCCTCGTCATCGCGGCGACCGCGGTCGCGGTCGTCCTGGCGGCGATGTCGGCGCTGTGGCCGGTCGAGTACGAACGCACTGCCCTGCTGGTCGGGCATCCCCTGGCCGTACCCGGCTCCGAGTCCCTGCAGGGCCTCTTCACCGCCGCGAGCAACGTCGCCTACTTCGGCTTCCAGCTGATGTTTGCCGTCTGCCTGCTCGCTCGGATGCTGGTCGCGGACGCCGCACAGAGTCGCCAGCTGTGGTGGTTCGTGGGCGCTGGGGCCCTGAGCGTCGTGGTCATGGCGCTCAGCATCACCGTCTGGGACACGCCGATCGGAGGTCTGCTCTTCATCCCGGTTCTGCCGTTGGCGGCCGGAATCGCGATGGTCGAGTCCTCCTACGAGGGTTTGGTGTCCGACCTGCGTGCCTCGGCACGGCGCATCGTCACCGCGGGCGACGACGCCCGCCATCGGCTGGAGCGCGACCTGCACGACGGCGCCCAGCAGCGGCTGGTGACCTTGGGGATGGACCTGGGGGCGCTGGTCGAGCTGGCCGCAGCGTCAGGCAACCAGCCCCTGACCGAGGCGGCCGCCCGCGCCCGGGTCGAGCTCATGGAGGCAACCGCCGAGCTTCGCGAGCTCGCTCAGGGCATCCATCCGACGATCCTCACCGACCAGGGTCTGGTCCCGGCCGTGGAGCGTCTGGCCGACAAGTCCCCGATCGCTGTCGCCGTGAGGACACAGCTGCCCGATCGGCTTCCTCCCGACGTGGAGGAGGCGGCCTACTACGTGGTCGCCGAAGCCCTCACCAACGCGGCCAAGCACTCGGGTGCCACTGCGGTCGGAGTCGACCTCACGCGGACCGACGGAGGAGTGGCCGTCCGCGTGGCCGACGACGGCCGAGGGGGCGCGGACTCCTCGGGGCAGGGGCTCGTCGGGTTGGCCGACCGGATGCTCATGCTCGGGGGCACTTTCTTGGTCGACACCGGGCCCAGCGGCACGACGGTCAAGGCGGTGCTGCCGTGCGAGTGATCGTGGTCGACGACGCACTCCTCTTCCGTGAGGGCCTCACCCGGGTCCTGGCGTCGATGGGGTTCGAGGTGCTCGGCGTCGCCGACGACGTCGCAGGGAGTCTGCGGTTGGTGGAGCGGGATCCGCCCGACGTCGCCATCCTCGACCTCCGGATGCCCCCGGGCCACGGCACCGAGGGGATCGAGGCCGCGCAGCAGATCCGAAGCCGGTGGCCCTCGGTCGGCCTGTTGCTCCTGTCCCAGTACGTCGAGGCTCACTACGCACTGCAGCTGATGACCGACTTCGAGGGCGGCGTCGGCTACCTCCTCAAGGACCGCGTGTCCGACCTGGAGGCGTTCGCCCTTGACGTCCGCCGGGTCGCCACGGGCTCGACCGTGATCGACCCCGAGCTGGTGGCCAACCTGGTCGCTCGCCGCCGCGAGGGAGACCCCCTGGAGTCCCTCACGGACCGCGAGCGGGACGTGCTGAGCCTGATGGCGCGGGGCATGTCGAACGCCGCGTTGGCCGACGCCCTGCACCTGTCGCCCAAGACGATCGAGTCCTACGTCGGGAGCATCTTCACCAAGCTCGGACTCGCGCCCGACACCCGGGAGCACCGGCGTGTACTCGCGGTGCTCACGTTCCTGCGAGCGTGAGCCACTGCCGGGCGTGACCCGCCGCACGAAGTGGCGGCTGCCCGGCCAGTGAGGCGCTAGCCTCCGGTCGAGGGAGGGAGCCCGCACATGTCCGAGTTGGCCTTGCTCGTCATCGGTCTGGTCCTGTGCTTCGCTGGCGCGCGGTCGCTCCGGCTGACGGTCCTCGTCGCCGGGTTCGGCCTGTGCTGGCTGCTCGCGGATGCCTTCAGCGCCAGCGTTGCCACGACGTTCCTCGTGGCCGCCGTCGGAGCGATCGCGCTGCTGGTCCTGTCGATCGTGATGTCGAGGTTCGTGATCTTCCTGGTCGGCGCGGCGGTCGGCGCCGTCATCGGCGCCCGCCTGTTCGCGTTGCTCGGCGGCGACGACCCGAGCTGGCTGCTCGCCGTCCTGTTCGTGCCGGCGTTCGGGTTCGTCGCCGGCTTCATGGCCCAGAGGATGGGGACCAAGTTCCTGCGCTGGGCCACGGCCATCGCCGGGGCCGCGCTCATCCTGTCGGCCGTCGGCTCGATGTTCCGCGACGATCTCGGGCTGTTGCAGACTCCCGACAACCCGACGCAGTCGATGCTGCACACCGTCGTGTGGGTCGTGCTCGCGGTCGTCGGCCACCAGGTCCAGCGCGCCCAGGCGGGCGGGAAGGACAACGCGTAGCTCGGTTCAGCTCCCGAGGCCGGCGGCCCGCGCCCGGGCGATCGCGTCGGAGCGGTCCTCGACCCCGAGCTTGGTGAGCACGTTGGACACGTGGTTGCGCACGGTCTTGTCGGACAGGTGCAGCGTGCGAGCGATGCGCCGGTTCTCGAAGCCGCGGGCGAGCAGGTCGAGGACCTCCAGCTCGCGGCCGGTCAGCCGGGGAAATGCCTGTTGTCCAGCACCGGTCGCCATCCCGGCGAAGAACCGGCCCATGCGGTCGGCGACGGTCGGGCTGAAGACCGCTCCTCCGGTGGCGACGGTCCGGATCGCGTGGAGCAGCTCCTCGCGGCCGGCGCCCTTCACGACGTAGCCGCGTGCCCCCGCGCGCATCGCGGCGACCACGGCGTCGTCGTCGGCGCTCATCGTCATCATCAGCACCCGGATGTCTGGCGCTGAGGTCAGGATGCGGCTGGTCGCATCGACCCCGGAGAGATCCGGGAGGTTGAGGTCCATGAGCACCACATCGGGGTCGAGCTCGGCCGCTAGCGCGATGCCGGTGCCACCGTCATGGGCTTCCCCGACGACCTCGAGGTCGTCGGCGCCGGTGAGTGCGGCTCGAACGCCATCGAGGAACAGGGGATGGTCGTCGATGAGCAGGATGCGGGTCATCGGGGCTCCATCGGGAGGTCGGCGCGAACCACGGTTCCGGACGCCGTGCTCGTGACCGTCAGCTCGCCGCCGATCTCCTCGGCGCGCTGACGCATCGATGCCAGCCCGAGGCCGTTGATTCGTGGTCGTCCTGACAGACCGACCCCGTCGTCCTCGACCTGCAGAGAGAGCCAGATGGTGGTGCTGTGGAGGTGAACGACGACGCGACGTGCGTCCGCGTGCCGGATCGCGTTGGCCAGAGCCTCGGCCGCGATCCGGTAGCACGCAACCTCCACCGCTGCCGTCAGCGAGCCGTGCACGTCGACGTCCACGTCGATGGCGGTGCCAGGCGTGGCCATGCGGTGGGCAAGGCCGCGCATGCTGCCCTCGAGCCCGAGGTCGTCCAGCACGGCGGGACGGAGATCGTCGGTGATGGCTCGTACGTCGGCGACGGCGGTGGCGACGCCGGTGGCCGCGGACTTGAGCAGGCTGCTCGCGACCGGCTCGGTGACCAGGTCGCGGGCGGTCTCGACCTGCAGGCGTACGCCGGCCAGCGCTGCGCCGACACCGTCGTGCAGATCGCGCCGGAGCCGGCGTCGTTCCTCCTCGCGGGCGGTCACGATCGCGGTCCGGCTCTGTTGGAGCCGGTCGGAGAGCCGCAGCGCGGCGACGGCCGGGGCGACCTGGTCGCACACGATGGCCAGCAGCTCGGCGTCGCGGGTGGGCAGGCTCGTCTCCCCTGGGCGGGCTGTGACCCGGAGGGTGCCGACGACCTCACCGCGGTGCCACATCTGCAGGCTGGTCGCCGGCCCGGCCGGCGTACCGGCCGCGGCGAGGGGTGCGCCGTTCGATCCATCGCCGAGAAGGATGGCTGCCGAGCCGAGCCGCAGCGACTCGACCACCACCGTGCACACCCGCGCAGGTGCCTCAGTGAGGTCGAGACCCTCGCGCAGCCCGGTGGCGGTGGCCTCCAGGACCCGCGCGGGATCGGCGCGATCGCCGTAGAACATCTGGTCGACGCCCCGGTTCAACCGGACACCGAGCGGGTGGAGCAGCAACCCGCACACGGCGGCCGCGGTGGTCGCGCCGACGGTGGCGCCCCCGGGCAGCACCGCGGAGGCGAGCAGGAACAGACTGACGTAGATGGCGGCCAGACACACCGCGAGGACCAGACCGCCGATGGCCCGGCAGACGGCCAGGTCGAGGTCGTAGAGGCGGTGCCGCGTCACGGCGACGCCGATGCCCATGGGTACCAACGCGACCGCCACCGCCTGGCTCAGGGCGCCGACGGGCCAGGCCAGCAGCGGCTGGAGCAGCGTGTCGACGGCCAGCACGGTCGCCGTGACCAGCAACACCGCGACCTGGCGACGCACCAGCCCCCCGGCACGCCGCCATCGGATCACGAGGGCGGCCATCCCAGCGAGGCAGGACGGCACCAGGGTGAGGGCACCGGCGAGGAAGAGCAGCTCCGAGACATCCCCGGGGTACGTCGCCGAGCCGCAGGCGAGAAGCACCATGCCGGCCACGGAGGTGACGACCCACGGCCGCCACCGCGGACCGGGGAGGTGGCCGTCGGGGTAGAGCAGCGGGACCAGCGTGAGCAGAGGGACGAAGCCGCCCACCCAGATCCAGCTCTCGACCGACTCGGCGATGCTCACCAGCGGCGACGGCCCAGTGCCGGCGACGATGACCGCCGAGCTGAGCGCGGCGCCGGCTCCGCAGCCGCCGATGCCGAGCAGCAGCCAGCCGATCCGGCGGCCGCCGGTGCCCGAGAGCACCAGGACGGCCGCCGCGGCGTAGGACAGCCCGATCGCGACGTTCACCGGCAGGTCGTGCGCGGCGGTCGACGCCCATGCCCCGGCGTCGGTGACCAGCCACAGCGCGACCAGGGACATCGCCGACGCGAGCACCGCGACGGCGACCGCGGCGCGGGTGCTCGACATGGGCCGTGATCCTAGGTCAGCCGCGGCCGCGGCGGGCGGCCGCGATCGTCAACGACACGCCGAGCGCCAGCAGAGCCCCGGTCCAGGGCCGGTCGCTGTCCAGCAGCAGGCCCATCGCCCCGGTCCACACCAGGCCCATACCCCCGACAAGTGCGAGTCGACGGACCGCCGGCACCACCGCGCCGAGGATCGCGACCACCACCAGGGTGCTGACCATCCACGCCATGTCGAAGTAGTGCGGGTTCTGGGCGTGGAGGCCCGTTGCGGCGTTCTGGAGGGCGATCTGGTCAAGGACGTACGGCGTCGCGACGGCCGCGGTGACCAGCGCCAGCGGCGTCAGGACCGGGTCGACCTGGACCGGCAGCCGCAGCCGCGGCCGGACCGGCAGGACGAGCCACAACAACCCGCCGAAGACGACGACCAGCCCGACGAGGGCGGGCGCACCGCCGCCGGTGGCGGCCGCAGCGGCGACGACGCCCGTGGCCATGAAAGCCAGGTGGAGCAGACCGGCGGCCGAGGACGGACGACGGCCGGACCACCCGGCGCGGAGCAGCGGCACGAGACCCCCGAGCCAGAGCGCGCACAGCAGGAGCCCCTGGCCGGTGAGCTGGTGGAAGCGGTGCTCCGCGGGCTCGCCGGTGACCAACTCCCAGGTGGAGCCGATGGTGAAGACGACCGGCAGCGCGCAGGTCAAGAGGCCGGTCGCCACGAGCGCGGTACGACGCAGCCGGGTGGGGCGACGTACGGGCGTGGCGGCGACAGGGGCAGAGATGTCGGTGGAGAACACGGGCGGTTCCTCTCGGATTGGATTGACGTTGCCCAGACGCTCCCGTGCCCTGCGTCCCGGACACATCGCCGTTCTGTCCCGACCGTGTCCCGGATTCCCGACGACATCCGAGAGCATGTGGGTCAACGCTGATGACCACGCGCCTGGAGCTCGTGCACGGCCCGCTGGAGGACGTCGAGGGCGTCGTCGGGGAGCCGGGCGTGCTTCAGGGTGACGTCCCCGCGTGCCAGTCCCCGTTCGATGACGGGACGGACCTGGTCGAGGTCGGGGTCGCTCGAGAGGACGAGGAGGGCGGACGTCTCGGGGCGGAGCTGGCTTCGGAGCTCGTCCAGGAACGCCAGGTCGATCCCGATGCCGGCCAGTCGTGCTGCGAGCTCGACGATCCCCGCTCGTGCGGAGGCGCCCGGCTCTGGGGTGCGGAAGACGAGGTCGACCATGCCTCCGAGGAGCGAGTCCCGTGCGGCTCCCGCCGAGGTCGCGCGCCGGAGGTGACCGATGCGCGGTTGGTGGGACCCGGGGACCCAGGTGACCGTGATGGCGTCGTGGACGCGGAGGGCATTCCGCTGGCGGAGGTCCTTGAGTCGTACCTCGCCGGCCGCGGCCCCCATGGCTGAGTCGTAGATCCAGACGGTCAGTGTCGGAACCGACGGCCCGGGACTCGGTTTCTGTCCCGACTTCAGTGCAGCGCCACCTTGAGGAAGGCGACGAGGATCCCGAGTCCGGCGCCGGCTGCGGCGCTGGCGATCCTGCCGCCGGTGTCGAGACCACCGCGGACACCCGCGAGGTAGCTGTAGACGGAGAGCAACCCGATCGTGACGATGAGCGCTGCCCACGCCGAGGTGCTGAGGCTGGCTCCGAGGAGCCTGGTCAGCAGGAGCACGCCGAGCGGCAGGATCGACACCGCCGCGATCGGCAACGTCTCGCGGAGGGCGTGCTCGGCAGCCTGCACCGGGTGGTGGCCATGGGTGAGCGAGCTGCTGATCGTGACGGCGTGCAGGTGCGCGAGCCAATAGACCCCGACGGTCGCGACGATGGCGACGCTGAGCTGTGCCGTCGAGTCGAAGTGGCCCACGCCGTACGCGATCACCGCCGCGCAGACCACCGTGCCGGTGATCGCGCCCTCGCTCCCCGAGACCAGGCCCCATGGGTCCCGGCGCTGGGGGTCATCCCCCACCGAGGGTCTCCAGCAGCGTTGTCATCCCTCACGCCTCAGGCGACAGCGGGAGTGGCGGCCAGCGGTGGCGACGGCGAGGCCGCGGTGTCTGCCTGGCGACGGCGCAGGAAGAACTTGATGGTCTCCTCGACCACGAGGATCGAGGCGGCGATACCGATGCAGATGCACCACTGGTCGAAGCTGAGCCCGGTCGTGTCGAAGATGCGATTCAGGAAGTCGAGCGCGGTGATCGCCACGATCGCCAGCAGCGCGACCCCATAGCGGCGCAGCTGCATGACGCCGGGGAACGTGTCCCGGTCGAAGATCGTCTGGAGCTGGTCGCGGCTGAGCAGAGCCCCGAAGAGGTGGAACAGGGACAGCGTGGTCAGCAGCATCGTGGCGCCCACGATGGCGCCGTCCTGGTCGTCGCCGATCTGGTAGGCGACGAGCGAACCGATGGTCATCACGGCGCCCTGCACACACAGCCGGATCCAGTCATTGCGGGCCAGCACCGGCGCGCCGAGCGGGCGCGGTGGGCGTGACATCAGGCCGCGCGCCGGCACGTCGAAGCCGAGCGCGATCGCGAGCGGGATGTCGACGACCATGTTCAGCCACAGGATCTGCAGCGGGTTCAGCGGCGCGCCGTCGGCGATGCCGACGATGCCGGCCCCGATGAAGATCGCGATGTAGGCGACCAGGGTCGACATCTGGAACCGGAGGTACTTGAGCAGGTTGTCGTAGAGCGCGCGGCCGTACGCCACCGCGCCCACGATCGTCGCGAAGTTGTCGTCGGTGAGGATCATGACCGCGGCCTCCTTGGAGACCTCCGTCCCGGTGATCCCCATGGCGACGCCGATGTCGGCGGTCTTGAGGGCGGGCGCGTCGTTGACGCCGTCCCCGGTCATCGCGACGACGTTGCCCTTCTCCTTGAGCAGCCGGACCAGGCGGACCTTGTCCTCGGGGGCGACGCGTGCGATGACGCCGATCTCGTCCAGCTCCGAACGGAGCTGCTCGTCGCTCATCGCGGCGAACTCGGTCCCGGTGACCGCGCGGCCCTCGATCCCGAGCTCGCCGGCGATCGCCGCAGCGGTGCTCGCGTGGTCGCCGGTGATCATCCGCACCCGGATGCCTGCGTCGTGGCACTCGGCGATCGCCGTCCGTGCCTCGGGTCGCGGCGGGTCGACGATGCCGACCATCGCCAGGAGGGTGAGCTCGTTGACCTGGTCGATCAGGTTGCCACCGGCCCTGACGACGCCCGGGTCCAGGTCACGCTGGGCGACGACCATGACCCGCTCGCCCCGGTTGGCGATCTCGTCGTTGGCCGTCAGCGCCAGGGGCCGGTTCTCGTCCGTGATCGGCACCAGGGTGCCGTCGGGCTTGCGGAACGTGGTGGCGCGGGCGATGAGCACGTCGGGTGCGCCCTTGACGTAGCACCGCACCACGGGTTGTCCGCTGTCGGACGTCATCTCGTGGAAGGTCGCCATGAACTTGTAGTCGGAGTCGAACGGGACCTCGGCGACGCGGGGCAGTGCCGCCCGCGTCTCGTTGATGTCCAGGCCGCCCTTGGCGCCGAGGACGATGAGGGCACCCTCGGTCGGGTCGCCGATCAGGGACTCCCCGTCGAGCACGGCGTCCGCGCACAGCACCATCGGCAGCAGGTACGGGTCGAGGTCGTAGTGCTGGCCCCCCACGTGGCTGATCTCGCCGGCGATGCTGTAGCCCTCCCCGGAGACGGTGTAGCGGTTCTGGCCGGGGATCACGATCTCGCGCGCCGTCATCTTGTTCAGCGTCAGCGTGCCGGTCTTGTCCGAGCAGATCGCCGAGGTCGAGCCCAACGTCTCCACGGCAGGCAGCCGCTTGACGATCGCGTTGCGGCGGGCGATCTCGCGCGTACCCATCGAGAGCAGCGCGGTCACGACCGCCGGGAGTCCCGTGGGGATGGCAGCGACGGCGAGCGCGACGCCGGTGATGAAGAGGGTGTCGAACGACTCGCCTCGGGCGAGGCCGAGCAGGACGACGATGACCAGGGCCACGGCGGCGATCGAGGCGATGATCTTGGAGAGCGAGTCGAGCTGCCTCTGCAACGGCGTCTTGCTGGTCTCGGTGTTCGCCAGCATGTCCGCGATGTGCCCGATCTCGGTGCCCATCCCGGTGGCGGTCACGATGATCTCCCCGCGACCGCGGGTGACCGAGGTGTTCATGTAGGCCATGCAGAGCCGGTCCCCGAGCGGCACGTCGTCACCCAGCACGGGGTCGACGTTCTTGCCGACCGGAAGGCTCTCACCGGTGAGCGCGGCCTCTTCGATCTCGAGCGTCGCTGCCAGGCTCACCCGGCCGTCGGCCGGTACCCGGTTGCCGGCCTCGACCAGGACGACGTCGCCCACCACGAGGTCCCCGGCGTCGATCTCGACCGCTTGCCCGTCGCGGCGGACCCGCGCGATCGTCTTCATCATCTGGGAGAGCGCCTTGACGCTCTCCTCCGCCTTGGCTTCCTGTCGCAGTCCGATGACGGCGTTGAACACGGTCAGTCCAGCGAGGACGACCGTGGTTCCCGTCTCCTGGGTGACGAGCTGGTTGACCAACGCGGCGCCCAGCAGGATCACCTGCATGAAGTCCTCGTACTGACGGAGGAAAGCCCGCCAGGCCGGTTCCTTCTTGCCGGCGGTCAGCCGGTTCGGTCCGTTGGTGGCGAGCCGCTTCGCAGCCTCGTCGGCCGACAAGCCGCTGGCGGGGTCGACGTCGAGCTTCTGGGCGACTTCGGCTGCCGTCGTGGCGACCGGGTCCCAAGATCGCTCGACAGCCGACAGATCAGCGTCCTTGGTCGTCATCGGCCCCTCCATGATCGGGCATGCTGCGCCCCGGACACGTCCGAGGCAGCGTCGGCGATTTTCGAGACTTGCACCGCCCCGGCGGATCCGCCTCACCCGATGCGGGTGGGACCATCCGCGGCGGGTGGGCCGGAACATCCCGGACGAGCGGGACTCGCGACCCGGGCGGAGGGACGTTGCGCTCCGGAGGATTCAGGCACAGGATTCCTCCGGGAGGGATGGTGCGATGACTCGGAAGATCGTCCTCTTCGAGCTCAACGAGGTGCCCTGGTGCATCGTCGACGACCACGTGGCGCGACGACCCGACGGAGCGCTCGCGTCGATGCTCCGCCGGTCAGGCCAGTACGAGACGGTCGCCGCCGACAAGGGTCATCTGTCGCCATGGAAGACCTGGCCGACGGTCCACCGGGGCGTCCCGGACGAGCGGCACCTGATCGGCGACCTCGGCCAGGACCACGCGGCCGCCGACGAGGCGTACCCGACGGTCTGGCAGCTGCTCCACGAGCGAGGCGCGAAGGTGGGCGTGGGTGGCTCGCTGCACTCCTCACCGCCGCCGGCCGACATGGAGTCCTACTCGTTCTACCTGCCCGACGCGTTCGCCGCGGACGAGCGTGCGCACCCGCCTGTCCTCTCCAGGTTCCAGGCGTTCAACCTCGCGATGACCCGCAGGTCCGCGCGCAACGTCGACAGCTCGGTCTCCTGGTCCCGGGCGGCCCGCCTGTTCGCGTCGTCGCGGGCCCTCGGCATCCGTGCCGCGACGTACCGGGCCCTCGCGGCCCAGCTCGCCGCCGAGCGGAGACAGCCCGGTCGACGCGCGCGACGGCGGACGTTCCAGGCGGTGCTGGCCTTCGACGTGTTCATGGCCCAGCTCGAACGGAGCCGGCCCGACTTCGGCACCTTCTTCAGCAACCACGTGGCATCGGCGATGCACCGGTACTGGGCGGCGACGTACCCGACCCACTACGACAAGCTGGACCTGGACGACGACTGGACGACAGCCCACGCCGAGGAGATCCCCTGGGCGATGGACCAGGCCGAGACCATGCTCGCCAGGCTCGTCGCGTTCGCCGACGCCCACCCGGAGTACCAGGTCTGGACGGCGTCGAGCATGGGCCAGCGCGCCACGATGGCCCAGGCCCTGGAGACGGCGGTCTACCTCGTCGACCTGGCGACCTTCATGCGGCGTCTCGGCATGCCCGACGGCTGCTGGGAGGCGCGGCCCGCGATGCTTCCGCAGACGAACGTCGTCGTCCACGGCGCCCTGGCCTCGACGTTCGAACAGGAGCTGACGAAGGTGCACCTCGTGGGCAAGCCGCTGCGGTACCGCCGCACCGACGGCGGGTTCTTCGCGATGGACCTGGGTCACGCCAACATGCACACGCGCCCGACGCCGGTGAGGTACGGCGGCGGCCGCCACCCGCTCGCCGAGTTCGGGATGAAGGCCGTCGAGATCGAGGACCGCTCGGGCACGACCGCCTACCACGTGCCCGAGGGCATCCTCGCGGTCTACGACCCCCGGGGCATGGCGGCCAGGACGGCCGAGCGACCGCGGATCTCCACCCTGGAGATCGCCCCGGCCCTGCTGACGAGCTGCGGCGTCGCGCCCCCGTCGTACATGGCCCCGCAGACGATCGTCAGCCCAGGCTGAGCAGGGCTACTGGACCGCGAGCACGTCGATCACGAACCACAGCGTCGCGTTGCCGGGGATCGAGCCGCTGCCCTGAGCGCCGTACCCGTACGCCGGTGGGATCTGGAGCAGGACGCGGCTGCCGACCTTCACGCCGGTGAGGCCGATGGTCCAGCCCTGGATCAGGCCGCTCAGCGAGGAGGTCAGCGGTTGGCCCGAGAAGCTCTCGTCGAAGGGCACCTTCTCGTCGTAGGTCGCCCCGAGGTAGTTGACCTTCACCGTGTCGGAGTCCTTCACGGCCGCGCCGGTGCCCTCGTCGATGACGACGCGCTGGACCGGGGTGTCGAGGGCGGGCTCGTCGATGCCCGAGAAGTCCAGCCCGGTGGGCTTTCCGTTCTCCTCGACGACCGACGGCTGGGTGTCGGGCGACGCGTCGTGCGCGGCGTCGTCCGTCGGCGTCGGCGACTCTTCCTGCTTCTCCACCAGGTCGGCGACGAGCACCAGGGTGTCGGTGGCCCCGACACCGAGCTGGTTGTTCTCGGCCGAGGGGCCGAACAGCTCGGAGGCGGTCGTCACGGCGGCGACCCGGGAGCCGTACGTCGCGCCGGAGAACAGCTTGTCGAACACCTCGCTGAGCTGGTCGCCGTTCGCGATCGCCTCGGGTGCGCCGTTGTCGTAGTCGCTGTAGACGTCCTTCTTGGTGGAGCCGTTGCCCACCCACAGGTAGGTGCTCACGGTGTCACCGTCCGCGACCGCGTCACCGCTGCCCTTGACCAGGGTCGTCACGGTCGTGGACTCCGGTTCCTCGACCTTGGAGTTCCACGTCGCCGTCAGGCTCTCACCGACGTCGCCGCTGAACGAGACCTCGGACAGCTCGCCCGTGGTGCTCGTGCCGGCCGAGGACTCCGACGCCGTGGCTTGGCTGTCGCTACCGGACTCCGTCCCACCACAGGCCGCGAGCGCGGGAACGAGAAGGGCAGCGCACAGGGCTGCCACGGGGCGATGCATACGTCGAGACACGGGTGGGGCTCTCTGGTCGAGGACGGGAAACCGTCACCGTAGCCATCGACCCTGAGCGAAACCTGTGCCCGTCGTGGCGTCAGCCCAGCAGCCCCTTCGCGTACCCCGCCTGACCGACGTGCTGGAGGTCGTCGCCGATCACGCTCACCAGGCGGACACCCAGCGTCACCGGCGGGTCCCAGGCGTCGTCGACGACGCGGTCGAGGTCGTCCGGGCCGAGGCCCCCGACGTAGGCCAGCGTCGCGTCGGTGACCGCGTCGGCGTACTCGCCGAGGAGCGCGACGCCGACCCGCACCTGGCCGACCTCCTCGACGCTCTGCCCGTACCCCGTCGCGCCGTCGTCGAACGGCAGGCCGGCCCGGCCGGCGTACCCCTGACTCGTCCACACCTGCTCGGTGCCGGCCACCTCCGCGACGTGGTCGTCCTGCACGCGCAGCAGGTGCCAGACGAGCCAGCCGATGGTGTTGGCGTCGGGGCCGGGGCGCGCGGTCAGCGCGTCGTCGTCGAGGTCGGCGAGCACCCGGTGCACGCCGTCGCGGATCCGCCCGAAGGTGTCGGTGAGCAGCTCGGCAGGGGTCATGCCGCCGACCATGCCACCAATCGCGGGCTGCCACACTGGCCCGCGTGCTGGGGTTGTCGGGCATCGGGTCGTTCGAGATCGTCGCCCGCCGGCGTCCGGTCGACCTGGTCGCGCCCGCCTTCACGACGGTGAGCGCGGACGGTCCGGGAGCCTGGGCGCTGCCCCAACCGGCGCCGTACGCCGCGGCGGTCGCCGCCACGAGCGGCTCCGCCACGCTCACCTTCACCAGCGGCGGGACCGGGATGAGCGTGCGCCTGCACGACGACGTGCTGGACCTGCACGTCGAGGCGGGCGGGCGCACGACGCACCACCGCAGCCGGCGGTTCGGGCGCCTGGACAACGCTCCGGCCGCGCTGGCCCTCACTCTCACGGGCACCCATCTGACCGGGCTCACTCTCGAGCGAGGCCGTTGGCATGCCCGGGCCAGGTACGACCTGAGCGAGCGCGTGGACACCCGCGACGAGGTGTTCTGCGCGGCTCTGGGGCTCGAGGCATCGGGTGCCGTCACCCGCGTCCGCGCCGGCGCGTTCGGACAGCTCGGGCTGCGCGACGTCCGGCTCGTCAGCGACGCCGACGGCACGCCGCTGCGCGACGGCGGACGGCTGCTGTTCACCGCGACGTCCGCCGGCCCGGGCTTCTTCGACGCCGCTCACACCAGCGTGTGGTCGCTCGACCCGGACGGGTGGGTGCCCGAGCACCGCGCCGACCTGTTCTTCCGGCGGCCCGGCAGGCCGGGAGCGTACGGCGACCACGCCACGCACCTGGTCCGCGACGGGGCGCGCTGGCTGGTCGCCACGAGCACCTGGGGCGACTTCGACGGGCACACCGGGCGCAACCGGCGCGCCGCCACCGTGGCCGTCACGCTCGCCGAGACCGACGCCGACCTGCTCAGCGGTCGCCACCTCCTCGACACCCGTCCCCTCCGCCTGCCCACCGACGGGCTGCGGTCGGTCGGCGTGTGGGACCCGCACCTCGTCCGCATCGACGGCCGCTGGCACGTGGGGTTCGTGAGCGCGAGCCGGTTCTTCAAGTTCCACCCGGCCCTCGCGGCCGGCCCCGCGCTCGACGACCTCACCCTGCTCGGCGCCGACACCACCCGCACCGCCACCGAGGGCACCACGCTCGTTCGCCTCGACGGCGCATGGGTGGTGCTCGCCAGCGACGGCCGCACCGGCCCGCGGGCGCACCGGGCGGCGTACCCGGTCTACGACCTCGCCCTGCGCCAGACCGGCCGTCTCGACGCGCCGTACCCCTCCAACATCCCCTGGCCGACCCTCGCGCAGACCGACGAGGGCTGGGTGATGGTCACCTTCAACGGCACCCGCGCCGGCGGTGACCTCGTCGGGTACGGGACCCACGGCGACCTCGTGATCGCTACGACCTCACCACCGGGATAGTCCGTGACGTAACTGTCGTTCCACGGCCGATGTGACGACAGTTTCGTCACGGACTATCCCTCAGAGCTGGGCGATGAGCAGCGGCTGGATCGTCTTGCGCGCCTGGTGGATGCGCGACTTCACGGTGCCGAGCGGCAGGTCCATGAGCAGCGAGATCTCGTTGTAGTCGAGCTCCTGGATGTCGCGCAGCACCAGCGCCTCGACCAGCAGCGGGTGGGTGGCCCCGAGCACCTCGAGCGCGTCGAGCAGGTCGAGGCGGCTCCCCGCGATCACGCTGGTGGTCCGCGGGTCGGCGTCGGTCGGCAGGTCGTCGCTGGGCAGCTCGAGGGAGCGGCGCTTGAGCGAGCGGTACGTCGAGCGGGCGCTGTTGGAGGCCACCGCGTGCAGCCAGGTGGTGAACTTGGCCCGACCCTGGAAGGTGTCGATGCGGGTCGCGACCAGCATCAACGCGTCCTGGCAGGCCTCCTCGGCGTCCTGCGGGTAGAGCAGCATCCGCCCGCAGATCCGCCGTACTCGCGGCTGGATCTCGGCGAGCAGCTGGTCGAGGGCGTCCTTGTCCCCGGCGGCGGCGCGCGCCGCCAGCGCGTCCAGGTCGACGACCGGGTCCTGCTCCACGTGACTCCCCCGAGGTTCGGCCCACCACTGGATCCGGGCGGGGTGAGGGCACAATACCGAGCGTGTCCCTCCCCGATCGCCTCGGCCGACTGCGTCGTGTCGACCGCCTCGGCGTCGGTGGGTTCTCCTCGGTGTGGCTCTACCGCGACGACGAGCTCCGTTCGGACGTCGCGGTGAAGGCCCTCGCCGACAACTGGGCGCAGCGCGAGGACGTCCGCGAGCGCTTCCTGGAGGAGGCGCGCATCCTCCGCGCGGCGGACTCCGACCACGTCGTCCGCGTCTACGACATCGGCGAGGCCGAGGGGACGCCGTACTTCGTGATGACGTACGCCGACCGCGGCACGGTCGCCGACCTGCTCGCGGAGGGCCGGGCCGACCTCGAGCGGGTGGTCGCGCTGGTGCGGCAGGCCGGTGACGGCCTGGCCGTGCTGCACGCCAAGGGCGTGGTGCACCGCGACATCAAGCCGCAGAACCTGCTCCTCACCAGCGACGGACTGGGCCGCGAGCGGCTGATGGTGGCCGACCTCGGGGTCGCGAAGGCGCTGATCCACGCCAGCGGGCTGACCGACGTGGTCGGCACCCCGGCGTACATGGCACCCGAGCAGGCCCTCGGCGGCGGCGTCGACGAGCGCGCCGACGTGCACGGCCTGGCCGCGGTGGCCTACCAGCTGCTCACCGGCCACGTCGCCCGCAACGGCGGCGTCTCCGACCTGACCAACGCCAAGCTGCCGCCGGCACCGTCGGTGTTCGTGGAGGTGTCGCCCGAGGTCGACGAGGCGATCCTGCGCGGCCTCGAGCCCGACCGCGAGGCGCGCTGGCCCGACGTGGGCGCCTTCGTCGAGGCGCTGGCCGCCGCGGTCCCGGGCGCGCCGGCGACCCTGTACACCGCGCCGAGCACGCTGCGCGCGGCGCCGCGCGCTGCGGGCCTTCCCGCTGTGCTCCTCGTCGCCCTGTGCCTGGTCGTGGCGATCGCGATGTTCGGCGCGTCGTACGCCGTCGTCGAGCTGATGCAGCAATAGCAATACGCTGGAACCCTCGTCGACCTGCGATCCAGGCCCGCGGGACACCACCGACCGAGCCGCCCACCCATCGCGGCTCAGAGAAAGAAAGTGGCTCCATGACCGACGTCTTCGAACTCTCCCCCGAGCACGAGCAGGTCGTCTTCTGCAACGACCCCGCCACCGGACTCCGCGCGATCATCGCGCTCCACAACACGGCGCTCGGTCCCGGCCTCGGCGGCACCCGCTTCTACCCGTACGCCAGCACCGACGCGGCCGTCCGCGACGTGCTCGCCCTGTCGCGGGGCATGACGTACAAGAACTCCCTCGCCGGCCTCGACCTCGGCGGCGGCAAGGCCGTCATCATCGGCGACCCGGCGACCATGAAGTCCGAGGCGCTGCTGCGGGCCTACGGCCGGTTCGTGCAGTCGCTGCACGGTCGCTACCTCACCGCCTGCGACGTCGGGACCAACTCCTTGGACATGGACCACGTGGCCCGCGAGTGCGACTTCGTCACGGGCCGCACCCTCGCGAACGGCGGGGCGGGTGACTCGTCGGTGCTCACGGCGTACGGCGTGTTCCAGGGCATGCGCGCCGCGGCCGAGGCCGTCTGGGGCGAGCCCACGCTGGCCGGGCGCACCGTCGGCATCGCCGGTGTCGGCAAGGTCGGCAAGCACCTCGTGCGGCACCTGACCGAGGACGGCGCCTCGGTCGTGGTGACCGACGTCAACGAGGCGGCCGTCGATCGCATCCGGGACGAGTACGCCGGCGTGCGCGCGGTGGCCTCCACCGACGCGCTGGTGGCCGAGCCGCTGGACGTGTACTCCCCCAACGCCCTGGGCGGCGCGCTCACCGACGAGGTGGTCGAGGCGCTGAGCGCGGCCATCGTCTGCGGCGGCGCCAACAACCAGCTCGCCCACGCCGGCGTGGAGAAGCGGCTGGAGGAGCGCGGCATCCTCTACGCCCCCGACTACTGCGTGAACTCCGGCGGCGTCATCCAGGTGGCCGACGAGCTGCACGGGTTCAGCTTCGAGCGGGCCGAGCAGCGGGCCGCCGGCATCTTCGAGACCACCCGGCGGGTGTTCGAGACCGCCAAGTCGGACGGCGTACCCCCGGCGATCGCGGCCGACCGACTGGCCGAGCGCCGGATCCACGACGTCGGTCGCCTGCGCGGGATCTACCTGGCCTGACGCCTACTGTTCCGACATGGGCTGGTTGGGGCGTCGCCGTCAGCAGCGCGAGGACGAGCGCGTGGCGGCCGAGGAGCTCGAGGCGGTCATCCGGATGGCCGACGAGGACACCACGCTGCTCGGCGAGCAGCTCGCCGCCCTGGGCGTCGAGTCCGCCGGCGTCGAGCTCGCCGAGCTGGCTCGTCACGACTACCAGGGGGCCCTGGACGCCTACGAGCACGCCAAGCGTGCGGTCCCGCGACTGGCCGTCGCCGACCAGGTGACGGCCGTGGTCGACACGCTGTCGACCGGCCGCTACCTGCTCGCGTGCGTCCGGGCGGAGCTCGCCGGTCTGCCGCGGCCCGAGCTGCGCGTGCCGTGCTTCTTCAACCC
The DNA here is from genome assembly GCA_963839565.1 of uncultured Actinomycetota bacterium. Lineage (GTDB taxonomy): Bacteria > Actinomycetota > Actinomycetes > Propionibacteriales > Nocardioidaceae > Nocardioides. The sequence continues at coordinate 97,254 of CAWIVR010000024.1, read as the reverse complement.
CCAGCACGGCCCGTCGACCCGGGACGTCCGCTACACGGTGCCCGGCGGCCACGGCACCCGGACGGTGCCGGCGTGCGCCCAGGACGCCGCCCGCGTCGAGGCGGGCGAGAAGCCCGAGATCCGCAAGGTACGCGTCGGCCAGACCGACACGCCGTACTGGCAGGCCGGCGACGCCCTCCTGCCCTACGGCAAGGACTGGTTCACCACCGGCGTGCTCGAGGTGGAAGCCAACCGCCGGGACACGGGCGGTGGCCTCGGAGGCCTCTGAGAGCCGTCAGTCGCGCCGGGGGCCGGCGTAGTCGGACCACTGGTCGAGGTCGGGACCTTCGTCCTGCTCCTCGCCGTCGGCCTCATCGCCGTGTAGCTCTTTCGCCAACGCCCCGAAGTCCGTCTCGAAAGTCTGGTACTTCAGGTCGCGGGCGACCTTCGTCTGCTTCGCCTTGGCTCGGCCGCGCCCCATAGGGTCGACCCCCTCGCACTTGGCCGGGGCTCACGCGGGTGCGGGCTCACCGGTCTGATCGGTCTCTGTCGTAGGCCCAACGCTACCTGGTGCCAGGCTGTTCCGGCACACATGGTCCGAGATTTCGGCGTGGCCCGGGGGTCACCAGCCGGGATGCGACCCGACGAGGGCGACATCGCCCCCCGGCGCCGCCGTGACCTCGCCCGCCACCCAGGCGCGGACGTCGTGCTCGGCGAGGACCCGGACGGCCTCGTCCGCGTCGTCGGGAGCCACCAGGGCGACCATCCCGACGCCGCAGTTCAGCGTCCTCTCGAGGTCCTCGAGCGGGACGTCGCCCACCTGGCGCACCAGGTCGAAGACCGGCGCGGGGGTCCAGGTCGCCCGGTCGATGGTCGCGCTCAGCTCGGCCGGCATCACCCGGGCGAGGTTCGCGGCCAGGCCGCCGCCGGTGACGTGCGACATGGCGTGGGTCCCCGATCCGTGTCCGACGCGGTCGGCCAGGTCGAGGCAGGCCTTCGCGTAGATCCGGGTCGGCTCGAGCAGCTCCTCGCCGAGCGTGCGGCCGAGCTCCGGCACGTCGCGGTCGAGGGCCCAGGCAGCGGTGTTCAGCAGCACGTGGCGGACCAGCGAGTAGCCGTTGGAGTGCAGCCCGCTCGACGCCATCGCGACGACCACGTCGCCGCGGCGCACCCGGCCGGGGCCGAGCAGCCGGTCGGCCTCGACGACGCCGGTCGTGGAGCCGGCGACGTCGTACTCGTCGGGCTCGAGCAGCCCGGGGTGCTCGGCGGTCTCGCCGCCGATCAGGGCGCAGCCGGCCTCGACGCACGCCTCGGCGATGCCCTTGACGATCGCGGCGATCCGCTCGGGGACGACCCGGCCGGTGGCGATGTAGTCGGTGAGGAACAGCGGCTCGGCGCCGCACACGACGAGGTCGTCGACGAGCATGCCGACCAGGTCGAAGCCGATGGTGTCGTGCTTGTCCATCGCCTGGGCGACGGCGACCTTGGTGCCGACGCCGTCGGCGGAGGTGGCGAGCAGCGGCCGGTCGTACTTCTTCAGCGCGCTGGCGTCGAAGAGGCCGGCGAAGCCGCCGATCCCGCCGATCACCTCGGGTCGGCTGGCCTTCTCGACCCAGGTCTTCATCAGCTCGACGGCCTGGTCGCCCGCCTCGATGGAGACGCCGGCGGCGGCGTACGCGTCGGTCACTCTGGCTCCTGGATCAGGGGTTGTTCAGGACGGGCAAGGCGGACGAGTACGACGACGACTCCAGCAGGTGCTTGCCCAGCAGCCGCTCGTCGGGGAGCTCGATCGGGTACGAGCCGGTGAAGCAGGCAGCGCACAGACGGTCCTCGGTCTGGCCGGTCGCCTCGATCATCCCCTCGAGCGAGATGTAGCCGAGGGAGTCGGCGCCCACGCTGGCCGCGATCTCGTCGACGTCGAGGCCGTTGGCGATCAGCTCGGCGCGGGTGGCGAAGTCGATGCCGTAGAAGCACGGCCACTTCACCGGCGGGCTCGAGATGCGCACGTGCACCTCGAGGGCACCCGCCTCGCGCAGCATCCGGACCTGGGCGCGCTGGGTGTTGCCGCGGACGATCGAGTCGTCGACGACGATGACCCGCTTGCCGCGGATCATGTGCTCCAGGGCGTTGAGCTTGAGGCGGATGCCGAGCTGGCGCAGCGTCTGGCTGGGCTGGATGAAGGTGCGGCCGACGTACGCGTTCTTCACGAAGCCCTGGCCGTACGGGATGCCGGACTGCTCGGCGAACCCGACCGCGGCCGGCGTGCCGGACTCGGGGACGGGCATCACCAGGTCGGCGTCGACGGGGTGCTCGACGGCGAGCTGCCGGCCCATCGCGACCCGGGCCTCGTGGACGTTGCGGCCGGCGATGGTGGCGTCGGGGCGGGCGAGGTAGACGTACTCGAACACGCAGCCCTTGGGCGCAGGCTCGGCGAACTTGTGCGAGCGCAGGCCGTTCTCGTCGATGACGATCAGCTCGCCGGGCTCGACCTCACGGACGACGCTGGCGCCGACCGTGGCCAGGGCGGCGTCCTCGCTGGCGACGACCCAGCCGCGCGAGAGCCGGCCCAGGACCAGGGGGCGGATGCCCTGCGGGTCGCGGGCGGCGTACACGGTGTCCTCGTTCATCCAGACGAACGAGAAGGCGCCCTTGAGCAGCGGGAGCACCTCGAGCGCGCGCTGCTCGTGGGTGCTGTCGGGGTGGTGCGCGAGCAGCGCGGTGACCAGGCCCGTGTCGTTGGTGGAGGACTCCTCGGCCTGGCGCAGGTGGAGGTCGAGCTCGTCCTGCTCCTTGGGGAGGGCCTCGACCATCTGCTTGAGCTCGTGGGTGTTGATCAGGTTGCCGTTGTGGCCGAGGGCGATGGAGCCGCCGTGGCTGGCGCGGAACGTCGGCTGGGCGTTCTTCCAGGTGCTGGCGCCGGTCGTGGAGTAGCGGCAGTGACCGATGGCGATGTGGCCGACGAGGCTGGAGAGCGTCGACTCGTCGAAGACCTGCGAGACCAGGCCCATGTCCTTGTAGACGAGGATCTGCCGGCCGTTGCTGACGGCGATGCCCGCCGACTCCTGGCCGCGGTGCTGGAGGGCGTACAGGCCGAAGTACGTCAGCTTCGCGACGTCCTCACCCGGGGCCCACACACCGAACACGCCACAGGCGTCCTGGGGGCCTTGGTCCTGCGGGTCCAGCGCCAGCGTCAGCCGGCCGTCGCCGCCCCGGCGTGTGACCGGTCGGCTCGAGGGGTCAGGCACGGCCTCAGTCTAGGTGCTGGCCGGCTCCGCCCCGATTCGGCGCGGCGGGCGGTCAGGGAGCGGACTGGCAGGCTGAGCGGGTGCGACACCCCTACGAGTGCCAGATCCGCCGGGCGGACCTGCACGGCGACGGCACGGTCGGCAACGTGCTGGTCGTCGACTACCTGCAGGAGGCCCGCCTGGACCTGCTGCGCCACCACGACACCTCGCCCACGCCGAACCCCGGCGAGGGCCTGGTCGTGGTGCGGACGGTGGTCGACTACGTGCGGCCGATCCGGCTGGCCGACGCGCCGCTGGTGGTCGACACGTGGGTCTGCGAGCTGCGGGCGGCGTCGTTCACGGTGGCGTACGAGCTGCGGACCGAGGCGGGTGTCCACGCCAGGGCGACCACGGTGCTGACCCCGTTCGTCTTCGAGACCGGAAGGCCGCGGCGGCTCACGGCCGACGAGCGGGCGCGGCTGGAGACGACGTCCGACGAGCCGCCGTTCGCCGACGCGCGCCGCGAGCGACCTGCGGCGTGGAGCGAGGAGGCGTACCGGCGCCCGATCCAGGTGCGCTTCTCCGACGTCGACCTGCTCGGCCACGTCAACAACGTGAGGTACTTCGACTACGTGCACGAGGCGCAGGTCGAGGTGATGACCGGCGTCTTCCAGGAGGCGCGGATCTCCGGCACCGTCGACATGGTCGTCGCGCGCAGCGAGATGGACCACGTCGGGCAGATGAACGTGCGGCCGGAGGCGTACGACGTGTGGTCGCGGGTCGCGGCCGTGGGTCGGACCTCGGTGACGTTCGAGTCCGAGATCCGGGACGGCGAGCGAGTGATGGCGCGGTCGCGGGTGGTCGAGGTCAACGTCGACGAGGACGGGCACCCGCTGCCGCACCACCCGCGGCACCTCGAGCTGTTCGAGCAGCGGATCGGCTGAGCGCGTGCACGCCGACCGACGCGGGTACGTGGGTGGGTCAGGGGCGCTGATACGCGTCGTACTGGGCCTGCCACTGCTCGCGCACGTCGGGTGGGTACGGCGCCAAGATGCAGAACTCGTTGCCCTCCGGGTCGGCCATCACCTGCCAGGAGACCTCGTCACCCTGGCCGACGTCGGCCCGGGTCGCGCCGAGGCCCTCGAGCCGAGCCACCTCCGCGGCCTGGTCCTCGGGGCGGAGGTCGAGGTGGAGGCGGTTCTGTCCGTGCTTGGGTTCGGTCACGCGGATGAACAACAGGTCCGGGACCACGGAGTCCTCGCGGCTGCCCGGCTGCGGCTCGACGACGGACTCCTGGTCGTCGTCGACCGAGATGGTCCAGCCGAGGGCCTCGGCCCAGAACGCCGCCAGCCGTCGCGGCTCGCGGCAGTGCACGATGACGGCCTGCATGCGAAGTCCCATCGCGGGGGCAGCTACATTTAGGGGGTGAACGATTGTGAGGGAGGATGGATCGAGGCGTCGGGGTCGTGCGGGTCGCCAGTTCGTACGCCGTCACGGCCTGACTCAGCCCAGGTTGCGCAGCAGCAGCGCCTCGGCGAGCAGCACCTTCTCGAACTCGGCCAGGTGCAGGCCCTCGTTGGCGCCGTGGGCGCGGGTGTCGGGGTCCTCGACGCCGGTGACGAGCACGCTCGCCTCCGGGAACGCCTCCAGGAACTCGGCGATGAACGGGATCGAGCCGCCGACGCCCATGTCGACCGGCTCGGTGCCGTCCCACGCGTCGGCGAAGGCGGAGCGGGCCGCGTCGTACGCCGGGCCGGTCGCGTCGATCTGGGTGGCCTCGCCGGTGTCGACGACCGTCATGGTGAGCTCGGCGCCCCAGGCGATGTTCTTCTCGAGGTGCTCGGTCAGCCGTTCGACGGCGTTCGCGGTGGTGTCGCCGGGAGCGATCCGCATCGAGATCCGGCAGCTCGCGGCGGGCACGAGGGTGTTGCTGGCACCGGCGACCTTGGGGCCGTCGAGGCCGGTGATCGAGAGCGCGGGCTTGGTCCAGAGCCGCTCGACGGTCGAGCCCTCGCCGATCCAGTCGATGCCGGCGACGGCGCCGGACTCGGCGCGCAGCCGCTCCTCGGGGTACTCGACGTCCGCCGCCGGGCCGGCGTACAGACCCGCGACGGCGACGTTGCCGCGGTCGTCGTGGAGGGTGCTGATCAGCCGGGCGAGCGTCATCAGCGAGTCGGGCACGAGGCCGCCCCACATGCCGGAGTGCACGGCGTGCGTGAGGGTGCGGACCTCGACGTCCATCCGGACCAGACCCCTCAGGCTGATGGTGAGGGCGGGCACGCCGATGTCCCAGTTGCCGGAGTCGGCGATGACGATGACGTCGGCGCGGAGGTCGTCGAGGTTCTCCTTCAGGAGGGCCGGCAGGGTCTCCGAGCCGACCTCCTCCTCGCCCTCGATGAAGAAGACGACGTTGACCGGCAGGTCGTCGCCGAAGATCCGCAGCGCGGCGAGGTGGGCAGCGATGCCGGCCTTGTCGTCGGCGGCGCCGCGGCCGTAGAGGCGGTCGCCCCGCTCGGTCGGCTCGAACGGCGCGGAGTCCCAGTCGGCGTGGTCGTTCTCGGGCTGGACGTCGTGGTGGGCGTACAGCAGCACGGTCGGCGCGCCGTCGGGACCCTGCTTGTGCGCGATCACCGCGGGCGCGCCGCCGTCGACGCTGGTGATGCGCGCGGTGCAGCCCTCGGCCTCCAGCAAGGTACGCACGGCCTCGGCGCTGCGGCGTACCTCGGAGGCCCGCTCGGGGTCGGCGCTGACGGACTCGATCCGCACCAGGTCCTCGAGGTCGCGGCGGATGCCGGGCAGCACCTCGGCTACCCGGGCACGGAGGTCGTCGGTCGTCGGGGTCGTCGCCATGGCCGCGACGATAGTGGGGTACGGTTTGTCGCTGAGTAACCGACCGGTATGGGGACTTCCTGACCGCTCTAGCGGTACGGAAGTCAGGACACCGGGTCGGTTACTCGTTCAGACACGCCACATTTTGTCTGACAATGTTTTGGAATCCGGGGCTGGTGTGGGCGAGGATGAGCCATGACCACCAGCACCCTGGGCAACTCCGCCGACCTGCGCACGCAGGAGCACATCGAGCTCACCGAGACCTACGCCGCGCACAACTACCACCCGCTGCCGGTGGTGCTCGCGTCCGGCGACGGGGCCTGGGTCACCGACGTCGACGGGAAGCGGTACCTCGACTGCCTGGCGGGGTACTCCGCGCTGAACTTCGGCCACGGCCACCCGCGCCTGCTGGCCCGCATGCACGAGCAGATCGACAAGCTGACGCTGACCAGCCGGGCGTTCTTCAACGACCAGCTCGGGCCGTTCGCGAAGGCCCTCGCCGAGCTGACCGGCAAGGACCTGATCCTGCCGATGAACTCCGGCGCCGAGGCCGTCGAGACCGCCATCAAGGTGAGCCGCCGCTGGGGCTACGAGGTCAAGGGCGTGGCCGAGGCGCAGGCCTCGATCGTCGTGATGGAGGGCAACTTCCACGGCCGCACCACCACGATCGTCAGCTTCAGCAACGACTCCGACGCGACGGCCGGCTACGCGCCGTACACCCCCGGCTTCCGGATGGTGCCGTACGGCGACATCGCCGCGGTCCGGGCCGCGATCGACGAGACCACGGTTGCTGTCCTGCTCGAGCCGATCCAGGGCGAGGGCGGCGTGATCATCCCGCCGGAGGGCTTCCTCCGCGAGGTACGCGCGCTGTGCGACGAGACCGACGTGCTGATGGTCGCCGACGAGATCCAGTCCGGCCTCGGCCGCTCGGGCACGACGTTCGCGTGCGACCACGAGGGCGTCGTCCCCGACATCTACATCCTCGGCAAGGCGCTCGGCGGCGGGCTGTACCCCGTCTCCGCGATCGCCGCCGACCACCGCGTCCTCGACGTCATCACTCCGGGCAGCCACGGCTCGACGTTCGGCGGCAACCCGCTGGCCGCGGCCATCGGCAGCGAGGTCGTGGCCATGCTGCAGACCGGCGAGTTCCAGGCCCGCGCCGTCGCGCTCGGCGCCCGGCTCGACGCCGGCCTCGCGCCGCTGGTGGGCAACGGCTTCGACGCCGTACGCATCCGCGGCCTGTGGTGCGGCATCGACGTCACCGACGGCGTGGCCACCGGCCGCCAGGTCACCGAGGCCCTCCTCGCCCACGGCGTCCTCGCCAAGGAGGCCCACGGCCAGACCGTCCGCCTCGCCCCGCCCCTCGTCGCCTCCGAGGAGGACATCGACCTCCTCGTCGCCGCCTTCAAGGCCGTGATGGAGTCGTTCGGCAGCTGAGCGATCTTGGGTTGTCCCGTCGACGGAAATGGCTGCTTCTCGGCCCTGAGAGCAACCAGTTTCGTGAGGGACTATCGCCGATTTCAGACGAGGTTGCGCAGCGGCTCGCCGGCGACGTACCGGGTGAGCTGGTCGCGCAGGAGCGATGCCATCCGGGGGAGCATCGCGGTCGTACCTCCCGCGACATGGGGAGTGATGATGACCCCGGGGGCGGACCAGAGCGGGTGGCCGTCGGGGAGCGGCTCGGGGTCGGTGACGTCGAGGGCGAACCGCAACCGGCCGGCCTCGGCGATCACGGCGGCGGTGTCCAGCAGCGGGCCACGACCCACGTTGACCACGAGCGCGTCGTCGGAGAGCCGGGCCAGGAACGTCGCGTCGACGACGTGACGGGTGGCGTCGGTGAGCGGGAGGACGACGACCACCACGTGCTGGGCGGCCCAGTCCACGTCGGCGGCGGTCACGACCCGGCCGACCAGGTCGTCCTCGCGCGGCGCGGAGGCGACCGCGGTCACCACGGCCCCGCAGGCCAGCAGCCGCGAGGCGAGCGCGCGGCCGATCGACCCGTACCCCAGCACGGTCACGTGGCTGTCCGCGAGGCTGCGGAACACCCGAGCCCGCTGCCACTGTCCGTGCGACCGCACCGCCTCGTCGATGCCGCGGAGCGACGCGAGCGTCAGCCCCAGCGCCAGCTCGGCGGTCGCGTCGTCGTGGACGCCACGGGCGTTGGCGAGCAGCACCCCGTCGGGCATCAGCTCGGCGATCCCGTCGACGCCGGCCGTCTGGGTCTGCACGACCGCGAGGGCCGGGAGCTCGTCGAGGCGGTCCAGGGTCATCCGCGCGTTGCGGTAGTCGAGGACGACCAGCTCGATGTCGTCGCGCGGCGGCGGCTCGGCGCCGTCCCACACGACGTACTCGACGCCCTCGACCGGACCGGTCGCCTCGGCCAGCGCAGCGAACGGCACGCTGGCGATCACGCGTCCTCCAGGAGGGGCAGGTACGGCGTCAGGTCGGCCCGCTCGCCACTCGCCCGCAGCTTCCCGGCCCGTTCGGCGTCCGCGAAGGTGAGCGCTCCCACGGCCAGGGCCAGCCACGTCTCGGCGTCGGTCTCGACCACCGCCGGCGGCGTCCCTCGGGTGTGCCGGACGCCCTCGACGGCCTGGACCGCGGCGTACGGCGGCACCCGCACCTCCACCGACTTCCCCGGCGCGCGGGCGCCGAGGACCGCCATGAAGTGCTTGACCAGGAGACGGGTCTGCTCCTCGGTCCGCGGCGAGGCCGCCAGCGCCGCGGTCACCTCCGCCGGTGAAGCGAGACGCAGGCGGGCGGGCACGTCTTCAGCCTAGGACTCCACGTCCGGAGCCGGCTGGAGCACCCAGAGCACTTCGTAGGTCCGGCTGCTCGTGGCGCTCTTGCCCTTCTCACGCCATCCGTCGACCAGATCGCTGATCTCTTTCGCCAGCGCGTGCGCCTCCTCCTTGGTGAGCCGCACCGCGTGCGTGCTGACCGCGACCATGGCGTCCTTCTGACGCTCCGGCCGGTCGGCGCGGTCGATCGCCGCGTGGGCATCGGCCGTCCACTGCTTGCGGAACACCGTGACGGCCGCCTTGCCGCCGTCCTGGACGGCCAGATCGTCGAGGTTGACGCTCAACCCGCTCTCGAACGTCACCCGCCAGACGCGATCACGGCCGTCGCGGGCCAGCTCGGGTGCGTCCTCGACCAGGCCGTACTTCGCCAGCTGGCGCAGGTGGAAGCTCGCCTGGTTGGCCGGGATGCCCAGCCGCTCGGCGACGTCCGCGGCACGCATCGGGCCGCCCGCGGACATCTCCTCGAGGATCCTGTTGCGCATCGGATGGGCGATCCCGCGCAGCATCCGCACGTCGGTCATCTTGGGGATCTCGGCCACAGCCCCAGAGTAGCCGAATTCCGCACGCACTATTGCGCACGTATAGTTGCGCAATATATGGTGCGCATATGACCGGCTACCGCGCACTCGCCAAGAACCGCGACTTCACCATCCTCTGGACGGGCCAGACCGTCAGCGACCTGGGCAGCAACGTGAGCATGTTCGTGTTCCCGCTCGTCGCCTACGCCCTCAGCGGCTCGGCCCTGTGGGCGGCCGTCGTCGAGGCGGCCTTCCTGCTCGGCATGTGCGGCGCCCTGCTGCCGGCGGGCGTCCTCGCCGACCGCGTCGACCGGCGGCTGCTCATGCGGACGGCGAGCGGCGCGGGCGTCGTGCTGTACGCCTCGCTCGCCGCGGCCGGGGCGCTGGGCGTGCTGACGATCCCCCACCTCGCGGTGGTCGCCCTGCTGACCGGGATCGCAGGCGGCATCGCCGCCCCGGCCGAGATGTCCGCGATCCGCTCGGTCGTCCGCCCCGACGAGCTGTCGACGGCGCTCAGCCAGAGCCAGGCCCGTCAGCACATCGCCGCCCTGGTCGGTGGCCCGCTCGGCGGCATCCTGCTCGCCATCACCCGCTGGCTGCCGTTCGCCTTCGACGCCGTCTCCTACGCCGTCTACTGGGTCGTGCTGGGCCGCCTGCGGACCGACCTCGCGGCTCCGCACCGCGAGGGGCCGCCGCGCAAGCCGCACCACGACGTGGCCGAGGGCATCCGCTTCATCCTGCGCTGGCCGTACTTCCGCGCGACCGCGCGTCTGGGGCGCGCTGGCGAACCTGCTGGTGAACGCGATGTTCTTCGTGGCGATCCTGCGGATGGTGCAGGACGGCGTCTCCCCGGCCGTGATCGGCCTGGTCTCCACCGCTGCCGGCGTCGGCGGCATCCTCGGCGCGATCGCCGCGCCCTGGATCATCGAGCGGATGCCGACCGGGGCGCTCGTCGTCACCGTCGCCTGGAGCTTCGTGCCGCTCGCCGTGCCGATGGTGCTGTGGGACAGCCCGGCGGTCGTCGGCGCCGCGATCTTCGTCGGCCTGCTGCTCAACCCGGCCGGCAACGCGGGCAGCGGTTCGTACCGGATCGCCCACACCCCCGCCCACCTCCAGGGCCGGGCGTCGTCCGCCTCGCAGTTCCTGTCGATGTCGGTGATCTGGGTGGCGCCGCTGCTCGGCGGTGCGCTGCTCGCCACGCTCGGCGGCCCGGAGGCCATCGCCGTCATCGGCGGCCTGGTCGCCCTGTCCGCGTTGATCCCCACGCTGTCCCGCAGCGTGCGGTCGGTCCCGCGCCCCGCCGTGTGGCAGGCCCAGCTCGCCGAGGAGGCCGAGCGTGAGCGCTCACTCGTCGGCGTGTGAGGCCAGCACGCTGGAGCGGATGTCGACCTTGAGCACCTTCCCCACCTTCGACCGGGGCAGGTCTCCCCAGACCAGCACCTCCTTGGGCGCCTTCACCCCGCCGATCCGCTCGCGCACGAAGGCCCGTACGTCGTCCGGGTCGGCCGACCGGCCGGCGTACGGCTGCACGACCGCGACCACCCGCTCGCCCCACTTGTCGTCGGGTACGCCGATGACGGCGCAGTCCTGGACGTCCGGGTGGGCGAGCAGCGCCTGCTCGACCTCGGTGGAGTACACGTTGAAGCCGCCGCTGATGATCATGTCCTTGGCCCGGTCGACGATGTGCAGGAAGCCGTCGGGGTCCAGGAAGCCGATGTCGCCGGTGTGGTGCCAGCCGTGACGCCCGGCCTCCGCCGTGGCCTCGGGGTTCTTGTAGTAGCCCGCCATGACCAGCGACCCGCGCACGCCGATCTCGCCGCGCTCCCCACCGGGGACCTCGCGACCGTCCTCGTCGAGGACGGCCACCTGCACCAGCGGGGCCGGCCGGCCCGCCGAGGACAGCCGTTCGCGGAGCGGTGAGCCGTCGGCGTCGACGTGGTCGGCGGGCGGCATCATCGAGATCATCATCGGCGCCTCGGTCTGCCCGAACAGCTGGGCCATCACCGGCCCGATGCGCGTGAGCGCCTCCTCGAGGCGGGCCGCCGACATCGGGGCGGCGCCGTACCAGAAGCACTGCAGCGAGCTCAGGTCCGTCGTGTCGAGGGCCTCGGCGCCGAGGACCATGTAGATCAGCGTCGGCGGCAGGAACGTGTGCGTCACCCGGTGCCGCTCGACGAGCGCCAGGAAGCCGCCGACGTCGGGCGCCCGCATGATCACGATCTCGCCGCCCAGCGCGAGCACCGGGAAGCACAGCACGCCGGCGGCGTGGGTGAGGGGAGCCAGGGCGAGGTACGTCGGGCGGCCGCGGAACGGGTAGCCCATCAGGGTCAGCGCCGTCATCGTCTCGAGGTTGGCGTTGGTGAGCATCACGCCCTTGGGGCGGCCGGTCGTGCCGCCGGTGCCGACGATCATCGCCAGGTCGGCGACCCCGCTCTCGGCGACGGGGTTCGGGGCGTCCACCGGCACCCGGTCGACGGTCGCGTCAGGGTCGAGGAACTGCTCCCAGGTGAGCGCTCCCTCGACCGTGTCGTCGGGGCCGTCGAGGCAGACGAGGATCGCGAGCTTGGGCAGGTCAGGGGCGATGGCCGCGACCAGGGGCGCGAACGACTTCTGGAACAGCAGCGCCGTGCAGTCGAACAGGTCGAGCAGCTCGCGGTTCTCGGCCGCCTCGTTGCGCGGGTTGATGGGGCACCACACCGCCCCGGCCCGGGAGATCCCGAAGACGCACGTGAACGACGTCGGGTCGTTGGCCGACAGGATCGCCACCGACTGCCCTGGCGCGACTCCGCATCGCGCCAGGGCGTCGGCGACCCTCCGCGAGGTGTCCCGCACCTCGGCGTAGGTCAGGGTGTGCCCGTCCGTGGTCAGGCAGGGCGCCTCGGGCCCGAGCGAGGCCCCTTTGTCGAGGTAGTCGACCAGCCGCATCCCGTGCTCGCTCCCTCGACCGGTGATCAGCGCTGCACGGTCAGCTGCGGCTCCGCGACCAGACCGAACGCTCGCATCGCGCCGAGCAGCTCGCGGTGCCCGAACGCCTGGCAGCCGCTCGCGAAGCCGGCGCGTCGCGGCTTCTGCTGGAGCAGCGAGTACGCGGCGTACGCCTGGAGCAGACCGGTCTGCTTGTAGTTGCTGTTGCCGTGGATGACGCAGTGCGCCCGGCCGAGAGGTCCGGAGGCGTGCACGGAGTCCAGCGACTTGTTGACGCGCGGGTTCTCGCGCGGCGGCATCTGGTTCATCACCTGGGCCGCCGTCGCCGTGAGGGCGGCGTAGCGGTCGTCGGGGTCCATGTCCTTGGTGGCCTCGATGGCGGCCGCCACGATCTGTGGCACGCCGAGCATCAGCGGCTTGTTGAAGACGCCGCCGAGCACCTTGCAGTTGGCCACGCGCGGGTCGCGCTTGAACCAGACCGGGTGGGACGTACCGCCCCAGGGCAGGGCCAGCGCGAGCTCGTGCTGGCCGGGGATGGCCAGCTGGTAGAGCCCGGCCTCGGGGTCCCACTCCTGGTAGGCGTTCTGCTCGAGGTAGTAGGCCTTCGACAGCGCCGCGTTGACCAGGATCGTCAGCGTCGACGCGATGGTCGGGCTGCCGCCCCAGAACACTGCGATGTCGAGGGTGTCCAGGCCCGGCGTCTCGAGGCAGAGCTGGGCGGCGATCTCGCCGGTCGTGTACATCTGCGCGACGCCCGGCGACAGCAGGAGTCCCGCGGCCTCGAAGTCGGCGCCGTACTTCTCGTCGCAGGTGATCAGCCAGTCCTGCTCGCCGGTGGTGTCGAGGTAGTGCGCACCGGCGGCGAGGCACGCCTCGACGACCTCGGGCCCGTGGGTGGCGAACGGACCCACCGTGTTGAGCACGACCGACGCGCCCTTGAACAGGTCGGTCAGGGCGGCGAGCGTCGTGCTCGACGGCGACGACCTCGTAGTCGGCGGTCTCGATGCCGGCGACGTTGCTGGCCATCGAGGCGGTGAGCTTCTCCTCGCTGCGGCCGGCGGCGACGAACGGGACGTGGTACTCGCGGAGGTACTCGCAGATCAGCCGGCCGGTGTAGCCGGAGGCGCCGTAGACGACGACGGGCTTGTCGGTCATCTGGTCACATCCCCATTCCGCCGTCGACGGGCAGCCCGGCGCCGGTGACGAAGCGCGAGGCGTCCGAGGCCAGGAAGACGACCGCGTCGGCCATGTCGTCGACGGCGCCGAGCCGGCCTGCGGGGGTCAGCTCGACCACGGCGCCGACTGCGGCTTCCGGGGAGGCGAACAGGCCGAGCTCGGCGACGTCGTTGGCGAGGCCCGGCGCCCATCGCGGTGGGCACCAGGCCGGGGAAGATGCAGTTGACGCGGACGCCGTACCCGAGCTTGCCGGCCTCCATCGCGGCGACCTTGGTCATCCGCTCGACGGCCGACTTGGTGCCGGAGTAGATGCCGATGCCCGGGAAGGCGATGGTCGCGGCGACCGAGGCGATGTTGATGATGCTGCCGCCGTTGCCGGCGGACCCGCCGGGCCGCATGGCGCGCAGGCCGTGCTTGATGCCGAGCGCCGTGCCGAGGAAGTTGACGTCGAGCATCTTGCGGACCTGGTCGGCCTGGATCTCGGTGAACAGGCTGGTGATCTCGATGCCGGCGTTGTTGACCAGGATGTCGAGGCCGCCGAGGTGCTCGACCGCCTCGCCGATCGCCGTCTCCCAGCCCTCGTCGCTGGTCACGTCGAGCGCGACGAAGCCGTGCTCCTCACCCAGCCCCTTGGCGACCGCACGACCGGCCTCCTCCTGGAGGTCGGCGATCACCACGGTGGCGCCGGCGTCGGCCAGCGCGCGGGCCATCCCCTCCCCGAGCCCTTGGGCCCCTCCGGTGACCAGGGCCTTGCGGCCGGACAGTTCGAACACGCTCATGGCGACTCCTCGGGACGGTGTGACGGCGGTCACCACCCTCGTTCCTCCGCTTGACGGATGTCAAGAAAATTCTTGACGTATGTCAAGCATGGGCTTCCGACCGCTACGATGTGCCGCGTGACCATCGTCGAAGGCGTCGTCGAGACCGCGCGCGGCACCCGCCGCACGCCCGCCGACAAGTACGACGAGCGCCGGACCCAGCTGGCGATCTCGGCCCTGGCCACGCTCGGCGAGCTCGGCTACGCCAAGACGTCGCTGCGCGAGATCGCGCAGAACTCCGAGTTCTCCCACGGCGTCGTGCACTACTACTTCGCCGACAAGTTCGAGCTGATCACCCACTGCGTGCGCTACTACAAGGCGCAGTGCGTCACGAGGTACGACAGCCTGGTCGCCGAGTCCACGACCGCCGACGAGCTGCTGGCGCGCTTCGGCGACAAGCTGGTCGAGACGCTCACGACCGAGGCCCCGATGCACCGCCTCTGGTACGACCTGCGCGCCCAGGCGCTGTTCGACGAGCAGTTCCGCCCCGACGTGCTGATGATCGACGCCACCCTCCAGGACATGATCGGTCGCGTCGTCACGCAGGTACGCCGAGCTCGCCGGCCGCTCGCTGGCCGTGGACGTCGCCACCACGTACGCCCTGCTCGACGGCGTGTTCGAGAAGGCCCTGCTCGGCCACCTGACCGGCGACTCGCGGGCGTCCGACGACCTGCGCGCCCGCGTCTCCCTGGTGCTCCCCAAGCTGCTCGCCTGATCAGGACTCCGGGTCGTACAAGATCTCCCGGACCTCCTGAGCGCACCGGCAGCCGACGGCGAACTTGGCCGCCCACGCGAGCGCCTCCTCGCGCGAGGGCACCTCGATGATCGAGAACCCGCCGACGACCGCTTTGGTCTCGGGGGACGGTCCGTCGACGATCGACCCGTCGGTCCCGACGATGCTCGCCTGCTGGCGTGCGACCCCACCACCCCAGATCCAGACCCCCGCTGCCTTGGCCTCCGCCACCACTGCGCGAGACGACTTGCCCACCGCCGGCCAGTCCTCGTCGGGGATGTGGTCCATCGAGCCGTCGTCGAACGAGATCAGGTACCGCTGCATGTCGTCGCTCCTCCTCCGGGCAGCCTCCGATGGCCACCCCTCGATACTCCTACGAACGGGTCTCGCCGGATCCGACAGGTCGCGGCCTCAGTCCCAGCGACCCGCGCGGCCCTGCTTGGTCTGACCGCGCCGCTTCTTCTCCGTGAGCCGCCGTTCCTTCGAGCCGCGGGTCGGCTTCGTCGGGCGGCGCTTGCGGGGTGGCGGCGCCGCGGCCTCGCGGAGGACGTCGACCAGCCGCTCGCGGGCGGCCTTGCGGTTGGCCAGCTGGGTGCGGTGCTCGCTGGCCGCGATGGTGAGCACGCCGTCGACCAGCCGGCCCTCGAGCCGGTCGAGCAGCCGGGCCCGGATCGTCGGGCCGATCTCGCTGGCGTTCGCCACGTCGTACGACAGCTCCACCCGGCTGTCCGCGGTGTTCACGCCCTGCCCTCCCGGCCCACCCGACCGCGAGAACCTCTCCTTCAGCTCGCTGTCCCTGACGGTCAGCGACCGCGAGATGACCAGGTCGTCCACAGCCTCATTGTGGAGGGCGGGCATAGTCCCCTACGAAACGGTTGCAACAACCACGTTCCGGACGACCATTTCGTAGGGGACTACCCCAGCGCAGCGGGGAGCGTGCTCGTCCAGGCGGTACGGAGCTCGTCGAGGGGGATGGAGAAGGCGCCGTCGACGGTGAAGGCGTCGCCGCCGGTGGTGCCGAGGTGGCGGACGGGGACGCCGAGGGCGCCGGCCATCGCCTCCAGCGCGCCCTCGTCGCCGGGGCGGACGGTGACCAGGCACCGGGCGGCCGACTCCGAGAACAGGTCGATGAACGAGTCGTCCGAGCCGTTGACGGTCACGCCGACGCCGTGGCGCAGCGCGGACTCGGCCAGCGCCTGGGACAGCCCGCCCTCCGAGAGGTCGTGGGCGGAGGTCAGCAGCCCGACGGCGTCGTGGAGCAGCGAGGCGAGCGCGCGCTCGGCCTGGAGGTCGACCTCCGGCGGCAGGCCACCGAGGTGACCGTGGACGACGTGCGCCCACTCCGAGCCCGACAGCTCCGCCCGGGTCTCGCCGAGCAGGAAGACGGGCTCGCCCTCGGCGCCGAACGCGGACGGCGTACGCCGGCGGACGTCCTCCATCACGCCGAGCACGGCCACGACGGGCGTCGGCAGGATCGCGGTCTCGCCGGTCTGGTTGTACAGCGACACGTTGCCGCCGGTGACGGGGATGCCGAGCTCGAGACAGCCGTCCTTGAGGCCCCGGCAGGCCTCGGCGAACTGCCACATCACGGCCGGGTCCTCGGGCGAGCCGAAGTTGAGGCAGTCGCTGACCGCGATCGGCGAGGCGCCACCGGTCGCCACGTTGCGGTAGGCCTCGGCGAGCGCCAGCTGCGTGCCGGTGTACGGGTCGAGCTTGGCGAACCGCCCGTTGCAGTCGGTCGCGACCGACACCCCGAGCCCGGTCTCCTCGTCGACGCGGATCATCCCGCTGTCGCTGGGCTGGGCGAGCACGGTGTCGCCGCGGACGTAGCGGTCGTACTGGTCGGTGATCCACGACTTGTCGCAGAGGTTCTCGCTCGCGACGAGCCGGAGCACCGTGTCGCGGAGCTCGTCGCCGTTCGCCGGACGCGGCAGCCCCTCGGCGCCGTCGCTCTGGAGGGCGTCCTGCCAGTCCGGCCGCTCGAACGGACGGTGGTACGTCGGCCCGTCGTGCGCCACCGAACGCGGCGGCACGTCGACGACCTGCTCGCCGTGCCAGTCGATCCGCAGCCGGCCGGTGTCGGTGACCTCGCCGACGACGACGGCCTCGACGTCCCACTTGGCGCAGATCGCCATCAGCTGCTCGACGTCCTCGGGCTCGACGACCGCCATCATGCGTTCCTGCGACTCGCTCATCAGGATCTCCTCGGGCGCGAGCGAGGAGTCGCGCAGCGGCACCCGGTCGAGCTCGACCTGCATCCCGCCGTCGCCGGCGCTGGCCAGCTCGGACGTCGCGCACGAGAGCCCGGCGCCGCCGAGGTCCTGGATGCCGGTGACGATGCCGGCGGCGAACAGCTCGAGCGTGCACTCGATGAGCAGCTTCTCCATGAAGGGGTCGCCGACCTGGACGCTGGGCCGCTTGGCGGGACCGTCGGCGGCGAACGTCTCCGACGCCAGCACGCTGACGCCGCCGATGCCGTCGCCGCCCGTACGCGCGCCGTACAGCACGACCTGGTTGCCGACGCCCGTCGCCTTGGCGAGGTGGAGGTCCTCGTGACGGAGCACCCCGACGCACAGCGCGTTGACGAGCGGGTTGCCGAGGTAGCTGGCGTCGAAGACCGCCTCGCCACCGATGTTCGGGAGGCCGAGGCAGTTGCCGTACCCGCCCACGCCGGCCACGATCCCCGGCAGCACGCGGTGGGTGTCGGGCTCGCTCAGCGGGCCGAAGCGCAGCGGGTCCATCACCGCGACCGGCCGGGCGCCCATGGCCAGGATGTCGCGGACGATGCCGCCGACGCCGGTCGCGGCGCCCTGGTAGGGCTCGACGTACGACGGGTGGTTGTGCGACTCGATCTTGAACGTGACGGCGTACCCCTGGCCGATGTCGACGACGCCGGCGTTCTCGCCGATGCCGGCCAGCATCTTGCCGACGCCGTCGCCCAGCGGGGTCTCCTGCGGGATCTCCGCGAACTGGCGCAGGTGCACCTTCGAGGACTTGTAGGAGCAGTGCTCGCTCCACATCACCGAGTACATCGCCAGCTCGCTGCTGGTCGGCCGGCGGCCGAGGATCTCCTTGATCCGGGCGTACTCGTCGGCCTTGAGGCCGAGGTCGGACCAGGGCTGCTCGTGGTCGGGGTCCTTCTCGGCTACGCCGACGGTGTCCAGCACGGCGTCAGGCTATCGCCAGCGGCTGAGTCCGCAGCGTAACGGCGCGGCTGGCGCGCCTCGTCACGAGACCGGCGAAACGAATTACAGGCTCTGTACTTAGTCCGAACCCGTGGGACTTGTGTGACTACTGAGGTTATGGTGACTCGGCCCGCCCGTCTTCCCCCGGGAGTCCAGCAATGCGTAGTGCCCCCTCCGGCTCGTTCCGCGTCCGCCGTCCCCGCCCCCCGGTGACGGCCCTCGCGACGGCCCTGTTGCTGGTCACCGGACTCATGGGAACGGCGGTCGGGCAGACGCTGGGCGCCGCGTCGGCAGCAGCCGACGCGGCGACAGCGCCCGTCTCCGCGGTGGGCGAGGGGAACGTCGTCACTCCGGGAGACTTCACCGGGTACGGCTTCGACCAGTGCCACGCCCCGGACCAGCGCTCGATGAACAAGTGGCTGACGTACTCGCCGTTCCTCGCGGTCGGCATCTACATCTCCGGCAACTCCCGCGCGTGCCGCGACCAGCCGAACCTGACGCCGGAGTGGATCAGCACCCAGCTGGCCAAGGGCTGGCGGCTGCTGCCGATCACCCTCGGCCCGCAGGCGTCCTGCCAGCCGCGCTTCCCGCGCTACCAGGACGACCCCAAGATCAACCCGAAGCGCGGCACCGACGGCCTGTACCAGTGGGCGCGCGCGCAGGGCACGGCCGAGGCGACCAAGACCGTGACCGACGCCCAGGCGCTGGGCATCGTGCCGGGCAGCACGCTCTGGTACGACCTCGAGGGCTTCAACGACGGCCTCACCGACTGCCGCGAGTCCGCGCTCGCGTTCCTCTCGACCTGGACCGACCAGCTGCACGCGCTCGGCTACAAGTCCGGCGTCTACTCCAGCGCCGGCTCGGGCATCGAGATGCTCGACGACGCACGCGTCGAGCGGCCCGGCCAGTTCAGCCTGCCGGACGCGATCTGGATCGCCCGCTGGGACCTCCAGGCCAACACCTCCACGTCGTACATCCGTGAGGACGGCTGGCTGCCGGGCGGCCGGATGAAGCAGTACCAGGGCGGCCACGACGAGACCTGGGGCGGCGTGCGCATCAACATCGACCGCAACTACCTCGACCTCGGCCTCGGCTCGTACGCCACCCGCGAGACACACTGCGGGGGCACCCGCATCAGCTACTGGCGCTACCCGGCGGTCAACCCGGGCGACGCGAGCAAGGTCGTCCCGGCCCTCCAGTGCCTGCTGAAGGAGAAGGGCGCGTACGACGGCCCCATCTCCGGCACGTACGACGAGGCCACCGTCGCCGCCGCCCAGGCCTGGATGAGCTCACGGGCCCTCGGCGCGCAGCCGAAGTTCGCCCCGCGGCACTGGGTCTCGCTGCTGAGCGAGGGGGCCAAGCCGGTGCTGAAGATCGGCTCGGCGGGCCCCGACGTACGGCGTCTCCAGCGCGCCCTGTCCGCCGCCGACAACTCGGCGAAGGTCACCGCGACGGGTGTCTACGACCTCGCGACCGACGCCGCGCTCCGCGCCTGGCAGGAGCGGGTCGGCCTGCCGGTCACGGGAGTGATGGCCCCGAACGCGTGGCGCAAGCTCTGGAAGGGCACGCGGCACTAGTCCCGCGAACACACCGATTCGTCTGCGGTTTGGCCTGGTTTCCCACGCTCAGCGGCTCTGACGAATCGGTGTTCAGACGGACGCCGCGACGAGCGAGGTGAAGAACCCGAGGCCGTCGGTACCCGCGCCGGTCAGCGCCTCGACCGCGTGCTCGGGGTGCGGCATCAGGCCGACGACGTTGCCCCGCTCGTTGGTGATGCCGGCGATGTCGTGCAGCGAGCCGTTGGGGTTGCCGTCGAGGTACCTGGCGACGACCCGGCCCTCACCCTCGAGCCGGTCGAGGGTGTCGGCGTCGGCGACGTAGCCGCCCTCGCCGTTCTTGAGCACGATGGTGATCTCGGCGCCCTCGTCGTAGCCCGACGTCCATGCGGTGCGGGTGTTCTCGATGCGCAGCTTCTGGTCCTTGCAGACGAACTTGCGGTGGTCGTTGCGGATCAGCGCCCCCGGCAGCAGGTGCGACTCGCAGAGGATCTGGAACCCGTTGCAGATGCCGAGCACCGGCAGCCCCTGCTCGGCCGCCGCGACGACCTCGGTCATCACCGGCGCGAACCGCGAGATGGCCCCGCACCGCAGGTAGTCGCCGTACGAGAACCCGCCCGGCAGGATCACCGCGTCCACGCCCTGGAGGTCGTGGTCGCCGTGCCAGAGCGCGACGGCCTCGTGGCCGCCGATGCGCACGGCGCGACGGGCGTCGTCGTCGTCGAGCGACCCCGGGAAGGTGACGACCCCGATCCTCACCGGCTGTGCACCTCGTAGTCCTCGATCACCGGGTTGGACAGCAGCGTCTCGGCCATCTTGCGGACCTCGGCGAGCAGCTCGTCGGAGGGTTCGCCGTCGACCTCGACCTCGAACCGCTTGCCCTGCCGGACGTCCACGACACCGGCGAACCCGAGGCGGGGCAGCGCCCCGAGGACCGCCTTGCCCTGCGGGTCGAGGATCTCCTGCTTCGGCATCACGTCAACGACATAGCGGGCCACAGCCGTGAGTCTAGGAGTCGTCAGTCGCTGTCGCGCGGGCGCATCACCACGATGAGCAGGGCCACGCCCAGCCCGGCGACCAGCGGACCGACGACCGCCCAGGTCCTGGACGCCCGTCATCGCGCTGCCTTCGAGGTAGCCGAGACCCTGGAACGTCCAGATCGTGCCCACGACGACCATCCCCAGGGCGAGCAGCGCGAGCATGGTCTTCTTCACGACGACTCCCCCAGGACGGTGCCGACCCGCTCGAGGTCGGCCTTGATGGTCGCCGGGGCGAACCGGCCCGCGACCGCCGCCGCGACGGCGAACGGACCGCGGCCGATCACCCGGCCCTCGGCCGTCAGGCGCGTGCCCTCGCCGACCTTGAGGAACTTCAGCGTCAGCAGACCGTCGATGCCGTGCCAGGTGCCGATCTCCGAGAGCGTCCGGTAGGGGATCAGCTCGGTGAGCTGCATGTGCGGCTTGATGCCGACCTTCGTGACGTCGCGCCAGTGCATGCCCGCGTGCGGCTCGCCGGGGTCGATGTCGGTCACGGACCGCAGGCTCGACTGCCACTCCGGACGGTTGCGCGGGTCGGCGAGGTAGCGGAACAGCACCGCCGGTGGCTGCGGCAGGTCGAGCGTGATGGTGAAGGAACCCATGTCGTAGCCGCCTCTGGTCACGTTCCGCTGGTCACCAGGACTGGCCGGTGAGTAGCTCGTACGCCTCGAGGTACCGGGTCCGCGTGCGCTCCACGATCTCCTCCGGCAACGGCGGCGGCGCCTCTCCCGACGCGCGGTCCCAGCCCGACTCGGGCGAGAGCAGCCAGTTGCGCACGAACTGCTTGTCGTACGACGCCTGCGTGCGGCCCGGCTGCCAGTCCGCGGCGGGCCAGAAGCGGGAGGAGTCCGGCGTGAGCACCTCGTCGGCGAGCACGGTCGTGTAGTCGGCCCGACGGCCGAACTCGAACTTCGTGTCGGCCAGGATGATGCCCCGCTCGCGGGCGATCTCCTCGGCCTTGCCGTAGATCGCGAGGGTGAGCATCCGCAGCTCCGCGGCCGCGTCGTCCCCGACCTTCTCGGCCACGGACTCGAAGTCGACGTTCACGTCGTGGTCGCCGAGCGCGGCCTTGGTCGCCGGGGTGAAGATCGGCTCGGACAGGCGGCTGCCGTCCTGCAGCCCGGCGGGGAGCGCGATGCCGCACACCTCGCCGTACGTCTGGTAGTCGCCGAGGACCGAGCCGGTCAGGTAGCCACGGGCGACGCACTCGACGGGGTACATGTCCAGCCGCTCGCACACCACCGCCCGGCCGCGGACGGAGTCCGGCACGTCGGTGGAGATGACGTGGTTCTGGACCAGGCCGCTGAGCTGGTCGAACCACCACAGCGACATCCGGGTGAGGATCTCGCCCTTGTCCGGGATGGCCGTCTCGAGGACGAAGTCGAAGGCCGAGATGCGGTCGCTCGCGACCATCAGCAGGTTGCCGTCGGGCAGCTCGTACAGGTCGCGCACCTTGCCGCTGTGCAGCGGGCGCGCGCCGTCGATCGCCGGAGCCTCGGGGATGTTCAGGTTGCCGCTCGCCACGCCCCGAGCCTATCCAGGAGCACCGTGGTCACCCGGTGATCTCGAAGGAAGTCGCCCCGGTCGGCGCGGCGTCGCGCACGGCGACGTTGCTCACCCGCGCGGCCGGCGGGCCCGTGCGCAGCCACACGACCATGTCGTTGACCGCGTCCGGCTCGCCCTCGACGTGCGCCACGACGCTGCCGTCGGGCTCGTTGCGCACCCACCCGGTCACGCCGAAGCCCTGGGCCGCGTGCTGCGCCTCCCACCGGAACGCGACACCCTGGACGCGGCCGCTCGACCCTGACCTGGACCGCCGTGGTGGCGTCACCCGTCGACGTCGCAGGCTCAGAGGATCGCCGCCGGGTGAGTACGCCGCGGCGTCGGGGTCGGCGGCCACGACCTGCTCCACGCGGCGGACGACCGCCTGGGTCTGGGCGACGGCGGCGCCGGTGAACTCGATCGGCTCGGACATCAGCGCGTCGATGTCGGCGCGGGTCAGCCCGAGGCGCTCGTCGGCCGCGAGCCGGTCGACGACGTCGTTCTCGGCCGCGCCCTTGCGGAGGTCGAGGGCGGCGCCGACGGCCGCCTCCTTGATGGCCTCGTGGGCGGCCTCGCGGCCGACGCCGCGGCGTACCGCGGCCATCAGCACCTTGGTGGTGGCCAGGAACGGGAGGTACCGGTCGAGCTCGCGCTGGATCACGGCCGGGAAGGCGCCGAACTCGTCGAGCACCGTGATGAAGGTCCGGAACAGCCCGTCGGCGGCGAAGAACGCGTCGGGCAGCGCGACCCGTCGTACGACCGAGCAGGACACGTCGCCCTCGTTCCACTGGTCGCCGGCCAGCTCGCCGACCATGGAGAGGTAGCCGCGCAGCACGACCGCCAGGCCGTTGACGCGCTCGCAGGAGCGGGTGTTCATCTTGTGCGGCATCGCGCTCGAGCCCACCTGGCCCTCGGCGAAGCCCTCGGTCACCAGCTCGTGACCGGCCATCAGCCGGATGGTGGTGGCGAGGTTGGACGGGCCGGCCGCGAGCTGGACGAGCGCGGAGAGCACGTCGAAGTCCAGGGACCGCGGGTAGACCTGGCCGACGCTCGTCAGCACCCGCTCGAACCCCAGGTGGTGGGCCACCCGCTGCTCGAGGTCGGCCAGCTTGTCGGCGTCGCCGCCGAGCAGGTCGAGCATGTCCTGGGAGGTCCCCATCGGGCCCTTGATGCCCCGCAGCGGGTACCTCGCCAGCAGGTCGTCGACGCGGTCGAGGGAGATCAGCATCTCGTCGGCGATGGTCGCGAACCGCTTGCCCAGCGTGGTCGCCTGCGCCGCCACGTTGTGCGAGCGGCCGGCCATCACGGTCGTCTCGTGCTCGGTCGCGAGACGGGCGAGCCGGGCGAGGGTGGCGACGGCTCGGCCGCGCAGCAGCTGGAGGGAGGCGCGGACCTGGAGCTGCTCGACGTTCTCGGTCAGGTCGCGGCTCGTCATGCCCTTGTGGATGTGCTCGTGCCCGGCCAGCGCCGCGAACTCCTCGATCCGGGCCTTCACGTCGTGGCGGGTGACCCGCTCCCGCGCGGCGATCGAGTCGAGGTCGACCTTGTCGACCACGTCGCGGTAGGCCTCCACGACTCCGTCGGGTACGTCGACGCCGAGGTCGCGCTGCGCCTCGAGCACCGCGATCCAGAGGCGGCGTTCGAGGACGATCTTGTGCTCGGGCGACCAGATCGCGGCCAGGTCGTCACCGGCGTACCGGGTGGCCAGCACGTTGGGGACCGTCACGGTGGAAGTCTCCCACGCCCCCGTCGGTCGAGGAGGTTGCGCAGCAACCGTCACGAGACCCGGCGAGAGGTACGCCGACCTGTCACCGGGTCTCGTGACGGGACTTCGTCCCTCCTCGACCAGCGCTCAGATCTGTGCCGCGATGTCGTGGCGCCACTGGGCGCCGGGGAAGGAGATGGAAGCGACCCCTTCGTACGCCTTGGCGCGGGCGTCGGCCACGTCGCTGCCGACGGCGGTCACGGCGAGGACCCGGCCGCCCGCGGTGACGAGCCGCCCATCCGAGTCGAGGGCGGTGCCGGAGTGGAGGACGTGCACGTCCGACTCCTTGTCGAGGGTCTCGGTGCCGACGATGACGTCGCCCTTCGAGGCCGACTCGGGATAACCAGCCGAGGCCATCACCACGGCCACCGCGGCACCGGGCTTCCACACGGGCGGCGGCACGGAGGCCAGCGTGCCGGTCGCGGCCCCCACGAGCAGCGGCGAGAGCGGCGAGTCGAGCAGGGCCAGCAGCGGTTGGGTCTCGGGGTCACCGAAGCGGGCGTTGAACTCCACGACCCGCAGGCCGCGCGACGTGAGCGCGAGGCCGGCGTACAGCAGGCCCTGGAACGGAGTCCCGCGCCGCGCCATCTCGTCGATCGTCGGCTGGATGACGTCCCGCTGGATCTCGGCCACCAGGTCCGCGGCCGCCCACGGCAGCGGTGTGTAGGCGCCCATGCCGCCGGTGTTGGGGCCCTCGTCGCCGTCGAAGATCCGCTTGAAGTCCTGCGCCGGCAGCATCGGCACGACCGTCGTCCCGTCGCTGAGGGCGAACAACGAGACCTCGGGGCCGTCGAGGTACTCCTCCACGATCACGTCCCCGCACGTGGCGGCGTGCTCGAGGGCCGCGGCGCGGTCGGACGTGACGATGACGCCCTTGCCGGCAGCCAGGCCGTCGTCCTTGACGACGTACGGCGGCGCCGAACGCGTCGAGGGCCGCGGCGACCTCGTCGGCCGTGCGGCACAGCCGGGCCGCGGCGGTCGGCACGCCGGCGGCCGTCATCACGTCCTTGGCGAAGGCCTTCGAGCCTTCCAGCTGGGCGGCCGCGCGCGACGGCCCGAAGCAGAGGATGCCCGCTGCGGTCACGGCGTCGGCGACGCCGGCCACCAGCGGTGCCTCGGGGCCGACGACGACGAGGTCGGCGCCGATCTCGACGGCCAGCGCGGCGACCGACTCGCCGGACATCGGGTCGACCTCGTGCAGGGTCGCCACGGCCGCGATGCCGGGGTTGCCCGGGGCCGCGTGCACCTCGTCCACATCCGGGTCGCGCGCCGAGCGCGAGGGCCAGGGCGTGCTCACGCCCGCCGGTACCGATCACGAGGGCCTTCACGGGGCGGGAGTCTAGGGGTCCTGCGGGTGCGAGCGGCGTTCGATGGAGACGCTGTAGGCGGACGGCCGGTACCTCAGCACCGGGTCGTCGCTGAGCTCGATCCCGTCGACCACGCGGGTCGGGTCGAACACCACCACGTCGCCCTCGGCCTCGTGGTCGTCCTCCGGCGTCGTGATGTCGAGCCAGCCGGCCACGAGCTCGCGGCTGCCCTTCCAGACCGACATCGGGTTGTGGGGGTCGTCCTTGGGCCCGGCGACGGTGACCACGAGGTCGTACCGGACCGGGCCCTGGGCCAGCCGTGCGCGGATCTCGTCGCGCAGCCGGTCCCGTCCGGTGAACCGCTCCGCCGGTCGGTCGCGCGGCGTCGCCTGCGGCACGAGCCGGTAGCGCACCCACGTGCCGTGCCCCGACAGGGTCAGCCACCGGAAGGCGTGGATCGGGAAGTACGTCGCCTCGGCGTAGCTCTTCGGCGGAGCCAGCGCCTTCACCCGCGCGTTGGCCGCCAGCGCCACGGCCGAACGCGGCCGGGTGGCCAGGAACTTCACCAGCGCCTTGCGGTCGCGGGCGACCTCGCTGAGGCGGACGAAGTCCTCGGGGGTGCGGACCGGGAACCGCGGCACGGTCTGGCCCAGGATGTCGGTGGACTTGCCGTCGGGCAGCACGAACGAGACGGCCATGCCGCGCACGTACGGCGCGTCGTCGTTGGCGTCGGGTCGCCCACTGCCGTGCGACCAGCGGACGAGGATCGGGACCGTCCCGCCCTGGAGGTGGACCGCCCGGCAGAGGGACGCGGCCTCGGGGCTGGCGTTGAACGTGCCGGAGCAGAACAACCCCTTGGCGTGCAGCACGCGATGGCCCGCGGGCGCCTTCATCACCGCCGCGAGACGGTCGACGGCCTCCTCTGGATCCAGCATGGTCCGACGTTAGGGCTAGGAGCGCAGCCGCACCACCCGCACCACGATCCCGACCAGGAACACGAGCACACCGGCCACGACCGCCTCCCACGGAAGCGTCGCGACGAGCACCAGGCAGCCCGCGCACCCGAGCACCTGGAGCCACCGCGGGTACCTGCGCTGCTCGGGACCCTGCGCCCGCGCCGCCGCGTTGGCGACGAAGTAGTAGAGGAGCACGCCGAAGGACGAGAAGCCGATCACCCCGCGCAGGTCCGCGACGAGCACCAGCACGACCACCACGGCGGCGACGGTCAGCTCGGCGCGGTGCGGCACCTGGTACCTCGGGTGCACCGCGTCCAGCCAGCGCGGCAGGTCGCCCTCGCGGGCCATGGCGAGGGAGGTACGGCCGAGGCCGGCGACCAGGGCGAGCAGCGCCCCGGCCGCCGCGAGCGCGGCTCCGACCCGGACGACCGGCTCGGCCCAGTCCCAGGGACCGGCGGCCACGGCGTCGGCGAGCGGCTGGGTGGACGCGGCCAAGGTCTCCGGTCCGAGCGCCATGAGCACCGCGACCCCCACGACGGCGTACACGACCACGGCGCCGGCCAGGGCAGCCACGATCGCGCGCGGGATCACCCGCTCGGGCTCGCGGACCTCCTCGCCGAGGGTGGCGATCCGGGCGTACCCGGCGAACGCGAAGAACAGCAGCCCGGCCGACTGGAGGACGCCGTACGCGCCGTGCGGCAGGTCCCACTCCCCCACGCCCTGGCTGTCACCGCCCCGGAGAGCGGCCGCGACCGCGACCGCCAAGGAGGTCAGGACCAGAGCCACGATGATCCTGGTCAGGCCGGCCGTACGGGTGATGCCGGCGCAGTTGACCAGCGCGAGGACGACGACCACCGCGGCCGCGACCGGGCGCTGCCACGCGTCGGGGACGGCGTACGCCGCGAACGTCATCGCCATCGCGGCGCAGCTCGCCGTCTTGCCGACCACGAACCCCCAGCCGGCCAGGAAGCCCCACCAGTCGCCGAGCACCTCGCGTCCGTAGAGGTACGTGCCGCCGGCGCGCGGGTACGCCGCCGCGAGCTGCGCGGAGGAGGTCGCATTGCAGTAGGCGACGACCGCGGCGAGGGCGAGACCGAGCAGCAGCCAGCTCCCCGCGGCCCGCGCGGCCGGCGCGAACACGGCGAACACCCCCGCGCCGATCATCGACCCGAGCCCGATCACCACGGCGTCGCCGAGCCCGAGCCTCCTGGCGAGCTCGGGCTGGGTGGTCACGTGCGTCATCCCAGCACCTCCGGGTGAACGTCAGGCGACCAGCGCCGCGGCGATCTTCTCGCCGATGGCGTCGATCTCGGCCTGGTCGCGGGCCGGCAGCGCGTCCTCCCACACCGGAAGCGCGTGGTTGGCCATGTCGAGGCGGCCCAGCGGTCGTGCCAGGAACCACAGGTGGAAGTGCGCGCCACCCTCGCCCCAACGGGCCAGGTGCACGCGGCCGACGTCACCGGTGGCGAGGATCGCCCGCTCGACCCGGCCGATCACGCCGGCGAGGGTGGCGGCCTGCTCGGCCGGCATGTCCGCGAACGAGTCGAAGTGCGTCTTGGACGCCAGCCACAGCGTCCCCGGGAGCGAGCACTGCATCGGGTTGTGGACCGTCCAGTGGTCGTCCTCCCAGATCATCGAGGTCCGGCTCTGCGGGTTGCAGGGCCAGCACGGCTCCCCGCCCTCCTCGCCCCGGCGCGGCGGCTCCGGGATGGTCAGGTCGGCGGGGCTCTCTGAGCGTCAGCGGTTCGAGGTACGGAAGGGTCATGCCCCCAGGTTCTGCGGCCTGGCAGGTACGTGCTTGATCCGGGTTGCCATCCGTGGATCGAGTACCCGGACATCAGGGCTCGTTCTCGCAGTTGCCAGGGGTTGCAACGCCTGACAACGCAGGAGTACCCGGATAGCCGGGTACTCGTCCAGCGGTCAGGCAGGGACGACGAGGGTCTGCTCGCGACCGGGGCCGACGCCGACACCCCAGATCCGGGTGCCGGACATCTGCTCGAGCGTCCGCACGTACGCCTGGGCGTTGACGGGCAGGTCGTCGAACTCGCGGCAGCCGGAGATGTCCTCCCACCAGCCCGGGAAGGACTCGTAGATCGGCGTGGCCCGGGCGAACTCCGACTGCGTCATCGGCATCTCGTCGTGACGGACGCCGTCGACGTCGTACGCCACGCAGACCGGCACCCGCTCCCACGACGACAGCACGTCGAGCTTGGTGAGGAACAGGTCGGTGAGGCCGTTGACGCGTGAGGAGTAGCGGGCGACGACCGCGTCGTACCAACCGCAGCGCCGGTTCCGCCCAGTGGAAACCCCGACCTCGCCGCCGACCTTCCAGAGCTTCTCGCCGTCGGCGTCGAACAGCTCGGTCGGGAACGGACCCGAGCCGACCCGGGTCGTGTACGCCTTGATCACGCCGATCACCCGGTCGATCCGGGTCGGGCCGATGCCGGCGCCCGTGCACACGCCGCCGGCGATCGGGTTCGACGAGGTGACGAAGGGGTACGTGCCGTGGTCGACGTCGAGCATCGTCGCCTGGGCACCTTCGAACAGCACGGTCTTGCCGTCGTCGAGCGCGCGGTTGAGCAGCAGCGACGTGTCGGCGACCATCGGCCGCAACCGCTCGACGTACGACAGCAGCTCCTCGACCACGGCGTCGATCGAGAGCGCGCGGCGGTTGTAGACCTTGGCGAGCAGCTGGTTCTTGACCTCCAGCGACGCCTCGACCTTCTGCCGCAGCAGCTCCTCGTCGAAGAGGTCGGCGACGCGGATGCCGATGCGGTTGATCTTGTCGGCGTACGTCGGCCCGATGCCGCGGCCGGTCGTGCCGAGCTTGGCGTTGCCCAGGAAGCGCTCGGTGACCTTGTCGATGGTGGCGTGGTACGACGCCAGCACGTGCGCGTTGGCGCTGACGACCAGCGGCGCCAGGTCGACGCCGCGGGCGATGAGCGAGTCGAGCTCGCGGAACAGCGCCTCCGGCGAGACCACGACGCCGTTGGCGATCACGCAGGTCGCGCCCGGGCGTGAGGATTCCGCTGGGCAGAAGGTGCGTCGCGAACTTCTCGCCGTTGACCACGATCGTGTGGCCGGCGTTGTGGCCGCCGCTCGTGCGCACCACGAAGTCGATGGTCTCGTTGGTCGCGAGCAGGTCGGTGGCCTTGCCCTTGCCCTCGTCGCCCCACTGGGCACCGAGGACGACGATCGCCGGCATGTCGTCTCCTGCTGTGTCGCGGTTGAAGGCGGGCCCGAGGCTACTGCAAGCCCGGCCTGGGGCAGGGGCTAGTGTCCGCCGCAATGGACCCGCTGCTCGTCATCACCAACAAGGACGCCGGTACGGCGGACCAGGAGACCCTCGAGGTCGCGCTGGAGATCCTGCGAGCCCGGACGTCGGTCGAGGTGGCCGCGACCTCCGACCCGGGCGAGCTCGACGGGGTGCTGCAGCGGGCCGGTTCACGACGGATCGTGGTGGCGGGCGGTGACGGCAGCCTGCACGCCGTGATGTCGGTGCTGCACCGCCGCAACCAGCTCGGCAGCGCGGTCGTGGCGCTGCTGCCGTTGGGGACCGGCAACGACTTCGCCCGCGGCGTCGGCATCCCCCTCGAGATCGAGGACGCCGCCCGGCTCGTCGTCGACGGCGAGGTACGGGAGACCGACCTGATCGTCGACGAGGTCGGCGAGATCGTGGTCAACAACGTCCACGTCGGCGCGGGCGCGGAGGCCAGCCGCAAGGGCAGCACGTGGAAGACCCGGCTCGGCTCGATCGGCATCGGCAAGCTCAACCTCGGCAAGCTGGGCTACCCGATCGGCGCGGTCCAGTCCGCGTTCAACCACGCCGAGCTGCACCTGCGCGTGGAGGTCGACGGCAAGGTCGTCAACGACCTCGACCGGCCGGTGCTGATGGTCGCGATCGGCAACGGCGCCAACATCGGCGGCGGCACCGAGGTCACCCCGCACGCCGACCCCGAGAGCGGCTCGGTGGACGTGATGGTCTCGCGCGCGGTCTCCCCGCTCGCCAAGCTCTCGTACACGATGAAGATGGCCCGCGAGGGGTCGCACCTCGAGCACCCCGACGTCGACTACCACCGCGGGCAGACCGTGTCGGTGTCCGGCGAGGCGTTCTACTGCTCGGCCGACGGCGAGATCTACGGGCCCGAGCGGCAACGTTCGTGGCACGTGCAGCCGGGGGCGTACCGCTTCGTGCTGCCTCCTGCCGGACAGCAGGCCGACTAGAGCCAGCCGCGGCGCGCGGCCTCCACGCCGGCCTGGAACCTGGTGTCGGCCCCGAGCTCGATCATCAGGTCGGCGACCCGGCGCCGCACGGTGCGCAGGCCGAGTCCGAGGGTGCGGGCGATCTGCTCGTCCTTGGCGCCCGCCGCGAGCTGGCGCAGCAGGCTGCCGCGGACGTCGACGCGGGGGAGACGGGAGTCGAGGTCGGGCAGCGCGATGGCCTGGTCCCAGTAGCGCTCGAACAGCAGGGTGAGGGCGCCGACGATGGCCGACTGCCGCACCAGCAACCGGGGCTCGTCGGCGTACCCGAGCGGCTCGGGGAGGATCGCGTGCGTCCCCCGGATGACCAGCATCCGGGTGGGCATCTCGTCGATGACCCGCACCTGCTCGCCCTGCCGGGCCCGCGCCTGCAGCACGTCGGGCGCCTCGTGCAGGGCGCGCAGCGGGTAGATCGCCCGGGACAGCCGACCCGGACGCCACCGCCCGGCCGACCACCACGGAGATGGCCGCCTCGCGGGGCAGCAGCCAGGCGTCGGGTCGCCACCAGAGCAGGTCGCCCTGGCTGTTCTCGATCAGGTCGGTGAGCAGCTGGAGGGCGTTGCCGCCGGCGCTCAGCTCGCCGTCGAGGCCGCCGAGCTCCTCCATCTGGCCCGGGCCCGGCCGGGTCGCCGAGGCGACCAGGTACGGGATCGCCTGGGACAGGTCGTGCAGCCGCTCGCGCGAGCGGGCCGCGGTCAGGGCCTGCTCCTCGATGAGCCGGGCGACCAGCGCCGGCAGCGTCAGCACGACCAGCCGGGTCCCCTCCAGGCTCGACCAGCCCGCGCTCGAGCAGCGGGGCCAGCCGTTCGCCCAGCTCCTCCTCGGTCGTGCCGAGCACGGTCGCCACGTCGGCGGCCGGGCCACCCGACAACGGGAGCAGCTGTTGGTACTGCCGCTCCTCCTCGAGGGTCAGCCCCAGGGCCGTGAGCACGGACCCCGCGCTGCGCCGTACGCCGCGTCGGTCGGCCCGGGTCATGATTGGCATGTTAGTGCCACAGGCATTCCTTAGCCAGGTGGCACGGACCGGACAGTGTGACCATGGGGGTGACGTCCCGGCGTCTGGCCCTCTCGGGGGCTCGGCACCGGCAGCCCACTCAGTGCGGGGTTGAGTCGGGGGCGTCGACGAGCGCCGGAGTGGACTCAGGGGACGACTCCGGCGCTCGTCCACGCCCCTTGGCCTCGCTTCGCTCGGCTGTCGCCGAGGACGGCCTTCCTCCTCCGGTAGCGTCTCGCGGCATGTCCGCCTCTCCGACCGACTGGGTCACCCGCGCCGCCGACGACGCCATCAGGCACGCCGGCGAAGGCAAGCAGGTGACGGTCTCGTCGGGCGTCTCGCCGTCGGGCCGGGTCCACCTGGGCAACATGCGCGAGTTCCTCACCGTGCACTTCGTCGCCGACGAGCTGCGCCGCCGCGGAGTACCCGTGCGGCACCTGCACGTGTGGGACGACTACGACCGCTTCCGCAAGGTGCCCGCAGGGCGTCGACCCGTCGTACGCCGACCACATCGGCCGCCCGCTGAGCGCCGTCCCCGACCCCTGGGACTGCCACGCCTCGTGGGCCGAGCACTTCAAGGAGCCCCTCCTCGACGCCCTGCACGCGATGGGCATCGAGATGGAGGAGATCTCCCAGACGGAGCGCTACACCTCGGGTCTCTACCGCGAGCAGGTGCTGCTCGCCGTCCGACACCGGCACGACATCGAGGCGGTGCTCGCGCGCTACCGCACGAAGAAGGCCGCCCCCGAGACGCTCTCCGAGCAGGAGGCCGCGGCCCTCGCCGACAGCCCCGCCGACGACGAGGACCCCGAGGGCACCACCGAGCTGGAGCGCTTCCCGTTCAAGCCGTACTGCCGCACGTGCGGGCGCGACACCACCACGGTCACGTCCTACGACGACGAGACCACGGACCTCGCGTACACGTGCGCCTACGGGCACACCCACACCACGAACCTCGCCACGCAGAACGAGGGGAAGCTGGTCTGGAAGGTCGACTGGCCGATGCGCTGGGCCTTCGAGCACGTCGACTTCGAGCCGGCCGGCATGGACCACGCGACGCCCGGCTCCTCGTTCACCGTCGGGCACGAGCTGGTCGAGAAGGTCTTCGAGATGCCGCGGCCGGCCTGGTTCGGCTACGGCTTCGTGGGCTTCGCCGGCGTGCAGAAGATGTCGTCGTCCGCGGGCGGTGCGCCCACCGCCGAGGACGCCCTGCGCGTGCTGGAGGCGCCGATCCTGCGCTGGCTCTACGTGCGCCGCAACCCCAAGCAGACCTTCGACATCGACTTCGGCCCCGAGGTCGTCCGGCTCTACGACGAGTGGGACTCGCTGGCCCGCAAGGCCGCGGACCCCGACAAGCGCGACCTCCAGGTGCTCGCCTGGGAGCGCGCGTCGGCCACGGCCGCCGGCCCGCTGCCGGCGCCGCAGGTCGTCGTACCGTTCCGCCTGCTCTCCTCGGTCGCCGACGTGACGGCCGGCCAGGCCACGGAGATCAGCCGGATCGTCGGCCATCCCGTCGAGGACCTCCAGCCGCGCCTCGACAAGGCGATGGCCTGGACGAGCGAGTACGTCGACCCGGCCGACCGCACGACCGTGCGCGAGTCCCCCGACGAGACCACGCTTGCCTCGCTGGACGACCGTCAGCGCACGTGGCTGACGCTCCTGCTCGACGGGCTCGGCGAGCCGCTGCGGCTCGACGCCGTCACGTCCCTCGTCTACGGCGTGCCCAAGCTGGCGCGCGGGATGGCCCTCGACGACAAGCCGACCGACGAGGTCAAGGCCGACCAGAAGGAGTTCTTCGGGCTGCTCTACCGCCTGCTGGTCGACGCCGAGCGCGGCCCGCGGCTGCCCACGCTGGTGATGGCGCTGGGCACGGAGCGGGTGCGGTCGCTGCTGGGCGGCTGAGCTAGAGCAGCTCGTCGGCCGCCGCCGGGCTGGAGTCGCGCAGGAACGTCGAGCACCGCTCCCACTCGTCGTCCTCGCCGATCGCGCGCGCGGACAGGGCGAGCAGCGCCAAGCAGCGCAGGAAGCCGCGGTTGGGCTCGTGCTCCCACGGCACCGGGCCGTGACCCTTCCATCCGTTGCGGCGCAGCATGTCGAGGCTGCGGTGGTAGCCCACCCGGGAGTACGCGTAGACCGTGAGGTCGTCGGCGTCGCCGTCGCGGGCCTCCTGGGCCAGGGCGGCCCACGCAGCCGGGGACGCCGGGTGCCGCCGTACGACCTCGCCCGCCGTCGCGCCGCCGGCGAGCTCCGCGTCGGCGGGGTCGGCGGGCAGGTGGGTGGGCGGCGGGCCGGCCATCAGGTCTGAGTGGGTCATGGGTGCAGCCTAGGTCGGGGGAATCGATGTCTCCGGCCGGGTGTTGACTCGGTTCGTGGCCCAGACCGAGTCCGACCGACCCACCACCGCGACGCCGGACGACATCCGACCGTGGCCGGCACTGTTCGCGCTGTGTCTCGGCTTCTTCATGATCCTGGTCGACACCACGATCGTCACGGTCGCGACGCCGTCGATCATCGCGGACCTCGACGCCGACGTGAACGCCGTCGTCTGGGTGACCAGCGCCTACCTGCTCGCGTACGCCGTCCCCGTGCTGATCACGGGCCGCCTCGGCGACCGCGTCGGGCCGAAGAAGATCTACATGGTCGGCCTGACCATCTTCACGCTCGCGTCGCTCTGGTGCGGTCTGACGTCCACGGTCGAGATGCTCATCGTGGCCCGGGTCGTGCAGGGCTTCGGCGCCGCGCTGATGACCCCGCAGACGATGGCGGTCATCACCCGGATCTTCCCGTCCACCGAGCGCGGCCGGGCGATGGCGCTGTGGGGCGCGACGGCCGGCGTGGCGACGCTCGTGGGCCCGATCCTGGGCGGCGTGCTGGTCGACGGACTGGGCTGGGAGTGGATCTTCTTCATCAACATCCCGGTCGGGATCGTCGGCCTGTTCCTCGCCTTCCGCCTGGTCCCGAACCTGCCGACGCACGCCCACAAGTTCGACTGGCTGGGCGTCGCGCTGAGTGGGCTCGGCATGTTCGCGCTGGTGTTCGGCATCCAGGAGGGCCACCAGTACGACTGGGGCACCATCACCGGCCCGATCTCGGTGTGGGGCCTGATCATCGCCGGGCTGGTGATCCTGGCCCTGTTCGTGTGGTGGCAGGCCGTCAACCGCAAGGAGCCGCTCGTGCCATTGCAGCTCTTCCGCGACCGCAACTTCTCGATCTCCAACTTCGCCATCTCGACCATGTCCTTCACGGCGACGGCCATGGGCTTCCCGCTGATGCTGTACCTGCAGCTGGTCCGCGGCATGTCGCCGACCGAGGCAGCGCTGACGTTCGTGCCGATGGCGCTCGTGTCGATCGTGATGGCGCCGATCGTCGGCAAGCTCACCGACCGGGTGCACCCGCGCACCCTGACGGCCACCGGTTTCGCGATCACCGCGCTGGCGGTGTGGTGGGTCTCCCTCGAGGTACGCCCCGAGAGTGAGCTGTGGCAGATCCTGGCCCCGATGGCGCTGCTCGGCTTCGGCATGGCCTTCGTCTGGGCCCCGCTCGCCGCCACCGCCACCCGCAACCTGCCGCCGAAGTTCGCCGGCGCCGGGTCGGGCGTCTACAACGCCACCCGCCAGGTCGGAGCCGTCCTCGGCTCGGCCGGCATCGCCGTTCTCATCGACTCGCGCCTGGCGGCCGAGGGGCTGGGCTCCACCGGCTCACCCGAGTCCGCGGGCTCCGGCGGCCTGCCGTCCCAGGTCTTCGACCCCTTCAGCACCGCGATGTCCCAGGCACTGCTGCTGCCCGTCGCCGTGCTGGTGCTCGGCTTCCTGGCCTGCCTGGGCTTCGAGCAGATGCGGCACATCAGCCACCCCGGCCAGGTGGGCGCCGAGCCCGAGACCCGGGCCGCGACGGCGGGCTGACCTCGCTCGCGGCTCAGGCGCCGATGGTCTCGAGCCGGGGCAGGACCTTGTCGCACATCTGCTCGGTCCAGCCGACCGGGTCAGCGGCGTCGGGCCCCACCCACATCTGGCTGACGCCGATCGCGGCGTACTCCTCCATCAGCGCGAGCCACCCGTCGAGGTCGTCGAGGGGCCGGACGAGCGTGCCGACCACGGTCTTGGCGATCTCGTCGTAGTCGCGACCGACGTCGTCGCAGTGCTGACGCAGCACGTCGAGCTTGTGCCGGAGGTCCTCCACCGGGCCCGCGAACAGGTTGGTGGCGTGGACAGGTTCGCGCAGTGCACCCCGAGCTTCATGTCTCCGAGCCAAGCACAACCGGACAACCCCTCCGATTGCTGGTGGCGGTGAGTAACCACCCCTTCGACCCACTGGTGACCCGCTTGAGCGGGTGGGTAGTGGGTTCAACGGGTGGTTACTCACGGCCACGACATCTCAGGCAGCCCGGCGAACGACCAGGTGGGCGAGGTCGTCGATGGAGGTGCCGAAGCGGGCGCAGGTGAGGGCGTACTCGCGGGCGACGCGCTCCAGGGCCAGTCGTCGCCGGCTCCCCCACAGGTCGGCCCAGATGAGCCGCGACATGCCGAGGTGGTAGCCGAGCAGCCAGTCCTGGCGCTGCTTCTCCTCCCAGACGACCTGTTCCGGGTCGATCCGCCGCCGATCGTCCAGGTCGCGTCGCTGGTACTTGAGGAAGCCGTCGAACTCGACGAGGTGCCGGCCCACCCGCAGGTCGCAGCGCGCCCACCGGACGTCGTCGCGAATCTCGAACTGGGTCTCGATCGGACCGAGGCCCAGCTCCTCCAGCAACATCCTCGCCAGCGACTCCCCGGCCGACTCGGCTCGTGCGTCGGACAGCTCGAGGGCCGCTCGGGCCGTGGTGATGCCGGGCCACCGCCACATGGGCTCGATCGCCGCCCACAGGTCCTCGAGCCTGACGCCTCGAAGACGGGCGCTGTCGATGGCAACGACACCGGCCTCGAGCCCGTGCTCGCGGGCGATGTCGACCGCGGTCCGCGCGGCGTCCAGCACGACCACGCCGTCGACCTCCTGGAGGTGAGGCAGCAGCACGCGTGCCTGATGCCGCTTGATGCCGTGCCGGACGCGAGCGCGCGGCGGCCCGAGCCGCGTCAGGTGGACCAGCGGCAGCTCCTGTCTCAGCGTCGAGATGCTCAGGTACGCCGCCGCCGAGTCGTGGCTGATCGCGTAGTCCCGTTGCATGCCCAACCACGCGACCCGCGCATCCAACCTCGGCCGCCCGACGTACTGGTCCAGCCCGTCCCAGAGCTCGCGGGCCACATAGTGCCCGCGCCTGACGACGACCCACTCGCCGGCGCGGACGGCTCGCTCGATGTCGGCCGGCCTCAGCCCAACGGCAAGCGTCTGTTGGCGGGTGATGATGCCGTGGTTGCTCGCCATCGTGGCCAGCACGGCCGGGTGACGATGAGGCTCTCGCATCGTCCGACCGTGCTCCGCCCACCCAGCTTCTCGCTGGGACTGCGCGGCAGCCTGTGGAGACGCCGTACGGAGCAGTAGCTGTGGACGACTTCTGGGCCCCCGAACGGGCCGAGACCGCCAGGGGCACTGAGTAACGCCCCGCTGAACCCACTTGTGACCCGCTCGAGCGGGTCAGTAGTGGGTCTCAGGGGTGGTTACTCATCAGCAGCTCAGCCGACCGAGTGACCGGTGGAGCGGAGGTTCTCGCAGGCCTCGAGGACGCGGGCGGCCATGCCGGCCTCGGCGGCCTTGCCCCAGGCGCGGGGGTCGTAGGCCTTCTTGTTGCCGACCTCGCCGTCGACCTTGAGCACGCCGTCGTAGTTGGCGAACATGTGGCCGGCGACCGGCCGGGTGAAGGCGTACTGGGTGTCGGTGTCGACGTTCATCTTCACGACGCCGAAGTCGACGGCCGCGCCGATCTCCTCGGCGGTCGAGCCGGAGCCGCCGTGGAAGACCAGGTCGAACGGGCGCGCGTCGGCGTCGAGGCCGAGCTCCTTGACGATCGTCTCCTGCGCGGTCTTGAGGACCTCGGGGCGGAGCTTGACGTTGCCGGGCTTGTAGACGCCGTGCACGTTGCCGAACGTCAGCGCGGTGAGGTACCGCCCGTTCTCGCCCGTACCGAGCGCGCGCACCGTGGCGATGGCGTCCTCGGGGGTCGAGTAGAGCTTGTCGTCGATGGCGCCCTCGACGCCGTCCTCCTCGCCGCCGACCACGCCGACCTCGATCTCGAGGATGATGTGGGCGGCCGCGCACTTGGCCAGCAGCTCCTCGGCGATCTGGAGGTTCTCGTCGAGGGGCACGGCGGAGCCATCCCACATGTGCGACTGGAACAGCGGCGCCTCGCCGCGCGCGACCCGCTCGGCGGAGATGTCGATGAGCGGCCGGACGAAGCCGTCGAGCTTGTCCTTCGGGCAGTGGTCGGTGTGCAGCGCGATGTTGACCGGGTACGCCTTGGCGACCTCGGCGGCGTACGCCGCGAACGCGACCGAGCCGGTGACCATGTTCTTGATGGTCGGGCCGGAGAGGTACTCCGCGCCGCCGGTGGAGACCTGGACGATGCCGTCCGAGCCGGCCTCCGCGAAGCCCTGGAGGGCGGCGTTCAAGGTCTGCGAGGACGACACGTTGATGGCCGGGAAGGCGAAGCCCTGCGACTTCGCGGCGTCCAGCATCTCGGCGTACTTCTCGGGGGTGGCGATGGGCATGACGGCTCCTCAAGACTGGTGGTGCGACCGCAAATCACCCTAGTGGCTCCCGACGCGTCGCCCGAGAGTCGTCCGGATCGGGTGACAACCGATCCCGCGGGTGGTTCCGTCTAGAGGTCATGGACACCGATCTGCGGGAAGCACTGAGCCAGGGCTTCGGGCCGGAGCCGCCGCACCGCGCCGTGGCCGACCGACTGGAGGCCGGACATCGTGCCGTACGGCGTCGCCGCATCGCCGCCGCGGTCGTCACCGTGGCGGTCGCCGGCGTCGTCGGCGTCGGCGCCGTCGCCGTGCTCGGCGAGGGCGGGGACGCTCCCAGTCACGTGGCCACGGACCCGGCGTCCAGCTGGGACCCCGAC
This sequence comes from uncultured Actinomycetota bacterium, assembly GCA_963839565.1. GTDB lineage: Bacteria > Actinomycetota > Actinomycetes > Propionibacteriales > Nocardioidaceae > Nocardioides. Next base: position 58,655 of record CAWIVR010000024.1, on the reverse strand, counting down.
GTGCTCGCCCGGTACACCACGGACGGCGAGGTCGAGGTCCGGCCGGGGGTGACGGTGCTGCAGCGCATCGACGCACCGCTGCCCGCACCGGGGGGCGCCGAGCACCGCTCGGTGGCGCTGGCCGTCGAGGCCGACGGGACCGAGCACTGGCTGCTCCTGGAGTGGGACGGGCCCGGGTTCTCGGCGACGTCGGCGTTCCATCCCGATGGTGCGTTCGCCACGCTGCAGGACTGGGTCGACGACCAGGTGGCCCTGCAGACGGACCCTGCGGACCACGGCAACGCCGAGTACGTCTCGTTCGCGGACGACGGGTCTCTCGTGACGACCCACGGAGTCCAGGTGCTCGACCAGCGTCACCCCATCGATCTCGAGAACTTCGTCGAGAAGGCGACCGACCGGACCGCGGCCGCGCTGCTGCAGGGACCGGACGGCAAGAAGTGGTACGTGCTCGTGCGCGAGGTCTACGACGAGATCGACACCCAGGTCGTCCCGTTCAAGGTCGGCGGCCCCGACCTGGGGGCCTTCCTCCGGTTCGCGACACGGGCGTTCGCCAGCGGGGAGGGACTGCGCTGACCAGGGACCGCGACGCTGCTTTCGCCGAGTTCGTGGCGGCGAGGCAGACCCACCTGCGCCGCGTCGCGTACGCCCTGTGCGGCGACTGGCACCGCGCCGAGGACCTGCTGCAGACGGCGTTCGTCCGGCTGTACGTCGCGTGGCCGCGGCTGCGGGACCCGGCCGCGGCCGAGGCGTACACCCGTCGCATCCTGGTGCGCGCGAACGTCGACGAGTCCCGTCGCCCCTGGCGTCGCGAGCGCACCAGCCTGGAGGGGCACGACCATGCGGCCGCGAGCGAGCCGGCGTACGAGGAGCGCAGCGCTCTGGTGGACGCCCTCCAACAGCTGTCGACCATGCAGCGCAGGGTGGTGGTGCTGCGGCACATGATCGGGCTCTCCGTCGCCGAGGCGGCCGACGAGCTCGGCATCTCCGAGGGCACCGTCAAGAGCCACACGTCCCGCGGTCTCACCGCTCTCGAGAAAGCGCTGCTGGCCGCGGACAAGCACTAACCTCGCCGCGTGAGCGAGTACCAGGTGACCTACTGGCGCGACCTGCCTTCGCTGGTCGTCGCGCGTGAGGGCGACACCGTGACCAAGAGCCAGCTGGCGCCCCGGTTCCAGGAGGCGATCGACGAGGCAGCGATGCGGCTCGGGGCCACCGGCAGCGACGCGTACCTCGACGGCTGGACCCGCGGGGACTGGACGCCGGCCGAGGGCAACGGACCCGAGGTCTGCGACCGCGTCGTCGCCGAGCTGGAGCAGCAGTGGCCGGCCGAGACGCTGACGGCGTACCTCGACGCGCTCGGGCCCGCCGGGACCACGGAGTGAACCGGCTGCGCACCCTCCTCGGCGAGGACGGCACGGTGCTGCTCGACGGCGGCATGGGCACCCTGCTCCAGGAGCAGGGCCTCGACGACGGCGGGTCCGGCGAGCTCTGGAACGTCGAGCGGCCCGACGTCATCGCCGGGCTCCACGAGGAGTACGCGAAGGCCGGCGCCCGCATCCTCACCACCAACACGTTCGGCGGCACCCGCCCGCGGCTGGAGATGCACGGCCTGGCGGACCGGCTCCACGAGCTGAACCGCGCCGGCGCCGCGATCGCCACCGAGGTGGCGAGCCGGCACGGCATCCTCGTCGCCGGCGACCTCGGCCCCACCGGCGAGCTGCTGGCCCCGCTCGGCACCATGGAGCCGGCCCAGGCCCAGGAGCTCTTCGAGGAGCAGCTGGTCGCCCTGCGCGACGGCGGGATCGACGTCGTCCTCATCGAGACGATGAGCGACCTCGGCGAGGTGACCGCCGCCGTCGAGGCCGCGCGTCGGGTCGTGCCCGACGCCCCCGTCATCGCGACCCTGAGCTTCGACACCAACCTCCGCACGATGATGGGAGTCCGACCCGCCGACGCCGTCACCAGCCTGGCCGCGCTCGGCGTCGACGCGGTCGGCGCGAACTGTGGCCGCGGACCGGGCGAGATGGAGGCCATCGCCGAGCAGCTCACCCAGGCGCGGGCGGACGGCGTGCTGATCGTCGCGCAGTCCAACGCCGGCCTGCCGCAGCTGGTCGGCGACCGGTTCGAGTACGACGCCCCGCCCGACGAGCTCGCCGACCACGCCCGGGCCCTGCATCAGCTCGGAGTCGACCTCATCGGTGCGTGCTGCGGCTCGACCCCCGCGCACACCGCTGCGATGGGGCGCGCGCTCAGCGCCTGAGACTCACCTCAGGACAGACCGAGGATCGTCCCGTCGTCCGCGAGGTCGATGCGTCCGGCGGAGGGATCACGCGGCAGCCCCGGCATCGTCATCATGTCGCCGCACACCACCACCACGAACCCGGCGCCCGCGGACAGGCGTACCTCACGCACGTGGAGCTCGTGCCCGCTGGGAGCGCCGACCGACGTCGGGTCGGTCGAGAACGAGTACTGCGTCTTGGCCACGCACACCGGCAGCCCGCCGAACCCGTCCCGCTCGATCCGCAGCAACCGCCGACGGGCCTTGGCGTCCCACGTCACCAGGGACGCGCCGTACAGCCGGGTCGCGATCGCCTCGACCTTCTCGGTCAGCGTCTGGTCGTCGTCGTAGGTGAACGAGAACTGGTACGGCGACGGCTCGTCGAGCGCTTCCAGCACACCCTTCGCGAGGTCCTGCGCGCCGATCCCACCGTCGGCGAAGTGGGTCGCCGGGTAGGCCCGCACGCCCTCGGCCGCGACCATCTCGACGACCTTGCCGATCTCGGCCTCGGTGTCGGTCGGGAAGCGGTTGACGGCGACGACGCACGGGATGCCGTACACCTCGCGGATGTTGTGCAGGTGCCGGCGCAGGTTGCTCATGCCGGCCTCGAGGGCGGCGAGGTCCTCGGTGCCGAGGTCGGCGAGCGCGACGCCGCCGTGGTACTTCAGGGCGCGCACGGTCGCCACGACCACCGCGACGTCGGGGCGCAGGCCGGACTTGCGGCACTTGATGTCGACGAACTTCTCCGCGCCCAGGTCGGCGCCGAAGCCGGCCTCGGTCACCACGATGTCGGCCAGCCGCAGGCCGGCCCGGGTCGCCATCACCGAGCTGCACCCGTGGGCGATGTTGGCGAACGGGCCGCCGTGCACGAAGGCCGGCGCCCCCTCGATGGTCTGCACGAGGTTCGGGGCGAGCGCGTCGCGCAGCAGCGCGGCCATCGCGCCGTCGGCGCCGAGCTCGCGGGCCGTGACCGGCGCCGAGCCGCGCGTGTAGCCGATCACGATGTCGCCGATCCGCTTCTTGAGGTCGCCCCACGACTCGGTGAGGCAGAAGATCGCCATCAGCTCCGAGGCGACGACGATGTCGAAACCGTCCTCGCGGGGGAAGCCGTTGGCGTGGCCACCGAGCGCGACGGTGATCTGGCGCAGCGCCCGGTCGTTCATGTCGACGACCCGCTTCCACGTGATGCTGCGGACGTCGATGTCGAGGGCGTTGCCGTGGTGCACGTGGTTGTCGATCAGCGCGGCCAGCAGGTTGTTCGCGGCGGCGATGGCCGCGAAGTCGCCGGTGAAGTGCAGGTTGATGTCGGTCATCGGCACGACCTGGCTGTAGCCGCCACCGGCAGCTCCGCCCTTCATGCCGAAGACCGGGCCCATCGACGGCTCGCGCAGGCAGGCCATCGCCCGCTCGCCCAGCCCGTGCAGCGCGTCGGTGAGACCCACGGTGGTCGTGGTCTTGCCCTCACCTGGCGGCGTCGGCGACAGCGCGGTCATCAGGACGAGGCGTCCGAGGGGCCGGTCCTCCAACGAGGCCAGGTAGCCGATGTCGACCTTCGCCTTGTAGTGGCCGTACGGGACCAGGTGCTGCTCGTCGATCCCCAGGGTCTCGGCGGCCACCTCCCTGATCGGCCGCAACGTCGCGGCGTTCGCGATCTCGATGTCCGACAGCAAGCTCGTCGCCCTCCCCTGTGTGTCGCCCGTCACGTTTCCCCGGGCGCACGTTAGCCGTTCCGCGGCCAACTAGCGATGGATCTGCGAGCGCTCCTCGGACTCCGCGACGACCTTCCCCCTCCGCAGCACCCAGCGCGGCCGGGCGTGCTCGCGCAGCACGTCGACCACCCGCTCGTGGTGGTGGACGCAGAGGTCGGCCCGGTTGCCGACCGCGATGTCGTGCCCCTCGATGCCCAGGACGCGGGCCGCGCGCACGGTCACCAGGTCGAGCAGGCGGAGCTGGTCCGGCCCGGACAGGAAGCCGAGGACGTGCGCGGCCAGGAACGCGACCTCGAGCATGTTGTGCCGGCCGAAGGGGTAGTACGCGTCCTCGATGTCGTCCTGCCCGAGCGCGACGGGCAGGTCCTCGTCGAGGAGCTCGCGCACGGGCAGGTGCAGCGGCCCCGTGTGCGGGTCAGACACGAACCCCAGCCCGGCTGCCCGTGCGAGGTCGGCGAGCCGCACCATCGACGGCGTCGGGTACGTCGCCAGGGCCCGCGCGTGGCACGCCACACCGCGGCCCTGCAGGCCGTGCTCGATCATCGCCTCGGCCAGCATCGCGGTGGTGCGCAGCGACGGGTCGCCGGCGTCGTCGGTGAGCATGGCGACGCGCGAGCCCGTCGAGGCGGCGAGCCGGCAGGCCCACTGCACGTGCTCGGCGGCGTCCCGGTCGGTCAGCTCGATCCACGGGATCCCGCCGACCACGTCGGCCCCGAGTCGCATCGCCTCCTCACACAGCGCGGCGGCACCGGGGTCGCGGAGCAGCCCGTCCTGGGGGAACGCGACGACCTGGAGGTCGACGAGGTCGCGGTACTCCTCGCGCAGCCTCGAGCACCGACGCCATCCCCTCGAGCCCGGCCGTGGTGTCGACGTCGACGAACGCCTGCACGTGCAGCACGCCGTTGCGGACCGCCTCGTCGAGCGCGCGCCGTACGTTCGGCACGATCCAGGAGCGGTCGTAGTGCTGCTTGACCGCCGAGGCGTCGCGGACGATCGAGCGCATCGCCTCGCCCATGTCGTCGGAGGTGTACGACGCCAGGGCCGCGTCGCCGGCCAGCGGCAGCGTGTAGACCTTGTCGAGGTGCAGGTGCGCGTCCACGAACGACGGCGTGACCAGCCGGCCCTCGGCGTCGATGGCGAGCCCGGGCCCGACCTCGATCTCACCCTCGGTGACCTCGACGTACAGCCCGTCGGCGATGCCCAGGCCCACCACCCGGCCGTCGAGGAGCCGGGCGTTCTTCACCACCACGTCCACGGACGTCACCTTCCCACGCACCGGGTCTCGTGACGGGACTTCGTCCCTCCTCGACCAGCGTCGAGCGTCAGCCGCGCCAGGCGTCGCCGTCGCCGGACAGGTCGGCGTACGTGCGGATCCAGGCGTGCATGGCGATCGCGGCGGCGGCGGAGGCGTTGATCGAACGGGTGGAGCCGAACTGGGCGATCGAGAAGGTGCCGTCGCACGCCTCGCGTGCCGGGTCCGACAGTCCGGGGCCCTCCTGTCCGAACAGGAAGCACACGGACCGCGGGATCTCCATGGTCTCCAGGTGCGCCGAGCCGGGCAGGTTGTCGATGCCGAGCAGCGTCACGTCGCGCTCGTGGAGGTACGCCGCCAGGTCGGCCACCGAGGCGTGGTGCCGGAGGTGCTGGTAGCGGTCGGTGACCATCGCGCCGCGGCGGTTCCAGCGGCGGTTGCCGACGATGTGCACCTCGGCGGCGAGGAAGGCGTTGGCCGAGCGGACGATGGTGCCGATGTTGAAGTCGTGCTGCCAGTTCTCGATCGCCACGTGGAACCCGTGCCGGCGGCGGTCGAGGTCCGCGACGATCGCCTCCATCGTCCAGTAGCGGTAGCGGTCGACGACGTTGCGCCGGTCCCCCTCGGCCAGCAGCTGGGCGTCGTACTGCTCGCCGACCGGCCACTCGCCCGGCCACGGACCGACGCCGACCTCGGGCGGCCCGTGCGGCATCGGGTCGTACGGCGCGCGCACTTCGTCCACGGCCGCGACAGTAGTTGGCGACAACACCAGAGCCTTGGGGATCGGCAGGTATTCTCACGCCGTGAGTCCGACGACCCTGTTGATGCCACTTCTCTTCGGCATCCAGTGGATGGACCCCAACTGGCTGCTCGACCAGTTCGGCACGGCGTTCTTCTGGGTCAGCCTGGCGATCATCTTCGTCGAGTGCGGGCTGTTCTTCCCGTTCCTGCCGGGCGACACCCTTCTCGTCGCGATGGGTCTGTTCATCGCCACCGAGAAGATCTCGATCGTGCCCGGCGGCCCGCTGGTCAACCTCGCCTTCGCCCTCGTCACGCTCACCGCGGCGGCGTTCGCGGGCAACGTCGTGGGCTACGAGATCGGCCGCAAGATCGGCCCACCGCTCTACGAGCACGACGGGCGGATCCTCAAGCGGGAGTACTTCACCAAGACCGAGACGTTCTTCGAGAAGCACGGCCGCAAGGCCCTGGTGATCGGGCGCTTCGTGCCGTTCGTGCGGACCTACATCACCGTCGTCGCCGGCGCCACCAGGATGGACCGCGGCAAGTTCCTGATGTGGAGCTTCGTGGGTGCGGTGATCTGGGTCGTCAGCATCACGTCGCTCGGCTACTTCGTCGGCCAGAGCGTGCCGTGGCTGGCCGACAACATCGACTACGTCATCCTCGGCCTGCTCGCCCTGTCGGTCCTCCCGCTCGTTCTACGAGTGGTGGCGGCACAGCAGCGACGACGACGACGAGACCACCGAGGAGAGCGCCCAGGCCTCCGCCTGACGCTGGCTAACCGCGGACGGCGTCCAGGTCGGCCTTCGTCAGCACCGCGCGCACCTCGAGCCCGACGTCCGCGAGCGGGTTGTCCCCCGCCGGCGACCGGTCGATCGCGCAGACCACGAGGTCGACGGTCGCGCCGGCCTCACGCAGCGCGGTGGTCGCGTCCCGCACGGCGCCGCCCGTGGTGATCACGTCCTCGATCAGCGTGACCCGGCGGCCGGCCACGTCGGGCCCCTCGGCGAGCTTGCAGGTGCCGTACTCCTTGGCCTGCTTGCGGACGAACGAGCGCCGGCAGCCCGGTCCGCGCGCTGAGGGCCGTGACGATGGGGATGCCGCCCATCTCCAGGCCGCCGATGAGATCGACGTCCTCGGGCAGGAGGGGCTCCATCTGGGCGGCCACCCGGGCCAGGAGCGCCGGGTCGGTCTCGAAGAGGTACTTGTCGAAGTACTCGCTGGAGACCTGACCCGAGCGGAGCGTGAACTCGCCGGTCAGGCGGCACCGGGCGTCGACGTCACGGGCGAGGTCGGGATCGGGTTCAGCCATGGCGAGAACCCTAGCCGAGCGCGCTCGTTACCCTCGGCGCATGGCACCCGCGCGCACCGCCGCCCGCCTCGACGGCATCCCGCCGACGATCTTCTCCACGATGTCGGCGCTCGCCGTGAGGACAGGGGCGGTGAACCTCGGTCAGGGCTTCCCGGACGTCGACGGCCCGCCGGAGGTGATCGCCGCGGCCGTGGCGGCGCTGGAGTCCGGCGCCAACCAGTACGCCCCCGGCATCGGCATCCCGGCGCTGCGGCAGGCGATCGTGCGGCACCAGCAGCGCCACTACGGGATCGAGCTCGACCCCGACACCGAGGTCGTGGTGACGACGGGATGCACCGAGGGGATCGCGGCCGCCCTGCTGGGGCTGGTGAACCCCGGGGACGAGGTGGTGGTGCTGGAGCCGTACTACGACTCGTACGTCGCGATGCTCCAGATGGCGGGCGGCGTACGGCGTCCCGTCACCCTGCGCGCCCCGGACTTCCGGCTCGACCTCGACGAGCTCCGGGCGGCGGTGAGCGACCGGACCCGGTTCGTGCTGCTGAACACGCCGCACAACCCGACCGGCACCGTGCTGACCCGCGACGAGCTCGCGGCCGTCGCGGAGCTGGCCGTCGAGCGCGACCTCGTGGTGATCACCGACGAGGTCTACGAGCACCTGACCTACACCGGGTACGAGCACGTGCCGATGGCCACCCTGCCGGGCATGGCCGAGCGGACGCTGACCCTGTCGAGTGCGGGCAAGAGCTACTCGTTCACCGGGTGGAAGGTCGGCTGGGCCACGGGTCCGGCCGAGCTGGTGGGTGCGCTGCTGTCGGCCAAGCAGTGGCTGACGTTCACGTCGGGCTCGCCGCTGCAGCCCGCGGTGGCCGCTGCGCTGGACGAGCACCCCGACTTCCCGGCGGTGCTGGCCGCCGAGCTGGAGGGCAAGCGCGACCTGCTCTGCACCGGCCTGGAGAAGGTCGGGCTGCCCGGACGGCCGCCCGCGGGCACGTACTTCGCCACCTCCGACATCACCCACCTCGGGTGGCCGGACGCGATGGCCTTCTGCCTGGCGCTGCCGGAGCGGGCCGGCGTGGTCGCCATCCCGACCCAGCCGTTCTACGACGACCCGGACGCGGGCCGCCAGCTGATCCGCTGGGCGTTCTGCAAGCAGACGTCGGTGATCGAGGAGGCCCTCAGCCGGCTGGCCGGTGCGGACCTCGCCTACGGCTGAGGGTCAGTAGCCGCGGCGCCGCTGGTACCACTCGCCGGCGCCGCCGGTGAAGAACAGGATGACGACGGCGATGCAGGCGAGCAGCCAGACGGCGGTGATGACGGAGCCGATGGCCACCAGGCTCAGCAGGCCCGCGACGACCGACGAGATGACCAGCAGGATGCGTGACACGTTGGACCCGCGCATGGCGAACACCGCCAGCACGCAGGCGATGATGCACCAGAGCGTGAGCACGACCAGCGCGAACAGGAAGAAGCCGTAGGCGTCCTCGGCGCTGAAGTCCCCGGTCACGCCCTGCTCGGCGAAGGCCTTGTCCATCTCGGAGACGACGTCGTCCTTGGCCACGAGCATGCCCAGCGTGATGAAGCCGAAGAGCGCGCCGGTGAGGCCCGCCATGATCAGCGTGATCCACGCGGCGGCGGTGACGGTGCCCGGCCGCGGCTCCCGGACGAGGGGGCGGCCGTACATGTCCAGGCCGTCGCCCAGCGGGCCCGGAGGCGGCTGCTGGGCGTAGTACCCCTGCGGCTGCTGCCCGTACGGCGCCTGGCCGTAGGGGTTCTCGGCGGGCGGCTGCCCGTAGGCCGGCTGCGTGGGCGGCTGCCCGTACGGCGCCTGGCCGGCAGGCGGCTGGCCGTACGGGTTCTCCCCCGCCGGGGGCTGGCCGTAGGGGTTCTGGGGAGGCGTCCCGCCGGGGTTGTTCTCGCTCATCGGCTCATCTCATCATGCCGGGGCCTCGCGCGGCACCGGGGACGTCGCGCCGGCCCAGCCACCGCTGCGCCGAGGACTGGAGCAGCAGGGCGACCGTCGCCGCAGCCAGCAGGCCGGGGACCACGAGCGGGGGCGAGAGCAGGGAGCCCACCAGGCAGAACAGCCCGACGATCGCGGCCGAGATGACCAGCCCGATGGCGGCCCAGCGCCGCCGCTGGAACGCCAGCACCGCCAGCAGGCCGGACGCCACCGCCCACACCAGGCAGACGACCGCCGTCACCCAGGAGGCCGACCGGAGCGCTCCGTCGGACACTCCCTGGTCGACGAGCGTCGGGTTCTGGCGGTGCATCTCCGCGATCAGGCCCTCGGGGTCGGCGGTGAGCACGCCGACCAGCAGCAGCGACATCAGCGCCGCGAGCGCGCAGCACGCCCACGTGATCGCGCACGCGGCCGCCACGGCGGTCGGCCGGCGCGGGGGCGGCGCGGGCGCCGGGACCCACGGCGGCGGCTGGCTGGCGGCGTACGCCGGCCAGACCGGCGGCGGCAGCTGCGTCGCCGAGGGGCCGGGCGGGGGCAGCGGAGGCGCCGTCGGCGATGGCGGCGGTGCGGGCGTCGCGACCGACCGTGTCGAGGGGCTCGACGGGACCGGCTCGGGGGTGGTGCCCGCGAACCAGTGCCGCGCCGGCGAGAGCCACAGCATCGCGACGCTGGCGGCGACCACGCTGGCCAGGAAGCCTCCCGTGACCAGGCCGCAGAGGAACAGCGGCACGGCGAGCACGCTCAGCCCGAGCCGGGCGGACCGGTTCCGCTTGAGCACGTGGAAGCCCAGGATCGCGGCGGCCGTCGCGAGACCGGCGGCCACCATCGAGACGACGTACAGGAGGTCGAGCACCGACTCGAGGTCGAGACCGAGGTCGCTGCCGGGCGGCTGGCTGATGAACTCCTCGATCGCCAGCCGGCTCTCGATGGAGCGCAGGTCGCCGAGCCGCTCGAAGACCGAGACCACCAGCATCCCGGAGGCGCCCATCACCAGCGCCGCGGCCAGCGTCACCTGGCGCGGCCGGGGGAGCTTCTCGGACTCCGGGGTGGGGGGCACGCCCCGATTGTCCCAGGAGTGCGGTCAGGCGACCGTGAGGGTCAGCCCATCCGCTTCGTGCGCGCCCTCGGCCCCGTCACCAGCACCGTGGTCGACGCGGACGGTGCTGCCGTCGACGACCTGGCCGGCCAGCAGCATCCGGGCGAGCGGGTCGCCGATGGCCGACTGGATCAGGCGGCGCAGCGGCCGGGCGCCGTACGCCGGGTCGTAGCCGGTGTCGGCGAGCCACTCGCGGGCCGCGTCGGTGACGTCGATGTCGATGCGCCGAGCCGCCAGCCGCTTCTCCAGCAGCGCGAGCTGCAGGCCGACGATGTGCGCCAGCTCGTCGCGTCCGAGGGCGTCGAAGATGACGATCTCGTCGAGCCGGTTGAGGAACTCCGGCTTGAACGACGCCCGGACGATCGCGAGCACCGACTCGCGCTTCTCGTCGTCCTCCAGCGTCGGGTCGACCAGGAAGGCGGAGCCCAGGTTGCTCGTCAGGATCAGCAGCGTGTTGCGGAAGTCGACCGTGCGGCCCTGGCCGTCGGTCAGCCGGCCGTCGTCGAGCACCTGGAGCAGGATGTCGAAGACCTCCGGGTGGGCCTTCTCGACCTCGTCGAGCAGCACCACGGAGTACGGGCGGCGCCGGACGGCCTCGGTGAGCTGGCCGCCCTCCTCGTACCCGACGTAGCCGGGAGGCGCCCCGACCAGCCGCGCGACCGAGTGCTTCTCGGAGTACTCGCTCATGTCGATGCGCACGATCGCCCGCTCGTCGTCGAACAGGAAGTCGGCCAGCGACTTCGCCAGCTCGGTCTTGCCGGTGCCCGTCGGGCCGAGGAACAGGAACGACCCGGTCGGGCGGTTCGGGTCGGCGATGCCGGCGCGCGAGCGGCGTACGGCGTCGCTCACCGCCCGCACGGCGGAGGCCTGGCCGATCAGGCGCCGGCCGATGACCTGCTCCATCTCCAGCAGCTTGGCCGTCTCGCCCTGGAGCATCTTGCCGGTGGGGATGCCGGTCCAGGCCTCGACGACGTCGGCGATCTGCTGGGCGCCGACCTCCTCGCCGACCAGCGGCTCGACGCCCTCGCCATCGGCCTTCTCGGACTCCTCGACCTCGGCGATCCGCTTCTCCAGCTCGGGGATGGACTCGTAGCGGATCTTGCTGGCTCCCTCGAGGTTGCCCTCGCGAAGCAGCTTGTCGGCCTCCATCCGCAGCTGGTCGAGCGCGCGACGGAGCTCGCCCTCGCCCTCCAGGGTGGCCTTCTCGCGCTCCCAGCGGGCCTCGAGGGCGCGCAGCTCCTCCTCGTGGTCGGCGAGGTCGGCGCGCAGCTTGCCGAGCCGGTCGACCGACGCCGGGTCGCTCTCCTTGGCGAGGGCGAACTCCTCCATCTTCAGCCGCTCGACCTGGCGCCGGAGCTGGTCGATCTCCTCGGGCGAGGACTCGATCTCCATCCGCAGCCGGGACGCGGCCTCGTCGACGAGGTCGATGGCCTTGTCGGGCAGCTGGCGACCGGTGATGTAGCGGTCGGACAGCGTCGCGGCCGCGACGAGGGCGGCGTCGGTGATCCGGACGCCGTGGTGGGCCTGGTACTTCTCCTGGATGCCGCGCAGGATCTGGATGGTGTCCTCGACGGTGGGCTCGCCGATGAAGACCTGCTGGAAGCGGCGCTCGAGCGCGGGGTCCTTCTCGATCCGCTCGCGGTACTCGTCCAGGGTCGTCGCGCCGATCATGTGCAGCTCGCCGCGGGCGAGCATCGGCTTGAGCATGTTGCCGGCGTCCATCGCGGAGTCGCCGCCGGCGCCCGCGCCCACGACGGTGTGCAGCTCGTCGATGAACGTGATGATCTGGCCGGCGGCGTCCTTGATCTCCTCGAGCACGGCCTTCAGCCGCTCCTCGAACTCGCCGCGGTACTTCGCGCCCGCCAGCATCGCGGCCAGGTCGAGCGACAGCAGCCGGCGGCCCTTGAGCGAGTCGGGGACGTCGCCCTCGACGATCCGCTGGGCCAGGCCCTCGACGACGGCGGTCTTGCCGACGCCGGGCTCGCCGATGAGGACGGGGTTGTTCTTGGTCCGCCGGCTCAGCACCTGGATCACCCGGCGGATCTCGGCGTCGCGGCCGATGACCGGGTCGAGGCGACCGTCCTCGGCGGCCTGCGTCAGGTCGACGGAGAACTTCTCCAGCGACTCGTACGTCGACTCCGCGCCGGCGCTGGTCACCCGGCGGCTGCCGCGCACCGCGGAGACGCCCTCCCGGAGGCCGTCGGCGGTCAGGCCGGCGTCGTCGAGCACCTTCTTGGCGCTCGACTCGACGGTCGCCAGCGCGATCAGCAGGTGGTCGGTGGCGACGTACTCGTCCTTCATGCCGGTGGCCAGGTCCATCGCGGTGGCCAGCACCCGCGTGAGCGCGGCGGACGCGGCGGGCCGCTGGACGGTGGCGCCGCTGGCGCTGGGCAGGCCGCGGACGGCCGCCTCGGCGGCGGCGGCCAGCGTGGCCACGTCGACGCCGGCCTTGGTGACCAGGTTGCGGGTCGTGCCGTCCTCCTGGCGCAGCAGGGCCGCCAGCAGGTGGATGGGCTCGGTGGCGCTGTGCCCGGCCGTGGTGGCCGCGACCTGGGCGACGTCGATCGCCTCGCGGCTGCGGGTGGTGAACTTTTCGGCGGCGAACTGGCTCATACCGACTGTTGGTTCCTCGTCTCGTGGGTTCTCGGACATCCTGGCGGATCGGCGTGGCGACCCACTGACACAACGATCATGAAGTTGAGTCTGTTCCACTCAAGATGAGAGGTGTCACGTCATGCAACGCATCAAGTCGGGCCTCACCGCCCTCGCCGTCGGGATCGTCCTGCTCGCCGCTCTCGACTGGGCCGCCGCCGCGGCGACGGGACAGTCCATGGTCTTGGGCAAGTGGAACCAGGCCGACCAGACCACGACGATCAAGAACGTCGGGAGTGGCCCCGCGCTCGACATCCGCGCGAAGGGCCCGGCCCTCGCGGTCCACAACGCCAACCGGATCAAGAACCTCAACGCCGACAAGCTCGACGGCAAGGACGCCGCGGCCCTCGCTGCCTCCAAGCAGACCGTCTACGTCTACGGCGCCACGTCCCGCGTCGGCGGCTTCACCCAGAACCTCCCGGCGCAGCCGGCGGGCAGCTACCTGGTGGCGTACTCCGCGCAGTTCGTGGGTGCCGCCGGCAGCCTCGCCAACCCGAACACCGTGACCTGCCACCTTCTGGTCTCGACGGTGTCGGGCACCACCGCGGTCACCAAGGGGATCCTCGCCGAGGCTCAGGTGGCCTCGATCGAGAGCCCGCCCGCCGTGTCCGGCGTCGGCTCGATCGAGCTGGCCGCGGGCGACCAGGTCGCGCTCGTCTGCACGATGAGCCGCCCCAACCAGCAGTGGTCGACCTCGGCGCTGCAGCCGATCCAGGTCACCTTCCTGCACACCGACGGCACGGACGTCGTCTCCGCACCGCTCGGTCGTTCGGCAAACCGCTGAGCCCGGTGCGGCGAGGGCAGTCACCGCACGCGCTTGAGGTACCCCGAGGGGTTCTGCGTCAGGAAGTACCGCTCGCAGTGGGCGTCGACCTCGAAGCCGGGGTCGGTGGCCATGAAGTCCCACATCGCCTCCATCGGCCCCGGGCCGAAGTCGGGGGCGGCGGGGTGGCCGTTGACGTTGGTGTCCTCGACGATGAGGTACGAGCCGACCGGCACGAGCGGCGCGTACGCCTCGAGCTCGGCGGCGACGTGGTCGCGGGAGTGGTCGGAGTCGAGGATCACCAGCACCGGCGAGCCCTCGGGGATCATGCCGGCGATCTTCTCCACGATCGTCGGGTCGGTCGAGGAGCCGGTGAAGTAGGTCAGCCGCGGGTGCTGGGGCGGGTTCGGCGGCTCGTTGACGTCGACGGTGACGACGTTGCCGGCCCCGATCGTCTCCAGGCGGTCGGCGATGTAGAGCGCGCTCCCGCCGCGGTAGGTGCCGGTCTCGATGACCAGGCCGGGCTCGAGCTGGTCGATCAGCTCCATGTAGATCCACATGTCGGTGGGGCACTTGTAGGTGCGCACGCCGCGGTACCAGGTGTCCTTCCAGGTGCGCTTCGACACGTGGTAGTAGAGCCGGTGGAACTGGTCGCGGATCACGTCGCGGATGAACGGCGGCGGCTCGTTCACCGGCTCGCCCACCGGCTGCCACAGCCCCTCGAAGCTGCTGGCGACCGCCTGGGCGACGCCGTGCGGCAGCGACTCGGCCGGGTGCTCGCTCAGGTACGCCTCGACCAGCTGGGCCAGCGCCGCCTGGTGGTGGGCGTCGAGGTCGCCGCTGCGGATCCGCTGCGCCAGGTCGCGCACCGCGAGCGCGGCGGTGGCGTCGAGCGCCGCGGCGACCTCGGGGGTCGCCTCGATGCCGTTGGTCCGGCGCTCGGCCAGGGTCGCCGTGCGCTTCGCGGCGACCGGGTCCAGGCGTCGTACGACGGCCGTGCGGGCACGCGCGACCAGATTGTCCTTGGAAGTCACGGTGTGGTGCTGGGCTCTCTTCGCAGGCGGATACTCAGGGTGCGGCCACTCTACTGACCGCAGAGGAGGGCGTTCGGTGGGGACGGACCGGCTGGTGGTCGGCGGCGCGGTCGTGGCCGTGCTGCTCGTCGCGGGCAGCGGCGTGGCCGTCCGAGGAGCGGCCGACCGCGTGCGGACCGAGGAGGAGAGGCCGCCCGCCAGGATCGCGGTGTCGTGCTCGCCCGCCGGGATCACCGTGTCGGCGCGCGAGGTGGCGGCGGGTACGGCGGGGGTCACCGTCGACGTGTCGAGCACGATGGCCGACGGTGCGTACCTCGTGTTCGACGCCTCGCCCGACGGCTGGGGCGACCCGCTGCCGCCGGAGCCCGAGACGTGGGTGCGGCCCGTCCCTCCGGGTGACCTCGAGCTGACCTGCTCGACCGACGGGGAGTCCCGGCCCGGCATGAGCGCCGACGTGCGCGTGGTGGACCCCGACGGCCACTGGCGCGACGCCAGCCTCGGCGACGCGGGCTGCACGATGACGGGCGGCCAGCCGGCCTGGAAGTTCGGCGCCGCACGCGGTGACACCCCTCAGGCCGCCGTCGACGCGCTGATGGCCGTGATGACCGCCGACTCGGGCCGGGCCATCACCGCGAGCGATGCCGGGCTCGGCTACCCCGACGCGGACACCCAGACCTGGGTCGCGCTGAGCGGCGACGGGAGAGGCTTCACCATCGACGTGGTCCGCGGTGTGGCGGGCTCCCCGGGGTACGCCGCCAGCCCGAACTACCTCTGCGGCGGGTCCGGCAAGCCACCGGCGTACTGACCGGGTCAGCGGCCGCGCCGCCAGACGACGACCTGGCCCGAGGGGTCGGGCTGGCGCAGGACCGGCAGCCGGCTGGGCTTGTCGGCGCGGCGGCTGCGGCCGACCTCGCGCACGGCCTCGCGCAGCGCCTCGCGGGTGGCGTCGAGCTCGGCCACCAGCTCGTCGTTGCGCGCGCGGAGCGCGTCGACCTGGTGCTCGAGGTCGAGGATCCGTCGCACGCCCTCGATGCCGGCGCCGGACGCGGTGAGCTCGGCGATCGTGCGCAGCAGGTCGACGTCGCGGGCGGAGTACCGGCGGCCGCCGCCCCCGGTGCGGCTGGGAGCGATCAGGCCCATCCGTTCGTACGCGCGCAGGGTCTGCGGGTGCAGCCCGGTGAGCTCGGCCGCGACGCTGATCACGTAGACGGCCTTGTCGGGCTCGGGGGTGCGGGGCGTCACGGCCGGCTCATCACTGGGCCTGCTCGAACAGGCCGGACCTCAGGGTGCTGCCCTCGGTGGCGGCGCGGTAGGCGGCGACTGCTTCCCGCGCCTGCTCGTTGAGCACGGCGGGCACCTGGACCTGCACGGTGGCGAGCAGGTCGCCGTTCGTGCCGTCCTTCTTCTTCGCCCCGCGGCCGCGGACCCGGAACGTGCGTCCGTTGGGTGTGCCCGACGGGATCTTGAGCGTCACCGGCGCGCCGCCGAGGGTCGGGATCTTCACGTCGGCGCCGAGCGCCGCCTCGTCGAAGGAGACCGGGACGTCGAGGGTCAGGTTGTCGTCCTTGCGACCGAAGAGCCGGTGCGGGGTGACCTTGACGGTGACGAAGAGGTCGCCGGCCGGGCCGCCGCCCTCGCCCTGGCCGCCCTTGCCGCGCAGCCGGATCCGCTGGCCGTCCTTCACGCCGGCGGGGATGCGGGCCTGGATGGTGCGGGCCGAGGAGCCGCGGCCGCTGCCGTGGCAGGTCGGGCAGGGCTCGTCGTACACGAGCTGGCGGCCGTGGCAGGCCGGGCACGTCTCGTTGAGCGAGAACGCGCCGCCGACGCCGGACACGATGAAGCCGGCTCCCTCGCACGTGGCGCAGATGTGCGGCTTGGTGCCCGGCTTGCCGCCGGTGCCCTTGCAGTTCGGACAGGGCGCGTCCGAGGTCAGCCGCAGGCTGATCGTGACGCCCTCGACCGAGTCGGTGAACCCGATGGTGGCCGTGGACTCGATGTCGGAACCGCGCACCGACCGGGCACCTCGGGTCTGCTGGCGCTGCCCCCGGCTGCCGCTTCCGCCGCCACCGAAGATGTCGCCGAACATGTCGCCGATGCCTCCGGAGTGGCCGCGGATGACGTCGTCGATGTCGAACCCGCCGGGCGGTCGGAACCCGCCGAAGCCGCCGGGGAACGGGCCGCT
Organism: uncultured Actinomycetota bacterium; assembly: GCA_963839565.1. Lineage (GTDB taxonomy): Bacteria > Actinomycetota > Actinomycetes > Propionibacteriales > Nocardioidaceae > Nocardioides. Next base: position 41,679 of record CAWIVR010000024.1, on the reverse strand, counting down.
GACCTGCGAGCGGTACTCGTCGTACTTGGTGCGCTTCTCGGCGTCGCCGAGGACGTCGTACGCCTCGGCGACCGCCTTGAACTTCTCGTGCTTCTTGCTGTCGCCCGGGTTGGAGTCGGGGTGGTTCTCACGCGCGAGCTTGCGGTAGGCCTTCTTGATGTCGGTCTGGCTCGCCTGCTTGCCGACGCCGAGGACCTGGTAGAAGTCCTTGCTCGCCCAGTCGGCGCGGATCTCTGTCATCCACCCTCACCTCCTCCCGGTCGTCGGTTCGCTGGTCTGCTGATCGTCACATCTGGGCGGCCGGAGCCTCGTCACGCTCGCCGGGGTCGACCACGAGCACCTGGGCGGCGCGGACCACGCGCTCGCCGATGCGGTAGCCGGCCTTGGCGATCACCTTGCAGGTGGTGACGTCGACACCGGGGTCCTCCCCGATGTGGGACAGCGCCTCGTGGATCGTGGGGTCGAAGGCGTCGCCGGGCTCGCCGAACTTCACCAGCCCCTGGGCCGCGACGACCCGTTCGAGCTGCTCGGCGACCCCGCGGAACCCCGGGTCGAGCGGGCCGTGCTCACGTGCCCGCTCGATGTTGTCGAGGACCTCGATGATCGGGGCGAGGGCCTGGTACGTCGCGTTCTCGCGCACGAGCTCCCGGTCACGCTCGACCCGGCGCTTGTAGTTGAGGTACTCGGCCTGGAGGCGCTGGAGGTCGGCGGTCCGCTCGGCGAGCTGCTGCTCGACGGGCGGCCCGTCGGCCTCGGCCTCGGCCTCCCCGCCCTCGATCTCCGTCTCGTTGGCCATCTCGGCGGCGGCGTCGCCGAACGACCCGGTCGAGGTCTCCTCGACCTCGACCGCGTCGTCGGTGTCCGACTGGGGGTCGGTCACTTGGCGTCGTCCTCGGTGCCGCTGTGACCCGACCCATCAGTCTGGTCGTCCTCGTCGATGATCTCGGCGTCGACCACGTCGTCGTCGGACTCGCCGGTGCTGCCGTCGCTGCCACCCGCAGCCGACTGGTCGGCCTCGGCGGCGGCGTACATGGCCGCGCCCATCTTCTGGCTGGTCTCACCGAGCTTGGTGACCGCGGCCTGGATCTCGTCGGCGCCGGAGTCGGCGTTGTCGAGCACCGCCTTGAGGGCGTCGAGGTCGGTCTGCACCTCGGTGCGCACGTCCTCGGGGATCTTCTCGCCGTTGTCGGCCAGGAACTTCTCGGTCTGGTAGACCAGCGAGTCGGCCTGGTTGCGGGTCTCGACGGTCTCGCGCCGCTTGGCGTCCTCGGCGGCGTACTGCTCCGCCTCGCGCACCATGCGGTCGATCTCGTCCTTCGACAGGGCGGAGCCGCCGGAGATCGTCATCGACTGCTCGCGGCCGGACGCCTGGTCCTTGGCGGAGACGTGCACGATGCCGTTGGCGTCGATGTCGAAGGTGACCTCGATCTTCGGGATGCCGCGCGGCGCCGGCGGGAGGCCGGTCAGCTCGAAGTTGCCGAGCGGCTGGTTCTGCGCCCACATCTGGCGCTCGCCCTGCGCGACCTTGATCTCCACCGACGGCTGGTTGTCGTCGGCGGTGGTGAAGATCTCCGACCGCTTGGTCGGGATCGTGGTGTTGCGGTCGATCAGCGTGGTCATCACGCCGCCCTTGGTCTCGATGCCGAGGGAGAGCGGGGTGACGTCGAGGAGGAGCACGTCCTTGACCTCGCCCTTGAGGACGCCGGCCTGGAGGGCCGCGCCGACGGCGACGACCTCGTCGGGGTTGACGCCCTTGTTGGGCTCCTTGCCGCCGAGCAGCTCCTTGACGACCTCGGTGACCGCAGGCATGCGGGTCGAGCCGCCGACCAGGACCACGTGGTCGATGTTGGCCACGTCGACGCCGCCGTCCTTGAGCACCGACCTGAACGGCGCCTTGGTGCGGTCGAGCAGGTCGGACGTCATCTTCTGGAACTCGGCGCGGGTCAGCTTCTCCTCGAAGTGGAGGGGGCCGGACTCGCCGTGGGTGATGTACGGCAGGTGGACGGTCGTCTCGCTCGAGCTCGACAGCTCGATCTTCGCCTTCTCGGCGGCCTCCTGGAGGCGCTGCTTGGCGATCTTGTCGGCCCCGAGGTCGACGCCGTTGTTGTCCTTGAACTTCTTGACCATCCACTCCACGACGCGGGAGTCCCAGTCGTCGCCACCGAGGTGGTTGTCGCCGCTGGTCGCCTTGACCTCGACCACGCCCTCGCCGATCTCGAGCAGGGACACGTCGAACGTGCCGCCACCGAGGTCGAAGACGAGGATCGTCTGGTCGTCGCCCTTGTCGAGGCCGTACGCCAGCGCGGCCGCGGTGGGCTCGTTGACGATGCGGCTCACGTTGAGGCCCGCGATCTCGCCGGCCTCCTTGGTGGCCTGGCGCTGGGCGTCGGAGAAGTACGCCGGCACGGTGATGACCGCGTCGGTCACCGGCTCGCCGAGGTACGCCTCGGCGTCGCGCTTGAGCTTCTGCAGCACGAACGCGCTGATCTGCTGGGGGGTGAAGTCCTTGTCGTCGATCTTCACGTTCCAGTCGGTGCCCATGTGGCGCTTGACCGACCGGATGGTGCGCTCGACGTTGGTGACGGCCTGGCGCTTGGCGACCTCGCCGACCAGGACCTCGCCGGACTTGGCGAAGGCCACGACCGAGGGGGTGGTACGCGCTCCTTCGGCGTTGGCGATGACGGTGGGCTCTCCACCTTCGAGGACGGCGACGACGCTGTTGGTCGTCCCGAGGTCGATGCCGACGGCACGAGCCATGTTGGGTTACCTCCGTGAGAAGTGGTGCTGGGATGTCAGTTGGTTTCGGACCATCCTGGCGAGTGATCGCCCGGCAGCCAAAATTCTTGAGTGTGTTCGGCTCAAGTCTGTTCATGGGGTCCAACGCACTCATGGTGGCCGATGTTCCGGATCCGCGACGCAATTTTTCGGTCCTCCCGGGGTGGTCGTCTGGTCCGGCCGGCGGGGTAGTCCCGTGCATTTCCGGGGTCGATCACGCCTCGGGACCCCGGAAACGCACGGGACTACCCCAACGACGCGATGCCTAGAGTGGGCGGCATGGTGCCGCCGCACGTGCTGATCTCGGCGCACCGGTGCGGGGGCGCGGTGGACCCGGCGTACGACAACACGCCGGCCGGCGTGAGGTACGCCGCGTCGATCGGGGCCGACTACGTCGAGTTCGACGTACGCCGGGCCGCGGACGGCTCGCTGGTCTGCTCCCACGACCCGGTCGACGACCCCGCGGGGCGGCCCGGCGTCGACGCGGTGCTCGCCGAGGTCGCGGCGTGCGGGCTCGGGGCGCACGTCGACCTGAAGGGCGCCGGCGTGGACGAGTGGGCCGAGGAGCTGGCCGACCGGTGCGCCGGGGTGCTCGACCTCGGCCGGGTCGTCTTCACGACGGGCAACGGCCGGGCCGCGGCGATGCTCGCGCGGTGGGCCGAGGCGCACGAGGGTCTCGCGCTGGTCGGGCTCACGGTCGGCCAGAGCACCTCGCACCTGCGGCTACCGGCCGCCGTACGCGCCCGGATCGGTGAGCTGTACCCCACGCGGCGCTGGCGGGACAGCGGCGCCGGGGTGCTGGTGGCCCACCACCTGCTGGCCCGGGTCCGGCTGCTGCGCTGGGCCCACCGGCGGGAGGTACGCGTCCTGGTGTGGACCGTCGACTCACCGCGCGTCGTGGCGGCGGCGCTGCGCGACCCGCGGGTGTGGATGGTGACCACGAACCGTCCCGAGGCGGCCCTCGCCGCCCGCGAGGCGCTCGGCACGCAGCTCAGCAGGTGACGTAGCTGCCGTCGCCGGCGTACGCACAGGTGTCGACGACCTTGCCCGACGAGTTCTTGAAGGTGACCTTGTCGCCGGTGTTGTTCCAGACGTAGCTGCCCTGGCCCCAGTACAGGTGCAGGGGGCGGTTCTTGCCGCTGCCGGTGTGGATCGTGACCGTGTCGCCCGGCTGGACCGTGAACCCCTCGGGGAACGCGAACTTGTACCCCGTCACGTCGCGGATCGACCACCCGGTCAGCGTCCACGGCTTCGCGCCGGCGTTGCGGACCTGCACGTACTCCTTGTTGAGCGACGTGTTGCTGCCGTCGTCGTCGCCGGGCGGGTCGTACTGGACCTTGGCCAGCCGCATGGCGGGCAGCTGCGCTTCGCGGTGGTTGAGCGCCCAGGCGGCCGAGGGTGCAGTCAGCGCGACCACCGCCACCACCGTGGCCAACCCACGGACCGGGGACGATGTCATGGACCGAGGCTAGGGCCGCCCCAGGCCGGGTGGGGAGGAATGCCTGAAGCGTGACCAGCCGGTTGACCGCACCGCGCGCACAGGTCGACTGTGGTGCATGCGCATCCTCGTCACCGGCGGCACCGGCTACGTCGGCTCCCACATGGTGCTGGCCCTGCTCCGGGACGGACACAGCGTCAGGCTCCTGGTCCGCCGGCCGGAACAGGTCGCCGAGACGTTCGGCCCGCACGGCATCACGTTCGCGACCGACGACGTGGTCACCGGAGACGTGCTCGACGTGGCGTCCGTCGCCGCCGCCCTCGAGGGATGCGACGCCGTCGTCCATGCCGCCGCCATCTTCAGCCTCGACCCGCGCAAGGCCCAGGCGATGCTCAGCACCAACGCGCAGGCGACCAAGGTGGTCCTCGGCGCCGCCCTGGACCGTGGTTGCGACCCGGTCGTGCACATCTCGAGCTCCGTCGCGCTGATGCGCCACGGCGGCAGTGGGCCCGACCTGCCGCTCGGCGACATCGACCACGCCTACAGCAAGTCCAAGGTGCTCTCCGAGGAGGTGGCCCGGGAGTTCCAGGCGGCCGGGAAGCCCGTCGTGACGGTCTACCCGGGCGCGATCTACGGGCCCTACGACCCGTACGTGGGCTCGCAGACCGAGCGCTTCTTCTGGGTCGTGAAGGGCCGGTTCCCGATGTGGTCGAAGGGTGGGCTGCTGGCCACCGACGTCCGCGACTCGGCGGAGGTCGTCGCCCGGGTGATGGAGCCCGGCAAGGGACCGCGCCGCTACGTCGTCCCGGGCATCCACATGCGGGCCAAGGACCTCTACTCCGCGATCGCCAAGGCCATCGGCCGGCGGCGGCCGTACGTCGAGCTGCCGGCGAAGCTCGGCGTCCTGACGGCCACCGTGGTCGAGAAGGTGCAGACCCGGCTGCCGGAGCGCTACCACTACCCCGCCGACCTCGAGGGCGCCGAGATGTCCCTGCGCGACACCCGTCTCGACGACGGTCCCGCCCGCCGTGACCTCGGGATCACGCCGATCCCGTTCGAGCAGTCCATCCGAGACGAGATCGAGTGGGCGGTCGACGCCGGGCACCTGCCGGCCAAGTACCGGCCCCGCTAACCCCCGCGCAGGACGGCCAGCTCGTCGCCCCAGCTCTCGATGAGCTCGTGGAGGTCGTGGCCGCCGTGCCGCTCGTCCCAGGCCAGGCACTCGCGTTCGACGACGGCGTACGCCGCCCGCACGGCGTCCGCGTCGCCGTCGAGGACCGCCTCGACCTGCGGCAGCAGGCGCTCGGCCGACCACTCCGGGACGCTCAGCGGGTGCTCGCGGAGCTCCCAGGCGAGGTACTTGTTGTAGGGCCGGACCCGGCCCTCCAGCGTGAAGACGACGTCCAGCCACCAGTGCACGGACTCGGCCGCGTCGAGGCGGGACTCCAGACGGCGGCCGTCGCGGTCGGACTTCAGCGCCCGGTACGCCATGTTGAGGTAGCCGTCGAGCTGGTCGCCGTGCAGCAGCATCCGCCGCGCCTCCGCCACGGTGTGCGTCTCCATCCGGCGCAGGGCCGCAGGTATCCGGCCACCGGTGTCGTCGCGGAGGACCTGCGTGTAGCAGTAGCCCCAGCGGTAGCCGTACTCGTCGCCGCCCCACAGCGGCACGTCCTCGAGGTCGGCCAGGGTCTGCGGGATCTCGTCGATGTACCGGCTGCGGCTGGTCGTCCGGCCCTCGGCGGCCTCGTCGGTCCGCACGACGAACACGTCGACGTCGGAGTGCTCGGTCGCCATCCCCGTGCGGGCCGCGGAGCCACTGAGCACCACACCGATGATGGTGGGGTCCTCGCGAGCGAGCACCTCGTCGAGCGCCGCCTGCGCCGCCGGCTCAGGCTCATCGGCCGCGGTTGCGCGGGTGGGCGCGAGCCGTGCGCTCGTTGCCGCGCTTGTAGTTGCCGGTCCAGCGGGCCATCACCTGCTGGGCGTCGCCGGACTCCACCTCGTCGACGAACTCCACCGCCCGTGGGCCGCGCAGCACGGTCGCGCGCTTGCCGTGGTGGGTGATCACGACGTCCCCGCCGCGCTGCACGTCGTAGGCGAACCCGTTCGCTTCTCCCGGCACGCGGCCATCGTGGCGGGTGTGGCGCCGAGGCATCGTGGTTTCGAGGCTCGGGCTGGCGGCCATCCCCGCACCGTGGTTTCGTGACGGGACTTCGTCCCTCCTCAACCAGCGGCGCTGCTCGCTGGTCGAGGAAGGCGCGCTAGCGCCTGTCACGAGACCTGCGGAAGGCCATCGATAGCGTGCAGGGATGCACGACCGACGCAGCGAGATCCGGGGTCGGCTGCGCCGGCTGGTCGACCAGCACGTCCGCCCCGCGGAGCGACGACACGTCGCGGACCTGGACGGTCGAGGCCTGGCACGTACCTCCCGCAGCAGACGGGACGGTCGGCGAGCCGGTGCCCTTCGCGACGGCGAAGGCCCAGGCGTACGACGCCTTCGCGGTCGGCGACCCGTGGGGTCCGGCGTGGGCGACCACGTGGTTCCGGCTGACCGGCCAGGTGCCCGCCGACCTCGCGCACGCCGAGCTCGTCGTGGACCTCGGCTTCCAGGGGAACATGGCCGGGTTCCAGGCCGAGGGGCTCGTGCACCGGCCCGACGGCACCCACGTGAAGGCGCTGAACCCGCTCAACGACTGGGTTCCCGTCACTTCGGGCGAGTCGGTGGAGCTCTACGTCGAGGCCGCCGCCAACCCGCACGTGCTGACCGGGTGGACCCCGACCCGGCTCGGCGACAAGGTCACCTCGTCGCCCGATCCCGTGTACCGCTTGGTGGCCGCCGCCGTCGTGGAGGTCAGGCCGGAGGTCCGTGAGCTGCTCGCGGACATCGAGGTGCTCGACCAGCTCGCCGCCGAGCTCGGCGAGGACGACGCGCGCCAGGTCGAGATCCTGCTGGCACTCGAGGCCGCACTCGACGCGCTCGACCTGGCCGACGTGCCGGCGACCGCGAGCACCGCGCGCGAGGCGCTGGCGGCGGTGCTGGCGCGGCCGGCGTACGACGGCGCCCACCGGGTCTCGGCCGTCGGCCACGCGCACATCGACTCGGCCTGGCTGTGGCCCATCCGCGAGACGGTGCGCAAGGTGACCCGCACGGTCGCGAACGTGGTGAACCTGCTCGACGAGGATCCCGATCTCGTCTACGCCATGTCCTCGGCGCAGCAGTGGGAGTGGGTGCGCGCCGAGCACCCCGACCTGTTCGCGCGGGTCAAGGCGCACGCGGCGACCGGGCGGTTCGTGCCCGTCGGCGGGATGTGGGTCGAGTCGGACACCAACATGGTCGGCGGCGAGGCGATGGCGCGTCAGTTCCTCGTCGGCCAGCGGTGGTTCGAGGAGCACCTCGGGACCACGTGCGACGAGGTGTGGCTGCCGGACTCGTTCGGCTACACCGCCGCGCTGCCGCAGATCGTCACGCAGGCCGGCTGCCGGTGGTTCCTCACGCAGAAGATCTCCTGGAACACCACCAACGTCTTCCCGCACCACACGTTCTGGTGGGAGGGCATCGACGGCACGCGGGTGTTCACGCACTTCCCGCCGGTCGACACCTACACCGCCGAGCTGACCGGTCGCGAGCTCGCCCATGCCGCGCGCAACTTCCGCGACAAGGGTGCGGCGACCCGGTCGCTGGTGCCGTTCGGGCACGGCGACGGCGGCGGCGGGCCGACCCGGGAGATGCTCGGCCGCGCATCGCGGACGTCGTCCCTCGCCGGCTCCCCGACCGTCACGGTCGAGACGCCGCGCGCGTTCTTCGAGGCCGCCGAGGCGGAGTACGCCGACGCGCCGGTCTGGGCGGGCGAGCTCTACCTGGAGATCCACCGCGGCACCTACACGTCGCAGGCCGCGATGAAGCAGGGCAACCGCCGCTCCGAGCACCTGCTCCGCGAGGCCGAGCTGTGGTCGGCGACGGCGGCGGTACGCGGCCTGCTGGACTACCCGGCCGAGGAGCTGGACGAGATCTGGCGGATCGTGCTGCTGCACCAGTTCCACGACATCCTCCCCGGGTCGTCGATCGCGTGGGTGCACCGCGAGGCGCGGGCCACGTACGCCGCGGTGGCGGCGCGTCTCGAGCGCATCATCGAGGCCGCCCTCGACGCGCTGGCCGGCGACGGGTCCGACGAGGTGGTGTTCAACGCGGGGCCGGTGGCGCGGGAGGGTGTGCCTGCCCTGTCGGCAGGTCTCGTGACAGGCGCTAGCGGCCTTCCTCGACCAGCGGGAGCGCTCTGGAGAACGAGCACCTCCGCGTCGAGCTGGACGAGGGCGGCGTCATCCGGCGCGTGCTCGACAAGACGAACGATCGTGAGGTGCTGCCGCCGGGCGGTGCGGCCAACCTGTTGCAGCTGCACCCCGACCACCCCGTGAAGTGGGACGCGTGGGACCTCGACCGCTCCTACCGGGCGAAGGTCACCGACCTCACCCACGGCGACGTGACGGTCGACGGTGACGCCGTGGTGGTGACCCACTCCTTCGGCGAATCCTCAGCCACCCAACGGATCCGGCTCGTCGACGACCGGGTCGAGATCGAGACCGAGGTCGACTGGCACGAGCGGGAGCGGGTGCTCAAGGCGGCCTTCGACGTGGACGTGCACACCGACCACGCGGCGTACGAGACCCAGTTCGGTCACGTCGTCCGACCCACCCACGAGAACACCACCTGGGACGCGGCCAGGTTCGAGGTGTGCGCGCACCGGTGGGTGCAGGTGGGCGACGGCGGGTACGGCGTCGGGCTGGCCAACGACGCGACGTACGGCCACGACGTCACCCGCCATCCGCGCGACGGGGGCGGCACGTACTCGCGAGTGCGGCTCAGCCTGCTGCGCGCCCCGTTGTTCCCCGACCCGGAGACCGACCAGGGTCGGCACGTGCTGCGGTACGCGCTGGTGCCCGGCGCCGGCGATCGCGGGGGCCGCCGAGGCCGGGTACGCGCTGAACCTCCCCCTCCGACGCCGCAAGGGGAGCCCGGTCGAGCCGCTGGTGCGCGTCGAGGGGACGGCGTACGTCGAGGCGGTCAAGCTCGCCGAGGACGGTTCGGGCGACGTCGTCGTCCGGCTGTACGAGCCGCTCGGCGCCCGCACCTCGGTCCGGGTGAGCGCGTCGTTCGACCACAGCGGCGCCACCGAGGTCGACCTGCTCGAGCGCCCGTACGACTCCGGGTCCTGGCACGACGGCCGGCTGGACCTGCGGCCGTTCCAGATCGTCACCCTGAGGTTCGGTCGCGCTGACTCCGAGTAACCGACCGTTGTCGGGTCTTCCTGACCGCTCTAGCGGTACGCCAGTCAGGACAACGGTCGGTTACTCGCCACCACCGCTCCCCCGGGCGCCGTTGACGTCCGCCAGCCCTCCCGTACGGGCGATGGAGATGTCACGCTGGGGAGTATGCCGACACCTCCCATCACGGTCGTCCTCATCGGGGCCACGGGCGACCTGGCCAAGCGCAAGCTGCTGCCGGGCCTGCTGCACCTCTTCCAGACCGGGTCTGCTGCGCGACCTCCAGGTCGTCGGCACCTCCCTCGACCAGCACGACCGGGACTCCTTCGTCGACTTCGCCCGCGGGGCGATCGACGAGTTCGCGGCGTACGAGGTCAAGGAGGAGGACTGGAAGGACTTCGAGAAGCGCCTCTGGTGGGCGTCGTGGGAGACGGGCCCCGAGGGGCTGAAGGCCGTGGTCGACGAGGCCGACGAGGCGTCGGGCAGCGACCGGCCACGGGACCGGCTGCACTACCTGAGCGTGCCGCCGAAGGCCGCGCTGGACGTCGTGCAGATCCTCAAGGAGGCCGACCTGGTCTCGCGCAGCCGGATCATCATGGAGAAGCCGTTCGGCGTGGACCTGGCGAGCTCCAAGTCGCTGAACAAGGAGCTGCACCGGGTCTTCAAGGAGGACCAGATCTTCCGGATCGACCACTTCCTGGGCAAGGAGGCGGCGCAGAACATCCTGGCGTTCCGGTTCGCCAACGGGCTCTTCGAGCCGATCTGGCACCGCAACCACATCGACCACGTCCAGATCGACGTGCCCGAGTCGCTCGGCCTCGAGCAGCGCGCGTCGTTCTACGAGGCCACCGGCGCCTACCGCGACATGGTCGTCACCCACCTGTTCCAGGTGCTGGCGTTCACCGCGATGGAGCCGCCGACAGCGCTGGAGCCGTTCGCGATCTCCGAGGAGAAGAACAAGGTCTTCCGGTCGATGCTGCCGATCGAGCCGCACGACGTGGTGCGCGGCCAGTACGTCGGCTACCGCGACATCGAGGGCGTCGAGCGGGAGTCGGAGACGGAGACGTTCGTCGCGCTCAAGTGCTACATCGACAACTGGCGCTGGGCCGGCGTGCCGTTCTACCTGCGCACCGGCAAGCGGATGGCCGAGGGCGCCCGGATCATCTCGATCGCCTTCCGCGAGCCGCCACGGTCGATGTTCCCGCCCGGCTCGGGGGTGGGCGACCACGGCCCCGACCACCTCACGTTCGACCTCGCCGACCAGGCCAAGATGTCGCTGTCGTTCTACGGCAAGAAGCCCGGCCCCGGCATGCAGCTGCAGAAGCTGTCGATGCAGTTCGCGATGCGCGACACGACCTGGGCGGGCGCGGTGCTGGAGGCGTACGAGCGGCTCATCTACGACGCCGCCCGCGGCGACCGCACCCTGTTCACCAGCGCCGAGGGCATCGAGCGGCTGTGGGAGGTCTCCCAGCCCCTGCTGGAGAACCCGCCCGTCGTCCGGCCGTACCACCCCGGCTCCTGGGGCCCCAACCAGATCCACCAGCTCATCGCCCCGTTCTCCTGGCGCCTCCCCTTCGAGCGCCAGTGGCGCGACCCCAACGCCACGGGCTGAGACCGGGCGGAATACCCAGCGTCCCCTGGTTGTCATGCGAGGTATGACTTCGGTACCCGACATCAAGCTCAACGACGGCACGACCATCCCGCAGCTCGGCTTCGGCACGTTCCAGATCAAGCCCGACCAGACCCAGCAGGCGGTCGAGCAGGCGCTGGAGGCGGGGTACCGGCACCTCGACACCGCGCAGATGTACCGCAACGAGGAGGGCGTGGGCCGGGCGATCGCGGCCAGCGGGCTCCCGCGCGACGAGCTGTACGTCACCACCAAGCTCAACAACGGCTACCACCGCGCCGACGACGCGCGGCGCGCGTTCGACGAGTCGCTGCGGAAGCTCGGGCTCGACCGGGTCGACCTGTTCCTCATCCACTGGCCGCTGCCGACGCAGGTACGACGGCGACTTCGAGTCGACCTGGCGCACGCTGACCGAGTTCTCGGCGCAGGGGGGCGACGGCCGGGCGACGTCGGTGGGCGTCTCGAACTTCGAGCCCGACCACCTGAAGCGGATCATCGACGACAGCGGGAAGCTGCCGGCGGTCAACCAGGTCGAGGTCCAGCCGTACTTCGGCAACGAGGCGGTGCGGGCCGCGAACGCGTCGTACGACGTCGCCACCGAGGCGTGGTCGCCGATCGCGCAGGGCGACGTCCTGGACGACCCGACGATCGTGGCGATCGCCGAGCGGCTCGACCGCACGCCCGCCCAGGTCACCCTGCGCTGGCACGTCCAGCGCGGCGACATCATCTTCCCCAAGTCGGTGAAGCCCGAGCGGATGCGCGAGAACCTCGCGCTCTTCGACTTCGAGCTGACCGCCGACGACATGGCGGGCATCACCGCGCTCGACCAGGGCGACCAGGGCCGGCACGGTGCCGACCCGAAGACGATGGACTGGATCCCCGACAACTGATCCGGGGACGGGTCACCCGATGGTGATCGTGACCTCGTTGGACGCCAGGTCGGTGTCGGTGTCGATCACCCGGAAGCGGTTGGGGCCGGTCCGGCCGGTCTGCACGTAGGTCGAGAACGTCCCGCCGCTCACCGTGGCGGTGACGGGGAAGTCGACCCAGGAGTCGCCGGGCCCGGTGGCGCGCTGCACCTGCAGCACGGCGCCCTCGCCGGTCGCGTAGGTGCCGGTCAGGTCGATGCGGCCCATCGGGCCGACCTGGTCGGCCCCGGCCTGGAGCGAGATGCCGGTGTCCTGGCTGGGCGTGACGTGCACGGGCCCGGTCGGCTCGCTGGCGGCGCTCAGGGTCGGCGCCGGGGAGGTCGACTCGGTCGGCGTCGTCTTCTCCGGCTTGGGCAGGTACATGCTCTGCCGCGCCGAGGAGTCGGTCGCCGTGGCCTCGGCGCCGAGGCCCAGGACCCGCGTCGCGACCAGCGTGCCGCCTCCGGCGAGGAGGCCGATCGCCAGGCCGACGCCCACCAGGGCGACCAGTCCGGCGACGACCGGGTGCTGCTTCGGCTCGGGCTCAGGCACGGTGCTGGGGCGTCCTCTCGGCTCGGCTCAACGGCTGGGTCAGGTCCTTTGCCATTGTCGCCGAGGCACCCTGAGGCGCGAAATCGCACGTCGTCCAGGCGGTCGTCCACAGGCCGTACGACGGCGGGTTTCGGCGGCCTGCCGATCGGTGCACCCTGCCTGGCATGACGATCGCGGTGGACGTGGACCTGCTCCGGCAACACCGGCTCGCGCTGCTGGCCGAGGCCGACGAGGTCGAGCGGTGCTCATCCCTCGGCCCACCGGACACCGGTCCCCTCACGGCGGTGACCGCCGAGGCGCTGGACCGGTTGTCGCAGCGGGCCGAGCGGCTGGCCGGGCACGTCCGCGAGCTCGCCGACGCCCTGGAGCGCTGGCTCGGCGTCGCCCACGCGACCGACGGCGAGGTCGGGCTCGGCCTCGACCTGCTGACGGCCCAGGTGCTCGCGCTGTGAGCCTCACGGCCGTCGGGCGCAGCGTCGACGTCGGGCTCGCCGTCGACCCCGCCTCCTGCACGAGCACGGCGACCGCCCTGGTCGCCCTGGCCGAGAGCTGCGAGCAGGCCGCGCTGGTCCTGGGTCGGCACGCGCAGCTGGACGAGGCGACCTTCGGCGGGCTGTCCGGCATCGTCTACCGCAGCTCCTCGACGCTGCTCGAGCAGGCCTGCGCGCGGACCGGTCGCCGCAGCCGCCGCCTGGCCGAGGGGCTGACGGCGTACGCCCAGGGCATGACGGAGGTCCGCCGCCGGCTCGACGAGGCGATTGCGGTCGCGGCCCCGCACCTCGACGTGACCGGCGGCCGGATCTGGAGCCCGCTGCGACCCGCCGGCCCCGACGACCCCGACGACCCCGTCACCGCGCGGGGCTGGGCGGCCTGGCACGACGCCGTCGACCGGTGGCGGGCGGCCCGCGACCTGGAGGACCAGGTCGCGCAGGAGTGGGTGCGCGTGCTCGACCGCCCCGTGCTGCTCGAGGGAGCGGAGCGGTGAGCCGCTCGCGGTCCCCGGTCTCGATGCCGCCGCGGTGGGTGCGGGTGCGGGGAGGCGGGTACGCCGCGCCGGGCGTGCACGGCTCGGGTCTGGCCCCGCGGCTCGAGCACCGCAGCGAGCCGTTCGCCGGCTCGCTCGACGCGTGGCGTCTGCAGGTCTCCGGGGCCGACGACGCTCGCGCGGACCTCGACCTGGAGGACGACGACTGCTTCGAGGTGGCCGGCCACGACACGGTCTACCGGCGGTTCGGGCACACCGTCGGCCGGGTCCCGGTCCTCACCGACCAGTGGCTGTGGGTGGTCGACGGCGTCGGCCACCAGCTGGTCGGCACGGTCGCGGCCGCCGAGTACGAGGACTACTGCGACGTCTTCGAGTCGGTGGCCGAGACCTTCGACCCGGACGCCGACCGACGAGCGCGGTCGGCGTGATGCTCAGTCGATGGTCTCCCCGCGGGCCGCCCGGAGCTCGCGCTCGGCGATCGCGTGCTCGTCGGTGCGGTTGTCGTACCTCCAGAAGTCGCGGAGCGCCACGGCCGTGATGCCGACCCCGACGACGCAGGCGAAGCCGCCGCTGGCGATCGCGCCCCGGACCGACCAGGCGTCGGCCACCAGCCCGGAGCGGACCTGGCCGCCGATCGGACCGACGGAGTACGACAGCATCTCGATGCCCGCCAGCCGGCCGCGCATCTGCTCGGGGATGGTCTGGTTCCAGACCGTGCCGCGGAACACCCCGGAGATCATGTCGGCGGCGCCGGCCAGCACGAGGAGGCCAAGGGCCACCCCGATGGTGGGGGCCAGCCCGACCAGACCGATGAACAGGCCGTACGCCGCCGCCGCGACGACGATGGCCCGGCCGTGGTGGTGGACCCGCGCGGTCCAGCCCGAGAACAGGGTGGCCAGCAGGGCACCGACGGTCTCGGCGGAGTAGAGGAGGCCGAGCAGCTGGGGGTGGTCGAAGACGTCGGCCGCCAGCGCGGGGAACAACACCACCGGGAACGCCAGCACCATGCAGACGATGTCGACGACATAGGTGCCGAGCAGGTCCTTGCGCCGGACCGCGTAGGACCAGCCCTCGCCGATCGCTCGGAGGCTGGGCGGCGTGGTCTCGACCTGGTGTGCGTAGGCGCGCATCGCGAAGTAGAGCGCGGTCGCCACGGCGAGCCCGGCCACGTCGACGACGAAGCACCACCCGATCCCGACGTAGGCGACGAGCAGACCGCCGATCGCGGGTCCGACCAGGACGCCGAGCTGCATCCCGAAGCTGGTCAGCGCCTGGGCGGCGGGGATCTCGTCGTGGTGGACGGTGCGCGGCATCAGGGCCTCGCGGCTGGGCCGCTGCAGGGCTCCCGTCGCGGTCAGCAGCCCGGCGACCCCGAAGATGACCGGGATGCTGGGCTCGTCGCGGAACGCGTTGACGGCGAGCACCGCGGTGAGCACGGCCTGGCCGACGCCCGTCCCGACGAGCAGGCGGCGGCGGTCCACGTGGTCGGCGAGCGCGCCGCCGTACAGCCCGAACACCACCAGCGGCACGAGCTCGACCAGGCCGATCGCGCCGACGGCGAAGTTGGAGCCCGTCAGCTCGTAGATCTGGAACGGGATCGCGACGTAGGAGACCATCCCGCCGAGGTAGAAGACCGTCCCCGCCAGGAACAGCAGCCGGAAGTCCCGCGAGGTCCGCAGCGGCGTGACGTCCATGCGCACGCCGCGGAAGCGGTCACGCCACGTCCTGCCCTGGGCCACGAGGGCCCATGCTGACGCAGGCGGGCGCCTCAGCGCACGCGAATACGGGCTCCGTGGTGCGGGACGCTCGTGATGTTGCGGACCCGCGGGTGGTCGGCACCGACCGCCTCGAGGTCGTACGCCGTCAGCACGGCGCGCAGCACGGCCACCCCCTCCATCAGCGAGAAGCCGGCGCCGATGCAGCGCCGGACCCCGCCGCCGAAGGGGATCCACGTGTTCGGGGCCGGGTTCCGACCGACGAACCGCTCCGGGTCGAACCGGTCGTGGTGCGGGTGGTTCTCCTCGCGCTGGTGGGCGAGCAGGATCGACGGCGCGACGGTCGTCCCGGCCGGCAGGTCGAGGCCGCCGATGGTCGCCGGGGCCATCAGCGTCCGGACCACCATGGGAAGGACCGGGTGCAGCCGCATCGACTCCTTGAGGACCGCCTCGAGCCAGGCGTCGTCGCCGTCGGCGACGGCTCGACGAGCCAGGCCGAGCTGTCGGGGGTCACGGCCGAGCTCGTACAGCGACCACGCCAGGGCGGTGGCCGTGGTCTCGTGACCGGCCAGCAGGAGCGTGACCAGCTGGTCACGGAGCTCGACGTCGGACAGGGCGTCCTCCCCGTCCGCCACCAGGATCAGGCGGGAGAGGACGTCGGTGCGGTCGTGCAGGTCGGCGGCCTCCCGGCGCTCGTGGATCTCGCGGTAGATGAGGCGGTCCAGCTCGCGGGCGTTGTCGATCGTCCGGCGCCACGGGCCGAAGCGCCGCAACGCCGGGAACCCCCAGCCGAGGACCACGGCGGGACCCACCTCGACCGTCGCCTTGACGCGGGGGCGGAGGGCGGCGAGCCGGTCCTCGTCGGTGACGCCGAAGACGACGTGGAGGATCACCTCGAGCGTCAGCGCGTTCATCCGCTCCAGCGCCGCGAACGTCTCACCGGAGCGCCAGTGATCGACCTCGGCCCGGGCGACGCGCTCGACCAGACCCTCGTAGGACTTCAGGGCCTGCCCGTTGAACGCGGGCATCAGCAGCTTGCGCGCCCGCTGGTGGTCGCCGCCGTCCTGGAGCAGCAGCGAGTGCTCGCCCATGATCGGCCCGAGGACCGCGTTGCCCTTGCCGGCGTGGAAGACGGCCGGGTCGCCGGCGAAGATCTCCTTCGCCTGCTCCGGGCGGGCGAACAGCACCACTGGCCGGCCGCCAGGGAGCAGCCGGACGGTGAAGGCGTCGCCGTACCTCCGGTGCAGCCACGGCACGGTCTGGTGCCGGAAGCGCAGCAGGGCCACGCTCTGCAGGAACGCCGGCCAGCGCAGCCCCGGCGGCAGCCCGCGGGTGTCGACCGGCGGCGGCGTGCGTCCGCCGAAGGGCCGGGTGCGCTCGAAGCGCTCGTCGGTCCGGCGGGCGGCCTCCCTGTCCAGGTCGCTGACGCTGGTCACGGGATCGATCCTACGAGCAGGTCAGCGGGCGCCGACCCGCTCGACGGCGACCACCTCGTGGTGCGGCAGCGGGTTCGGTCGGAGCGCCCGGCAGGTGAGCAGCACGTCGTCCCCGAGGGTGGTGCGGATGCTGACGGTCCAGCGGTCCGCGGCCGCGGCGAGGTCGACGGTGGTCAGCTCTCCGTCGCGACGGTGGCCGAGCACGCGGACGGCGGCCATGGCCGTCTCGCCGAGGTGCCGGAACAGCGCGATCTCGGCCGCCTGGACGGCCATCGGCAGGCAGGACCGGCCGCGCAGCACGTCGAGCGGCAGCCGCCCGCCGAGGACGTCGGCCGCGGCGGCCACGGCCGACTCGGGCTCGAGACGGCCGAGGTACAGGCCGTACGGCAGCACCAGCGCGTTGCCGGCGAAGCGGTCGCCGCCGATGTGGGAGACCTCCCAGGTCTCCTCGGGGTACGCCTCCGCCAGGGCCGCAGCGACCGGTCTGCCCTTCTCGGCGCAGCAGGCGTCGTGCTTGCCATGGGTGCACACGAGGACGAGCGTCTCCTCGGTCGGGACGAGCCCGGGCGAGCGGCCGGCGCCCAGAGCCTCGAGGTCGAGGTCGAGGAGGTCCTCGGGGCCGTCGAGGACGGCGGTCTGCAGCCAGCTGTCGTCGAGCCCCGCCCACGCGGCGTACACGCGGAACCCGTGGCGGGGCGCGCGCCGGTGGTAGCGGCGGATGAGCAGGGGCCGCACCTTCGCGCGGGCGGCCGCGGCACGGATCCCCGCCTTGACCGGGGCGGGGAGGCGGCTGTCGCGAACGGCGTCCACGCCCCACGGTCCGGGGTTCTCGATCAGCAGGAACGAGCGGACCGTCGAGGCCGAGCCCGCGATGGAGTCCGCGCGCTCGAGCCCGGCGGCGGAGCAGCGGAAGCTCGGGTCAGCGGTCACTCCCGGACCTCGAGCAGGCCCTCCCGGACGAGGCGGCGCGCCAGCACGAGGTTGCTCGCGGCATCGAGCCCGAGGTCGGCGGGCGTGAGGGTCTCGCGGTCACGGACCACCTCGACGGCCGCGGCGATCCGGGCCGGCACCTCGACGAAGCGGTCGCCGATGAGCAGTCGCAGCCGGTCGCCGACCGGGCTGACGACACAGGGGCGGCCGGCGCGGCGGCGCAGCACCGTGTCGGGGCCGATCCGGTCGACCGCGAGCACGTCGTGGAGGCCGCCCCGCAACCGGCCGTTGCGAGAGGTCAGGAAGCGTTGGGTCTCACGGTCGACGGCCTCGGTGGGGTCGACGTCGGCCAGCGCCAGAGCCAGGGCCTGGAGCCGGTCGACGAGACCGGGGGCCAGCTCGTCGCCGTGACCGACCCAGCCGGCGGGCAGGTGCTGCTCGTCGACCTCGTCGAGGAGCCGGTCGACGGTCCGCCGCACCAGGCCGCGCCACGTGAGCTGGTTGATGCCGATGGTCACGTGGAGGCTGGCGTCGTCCTGCGCGCGGGCGGCGTGCGGGGTGCCGGTCGGCAGGTACATGGAGAGGCCCGGCCGGAGCAGCACGTCGTCGACCCGGCAGTCTCCCGCGTGTTCCCCGTGGTCGCAGGGCCGCTCGCCGCGGGGGTGGTGCACCTCCCACTGCTTGGTGCCGTGGGTCTGGAAGACGAACACGTCGTGGCTGTCGCTGTGCACCGCGAAGCCTTGCGAGCCGGGCGGCGTGAGGTAGGCGTTGGCCTGGCAGGGGTGCCCGAGCTCGAGCTCCAGCCGGGCGACCAGGTCGGTCAGCGGCGGGTGGTAGCGGTGCAACCCCTGGAAGACGATGGTCGCGCCGCCCGCGAAGAGGTCGAGGGCCTTGCGGGGGTCGACCAGACCGGACAGGGGACGGCCGGCGATCGAGGCGCCCTGGCGGACGTACGCCGTCTCACCGAGCACGCTGCCGTCCTGCGCAACCCGGATCGCGGGCGTACGGATCGCGGTGCCGGTCAGCAGCTCGTCGGCGTCGTCGAGCGAGAGCATCGCGACGAGCGCGGCCGGCTCCGCCTCGTGCACGTGCACCAGCGACGCCCAGACCTTCGAGGTGAAGGTCTGGGCGTCACCGCTGAGCAGGTCCAGCGCCGAGGCGGGCTCGCTCAGAGCGCGGTCCCGTCGGTGCCGTCGGCGTCGCCGCCGTCGGTGCCGTCGCCGTCCGAGGCGTCGCCGTCGGTGCCGTCGGTGCCGTCACCATCGGTGCCGTCGGCGTCGCCGCCGTCGGTCCCGTCGGCGTCGCCACCACCAGGCACCGGGTCGCTCCCGGAGCTGGTGATGTCGCTGTCGTCGAGCGGGGCGTCGAAGTCTTCGTCGGTCATGCTGTCCTCCTGGTCGAAACCGGTCGAGTGGAAACTGCTTGATCCTCTGCCAGTCAAGCGCCGCCCCTCAGCGCCGACAAGCGCCCGTGAGGGTGACCCGCGACGAGCCGTCGGTCACTCGACCAGGCCTCGTCGACGGGCGATCGCCGCCGCCTCGGTGCGGCCGGAGGCGCCCAGCTTGCCGAGGATGTTGGAGACGTGGACGCTCACCGTCTTGGTGCTGATGAAGAGCTGCTTGCCGATCTCGCCGTTGGTCCGGCCGGCCGCGACGTGCTGGAGGATCTCGGTCTCCCGCGGCGTGAGCACGTCGGAGCCCGCCTCGTGGCGGGCGGGCGCCGAGCCGATCGCCCGGAGCTGCTCGACCAACGGGGTCGCGCCGAGCCGCCGGGCCGTCTCGCGGGCCTCGTCGCCGACCTGCGCGGGCCTCGGCGGCCTCACCGGCGGCACGCAGCACCGAGGCCAGCACCACCTGGGCACGCGCCAGCTCGTAGACGTCACCGAACTGCACGAAGAGCTCCACCACCTCGCGCCAGCCCGACAACAGCGCCTCCAGCGTCGGGGCGTCGTCGGCACCGGCCAGCCAGCGCACCCGGATCAGCTCGGCGTCGAGGCGGGCCAGCCACGCGCGGCCCTCGGGTCCCCACGACTTGCTCGGGTCGGCGTACCGCTCGAGGACGGTGTGACCCTCGTCGTGGAGCCGGGAGGCGAGCTCGAGCAGGGGCGCGCGGTCTCCCGCGGGGACCTTGGGGATCGCGGCCGCGATCGTCTCGAGGACGAGCGCGGCGATCCGCACCCGGCCGTCGAACCACGGGTGCCAGATGTCGCCGATGACCTTGACGACGTGGTCGTAGGACGCCCGGGCAGCCGCGACGTCGCCGCGCTGGGTGGCGAGCCGGATCTCCTGGGCGGCGGCGTGGACCGCGAGGGCGCCGTCGAGCCGCCACATCGGCCGCAGGCCGCGCAGCTCGTCGGTGAGGTCCTCGCCGCGAGCGACCCGGACCACGGCCCGCAGGCTCGCGAACATCGCCCGGGCCATCGGCGGGGCGTGGGTGCCGGACAGGTCGGTCAGCCTCATGACGTCGTCCCAGTCGCCGCGGGTGAGCAGCACCCAGGTCAGGTGCCAGCGGGCACCGGAGGCGTACGGCGCCCACTCGATGCCGGCGGCCTCCGCGCGCTCGACGGAGCTGCGAGAACCAGCGCTCGGCCTCGTCGAGCTCGCCCCAGTCCTGGTAGGAGCGGGCCAGCAGGTAGCGACCGCGCAGCTCGGCGTGCACCGCCCCGGTCTCGACCGTGCGGTCGATCGCCTCGCGCAGCGCCTCGCGGAGCCGCTCCTTGCTCGCGCCCAGGCGCAGCCCGGACAGCGTGGTGATCACCTCGGCCGCGAGGTCGGTGCGGTTGAGCTTGTCGGCGAGCGCGAGGGCGTCGAGGCCGACCTGCTGGGCCTCCTGGTGCCGCCAGAACATGGCGAGCACGTGG
Organism: uncultured Actinomycetota bacterium; assembly: GCA_963839565.1. Taxonomy (GTDB): domain Bacteria; phylum Actinomycetota; class Actinomycetes; order Propionibacteriales; family Nocardioidaceae; genus Nocardioides. The sequence continues at coordinate 21,194 of CAWIVR010000024.1, read as the reverse complement.
GCGTGCGCGGCGAGCACCCGGGCGCGGGCCAGGGTGTCGTCGTCGGGCGTCACCCGGACGGCCTCCGCGGAGATCGCGGGAGGGTCCTCGTCGGTCTCGATCGCGGTGAGCGCGACGGCCCGGGCGGCGAGGAGCGTGCCGCGGGTGGTGGGCGGCGCGTCGGCGGGCAGGGCGGCGAGCTGCTCGGCGAGCAGCGCGGCGGCCCGCTCGGGGTGACCGCTGCTGCTGAGCGCCTCGGCCGTGTCGACGGCGAGCCGGGCGCGGTCGACCAGGCCGTCGCCGGCGGAGCCGAGGCCGGCGAGCAGCCGCAGGGCCCGCTCGAAGTGCTGCGCCGCCTCGTCGGGACCGCCGACCTGGGCGGCCTCGCGACCCGCCTGGACGCTGGCCGTGAGCGCGGTCTTCTCGTCGTGGGCGAGCTTGGCGTGGCGGGCCAGCTCGGCAGCCGTGCCGCGCGCGCGACCGTCGCCGATCGCGGCGGCGTACCTGGCGTGCAGCCGGACCCGCTCGCCGGGCAGCAGGTCGTCGTAGACGGCCTCGCCGAGCAGCGCGTGCCGGAAGGCGTAGTGCCGGTCGCTGGCGACGAGGATGTTGCGCTCGACGGCGGTGCGCAGGCTCTCGTCGAGGGCAGCGTCGCCGACGTCGGTGGCGACCGCGAGCAGCTCGTGGGTGACCCGTCGGCCGGCGACGCTGGCCGCGCGCACGACCTGGCGGGCCGACTCGTCGAGGCGGTCGAGCCGCACCAGCAGCAGCTCGGCGAGATCGGCGGGGAGCGCGTCGTCATGGGTGCCGGCGGCCGCGCCGACCAGCTCCTCCACGAAGAAGGCGTTGCCCTCGGCGCGCTCGACGACCATGTCGACCTCGTCGTCGGTGAGCCCGGCGCCAGCGGCGCCCTGACCGGTGACCAGACAGGCGACCAGCTCGCGCACCTCGGCGGCGTCGAGCGGCTCGAGGGAGACCCGGTGCACCCCCTGGAGGCGTGACCACTCGGCCACCTTGGCCCGCAGCGGGTGCTTGCGGTGCAGGTCGTCGGAGCGGTAGGACGCGACGAGCGCCACCGGCTGGCTGAACGGACGGGTGAACAGGAAGCTCATCAGGTCACGGGTCGACTGGTCGGCCCAGTGGAGGTCCTCGACCACGAGGAGGAGGGGCTGCTGCTCGGCGGCGGCCTCGAAGAGGGCGTGCACGGCATCGAACAGCGCGGACCGGTCGACGTGGGGGCCGACGCTGGCCCCGGAACCGGTGGCACCCTCGCCGCCCTCGTCCATCATCCGGCGTCCGGGTGCGAGGCGGTGCAGGGCGGGGTGGTGGCTGGCGACGGAGGCCAGCACCTCGGGGGACGAGACCTGGAGACGGCCGAGGATCTCGGAGAACGGGAGGTAGGGCAGGGCGCTGTCGGCGAAGTCGAGGCAGTGGCCGGCGACGACCTGCCAGCCCAGGTCGAGGGCGCGGTCGCGCAGCGCGGTGAGGAGGCGGGTCTTGCCGACGCCGGCGTCACCGGCGAGGAGGACGATGCCGCCCGGGCGAGGGTCTCCGGACGCGACGATGCCGAGCCGGAGAGTGAGGTCCTCCAGCTCGGCATCTCGCCCCACGAGGGGAGCAGTCGTGACCGGTGCCATGCAGCCCATCATGTCGGTTGGCACCGACATGGAGCCTCTGGTTTCGGTGGTCGTGCCGACCACCGGGTCAGCCGATCCACGTGGCGCCGGCGCGGTCTTCCTGCCGGCGCAGCCGGCGACGGGCACGACGGGCGCGGATGGGGCGCCAGTCCTCGCGGATCCGGTTCACGCGGTACTCGATCTCCGCGTTGACCAACATGTCGTTCATCGCAGTTCCCTTCCTCGATCCCGGGCCGTTCCCGGTATGAGTAAGAGATTCGCCGCCTGAGGTAGGCGCGAACATCGGGCAGGTGCCTTATCTCTGCCCGCGAACGGGTCCCTGAGTGCTACCTCAGGCCCGCTGACCTGCGGTTTTACGGGTCTAAGGGCCGTCCGGCGACCCACGTGCCGGCCACGAGGGGCACGCCCGGGCGGTAGGCCAGGTGCACGTGGCTGGGGGCGTCCAGCAGCACCAGGTCGGCCCGGGCTCCGGGCACCAGGCGACCGACGTCGGTGCGGTCGAGGGCGGCGGCGCCTCCGGCCGTGGCGGCGTACGTCGCCTCCGCCGGCGTCATCCGCATCTCCCGCACCGCGAGGGCGACGCAGAGCGGCATCGAGGAGGTGTAGCTGGAGCCCGGGTTGCAGTCGCTGGCGATCGCGACGGAGACGCCGGCGTCGAGGAGGCGCCGCGCGTCGGGGTAGGGCTGGCGGGTCGAGAACTCGACGCCGGGCAGCAGGGTGGCGACGGTGCCGCTGTCGGCCAGGGCCGCGACGTCGGCGTCGTCGAGGTAGGTGCAGTGGTCGACCGCGACCAGGCCGAGCTCGGCGGCCAGCCGGACCCCCGGTCCGTGGCCCAGCTGGTTGGCGTGCAGCCGTCCGCGCAGGCCCCTTGCCTCGCCGGCTCGGAGGATCTCGCGGGCCTGGTCCTCGTCGAACGCGCCGCGCTCGCAGAACACGTCGACCCAGCGGGCGTGCGGGGCGCAGGCCTCGAGCATCGGGCCGGTCACCAGCGCGACGTACTCTCCTGGGTCGCTGCCCTCGGGCACCACGTGCGCGCCGAGGAACGTGGTCTCGTCGGTGAACAGCCGGGCGATCGCCAGGCTGCGCGCCTCGTCGCGCACGGTCAGCCCGTACCCGCTCTTGATCTCGACCGTGGTCGTGCCCTGCCGCCGCATCTCGGCGACCAGGTGGGCCACGCGGCCGGTCAGCTGCTCGTCGGTCGCCGCCCGGGTGGCGGCGACGGTCGTGCGGATGCCGCCGGCCGCGTACGGCGTCCCGGCCATCCGGGCGGCGAACTCCGGCGCGCGGTCGCCCGCGAAGACCAGGTGGGAGTGGGAGTCCACGAAGCCGGGGATGACGGCACGGCCACCGGCGTCGACGTGGACGTCGGCCGCGGGGGCGTCGGCGGCGGGCCCGGTCCAGGCGACCCGGTCGCCCTCGAGGACGACGGCAGCGTCGGTGACGATGCCGAGCAGGTCGCCGGCCTGCGGGTCGTTGGTGACCAGCTCGCCGATGTTGGTGATGACGGTGCTCACGGCCAGAGCCTCCCGATCGTGTCGTCGAGCTCGCGGCCGATGTCGTGCTCGTCGCCCCGGGTGAAGACGACCTTGCCGTCGGCGACGACCTGGACGACGTCGGCGGCGGTGGCCGCGAAGACGGCGGTGTGCTCGTCGCGGCCGGTGCCTGCGGTGCGGGGCGTGGTCGGTGTCGAGGGTGACCAGGTCGGCGCGGTTGCCCACCGCGATCGCGCCCGCGTCGTCGTACCCGAGGCTGGCGTGGCCGTCGATCGTGGCCGCGCGGAGGAGCTCGCCCGCCGACCAGTGTCCGCGCTCGCGGGTGGCGAGGCGCTCGTCGAGCTCGACGGCCCGCATCTCCTCGAACAGGTCGATGACGGCGTGGCTGTCGGAGCCGAGGGTCAGCGGGCTGCCCGCGTCGTGCAGGCGCCGGCTCGGGCCGATGCCGTCGCCGAGGTCGCGCTCGGTGGTGGGGCAGAAGCAGGCGAAGGTACGGGTGGCGCCGAGGTGGCCGATGTCGTCGTCGGTCAGGTGGGTCGCGTGGACGGCACTGGTCAGCGGGCCGAGCACACCGTGGTCGGCGAGCAGCTGCGTGGGGGTGGCGCCGTACGCCGCCACGCAGGCGTCGTTCTCCGCGGTCTGCTCCGACAGGTGGACGTGGAGGGGCTTGCCTGCGGCGGCCTCCACGATCGTGCGGAGCTGGTCGTCGGGGACGGCGCGGACCGAGTGGATGGCCGCGCCGGCGTCCTCGAGGTCCCGCACGCGCTCGGCCCACGCGTCGGCGGTGCCGTCGCTGAACCTTTCCTGGACGCCGACTCGGAGGCTCGCCGAAGCCGCTGCTGAGGTAGGCCGTGTCGAGGAGCCGGATCCGCAGGCCGGCGTCGTGGGCCGCCTGCTGGAGGGCGCGGCCCATGGCGTTGGGGTCGTCGTACGGCGTCCCGTCGGCCTGGTGGTGCAGGTAGTGGAACTCCCCCACGGCCGTGATGCCCGACGCGACCATCTCGCGGTACGTCGCCGTGGCCAGCGCGAGGTAGGAGTCGGGGTCGAGCCGCTCGGCCACCGCGTACATCCGCTCCCGCCACGTCCAGAACGTCCCGCGTTCCTGCTGGGTCCGCCCCCTCAGCGCCCGGTGGAACGCGTGGCTGTGGCAGTTCGCCAGTCCCGGGATCGTGAGGCCGGGGAGCGCGCGAGATTTCCCCGGTCGACCGGGGAAATCTGAACTTGTCAGGGCTAGGAACGCGCCTGACAAGTTCAGGGAAACCCCATCAAGTTCGACCGCGGCGAACCGCCCCGCCTCGATCTCGACGTACACGTCCTCGTGGACGGCCCCGTCGACCCAGGCGCGTTCGAGCACGTACGCCGTCACGCCGGGTCCCCGGCCAGCTCGGCGAGGACGTCGGCCAAGGCGTCGACCCCCGCGAGGCAGTCGTCCATCGAGGCGGTCTCCAGCGGTGAGTGGGAGACGCCCGTCGGGTTGCGGACGAAGAGCATCGCGGTCGGGATGCCGGCGGCGGAGAGGATGCCGGCGTCGTGGCCGGCGGCGGTCGGGATGACCGGCCAGCCGCGCGGGCCGGCCAGGCGGGCGGCCAGCTCGGGCGAGAACTCCACGGAGCCCGACACCGACTCCGGGGTCACCACCAACGAAGTGCCGTCGCGCGAGGCACGCTCCGACGCCTGCCGCTCGATGGCGCCGACCAAGTCCTCCAAGGAGCGAGCCGACGACGCCCGCGCGTCCAGCCACGCGGTCACACCCGAGGGCACGGAGTTGGTCGAGTTCGGGGTCACCTCGAGCCGCCCGAACGTCGCCCGCTCACCGGCCAGCCGGGCCTGCTTGTTGGCGGCCAGGGCGGTCATCGCGTACGTCAGCATCGGGTCTGCGCGGTCCTCCATCCGCGTCGTCCCCGCGTGGTCGGCGGACCCGGCGAACTCGTACCGGTACCGCCCGTGCGGCCAGATCCCGCTGGCCACCCCGACCGCGGCAGACCGGTCCACCAGGTCGCGGCCCTGCTCGACGTGCAGCTCCACGAAGGTGCCGACACCCTCCAGCAGAGCGCGGTCCGGCGATCCGGACAGGCCGGCGGACGACAGCCCGTCCTCGAGGCTGACCCCGGACCGGTCCGTCAACGAGCGCGCCGTCTCCCACGACACCGCGCCCGTCGCCAGCCTCGACCCCAGGCAGGCCAGCCCGAACCGCGACCCCTCCTCCTCCACGAACACCGAGACGCCCAGCGGCCGCGACGGCACGAACCCCCGCGACCGCAGCGCGTCGATCGCCGCGAGCGCCGAGACCACGCCGAGCGGGCCGTCGTACGCTCCGCCGTCCAGCACCGAGTCCAGGTGCGACCCGGTGACCACCGCACCCGGGACCGGGCGAGCCCCACCACGCCACCATGTTGCCGACCGCGTCCCGCGAGACGGCCAGGCCCCGCGCCGCGCACTGCTCCTCGAACCAGGCCGCCAGCTCGCGCTCGGCCGAGAGCCACGGCTGCCGGAAGTACCCGCCCGACGAGGCGGAGCGACCGACCGGCGCCAGGTCCGACCACATCCGCTCGAAGTCGTCGATCCCCTCAGGCATGCTCGACCCCATGGAGTTCCAGGACGTCGTCCGCCGCCGCAAGATGGTCCGCGACTACGCCGAGGACCCCGTCGACCCGGCGATCGTCGACCTCGCGCTCCGCAACGCGGTGCGCGCGCCCAACGCCGGCTTCAGCCAGGGCTGGGGCTTCCTCGTCCTCGACCAGGCCGACGGTGCCGATGGGGTCCGCCGCTTCTGGGAGCTGACCACCGATCCCGAGGACCTCGCCGAGCCCGACGCCTGGCTCACCGGGATGATGCACGCGCCGGTGGTCGTGATCCCCTGCTCGAGCAAGGCGGCGTACCTCAAGCGGTACGCCCAGCCGGACAAGGGCTGGACCGACGAGGACGAGGCCCGCTGGCCGGTGCCCTTCTGGCACATCGACACGGGCATGGCCGCGCTGCTGATCCTGCAGACGGTGACCGACGCGGGGCTCGGCGCGTGCTACTTCGGCATCCCGCCCGAGCGCGTGGCCGCCGTGCGCGACGCCTTCGCCATCCCGGAGACCTTCGACCCGATCGGCGCGATCACCATCGGCCACCGGACCACGACCGACGGCCTGCCCGGCTCCCCGAGCGTGCGGCCGCGCAAGGCGCAGGCGGACGTCGTCCACCACGGGCGCTGGGCCTGAACCTCGGGGTGGCACGGCCTCAGTCCATCGGCCGTACGCCGCCCGGTCAACGCGCCTCACCGGCGCCGGGTCTCGCATCCGAGACACGGGTGACGTAGCGGCGAGCGGTCAGTAGGTTCGGGACACGTTGCGACCAAGGAGTGCGCATGATCCACGCCAGCCCGCTGCCCGAGGTCGAGATCCCCGACCTCCCCCTGACCGACTACGTGCTGGCCCGCGCCGAGGAGCTCGGCGACAAGCCGGCCCTCATCGACGGCCCGAGCGGACGCACGCTGACGTACGGCGGCCTCCTCCAGGGCGTGCGCGCGCTGGCCGGCGGCCTGGTGGCGCGCGGCTTCGAGCCCGGACAGACGCTGGCCCTGCTCTCCCCGAACATCCCGGAGTACGCCATCGTCTTCCACGGGGTCGCGTACGCCGGCGGGGTCGTCACGACGATCAACCCGACGTACGTGGAGCGCGAGATCCACCACCAGCTCGTCGACGCGGACGCCCGGCTGCTCGTCACGGTGGCGCCGTTCCTCGAGGTCGCCCGAGCGGCCGCCGAGGGCACCGCCGTCGAGGAGATCTTCGTGATCGGCGAAGCCGAGGGCGCCCGCCCGCTCACCGACCTGATGGGTCCGCCGCTCACCGAGCAGGTGCCGGTCGACGCCGACGACACCGTCGTGCTGCCGTACTCCTCCGGCACCACGGGGATCTCCAAGGGCGTGATGCTGACCCATCGCAACCTCATCGCCAACGTGGCCCAGACGCTGGGCGCCGCCGAGATGCGCACGGACGAGACGATCGTGGCCGTGCTGCCGTTCTTCCACATCTACGGCATGCAGGTGCTGATGAACTGCGGCCTGCGCGCGGGCGCCACCATCGTCACCCTCCCGCGCTTCGACCTCGAGCAGTTCTTCTCGGTCCACCAGGAGTACGGCGTCACCCGGTCGTTCGTCGCCCCGCCCATCGTCGTGGCCATGGCCAAGCACCCGCTGGTGGACAACTACGACATGTCCAAGCTCGAGCAGGTCTTCTCGGGCGCGGCACCCCTCTCGGCCGAGCTCGCCCTGGAGGCCGGGAGACGCCTCGACTGCGAGGTCGTCCAGGGCTACGGCATGACCGAGCTGTCACCGGTCTCGCACCTCACCCCCGCCGGCCAGTTCAAGCCGGGGTCCGTCGGTGTCACCGCGCCCAACACCGAGATGCGCATCGTCGACCCGCTGACCGGTGACGACCTCGACGTCGACGCCGACGGCGAGATCTGGGTCCGCGGTCCGCAGGTGATGAAGGGCTACCTCAACAACGAGCGGGCGACCGCCGACACGATCACCGACGAGGGGTGGCTGCGCACCGGCGACATCGGGCACGTCGACGCCGACGGCCATGTGTTCGTCGTCGACCGGCTCAAGGAGCTCATCAAGTACAAGGGCTTCCAGGTGGCCCCGGCCGAGCTGGAGGCCCTGCTGCTCACCCATCCGGCCGTCGCGGACGCGGCCGTGATCGGCATCCCCGACGAGGAGGCCGGCGAGCTCCCCGCGGCGTACGTCGTCCTGCGCCCGGGCGCGGACGCCAGCGACGAGGACCTCATGGAGTTCGTGGCGGGCCAGGTCGCCCACTACAAGCAGGTCCGGCGCCTGGAGTTCATCGAGGCGGTGCCGAAGTCGGCGAGCGGAAAGATCCTGAGGCGAGAGCTGAGGGCCCAAGCGGTCCCGGACTAGTCGCGACCCCAGTCGGGCCGGTAGTCGAACCGCTTCGAGGTGGAGATCTCGCGACGCTCGTCGGTGCCGTACGTCGTCGTCCAGATCTGGACGTTCTCGGTGTCGATGTTCGCGCGGTCGGTGAAGACGTAGTCCCGGCCGTCGGGCGACCAGTGCGGGTTGGCGTTGCGGCGTCCCGATGCCTTGTTGTTCGTCAGCCAGTCGATCTTCTTGCGGCACTGCTTCACGCCGTTGCAGAGCCACGGCACGGTGCCCAGGTCGACGAACGTCGCGTCCGGGTCACCGCGGCCGTAGGCCTCGAACAGGACCAGGCCCTTGGTCGGGCCACTGGTGGCGCGCGAGAGGTCGTAGACCTCGACGCCCAGGCCCCACGGCAGGATCGGCGCCGGGTCGTCGCCGTCGACGTCGACCCGCATGATCGTGGACTTGCCGTCGGAGAGACGCAGCACGCGTCCAGGTGACGAAGGACCCGTCGGGCGACACCTGCGCCCGGCTGTCCTCGTACTTCCCGGCGTCCCGCTTGTCCGACATCCGGAACGGGTCCGACCCGTCGATGTCGACCGACCACTCCAGGGCCTCGGCCGCGGTGTCGTCGACGATCGGGCCCTTCACCTTCACGAAGAAGAGCCGCTTGTTGGAGATCCACGTCGGCGCTCCGATGCCGAGACATGGGTCCTTGCACCCGACGGGCAGCCGGTGGTCCTGGGTGCCGTTGCGGCGCACCAGCCGGACCTCGAAGCTCTCCTCGTCACCGGCCTCGTAGGCGATCCACTTGCCGTTGGGCGAGAACTGCGCATCGACGTGGTACTCCCCCTTGCCGGCGTGCGTCAGGGGTCGCTGCTCGGTGCCGTCCGCGTTCGCGATGACGAGCGACTCGCGTCCGTCGGCGGCACGGTTGGTCCACACGATCCGGCCGTCGGTCGACGGCTCCGCGGCGGCGTACGACGCGGGCGCGAGGAGGGCAAGCAGGGCGGCGGCGATCACGGGCGTGCGCATGGCCGCACGCTAGGCGCGGTCCCGAGGGTCGGCAATGCCGAGAAGTCGGGATTGACGCCGGGTCGATCATGGATCCCATGGGGCCCTCCCTCGAGGGAGCACAGCGGGAGATCGCGGGGCTGCTCGGCGATCCGCCCCCGGGTGCGCTGCTCGCCGACGGCGCGGTCCGGGCCCTGGGCCGGGTGGTCGGGCACGACGGATACTGCCTCTTCGGCGTCGACCCCGCGACCGGGCTGCGCTCGGTCATGTTCTCGCGGCACGGCCTGACCGTGCCGACCGAGGTGCTGCTGCACAACGAGACCGTCCACCGCGACGCCAACCGGTACCTCGACCTCGCCCGAGCGCCGGTGCCGGTCGCGTCCCTGACGCCGCGGGATACCCCACGGAGCCGCCGGTTGCACGAGATCCTGCCCGCCGACGGCTACCGCAGCGAGCTCCGGCTGGCCCTGGTCACGCCGGGTCACTACTGGGGTGCGCTCTCGCTGTTCCGCGACGATCCCCACCGGCCGTTCGGCGACCAGGACGTGGAGCACGCCCACGCCCTCGTCCCGCTGCTCAGCGGGGTGCTGCGCCGCTACCAGGTCGGCCGCCCGCGCGACGACCTCCCGGCGACCGGGAACGGCGGCACCATCTGCCTCGACCGCAGGGACCAGCTCGTCGGGATGGACGACGGCGCCCGTGCCTGGCTGGGCGACATGGCGAACCAGTGGGCCGGCGGGGTGGTTCCGGAGGACCTCCTGCGATGCGTCCACGAGGTGGCGGCGGCCGCACGACGAGGCGAGCCCGCGCTGGCCCGGACCCGGGTGTCCGGCGGGGACTGGCTGGTCGCCAGCGGGTCCTACGTCGGTTGCTCAGATGTCGACGTCGTGGTGCACCTGCGCTCGGGCGACGTGGCCACCGTGCTGCCGGCCTTCGCGGAGTGGTGCGGGCTGACCGACCGCGAGACCGGCGTCCTACGACTGCTCGTGCGCGGCCTGGCCGCCAAGCAGATCGCCCGCCGGCTCGGCATCTCGGTGCTGACCGTCGGCGACCACCAACGCTCGATCTACCGGAAAGCCGGTGTCCGCGGCCGCGACGAGCTCGTCGCGCTCCTAGTCTGACCACGTGACCGACGATGCCGTGGCCAAGCTGCAGGCTCTCGTCCGCATCCCGACCGTCTCCGACCGCGACCCGGCCAACGTCGACACCGCGGCGTTCGACGCCTTCCTCGCCGAGCACGAGCGGCTGTTCCCCCGCCTGTACGCCGCCCTGGAGCTGACCCGGGTCGGCACCCACGGCCTCCTCTTCCGCTGGGCCGGCACGTCCGCGGCCCGGCCCGTCGTCCTGATGGCCCACCTCGACGTGGTCCCCGTCGACGAGACGGCCCCGTGGCAGCACCCGCCGTTCTCCGCCGAGGTCCACGACGGGGCGGTGTGGGGCCGCGGCACCCTCGACGACAAGGGCTGCGTCGTCGCGATCAGCGAGGCCGTCGAGCGGCTGCTGGAGCAAGGCCTCACCCCGGCCCAGGACGTGTGGCTCAGCTTCGGCTCCGACGAGGAGGTGAGCGGTACGGCGGCCCTCGAGGCGGTTGCCGAGCTCACCCGGCGCGGGGTCGAGCCGTGGTTCGTGATCGACGAGGGCGGCGCGATCGCGGGCGACGCGTTCCCCGGGATCAAGCCGCCGGTCGGCGCGATCGGAGTCACCGAGAAGGGCACGACCAGCGTCGTGCTCCGCGTCGAGGGACGCGGCGGGCACGCCTCCACGCCGGCCAGGAACGGCCCGACCGCCCGGCTCGCCCGCGCCATCCTGAAGGTCGACCGCAACCCGATGCCGGCGTCCGTCTCGGACACGACCGTCGAGCTGTTCCGCAGGCTGTCCGCCCACGCCCCGCGCCCCCTCAAGCCGCTGATGGGCAACGCCGACCGTCTCCGGCCCGTCCTCGCCAGAGCACTCGTCGCGGCCGGTCCCGAGTCGGCGGCCATGACCCGCACGACGTTCGCCACGACCACGCTGTCCGGTTCGCCCGCCCTCAACGTGATCGCCTCGTCAGCACGGGCCGGCATCAACGTGCGGGTGATGGTCGGTGACACCGTGGCCGACGTGGTCGCCCACCTCCGCAAGGTGATCGGCGACAAGCGCGTGCACATCGACGTCGTCGAGGAGGGCGAGGCCAGTCCCGTCTCGCCCGTCGACGACGACGCCTTCCGGCTCATCGAGTCCACGGTCGTCGAGCTGTTCCCGGACGCGGTCCCCGCGCCGTACGTGATGATGGCCGCGACCGACTCGAGGCACTTCACCACCATCTGTCCGCGGGTCTACCGGTTCGCGCCGTTCCGGATGAGCAAGGCGCAGCGGCAGGCCATCCACTCCTACGACGAGCACCTCGGGATCGACGACTTCCTCACCGGCGTCGACTGGTACCAGCGACTGATCGAGAGACTGCCAGCGACATGACCCACGTGGGCACCGAACCTCACCAGCGCGCGCTCGGCGCGCACTCGCTCGTCACGATCGTCGGCTTCCTGGTCTGCGTCGAGCTGGCCAGCGGCATCCTGCAGGGCTACTACACGCCGATCTTCAGCGACATCGCCGACCACCTCGACATCTCCGACGCCGACGTCAACTGGTTCGAGGCCGCCCAGCTGATCGTGTCCGCCCTGGCCGTCCCCGTGCTGGCGCGGCTCGGCGACATGGTCGGCGCCAAGTACGTGCTGCTCCTCTCCACGGCCATCACCGCCCTCGGCTCGTGGGTCCTGGCCTTCGCGCCGTCGTTCACGACGTTCCTCATCGGCTGGGCGCTCCAGGGCGCCTACGTGATCTGGCTGCCGATGGAGGTCGCCATCGTCTACCGCCGGACGGCCGGCTCCGGGCGTCAGAACCTGCTCACCCGTCGCGCCGCGGGCATCCTCGTGGGTGCCCTCGAGCTGGCGGTGATCATCGGCGCCCTGACCAGTGGCGCCATCGTCGAGAGCACGTCGATGACCGTCGTGCTGATGCTGCCCGCGATCGTGGTCACGGTCTGCTTCTTCCTGATCCTCTTCGGGATCGAGCGCGACCCGGGCAGGTCCGGCGGGAAGTTCGACCTGATCGGCTTCCTGCTCATCACCGACGTCATCGGGCTCGTGATGGCGGGGCTGATCACCATCCGCCTGCAGGGCGCCGACAGCCCGCTGGCCTGGATCCTGATCGTGCTCGGCCTCGCGTCGCTGGCGCCGTTCATCATCTACGAGTCCCGGCACGAGGAACCGATCATCGACGTCCGGCTGTTCGCGAGCCGTCTGCAGTGGCCGGTGCAGCTCACGGCGTTCCTCTTCGGCATGTCCGTGCTGGGCGCGCAGATCCCGCTGTCGACGTTCGCCCGGACCGACCCGGACGTCGCGGGGTACGGCCTCGGTGCCGACGCGGCCTTCGTGTCCACGCTGATCGGGGTGTACGTCGTGTTCCTGGCCGTCGGCGCCTTCAGCCTGCCGCTGACCACCCGGATCTTCGGACCCCGCGGCGCACTGATCCTGTCGTCGCTGCTCGTCGCCCTCGGCTACGCGTTGTGGCTGCCGTTCCACGACAGCACGACCCAGGCACTGGTGAACATGGCGGTCGTCGGCGTCGGCTCCGGCGCGCTGGTGGCGGCCCTGCCCGCCAGTGCTGCCGCGGGTGCGCCACCCGAGCGCACCGGCTTCGCGACCGGCATGACCAACGCGACCAAGACCATCGGTGGCGCCATCGCGTCGGCGATCTTCGCGATCGCGCTGGCGTCGACCGGCTCGCTGGAGGACCCGACCGAGGGTCACGCCCCGCTGTCGGGCTACCTGACCGTCTGGTCCGTCTGCGCCGTGGCGGCCCTGCTCGCGGCGGTCGCTCTGCTGATGATGCCGAAGGTCTCGACGTCGCTCCCGGAGCCGTCCGAGGGTGTGCGGGTGTGAGCCCACGACGTCGCTCGCGCCTCGGCGCCCAGCTGCTGACCGCCGTCCTCGGCGTGCTGGGCACGCTCGTGCTGCTGTTCGCGTTCGGTCGGCCGTCGGTCGGCCGGTTCCTGGCCGCCGGGATGCTCCTCGGGGCAGCCGCCGTGGTCCGCTACAACTCCCTGCGCCGCGACGACCCCGGGCGCTACGGGCGGGCTGCGCAGATCCGGTCGCTGGTCTGGTCGGTGGTCATCGTGGTCGTGTTCGTCGGCGCCTCGATCCTCCTGTCGCAGCTGCTCGGCAGCAGCTGATCGCCACCTTCCGGTTGTTAGCCTGGGTGGCATGGCCGAACAGCCGGACCGCAGCCACCGCGAGCCGGAGCGCGACGAGCGCACGGGCAAGTCGGCCGCTGCGCAGCGGATGCAGCGCAAGAACGAGTGGGTCGACCACCAGCTGCGCCTGGCCATGGAGCGCGGCGAGTTCGACAACCTCCCCGGCGCCGGCAAGCCGATCAAGGACCTCGGCGCCCAGCACGACCCCGACTGGTGGATCAAGAGGCTGGTCGAGCGCGAGAAGATCACCGGCGTCCTGCCGCCCGCGCTCCAGCTGCGCAAGGACGACGCCGAGCTCGACGCGAGGCTCGACCGTCACACCGCCGAGTCCGAGGTACGCCGCGTGCTCGAGGAGTTCAACGCCCGGGTGATGAAGGCCCGGTACACCCCGGTCGACGGCCCGCCGTTGATCACGATGCCGCGCGACGTCGACGCCGAGGTGGCGGCCTGGCGCGCGCGCCTGCAGGAGCGCCGGGACGCCGCCCGCAAGCGGCCCCCCGCCCAGCGAGCCGAGACCCCGGAGCCTCAGCCCCCGCGCAAGCGCTGGCGCTGGTTCCGCAAGGGTTCCTAGCGACCTCAGACCAGGTCGGGCAGCACCAGCTGGACGCGCTGCGAGGTGTGCGTGGCGCCCCACTCGAGCTTGCTCATCGAGGTGCAGGAGAGGGCGGAGCCGTTCTTGCGCGCCGGCACGGTGCGGCAGAAGGCGACCCCGGAGCCGGAGGGCACGAAGGCGCGGTACCCCGCGTTTCCCCACGACGCGACGTGCGAGGCGCTGGTGCGCCAGCCCGCGCTGGTGAGCACCTGACAGGCGAGGCGCTGCTGACGCACGGTGCCGGCCCGGCCGCACAGGGCGGGGCCCACGGCCAGCGAGACCCAGGTGCGGTTGTCGGCCTGCAGGGAACGAGCCGTGCGCGTCGACCGGCCGGTCTCCCACCGGGACGCGGAGGGCGAGAGCTCGGCGCAGGCCGCGGTGCGGCCGACCAGCCGGCACCAGGTGACGCGTCCGGACCGGTCGGTCAGGAAGGCCCGGGTCCCGGCCGTGCCGGGCTTGGCCTTGCGGGGCAGGGCGACGGTGCGCCAGCCGGTGCTGCCGAGCACGCGGCAGGCGCCGCGTCGGTCGGCGCTCGGCGACCAGCAGGCTGCGGGACCGTCCGACGAGGCCACCCAGGTCGGGTACGCCGGAGCGCCGGCGCGCAGGACGCCGGAGACGCGGTCGGGGCTCCAGGTCAGGGTGAACGGGTTGAGGTCGGTGCAGGCGGTGCGGGCCCCACGGTCGCCGGGGAGCCAGCGGCAGAAGGCGATCGCGCCCCGCTGGGTCGCGACGAACGCGCGGCCGTCCTCGTTGCCCCACCACGCCTCGGGGGTGGTGACCGAGTGCCACCCGGTCAGGGTCAGCACCGAGCAGGTAGCGGTGGGGTGACGTTCGGACCCGGTCAGTCCGCACCGGGCCGGCCCGCTGGGCGTGCTCACCCAGGTGGCGTCGGCGACCAGTCGCGGCGTGCTCCCGGACGTGCGGTCGGCGCCCCAGGCGCGCGTACCCGCGTCGAAGGCCGTGCACGAGAGGGCCGAACGGCCCACCTGGCGGCAGTACGAGACGCTGCCGTCGGTGCCCGTCAGGAACGCCCGGGACGAGGGGTTGCCCCACGCCGTCCTGCGGTAGAGCTCGACCGCTCGCCAGCTCCCGTCGACCAGCACCCGGCAACCGAGCCGCATCCGGCGGTCGTCGCCGACCCGGCCGCAGAGGGCCGGTCCGGCGGACGTCTCGAGCCAGGCCCGGTCGGCCGACTCCGTTCCGGGGAGCACCTTCACCCGGCCCGGGCTCGACGTGTGCCCGGCCGCGTCGTAGGCGACCACCGAGTAGGTGGCCGTCTGCCCGGCCAGCGGGTTGCCGTCGCGGTAGGACGTCCCGCGGACGCTCCCGATCGGCACCCCGTTGCGGAGCACGCGGTAGCCCGCGACCCCCCAGGTGTCGCTCGAGGCGCGCCAGCTGACGACGCTCCGGCCGCGGTGGGCGGCCACTCGTACGTCGGTCGGTTCGGTCGGCGGAGTGGTGTCGACCGGAACGACGTCGTCGAGGTGGATGAACTTGTCGGGGTAGCCGCTCATGCCGGGGCTGACGGTGGTGAAGTGGAAGCCGTTGTGGCCGTCGGTGTTCATCTCCGAGATCAGGATGGTGCCGCCGCTGTAGACGTCCTCGACGTAGGAGACGTGGCCGCGCTTGTACCAGCCGATCGCGCCGACGGCCGGGTACTTGTCCGGCTTGTGGCCGATGCCCTTGGCGACCTTGCCCCAGTCGGAGGCGTTGCCCCAGTGCCGGCCGGCGTACCAGTTGGAGAACGAGAGCCCGTTGCGCATCGCCAGGCGGTACGCCACCCACGAGGTGCACTGACCCTGCAGGAAGCCGCGGGAGTCGCCGACGCAGCCGGCGCCGAGGGAGCCCTCGTTGCAGTCCGGCGCGGCCGGGTACGGGTAGCCGTAGCCCGCCGCGGCATGGGTGCCGAAGACCCCGACCCAGCGCTCGTTGCCGAACGGGCCGACGTACGTGCCGGTCGCGGTGCCGTTGGTGATCGCCTGCTGGAGCAGCAGCTCGGCCTGCTCCTGGTCTGGACCTGTCTGGTCCGGTGTCTGCCCCGGGTCGGCCCGCGCGGGGGCCGTGACGACGGCGAGCAGCACCACGAGCATGGCCAGCACCACGGCCAGGACGAGCACCGTCCAGCGCACGGCGCGGGTGATCGCGTCGTAGCTGGGTCGGATGGCGTGCACGGCGGACCTCGGGGCAGGGAAGAAGTAGGGCGAACGTCATGGTCGGCGTCATTCCGGCCGCCGGGACGGGAATGGGTAAAGACGTCCACCCGGCGACGATGAGAGGTAAAAGCCGTGAGAAATGCGTCATACCCGCCGCGTCCACAGCGGCGGTACGTTCCGGCCATGACACCCCCGTCAGGCCGCAGCCCGAAGGACTTCTTCCGCCCGCTGGCCGTCGGTGCTCCCGAGCCGCTCCGCGAGATCCCGGCCAGGCCGACCCGGGCGATCCACTTCTTCGACCCCTCGAACGCCAAGATGGCGGCCAAGGTGCCCGCAGCTCGTGGGCACCGTCGACGTGCTGCTCGGCAACCTCGAGGACGCGATCAAGGCCGACAACAAGGTGGCCGCGCGTGAGGGCCTGGTGACGATCGCCCAGGGGACCGCCGATCTCGGAGGGCAGAGCGGACCCACGCAGCTGTGGACCCGGGTCAACGCCCTCGACAGCCCGTGGGTGCTCGACGACCTGACGACCCTCGTGTCGGCCATCGGCGACAGGCTCGACGTGGTGATGGTGCCGAAGGTCCAGGGCGCCGAGGACATCGCGTACGTCGACCGGTTGCTCGCCCAGCTCGAGGCCAAGGCCGGCCTCGACCGGCCGATCCTGGTGCACGCGATCCTCGAGACGGCCCGCGGCGTCGCGAACGTCGAGGAGATCTGCGGCGCCTCGCCGCGGATGCAGGGCCTCTCACTCGGGCCGGCCGACCTGGCCGCGGACCGGCGGATGAAGACCACGCGCGTCGGCGGCGGGCACCCGGGGTACCTCGTGCGTCAGGACCCGACCACGACGTCGGACGGCGTCGAGGCCACCACCCGCGCGACGTACCAGCAGGACCTGTGGCACTACACGATCGCTCGCATGGTCGACGCCTGCGCGATGCACGGGATCTCGCCGTACTACGGCCCGTTCGGCGACATCGGGGACCCGGTCGCCTGCGAGGACCAGTTCCGCAACGCCTTCCTGCTGGGGTGCGTCGGCGCGTGGAGCCTGCACCCCTCCCAGATCGAGATCGCCCACCGCGTCTTCTCGCCGTCCGTCGAGGACATCGCGCACGCGCGCCGCGTGGTGGCCGCGATGGGCGACGGCACGGGAGCGGTGATGCTCGACGGGAAGATGGAGGACGACGCCTCGCTCAAGCAGTGCCTGGTCCTCGTCGAGCTCGCCGAGCAGCTGGCCGCGGTCGACCCTGCGCTGAAGGAGCAGTACGACGCGATCGAGGTCGACCCGTCGTGACCGCGGACTTCCGGCCGCGGCGGTCGGTGCTCTACATGCCGTCCTCCAACGAGCGCGCGCTGGAGAAGGCGAAGACGATCCCGTGCGACGCGCTGATCCTCGACCTCGAGGACGCCGTCGCCCCCGACGCGAAGCCCGCCGCCCGCGAGGCGGCGTGCGCGGCGGCCGCGTCCGGTGCGTACGGCCGACGCGAGGTGACCATCCGCGTCAACGGCGCGGACACCGAGTGGCACGCCGACGACCTGGCCGCGGCGTGCGCTGCCGGCCCGGACGGGATCGTCGTGCCGAAGGTCTCGTCGGCCGACGAGGTCCTCGCTCTCGTCGACGCGATGGCTGCCCACGGAGCGCCCGACCACACCGCTCTCTGGGCCATGGTCGAGACGCCGCGCGCGATGCTGCACGCCGAGGAGATCGCCGCCGCGTCCGAACGGCTGACCGTGCTGGTGATGGGGACGAACGACCTCGCCAAGGAGCTGTACGCCGAGCACGTGCCGGGCCGCGCCCCGCTGCTGACCGGGCTCTCACTGGCACTGCTGGCCGCCCGCGCCACCGGCACGGCGATCGTCGACGGCGTCTACAACGACGTCAAGGACACCGACGGCTTCCTGGCCGAGTGCCGCCAGGGCCGCGAGATGGGCTTCGACGGCAAGACCCTCGTCCACCCGGGCCAGGTCGAGGGTGCCAACGCCGCGTTCGCCCCGAGCGAGCAGGCCGTCGAGGACGCGCGCGGCATCCTGCAGGCCTGGGAGGACGGCGCGGGTTCAGGCGTGGTCACCTACCAGGGCCGGATGGTCGAGTCCCTCCACGTCGACACCGCCCGGCGGACGTTGGCCGTCCACGAGGCGATCAGCGCTCTCGCTGGTTGAGGAAGGCGCGCTAGCGCCTGTCACGAAACCAGCTGAGTCAGTCGCGGGCCGCGTGCTTCCCGCCGGTGGCCTCGATGCCGTAGGTGTTCTCGGCGGGCGCGTCGGGGTCGACGTGCTTGGGCTCCACGGTCGGGGGCGCAGTGGTGGACGCGTCGGACTCGGGCGCGTCCGCGCCGTCGTCGCGATCGCCCCCGAGGGCTTCCTTGATGCTGTCCATGAAACCCATCGCGTTCCTCCTGGATCCGAGGGAATGGTCCGAGTATCAGCCTCAACCGGCCCGTCGGAGCGCCGAATGCGTAGTTTCCCGGTCCGGGCGTGTCGGAGCCGTATGGTCGAGCGGTGTCGACGACCAGCCCTGCGGGCGACGAGGTCCAGCTCGTCGCGGAGCACGTCGGGGCCACCGTCGCCCAGCTCGAGCGGCGCATCCGCGCCCGGTTCGGCGACCGCGGACTGACCCGGGCCGCCCGCGACCTCGCCGACCTCGTCGGGGTCGTGCAGCAGTCGGCCGGGGCCTCGCAGGTTCGGCTGCACCGCACCACTGTGCTCGCGCGGGCCGTCAGCGTGACGATCGTGGTGGCCACGGTCGTCGCCCTGGTGATCACCCTGAAGGAAGCGGTGACCGAGGGCCTCGACAACGGCTTCGACTGGCTGCCCCTCATCGAGAGCACCATCAGCGACATCGTCTTCGCCGCCATCGCGGTGCTGTTCCTGTGGGCGTTCCCGGAGAGGTACGAGCGCAAGACCCTGCTCAGCCTGCTGCACCGGCTGCGGTCGCTGGCCCACGTCATCGACATGCACCAGCTCTCCAAGGACCCCGAGCAGGTCAGCCCGACCTACACCCGCACGCCCGAGAGCGTGAGCCACGGCCTGGACGCCGAACAGCTCCACCACTACCTCGACTACTGCTCCGAGATGCTCAGCCTCACCGCGAAGACCGCCGCCCTGTGCGCCGAGCACAGCTCCGACCCGGTCGTGCTCAGCACCGTCTCCACGCTCGAGACCCTGACCACCGAGCTGTCCAACAAGATCTGGCAGAAGATCTCGCTGCTCCCCCGCCCCGAGACAGCCCGCTGAACCCCTCCTGACACCATGGCGCGCATGGGCCAGACGACCAGCGTCCCGACCGTGACGGCCGCCGACGGGGCCGTCGTACGTCGTCTGGTCCTGGGCAGCGCGCTCATGCTGTTCCTCGAGCTGGCGCTCATCCGCTGGCTGGGCTCGAACATCGTGCACCTGTCGTACTTCTCGAACTTCGTGCTCCTCGGCTCGTTCCTCGGCATCGGGATCGGCTTCCTCGTCAGCCGGCGCAGCTGGTCCCTGATCCCGGCGGCACCGGTGCTGCTGGCCCTGCTGGTGTTCGGCGTCCGGCAGTGGCCGGTGTCGCTCGACCGCACCGGCTCCGACGTCATCTACTTCACCTCGCTCACCGCGAACGGCCCGCCGGCGTGGGTGGTGCTGCCCGTGGTGTTCGTCGTGGTGGCTCTCGTGCTCGCCGGGCCCGCCGAGATCGTCGGCCGCTGCTTCCCGGGCCTGGCGCCGCTGACCGCCTACCGGTGGGACCTGATCGGCTCGCTCATCGGCATCGGCGGCTTCACGGTGCTGTCGTTCCTCTGGGCGCCCCCCGTCGTGTGGGGCGTCATCGTGGCCCTCGCCTTCGTCGTGCTCGTGCCGAACCTCAAGCGGGTGCTGGCGATCGCAGCCGGCACCCTCATCGTCGGCGTGCTGCTCGTGGAGACGATGGCGCCCGGCACCAGCTGGTCGCCGTACTACAAGATCACGACCAAGGACGTCGTCCCCGGCAACCCCGACTTCGTCGACATCTCGGTCAACGGCATCCCGCACCAGCTGATGGCACCGGCGCAGTGGAAGCTCGAGCAGGGCGAGCAGCAGTACGCGACGCCGTACCTGCGGATCAAGGACAACTCCCTCGACGACGTGCTCATCGTGGGCGCGGGCTCGGGCTCGGACGTCGCCATCGCGCTGTCCAAGGGCGCCACCCACATCGACGCCGTCGACATCGACCCGCGGATCATGGAGATCGGCGTCGAGCGCAACCCCGACCGGGCCTACCAGAACCCGCGGGTGACCCGGCACGTCAACGACGGTCGCGCGTTCCTGACCGGCACCGACAAGAAGTACGACCTGATCCTCTTCGCGCTGCCCGACTCGCTGACGCTCGTCAGCGGCGCCTCGCAGATCCGGCTCGAGTCGTTCCTGTTCACCGACCGGGCGATCGAGGAGGCCCGCGACCACCTCAAGCCGGACGGTGCGTTCGCGATGTACAACT
This sequence comes from uncultured Actinomycetota bacterium, assembly GCA_963839565.1. Classification (GTDB taxonomy): domain Bacteria; phylum Actinomycetota; class Actinomycetes; order Propionibacteriales; family Nocardioidaceae; genus Nocardioides. The sequence continues at coordinate 784 of CAWIVR010000024.1, read as the reverse complement.
ACTACCGCGAGGTGTGGCTGATCGACCGGTTGGCCGGCACCGCCTCCGACGTCTTCGACCACACCCCGTGCGTGGACACCTTCGCCGGCGCCCAGGCCGTCGTCACCGTCGCCCTCGACCCGGCCAACCAGCAGTGCGAGACGACGTACCAGCCCTCGGGCGAGGTGATCGCGCCGGCCACCGACGACCGCCCGTTCCTCTACTTCAAGGGCGACGGCTTCCCGAGCCTCTACCTCTGGGCGATCGGGGGGATCCTGCTCGTCTCCGTGATCGCGCTGCGAGCGCTCGGCGGGACGTTCCGGTCCATGCGGCCGTACGCCGACCTGTTCTTCATGGGCGCCGCGTTCCTGCTCCTGGAGACCAAGAACGTCGCGACCTTCGCCATGCTGTTCGGCACCACCTGGCTGGTGAACGCGCTGGTGTTCGCCGGCGTGCTGGTGATCGTGCTGGCCGCAGTCGAGACCGAGAGACGGATACGCACGCCACCCCTCCCGGTGGTCTTCGCCGGGATCGCGCTGTCGTTGGCGGTGGCGTACGTCGTCCGGCCCGACTGGCTGCTGCCACTGCCGTTCGTGCCCCGACTGGTGGTCGCGGTGCTGCTGGCGTTCCTGCCGATCTACCTGGCCAACATCGCCTTCGCCAAGCGGTTCAAGGAGGCCGCCGACTCGCAGGCCGCGTTCGCGATCAACATCATGGGGGCGATCGTCGGTGGCTGCCTCGAGTACGCCGCGCTGCTGACCGGGTACGGGAACCTGCTGATCGTCGTGGGCGTGATCTACGGGCT
>CAWIVR010000023.1:0-103514 GCA_963839565.1 uncultured Actinomycetota bacterium | reverse complement strand
TGATCGCCGACGCCCTCGACCTGCGCCACCGCCTCCCGCTGCTGTGGAAACGCCTGTCCCGGTTGGAGGTGCCCACCTGGCAGGCCCGCCGGGTCGCCCGCCAGACCCACCGCCTCCCCAAGGCCGGCGCGCGACTGGGTCGACGAACAGCTCGCCGACCGCGGCACCTGCGGCCCCGTCATCGTCGACCGCCTCGTCGCCCACGCGATCGCCGCCTACGACCCCGAAGAACACGAGGACCGCGAAGAACGAGTCCAGGGCCGGCTGGGACGTCACCCTCACCCACCCCGACGCCACCGACTTCCTCGGCACCTCCCACCTCGAAGCCCCCGGCGACACCCTGGCCCTGAAGGCGTTCTACGACCAGGTCTGCGCGATCGCCCACCAGCTGTTCCTCGACGGCGACACCGACCCGCTGGGCGTCCGCAAGATCAAGGCCATCGGCATCCTCACCGGCCAACCCGCGGCCTCAGGCGAGTCGAAGGTCAAGGTGTACGCCCGCGTCGACGCCCGCGACCTCGAGACCGACGCCCCCTCGCCGTCGGCGAGATCGAGAAGCTCGGCGCCGCCACCCTCACCAAGATCCGGGACTGGGTCGGCCACCACCAGGTCGTCATCCAACCCGTCCTCAACATGGCCCGCCGCGACGCCGTCGACTCCCACGACCCACCCGGATGGATGCGTGACCTCGTCGTCCTCCGCGACGGCCACTGCATCTTCCCCCGCTGCCCGCTCGACGCCAGATCCTGCGACCTCGACCACACGATCCCCTACGACGAGAACGGACCACCCGGCCAAACCCGGCCCGAGAACCTCGCCTGCCTCTGCCGGCGACACCACCGCGCCAAGACCACCGGTCGCTGGCGATACCTCCGCACGCCCGACGGCGACTACCTCTGGCACGGCCCCTACGGCACCACGTACCTCGTCACGCCGCAGGGCACATCGAGGCTCCCAGGCCTTGGGTGATCACGCCAACGACGACGACGACCGACGCGGTCGTGACCAGGCACCTCGGGTGCGAACCGGCGAGGGTAGGCGGTGGCGGCACAGGGAGTCCGACACATGTTCACGACCGCGGCCACTCAGTCGAGACAGAACAACTCGTTGCCCTCGATGTCCTGCATCACAAGGCAGGCTCGTCCTCGTCATCAGCAGGCAGTAGTCGCACGCGTACCGCGCCGAGGGCGACCAGTCGTCTGCCTTCGGCCTCCAGTTCGGCCACGCGCTCCTCACCGACGAGCCCGGTCCCGACCCGCACGTCGAGGTGCAGTCGATTCTTGACCCTTGCCCTCGGGAACGCGCTGGAAGAACAGCCGCGGACCCACACCCGTGGGATCTATGCAGGCGAACGCGGATCCCTGACGCTCCGGCGGCAGCGAGCGATCGAAAGCGCCCCACGTGGCAAACCCCACCGGTGGCGGCGGTACGACGTACCCCAACACCTCGCACCAGAAACGAGCGACGCTCTCAGGTTCCGCACAGTCGAAGGTGACTTGTACCCGCTTGACCGAAGCCATCGGTCCACCCTCAGGCGCGACCCAGCCATCCCGGCGCGGGTCGCGGACGCCATCGGGCTGCTGTCGTGTCGCAGGCGAGACGCTTCCATCCGCCAGCGGCGCACCCGCGGCTACTGATCAGGCGGAACGGACCGACGCGGAGACCGCGAGCGTGCCGAACCCCGAGCGGTGGAAGACCAGCGGCTGCGCGGTGTCCTGCTGCTCGACGGCGTGCAGCCGCAGCAGCACGATCGTGTGGTCGCCGGCCGCGACCTCGTCGTAGATCGTGCAGTCGAAGCGCGCCAGCCCGTCGTCCACCGTCACCGCCCCGTCGTCGGTCGCCGACACGGCCACGCCGTCGAAGCGCTGCGCCACGGGGCCGGCCAGCTGCCGGCACACCTCGCCGTGGTGGTCGGCCAGGATCGTCACCCCGAGGTGGGACGAGCGTCGCAGCGCGGGCCAGGTCTTCGAGGCGTTCGCGACCGAGAACGACACCAGCGGGGGGTCGAGGCTCACCGACGTGAACGAGCTCGCCGCCAGCCCGAGGAGCTCACCGTCCACCTCGGCCGCCACCGCGACGACCCCCGAGGGGAACACCCCGAACGCGGTGCGCAGGGCCACCACGTCGAGGTCCTGGTTGGTGACGAACGGGTTCGCGGTCATGCCAGCGCGCCCTCAGGGGTCGGCAGCAGCGCCTGGACCCGGGGGCGAGCGGTCTCGAGCCAGGGCGCGTACGCCGCCGGGTCGTCGTAGTACGTGTCGTGCACGTAGAGGCCGCGCACCGGCACGGTGCCGCCGATCTCGGTGAGCACCGGCCGCAGCGTCAGCTCCGGGGCCAGCGCGTGCGTCGGCCCGGCGCCCAGCATCAGCGGCACGGCCACGCCGCTCAGCCCGGTCGTGGAGAACCGGTCGAGGAACAGCTTGAGCAGACCGGTGTAGGTGCCCTTGTACGTCGGGCTGGCCACGACCACGAGGTCGGCCTCACCGACGCGCGCGACCAGGTCGGCCACGCCGGCGTCGTCCCAGTCGAGGAGCGCGGCGCCCGAGGTCGGCCAGGTCGATGACGAGGTCGGGCTCACCCGCGAGCTGGCGGGCGAGGTAACGACCGGCAGCCAGCGTGCGGCTGCCCGGCTTGGGGTTGCCGACGACGACGGCGACGCGCGTGCGGGGGTCGGTCATGACGCTGCTCCCTTGGCTGCGAAAGGTACGGCGGTGGTCGAGGCGTGCGCGTACGGCGCGGGGTGCTGCCAGAGGCCGCGCTCGGCCAGCACCGGCAGGACGCCCTCCCCGAACCAGTAGGCCTCCTCGAGGTGCGGGTAGCCGGACAGGATGAACTCGTCGATGCCGACGGCGGCGTACTGCTCGATGAGGTCGGCGACCTCCGTGTGGCTGCCGACCATTGCGGTGCCCGCCCCGCCCCGGACCAGCCCGACGCCGGCCCAGAGGTTCGGGTGGATCTCGAGGTCGTCCTTGCTGCCCCGGTTGAGCTCGAGCATCCGCCGCTGGCCCTCGGACTCGCTGCGCCTGAGCCCGGCCTGGACCCGCTCGATGTCGGCCGGGTCGATCCCGGCCAGCAGTCGGTCGGCCTCGGCCCACGCGGCGTCGGCGGTGTCTCGCGCGATGCGTGTGCAGCCGGATGCCGAAGCGCAGCTCGCGGCCGGCGTCGGCGGCGAGCTTGCGGACACCGTCGAGCTTGAGGCCGACATCCTCGGGCCTCTCGCCCCACGTGAGGTAGACGTCCGCGTGTCGGGCGGCCACCCGGCCGGCAGCCGCCGAGGATCCGCCGAAGTAGATCAGCGGCTTCGGGTCGGGGATCTGCGCCAACGTCGCGTCCTCGACGCGCAGGTGCTCGCCCTCGAACGTCACGGTCTCGCCGTCCCAGAGCCGGCGGACGATCTCGAGGAACTCGTCGCAGCGCCCGTACCGGTCGTCCTTGTCGAGGAAGTCGCCGAACATCCGCTGCTCGTGGCTCTCACCGCCGGTCACGACGTTGAGGAGCAGGCGGCCGCCGGACAGGTTCTGGAAGGTGCCGGCCATCTGGGCGGCCAGGAACGGCGCGGTCAACCCGGGCCGGAACGCGACCAGGAACTTCAGCCGCTCCGAGAGCGAGCTGAGCATGGCGGTCGAGATCCAGGCGTCCTCGCACCAGGCCCCGGTCGGCGTCAGTGCCGCCTCGAAGCCGAGCTGCTCGGCGCTGCGGGCGATCTGGCCGAGGTAGGGCACCGACGCCGCTCGCCCGGACGCGCCGGCCTCGACCCCGTGGCCGCCTCCGACGACCTGGCGTCCGTCGCCGCCGTTGGTGGGCAGGAACCAGTGGAACTTCAACACGGTTGCTCTCTCCTTCGGGTGCTGGTCATTGGGGCAGTCGCTCGCCGCGGCGGGTGGCGCCGATCCCCCAGGCGTACGGCGGCGGCGTGCCGTTCACGACGTACTCGCCCACCACCCGGGCCTTGAGGATGCGCGGGTTGTGCGAGGACACCGTGCGCGCGTTCCGCCAGTGCCGGTCCAGGCCCCTGGTCCGCGCGGTGGCGGAGGCGCCGAGGGTGTCGAACAGGTCGCTGGCCGCCTGGAGCACCAGGTCGGTGACGACCACCTGCGCGGCGCTCGCCTCGATCTCCGCCTCCTCGTTGAGGCGGACGATGCGCGGCTCGTCCTCGCGGACGGCGTCGGCCACGTCCTGGATCGCGGCCGCGACGCGCAGGGTGGCCGCCTCCGCGACGTACACGCGGGAGGCGATCTCCCCGACGCGGGCCAGCACCTGCGGGTCGTCGCGCACCCGGGCCGCGTTGGCGTGCGAGTAGTTGCGCTCGCGCGCCCGCACGTGGGCGACGGTCTCGGCGACCGCGGCCCGGCCGATGCCGACCAGGGTGGCGAGCAGGTTCAGCTGGTAGAGCGCCGTCTGGAACGGGAACCGGTCCTCGAACGGGAGCACGTGGTCGGGGTCGACCCGCACGCCGGCGAACGCGGTCGTGCCGCTGCCGGTCCCCTTCTGCCCGAACCCGTCCCAGTCGTCGACCACGGTGACGCCCGCGGCCCGCGTGTCGACGATGGCGATCGCGAGGTCGTCCTCCTCACCGGGCGTCACCCGGCGGACGAGGACGTCGGCCCACTCCGCGAAGATGCTGCCGGTCGTGTAGTACTTCGTGCCGTCCAGCAGGTACGCCGACGGGTCACCCGGGTCGCGGGTGAGCACCGTCCGCTGGGTGTCGATGGCCGTGGATCCGACCTCCGACCAGGCGTTGCCGGCGATCTCGCCGGCCACGAAGCGGGCGAACCAGCCGCGCTGGTCGGCCGCCCGGCCGTGCTGCCACAGGCGGTCCTCCGCGAGGGCGAAGTGCCCGCGGAACGCCTGCGGCAGGTTGGCGTCGGCCGCGGCCAGCTCGACCCAGGTCTGCGTGAGCTCTGGGATCGACAGGCCGCGGCCGCCGTACTCGGTCGGGACGCGCAGCGCCCCGTAGCCGGCCTCCTTGAGCCAGCGCACCGGCTCGAACGGCAGCTCGCCGTCGAGCTCGCGCTGGAGGGTGCCGGTGGCGATACGGTCCAGGAGAGGGGCCAGCTCCGCGCGCACCTGGTCGAGGCGCCGGCTGCGGAAGGTCGGCCGGTCGAGGCCGGGCAGGCCGAGGGGGATGCTCATCGAACTCCTGGAGTGTGAATATCTGTATCTCACTCAGATTACTCGACTTTGATCGACGAGCAAAGAACCTCCCCCGCGCGTCGCGTGCCGGCTGAGCGGCTAGCCGGCCGGCTGGGTGTGCTCGAGCCGGAAGCCCACGCCACGGACCGCGACCACGCGGTCGGGCAGCCCGGCCTCCTCGAGCTTGTGACGCAACCGGCCGATGGTCACGTCGAGGGTCTTGGTGGAGCCGTACCAGTTCTCGTCCCAGACCTCCGACATCAGCCGACCGCGCGGCACCACCTTGTCGCGGTGCGCCTCCAGCACGGTCAGGACGTCGAACTCCTTGCTGGTCAGCTTGATCTCGGCCTCGCCGGCGTACACGCGACGGGCCTCGACGTCGAGCCGCAGCGCGTGCTCGTGGTCGGCCGTTCACGCCGAGTGGGGTCCGCGTCCGGCGCAGCAGCGCGCGCACCCGGGCCTGGAGCTCGGCGAGCCCGAAGGGCTTGGTCAGGTAGTCGTCCGCGCCGCTGTCGAGCCCGACGACGCGGTCCAGCTCACCGGTCCGCGCGGTGACGATCAGGATGGCGCCCTCGTAGCTGCTGTCGCGCAGGGCCCGGCACACGTCGAGGCCGTCCATGTCGGGCAGCGACAGGTCGAGGATCACGACATCGACCGGTCCGGCGCCCACCACGTCGAGGACCTCGCGGCCGTTGCCGACCCAGGCCACGTCGTATCCCTCACGCTCCAGCGTGCGCACCAACGGAAATGCGATGTCACGCTCGTCCTCGACGACGAGCACAGAAGCCCCCACGGTGCCTGAGCATAGGACGACCTACGGCCACGGGGCCGCCGATCCGCGAAAAGCGTGGCCGCGCCGCAGGAAGAGGTGAAAAATGCCAGGTTCGGGACGTCCCCCCGGTCGTGCCCGAACCTGGCAGGTTTCTCACGAAACGCTATGTCGACGCCTCACCCACGAAAACTACGGGTCGGCCACAGAACATGAACGCTTTGGTAACAAAGGTCGGGCCCACCCGCCGCGGGTCTACCGACCGTCGGCCAGCCGCTCCAGCACCTCCTCGAACCGGAACTGCTCGAGCCCCAGCGGGTCGTCGGCGCCGGCCTCCACCTCGTCCCAGGTGACGGGCGTGGCGACCGTCGGCAGCTCGCGACCGCGCAGCGAGTACGGCGAGAGGGTGGTCTTCGAGCCGGCGTTCTGCGACCAGTCGAGGAAGACCTTCCCCGACCGCTTGGACTTGGTCATGGTCGCCGTCACCAGCCTGCTGTGCTCCTTGGCGAGGTCCTCGGCGACCTCCTTGGCCAGCGCCGTGGAGTCGTCGGGGTTCTTGCGGCGCTGGAGGGCGGCGTACAGGTGCAGGCCCTTGCTGCCGCTGGTGACCGCCTCCGTCTCGAGGTTGCGCTCGGCCAGCCGGTCGCGGACGAGCAGGGCGACCTGGCAGCACTCGTGGAGGCCCGCGCCGTCGCCCGGGTCGAGGTCGATGACGAGCCGGTTCGCGCCCTGCACCTTGCCGGCCTTGGTGACCGTCCACTGGTGCACGTGGAGCTCGAGAGCGGCGAGGTTGGCCAACCAGGTCAAGGTGGCCAGGTCGTCGATGACCGGGAAGACCAGGACGTCGCCGTTGCGCGCCCGACCAGACGCCTGGGCCCGCGAGCCGGTCGTCGGCACCTCGGCGGTGCGCACCCACGACGGCGTGCCCCCGGGGATGTTCTTCTCGAAGAAGCTCTGCTTCTCCACGCCGTTGGGCCAGCGCACCCGGGTCGCGCAGCGGTTCGCCAGCAGCGGCAGCATCGCCGGCGACACCTGGGCGTAGTAGTTGAGCACCTCGCCCTTGGTGGTGCCCGTGCGCGGGTAGAGGACCTTGTCGAGGTTGCTCAGCTTGAGAGTGCGGCCGTCGACCTCGACGCGCACCTCGGTCGACTCCTGGGGGCTCACGTCAGCAGGTCCTCCGGGCTCAGGTCGCTACGGACGCCGCGGTAGGACGGTTGCCGCAGGCGCTGGTTCTTCGCGGTGGCGTGGCTGTCGACGTCGATGACGAGGAACGGCTCGACCCAGTGGGTGCCCTGCGCGTCGACCTTCGGTACCTCGTCGTCGAACGGGCTGCGCTCGGTGTCCCGGCCGGCGAGGAGCTTGGTCAGCTGCACGCCGGCCTTCGGGCCGATCCCGCTGCCGACCCGCCCGCGGTAGAGCAGCCCGTCGGCGGTCATCTCCCCCACCAGCAGCGCAGCCAGGTTGCCGGCGGAGGACCCCTCCTGCGGTCGCCAGCCGCCGACCACGAAGGACGCGTTCAACCGGTGCGCGAGCTTGAGCCACGAGTCCGTGCGCCGCTCGAACGCGTACGTCGACCTGCGGCGCTTGCTCACCACGCCCTCGAGCCCCTGGGCCAGGGTGGCTTCGAAGAGCATCACCCCGTCGTCGTACGCCGCCGGCACCTGCCAGGTGCTGTCGAGCCCGAGAGCCTCGAGGCGGGCCCGCCGTTCCTCCCACGGCAGGCGCGTGAGGTCCTCGCCGTCCAGGCGGAGCAGGTCGAAGACCATGTACGTCGCGGGGACGGTCCCCGCGAGCCGGCGGGCGGTCTGCGCGTTGCGCAGGTGCATCCGCTCCTGCAGCATCCGGAAGTCCGGGAGGCCGTGCTCGTTGAGGGCGATGATCTCGCCGTCGACCAACAGGTCGCGCTCGCCGAGCGGGGACGTGCTGAGCTCGGGCCAGGCGACGGTGATGTCGTTGTCGTTGCGGCTGAACATCCGGAGCCGGCCGTCACGGACCTCGGTCAGCGCGCGCACGCCGTCCCACTTGACCTCGTGCACCCACTCCTCGCCGCGGGGCACGTAGGTGCCCTTGGTGGCGAGCATCGGACGCATGGTGTCCATCCTTCCCCGTACGCTGCTCCCATGCGAGCCATCTGGAAGGGCGCCGTCTCGTTCGGCCTGGTCAGCGTGCCGGTCAAGCTCTACGCGGCGACCGAGTCCCACGACGTGTCGTTCCGTCAGGTGCACGCCAAGGACGGCGGCCGGATCAAGTACCAGCGCGTGTGCTCGATCGACGGCGAGGAGGTGCCCTACTCCGACATCGCCAAGGGCTACGAGACCGAGGACGGCGAGATGGTCATCCTCGACGACGACGACTTCGCCGAGCTGCCGTCGGCCTCGTCGCGCGAGATCGCGGTCGAGAAGTTCGTGCCTCGCGAGCAGATCGACCCCATCTGGTTCGAGAAGTCCTACTACCTCGAGCCCGAGAAGAGCGGCACCAAGCCGTACGCCCTGCTGCGCCAGGCGCTGCTCGACGCCGACCGGATGGCCGTGGTGACCGTGGCGATCCGCAACCGCACGTCGATGGCCGTGCTGCGCGTGCGCGACGACGTGATCGTGCTCCAGACGATGATGTGGCCCGACGAGGTGCGCGCCGCCGACTTCTCGGTCGAGACCGGTGACGTCAAGCCGGCCGAGGTCAAGATGGCCAACATGCTGGTCGAGACGCTGGCCGGCGACTTCGACGCCAGCGAGTTCGAGGACGACTACGCCGGCGCCGTCGAGGCGCTGGTCAAGGCCAAGATCGAGGGCGGCGAGGTCAAGAAGACGCCGACCTCCACGAAGTCCTCGGGCGAGGTCGTCGACCTGCTCGCCGCGCTGCAGCGCTCGGTCGACGCGGCCAAGACGGCCCGCGGCGAGTCGACCGACGACGAGAAGCCCGCCAAGAAGACGGCGGCGAAGAAGGCGCCGGCCAAGAAGGCCGCCGCGAAGAAGACGACCACCAAGAAGGCCGCCGCGAAGAAGAAGGCCAGCTAGGTCTCCCAGCGGAACAGCTTGGCGGATGTGGCGGTGACGACGGCGGCGAACGCGGCCAGCACGAGCATGGGCAGCAGCACGGCGGAGGCCGGCTCGCCGCGGACCATCACGTCGAGCATCCCCTCGTTGAGCCACCAGAGCGGGAGCAGGTGCGCGACGGCCTGGAGCCATTCGGGTGCGGCGTCGAGCGGGAAGAACGAGCCGCTGAGGAACGACATCGGCAGCACGATGAAGTTGGCCATGTTCACCGCGCCCTCGGTCGTCTTCGCGACCGCCCCCGCCAGCAGCCCGATGGACATGAAGCAGAGCGTGCCGACGACCAGGAGCGGCACCGAGGCGGGCCAGGCGCCGGTGAGCTGGAGCCCGAACGCCGCGACGCCGAGGCCCAGGAAGATCGCCATCTGGGTCAGCGCGACGCCCACCGTGACGCTCACCCGCGCGCCGACCAGGGTGTTCGTCGAGACGGGCGACAGCTGGAGCCGGCGCAACAGCTTGGAGTTTCGCCAGCCGTTCAAGGTGGCCGCGGCCCCGAAGCTGGCGCTCATCGCGACCGCCCAGCCCAGGAGGCCGGGCGTGACGTACTGGATCGGCTTCAGGGAGTCGTCCTCGACCCGCTCGGTCTCCAGCCGGTAGGTCGGCGGCCGGCCCGACAGTGCGACGTTCGTGCTGTCGACGAAGGCCTGGAGCACGCCCTGGGTCACCGCGGCCTTGACCTGGTCGGTCTGCGTGTAGTGGGCCACCAGCGTGTCGCCCTGCATCTCGACCGCGACGTCGGCGTCGCCCTTCTTGACCTCGGCGATGGCGGCGTCGAGGTCGTCGGTGCGGGTGATCTCGAAGGTCTCCGCGAACGCCGCCTTCTCGCCCGTCGGCATCTCGTCGATGAACGACACGTCGCCGACCTGCAGCAGCTCGACCTTCGACTGGCTCTGGGTGCCGAAGAGCCCGCCGAACAGCACGAGGAACATCAGCGGGAACACGATGGCGAAGAACACCGACGCCCGGTCGCGCAGGAACCCGCGGACGATGGCCAGGCTGAGAGCGGTGAAGGCGCCGCGTCGCCTCATTCTTGGGGTCCCCGCGGAAGCGTGAGCGGAGGAGCGCAGCGGGGGAGCGAGCGGTTTCGTGGGGTGTTCATGCCCGGTACTCGCGGCCGGTGAGGGAGAGGAAGACGTCCTCGAGCGTGCCGGTCTGCACCTGGATGCCGGCCAGGTGCTCCTGCTGGGCCAGCGCGGTGAGCACGGCGACGGGCTCGCGGGTGCTCAGCACGACGCCAGCGGGATCCTCGACCACCTCGTCGACGCCGGCGATCGCGCCGGCCTCCTCAGGGGTCAGCTGCCCGGTGGCCACGGTGATCCGCGTCGGCGCGTCGAGGCCGCGGACCAGGTTGGCGGGCGTGTCGAGCTCGAGGATCCGGCCGTGGTCGATGATCGCGACCCGGTCACACAAAGCCTCGGCCTCGTCCATGTAGTGCGTGGTCAGCACCACCGTGCGGCCGCTGTCGTTGAGGCCGGCGAGCAGCTCCCAGAGGTTGCGCCGCGCCTGCGGGTCGAGGGCGGCCGTCGGCTCGTCGAGGAACACCACCTCGGGGTCGTGCACCAGGGCGCAGGCGATCGACAGCCGTTGGGCCTGCCCGCCGGAGAGGTCGCCCGACCCGCGTGTCCGCCTTGTCCCCCAGCCCGACGCGCTCCAGCCACTGGTCCGCGACCTCCGGCCCGACGGCGTACAGGGAGGCCATCGTGCGGATCTGCTCGCGAGCCGTGAGCCGCTCGAAGAACGCCGTGCTCTGCAGCTGCACGCCGATGCGCGGCAGCAGGCCGGGGTTGCGCGGCCAGGGTGACTCGCCGAGGAGGGTGATGGTCCCGGCGTCGGGCCTGCGCAGGCCCTCGACCATCTCCAGGATCGTGGTCTTGCCCGCGCCGTTGGGTCCGAGGATCCCGAAGAACTCTCCCTCGCCGACGTCGAAGGTGACTCCGTCGACCGCCTGGAGCTCCCCGTACGCCTTGGCGAGGTCGGTCACCTCGATGGCTGCTCCCATTGGCTACGACCCTAGACGCAGCGGGTCCTACTCCGTCCGCAGGGCAGTCGCCGTACGGGTCCGCGCCGCCCACCCCGCCGGCAGCAGCGCGCCGGCCGCGGCGAGCACCAGCCCTCCCAGCACGAACACCGCGAGCTCGCCGGCTCCGAACACGCTGAGCACGACCTGGGGCAGCTCGACGCCGGCACCGTCCCCCATCGCCGGCAGCAGGATGCCGTGCAGCACCACGCCGGCGGGGACGCCGAGCAGGCCGCCCACGAGCCCGATGAGGACGACCGACGAGAGCACCGCGGTCAGCGTCTGCCGCGGGGTCATCCCCAGCGCCTTGTGGATCCCGATGTCGTGCACGCGCTCGCGGACGTCGAGGACGACCGCGTTGAGCACGCCCAGCCCCGCGACGGTGACCAGCATCAGGGTCAGCAGGCCGGCGAGGGCGTCGATGATGATGACCAGCTCGTCGGCGCCGTCCGTCCCCTCCAGGTGTGCCGTGACGCCCAGCGGATCCAACGCCTCTTGGAGCGTGTCGGCGTAGTCGCCGGGGTCGGTGCCGTCGGCCACCGAGACGAGCCAGGTGGACAGGGTCGTGCCGGGAGCAGCCTGGGTGAGGACGAGCCCGTCGTTGTTGCCCGGGTCGAAGACCTCTCCGACGATCGTCAGTGTCACCGGCTTCCCGTCGCGGGTCAGCGTGAGCGAGTCCCCGATCTCCCGGTCGGTGGACCGCAGCACCTCGGTGGGGACGACGGCCTCTCCCGGGCGGGTGAACCAACGTCCTTGGACCAGCTCGTAGCCGACCCACCCAGGGTTCTCGGTGTACTCGACCAGGGACGAGCTGCCGCCCGTCAGACCCGGAACGACCACGTCCGACTCCGCGTATCCCAGCCAGTGCGCCGTGCCCGGCTCGGCGTCCAGCGCGTCCGCGACCGCGACCGGGTCGGCGGGCTCCGGTTCCGTGCCCGGCCTCGGCGAGTGCTGGGCTCCCGGTGGGCCGTCGTCCCCGAACCCGTCGACGACCAGGTCGGCGGCCGAGTGGTCGGCGGCGACCTGGATCCGGTTCAGCGACGTGGCCAGCCCGGCCGCGAGGGTGACGGCCGCGGCACCGAACGCGATCGCGAGGACCATCGCCGCTGCGCGGGCCGGTGCGCTGAACGGACGGGCCAGCCCGAGGGTCACCGGCCGGGGCAGCGGCAGTCGCGCGGCGAACCGTGCGGCGTACCGCCCGCGGCCGGCGGTCGGCGTCCGGCCGACCGCGAGTGCGTCCACGGCCGAGAGCCGCCCCGCGCGGCCCGCGGCGGCCGCTGCGGTGACGGTGACGACGGCCAGCGCGCCGACGAGCACGGCGATGTCCACCCAGGGAGCGATCGTCAGGGCGACCGTGCCGTAGAGGTCCTCGGTGTCCGCCAGCAACGGCACCGCGACCAGGTTGCCGACCACGACACCCAGTACGGCGCCCACCGCCGCCGGCAGCAGCGCCTGGGCGACGTACGCCCTCACCACTTGGGAGGGGGTGAAGCCGAGCGCCTTCAGGATCCCGATGCGGCGGGTCGTCGAGCCCACCGCACCGGCGACCACGGTGCCGACGATCAGCACGGACAGCAGGAGGCTCAGACCCCCGAACGTCAGCAGGAACGGCACGAACAACGACGTCTGGCTGTTGGCCTCCTTCTTCACCACCAGCCACGACCGTGCGCTGACGACCGCGCCGTCCGGGAGGGTGGCCGCGACGGCGTCCCGCGCGTCGCTGACCCGGGACGCGGTGCCGGCGTCGTCGAGCCGGTACAGCATCTCGTAGCCGCTGGACGTCGCGGGCAGGGCCGCCAGACCGTCAGGGTTCATCCAGGCGTCCGCAGTGTCGCTCACCGACCGCGCCAGGCCCACGACGGTGACCTCCCGGACGTCCGAGCCCTCGCCCATGGTCAGGGTCTCGCCCACCCGTACCCGGAAGTCGCCGCCGGCGGCCAGCACCACCTCGCCGGGCCCGTCCGCCCAGCGTCCCTCGGTCAGGCTCACCCGGTCGACGCCGGTCCCCGGACCCGTCCGGGCGGCGACGGTCAGGACCGGGCCACGTGCACCCGAGGGCGGCTCCGTCTCCCCCGGTGGCAGACCCGGGAGCACCATGACCTGAGCCACGGCGAACGGACCGGAGGCCTCGGTGACGCCCGCCGCCTCCGCGGTGGCGGCGAGCTGCGCGGCCGTGGCCTTGGCGGGGTCCGTCAGCACCGTCAGGTGCGCCCCGTGCTGGGCGGCGAAGGCGTGGTCGAAGGGAGCGTTCGACGCCACCAGCAGCCCGACGCCCAGGACGCCCGAGGTGACGGCCGCGGCGGTGGCCAGCGTGATCACGACGGTCTGCACCCAGCGGCGGCTCACCCCGGAGCGGACGACCCGGCTCAGCGCGCTCATCGCAGGGGTGCCAGTTCCGCGTCCAGCGCGGTGTCGGAGGCGATCCGGCCGTCGACGACCTCGATCGTGCGGGTGGCGCACTCGGCCGCGAGGGTCCGGTCGTGCGTGACCAGCAGCATCGTCTGCCCGTCGGCGTGCAGGTCGGTGAGCAGCCGGCGTACGTCGGCACCGGACGCGGTGTCCAGGGCTCCGGTCGGCTCGTCGGCCAGCAGCAGCGCCGGCCGGTTCATCAGCGCCCGGGCCACGGCCACCCGCTGCCGCTCGCCGCCCGACAGCCGACCCGGGTAGGCGCCGGCGTGGCGGTCGATGCCCAGCGTCCCGAGCAGCTCGGTGGCCCGTCGGGTCGTCTGCCCGCGACCCACGCCGGCCAGCTGGGCCGGGAGGACGACGTTCTCGAGCACGGTGAGGTCGTCCAGCAGGTTGAAGAACTGGAAGACCAGCCCGATCGTGGTGCGCCGGTACCGCGCCGAGGCCGCCTCGCCCAGGGTGTCGATGCGACGACCGCCGACGGTGACGGTGCCCGAGGTCGGCCGGTCGAGGCCGGCGACCAGGTTCAGCAGCGTGGACTTCCCGCTGCCGGACGGCCCGAGGACGGCGACGGCCTCACCCGTGGCCACGGACAGCGTGACGTCGTCCAGGGCGGGCGGGCCGTCGTCGTACCGGCGGGTCACGCCGTGCAGCGCGATGAGGGGTTCGGTCATGGCCGGAACGCTAGGAGCGCCGGCGGGTCGGGCGCGTCGCCCGCGATGCGGCTTTCCGGTCCTCCGTGCGGAGCATGCTCGCGCGCCGTCATCCTCCCGGCGTAGTCCGCTGCGGCCGCCGTCGTCCCCCAGGAGGACGCGGTGGGTCCCGGCGGAGAGGAGAATGGGTCGGTGACGGGTCGGCGTCTGCGCGAGTGGCTGCTGCGCCGTCCCGGCACGACGGAGCAGCTGACCCTGCGGAGCTGGCTGCTCGACATCGGTCTCGCCGCCGGTCTCGCGCTCATCGCGCTCCTCAGCCACGACCAGGGCGACCAGCCGGACGTCCGCCAGTTCGACGGCCCCGGGAGGCGTGCCGCTGCCACCGGCGTTCCCCGACCCACGCTCGGAGCTGGCGGACCAGACGTCGGGCTGGGAGTGGGCCGGGCTGGCCCTGCTGCTCGTGCTGGTCGCGGCCCCCCTGGTCTTCCGCCGCCGCTATCCGCTCTCGACGCTGTGGGTCGTGCTGCTCACCGCCACGATGGTCGCCGAGAACCCGGACGCGCTGCGGCTCTCGTTCTACGTGTGCGTGATCGCCGCCTACAGCGCCGCCGTGTACAGCCCCTACCGCGTCCTGGCGCTGCTGAGCCTTCCGGTCACCGCCTTCCTGATGGGGGAGCTGCAGGACGACGCGGCCGAGCCGGCCTTCGGCGGGGCGATCAACGCGGTGCCTCAGGGCGTGGTCCCGTTCCTGATCCTCGCGCCGATCGCCGTCGCCGCGTGGGGCCTGCGCACGCTGCAGGCCCGGGCCGACGCCGAGCAGGCCCACGTGGTCGCCCTGCAACGGGAGGGCGCCGAGGCGGTCCGCCGCGCCGCCGAGGAGGAGCGGGCCCGCATCGCGCGGGAGCTGCACGACGTCGTCACCCACAACGTGAGCGTGATGGTGATCCAGGCCGGGGCGGCACGCCAGGTGCTGGAGGCCTCGCCCCAGCAGGCGCGCGAGGCCCTGCTGTCGGTCGAGGCGAGCGGACGGGCGGCGATGACGGAGCTGCGGCACGTGATGGGGCTGCTGACCGCGGACGGCGAGACGCTCGACCTGGCGCCGCAGCCCGGGATGGCCGAGCTCGAGTCCCTCGTCGGCCGGGTCCGCGCCTCCGGACTTCCGGTCGAGCTGGTGGTGACGGGGTCACCGGACACCCCGATGCCGGACGGCGTCGTCCTGGCGGGCTACCGCGTCGTGCAGGAGGCGCTGACGAACGCGGTGAAGCACGCGGCCGGCTCGTCGGCGACCGTCCGTGTCGACTACGGGCCCGCCCGGTTGTCGATCGAGGTCACCGACACCGGCGGCACGCGACCGCCGACGGCCGACGCCGGCAGCGGCCGTGGCCTGGTCGGCCTGCGCGAGCGGCTCGCGCTCTACGGTGGGACGCTCGAGGCCGGGCCGCGGATCCGCGGAGGGTACCGGCTCCACGCGGTCATCCCCCTCGCGCCCGCCGCCGGCCCCGACCCTCAGGAGGTCTCGTGACCGACCCCGTCCGGGTCGTGGTGGCCGACGACCAGGCCCTGGTGCGGACCGGCTTCCGGATGATCCTCACCGCCGACGGCATCGACGTCGTCGCCGAGGCGGCCACCGGCGCCGAGGCGATCGACGCCGTCCGGCGTACCCGCCCCGACGTGGTGCTGATGGACATCCGCATGCCCGTGCTGGACGGGCTCGAGGCGACTCGTCGCATCCTGGCGGCCGACGCCGACGGGCCGCGGATCCTGATGCTGACGACGTTCGACGTGGACGAGTACGTCTACGCAGCGCTGGCGGCGGGGGCCAGCGGGTTCCTGCTCAAGGACGTCGCACCCGAGCAGCTCACCGCTGCCGTGAGGCTGGTGCGCTCCGGGGACGCGCTGCTGGCGCCGTCCATCACCCGTCGGCTGGTGGAGAGGTTCGCCCGCGGTGGCCAGGAGACGTCCGCCGTGCACCGGGACCTCGCGTCGCTGACGCCTCGCGAGCGGGAGGTGCTGCAGCTGCTCGCCCGGGGGTTGAGCAACGCCGAGCTCGCCGCCGCGTTCCAGCTGTCGGAGGCGACCGTCAAGACGCACGTGGCGCGGATCCTGGGCAAGCTGCAGCTGCGCGACCGGGTCCAGGCCGTCGTGGTCGCCTACGAGACGGGGCTGGTCGCGCCCGGGGAGTCCTGAGAGTCGCGGGGCAGGTCAGGCAAGTGAGTCGATCCAGGCCTGGTGGAGGTCGGAGAACCGGCCGTCACCCTCCGAGATCAGGTCGGCCGGGGCGCCGTCCTCGACGATCCGGCCGTGCTCCATCACGAGCACCCGGTCGGCGATCTCGACGGTGGAGAGCCGGTGGGCGATGATCACGGAGGTCCGGCCGGCGAGGATGGTGCGCAGAGCCTGCTGCACCAGCCGCTCCGAGGGGATGTCGAGCGAGGACGTCGCCTCGTCGAGGATCAGCACCGCCGGGTCGGCGAGGAACGCGCGGGCGAACGCGACCAGCTGCCGCTGACCGGCGCTGAGCAGCCCGCCGCGGTTGGAGACCTGGGTGTCGTAGCCCTCGGGGAGCTCGCGGATGAACCCGTCGGCGCCGAGCGCCTGGGCGGCCTCGACGACCTCCTCGATCCCGGCGCCCGGGCGGCCGAAGCGGATGTTGTCGGCGACCGAGCCGGTGAACAGGTAGTTCTCCTGGGTCACCATCACCACGGCCCGGTGCAGGTCGGTGTCGGAGAGGTCGCGCAGGTCGACGCCGTCGAGCAGCACCCGGCCACCGTTGGGGTCGTAGAAGCGGGTGGCCAGCTTGGCCAGCGTGGTCTTGCCGGCACCGGTCGTGCCGACCAGCGCCAGCGTCTGGCCCGCCGGGACCACCAGGTCGAGACCGGGCAGCACCGGCACGCCCGCGACGTACTCGAAGTCGACGTGGTCGAAGGTCAGCGCGCCCTGCGGGTCGGGCAGCGGGACCGGGTTCGTCGGCTCGGGGACGCCGGGCTTCTCCTCCAGCACCCCGGAGAGCTTCTCCAGCGCGGCCGAGGCCGACTGGAAGGTGTTGTAGAACTGCGAGATCTCCTGCATCGGCTCGAAGAACTGGCGCAGGTAGAGCAGGAAGGCCGCCAGCACACCGACGGTGACGTCGCCGTGGAAGGCTCGGTAGCCGCCGTAGATCAGCACCAGGGCGATGGTGACGTTGCCGATCAGCCGGATGCCGGGCATGAACCACGCGACCAGCCGGAAGGCGACCAGGTTGGCGGCGCGGTACTGCTCGTTGACGTCGTCGAAGATCTCCTGGTTGCGGCGCTCGCGACGGAACGCCTGGACGGCGCGGATGCCGCCCATCGACTCGACGAAGTGGACGATGACGAGCGCGACCTTCTCGCGGGTGACGCGGTAGCTCTTGGCCGACGCCTTGCGGAACCAGTTCGTCAGCAAGGCGAGGAACGGTCCGCAGAGCAGGGCCACCAGGCCGAGCTTGACGTCGAGGAACAGCAGCAGGGCGGCCGTGCCGACCAACGTCAGCAGGGCGGTCACCAGCCCGTCGAAGCCGGACTCGAGCATCTCGTAGAGGGCGTCGACGTCGGAGGTCTGGCGAGAGATCACGCGACCCGAGGTGTAGCTGTCGTGGAAGGCGGGGCTGAGGCGTTGGAACTGCCGGAACACCCGCTGCCGGATCTGGAACAGGACGTCCTGGCCGATCGTCCCGGACCGCACCAGGAACACGTTGCGGGTCACCGCCTGGGTGATGGTCGCGACCAGCACGGCACCCACGATCAGCAGCAGCGGCCCGAGGTTGTCGTCCTCGGCGATCGGCGGGATGCCGGAGTCGATGCCGACCTTGACGAGGAACGGGATCGAGAGGCGCGCGGCGTTCTCGATCACGACGATCACCATCAGCCACTTGAGGGCGGTGGCGTAGGGCTTCAGCAGGTCGCCGAGGAGCCGGCGCGAGCGGGTGGCGAGCCGCGCGGACGTCTCGTCGGTCAGCTGGTCGCCGGCGATCTCGTCGGCGGCGACGCCGCGCCACGCCTGCTCGGTGCTGGTGGTCGTCATGAGGTGGCGCCTTCGAGGTCGGCGTCGCTGTCGGCGGCCAGCAGCTCGCGGTAGGCCGGCACCGCGTCGAGCAGCTCGCGGTGCGTGCCGACGTGGGTGATCGTCCCGTGCTGGAGCAGGGCCACCCGGTCGGCCAGCATCACGGTCGAGGCGCGATGGGCCACGATCAGGCCGGTCGTGTCGGCGAGCACGCGGCGCAGCGCCTCCTCGACGAGCTTCTCGGTGTGCACGTCGAGCGCCGACAGGGTGTCGTCGAGGACGAGCACCCGGGGCTGGGCGAGCACGGCCCGCGCGAGGGCGAGCCGCTGGCGCTGCCCGCCCGAGAGCGACATGCCCTGCTCGCCGATGCGGGTGTCGAGGCCCCACGGGAGGTCGAGGGCGAAGTCGGCCTGCGCGACCGCGAGGGCCTCGCTGATCTCGGCCTCGGAGGCCTCGGCGCGGCCGAGGGTGAGGTTCTCGCGGGCGCTCATCGAGAAGAGCGTCGGCTCCTCGAACGCCGTGGCGACGAACGACCGGAGCCGCTCGAGGGTGAAGTCGCGGACGTCGACGCCGTCGAGGGTGATCCGGCCGGCGGTGACGTCGTAGAGGCGCGGCACCAGCGCGGTGATGACCGTCTTGCCGCTGCCGGTGGCCCCGACCAGCGCGATCGTCTCGCCCGGCAGGATCTCGAGGTTGACGTCACGCAGCACGAGCTTGCCGGGCTCGTCGGGGAAGGCGAAGTCGACGTGCTCGAAGCGCAGGTGCCCGCCCTCGGTGGCCAGCGCCTCGCCCGGGCCGTCGACGATGTCGGGGTAGGTGTCGAAGATCTCGAGGATGCGCGCGGCGGCGGTCATCGCCTCCTGTGCCATCGCGAGGATCACGCCCAGGGACGCCACCGGCCACACCAGCGACAGCATCAGGGTGATGAAGGCGACCAGCTCGCCGGGTGTCAGGACGCCCCGGCCCACGCCGATCGCGCCGAGCAGCAGCACGACCGCGACGGCGACGTTGGGGATCATCTCGAGGAAGGTCCAGAAGCGGGCGGCGAGCCGGACCTTCTCGAGGCTGGTGCCGCGGAGCTGCTGCGCCGCGACGTCGTACTCCTGGGAGACGTGCCGGCTCCGGCCGAAGGACTTGATCACGCGGATGCCGACGGCGCCCTCCTCGGCGCGGGTGGCCAGGTCGCCCTGCTCGTCCTGGACCCGCCGCGACAGCACGACGTAGCCCTTCTCGAAGCGCATCGAGAGCCACACGACCGGACCGGCGGCGAAGGCCACGACCAGCCCGAGGGGCCAGTACATGTGGAGCAGCACGGCGGTCACCGCGGTGACCTGCAGGATGTTGATGATCAGGAACAGCAGGCCGAACCCGGCGAAGCGGCGGATGGCGGACAGGTCCGTGGTGACGCGCGAGAGCAGCTGGCCCGACTGCCACTTGCTGTGGAAGCTCATGGGGAGCTCCTGCAGCCGCTCGTAGAGGTCGTGCCGCATCGACGTCTCCATCGAGAGCACGGCGTTGGACTGCACCCAGCGGCGCCAGAAGATCAGCACCGCCTCGAGGACACCGAGGGCCAGCGCGAGCAGGCCCAGCGGCAGCACTCCCTCGGTCTCGCCGTTGGAGATCGGGCCGTCGATCAGCGCCGCGGTGACCAGCGGGATGGCGATCGAGAGCGCGATGCCGCCGAGCGCCGTGCCGAGCATGATCGCGAGGGCCAGCAGGTGGGGACGCAGGTAGCCGCGAAGCCGCCACAGCGACTTGACGCTGGCGGGCGGGTGGTCTGTCGGGGCGGCGACCGAGGCCGCTGGAGAGGATGGTGGCATCGCTTGGTCGACGATACGACGCACCACCGACGTGGGGGAAATCCTTTAGCCCGGGTAAGGGGTTTCGTTAGCGAAGGTAAGGGGTTCCGGGTAGAATGTCCCCGAGTCAGGACGACGCCAGGAGCCCCCGGATCACCCGGAGCCCGACGGAGACGCGGGCGAGGTCGCCGGTCTCGTCGGAGCAGATGTCCTCCAGCGTCGCGGCCGACCTGGCCACCACCAGCGAGTCGTCCTCCTCCCACTCGGCGATCCGGGCCGGCGCGGAGTCGTCCGCGTCGGTGGACCGCAGCACCTGGGCGGTGAGCTGGGCGTGCACGGCGTACACGTCGTCGCGCAGCGCGGCCCGGGCCATGGTCTGCCACCGGTCGTCGCGGGGCAGGGCCAGGATCTTGCCGACGAGCATCGGCAGGCCGAGGCGCTCGCCGAGCTGGAAGTGCACGCGCGCCACCTCGACCGGGTCCAGGCCCTCGCGGTCGGCGATCTCGATGACGTAGAGCAGCTGGTAGGCCGGGTGCAGCACCGCCACCCGGGTCGCGAGCTCCTCGGGGACATGACCGCTCTCGATGAACAGCCGGCGGCGCGACTCGAAGGCGTCGAGCTCGCGGCCGGTCAGCAGGTTCGGCAGCTGGGCCATCACCTCGGCCACGCGGTCGCGGAAGAACTCGACGGTGGCCTGGCTGTCGAGCGGCGGCCGCCGGTTCGTCACCAGCCAGCGCGACGCCCGCTCCACCAGGGTGCGCATGTCGATGCGCATCCGGGTCTGCACCGCGGCCTCGAGCTTGTTGTCGTACGACGCGATCTCCTCGCGGAACGCGAGCGAGCCGAAGATCTCCCGCGCCACGAAGTTGGCGCGGGTCAGCTCGGCCGGCCCGGCACCGGTCTCGCCCTGCAGGCGCGGCCAGAAGGTCATGCCCGCGCCGTTCACCAGGTCGTTGACCACCTGGGTCACGATGATCTCGCGGCGCAGCGGGTGCGCGGCGACCTGGTCGGCGAAGCCCTCGCGGATCTCGCGGGGGAAGTACGCGGTGAGGTCGACCTGGCAGTAGGGGTCGTCGGGCAGGTCGGAGTCGAGCAGCTCCTCGGCGAGCACGATCTTGGTCCAGGCGAGCAGCACCGACAGCTCCGGGGCGCTGAGGCCGTCGCCGCGCTCGAGCATCCGGCGCACCTGGCGGGTGGTCGGCAGCCCCTCGAGCTCGCGGTTGAGCACCCCGCGCTTCTCGAGCTGGCGCATCCAGTCCTCGTGCACGTGCAGGAGCGACGGCGCGTTCGCGGCGGCGTTGGCGAGGGCGAGGTTCTGCTCGTAGTTGTCGCGCAGGACCAGGGCGGCGACCTCGTCGGTCATCTGGGCGAGGACGGCGTTGCGCTGCTTCTCCGTCAGGTCGCCGTTGGCGACCACGCGGTCGAGCAGGATCTTGATGTTGACCTCGTGGTCGGAGGTGTCGACGCCGGCCGAGTTGTCGATGAAGTCGGTGTTGATCCGCCCGCCGCGGTCGGCGTACTCGATCCGGCCGAGCTGGGTGAGGCCGAGGTTGCCGCCCTCGCCGACGCACTGGGCGCGCAGGTCGCGGCCGTTGATGCGGATGGCGTCGTTGGCCTTGTCGCCCGCGTCGGCGTTGGTCTCGCCGGCGGCCTTCACGTACGTCCCGATGCCGCCGTTCCAGAGCAGGTCGACCGGCGCCTGGAGGATCGCCTTCATCAGCTCGGCCGGCGTCATGCTGACCACCGAGTCGTCGAGGCCGAGCGCCTTCGTGATCTGCGGCGTCAGCTTGATCGCCTTGAGGCTGCGCGGGAAGACGCCGCCGCCCTCGGAGATCAGGCTGGTGTCGTAGTCCTGCCAGCTGGACCGCGGGAGGTCGAACAGGCGCTGCCGCTCGGCGTACGAGGTCGCGGCGTCGGGCTTCGGGTCGATGAAGATGTCGCGGTGGTCGAAGGCCGCCACCAGCCGGGTGTGCTCGGAGCACAGCAGGCCGTTGCCGAACACGTCGCCGGACATGTCGCCGATGCCGACGGCGGTGAAGTCCTCGGTCTGGCAGTCGATGCCGCGCTCGCGGAAGTGGCGCCGCACCGACACCCAGGCGCCGCGAGCGGTGATGCCCATGGCCTTGTGGTCGTAGCCGACCGAGCCGCCGCTGGCGAACGCGTCACCCAGCCAGAAGCCGTAGTCCTTGGCGACGCCGTTGGCGATGTCGCTGAACGTCGCGGTGCCCTTGTCGGCGGCCACCACGAGGTACGAGTCGTCGCCGTCGTGGCGGACCACGCCCATCGGCGGCACGCTCTCGCCCTCGACGAGGTTGTCGGTGATGTCGAGGAGACCGGAGATGAACGTGCGGTAGCACGCCACGCCCTCGGCCAGCCACGCCTCGCGGTTGCTCGGGTCGGGCAGCTGCTTGCAGAAGAACCCGCCCTTGGCGCCCACCGGGACGATCACGGTGTTCTTGACCATCTGCGCCTTGACCAGGCCGAGCACCTCGGTGCGGAAGTCGTCGCGACGGTCGGACCAGCGCAGGCCACCGCGGGCCACCGCGCCGAACCGCAGGTGCACGCCCTCGACGCGCGGGGAGTACACGAAGATCTCGAACCGGGGCCGCGGCTCGGGCAGGTCGGGGATCGCCGACGGCTCGAGCTTGAACGACATGTAGGGGTGCAGGCCGCCGGACCCCGAGGCGTCGGCCTGGAAGTAGTTGGTGCGCAGGGTCGCCTTGATGTGGGTGAGGTACGAGCGCAGGATCCGGTCGTGGTCGAGGCTGGCCACGTCGTCCAGCGCCCGCTTGATCCGCTCCTCGATCTCCTCGACCCGGGCGATGCGGGCCTCGGCCTGGGCGTCGAGGCCGTTCTTCCCCGGGTCGAACCGCGCCTCGAACAGCTGCCACAGCAGCCGCGCGATGTCGGTGTTGCCGCGGAGAGCCGCCTCGATGTAGTCGACGGCGAAGGGCGAGTTGCCCTGCTTCATGTACTTCGCGTACGCGCGCAGCACTGTCGCCTGCCGCCAGGTCAGCCCGGCGGCGAGGACGAGGGAGTTGAACCCGTCGATCTCGTTGTAGCCGTCCCAGACCGCCCGGATGGCGTCCTGGAACAGGCCGCGCATCTGGTCGGGCAGCCCGGGGGCGTACTGGAGGCCGAACTCGTAGACGAACGTCGGCCGGTCGAGCCCGTCGAGCTCGTACGGCCGCTCGTCGAGGACCTCGACGCCCATCGAGGTCAGCATCGGCAGCACCTGCGACAGCGACAGCCGCGAGCCGACGCGGAACACCTTGAGGCGCGCCTCTCCGCGACCGGCGTCGAGCGGCGAGAACAGCGAGATGTCGATGCCGGGGTCGGTCTCGATGGCCTCCAGCCGGCCCACGTCCAGCGCGGCCGTGGTCGCGGTGAAGTCCTCCTTGTAGGCCTCGGGGAACGAGTCGGCGTACCTGCGGGCGAGCCGCGCGCCGCGGTCCTCGCCGTACTCGGTCACGGTCGCGTTGACGAAGTCGTCGCGCCAGGAGCGGGACGCGTCGGTGAACATCCGCTCGAGGTCGCCGGCGTCGACGTCGGGGATCTCGGCCCCGAGCGGGGGGTGCACGACGAAGTGCACGCGGGCGGTCGTCGACTCGCTCATCTTGACGTTGAACTCGACGTTCTCGCCGTGGAAGCGGTCGAGCAGGATCTGCGAGAACCGCTCGCGGACGGCCGTGTTGTAGCGGTCGCGGGGCAGGTAGCAGAGCACGGAGACGTAGCGGCCGTAGGTCTCGCGGCGGACGAAGACGCGCAGCTGGCGGCGGCCGACGGTCTGCAGCACGCCCTGGGTGACCTCGGCCAGCTCCTCGGCCGGCGTGTGGAAGATCTCGTCGCGCGGGTACGTCTCGAGGGTGTCCATCAGGCTCTTGCCCGCGTGGCTGTGCGGCTCGACGCCGATCCGCGCCAGCACGTCGGCGGCCTTCTCGCGCAGCAGCGGGATGCGGGTGATCGACTCCGTGTAGGCAGCGCTGGACAGCAGGCCGAGGAACCGGCGCTCGCCCTTGACCTCGCCGTTCTCGTCGAACGTCTTCACGCCGACGTAGTCGAGGTACGCCGGACGGTGCACGGTCGCGCGGGAGTTGGCCTTCGACAGCACGAGCAGGGTCTTCTCGCGGGCCTTGGCCTTGGCCGCCTCGGGCAGCTTCGCGAACGCCCGGGACTGGTCCTGGTCGGCGCGGAGGATGCCGAGCCCCGTGCCCGGGACGGCCCGGAGGATCTCGTCGTCGCCCTCGCGCTCGAGGTGGTACTCGCGGTAGCCGAGGAAGGCGAAGTGGTCGTCGGCCAGCCAGGTCAGGAAGGCCCGGCCGCGCTCGATCTGCACGGCGTCGAGGGGCGGCGGCGCGGACGTGAGCTCCTCGACGATCTCGCGGGCCTGGGCCCGCATCTTGTCCCAGTCCTCGACCGAGTCACGGACCTCGCGCAGGACCTTCTGGATCGCCTCCTCGAGCTCGGCGGGGTCCTCGTCGATGCCGAGCCGGCTGATCTCGATGTGCATCCAGCTCTCGCGGATGGCGCCCTCGGCCGGGGGCTTCGACTCGTCCTTGATCGGGTGCACGCTCTCGAGCACGCCGGTGATGTCGCGGACGACGTCGAACTGCGGGTGCACGACCAGGTGGATCTCGCGCTGCTGCCTGGCCAGCTCCATGGTCACCGAGTCGACGAGGAACGACATGTCGTCGGTGACGATCTCGATGACGGAGTGGCCGCCGGCCGACCAGCCGCTGTCGGCGTGGCTGGGGGTGAACACGTGCACGTTCGCCCGGCCCTGCGGGCGGTTGTCGGCGAGCCGGAACTGCGACGCCAGGGCGGCGTACAGGTCGACGTCGGTGCGCTCGGTGAGGTCGTCGGCACCGATGTGGCGGTAGTACGCCCGGATCAGGCCGCCGACCTCGTCGGACGGCGGACCGCCCGAGCCCTTGCGGGCCATCGCCAGCTGGGTGGCCCGGTCGAGCAGCTCGGACTTCTTGAGGTCGGTCGCCGTTGACACGGCACGACTCTACGACCCCCGGCCCGGTCACCGGCGGGGGCGGGCACGCCACGTCGACGATGGGCCAGGATGGGCGCCATGAAGTCGGTCACCCTGGATCTGCGGTACCCCGGTCGGACGGTGGAGGAGGTGCGCGCGATGCTCGCCGACCCGGAGTTCCGGCAGGCCGTCTGCACCTTCCAGCAGGTCGAGGACTCCGCGGTCACGATCGAGGAGTTCGACGACGGGTCGATGACCGTCGACCTCGACCGGACGTACGGCACGGCGCTCGTCCCGTCCTTCGCCCGCAAGTTCGTCGGCGCCACCATCGACCTGGTGCAGCGCGAGGAGTGGTCGAGCCCGACCGAGGCGAGGTTCGAGGTCTCCATCCCCGGCAAGCCCGGCGAGATGACCGGCACCGCGCGCCTCGTCCAGTCCGGTGCCGACGCCGTCGAGACCGTCTCCATGGACGTCCGCGTCTCCATCCCGCTGGTCGGCGGCAAGCTCGAGGACCTCGTCGCCGGCCTCATGCGGGACGCGTTCCGCGCCGAGAACAAGGTCGGCCTCAAGTGGCTCGCCGGCGAGTGGAGAGTCTGACTCCGTCGGTCACTGGATTCGCCTGTGGCGGGATTTCGCCTGCGGCGGGCTTGGATTCGCCTGCGGCGGGGCTTGGGTCGGGATCGTTGGCCTGCGGGTGGAGGCCCCGGTCACCGTGAGCGGTCAGCGCACCGTGACCACGGTTCACCCCCACGGGTCGCGAGCTGACGGCGGCGGACGCGCCTCCGGGGCTAGCGCAGGCGCCCGGAGTCCACGGACGCGACCACGAGGGCGCCGCCCCGCCCTGTCCCCCGGAGGGCACGTCAGTGCCGCTGGCCGGCGGTGTCGACCCAAGCCCCGCCGCAGGCGAAGCGCGCAGCGGCCACTCCGCCGGAGGCGAACGTCACCCCATGTAGGGGTACTTCCAGTCCTTCGGGGGGACGAAGGTCTCCTTGATCGAGCGGGGGGAGGTCCAGCGGAGGAGGTTGACGGCGGCGCCGGCCTTGTCGTTGGTACCGGACGCACGAGCGCCGCCGAAGGGCTGCTGGCCCACGACCGCGCCGGTGGGCTTGTCGTTGATGTAGAAGTTGCCGGCGGCGAAGCGCAGGGCGTCCTGGGTCCAGGCGATGGCCTCCCGGTCCTGGGAGATGACGGCGCCGGTGAGGGCGTACGGGGCGAACGACTCCATCTGCTGCACGACCCGCTCGTACCTCGCGTCGTCGTAGACGTGCACGGCCAGGATCGGGCCGAAGTACTCGGTGTTGAACATCTGGTCCGTCGGGTCGGTGGACTGCACGATCGTCGGTCGCACGAAGTAGCCGACCGAGTCGTCGGTCTGGCCGCCGGCGAGCACGGTCAGGTGCTTGTTGCGGCGGGCGCGCGCGATCGCGGCCTTGTGCTTGGCGAACGCCCGGTCGTCGATGACCGCACCCATGAAGTTGGAGAGGTCGGTGACGTCCCCCATCGTGATCGACTCGGTCTGGGAGATGACGTCGTCCTTGATCCGGTTCCACACCGAGCGGGGCACGTACGCGCGCGAGGCGGCCGAGCACTTCTGGCCCTGGAACTCGAACGAGCCGCGGATCATCGCCACGCGCAGCACGTCGGGGTCGGCGCTGGGGTGGGCCATGATGAAGTCCTTGCCGCCGGTCTCGCCGACGATGCGCGGGTAGGACCGGTACGACGAGATGTTCTCGCCGATGGTCCGCCACAGGTGCTGGAACGTCGGGGTCGAGCCGGTGAAGTGGATCCCGGCCAGGTCGGGGTGGGTCATCGCGACCTTCGAGACGTCGAGGCCGTCGCCGGGGAGCATGTTGATGACGCCGGGCGGCATCCCGGCCTCCTCGAGCAGGTCCATGGTCAGCGACGCGGCGAGCTGCTGGGTCGGCGACGGCTTCCAGACGACCGTGTTGCCCATCAGCGCCGGCGCGGTCGGCAGGTTGCCGGCGATGGCGGTGAAGTTGAACGGCGTGATCGCGTAGACGAAGCCCTCGAGCGGCCGGTGGTCGGTGCGGTTCCAGATGCCGGGGCTGTTGGCGATCGGCTGGTCGGTGTGGATCTGCTTGGCGTAGTGGACGTTGAACCGCCAGAAGTCGATGAGCTCGCAGGCCGCGTCGATCTCGGCCTGGAACGCGGTCTTCGACTGGCCGAGCATGGTGGCGGCGTTCAGGGTCTGGCGCCACGGACCCGCCAGCAGGTCGGCGGCCTTCAGCAGGATCGCGCAGCGGTCGTCGATCGACATCGCCCGCCAGGCCGGGGCGGCGGCGGTCGCGGCCTTGATGGCCGCCTCGGCGTCGCGCGTCGTGGAGTTCTTCATGGTGCCGAGCACGTGCTGGTGGTCGTGCGGCTGCACGACGTGGATCTCCCGGCCGCCGCCCGAGCGCCGCCGACCGTTGATGTAGGCGCGGAGGTTGTGCTGGCGCCGCTCGAGCCGGGCGAGCTCGGCGAGCAGTGCCTCTCGCTCGGCGCTGCCGGGCGCGTAGGTCAGGTTGGTCTCGTTGACCGGGACGGGCGGGAAGGAGATGGCGTCCATGCCCGCGATGTTGTCAGACGATCCCGCTCAGGAGCGAGTCCAGCTCCTGGCTCGCGTACCACGCGAGGTCGTCGTCGGCGTCGGCGTCGTCGACGGGATCGGCGTGCACGGCCAGGATCCGAGTCCCGCCCTCCTCGAGGACCACGACGACGCGACGCCGCAGACCGTCGGCGAGCCCGGCGATCCGGGCGGCCGAGAGGTCGGCGGCGGTCATCAGGGCGGCGTACTCGTCGTCCTCGGACTCGCTCTCGCTGACCACGGCGTCCGCGTCCGGCTGCACCGACCCGGCGGCGTACGCCGCCACGAGCTCGGTCAGCGTGGTCGGCTGGTAGACGCGCATCAGCGGCCCTGACGGGTCGTCCGCTTGCTCGTCTTCTTGGCGCGCCGCCCGCGCGGTGCGCGAGCACGGCCGCCGATGGTGTCGAGCAGCTCGGCGAGCGCCTCGGGCACGCACTGGCCGAGCACGTCGGCGTCGGGGACCTGGTCGCGGTCGGCGGTGATGCCGTAGTAGACGTGCCCGTCGTACGACGTCACGCCGATCGCCAGCGCGTGTCCGGGCAGCAGGGGGTGCACGGGGTAGGTCTCGACCATCCGCGCGCCGGCGGCGTACAGCGGCGACTGCGGCCCCGGCACGTTGGTGACGCTGAGCTGGAAGCCGCGCCGGGTCTCGTCGGCCGCGACCCGCGCCCCGATGGCGTGGAACGTCGACGGCGCGAAGCCCGCGATGCCCGCAAGCCGGTTGGCCGCCACGCCACGGCCGGTCTCCTTGTGGGCCTGGAAGGCGTAGGACACCTGGTGGAGCCGGACGACCGGGCTCGTCTCCCCCACCGGCAGGTCCACGAAGTACGCGATGATCGGGCTGCCGAGCGAGGTCGTCTCGAGGTCGCGGTCGCTCACCGAGACCGGGACCACGGTCCGCACGTGCTTGAGGCCGCTCATCGACTCCGAGCGGCCGAGCAGCCAGCCGCGGAGGGCGCCGGTCACGGTGGCGAGGATGGCGTCGTTGATCGTGCCGCCGTGCGCCTCGCGTACCTCCTGGTAGTCGGCCAGCGCGGTGCGGACGGTGACCAGCCGGCGTTGCTGCGAGAGGCGCCCGCCCAGCGGGTGGTCGCCGGCGGGCCGCCGGTTGCTCAGCGCACCCGCGATCTCGCTCGCCCGCGAGGCGAACGCGTCCGCCGTCCGCAGGGCCGAGTCCAGGGAGGCGCGGACCGAGTCGAGCACGCTGGCCGGATCGGTCACCGCGTCCTGGAGCGCGCCCGCGACCAGCCCCGTCGACGACGGGGCCGACAGCGGCCGCCAGTCGTCGTGCTGCATCGGCCGGGGCTCGGGGGTGCGGTCCAGCAGCACCTGCGCCAGGTCGACGGTGTGCACGCCGTCGACCAGCACCTCGTGCGACTTGGAGAGCATGGCGACCCGGCCCTCCTCGAGCCCCTCGATGAAGTAGACCTCCCACAGCGGACGGTGTCGGTCCAGGGGGCGGGAGATGATCCGCGCCACCAGCTCGAAGAGCTGGTCGGGCGTCCCCGGACGCGGCAGCGCGGAGCGGCGTACGTGGTAGCCGAGGTCGAAGTCGGGGTCGTCCACCCAGACGGGGTTGGCCAGCCGGCCCGGGACAGCGGCGATCCGCTGGCGGTAGCGCGGCACGAACGTGATCCGGTCGCCGACCAGCTCGACCAGGCGCGCGTAGTCGAACCCCGAGTCGCCGGGGTCGAAGATCTCGACCGTCGCGTTGTGCCGCGGGGCGGACGGTGACTCCCCGGCGAGCACAGCCAGGTCCCGGGAGCCGAGCCTCTCACTCATGGGGTGCCTTCCCGGGGGTGGTTCAGGACGCGTTCAGGGTCGCGTGGGATTCTTCCAGACATGCTGCGCACGCTTGCTTCGGCGACCGTCCTCTCCCTCGCGCTGCTCGGGCTGACCGCCTGTGGCGACGACGACAGCGGGAGCCCCGGCACCGACACGGACCCGGTGACCATCGACGTCACGTTCGACGGCGACACGGTCACGCCCAACGGCGAGCGGGTCGACGTGCAGACCGGCCAGCCCATCGAGCTGAACATCACGGCCGACGCGGCCGGCGAGATCCACGTGCACAGCGACCCCGAGCAGGAGCTCGAGTACGACGAGGGCACCTCGACCGTCGAGATCGAGCCCATCGAGCAGCCCGGCGTCGTCGACGTCGAGTCCCACGACCTCGAAGCGGTCATCGTCCAGCTCGAAGTGAGCTAGTGATCCCGGGCGGTTTCCTGCAGCACGGGATCGGCGGGGCCAAGGACCTCCCCCTGCCACCCGAGCTGGCGATCGCGGGTGCTGTCGCGGCCCTGGCCGTGTCCTTCGGTGTCCTCGCGCTGGCGTGGCGCAACCCCAGGTACGACGGCAGGCCGCCCGATCACCCTCTGGGCCGACCCGCCCCGGCCTGGCTCTCGTCGCTGACCGCCTCGACCGGGTGGCACGTCGCCCTGCGCACGATCGGCCTGCTCTTCTTCGGCTTCTTCGCCTTCGCGGCGATCTTCGGCCAGGACCTGCTCACCAACCCGGTCTTCGGGATGTTCTACGTGTGGTGGTGGGTCGGCCTGCCCGTCGCGTCGCTGCTCCTCGGTCCGGTGTGGCGCGCGGTGAGCCCGGTCCGCACGATCAACGCGCTCGTGGGTCGGCTGACCGGCGGCAGCGGCGAGAGCCTCTACACCTACCCCGCCCGGCTGGGCTACTGGCCGGCCGCGCTCGGGCTGTACGCGTTCGTGTGGATCGAGCTGGTCTACCCCCACGGCACCGAGCTGGGCCCGGTGCGGCTGTGGTGCGCGCTGTACGTCGCGGTGATGCTGGTCGGCGGCGCACTGTTCGGCAACACGTTCTACGACAAGGCCGACCCGTTCGAGGTGTACTCGACCCTGCTGTCGAAGCTGTCGGTCTGGAAGCAGGACGACGGTCGGCTGCGGGTCCTCAGCCCGCTGGCCAACCTGTCGACGGTCGTGGTCCGCCCCGGGCTCGTGGGCGTGGTGTCGGTGCTGTTCGGCAGCACGGCGTTCGACTCGTTCCGCGACTCGACGCCGTGGGTCACGTTCGTCCAGTCCACCGACGTCGACGCCATCGTGCTCAACAACCTCGCGCTGATCGCCTTCTGCGCCGCCGTCGGCCTGATCTTCGTGGCCGGGACGATGGCCACCGGGGTCGAGCCGGGCACGCGCCGACGGGACCTGCCCGACGTGTTCGCGCACTCGATCGTGCCGATCGTGGCGGGCTACATCGTGGCCCACTACCTGACGTACCTGGTCGAGGTCGGCCAGCAGACCCTCATCCAGGCCAGCGACCCGCTGTCCAACGGCAGCAACTGGTTCGGCACCGCGGGGTGGAGCGTCAACTACGCGATCTCCTACCACCCGACGGCCCTGGCCACGACCAAGGTGCTCGCGGTCGTGCTCGGACACGTGGTCGGCGTGATCGCGGCCCACGACCGCGCGCTCACCGTGCTGCCCGAGAAGCACCGGATCACCGGCCAGCTGCCCCTGTTGCTGGCGATGGTGGCCTTCACGGTCGGCGGGCTCTACCTCCTCTTCGCGGCCTGACCCGGCGGCCGGCTCCCCGGCCCGAGCGCACCGGCACCGAGCCGGGCGCGACGGCGTCGACGAGGTCGCCGACGGCGCGGCCCAGCGGGGAGTCGCCCACCTCGGCCGGCGTGCGACCGGCCACCAGGGCCCGGTCGACGGTCGGCCGGTCGTCGGGCAGGAAGTGCAGCCCGGCCAGCCGGGTGAAGCCCTCGACCATGCCGGCGATGTCCTTCTCGGACCAGCCGAGCGAGGACCTCATCCGGTTGACGACCACGCGCACCGGCGCGCCGGCGGTCACCTCGCGCACCTCGACGAGCCCGCGCGCCAGCCGGGAGAGCCCGACCGGGTCGGCCGACCCGACGACCACCACCTCGTCGGCCCGGCCCAGCGCGGCCAACGTCATCTGGTTGCGCGGCGGCCGCGACCCGAACTCGCCGGCCGGGTCGGACTCGAGGCTGAAGCCGCTGTCGACCACGACGTCGCCGTGCGCGGCCGCGACCTCGAGCAGGTGCTCGACGGCTCCGGCCCGGACCTCGACCCACCGGTCGGGCCGGGGCAGCCCGGTGACCACGGTCAGGTGCTCGCCGACCGCGCGCTGCACCGACCCGAACCGCGGCTCGAGCATCCCGCCCGCGGCGAGCCGGGCCGCGGCGAGCAGGCCGGACACCTCGTCGAGGATGCCGAGCTGCTGGGCCACGGCCCCGCCGTAGGGGTCGGCGTCCACCAGGGTCGTACGGCGGCCGCGCGCGGCGAGCTCGGCCGCGACGGCCACCGCCACGGTCGTCCGCCCGGGCGCTCCGGTCGGCCCCCACACCGCGAGCACCCGGCCGCCGCCGGGCGGCGGTGGCGGCTCGTCGGCCAGGGGGTCGGGCACGACCGTGTCGGCGTCGGCCTGCTCGTCGGCAGCCTGGACGGCGGCCGGCAGCTCGTCGAGCCGGTCGTCGGGGACGACGGTCGCGATGCCGAGCCGGGCGGCCCGCAGGCGGTGCTCGTCGGCGGGGCCGGCGGGCACCACGGCCAGCGGTCGCACCTGGAACCGCCTCAGGTGGTCGACCGCGGCCTGGTCGAGTCCCGGCGCCTCGAGCGCGACCACGGCGGCGTCGGCCTGGCCCGCGGAGGCCGCCGCGAGCAGGTCGGGGACGTCGACGCAGCGGCGCAGCACGACCACGCCCGGCTCGCGCTCGAGCAGGCCCAGCACCGAGGACTCCCAGGCCGCACCCGACGCCAGGATCAGGACGATGACCACCGCTGCCTCCGGACCCTCAGCCGCGGCGGACCACGGTGACCACGGGCGAGTCCGCGCTGCCGTAGGCCTCGAAGAAGACACCGGCGTCCTCGTCGGCGACGCCGAGCACCAGCTGGCGCTGACCGGACGCCCCGAACCCCTCGTCCAGCGACGAGGCCGAGATCACCGTGACGGACGTGAGCACCGGAGCGCAGCGGGCGGCGCACCGGCCGCCGCCCGACGGCAGGACGTAGAGGTCGACGACCGAGCCGGCGGCCACCGACGGCGGCACGCGCTCGGCGTCGACGGCCACGGGCACCTGGAGCAGACCCTCGTCGCCGGCCGGGCCGACCGCGGTGCGCGGCACCAGCTCGCCGGCACCGACACCGCGCACGAGCTGGAGGCCCTCGGGCAGCGCGGCGTCGCCGCCGAAGTAGCGGTCGAGGTCGGCGGCCTGGTCGAACCGCACGTGCCGGACGACGACGTCGTCGGCGGTGACCGTGTCGCCCGCGCCCATGTCGCGGGCCGCGGCCCACACGGTGACCGAGTCGTCGGCCGCCGCCAGCACGCGGGCGCCGGCCACCACGGAGACGGCCACGATGAGGATGCCGACCCACAGCCGCGGGTCGCGCCAGCCCGGACGTGTCGCCCGGACGGCTGTCGGGGTGGACGGGTGTACGCGAGAGCTCCCGAGATTCCTGCTCACGGCGCCATCATGCCCGCGACCGGCCGACCGGGACAGACGTCCATCCACAGGCGCCCGTCCACAGGCTCGGCGGTCGGCGGACGTCGCGGTCGCGGGAGTGACACCATTCCCCCATGCCGGCGCCCCGCTTCCTCACGCTGACCGACGTCGCCGAGGTGCTCAACACCTCCAGCGCGCAGGTCTACGCGCTGGTGCGGCGCAAGGAGCTCAAGGCCATCAAGATCGGCGGACGTGGCCAGTGGCGGGTGGAGGACAGCGAGCTCGAGGCCTTCATCCAGCGGATGTACGACCAGACCGACACCTTCATCGACGAGCACCCCTTCGAGGACGCCGACCTGCCGGAGCCGGTCGACCAGGGGGACTAGCCGACCTCGGAGCCCAGCGTGACCGAGAGCGTGAGCTCCTCGTCGCCGCGGGTCAGCAGGAGCTCGACGTCCTCGCCGGGCTGGTGCGAGCGGATCGCCACGATCAGCGCGATCCCGTCGGTGACCCGCAGACCGTCGAGCTGGGTGACGACGTCGCCCTCCTCGAGGCCGGCCTGCTCGGCCGGGGTGTCGGGCAGCACCTCGCTGATCTCGGCGCCGGTGCCGGAGCCCTCGCCGCCGGTGACGACCTTGGCGCCGATGACCGGGTACCTCGCCTCGCCGGTCCGCAGGATCTGGTCGGCGGTCACCTTCACCTGCTCGACCGGGATCGCGAAGCCGACGCCGATGCTGCCCGCCTCGCCCTGCACCGCGCCGCCGGTCGTGGCGATGGCGGAGTTGACCCCGACGACCTGGCCACGCAGGTTCACCAGCGGCCCTCCGGAGTTGCCGGGGTTGATCGCGGCGTCGGTCTGCACGGCGTTGATGTAGGACGACTGGTTGTCCGAGTCGCCGGTCGAGACCGGGCGGTTGAGAGCGCTCACGATGCCCGCCGTGACCGTCGAGCTGAGCCCGAGCGGCGAGCCGAACGCGACCACCGGGTCGCCGACGTTGAGAGCCAGCGACGCCCCGAGCGACGCCGGCGGGAGGTCGGGGCCGTCCTCGACGAACAGCACGGCGAGGTCGTAGGTCGGGCTCCGGCCGACGACGGTGGCGTCGTACTGGTTGCCGTCCTGGTCGACGACCTGGATGGGGCCCTCGTTCTCGGCGGCGTCGGCCACCACGTGGTTGTTGGTGATGAAGTGCCCCTCGGTGTCCAGCACGAAGCCGGAGCCGGTCGCGCCGGCGTCCTGCCCCTCGTACTGCGCCAGGATCTGCACCGTGCTCGGCAGCACTCGCTGGGCCACGGCGGCCACCGACCCGTTCGCGGCCGGCAGCGGCGCCGTGGAGGTCGCGCCGGTGTCCTGCAGGCCGCCCGCCACGATGCCGTCGCGGTCGGGCTCGGAGACCCAGCGTTCGTACGCCGCCCCGCCCAGCGCACCGGCGGTGCCGCCGACGACGAGGGCGAGCGCACAGACGACCGGCCACACCCACCGCGAGACCCGGCTGCGCTCCTGGCGGTGCCGCTGCGGTGCTGCCAGGTACGCCGGCATCGGCTGGGTGCCGGGAGGCGGGTACATCGGACCGGGGTGTCGCTGCGGCGGAGTGGGCGATGTGTCCGGCGCGGCGCCGAACGGGGCGCCGTCACGGCTCTGCCACGGCGGCGGGGGCTGCGTGGTCGGCGGGACCCAGGAGGCGTCGACCGGCCCCGGCTCCGGGGGCTCGAAGGGCGATCGGGAGCGCGGCAGGCCCGGCAGCGGTGCGGTGTCCTCCTGGTCGGAGGGTTGCTCCGGGCGGTCGCTCACTGTCCTATCTTCACAAAGACAGGCAAGCGCGGCCTCAGTGGGCGCGGCGGCTGGCCGTCGGGACGACGCTCGGGAGCGGCGTGGACGTGACCACGCCGGGCTGCGGGACGTTGGTCACGGGGACCCGACGGTCGATCGCCGGAGCGTTCGCGGGTGCGGCACCGAGCGCCAGCACGCCGAGCACGGCGGCGCCGGCCGCGCCGCCGCCGATGGCGACGAGGCTGCCGCGGCGGGGCTTGGTGCTGAGCGCCAGCAGCGCGTCGCCCGGGGTCAGGCCGGCCTGGGCGCCCATCAGCGCGTCCTTGAGCCGGTCGGACGCGGGGGTGCCGCCGAGCGACAGCCCGGCGAGGCGGGTCTTGACCCAGCCCTCGCGCTCGACGAGGTCGCGGCAGTAGTGGCAGGCGTGGACGTGCTGCCAGGCGCGATCCTCTTCCTCGCGCTCGAGCTGACCGTCGAGGAGGTCGCTGACGCGGTTGCCGAGGTGCCCGCCGATCATGCGGGCCCCGCCGCGAGACCACCGGTGGGCACGGGGCCGGGCAGCGCGGGGCCGGCGTACCGCTGACGGCCCTCGGCCGGTGCGCGGTGCGCGAGTGCCTCGCGGAGCATGGCCCGGCCGCGGTGGATCCGCGACCGCACGGTGCCGAGCTTGGCGTCCATGATGTCGGCGATCTCCTGGTAGGAGAGGCCCTCGACGTCGCACAGCACGACCGCGGCCCGGAACTCCGGGGGCAGGCTGGCCAGTGCGAGCTCGACGTCGTCGTCGAAGGTGCGGTCGGCGTACGCCGCGTCCGGCGATGCGCTCGCGCTGGTCAGCCGGTCGGCGCGCTCGTCGGAGAGGGCGTCGAAGCGGATGCGCTGCTTGCGTCGCGCCTGGTCCAGGAAGAGGTTGGTCGTGATCCGGTGGATCCAGCCCTCGAACGTGCCGGGCTGGTAGGTCGAGAGGCTGCGGAAGACGCGGACGAAGACCTCTTGGGTGAGGTCCTCGGCGTCGGGGCGGTTGCCGGTCAGGCGGTAGGCGAGCCGGAACACGCGGTCGGAGTGGAGCTCGACGATCTCGTCCCAGGTCGGGACGGCGTCCGAGCTGATCTCCACGGTGCTCTCCTGGTGCCTGCGGGTGCCGAACAGCGCTGTCACTTCCTCACAAGGTAGGGACGGGTCCTGAGAGGAACCTGATAGTCCGCTCTCGTCTGCCAGTGACAACGATCCGGGGCAGGGCCGTGTTCCCTGCCGTTCCCCACCTCCCGCGCGCAGTAGGGTCGGCGACATGGCGACGAGTCCTCCCAAACCGGCGACCTGGAGCTACTCGGAGGCCTACGTCCCCGAGGACGAGGTCCTCCAGGCAGCCCGCGCCCGTGCCCAGGAGGTCGGCGTCGCGCCGATCGGTTCGGGTGGTGGCGCGGCCCTCAGGTTCCTGGCGTCCGTGCTGGACGCCCGCGCGGTCGTCGAGATCGGCACCGGCACCGGCGTCTCGGGGACGTGGCTGCTGCGCGGGATGCGCAGCGACGGGGTCCTGACCACGGTCGACATCGAGGCCGAGCACCAGCGGCTGGCTCGCGAGACCTACACCGAGGCCGGCGTGGCCCCCCAACGCGTGCGGACGATCGCCGGCGCTGCCCTCGACGTCCTCCCCCGGCTGACCGACGGCCACTACGACCTCGTCTTCGCCGACGGCGACAAGGTCGAGTACGCCGCGTACCTCAAGGAGGCGCTGCGGCTGCTGCGCCCCGGCGGGGTGGTGGCGTTCGACAACGCGCTGTGGCACGACCGGGTCGCGGACCCCGCCCAGCGCGACGAGGAGACGATCGCCATCCGCGAGCTGGGCCGCGAGATCGCCGATCACGAGTCGCTCGTGCCGCTCCTGCTGCCGGTCGGCGACGGGCTGCTGCTGGCCAAGAAGGAATGGGCGCCGGAGCAGGTCTAGGAGCCCGTCAGTAGCTGGGTGCGGCGAGGAAGCCCTCGCCACCCTCGGCGACCGCGACGACGTCGCACGGCTCGATCAGGATCGGCGCCGAGCCGATGATCTGCGATCCGGGCGACTCGGCGGCGGTGGCCTCGAACGCGGTCTGGAAGTCGGCGCGGGCGTCGTCGGAGACGAACACGTAGCAGCCCTCGAACCACTCCCCCGGACGGCAGCGCCAGGTCTTGAAGCGCAGGCCGTCCATGCCGGAGAACCGGGCGTGGGAGGTCTCGGCGACGTAGGCCGCGAGCTTCTCCTCGACGCCGTCGGGCGCCTCGGTCAGCGACCAGCGGACGGTCAGTGCGTGCATGGTGCTTCAGATCCCTTCGAGGGGGTCGGGCGAGCCGAGCCAGGCGAGCAGGGCGCGGGCACCGAAGCCGGTCGGGCCGGCCGTCCACTCGAAGCTCTCGGTGGGCGAGTCGCCGACCGACGCGATGTCGAGGTGGGCCCACGGCACCGAGCCGACGAAGTGCTGGAGGAACAGCGCGGCCGTGATCGACCCCGCGCCGCCGGCCGCGTTGTCGGCGTCGGCGACCTTGGAGGCGAGCTTCTCCTCGTAGTCGCTGACCAGCGGGAAGCGCCAGAACGGCTCGCCGGACTCCTCGCCGGCCTCGAAGATCGCCGAGGCGAGGGCCTCGTTGTTGGCGAAGTAGCCGGCGACCTGCTGGCCGAGGGCGACCTTCATGGACCCGGTCAGGGTGGCGACGTCGACGAGGGCGGCGGGGTCGAGCTTGTCGACGGCGTACGCGAGCGCGTCGGCCATCACCAGCCGGCCCTCGGCGTCGGTGTTGGTCACCTCGCTGGTGCGGCCGCCGTAGTGGCGCAGCACGTCGCCGGGTCGCATCGAGTCGCCGCCCACGGCGTTCTCGGCGGCGGCGACGAGGCCGGTGACCTTGACGGGGCAGCCGACCGCGGCGAGCGCGCCGAGCACGGAGATGACGACCCCGCCGCCGGTCATGTCGCGCTTCATGGTGGTCATCGAGTCGGCGGGCTTGATGGACAGGCCACCGGAGTCGAAGGTGATGCCCTTGCCGACGAGCACGACCCGGGGCGTCTTCGACGACGCGCCAGGCGGCGTGTAGTCGAGGCGGATCAGGCAGGACGGGTTGGCCGAGCCGCGGCCGACGCCGACGATGCCGCCGAAGCCGTCCTTGTCGAGCTTGGACTCGTCCCAGACGGTGGCCTTGAGGCCGGTCTCCTCGGCCAGCGCCACGGCCTGCTCGGCCAGCCAGCTCGGGCTCTTGAGGTTCGCGGGCACCGTGGCCAGCACCCGGGCGCGCCAGCCGGCGCCCCCGACGGCGACCGCCCGGCGCAGCATCGCGTCGGTGGCCTCGTCGGTGCGGCTGTCGCCGATCACCACCTGGGCGGCCGGCTGCTGGCGCGGCCCGCTGGAGCGCCAGTGGAAGCCGAAGGAGCCGAGCATCGTGCCGACCACGAAGGGCTCGAGGCCCTCGGGACCGGTGACGCTCGGGATCGTGGTGGCCACGACCTGCCGGTCGAGGATGTGGCGGGCGAGCGCGGCGCCGGCGCGCCGCAGGTCGATCGGGCGGGCGTCGCCCACACCGACCAGGAGCACCAACGCGAGGTCGGGGTTGTCCGGGCTGCCGCCCGGCACCAGCACGCTCGTCACCTCACCGGTCTTGCCGGTGGCGTTGGCGATCTCGCAGGAGCCGAGCAGGTCGAGCCCCGTGCGGTCGCTCAGCGCGTCCGCGCCCGGCCCGAGGAGGACCCCGTCGTCACCCGGCAGCACCGGGAGCGCGACGACGTCCACGCCCCTGAGGGCGTGCGGCAGCGCACCGCTCAAGGCGAACTGGGGGGGAGATACCTGGGGTGGGAGCGTGGGTGTCGAGGAGCCAGACGAGACTGCCACCGGGGTCAGCCGACGACGTCCTTGAGGGCATCACCGAGAGCGCCGGCCTCTTCGGCGTTCAGCTCGACGACCAGGCGGCCGCCACCTTCGAGCGGGACGCGCATCACGATGCCGCGTCCTTCCTTGGTGACCTCCAGCGGACCGTCGCCTGTCCGCGGCTTCATTGCCGCCATCCGGCACCTCTTCCTGATGTGTTGCTCCCTGGGTGCGCTGCGTGCGCAACGCCATTATCCCCTATCGCGCGCACTGCTGCGGCCCGGCCTCGCTCCGGCGGTCGCCGGTTGTCTCCGACGGTTGTCGCGGCCTTGAGGCAGACTCGGCGCCATGCACGCCCGCTCGGCGCTGTTCGACGTGTACGGCGACCACCTGCGCAGCCGCGGCAACCAGGCGCCGATCGCCTCGTTGGTGCGGCTGCTCGCGCCCGTCGGGATCGGCGCGCCCGCCGTGCGCACCGCCGTCTCGCGGATGGTCTCTCAGGGCTGGCTGGCCCCGGTGACGCTGCCGGCCGGCCCGGGCTACCGCGCGACCGACCAGGCCGTGCACCGACTGGCCGACGCCGCCGACCGGATCTACCGGCGCGGCACGCCCGCGTGGGACGGCCGGTGGCGGCTGGTGTTCGTCGACGCGCCGCGTGACCGGTCGGCGCGGACCCGCCTCCGCGCCGAGCTCGTCTTCCTCGGGTTCGCCGAGTACGCGCCGGGCGTCTGGGTCAGCCCGTGGCCCCACGAGGACCTGCGGTCGACCGTCGAGCGCGCCGGCGGCACCCTGCGGACCGCCGTCGCCGAGACCTTCGACGTGGACCCCGCCGGCGCGTGGGACCTGGGCTCGCTCGCCGCGTCGTACGACGAGTGGACCACCGCCGCGGACCGGCTCGTGGAGACCGAGCTCGAGAGCCACGACGACGAGGACGAGGCGATGTTCGCGGCCCGGTTCCACCTCGTGCACGAGTGGCGCAAGTTCCTCTTCACCGACCCGGGGCTACCGGCCGCGCTGCTGCCGGAGCGGTGGCCCGGCCGGGTGGCCGAGGAGCTCTTCCACGACGAGGCGACCCGGCTGGAGCCCGGAGCCACGCGGTTCGTGGTGCGCTGCCTTGCGGCAGGATGACCGCATGAACGATCCCGTGCTGCTCGACGTGTCCGACGGCGTCGCCACCATCACGCTCAACCGGCCCGACGCGATGAACAGCCTCGACGTCGCGACCAAGGAGGCGTTGCTCGACGCCGTCCGCTCCGTGGCCGACGACCCCGCGGCGCGGTGCGTCGTGCTGACCGGCACCGGCCGCGCGTTCTGCGTCGGCCAGGACCTCAAGCAGCACATCGAGATCCTCCAGAGCGGGACGCCGGACCAGCTGTTCCGCACCGTCGACGAGCACTACAACCCGATCGTCACCAGCCTCGCCGGGATGGCCAAGCCGGTGATCGCCGCGGTCAACGGGGTGGCCGCCGGCGCCGGCGCGTCGCTGGCGTTCGCCTGCGACCTGCGGATCGTCGCCGACACCGCGGGCTTCAACCTGGCGTTCGCCGGGGTCGCGCTGTCGTGCGACACCGGCTCGTCCTTCACGCTGCAGCGCCTCGTCGGACCGGCCAAGGCGATCGAGCTGCTCTACCAGCCCCGCACCATCAAGGCCGACGAGGCACTGGCCCTGGGCCTGGCCACGCGCGTGGTCCCGGCTGCCGACCTCGCGGCCGAGGTCGGCGTGCTCGCGGCCACCCTGGCCGCCGGCCCCACCGTCGCGTACGGCGCCATGCGGCGCTCGGTCGCCTTCGCCGCCGGCCACCCCTTCGAGGAGTCGGTCGCCTTCGAGTCCTCGATGATGACGCTCACCGGCGCCACCGCCGACCACGCCGCCGCCGTCCACGCCTTCGTGAACAAGGAGAAGCCGGTCTTCGAAGGGCGCTGACTCCTCGTTGAGTTGGCCCGTACGGCGCGTTGAGTTGGCCCTCATGGCTGGCCGCCGACCGATGGGGCCAACTCACGCGTCCATTCGGGCCATCTCAACGAGCCATTCGGGCCAACTCAACGGGTCCTCAGCCGACGGGCTCGAACATGTTGGTACCTCGCCAGGCGCCGAAGATGCGGAGGACCTGGCCGGGGGCGACCTGCGTCATCAGGTGCCTGGACGGGCGCCAGCCGTACTCGACGGTGAGGGCGAAGCCGCGGTGGCGGTGGTTGTACCAGCCGGTCATGGTGCCGTGGCAGACGCCGCCGCAGTCGAGCGTGGTCGCCGGCAGGCCCAGCAGCCGGGCCACCCGGCGCGCGAACGTCGGCCGCTCGACCGCGACGTCGACGCCGTACAGGGGCTGGTGGAACGACAGCACGTAGTCCGGCCGGACCCGCGCCAGGAACCTCATCATCGCCCGCGTCTCCGGCTCGGAGGCGGGCTTCGGCCCGGAGTAGTACGAACCGGTCAGCGGCGCCCAGTGGTACGGGTAGTTGCGGTTGAGGTCGACGCCGTGGGCGTTGCGGCGGGACCTGTGCGCCAGGCCGTCGGGGTTGTACGCCGGCACCACCCACAGGTCGATGCCGTGCACCGACCTGCCGTCGCGCAACGTGCGCAGGATCGCGGTCGGCGCGGGCTCGTTGCCGTGCATGCCGGCGATCAGCACGACCTTCGGCTTCTTCGTCTCACCCAGGTGCCAGGCCACGATCGGGCGCCCCTGGACGGACTTCCCGATGACGACCGAGGCGTACGCCGCCCTGACCGGCTTCGCCTCGGACGCGGCTGCCTGCGGACCCGCGAGCACGGTGGCCGCGAGGGCGACCGTCAGCGCGAGACGTAGTACCACGTGAACACCAGGACGCCGACGAGCAGACCGACGTGGGCGAGCACCGACAGTCCCGGCCCCTCCGACCACGTGTCGTCGCGGGCACCGGTCGCGTGCTTGCCGTGGCTGGGCAGCCAGCGCAGGAGGATGAGGAGGCCGGCGATGGTGGTCAGCCACCAGAACGCGAGGGCGACGATGCCGACCAGGTCGTTCTCCCCGACGAGGTAGACGATCCACCCCACGAGGGCGAGCACCCCGCAGAAGGTGTGCACGTTGAGGATCCCGACACCCACCTGGTGGCGGCCCGCCGCGGCGTCCTTGCTCAGGCGCAGCCGGGTCAGCACCACGACGACCGCCGCGAGGGCGGTCAGCACGTAGACGACGTACTCGGGTTTCACGGCCAGCAGTCTGCCTCACTCGGAGGCTGGGTCGCCTTGGACGCGCTCGCGGGACTCCTCGGCCTGCTCCTTCTCGCGGGCGAGCCGGTCGAGGAGCGAGTCGACCTCCGACATGCGGTACCCCCGGAACGCAAGGGAGAACCGCACGCTGC
This sequence comes from uncultured Actinomycetota bacterium, assembly GCA_963839565.1. Classification (GTDB taxonomy): domain Bacteria; phylum Actinomycetota; class Actinomycetes; order Propionibacteriales; family Nocardioidaceae; genus Nocardioides. Next base: position 61,734 of record CAWIVR010000023.1, on the reverse strand, counting down.
GCAGGTCCTCGGCGCCCAGCACGCCGTCGCGCGGCACGGTGACGTCGGGACGGTCGTCGTACGCCGGCCCCATCGGCGCCCCGCGGCCCGCGGCCACCAGGGCGATCCCGCCCATGGCCAGCACCACCAGGATCGCGAAGAACCACATCATCGGCTGGGCCACCCGTTCTGGCGGGCGGCGACCATCACGGCCACCGCCTCCTCGACGTCATCGGTCAGCCGCAGCATGTCGAGGTCGGACTGCTTGATGGTGCCCTGGTCCAGCGCGGTGTCGCGGAGCCAGTCGATCAGCCCGGACCAGTACGCGACGCCGAGCAGCACGACCGGGAACGACGTCACCTTGCCGGTCTGCGCCAGGGTCAGGGCTTCGAAGAGCTCGTCGAGGGTGCCGAAGCCGCCGGGCAGCACGATGAAGCCCTGGCTGTACTTCACGAACATGGTCTTGCGGGCGAAGAAGTAGCGGAAGTTGACGCCGATGTCGGACCACTGGTTGAGCCCCGACTCGAAGGGCAGCTCGATGCCGAGCCCGACGCTGACGCCGCCGGCCTCGCTGGCGCCCTTGTTGGCCGCCTCCATCGAGCCCGGGCCGCCGCCGGTGATCACCGCGAACCCGGCGTCGACCAGGGCCCGCCCGGTCTGCTCGGCCTGCTCGTACGTCGTGTCGCCGGGGCGGGTGCGCGCGGAGCCGAAGACCGCGATCGCCGGCCCCAGCTCGGCCAGCGCGCCGAAGCCCTCGATGAACTCGGCCTGGATCCGCATCACCCGCCACGGGTCGGTGTGGATCCAGTCGCTCGGGCCGCGCGAGTCGAGCAGCCGCTGGTCGGTCGTGCCCTCGTCGATCTGGTCGCGACGTTGCACGACGGGACCCTTGGTCTTGCTCTTCACCACGTGGGCAGCCTCTCAGGTGTGTGGACACTTTCCGGCACCTGGTGCCGGAAAGTGTCCACGGTTCAGGCCCCGAGCCAGGTGGTCAGGACGGACTCGCACCGCAGCACCTGCTCGACCGGGACGAACTCCTCCTGCTTGTGGGCCAGCATCGGGTCGCCCGGGCCGAAGTTCACGGCGGGCACGCCGAGGGCGGAGAAGCGGGCGACGTCGGTCCAGCCGAACTTGGGGTTCACCTCGCCGCCGACCGCCTCGACGAACTCCTTCGCCGCGGGCCGGTCGAGTCCCGGCAGGGCGCCGGGCGCGGTGTCGGTGAGCTCGACCTCGAAGCCGGCGAAGAACTCCCGCACGTACGCCGCCGCCTCGGCCTCGCTGCGGTCCGGCGCGAAGCGGTGGTTGACCTGCACCGTGCAGACGTCGGGGAGCACGTTGCCGGCGACGCCGCCGTTGATGAACACGGCGTTGAGGCCCTCGTGGTACTCCAGGCCGTCGATCACCGGCTTGCGCGCCTCGTAGGCGTTGAGCCGGTCGAGGATCGCGCCGGCCTGGTGGATGGCGTTGACGCCCATCCAGGAGCGGGCCGAGTGGGCGCGCTCGCCGCGGGTGGTCACGTCGACCCGCAGCGTGCCCTGGCAGCCGGCCTCGATGACGGCGTCCGAGGGCTCCATCAGGATCGCGAAGTCGGCCAGCAGGAGGTCGGGGTTGCTCTGCGAGAGCAGGTGCAGACCGTTGAACTCGCTCTCGATCTCCTCGGCCTCGTAGAAGAGGAACGTCAGGTCGCGGTTGGGCGCGGGCACGGTGGCGGCGAGCTTGAGCATCACCGCGACGCCACCCTTCATGTCGCACGTACCCAGTCCGCGCAGCGACCTCGCAGCCGTCGCCTTCAAGACGGCCGGCAGGTTGTCGTTGAGCGGCACGGTGTCGAGGTGGCCGGCGATCACGACTCGCTCGGGCAACCCGAGCGAGGTGCGGGCGACGACCGTGTTGCCGTGCCGCGACACCGTCAGGTGACCCAGCGGCCGCAACGCCGCCTCGACCGCGTCGGCGATCCGCTGCTCGTTCCTGCTCACCGACTCGATGTTCACCAGCTGCTCGAGCAGCGTGATGGTGTCGGCGGTCAGGTCCAGGTCGCTCATGCTCGCTCCAGCTCGATGACGGGGTGCTCGACGTCGGAGACCTCGACGGCGACCGAGGTCGCGAGCGTCTCGGCCGCGATGAGCTCCTGGTGGGCCCGGGCCGCGTCGGCGACCTCCGCACGCGCCGCGATGGTCAGCACGATCCGGTCGGAGACCTCGAGGCCGGCGTCGCGCCGGGCCTGCTGGACCGCGCGCACCAGGTCGCGGGCCACGCCCTCGGCCTCGAGCTCGGGGGTCAGCGCCGTGTCGAGCACGACGAAGCCACCGCGTGGCAGCACTCCCGTCGCGGAGTCGTCGCCGCCGCCGGCCACGGTGTCCAGCACGTACTCGCCCTCCTGCAGCACCAAGCCACCGGCGGTGACCGTGCCGTCGTCGGCCACCGACCAGTCGCCGGACTTCGACGCCCTGATCGCGGTCTGCACGTCCTTGCCCAGCCGCGGGCCGGCGGCGCGCGCGTTGACCGTCAGCCGCCGGGAGACGCCGTACGACGCGGCATCGGGGTGCTGGTCGTCGAGCAGACGGACGGACTTGACGTTGAGCTCGTCGGCCACGATCGGCTCGAACCCGGCCAGCTCGCCGGCGCCGCTGACCACGATCGTCAGCTCCGCCAGCGGCAGCCGGTTGCGGAGCCCGGCGCCCTTGCGCAGCGCCGAGCCCGCCGAGCACACCTCGCGGACCTGGTCCATCGCGGTGACCAGCGCGTCGTCGGCCGGCAGCGTGTCGGCGGACGGGTAGTCGGTCAGGTGCACCGATCGCTCGCCGGTCAGCCCGCGCCAGATCTCCTCGGTGGTCAGCGGCAGCAGCGGCGCCGCGCACCGCGCGACCGTCTCGAGGACGGTGTAGAGCGTGTCGAACGCCGTCTCGTCCACGTTGCCGTCCGCCGCCCAGAAGCGCTCGCGGGAGCGGCGGATGTACCAGTTGGAGAGCACGTCGAGGAACGACCGCGTCGAGTCGCACGCGTTGGCGATCTCGTAGTCGTCGAGCTGACGGGTCATGTCGGCGACGTACTGGTGGGTCTTGGCCAGCAGGTAGCGGTCCAGCGGGTCGGCCGAGTCGGTCCGTCGTTGCGCGGTGTAGCCGGCGGCGTTCGCGTACAGCGCGAAGAAGTACCAGCAGTTCCACAGCGGGATCAGCACCTGGCGGACGCCCTCGCGGATGTTGCGCTCGGTGACGATCAGGTTGCCGCCGCGCAGGATCGGGCTGGACATCAGGAACCAGCGCATCGCGTCGGCGCCGTCGCGGTCGAAGACCTCGCGCACGTCGGGGTAGTTGCGCAGCGACTTGCTCATCTTCTGGCCGTCGGAGCCGAGCACGATGCCGTGGCTCAGGCAGGTCTCGAACGCGGGGCGCTCGAAGATCGCGCTCGCGAGCACGTGCATCGTGTAGAACCAGCCACGCGTCTGGCCGATGTACTCGACGATGAAGTCGCCCGGGAAGTGGTGCTCGAACCAGTCGGTGTTCTCGAACGGGTAGTGCACCTGGGCGAAGCTCATCGACCCGGACTCGAACCAGCAGTCCATGACGTCGGTGACCCGCCGCATCGTCGAGCTGACCGGTCGGGTCGTCCGGGTTGGGGCGCGTCAGCTGGTCGATGAACGGCCGGTGCAGGTCGTCGGGCCGCACGCCGAAGTCGCGCTCGAGCTCGTCGAGCGAGCCGTAGACGTCGACGCGGGGGTACGCCGGGTCGTCGCTGCGCCACACCGGGATCGGCGAGCCCCAGAAGCGGTTGCGGGAGATCGACCAGTCGCGGGTGTTCTCCAGCCACCTGCCGAACTGGCCGTCCTTGACGTGGTCGGGCACCCAGCGGATCTGCTGGTTGAGGTCGAGCATCCGGTCGCGGATCTTGGTCGTCGACACGAACCACGACGAGACCGCCATGTAGATCAGCGGCTCGCGGCAGCGCCAGCAGTGCGGGTAGGAGTGCTCGTAGGACTCGCGCCGCAGCAGCACCGTGCCCTCGGTGATCGAGCCTGTGTCGCCGGCTCCGCGGGTCATCGCGCGGAGGTGGTCGATGATCGCCAGGTTCGCCTCGAACACGTGCAGGCCGGCGTAGTCGTCGACCGGCGGCGTGAACGTGCCGTCCTTGGCCACCGGCACGACGGGCTCGATGCCCTCGCGGTCGGTGACGACCTTGTCCTCCTCACCGAAGGCGCCCGCGGTGTGCACCAGCCCGGTGCCGTCCTCGGTGGTGACGATGTCGGCCTCGACGACGCGGAACGCCCGCTCGTGGCCCAGGTAGTAGGACATCGGCGGCGTGTAGGTGCTCTCGAGCAGGTCGACGCCGCGGAAGCGCTGGAGCACCTCGGGGCTCTCCCCCAGCTCCTTCGCGTACGCCGCCAGGCGGGCCTCCGCGAGCAGGTACCGCTCCGTCGTCCCCGTGAAGTCCGACTCCACGACCACGTAGTCGATGTCGCGGCCGACCATCACCGCGAGGTTCGCCGCCAGCGTCCAGGGGGTCGTCGTCCAGATGAGGGCCAGCGCACCCTCGGCCGGACCGCTCGTGAGCCGCAGGCCGACGGTGACGGCGGGGTCGACGCGCTGCTGGTAGACGTCCTCGTCCATCCGCAGCTCGTGGTTGGACAGCGGGGTCTCGTCGTTCCAGCAGTAGGGCAGCACCCGGAACCCCTCGTAGGCCAGGCCCTTGTCGTGCAGCTGCTTGAACGCCCACATGACGCTCTCCATGTAGGGGAGGTCGAGGGTCTTGTAGTCGTTGTCGAAGTCGACCCAGCGGGCCTGGCGGGTCACGTAGTCGCGCCACTCCGAGGTGTACTCGAAGACGGACTTGCGGCACTCCGCGTTGAACTTCTCGATGCCGAGCTCGAGGATCTCCTCGGTCGTCTTCATGCCGAGCTGGCGCATCGCCTCGAGCTCGGCGGGCAGGCCGTGGGTGTCCCAGCCGAAGCGACGCTCGACGCGGCGGCCGCGCATGGTCTGGAACCGCGGCACCAGGTCCTTGACGTACCCGGTCAGCAGGTGGCCGTAGTGCGGCAGCCCGTTCGCGAACGGCGGGCCGTCGTAGAAGACGAACTCGTTGGCCCCGTCCTCGCCGGCGTCGCGCTGCGCGACGCTCGCGCGGAACGTGTCGTCGTCGGCCCAGTAGGCCAGCACCGCTTCCTCGATCTGCGGGAACGACGGGCTCGACGGCACACTCTCGTCGCCGGTGTGGGAGACCTGGGGGTAGGCCATGCGATGCGCTCCTCGTGTCGGGTCCTGACACGAGGACGACTTCCGCCGCGGTACCACCTCGCTTGCCGCTCCCCTCGTGATGACGGAGTGCGACCGCTCGATCACGGCTGTGACGGGCCTACCCGTCCGGTTCTACTGAGGATCCCGCTGGCTGTCAGGGCCCGTTCTTCCGGAGGCTCGCCGCTGATGACGGCTCGAACGCCTGTGTCGCCAGCGTACGGCGTGAGGCCGCGCCGCACGAATCGGATTCACCCGCGCAGCATCGGGGGGTGCAACTGGGTTGCCGGACCGCGGCGGTAGAGCCGGGCCGGCCGACCGCCGCCGCGAGTCGTGGTCTCGTCGGTCTCGACGACGAAGCCGTCGGCCGAGGTGACCTTGCGGTGGAAGTTGCGCGGGTCGGGCTCGACGCCCCACACCGCGGCGTACACCTCGCGCAGCTCGTTGACCGTGAAGGGCTCGGGGATCAGCGCGGCCGCCAGCGAGGTGTACTCGAGCTTGGCCCGGGCCCGCTCCACGCCGTCGCGGAGGATCCGGGCGTGGTCGAAGGCCAGCGAGCGCGACCGGCCAAGGCTCCCCACTGCTCGCCACGCGGCGTCGGCCGCGTCCGAGCCCGCGACCGGGTCACCCGGGTCGGGCACCAGCGCCAGGTAGGCAACGCTGACCACGCGGCCGCGCGGGTCGCGGTCGGGAGAGCCGTACGTCGCCAGCTGCTCGAGGTGCGGCCGGAGCCGGCCGATGCCGGCCTCCTCGCCGAGCTCGCGGACGGCCGCGTCGGCGAGGTCCTCCCCCGGCTCGACGAACCCGCCCGGCAGTGCCCAGCGACCGACGTACGGCTCGACCCCACGCCGCACCATCAGGGCACTGAGCTCACCCGCCCGCGCGGTCAGGACCACCAGGTCGACCGCGACGAGCACGGGGGTCGGTTCCATGCCAGAACCATACTCGTCAATTTGACGAGAAGTCATCCTTGACCTTAATGTCGAAGTGACGATAAAGGACGAGAGGAGACAGCACCATGGCCGACATCCGCACCTACCCCTTCATCAGCCACCTGCGGGCCGACCCGACCAGCTGGGTGCAGCACCAGCACAACGGCAAGGTCCGCCACGTCGGCGCCGGCCTGTCGTTCTGGTTCCGGCCGCGTACCGCCGCCCTCGCCGAGGTGCCCCTCGACGACCGCGAGCAGACGGTGCTCTTCCACGCCCGGACCGCCGACTTCCAGGACGTCACGGTCGCCTCCACAGTCACCTACCGGGTCGAGGACCCGCCGCTGGCGGCCACTCGCACCGACTTCGGCGTCTCGCCGCGGACGGGCACCTGGAACGCCGTCCCGCTCGAGACCCTGGGCGGGCTGCTCAGCGAGCTCGCCCAGCAGCCGGCGGTCGAGCTGGTCGCGGAGATGACGATGGCCGAGGCGCTCGCGCACGGGATCGGGCCGATCCGCGAGCGGGTGGCCGCCGCCCTGGCCGCCGACCAGCGGCTCCGCGAGCGGGGACTGCTCGTCACCGACATCCGGGTGGTCTCGGTGCGGACCGACCCCGACGTCGAGCGGGCCCTGCAGACCCAGACCCGCGAGCGGATCCAGGGCGCCGCCGACAAGGCGACGTTCGAGCGCCGGGCACTGGCCGTGGAGCAGGAGTCGGCGATCGCCGAGAACGAGCTGACCAGCCGTATCGAGATCGCCCGACGCGAGCAGGAGCTCGTCGCCCAGCGCGGCGCCAACGAGCGGCTGCGCGCCACCGAGCAGGCCGCCGCTGACGAGATCACCTCGACGGCGAGCGCGGCCGCGACCCGGACCGTGGGACAGGCCGAGGCGGACGCCCAGTCCGCGCTGCTGGCGGCGTACGACGCGGTCGACCACGAGACCCTCACAGCCCTGGCCCTCAAGGAGCTGGCGGCGAACCTGCCCGACGTCTCGAACCTGACCACCCTGACTCTCACGCCCGATGTGCTCGGCGAGGCACTGGCCAGGCTGGCCGGCGGAGGCTCGAGATGAGTCTCGCCCCCCGCGCGGTCCTCGTGCACCGCCGGTCGGAGTACGAGGAGCTCGTCGCCCGTCACGCCACGGCCCGGCAGGTCGAGTTCTTCCTGGCCCAGCGCGGTCGCTCGGTCGCCGAGGTCCGCGAGCGGGACGAGCAGCTGCGGGAGGCCCTGCACCAGGTGTCGGCCGCGATCCCCGCGCCGTGGCGGCGCGGGGAGGTCGAGCGCGCCGACCTGAGCCGGTTCGCCTTCGCGCCGGAGGACGTCGTCCTGGTCGTCGGGCAGGACGGGCTGGTCGCCAACGTGGCCAAGTACGTCGCCGGCCAGCCCGTCGTCGGCTTCGACCCCGAGCCAGGACGCAACCCCGGCGTCCTGGTCCCCCACCGGCCCGAGGCCGCCGGGGCGGCGCTCGTCCGGGCCGTCCGCGGCTCCTGCGTCGAGCTGACCATGGTCGAGGCGACGACGGACTCCGGCGAGACGCTGCGCGCGCTCAACGAGGTGTACGTCGGACAGCCCGGCCACCAGTCGGCTCGCTACGAGCTGCGGGTCGGGGAGGCGACGGAGCCGCAGTCGTCCAGCGGCCTCCTCGTCGGCACCGGCACCGGTGCCACGGGCTGGCTGCGCTCGGCCTGGCAGGAGCGGCACAGCGCCCTGGCGCTCCCTCTTCGTGACGAGCCGAGCCTCGCGTGGTTCGTGCGCGAGGCCTGGCCCAGCCCGGCGACCGGGACGTCGTACACGGAGGGCGTCCTCGCGCGGGGCGCGGAGCTCGAGGTGGTCTCGGCCTCCGACCGGCTGGTCTGCTTCGGCGACGGCATCGAGGCCGACGCGCTCACGATCTCGTGGGGTCAGCGACTCCGCGTCGCCGTCTCGGAGACGCGGCTGCGGCTCGTCGTCTGACGGACGGCCCCTAGATCCCGTCCATGTTGCCGCAGGAGCTCATCAGGTGCGGCGACGACGATCGGTGCTCGGCGGGCTCCTTCTTGGCCTGCGGGGCGGCCGAAGCCGTGGCACCCCACGACACCGACACGAGGATGAGAGCGGCGGCGGCGAGGGTCCGGCTGGTGCGCATGCCCGTGCTCATGAGTGGCACGCTACGCCGATGGCCCCTGATAGTCACCCAGAGCGCAAGTACCCCGACATGTGGGTGGACCCGGAGGACGACCCCCGCGAGACCGGCACGATCCCGCGGGGCGAGCGAGCCGTGGTGCTCGACTACCTGCGCGCCTACCGGCTCACCTTCGAGATGAAGCTCGCCGACCTGGATGCCGAGCAGCTCGCCCGGCGTTCGGTGCCCCCGTCGACGATGTCGCTGCTGGGCCTGCTCCGGCACCTCGCGGGCGTCGAGCACTCGTGGTTCCGCCGCCGCCTCGACGGTCAGGACATCCCGCGGCTCTACGTCGACGACTCGGACTTCGACGGAGCGGTCGCCGACCCGGCCGTCGTCGAGCAGGCGTGGGAGGACTGGCGCCGTGAGGTGGCGTTCGCCGAGGCGTGGGCCGAGAGCAACGTGGACCTCGACCGGCTCGTCGACCTCGGCGACGAGGAGACCGAGGTACGCGACATCCTGGTGCACATGGTCGAGGAGTACGCGCGGCACTGCGGGCACGCCGACCTTCTCCGGGAGTGCATCGACGGCCGCACCGGCCAGTGAGTTCGGCCAGCAGCTAGGGCGCCTCGAACCGCGGGCGCACCCACCGGGCGTACCTCAGCCAGAAGGCGACCCGGACGCCGAGCCGCCCGGTGCGCTCCTGGATCCGCATCTCGTGGAGGAGACACTGCCGCCAGAGCGCCTGGGCCTGCTGGACGGTGCGGTGGACGACCGGCGTCTCCTCCGAGCGGGCCAGCGCCTCCTGGTGGGCCGACCACAGCACCGTCCGGGTCGTCGCCCTCGACCAGCGACACCAGACGCCCGGGTGCCGAGCGGTCCTGCTCGGGCCGCAGCCGGAACCGGGCGGCGTACGGCGCCAGCGCGAGCGGATGGTCGGGCATCCGGTCCCAGGCGCGTTGGGTCTCGACCAGGCGGCCGTCGACCAGCAGGGAGCGCAGCCGCACGGACGGCTGGCCGTAGAACCAGTCGACGCCGAGGAACGCGGAGGCGTCGGGCGCGGCGAGCACCGTCTCGGGGATGCGCGCCGACCGCCGCAGCTCGGCCTGGACGTCGGGGGCGTACCCGCCCACCAGGTCCTCGACCTCGGCGTCGGTCAGGTCGGCGAGCAGGCCGCCCACGCGGCGGAAGCCCAGCGCCTCGAACCCGGCCACCACCTCCGGGTAGTACTCCGGCGGCCCGTCCACGGGCACGAGCGTGGTGCCGAAGACGAGGTCCGACGCACTGGCCACGGACGCACTGTAGGAGCGCGGCGTCGGGTTTCGCGGTTGATCCGTAGGCTTTCGGCGTGACTGACGCGCCCACCACCGCTCCCACGACCGCTGGGGGGCTCGGCCTCGCGACGCTGATCGACGGCGGCGCCGACGACGGCACCGTGCTCGACGTGTGGTTCCCCGAGCCCTGGCTGGGCGACACCGTGGAGGACCCGGCCCTGCGCGAGCGGCTCGAGGCGCTCGCCGGCCGCGACGACGCACGCCGGGTGCGGCGGGAGGTCCGTACGGTGACGGCGGCCCTCCAGGAGCCCGCCACCACGGCCGAGGACATGTGGCTGCGGCTGCACCTGCTGTCCCACCGGCTGGTGCGTCCGCACACGATCGTCATGGACGGCGCCTTCGGGCTGCTGACCAACGTGGTGTGGACCAGCGCCGGGCCGTGCGCGGTCGCGGGCTTCGAGGAGACCCGGGCGCGGCTGCAGGCGGCCGGCCCCGTGATGGTCTACGGCGTCGACAAGTTCCCCCGGATGGTCGACTACGTGCTGCCGAGCGGCGTGCGGATCGCCGACGGCGACCGGGTCCGGCTCGGCGCCCACCTGGCGCCCGGCACCACCGTCATGCACGAGGGGTTCGTCAACTACCACGCCGGGACGCTCGGAACGTCCATGGTCGAGGGGCGCATCTCGGCCGGCGTGGTCGTCGGGAAGGACTCCGACATCGGCGGCGGCGCGTCGATCATGGGCACCCTGTCCGGAGGGGGCATGGAGGTCGTGTCGATCGGCGAGCGCTGCCTCCTCGGGGCGAACTCCGGCGTGGGCATCTCGCTCGGCGACGACTGCGTGGTCGAGGCCGGCTGCTACGTCACGGCCGGTACCAAGGTCACCCTGCCCGACGGCACCGTGGTGAAGGCCGTCGAGCTCTCCGGCTCCGACCACGTCCTGTTCCGCCGCAACTCGGTCACCGGCGCGATCGAGGCGGTGCCGTGGAAGGCCGGCCGGATCGAGCTCAACGCCGCCCTGCACGCCAACTGAGGGCGGGTCCCCGCGTGACCCGACGCCTGCTGGCGATCCTCGTCGTCGCCGCCCTCGCCTTCGGCGGCGCGGCGGCGTTCGTCACCTGGCGCGACGGCTCGCTGCCCCCGCTGATCCCGGCCGTCGAGGAGTGCCAGGCGCAGGTCGACGGCCACCTGGTCGAGCTGGACCTGGAGCAGTCCCGGTACGCCGCCCTGATCGCGGCCATCTCGGTGCAGCGCGGGATGCCGGCCCGGGCCGCCACGATCGCCCTCGCCACGGCGTACCAGGAGTCGGACCTGCGCAACCTCGAGTACGGCGACCGCGACTCGGTCGGGCTCTTCCAGCAGCGGCCGTCGCAGGGCTGGGGCACGCCCGACCAGCTCCAGGACCCGACCTACGCGACCAACGCGTTCTACGACGCGCTGGCCCAGGTGGACGGCTACGAGTCGATGCCCGTCACCGAGGCGGCCCAGGAGGTGCAGCGCTCGGGGTTCCCGGAGGCGTACGCCGACCACGAGCAGGACGCGCGGGTGCTCGCCTCCGCGCTGACCGGCAACTCGCGGGCGGCGTTCTGGTGCACGGTGGACGACGACCGCGACGCGGACTCCCCCGCTCTCGACGAGGCCGGGCTGACGGCGCGGGCCGCGGAGGTACGGGCCGACCTCGCCCGGACCTTCGGCGACCTCCCGCTCGGCGGCTTCGAGCCCGGCGGCGTGCGCGACGGCCACATGGAGGGCTCGGCGCACTACGACGGCCGGGCGATCGACGTCTTCGTCCGGCCGGTCTCGGAGGACAACAAGCGCCGCGGCTGGGCCATCGCCGGCTACCTGGTCGCCCAGGCCGACCGGCTGGACATCAACACCGTGATCTTCGACGACCGCGTCTGGCGGGTCAGCAGCTCGGGCGACGGGTGGCAGGACTACCGCGTGCCGAGCGGCTCGCAGGGCGATCGCCGGATCCTGGAGCACCGCGACCACGTGCACGTCGACGTGGCCCGTTGAGCGTGGAATCGGGCCCGTTCCGGGCTCGCGACACCCCGTGACACCCCGTTGACACGCCTGGACAGGGGGTGGTCTAGGCCAGTGACAAGGCGTTTGCCTGGATGTGCCCGCTCCCGTGGCACTCCTGTTACGACACGACGAAATCAGCATCTCGAAGGGCTACACACAGTGGTTCTCGCAGGCTAATTTTCTCATCAACGCCGAGGAGGGGGCTTTTCGGCAGCGGGGGGGAGATCAGGAACATGCAGAGCACCACGATCTTGACAATGGGAACTGCGCTGAACAGGGCGCACGATCATGACGCAATTGTGGAGGTGCTGGTCGGAGGCCAGTGGCTCACCGGTGTCGTCGCGGGTGTGGACGGGTACGGAGTGGTACTCGTGGACGCTCAGAACGACCACTCGGTGGTGCGGATGGAGGCAATCAGCGCCGTCCGCGTGCCCGGCCGGCTGGCTGAGCACCAGATCGAGGCGAGAGACCTGTACGACGCCTCTGTCTGCTGAGAGAGGTGCATGTTCTCTAAAAGGCTGTGGCGCCCGTCTGGGGGGGCGGGCGCCGCGGCTCTTTTAGCCCTGGGTATTGGCCGATAAATGCGCCCTTGGTCGCGTTTGTCGGCCTTTACTTATTTCCGCAAGATATCGCCGGGTAAAACCTCGGCGTCACGCCGGAATTCTTTACCAAGCCCTTTGCCCGGCGGTTGACAACCCGCTTTGCCAGGCCCGTGTCACAGCCGGTCCGCAGCGGCGGCGACCCGCTCGTCGGTCGCGGTGAGGGCCACCCGCACGTGCTCGCTCCCCGCCGCGCCGTAGAAGGCGCCCGGGGCGACCAGGATCCCGAGCTCCGCCAGCGCCGCGACCGTCGCCCAGCAGTCCTCGCCCCGGGTCGCCCAGAGGTACAGCGACGCCTCGGAGTGGTCGATCCGGAACCCGGCGCCCTCCAGTGCGCGCCGCAGCACGGCCCGCCGGCCGGCGTACCTCTCCCGCTGCTCCTCGACGTGGGTGTCGTCGGCCAGCGCGGCGGTCATCGCGACCTGCTGCGGGCCCGGGACCTGGAGGCCGAGGTTCTTGCGGACGGCGAGCAGCTCGCCGACCAGGGCGGGGTCACCGGCGACGAACGCGCACCGGTAGCCCGCCAGGTTGCTCCGCTTGCTCAGCGAGTGCACCGCCAGGACGCCTTCGGCGGAGCCGCCGCACACGTCCGGGTGCAGCACGGAGACCGGCTGGCTCTCCCAGCCGAGCTCGATGTAGCACTCGTCGGAGACGAGCACCGTGCCCCGGTCGCGGCACCAGTCGACGACCTTGCGGAGGTGCTCGACCGGGAGCACCCGCCCGGTCGGGTTGGCGGGCGAGTTCAGCCACAGCAGCCGCGGCACCTCGGGCCCGATCGCGGTCAGCGAGTCGGCGGCCAGCGTGCGGGCGCCGGCGAGCATGGCGCCGACCTCGTACGTCGGGTAGGCCAGCTCGGGGTGCACGACGAGGTCGCCGGGGCCGACGCCGAGATGGGTCGGCAGGCTGGCGATCAGCTCCTTCGAGCCGATGGTCGGGATGACGGCGTCGAGGCCCAGCCCGGTGACCCCGAGTCGCCGCTCCATCCAGTCGAGCGCCGCCTGGCGGGTCTCGACGCGGCCGATCGTCAGCGGGTAGCCGGGACTGTCCGCGGCGTCGGCGAGCGCGCGGCGGACGAAGTCGGGGGTCGGGTCGACGGGGGTGCCGACCGACAGGTCGACGAGGCCGTCGGGGTGCGCGCGGGCCCGCTCCGCCGCGGGGGCGAGCTGGTCCCAGGGGAAGTCAGGGAGTCGCTGGGAGACCCGCTGGCGCACTCACTCGTCGTGCTCTTGGGGCGGCAGGGCCGCGACGAGCTCGTGGTCGTGGTCGATCTCGCCGAGCTTCGCGGCGCCACCGGGCGAGCCGAGGTCGTCGAAGAAGTGGACGTTGGCGTCGTAGTAGCCCTTCCACTCCTCCGGGGTGTCGTCCTCGTAGAAGATCGCCTCGACCGGGCAGACCGGCTCACAGGCGCCGCAGTCGACGCACTCGTCGGGATGGATGTAGAGCATCCGCTTGCCCTCGTAGATGCAGTCCACGGGACACTCGTCGACGCAGGCCCGGTCCTTCAGGTCGACGCACGGCTGGGCGATGACGTAGGTCACCAGTTCCTCCTGATTCAGACCGCAGATGCGAGCGGCGCGAGTGGACCTGCCCAGCCTAGTCTTTGCGCGTGCCGCCGTCCGCTCAGGCCCAGGGCTTGGGCCCCCATGTCGTCGGGACGCGGGTGGTCGTCCGGCGCGTACTGCCCGGTCGAGACCGGGCCGTCCGGCGGGCCGGCGATGACCGACGTCCTCGGTGTGTGCACGGCCTGGGCCGACGGCGTCTGCGTGGTCGCGCCCTCCTCGGGCGGACCGCCCGTGACGATCCGCATCGCCGACATCGTCTCCGGCAAGCCCGTGCCGCCCCGGCCCTCGCCCCGGTTGCGGGTCACGCCGCGCGAGGCCCAGGTCCGCGCGTTCGCGCTGTTCCCGGACCTCGTCGTCGCTCCCGTCGCCGGCCCCTCGGGCTGGCTGCTGCGCTCGTCGGCCACCGCCACCGCCCGCCGCGCCAACTCCGTCCTCGCCTTCCCGACAACGTCATACGAATCGGAGGCTCTAGGCCACGATTCGTATGACGTTGCGACGGTGACCGAGGTGGAGGGGCACTACGGGGGGCTCGGGAAGCCGGCTGTCGCGGCGGTGCTGGCCGAGTCGGACGAGCGGACCTTCCTCGCGGGCCTCGGATGGGTACCGGAGAGCCACGACGCCGACACCCAGTTCCAGCTCGCGTCGGTGGCGACCGCCCGGCGAGCGCTCCGGGGCGTCGACACCTCCGGCGTCGTCGTCACCGTGGAGGACGACATCGCCTCGGCCTCGGTGCCGGGGTCGGCGCAGGGATTCGCAGCGTACGGCGACGACTGGGTCGGCTTCCGGGGCATCGAGGTGGCACCCGAGCACCGCCGCCAGGGCTTCGCCCGCACGATCATGGCCGCCCTCCTCGAGTGGGGCGCCGAACGCGGCGCCACCACGGCGTACCTCCAGGTCCTCGGGCACAACGCGCCGGCGCTGGCGTTGTACGAAGCCATGGGCTTCACGACCCATCACGCCTACGCGTACCTGACGCCGCCGGCCTGACCGTGGCACCGCAGACCCCTCGGTGTTCGTCCCGGAGGAAATGGGACGACCGTCCCCCCGATCGGGCGTAGCGTGGGGAACTCTCTCGGGCACCCGCGTCACCGAAGTGGTGGTCGTGGCAAGGAACGGGGGGTTCCGTCATGGTCAGGTCCGTCCTTCGTGCTCGCGCTTTCCCGGTGCTGCTGCTCTCCTTGTTGCTCACCACCAGCGCCCTCACAGCCTCGCCGGCGGCAGCGGTCGACACGGCCCGGATCAGCGGGCAGGTCACCCGCGCCGGAGCGATCGGCGTGGCCGGCGTCTCGGTCTCCGTCTACCGTGACGCGGGAGCAGGGCAGTTCGAGGTCGTCGCGTGGGCCGACACTGACGCGGCGGGCGGGTACCTCGTGGAGGACCTGCCTGCGGGGACCTACCGGCTCGGGTTCGACGCCCACGCCGACGATCTCGCGCCCGAGTACTTCAACAACGCGACCACGCTCGCCACCGCGTCCAACGTCCTCGTCTCGGAGGGCGCCTGGGTGCAACACATGGACGTCCTGCTGGGCCCGTTCCACCTCTACGTGGGTGTCCGGTGGTCCGGTTACGCTACACCGACGGTAGACACGTGGATGGACCGGACGAGACCGACGTCTGCCGGGGCCTACGACGTGGCGGGCCATGCGGCCGGTCGTACCGGCTCAGTTCTACATGCTCGAGGACCGAGCACGTGCCGGCGTGGATGACGTCCAGCCACACAGGCGACAACGGCCCTCTGACGGGTCCGGCGAGGACTAGCCATGGCGTCGATCAGCCGGAGGCCGTCGTGCGGCCCGCTTGGACGCGGGCAGCTAGGTTCCCGACTATCTGGTAGCAACTTAACGCAGCCGGAGTACTACGACGACGACGCCACGCTTGCCACCTCGAACGCGGTCACGGTGGGTGCCTCGGCGACGACGGCGGGGATCAACGCCTCACTGGCGCCGTCAGCCGTCCTGAGTGGCCGAGTGACCCGCACGAACGGCGCGGCCGTCGAGTACGCCGATGTCTCGGTCTACCGCCTCGTCGGCGGCAGCTACGAGTGGTACGACTACACCGAGTCCGACGAGGCCGGGAACTACCAGGTCCGCGGCCTGGCAGGCGGCACCTACCGCCTCGAGTTCTACGACTGGTGGTGGGAGGTCGGTGAGTACTGGAACAACAAGGGCAGCCTCGAGGCGGCGGACTCGATCTCCGTGACCACCGGGCAGCACGTCGGCGCGCTGGACGCCGTCCTGGACCCGAGCCAAGGACCCTGGGCGGTCAAGAACCTGGCACCCCCCGTCATCACCGGAACGCCGCGAGTCGGACAGACCGTGACCGCCTCGCCCGGCGTCTGGTCCCCCTCGGGCGTCACGGTGACGTACCAGTGGCGGGCCGGAGGCGTCTCGATCCCGGGGGCGACCGGCCAGGCCTACAACCCGACCGCCGCGGACGTGGGGAAGACCCTGCAGGTTCGGGTGGCCGCATCCCGCACCGACTACTGGACGGGCTTCGCCGAGTCGTCGCAGACGGTGGTGGTGGCGCCCATGGAGCCGGCGACTCCCGTCGCCAAGGTCGTGGCCAACACCAAGCTGCCGAAGATCAAGGGCGTGCTCCGGGTCGGTCAGACAGTGAAAGTGACCGCGGGGACGTGGAAGCCGGCCTCGGTCACCTTGAAGTACCAGTGGTTCGCCGGCAAGGCGAAGATCCGCAAGGCAACCAAACGCAAGCTCGTGATCGACTCGAAGCTGGTCGGCAAGAAGCTGAGCGTCCGCGTGAAGGCCTCCGCGCCCGGGCTACGAGTCGCTGAAGGTGAGGACCAAGCGCAGTGCTGAGGTCAAGCGCTACCATTTGCCCGACGCCGGTGAGGCCTGACAACCCTCGCTCGACCTTCGAGAGGCCGGGGTCCGCGCGTCCGGCGTACCGACGAGAGGCCGATGACACATCGGCGAAGGTGTGGTGGCACCGCGACTTTGCCCCCGCCCACACCTCCAGGGCTTCCGTCCACTGGAGGTAGTCATGACACCACGCACGCCCGACCGAACACTCTGTACCGACCTGCCCGCCGCCGAGCCCGGCTCGACCGTCCGACTGCAGGGATGGGTGCACCGCCGACGCGAGCTGGCCCAGCTCACGTTCCTCGTCGTCCGCGACCGCACCGGGCTCGCCCAGGTCGTGGTGCGCGGCGAGGCCGACGTACCGCCCGAGGAGACCCCGGTCGAGGTCGTCGGGACGGCGACCGCCAACCCGCAGGCTCCCGGCGGGATCGAGGTGACCGAGCCGACGATCCGAGCGCTGTCCGACGACGCGGACACCCCGCCCGTCGAGCTGTGGCGGCCGACCCTGAACGCCAGCCTGCCGACCATGCTCGACCACGCCGCCGTCACCTGGCGGCACCCGCTCCAGCGGGCCAAGTGGGAGCTCGCGGCCGCCAGCCTCAAGGGCTTCCGCACGACCCTCGACGCGGGCGGGTTCACCGAGATCGTCACTCCCAAGCTCGTGGAGTCGGCCACCGAGAGCGGCGCCAACGTGTTCGCGGTCGACTACTACGGCAGACCCGCGTACCTCGCCCAGAGCCCGCAGTTCTACAAGCAGGTGCTGGTCGGGGTGTTCGAGCGCGTGTACGAGGTCGCGCCGGTGTTCCGCGCCGAGCCGCACGACACGGTCCGGCACCTGGCCCAGTTCACGTCAGCCTCGACGTCGAGCTCGGCTTCATCGAGGACCACCGCGAGGTGATCGCCTGCCTGCGCGACGTCGGTCGCCGGCATGGTCGCGGCCGTGCACGAGCACGCCGCTCCGGCGGTCGAGCGGCTCGGCCTCGACGTGCCCGTCGTGCCCGAGGAGATCCCGCTGCTGCACTTCCGCGAGGCGCTGCGGATCGCCGGTGCACCCGACGACGAGCCCGACCTCGCCCCGGCACACGAGCGCGCGCTCGGCGAGTGGGCGAAGGCCGAGCACGGCAGCGACTTCGTGGTGGTCGAGGGCTACCCGACGGCCAACCGGGCGTTCTACAGCCACCCCGAGCCCGAGGACCCGCACTGGAGCCGGTCGTTCGACCTGATCTTCCGCGGCGTCGAGCTGGTCAGCGGCGCGCAGCGGCTGCACCGGTACGACGACTACGTCCGCACGCTCGAGGCCCGCGGCTACCCGTACGCGCCCTACGCGTCGTACGTCGAGGCGTTCCGCAGGGGCATCCCGCCGCACGGCGGCTTCGCCATCGGCCTGGAGCGGTTCGTCGGCCGGCTCACGGAGAGTCCTAACATCCGTGAGGTGACGCTGTTCCCGCGCGACCTGCACCGGCTCGCGCCATGAGCGACGAGCGCGTCGCGAGCGGGTCGCCGTACGAGCAGACCGTGGGCTTCAGCCGGGCGGTCCGCACGGGGCAGCACGTCTACGTGTCGGGCACCGCTCCGATCTGGCCCGACGGCCACGTGGACCCGGACCCGCTGACGCAGGCCCGCCGGTGCTGGGAGATCGCGCTCGACGCGCTCTCCCGGCTCGGCGGGTCGGCGGCCGACACCGTGCGCACCCGCACGTACCTCACCGACCGCAGCTTCGAAGGTCCGGCCAGCCAGGCCCACGGCGAGGTCTTCGCGGACGTGCGCCCGGCCTCCACGATGCTCGTGGTCGTCGGCATGCTGGATCCGCGGTGGGTCGTCGAGGTCGAGCTCGACGCGGTGCTGCCGTAGGTCACCGGGTCTCGTGACGGGACTTCGTCCCTCCTCGACCAGCGGCTAGCGCGGCGGCTTGCAGATCACCGTGTCCGAGGGCGTGTACGTCGTGTGCATGACCTCGTCGTGGTCCTGGGTCGGGTCGGACGGCAGGTGGAAGTGGCGGGTCACGTCGATGTCGAAGCCGCCGTAGCCGGTGTTCGGGTAGCAGTCCTCGGTGCGCAGCACGCGGGTCTTCGGCTCGGTGAGGTTGTACCTCGCGGACTCCGACGTGGTGATCTCCCAGTACTTCGTGGACCACATCGTCACCGTCGCAACACCCTGCGCCGACGGGCTGCTCGGGGTGATGCCCGCCTGGATGAGGACGCCGTACGGCGTGTTGTTGGTGAACTTCAGGTCGACCGTCGGCCAGGCCACGGTCGCCTCGCGGCCCACGGGGTAGCGGTCGATGTAGAACGAGTGCGGCTTGTGCTCGACGTCCTCGAGGCCGGCGAAGAAGGCGGCGTTGAACGTCGTCGTGGCCGACTGCGAGACGCCGCCGCCGTAGTCCTCCTTGAAGATGCCGTCCTCGATGATGAAGCCCTTCACGAAGCCGTTCTCGGGGGTGCGCTCCCCCACGGTGTCGTTGAGGGAGAACGTCTCGCCCGGCTTCAGCACGGTCCCGTTGATGAGCTCCATGGCCCGGCCGATGTTGGTGTTGCGGTAGTCGGCGTACGGGAAGTACGTCGTGAAGGTCGAGACCTGCTCCTTGATCTCCAGCGCCTTGGCGTCCGCCGTGCTGAACGCCGCCTCCTCGACCTGCGCGCTCACGGTGGCCTCGCGCTCCCCCTCCGGCTGCGTGAGGGCGGCGGTGAACGCGGCCATCACCTCGGCCGGCTCGAAGGTCACGCCCGGCTTGGCCGGGACCACCTCGGGCTGCCCGTCCACCAGGACGACGGTGGCGTCGACCGGGGTGCCACCGTCGGCCGCCACCACCTGCTCCACCAGGCGGAGCAGGGTCTGCTGGTCGACGTGCAGCCGGAGCTCGCCGTTCTCGGGCTTGAACGACAGCGCGGCGGCGAAGTCGCGGGGCTGGAGACGCACCCGGCTGTCGCCGAACGCGAGCGTCACCGGGCCCGACACGGCCGGGTTCGCGACCTCGTTCACGGCGGTGCGGACGTCGGCGTCGTCGATCTCGGGCTGGGCGGCGACCAGGTCGACGACGGCGGTGGGGTCGTCGGCGAGGTACGCCGCCGTGATCGCCTCGCGTGCCTGGACCGGGTCGATCGACCGGCCGGCCTTGGGCTGGTCGACGCGCACCCGCGTGTCCTGGAACCGGACCCGGCCGTCCCGCGCAGGTCTGCCCACGCGCTCGGCCAGGCTCGTCAGGTAGTCGGTCATGGTCATGTCCGAGACCGTGACGACGGGCTCGAGCTCGGCGCCGCCCGTGTAGTAGTTCCAGAGCCAGGCGGGATCCCAGCTGCGGCCGGCGCCGGCCTCGCGGACCGACGCCACGTAGTCGACCCCGAGCCCGAGGTCGGCCGGAGTCGCGGTCAGCTCCTGACCGCCGACGGCACTGTCGATCCGGATCGTGACCGGCGCGTCCGCGCGTGACGCGAGGCCCGAGCGCAGCGTGGCGGCCGCGTCGGCCAGCGTCTGGCCGCCCACGGGCACGTCGGCGACCTTGGTGCCGCGCGGCGTCTTGTCCTGCGCGGCGGCGTACGCCGCGAGATACCCGACGCCGAGCATCAGCGCGAGCACGAGCAGCATCACCAGCACCACCCGGGCGCCGGCGCGCTCGCGCTGCGGCTTCTTGCTCACCGGCTCATCGTAGGAAAGCGGTGGTCACCGATCCGACCGGCTCACCGGCCGCCGAGGTCACAGTCCGGAGAAGAGGTCGGGCTCCCAGCCGTCCTCGCCGGCCGGCCCGGGGGTGCCCTTGGCGATGCGGTAGAACTCGTCGCCCCACATCGACTGGCCGTTCTCGCTGCCCCGGAAGAAGGGGCCGTCCATCTCCACCTGGCTGCGGTGCCGCGCGAGCGCCGCCAGCTTGGTCTCGAGGTACTCCGACCCGTCGACGCGAGCGCTGATGTGCTCGTCGGGGGTGACGAACGGCCCGAAGTCGGCGTCGGGCTCCATGCCGTTGAACGTCTCGGTGTCGCCGGCCTCGCGGAGTCGCTTCAGGGTGGCCCGGAAGCGGCTCTCGGCCATCGCCGACCAGTAGATCTTGGGGACGTCCCACGGCTCGCCGAGGTCGGGCTTGTACGACGGCACGGCCGCCAGCGCGGCGGCGTACGTCGCGACCCGGTGCGCCTGGATGTGGTCGGGGTGCCCGTAGTTGCCGAACTGGTCGTAGGTGAGCAGGACCTGGGGCCGGATCTCGCGGATGATGGCGACCAGGTGGTCGGCCGCCTCGCGCAGGTCGGCGTTCCAGAAGGCGTTCTCGTGGGTGTCGTCGGCGGGGATCGCGTAGCCGTCGGCGTGCCACTGCATGCCGGAGTCGCGGTAGGTGCCGAAGCCGCCGAGGAAACGGTGGTCGGTGACGCCGAGCTCCTTCATGGCGTCGTCGAGCTCACCACGCCGGTGCTCGCCCAGCCCGTCCTCGCGGTCGGCGGCGAGGTGCTCGAGCTCGGGCACCAGGATCTCGCCCATCTCACCGGCGGTGCAGGTGACCAGGGTGACGCCGCGGCCCATGGCGACGTACTTCGCCATCGTCGCGCCGTTCTGGATCGTCTCGTCGTCGGGGTGGGCGTGGACGAGCAGCAGGCGCTCGTCGGGTACGGAAGTCACGGTGTCGAGCGTAGGACGGTCGCCAACAGCGCGAGGAACGGGCGGTCGGGATCGAGCCAGTCGACGTCGTCGAGCTCGTCGGCGGCCAGCCAGCGGACGGCGTCGTGCTCGACCGGGTCGGGCTCACCGGCCACCAGGGCGGCGACGGCGACACGCAGCACGTACCGCTCCCCGATCGTCGTCTCGTCGGCGAGCCAGGCGGTGACGGCGATGTCGCAGCCGAGCTCCTCGCGTACCTCCCGGACCAGCGCCGCCTCCGGCGCCTCCCCCGGCTCGACCTTGCCGCCGGGGAGCTCCCACCGGCCGGCGACCTCGAGGGGCGCCGTACGGCGGCACGCCAGGACCCGCCCGTCGCGCACGATCGCGGCGCCGACGACGACCTGACGGGTCCCGACCACGGCACGACACTAGGTTGGGCGCCGTGAGCATGGGGGTGCACCTGCGGCGCACGGACGAGAACGTCCGCGAGATCGACGCGCTCGGCACCCTGCTCGGCGGCGCCGTCGGGGTCGACGCGGTGCTCGCCGACCTCAACCGGAAGGCGTCCCGCACGTTCCTGCTCGGGCGCGGCCGGCTCGGGCGGGCGGTGGACTGGGGCTTCGCCTGGGACCGCGAGGACCGGCGCGACGAGCGCTGGTGGCCGCAGGGCGTGTCCACCTCGGCCGACGCCTCCGACACCGAGGACATCGGCGGCAAGCACGTCCTCGCCGTCAGCTGGTACGCCAAGGACGAGAGCGGCGTCCGGGTGACGTTCGTGGACCTGGCCGGCCTGCGCTACCGCCACGTGCTGCTCGTGGTGCCGGTCCTCGACCAGCACGGGATGCTCGTGCTGCGACCGCTGCGCGTGCACGCCGGCGGCGTCGTCTGGAGCGGCCCGTACCTGCACGTGGCCGCCACGGCCCGCGGCCTGGTCACGTGCCGCGTCGACGACATCATGCGCGTGCCGGACGTGCGCGGCACCGGCGCCTACCGGCTCGGGCTGCGCGGCCAGCAGGTGGCGTCGTACGGCTATCGGTACGTGCTGCCCGTGCGGTTCTCCTACCGGGCGTACGCCGACGACGGCAACGACCCGCTGAGGTACTCCTTCCTGTCGCTCGACCGCAGCACCGATCCCCCGGCGATCGTCGCGGGCGAGTACGGGCGGACCGGGCAGAGCACCCGGCTGGCGCGCTACCACCTCGAGCCGGACACCCTGATGCTGCAGACCGGCGACGACGGGCTGTCGCGGCCGATCGGGCTCGACGACGGCGGCATCTCCAGGATGCAGGGCGCCTCGATCGTCGACGGGAGGTACCACGTGACCGTGTCGCACGGTCCGTGGAAGCCCGGCAGCGTGTACGTCGGCACTCCCGGCGAGATGGTCGAGCACCGGCTCGCGACCCCGATGGGCCCCGAGGACATCGCCTACTGGCCCTCGACCGACCGGTTCTGGTCGGTCAGCGAGCACCCGCACCGGCGCTGGGTGTTCTCGATGAAGCGCTCGTTCTTCGACTGACCCTCACCGCGCACCGGGTTTCGTGACAGGCGCTGCGCGCCTTCCTCAACCAGCGAGGGGTGGTGACGCGCCGGAGGCTGGCGACTGGGGTCACGGCATCATGGGTCGGGTGACGGCGGGCCTCGACGAACACTTCCGTACGGCGGCCGCCTCGCTGTCGCCGTCCGGCGTGACGGCCGGCGACCCGGCGGAGCTGGCGCGTCTGTTCGAGGCGCAGGCGCTGAGCCGGCACCTCGACCTCGAGGCTCGTCGGCTGTCCGCTGCCGGCGTGGGCTACTACACGATCGGCTCGGCCGGCCACGAGAGCAACGCGGCCGTCGCGATGGCGCTGCGGCCGACCGACCCGGCGCTGCTGCACTACCGCTCGGGCGGCTTCTACTGCGCGCGGGCCGCGCAGGTCTCGGGCCACGACCCGGTCCGCGACGTGCTGCTCGGGCTGACCGCCTCCCGCGACGAGCCGATCACCGGCGGGCGGCACAAGGTCTTCGGGAACGCCGCCCTGAACGTCATCCCCCAGACCTCGACGATCGCCTCGCACCTGCCCCGGGCGGTCGGTCTCGCGTTCGCCTGCACCGCGCGCCTCGGATCGGCGTGCCGACCCCGTGGCCCGAGGACGCCGTCGTGGTCGCCAGCCTCGGCGACGCCTCGATCAACCACTCGACGGCGGTCGGCGCCCTCAACGCCGCCGGGCACGCCGTGCACACCAGGCTGCCGCTGCCCCTGCTGGTCGTGGTCGAGGACAACGGCTGGGGCATCTCGGTGCCCAGCCCCCCGGGCTGGGTCGAGACGGCGCTGTCGTCCCGGCCGGGGTTCACCTACCTGCAGGCCGACGGCTCGGACCCGCTCGGCACCCTGGCCACCGCCCGCGAGGCGGCCGACGGGGTCCGCGCGACCCGGAAGCCCGCGATCCTGCACCTGCGGACCGTGAGGTTCCTGGGCCATGCGGGCTCCGACGCCGAGCTCGGCTACCGCCGCGACCGCGACGTGACCGCCGACCTCGCCCGCGACCCGTTGCTGGGCACCGCCCAGGCCCTGGTCGACGCCGGCTGGTCGACCGGGGCCGTGCTGGCGCGGTACGACGCCGCACGCTCCCGCGTCCGGGCGACCGCCGACGACGTCCAGCCCGTCGAGCACCTGGCTTCGGCCGCCGAGATCGCGCACCCCGTCGACCGGCGGACCCGGGCCGGCCACGTCACCGCCGCCGAGGACCGCAAGGCGTCGTTCTCCAGGGGTCTGCCGGAGGAGAGCGGGCCGCTCACCCTGGCCCAGTCCGTCAACGCCGCGCTGACCGACGTGCTCGCGGCGTGCCCGCAGGCGATCGTGCTCGGCGAGGACGTCGGCGCCAAAGGCGGGGTGTACGGCGTCACGCTCGGCCTGCAGAAGACCTTCGGCGCCGCACGCGTCTTCGACACCCCGCTCGACGAGCAGACCATCCTCGGTCTGGCCCTGGGAGCGTCGCTGGCCGGGCTGCTGCCGATCGCCGAGATCCAGTACCTCGCGTACCTCCACAACGCCGAGGACCAGCTGCGGGGTGAGGCCGCGACGTTGGGCTTCTTCTCCGACGGGCAGTACGCCAACGGCCTGGTCGTCCGGATCGCCTCCCTGGCCTCGCTCAAGGGGTTCGGCGGACACTTCCACAACGACAACGCGATCGGCGTGCTGCGAGACATCCCCGGCATCGTGGTCGCCTGCCCCTCGAGCGCCGCCGAGGCACCCGAGCTGCTCCGCATCCTGGCCGGGCTCGCGGTCGGCGAGGGACGC
The DNA here is from genome assembly GCA_963839565.1 of uncultured Actinomycetota bacterium. Taxonomy (GTDB): domain Bacteria; phylum Actinomycetota; class Actinomycetes; order Propionibacteriales; family Nocardioidaceae; genus Nocardioides. The sequence goes on along the minus strand of CAWIVR010000023.1, from coordinate 37,367 downwards.
GTGGGCGTGCTGCTCGAGCCGACGGCGCTGTACCACGACAAGGGCGAGGCGGCGCCGTACGCCGCCCCCGAGCGCTGGCGCCCAGGGCACCACGGCCGCGACATGGGCCGGCTGCACTGGGGAGGTCGCGACGTGCTGGTCGTGACGTTCGGCAACGGCGTGGGGATGGCGAGGCGGGCCGCCGAGCGGGCGGGCGTCGCGGCCTCGATCTTCGACCTCCGCTGGCTGGCGCCGCTGCCGGTCCTGCACCTGCTGGCGGTGGTCGCAGCGTTCCCGCGGGTGCTGGTCGTCGACGAGACCCGGCGCTCCGGAGGCGTCTCCGAAGGAGTCGTCACCGCGCTCGTCGAGGGTGGCTACACCGGTCTCGTCGAGCGGGTCACCGCCGAGGACTCCTTCATCCCGCTCGGGCCGGCGGCCGCTCACGTGGTGCTCACGGAGGACGACGTGGTGGCTGCTTTATCGTCGCTCGTATGAGCCTCCCCTCCGAGTCCGACCTCCGCTCGCGCGCCGAGGCGGCCGCCGCCGCCTGCGGCGTGGACCTGGCCGCCGTCGGCGGCGACCACGTCGGGCTCTCGCCGGTCAACGGCCTCCCGGTCTCGTCCCTCGCCTGGGCCACGCCCGACGACGTCGCGAGCGCGGTGGCGCGCGCCGCGACGGCGTACGACGCGTGGCGACTGGTGCCGGCTCCCGTGCGCGGTGCAGTGGTGCGGCGCTTCGGCGAGCTGCTGCGCGAGCACCTCGACGACCTGGCCACGCTGGTCACCCTCGAGGTCGGCAAGATCACCTCCGAGGCCCGGGGCGAGGTCCAGGAGATGGTCGACATCTGCGACTACGCGGTCGGCCTGTCGCGGCAGCTGTTCGGGCGGACGATGACCTCCGAGCGGCCGGGCCACCGGCTGATGGAGACCTGGCACCCGCTGGGCGTGGTCGGTGTCATCTCGGCCTTCAACTTCCCGGTCGCGGTGTGGTCGTGGAACACCGCCATCGCGCTGGTCTGCGGCGACACGGTCGTGTGGAAGCCGTCGGAGCAGGCGCCGCTGTGCGCGCTGGCGTCCGGAGCGCTCCTCTCGCGAGCGCTCGACGAGGCCGGCTTCCCCGCCGACGTGTCGCAGGTCGTGCTGGGCGACGCCCCGGTCGGCCTGGCGCTGGTCGAGGACCCGGCCGTCGCCCTGTTGTCGGCGACCGGGTCGACCCGGATGGGCCGCGAGGTCGGGCCACGGGTGGCGGCCCGGTTCGGCCGGTCGCTGCTCGAGCTCGGCGGCAACAACGCGGCGATCGTGGGACCCTCGGCCGACCTCGACCTCACCACCCGCGGCATCGTCTTCTCGGCCGCCGGCACCGCCGGCCAGCGGTGCACCAGCATGCGCCGCGTGATCGCGCACTCCTCGGTCGTCGACGCGGTCGTGGACCGGGTGGCGGCGGCGTACGAGAAGCTGCCGATCGGATCGCCGTTCGAGCCCGCCACGCTGGTCGGTCCGCTGGTCAACGGCCGTGCCCACGCGTCGTACGCCGCGGCCGTCGACGCTGCGGTCGAGGCCGGGGGCACGCTCGTGACGGGAGGAACGAGGGTGCTGGCCGCGGACGCGGAGGACGCCTTCTACGTGCAGCCGACCGTCGTCCGGATGCCGGCGCAGTCCGCGGTCGTGCACACCGAGACGTTCGCGCCGCTGCTGTACGTGATGACGTACGACGACCTCGACGAGGCCGTCGCGCTCAACAACGCCGTGCCGCAAGGACTGTCGTCCTCGATCTTCACCCAGGACCAGGCCGAGGCCGAGCTGTTCATGTCGGCCGCCGGTTCCGACTGCGGCATCGTCAACGTCAACATCGGCACGTCCGGCGCCGAGATCGGTGGGGCCTTCGGCGGCGAGAAGGAGACCGGCGGCGGCCGCGAGTCCGGCTCCGACGCCTGGCGCGCCTACATGCGCCGCGCGACCAACACCATCAACTACTCCGGCGACCTCCCCCTCGCCCAGGGCGTGACGTTCGACGTGTGAGCCGTCCGCGCTTGATTGACGTCAATCAAGCGACGGTGGACGTCGCCGGGTCGGGGACGGGCTCGGCCGACCCCTCGGCGTACACCGCCGACAGCCGGCGGTAGGGACGCGACAGCAGGGCCAGCCCGGTGACCAGCAGCCCGATGATCCCGGCGACCACGAACACGAGCGCGATGCCGCGGTCGGCGCCGGTGCCGAACCAGGGACCGAGGACCTCGGCGCCCCAGCCGTCGGTCATCCACGGGATGACCAGCAGCTGGGTGATCGGGGCGATCAGGAACGCGGTCAGGGGCGACGCGGCCTGCTCGATGCTCTGGGCGAAGCCGAAGACCCGGCCCTGGCGGTGGTACGGCACGACGCGCTGGAGGACCGTCTGCTCGGACGCCTCGGCGTACGGCATCACCAGCATGAACGCCATCATCGAGACCGCCAGGAGCACGATCGAGGAGCGCAGCGGGAACACCACGCAGGTGGTCCAGAGCGCGACGTTGACGAGCAGCAGGGTGCGGACGGGGTTGGCGCCGACACCGGTCCGGGCGACCATCAGGCCGCCGATGATCACGCCGGCGCTGAGCACGCCCCACAGCAGGCCCCAGGCCTGGACCGAGACGAGCGACAGCCCGTACGCGTCCATCAGCGCCATGAAGGTGCCGCCGAGGAAGTTGTTGAAGCACGAGAACACGATCAGCGCGAGCAGGCCGGGGACCCCGCGCACCAGGCGGAAGGTACCCCGGAGGTCGACGCCGCGGTCCTCGGAGCCGTCGTCGTTCAGCGACACCACGACCGGCTCGGGGATGGTCAGCCGCGACACGTGCAGGAACGACCCGGCCATCACGACCAGCGCCAGGACCAGCACCGAGCGCATCCCGTCGAAGGCGACCAGCAGGCCGCTGATCACCGACGTCACGAGGAACGAGACGCCGGACGTCGTGCCGACCAGGCCGTTGGCCCGGTCGCGCACGGGCTCGGGCACCAGGAGCGTGACGAGGGTGGGCAGCGCGATGCCGCGCAGGTTCCCGGAGATCACGCCGAGCATCAGCACGACGACGAACACCCACAGCAGCGGGCTGGCCGCGTCGCGCCACTCGGTCTCGGGTGTGGCGAGGTACAGGCCGAGGGCGAGGGCGTAGAAGACGAACGACGCCACGGCCGACGCCTGGATGACGACCTGCTTGCGGTGGTGGTCGACGAGGCTGCCGAACCAGATGCCGGTGGCGGCGGTGGCGACGAGGAAGATGCCGGCGATCAGTCCGGTGGCGAGCACCGAGCGGGTCTCGAGGTACGTCCAGAACGTCACCGCGAACCACACCGTGAAGTTCGCGACCGACACGACGAGTGAGCTGGCCAGCACGTGCGCGAACACCCGCTGGGAACCGGAGCGCAGGTCCAGTCGCGGGCGATCCGTCGTGGGGTTGCTCATGCTTCTCCTGACCGGGCGGCGCCCGAGAACTCATCGAAGCCTGGCACCTCAAGCGCGCTCGAAGTCAACCTGGATCAGGCGTCGACCCAGACCGCCTTGTAGCGCAGCCGGGGGTCGCGGTGGGCCCGCGAGGTCGCGCCCGCGACGGCGTGGCCCCAGGAGCGCAGGGTGTCGGCGACCGTGTCCCGGTCCTTCTCCTCGTTGAACACGCCGACGACCAGCCGGCCGCCCGGGGACACCACCTCGTCCAGGAGCCGCGCCACGAAGTCGGCCCGGCGGCGCGGCGGCACGTAGTCGAGCCCGGTGCGGACGACGTCGAACCGTCGCGGCGGCACCCACGTCATCGCGTTGCCGGTCCAGATGCGGTCGGCCCAGTGCGGCAGCCGGGTGCGCGCCAGGTCGGCGAGCCGGTCGGAGATCTCGACGCCGTACGGCGAGACCGTGCGGCCGTCCTCGGCGGCCCACGCCACCAGCGACTCCATCAGCAGCCCGTTGGCGCAGCCGACGTCGAGCACGTCGCTGCCGTCGGGCACCGCGTCGAGGAGCAGCCGACGGGCGTGCTCCCATCCGGCGGCGTCGCCGCTGCGCCCGGACTGGCCCTGAGGCGTCTCGGCGGCGAGGTACGCCGGCTCGATGACGTCCAGCACCCGGGCGTGCCACCCGTCCTCGTCGATCTCGCCTCGGAGCAGGGCCTCGTCGATGACCCCGAGCTCGCGCCAGCCACGCTCCTTGTTGCGCGCCAGCGACTCGTCCGGTTTGGAGGCCACGAACACCATCTCCCGACCCGGCCGGTCGGGCGCCTCGCGGACGTCCTCGACCACGAAGCCGGCCGCCACCAGGTCGGCCGTCACCGCGTCGCGGCTGCGGAAGCGCAGGGTCGACTCCGAGGTGATCGTGGCGTCGGTGAACACGAGGGTCGAACGGAAGGTGACCAGCTCGTCGCGCACGTCGGTCACCTCGACCCACGACTCGACGCGGCCCTCGCCGGGTGTGTCCGCGACCGTGGCCGACGCCTCCCGGGTCCACTCCCGCCAGGCCTCGCGGGCCGGGTCCCGCGTCTCGAACACCAGGTGGCCGCCCGGACGCACGACGTCGTGCGCCGTCGCGAGCATCGCCCGCCACGCCTCGTCGGTCACGAACACCTGCGCGACGTTGCCCGTCATCGTGACCAGGTCGAACCTCAGGTCGGCCACGGCGTCGATCTCGCCGACGACCCACCGCACCCGGTCGGCGCCGGGCTTGGCCCGGGCCACGTCGATCGACGCGGCCGCCGGGTCCACGCCGGTCACGTCGAACCCCCGCGCGGCCAGCAGCACCGCGAACGTGCCGGTGCCGCAGCCGAGGTCGAGGACGGTCCGCGCGCCCAGCTCGGTCGCGACGGCGGCGTACGCGTCGAGGTCGCTCCGGTCGGGGTCGAGCGGGTCGTAGACCGCCGCGAGCCGGCGGTCGGCGAAGAGACGGTCAGGCACGCGGATGGTTCAGGTGCACGTCGACCCACACCATCCGGTGGTCGGTGGGCTGCGTGGGGAAGCCGAGCGTGAGCCGGTACAGCGGATCGGTCGTCAGCGGCCAGAACACGGCCGAGTCGAGGATCTCCAGCTGCGCACTCGGCAGCACGTAGTCGGCTCGGAGGTTGCCGGGTGCGTTGTCGGCGAAGTCGGCCGTGTCGTACTGCGGCGGTGACTGGTGGGTCAGGTTCGCGCCGCCCTGCAGCGTGGTCGCCTCGACGGCGCCTTCGCTCGTCGGGGGCGACGTCGCGTTGATGCGGTCGTTCTCGAGCAGCTGCTGGGTCGATCCGGGGATGGAGTCGCCGTCGAGCGGGTCGGAGTTCTGGTCGCCCGCGATCACGAAGCGCGCGCCCTTCGCGAGCCCGCCGGTGCCGCCGTCGTCGTCGTAGATGTACGACGCGGTCGCGCCGCCGGTGACGTAGTCCGACCAGAACCGGATCTCGTCGTGGTTGCGCGTCCCGTTGCGGTCCTCGGCTCCGTCGAAGACGGGCGGGGTCGGGTGCGAGACGAGGAAGTGCACGGTCTTCTTGCCGATGCTGATCGGGACGTCCCAGTGCGACTTGCTGGAGAGCCGGAACACGTCGAGCTCGGCCGGCGAGTACCAGTCCTGCGGAGCAGCGGTGGTGGGGTCGTCGGGGAGCAGCGCGCCCGGCATGTCCTGCCACAGGAAGTTCTGGAACGTCCGGATGTCGTCGTCCTGGATCGGGTACTTGCTGAAGACGGCCATCCCGAACTGCCCCGGGAAGAACCCGAACCCGTAGGCGTCGTCGGGCCCCCCGACGGCCCCGTTGTTGTTCAGGTCGAAGCCGCTCGGCACGCCGGTGTTGGACGGCGCGACGAAGTAGTAGGGATAGTCCACGGCCGGCGCCCCGTTGTGCGGCACCGCGAGGTAGTTGTCGCTGGAACAGCTCGGCGGCTTGGCCACCCGCGACGTAGTCGAACTCGTTGATCAGCAGCACGTCCGGGTTCACCCGCTGGATGGTCTCGGCGATCAGCGATGCCTGGGCGTTGTTCGGCGTCGACAGGTCGGCGACCAGCTGGCCCTCGAAGTTGCGGTTGAGGGAGGCGTTGAACGTCGCGAAGCGGACGTCCTTGTCGACCCGTTCGCCTCACCCGGCGGGGACGCCTGGGTCGGCGCGGCGAGGCCGGCGCCGAGGCCGGCGCAGAGCGCTGTGACGGCGACAGCGGCGACGAGGCGGACGGGGTGCGGGGACGTCGTACGCATGCACGCGACGCTACGCCGACCGCTCCGAAGGCGCCACGAACGATCGGCGAACAGGACGGGGCCAATCCGGTTCGCGGACAGGTCCGAAACACCAGTGGCGTACGTCACTGACGACGTACGCGTTCCGATGTGGAGGACCAGATGAGTGACACCAGCAGAAGGAAGTTCCTCGCTGCGGCAGGGATCGGGGCAGCCGGCACCGTCGGGCTGACGGGTGCGTCGGCATCCGCCGCGCCCGCCACCCGCAACACCGACAGCGCGCGCGAGCCCGTCGTGGCGTTCGTCGAGCACCCCTACGCGGACCGAGTCCACCTGATGGTCGGCGAGAGGGAGATCGTCGTCCACGACAAGGACCTCGCCGCCCGCATCCTCAACGCAGCAGGAGGTCGCTGACATGTCGTCACACCGCGAAGCACCCGAGATCAGCAAGGACCCCGTCGCTGACGGCACGGACGTCTACGCGTTCGTGAGCCCGAACCGGCCGGAGTACGTGACGCTGATCGCGAACTTCATCCCGCTCCAGAAGCCCGACGGCGGCCCGAACTTCTACGAGTTCGGCGACGACGTGCTCTACGAGATCCACGTGAACAACCGCGGCGACGCCACGCGCGACGTCTCGTTCCAGTTCAAGTTCACGACGAAGGTCCGCAACGACAAGACCTTCCTCTACAACACCGGGCAGATCACCACGATCGGCAGCCCGAACTGGAACCGTCCGCAGTTCTACTCGCTCACGCGGGTGGACTGGAAGGACGACAAGAAGAACAAGGAAGTCCTGCTCGGCAAGGGTCTTCGCGTCCCGCCGGTGAACGTCGGTCCGCGCAGCACTCCTGACTACGCCAAGCTCTCCGCCCAGGCGGTGCAGGGCGTCAAGCAGGGCATCAAGGTCTTCTGCGGCCAGCGGGCCGACGCGTTCCACGTCGACCTCGGCAGCATCTTCGACCTCGGCGCGCTGCGTCCGCTGAACGAGGCCCACCTGATCTCGATGCCGAACATGAACGGCGTCAACTCGGTGCAGTCGTACAACGTGCACACCATCGCGCTCGAGATCCCGATCAAGCAGCTGACCCGCGACGGCAGCGTGCCGAAGAACCCGCTCAGCAAGAAGGCGGTCATCGGCGTGTGGGCCACCGCGAGCCGGCGCAAGTCGCGCATGTTCGACAAGGCCAAGGGCAAGTACGTCGGCCACGGTCCCTGGGAGCAGGTCTCCCGCCTGGCCAACCCGCTGTTCAACGAGGTCATCGTGCCGATGGCCGAGAAGGACGAGTGGAACGCCCGCCCGCCGTGGAACGACAAGCGCTACGCGAAGTACGTGAACAAGCCCGAGCTGCAGGGGCTGCTGCCCGTGCTCTACCCGGGGGCGTTCCCGAACCTCGCGAAGTACGACAAGCCGCGCGCCGACCTCAACGCCGTGCTGCTCACCGGGATCCCGAAGGGCGTCGTCCCCGGGTTCCAGAACTACACGGGCGCGGTCGAGGCGGACATGCTCCGGCTCAACGTCGCGATCCCGCCGACGGCCGAGCCGAACGACCTCGGTCTGGTCGCGGGCGACGCGGCCGGCTGGCCCAACGGTCGTCGCGTGAACGACGACGTGGTCACGGTGGCGCTGCGAGCGGTGGCGGGGCTGACCCTGCCGCTGGTCGACCCGTCGTTCAAGCCGGACGGTGCCGCCTCGGCGGTGGCGGACGGTACGTCCAACGCCAACCCTGCGGTCTCCGACAACTTCCCGTTCCTGGGGCTGCCGGGTGGCGGCTACCAGACGGTGCCGGGGACCACGACCGCGAAGTGACGACCATGAGGCGAGAACGAGAACCCGCACGCGGGTCAGGGCTCGGTCCTGCTCGACATCGGCGGCGACGTGGGGGCCCTCGTGGTCTCCATGCCGCCGGCGATGGTCGGGGTGGAGATCGAGATCGCCCCCGTGGGAGGCGGTCATGAGCACGACCACGGGCATGGGCACGGGCACGAGCACGGGCACGGGCACCGGCCGCACGTCGCGGTCGTGGACCGACCCGTGACCGATGGGCACCAACCGTCGTTGGTCTTCCCGGACCTGGTCGAGGGCTCCTACGAGCTCTTCGACAAGGGCCAGGACACCGTGCTCCTGACCGCCGAGATCATCGGCGGCCAGGTCACGTTCCTGGAGTGGCCGACCGGCTGACGTGGCGCGGTGCGGCCCTGCGGGGACGCGCACGACGGCCGCCCGGGGTGTGGGGCCCCGGGCGGCCTTGTCGCGTCCCGAGGTCGTGGAGACGGTGGGGGCATGGCTGTCTAGCCCTGGGGGTGCGGTATGGGGGTCGATCTGACAGGGCGGCAGGGGCTTGTTACCTTGGCAACATGGGTTCTCTCCCCCCAAGAGCCCGGTTGTTCGCTGCGCTCGTGACGACCCAGGTCCTGTGCCTGGCCGCCGTCGCGACTCCCGCGGTCTCCGGAGCGACGACGAGCAAGGCCACGGCCGGCACGCAGCCACGCGCTGCGGGACCGGTCCACCGCCAGACGGTGCAGGGCACTGACGGCAACGACACGATCATCACCAAGCGTCGCGCCCAAGAGGTCTACGGCCTCGCCGGCAACGACTACATCCGGCTCGGTAGCAGCAACGACGTCGCCTACGGTGAGGACGGCGACGACTACCTGCACGGCAACGACGGTCGTGACACCGTGTACGGCGGCCCGGGCAACGACCACCCCCAGGGTGGCCCCGGCGCGGACCGCGTGTACGGCGACGGCGGTGACGACGAGCTGGACGGCGACCAGGGCAACGACGTCCTGTTCGCCGGTGACGGCAACGACGAGGTCACCGGCGACGAGGGCGACGACGTCATCTACCCGGGTCCCGGCGCCGACACGATCTACGGCGAAGAGGGTGCCAACACGATCATCGCCACCAACGACGGCGTCCGTGACGACATCTTCTGCAACATGATCAAGGTCGCCACGCCACCGGGCACGATCATCTACATCGGCGAGGTCGACCCGCTCGACGCCCTGCGCAACTGCAAGGTCGTCGTCCAGTGATCGGCACCTAGCCGCGAGCGCTGGCGTAGCCCAGCACCGCGGCCAGGCCGAGCGCACTCCGCGGCTCGTACGGCGCCCTCCAGAGGCCGCCGTGCACCGCGGCGTGCGCCTCGTCCTGCCACGGATGGGCGTGGACGGGCGGCTCGGCCACGAGGTCGTGCACCAGCAGCGCGGCCATCAGTGTGTTCGAGGTGGCGGGGTCGAAGACCTCGACGCCGAACCGGTGGGCGCCGGCGAAGGCCGCCGCCAGTGCCCTGTTCTTCACGACCGAGCGCGTCCGCGTCGAGGGCGCCACGTGGAACGACACCTGCCGACCCGCGGCCCGGTCGACGCTCGCCCGCCAGCGCTGGATGCGCTTCGCCAGGGCGTAGTTGGGACCCTGCTGGGGCACCAGGCAGTCGGCGATGCCGGGATCAACGCCGGGAGGGTACTGGCGGTGGAGCAGCCGGCCCCGCGAGACCCAGCGCAGCGGGCGGCCGACCAGCTTGGCGGTGCCCGAGCGTCCGTCGTAGGCGCGGCCCGACGCCTCCACCGCGGCGCTGGGCACCGCGAAGACGTCGGTCGGCGTGGCCAGGAAGGCGACCGCCGTGTCGGGTCGCGCCGCCGTCACCCGAGAGGCCAGCACGTCGGCGGCGACGGAGACGCGGACGTGGGTGCCGCCGTCGGCGTACAGGTAGTTGCCGACCACGAGCCGGCCGTCCAGACCCGCCAACCAGTCGGCCGTCTCCGGCACCTCGGCGAGCAGGTCGACGCCGGCCTTCTCGGTCCCGGGCGACACCGGGACGAGCAGTCGGCCGGCGGCCGCGCGGGCGGTGCCGAGCACCCGCTCCCAGATCGCCGGGGTGGGCAGGTCGACCGCGGCCACGGTGGCGCCCCACCGGAGCAGCGGTCCGAGCGGGCCCATCTCCGCCCCGGCGCCGAGCACCGCGACGGTCCGGCCCTCGAGCCGGAGCCACTCCGGGTGCGCGGCGACCTCGCGGACGGCGACGGCCGCCGAGGGCTCGAGCACGCCCGCGCCCTCCCACGCCGCGAGCTGCGCGTCCAGGTCGGCCCCGACCAGCCGCTGCCCGCGGTACGGCAGCACCAGCTCGGTCAGCGGCTCGCTCTCGCCGGTCACCGTCAGCGTCTCGAGCGCCCGTGCGCCCGGTGCGTCCGCCAACGAGTCCAGCGGACGGTCGCCGTCGGGGTGTGCCACCACGAGGCGACGGCGTACGGCGTCCAGGCCGGCGCCCGCGACCTGCTGCCACGCCTCGGGCGTCGCCAGGCCCGCCTCGACCAGCCGTCGGAGGTGCAGCAGGTAGCGACTGCGCCACGCGGTCTCCTGCTCGGCCGCGCGGGCCCCGAGCGGGTCGACCGGCCGCAGCGCCTCGGCCACCACCTCGCGGGCGACCTGGCTCGTGGGTCGGGTGCCATCGGCGATGGCGGGGAAGGAGATGCCGTGGCGTCACCAGGCCATCATGGCGCCCGTCAGGAGTAGCCGGAGGGCTGGCGCGGGGTGTACGGCGCCTCGAGCTCGGCGACCTCGTCGTCGGTGAGCTCGAGGTCGAGGGACGCGACCGCGTCGGCGAGGTGGCGCTCCTTGGTCGGCCCGACGATCGGGGCCGCGACCACCGGGTTGCGCAGCACCCAGGCCAGGGCGACCTGCGCCATCGGCACCCCGCGCGCCTCGGCGATGCGCCCGACCGCACCCACGATCGGGGCGTTGGCCTCGTCGACGTACCGCTTGCCCATCGGGTCGTTCTCCGAGCGCGTGGTCGTCTCGCCCCAGGGACGCGCAAGCCGCCCCTTGGCCAACGGGCTCCAGGGGATGCTGCCGACGCCCTGGTGGGCGAGCAGCCCGAACATCTCGCGCTCCTCCTCGCGCTGGAGCAGCGAGTACTGGTTCTGCATCGAGATGAACCGGGTCCAGCCGCCGAGGTCGGCCGCGTGCTGCATGGTGGCGAACTGCCAGGCCCACATGGAGGAGGCCCCGAGGTAGCGGGCCTTGCCGGCCTTCACCACGTCGTGCAGGGCCTCCATCGTCTCCTCGACCGGGGTGTCCGGGTCGAAGCGGTGGATCTGGTAGAGGTCGACGTAGTCGGTGCCCAGCCGGGTCAGCGACGCGTCGATCTGCTCCATGATCGCCCGGCGCGAGAGGCCGCGGCCGCCCGGACCCTCCCCCACGGGGAAGAACACCTTGGTGGCCAGGACGACGTCCTCGCGACGCGTGTACTTCCCGATGGCGCGGCCGGTGATCTCCTCCGACGAGCCGCTGCTGTAGACGTTGGCGGTGTCCCAGAAGGTGATGCCGAGATCGACGGCCTGACGGAAGATCGGCTCGGCCGCGGCCTCGTCGAGGGACCAGCCGCCGCCGACGTCACCGCCTCCGCCGAAGCTCATGCAGCCCAGCGCGATGCGGCTGACCTTCAGCCCGGACGTCCCGAGGTTCGTGTACTCCATGACGCCAGTCTGCCCCCGGGCCCCGAAGCCTCGGCGTGGGGGCGGCTCTGCCACAGCGCCCAGTCGGCGCTGACCTCGCCGGCCGCGCGCAGCAGGTGCGGCAGGTGGTCGTCGAGCAGCGTGTCGACGCTCGTCTCCGCGGCGTGCACGGTGACGTTCATGGCGGCGCGCACGGCGCCCGCCCCGTCGCGAACGGGGACCGCGACGGAACGGACGCCGGGCGCGAGCTCCTCGTCGGCGAGCGCCCACCCACGGGCGCGCACCTGCGCGAGCTCCTCCAGCAGCTGATCGAGGGTGCGGCCGATGTACGGCGGCAGGCCGGCCTGGGTGGGCACGGCCAGGGTCGGCGCCACCTCGTCGGGAGGCAGGGCGGCCAGCAGCACCTTGCCCTGGGAGGTCTGCGCCGCCGGGAAGCGCGTGCCGATCTCGACGCGCAGGGCGATGATCTTCGGGACGCTCACGCGCGCGACGTAGACGATGTCCGAGCCGTCGAGCTGCGCCATCGACGACGACTCCCCGGTCCGCGCCACGAGGTCCTCGAGGTGCGGGCGGGCGACGTCCCAGAGGCCCTGCGCCCCGACGTACGCCATCCCGAGCCGCAGGACCCGCGGCGTGAGCGCGTAGCTGCCGTCGCGCAGGCCGACGTACCCGATCTCCTCGAGCGTGAGCAGCAGCCGGCGTGCGGTCGGTCGCGCCAGGTCGGCGGCCGCGGCGACCTCGGCGAGGGTCATCGGGCCGTCGCCGAGCACCGCGAGCACGTCGAGCCCGCGCGCGAGCGCCTCGACGAAGTCCGGTCCGGTGCCGCGTCCCGCCACTACTCCGCGTCCCCCGAGCCCGGCTCGCCGAAGATGGTGCCGCGGGCCTCGCGGGTGGAGTCGGACTTGTAGTCGGTGTACTGGTAGGGGTTGTCGAGGACCTCCTGGTTGGGCAGCTCGGGGTTCATGCCGGACTGCCAGACGTCCTCGCCCATCTCGCCCTTGAGGAAGTCGACGGTGTTCTCGACGGCCGTCCGCACGGACGCGAGGTCGGCGCCGACCAGCTGGTGCTCGCTCTTCACGACGTGGCCGTCGACGACCACGGTGTGCACGTCGCCGCGCTGGGCCTGGAAGGCGACGTGGCCGTACGGGTTGAGCAGCGGGAAGGAGAACGCCGAGTCGTCGTTCTTGATGAGCACGACGTCGGCCTTCTTGCCCGGGCTCAGCTCGCCCAGGTCGTCGCGACCGAGCGCCCGTGCGCCACCTCGCGTCGCCCAGTCGACGACCTGCTCGGCCCGCAAGGAGGAGTTGGTGACCGTGTCGCCGGCGGCGTGCGCCTCGAGGTGCTCGCGCGAGCGGTCCGCGCCGAGCGTCGTCCGCATGGCGGTGAACAGGTCGCTGCTCCACCACACGCTGGTGTCGTGGGACAGCGACACCGGGATGTCGTGGCGGCGTACCTGCCAGGTGGGCGGGTACCCCTGTCCGGCGCTCTGCTCGGACTCCGTCGAGACGGAGACGGAGCCGCCCGACGCCGCGATGCGCTGGTAGCTGTCCTCGGTCAGCGTGGCGGCGTGCACGTAGATGTTGTCCTCGCCCATGAAGCCGTTCTCGTGCATCAGCCGGATGCCGTTGTCGTTGGTCGCTCCCCAGACCCCGGCGTGGGTGGTGTGCGGCAGGCCGAGCTCGCGGGCGAACGCGAACGCCGGCCCCTCGGGGAACGACTCCTCGCCGAGCACGTCGAAGGCGATCTGGAAGGCGAGCATGTCGTCGTCGGACCGGCGTCGGTCGAAGAACGACTTCACCGCCGGGTCGGCCGTCCACTCCCAGGGCGCCGCCTGGATGTTGCCGTACGCGAGCACGAACCGGCCCGGCACCGCCTGCAGCGCGTCGACGGCCGCGTCGGCGTGGTCGACGCTCTGGAGGCCGTGGGACCAGTCGACGGTCGTGGTCACGCCGGACTCGAGGGCGTCCCACCCGGACAGCAGGTTGCCGGCGTGGATGTCCTCGGGACGGAACAGCCGGCCGTGCTCGAGGTAGTACCAGACGAAGTACTGGGTGAGCGTCCAGTCGGCGCCGTACGCCCGCATCGCCGTCTGCCACATGTGCCGGTGCGTGTCGACCATGCCGGGCATGACGATGCCGCCGGTGGCGTCGACCTCGAGCGCGCCGTCGGGCGCGGACAGGCCGGTGCCGACCTCGGCGATCCGGTCGTCGACGACGAGCACGTCGCCGCCCGTCACCACCGTGTGCGCGTCGTCCATGGTCAGCACGGTCCCGTTGCGGAACAGCACGGGTCGACGGTCGGCCATCGCCTTCGCTCCTGTCTCGGACGTCTGTCCGTCTGACGGTCATCCCGAGTGGTGTCGCTCACTTTCACCCCGCTGCGTCGGTGGTGTCAAGGGTCAGCTCGGTCGGGGTAGTCCCGTGCGATCGGCGGGTCTGAAACCGTTTACCCACAACGCAAACGCACGGGAGTACCCCGCCAGGACCGCCTTGACAGGGCCCTGGACGGTGGAGAGGGTGGTCGCGGACGGGTGTCCGCGACGCGGGCAGGTCGAGGAGGTGGGGGATGCCGGGACCGCTGGACGGCGTGCTCGTCGCGGACTTCTCCCGGATCCTCGCGGGGCCGTACGCCACCATGCTGCTCGCGGACCTGGGGGCCGACGTGGTCAAGGTCGAGGGGCCGGGCGGCGACGACACCCGTACCTGGACGCCGCCGGTGCGTGACGGGGTCTCGACCTACTACCTCGGGGTGAACCGCAACAAGCGGTCCATCGCGCTGGACCTCAAGGACGACGCCGACGTCCAGGTCGCGCGGACGCTGGCCGCGCGGGCCGACGTGGTGATCGAGAACTTCCGGCCGGGCGGGCTGACCCGGTTCGGCCTCGACTACGACGCCGTGTCCTCGACGAACCCGGCCGTCGTGTACGCCTCGATCAGCGGCTTCGGCAGCGGCGAGGAGGGCGCGAAGCTGCCGGGGTACGACCTCATCGTGCAGGCGATCTCCGGACTCATGAGCCTGACCGGCGACCCGGACGGGCCGCCGTACCGGGCCGGCATCTCGGTCTTCGACGTGATGGCCGGTCTCCACGCGACCATCGGGATCCTGGCCGCGCTGCGTGCCCGCGAGGAGTCGGGGCAGGGCCAGCACGTCGAGGTCAACCTGCTGTCGTCCGCGCTCTCCGGGCTGGTGAACCAGTCGAGCGCGTACGTCGCCGGCGACACGGTGCCGTTCCGGATGGGCAACAGCCACCCGAGCCTCTACCCCTACGAGCCGATGCCGTGCAGCGACCAGGACCTGATCATCACGGCCGGCAACAACGCCCAGTTCCGCAAGCTCGTCGAGGTGCTCGGCGTGCCCGAGCTGGCCGACGACCCGCGGTTCGCCCGCAACGAGGACCGCACCGTCAACCGCGACGAGCTCCGCCCGCTGCTGGTCGAGCGGCTGCGGACACGCACCGCGATGGAGTGGTTCGAGGCGATCATCGGCGTCGGCGTGCCGTGCGGCCCGATCAACACCGTCGACGGCGGCTTCGCCTTCGCCGAGAGCATCGGCCTCGACCCGGTGGTGCTCGTGGGCGAGGACGACGCGGCCGTCCCGTCGGCGCGCAACCCGATCACCTTCTCCGCGACGCCGGTGCGCTACGACCGGCCGCCGCCCGCGCTCGACGAGCACGGCGCCGAGATCCGCGCCTGGCTGGAGGACGCATGACCGACGCACAGCAATCGATCAGCTTCCCGACCTCGCTCGGCACCTCGACCGCCGACGAGATCCGGCTGCTCGGCCAGGACCTGACGGCCGACCTGATGGGCAAGGTCGGCTTCGGCGAGCTGGCGTTCTGGCTGGTGGCGATGCGCCGGCCCACACGTGAGGAGGTCCGCGTCTTCGAGGCGGTGCTGGTCGCGCTGGCCGACCACGGCTTCACGCCGACGGCGATCGCCGCCCGCCTCACGTACCTCTCCGCGCCCGACTCGCTGCAGGGCGCGCTCGCCGCCGGCCTGCTGGGCGGCGGGTCGCGCTTCCTCGGGGTCACCGAGGACTGCGGCGCCTTCCTGCACGCGGCCCTCGACGACGTGGACGAGACACCCACCGACGACGCCGGCTGGGACGCGGTCGCCCTCGACGCCGTACGCCGCACCCGTGAGGCCGGCAGGTACGTCCCGGGTCTCGGCCACCCGGTGCACAAGGTCCAGGACCCCCGGACCCCCGTGCTCATCCGGATCGCCGAGGAGGAGGGCCTGCGCGGCCCGCACCTGCGGCTGTTCGAGGCGATCGGCCGCACGCACGAGCAGGTGCTCGGCCGCCGGCTCCCGCTCAACGGCGCGGGCGTCTGCGGCGCGGCCCTGGCCGACCTCGGGCTGCCGGTCGAGCTGCTCCGCGGGTTCGCCCTGCTGGCCCGGGCGGCCGGGCTGCTCGGCCAGATCGCCGAGGAGCGCCGACGCCCCATCGGCATGGACGCCTACCTCGCCGTCGACCGCAACGCGGTCTACGTGGAACCCACCGAAGGATAGGAGCCGGCATGGCCCAGGTCGTTGCGGTCATCGCCTCGACGCACCACCCGTTCTACTACCGCGCGAGCACGTCGACGGGAGCCGACCGGCCGCCGTTCGCGGACGAGTGGGTCAGCAAGATCGAGACCTTCCGCGAGACGCTCACGCGGGCCCGGCCCGACGTCCTGGTGATGGTCGGCAGCGACCACTTCCACCAGCTGTGGCTGGACAACATGCCGCAGTTCCTGGTCGGCAAGGCGCCCTTCTACGACGCCAACTGGTACAACGAGGAGCGCGAGTTCGGCCTGCCGCGGATGACCCTGGCGGGCGAGGAGGACCTCTCCCAGCACATCCTGCGCAACGGACTGGACGCCGGCTTCGACCTGGCCTTCAGCAACGAGCTGCGGATCGACCACAGCATCACCTGCCCGATCATCACGCTGCGACCCGAGCACGACCTGCCGATCGTGCCGATCTACACCAACATCTTCGCGCCGCCGCTGCCGCAGCCGAAGCGGTTCGTCGAGCTGGGGCGGACGATCCGGCAGCTCGTCGAGTCCTGGCCCGACGACCGCCGGGTCGCGATCATCGGTACGGGCCACCTGTCGCTCGAGCTCGGCGGACCCCGTCAGTTCGGCCCCCATGGCCCCGACCCGGACTTCGACCGCAAGGCCGTCGACTGGATCGCCCGCGGCGACCTCGAGGGCTGCCTCGCCGAGGTGACGCTCGACAGCCTGCACACGCCGGGCAACGCCACCCACGGCTTCATGGACTTCATGCTGATGATGGGCGTGGCCGGCGACGGCGTGGCCGCGGACCACGTCGACTCGCTCGACCTGTTCCACACGATGGAGGCCTACTTCACCTGGTACCCGGAAGGAGCACCGGCGTGAGCAAGTACCTGCTCGACAAGTTCCTCTTCACCATCGACCGCGACCCGGCGCTGGTCGAGCGCTACCGCGACGACCCGGCCGGCACCGTCACCTGGTGGGAGGCCGAGGAGGCCAACCGGATCCTCAACTGCACCACCGACGAGAGGTCGACCTGGCTGGCGTTCACCGACGAGGAGCGCGACGTGCTGGTCCGCCAGGACCACGTGCGGCTCTTCGAGCTGGGCGCCCACCCCTTCCTCACCCTCACCCTGTTCATCGCGATGTTCGAGCGCGACCACGGCCCGCTGGAGTACCAGATCGCCTACGGCAAGGCCATGGAGCACATCGCGCTCCCCTACCCGGACATCGCGACATGAGGGCCGCCGTCCTCACCGCCCACGGCGAGCCGCCGACGTACGCCGAGCACCCCGACCCGACGGCCGCCGACGGCCAGGTGCTGGTCCGGGTCACCGCATCGCCCGTCGTCCCGCTGGACCTGCTGTGCGCGTCCGGCACGTCGTACTTCGGCGCGCCCGCCCTGCCGTACGTCCCGGGCGTGCAGGGCGTCGGCGTCACCGACGCCGGCCGGCGCGTGTGGGTCTCGTCGTCGGCCGGCATGAAGCCCGGCGACGGCACCCTCGGCGAGTGGTGCGCGGTCCCGGAGGCCGACGTGGTGCCGCTCGCGGACGGCGTCGACGACACGGTGGCCGCGGCCTTCGGGCTGTCGGGGGTCGCGGCGTGGTCGGCGCTGAACCTGCGCGCGCGGGTGCAGGCCGGCGAGCGGGTGCTCGTGCTCGGCGCCGGTGGCGCCGTCGGTCAGGCCGCCGTCGGGGTCGCCACGGCGCAGGGCGCGGGCCGGGTCGTGGCCGTGTGCCGCGCGGGCGGTGTCGACCGGGCTCGCCGCAACGGGGCCCACGCCGTGGTCACGCTGCCGGAGTCCGGCGACGTCGCCGAGCTGGCCGCCGCGATGACCGAGGCGCTGGAAGGACCGGCCGACGTGGTGGTCGACCCGGTGTTCGGCTGGGTGGCCGAGGCGGCCTGCCGGGCCATGGCGCCGCGCGGTCGGCTGGTCAACCTCGGCGGCTCCGCGGGTGACGCGGCCTCCCTCTCGTCGGCCGTCATCCGCGGCAAGTCCCTCGACGTGCTCGGCTACACCAACAACTCCCTCACCCCCGAGCAGCGGGCCGAGGCCCTGACGTCGGTCCTCGCGCTGGCCGGCGACGGGCGGGTCTTCGTCGAGCACCACGTACGACCCCTCGCCGAGGTCGCCGCCGCCTGGGCCGACGTCGCCACCGGTGCGGTCCGTCAGGTGCTGGTGCCCTGACGCTCGCGCGCCACCCGCGCCACGTACACCGGCTGGTACCGGTCGTGCATCGAGGTCAGCAGGCTGAGCAGCAGCACGAAGAACAGGGTGTGGCCGACGTTGAGGTCGTTGGGGCCGAGCACGATGCGCGCGACGAGCACCAGCGCCACGTTGACGGCGATCCGGACGAGGAAGGTCACGAGCAGCGACTCGAACGACACCTGGCGGCGGGCGGCCGCGATCACGATGGCGGTGTTGGCGACGATCAGCACGGCGACGCCGACGAAGAGCTCGACCTTCGAGACGTGGAGCCCGGGCAGGGACTGGGAGAAGATCACCGACAGCAACCCGACCAGGACGACCTTCTCGAGCGTCAGCAGCGACCAGAGGCGCGAGCTGCCCGCCCGCCACGCGGCCTGCTCCGCGGCGGTGTCCATCTCCTCCGGCAGCGGGTCGGCGGCCAGCCGCAGCGGATGGTCTGGCTCCGGGGTCCGGGGCAGCACCACGAACCAGACGACCACCGCGAGGGCAAGCAGCAGGCCTCCGAGCAGCCACGGCGCCCAGGCGTGGTCGCGGAGGGTGTCGGTCATGTCGCGCTGGGCGACGTGGATCCAGTACTCCTGCGGCAGCTTCACGCCGACCCAGATCGCCGCGGCCACGACGACCCAGCCAAACAGGCTCAGGCGACGCGGGTCCCAGCGCGTGCGCACGGTCTCGTAGGCGATGAAGAAGTACTCGAAGGTGTTGGCGAACACCAGCAGCATCGCCCGCATCTGGAAGACCTCGAAGGCGAGCACGCCGACCAGCCGGTAGAAGTACAGGAACCGGCCCACCACGAACCCGCCGGGGCTCGTCCAGTTGCGCATCGTCGCGAGGTACGCGATGGCGAGGTAGTAGACGTCCATCGCCTTGTCGTAGCCCTGGTAGCCCGGCGGGTCGTAGCCGAAGGCCTGGAAGATCGTCTGGTCGACGCCGTCCACGACCAGGCACGCCACGATCGCCGGCAGCGGGTAGCGCGGGATCAGCAACGGCAGCAGGAACCGGGTGCCGACCACCAGCACGAAGACCGCCGTCATAGGCGCAGCATCCCGTACGGCCCTGCGGAACCGGGACCAAGGGCCCGGGACGCGCGGACCGCCGCCCCTGCTGGGCGCACGCTGCGCTCCCTAGCGTCGGAGACGAGGCGGAGAGACCGCCTCATCTGACCAGAGGAACTCTCATGCGTTCGGCCTTCGACAAGCTCATCTCCGGCACGGGGCTCGTCCTCGCCGCCGTCCTTCTCATCGGCGGCGGCCTGCTGACCTGGGCCAACGTCTACATCGGGAACCAGGTCGACGACCAGCTCTCCATGCAGGGCATCACGATGCCCGAGGGCGAGGCTCTCGCCAGTCTCCCGGAGGCCGACGCGGCCGCACTCGAGGAGTTCGCCGGCAGCCCGCTCGACACCGGACCGGAGGCCAGGGCCTACGCCGACCACTACATCCTCGCGCACATGAACGCGGCCAGCGACGGTCGGACCTACCAGGAGGTCAGCGGCGAGTACCTCTCCCTCTCCGACGAGGAGAAGGCCACCGAGGAGGGCCAGGCGCTCGCCGGGCTGCGCCAGACGCTGTTCATGGGCAACACCCTGCGCGGCCTGCTGCTCTACGGCGCCGCCTTCGCGACCATGGGCACCATCGCCGGCATCGGCGCCGTCGTCGCCTTCGCCGGGGCAGCCGTCCTGCTCCTGCTCGTCGCGCTGGGTCTGAGGCACGCCCGCCGGGCCGACGCGGCGTCCGGGCAGGCCGCTCCCCAGCGGGTGGCCCAGCCGGCCTGACCACGCGGCTCCGACCCGAGTCCCGCGGCCCCACGGGGGGTCGCGGGACTCTGTCGAGCGGACAGCGTCGGCAGGGAGCCGGTTCGCAGATGTGTCGGCCGGCTGACTGTTCGTGGGGCTCGTCCGGCCTTAACGTGACGTCACCGGAGGTGCAGTGCCCCGGCTTTCGATCGTCCGGGGGAACAGCCCATGTCTCGCCTAGTCTCGAGCACCCGCGCGCGGGTGCTGACCGTTGCCGCCGTGCTCGTGCGCGACCAGTACCCGAACGAGGTCGAGAACGTCACCGCACCCGCGATCACGGGCAACCCCGTCGTCGGGCAGGCGCTGACCGCCTCGCCGGGCACCTGGAACCTCACCGCCACGACGTTCCGCTACCAGTGGTTCGCGGGGTCGACGCCCGTCGGCACGAATGCTCCGGCGTACGCGCCGACCGTGGCCGACGTCGGCAAGACGATCACCGTGACCGTGCTCGGCTCGGTGGCCGGCATCGGCAGCGCGGCCGCCACCTCGGCCCCGACGGCCGCCGTGACCGCGCCGCCGGCACCGCCGACGCCGCCGACGCCGCCGCCGCCGACCCCGACGCAGAAGAAGGTCGTCAACGTCGAGAAGCCCGTCATCAAGGGCACCATCGAGGTGGGCCACCGGGCGCGGGTCACGGCGGGGCAGTGGACCCCCGCGGCGGTGACGCTGTCGTACAAGTGGTTCGTCGACGGCGAGCGCATCGCCAACGCGGTCAAGCGCACGCTGCTGCTCAAGGAGAAGTGGGTCGGCCAGCGCTTGAGGGTGAAGGTGACCGCCAAGGCCGACGGCTACCTGAAGTCGGCCGTGGTCACCAAGCGCAGCGTCACGATCGCCTCCGGCTAAGTGCTGCTCGTCGCGGTCGACGCCGGGGGGTCGTCCACCCGAGCGGTGGTGGTGGACTCCACGGGACACTGCCTCGGGCTGGGCACTGCCGGGAGCGGGAACCCGGTGTCCTCGGGGCCGGAGGGCGTCGAGCGCGCCCTCGGTGCAGCCGTACGGCAGGCGACCGCGTCGGCCGGCGTGCTGCCGTCCGCGGTCGCCGGTGCCGCAGTCGCGATGGCCGGTGCGCGGTCCGTCCGGTCGGCCGCCGGCCCGGAGCACCCGAGCATCACCGCCGCCCTGACGGCCGCCGGTGTGGACGCACCGTTCGTGGTCGAGTCCGACCTCCTCGCCATGTTCTGTGCGGGATCGAGCGACCTGGACGGGCACGCACTGGTCGCCGGCACGGGTTCGGCCGCCATCCGGGTGCGCGGCGGAGAGGTCGAGGGCGTGTCCGACGGGAGCGGTTGGCTGCTCGGCGACGAGGGCTCCGGCTTCTGGATCGGCCACCACGTCGTGCGCGCCGTGGTCGCGGACCTCGACGGTCGCGGTCCGTCGACCGGGTCTGACGCCGCTCGTGCTGGCCCAGCTCGGCATCGACGACACCCACGGGTCGCGACGCTCGTCCCTGAGCCGCCTGACGGAGATCGTCTACGACATGCGGCCGGTACGTCTCGCCCGGTTCGCCCCGGTGGCCTTCACGGTCGGCGACGATGCCGTGGCCCTCGCGATCGTCGAGGGCGCCTCGGAGGCCCTCGCTCGCACGCTGGGCAGCGTGATGGACAGCGCGATCGACGGACCGCTGGTGCTGGGTGGGAGCGTCCTGCTCCACCAGGCGAAGGTCGCGGAGGCCGTCGAGACGTCCTTCCGCCTCCAGGGCGGGGCCGGACGCGTCGTCCGGGTCGCCGACGGCGTCGCGGGCGCGGCGGCGCTCGTGCTCCGCCACCACGGCGTCACCGTCGACGCCGCCGTGTTCGCCCGGGTCGAGGCATCCCTGGCGGACCTGCGCAGGCCGTGAGCCGCTAGGGCGCGTCCTGGCGCACGCGGCTGCGGCGGGCCGCGACGGCGTGGGACGGAGCGATGTGCTCGGTGAGCGCCATCGACTCCGCGGCGCGCTCGGGGGTGAGCTGGACCACGCGGATGTAGAGGCAGTCGGCGATCATCATCTGGGAGTGGCGCGCGGCGAGGCTGCCGTTCCGGTACGACGTCTCCAGCGCCGCCGTCGTCAGCATGTGTCGGGAGGCCGCGGCGACGGCCGAGCGCGGGTCACCCGTGAGGCCGACCGTGACCGCGCCGCGGTCCGCGGCCAGCCGCAGCGGTTCCACGACCTCCGAGGTCGCACCCGAGTGGGAGATCGCGATCGCGACGTCGTCGGCCGTGAGCAGGGCCGCGGAGGTCAGGGCCTCGTGCACCTCGGTCCAGGCCCGCACCCGGACCCCGACCCGGAAGAGCCTGGTCTCCAGCTCGTAGGCCACGCTCGCCGAGCTGCCGATGCCGTACACGTCGACGCGCTGGGCGGCGGCGATCGCCCGGCTGGCGAGGTCCAGCGCATGGTGGTCGAGCTGGTTGACCGTCTGGGTGATGGCGCGGATGTCGGCGTTCGCGACCACCTTGATGACCTGCCGCACCGAGTCGTCGGGGCGGATCTGCACGCCGACGTCCATCGCGACGCCCGGCGCCGTCGAACGCCCCTTCTGCTCGGCGAGGGCGAGCCGCAGCTCGGCGTGGCTGGCGAGCCCGATGGACTGGGCGAACCGCGTGACCGACGCCTGCGACACGCCGGCGCGGGCGGCCAGCGCGACTGCGGAGAGCCTGGCCGCCTCGGCCGGGTCCGCCAGCACGGTGTCGGCCACCTCTCGGAGCGCACCGGTCAGCCGGGGCGCCACGGTGCGGATCAGGTCGGTGAGGTCGGTCGGGTCGGTGACCCTCGTCGTCGCGTCGCCCGTCTGCGTCATGACTACTTCGACGTTCCCTGGGTGACCGAGCCCTGCAGCTGCCGCTGGAAGATCGCGTACACGACCAGCACCGGCACGACGGTGATGACCACCGCGGCGAACAGCCGTCCGTAGTCGACGTTGTAGCCCGCCTGGGACGCGAACGACGCCATGCCCTGCGAGAGGACGTAGTTCTCCCGCTTGGTGTTGAGGGCGACGGGCAGCAGGAACTGGTTCCACAGGCCGAGGAAGTTGAAGATCGCCACCGACGCCATGCCGGGCGCGGCCATCGGCAGCATCACCTGGAAGAACCTCCGCCACTCACCCGCGCCGTCGACCTCCGCGGCCTCGGAGATCTCCTTCGGCAGGGCCCTGAAGAAGGGATAGAGGAAGAAGACGGTGAACGGGAGCGCGAACGCGACGTAGGTGAGGATCAGGCCGGGAAGCGTGTTCAGCAGGCCGATCTGCTTCAGCACGAAGAACAGCGGCACGATCGCCATGAAGATCGGGAAGGTCAGGCCCGCGAGCATCGAGTAGTAGATGAACCTGCGCCCGGGGAACGAGTAGCACGCGAGCACGTACGCGCACATCGAGCCGAGGATCATCACGATGACGAGGGCGCAGCCGACGACGATGACCGTGTTGAGGAAGTAGCGCCCGATGCCCTGGGTCGTCCACGCGGAGACGTAGTTGTCGAAGTTCCAGTCCGCGGGCAGACCGAACGGCGACGCGAAGATCTCACTGCTCGTCTTGAACGACGACAGCAGGGTCCACAACAGCGGGACGATGACGAGCAGGCTCCAGAAGCTGAGCACGACGTGCGAGACCGTCGCCACGACCTTGTCGCCGGCAGGCGGGCGCTCCGGAGCCCGGGCGGTGGTGGTCTCCCGGTCGTCCCGGATGTCCGTGGTGGTCATGCTCGCCCGACCTTCTCGTTGCCGCCCACGAACCGGTTGACCGTGAAGACGATCGCGGCGAAGGCGAGGGTCGCGATCGCCATCACGACGCCCATCGCGCTGGCCAGGCCGAACTGGCCCTTGGCGAACGCCGTGTCGAGGAGACGTTGCGGCATCACCAGGGTCGTGTTGTCCGGGCCGCCTCCCGGGTTGAGCGCCGCCATGTAGACGAAGGCGTCGAGGGCCAGGATCCCGAGGTAGATGTAGGCGGTCTGCACCGTGTCGCGGATCAGCGGGATCGTGATCGACCACGCGATGCGGAACCTGCCCGCGCCGTCCATGCGGGCGGCGTCGTAGAACTCCGACGGGATCCCCTTGATGGCAGCCACGAACAGCACCATGTAGAAGCCGACGAAGCCCCAGATGATGACGAACATCGAGGCCGGCATGGCGGTCTTGGTGTCGCCGAGCCACGGGAACGACTCGAACCTGTCCAGGCCGATCCCGGTGAGCACGCCGTTGAGCAGACCGCTCGACGGGTCGTACATCTGCGCCCAGATGAGGCCGATGATGATGGCCGGGACGGTGTACGGGAAGAACGAGATGACCCGGTAGAAGCCGGAGCCGCGCAACCCGCGCACCCGTCCGTGCGACGCCCCGCCCACGGTGACCATGGTGGCGAGCGCGAAGCTCAGCACCACGGTGACCAGCGGGACGACGACCGCGAGCAGGACGTTGTTCCACACCGCCGTCATGAAGATGTCGTCGTGGATCAGCTTCTGGTAGTTGTCGAGGCCGACGAAGCTCATGTCGGGCGTGAAGCCCGTCCAGTCGGTCATCGAGTACCAGATCGCCTGCGCGAACGGCCACACCACGATGAACAGGAACAGCGCCAAGGGCAGCCCGAGGAACACCAGGAAGAAGCTCACCCGGTCGAAGGTCAGCGGACGCCGCGACCTCCTGCGCGGTGGTGGAGCGGTCGCGGCGTCCGTGAGGGGGACCAAAGAGGAAGCGGTCACGTGACCTCGATCTTCTTGATCGAGTCGTCCTCTCGCACCTTGTCGGTGATCTCCTGCAGCCGGGAGGTCAGCTCGGAGACGCTCGAGTCGCCGGCGAGGAAGCTGTTCCAGACCACGAGCTGGTCGACGTTCATGCCGTAGAGGTCCACGAACCCCCAGGTGAACACGTCGGTCCCGGCGTCCGTGAGCATCTTGCTCTGCGAGACCAGTGCGGTCGACCCGAAGCCGTCCGCGGGGACGGTGTCCTTGACGATCGTCGGCGCGAGCTTCTCCTTGGCGAAGTTGGTCGCCGCCTCCTTGGACAACATCGTCCGGAGCAGCTCCTTGCCGCCCGCGACGTTCTTGGCCTGCGACGGGATCACGAACGGCTCGCCGGCGGTGCTGTGCATCGCGGTGTAGGGCATGGCCGAGTCGGACGAGAGCACCATCTCCGGGAACCCGGTCATCTGGAAGTCGGGCTTGGTCTGGTCCTTCATCTCGTTCTCGATCCACGAGCCCGACGGGTAGAGCAGCGCGTCCTCGTTGTTGCTCCACTGGGCCTGGGCGGCCGTGAACTGGGTGCCCGAGCCGCCCGGCTTCATGTAGCCCGCCGAGACGATCTCGCCCATCGCCTCGAAGACGCCCTGCACCGCGGGCAGGGACCAGCAGTCCGGCTGCAGGTTCTCGAGGGCGAGGCGCACCTCGTCGCCGCCCTGCTTGATCGCCGAGCCGATCGCCAGAGTCTGGTAGTACGTCGCCGCCTCCTTGCCCCACAGGAACAGGTACTTGCCGGCCTTCTTGGCCTCGGCGCCGAGCGCGATGGCGTCGTCCCAGGTCTCGGGCGGCGTCCAGCCGTTCTGCTCGAACAGGCTCGCGGAGTACCAGACGGCGTACACCGTCAGCACGTAGTTCAGCGCCGCCAGCTTGCCGTCGAAGGTGCCCGGTGCCTCCACGCCACCGAAGAGCGTGTCGCGGATCGTGGTGCCCTCGAGGTTGGGGGCGTCGAGGACGTCACCGAGGTCCTCGAGCTGGTCGAGGATCGTGCTGAAACCGATCGCGTTCTCACCGGAGTTGTCGATCAGGTCCGGCGGGTCACCGCCGACGAAGCGCGGCTGGAGCTCCTGGGCGATCTCGGTGGTCGCCGACACCTTCACCGACGAGCCGGGGAAGCCGTCCTGCATGATCGCGGCCGCGAACGACACGTAGTCGGTGCCGTAGCCGCCGTCGAAGATGACCGCGTCGGTGGTGGAGTCCTCGGCCATGCCGAAGGGGTTGTCGGCGCTCTTGGTGCCACCGTTGGTGTCGTTGTCGTTGTCGGAGTCGCTGCCGCCGCCGGCGCAGGCGGCGAGCGCGCTGCTGAGCGGGACCACGGCGGCCGCGGCGAGCGCTCCCCGGACGATGGAGCGCCGGTTGAAGGTCCTGATCGGGCCCCTGCTGGTTTTCTGGATGTTCACTCTGGTGCTTCCTTCCGGTGGGGTGGTGCTTCAGGCGTGACGCCGCAGCCGGTCGCCGTACTGGTTCTCGAGCAGGTTGTTGTGGTCGTCCCCGGCGGGGATGTTCGCGGACAGGTAGATGGGCGGGACCGCGCCGGCAGCGGCGATGCGCTCCGAGACGGCGATCGTGAGGAGCTGGGCGATGAACGCCGCCGTCATCGAGGAGACCGCCCCGACGCCGACCCCGCCGTCGAGGGTGAGGGTGGTGTCGCCGTACGGCGCGAGGTTGTCGATGACGACGTCGGCGACCTCGCTGAGGCGCGCCCCGCTCGGGTGCTTGGGGATGACCCGCGCGGTGTGCTCGAGGCTCGTGACCGCGATGACCCCGTGACCGTGCTCCTTCGCCGCGAGAGCCATGCCCACGACCGAACCGTTGACGCCGGAGTTGGACGCGATGACGAACACGTCCTCCGGGTGCGGCTGGATCGTCTCCCAGAGGTCGTCCACGACGGTCGGCTCCCGCTCGAGGGCGGCCCCGTCCGAGAGGATCGACGCGTCCTTGCCCCCGAGGAGCACCACGTCGCGCAGGGCGATGTTGTTGGTCGGGATCAGTCCCCCAGCCCGGCCGGCGATCTCCATGGCGAAGGCCTGTGAGTGGCCGGTGCCGAACGCCTGCACGATGCCGCCCGCGTCGAGCGCCCGCACGATCATCTCGACCGGCGCGTCCAGACCGCCCGCGTCGGCGAGATCCGCGAGGCGGTCGAGCCTCGTGGTCACCTCGTCCAGCAGCTGCCGAGATGAATCAACCATTCAGAAAGATCCATTCAGAGAGTTCGATGAGGATGAACAAACCAAACGGGGGCGGCGGTGTCAAGGGGCCGCGCGGATCTGTTGCCCAGAGGTGACCTCGGTCGCGATGGCCGGTGCGCGGTCCGTCCGGTCGGACGCCGGCCCAGGAGCACCCGAGCATCACCGCCGCCCTGACGGCCGCCGGAGTGGACGCACCGTTCGTGGTCGAGTCCGACCTCCTCGCCATGTTCTGTGCGGGATCGAGCGACCTGGACGGGCACGCACTGGTCGCCGGCACGGGTTCGGCCGCCATCCGGGTGCGCGGCGGAGAGGTCGAGGGCGTGTCCGACGGGAGCGGCTGGCTGCTCGGCGACGAGGGCTCCGGGTTCTGGATCGGCCACCACGTCGTGCGCGCCGTGGTCGCGGACCTCGACGGTCGCGGTCCGTCGACCGGGCTGACGTCGCTCGTGCTGGCCCAGCTCGGCATCGACGACACCCACGACTCGCGACGATCGTCCCTGAGCCGCCTGACGGAGATCGTCTACGACATGCGGCCGGTACGTCTCGCCCGGTTCGCCCCGGTGGCGTTCACGGTCGGCGAGGATGACGTGGCCCTCGCGATCGTCGAGGGCGCCTCGGAGGCCCTCGCCCGCACCCTGGGCAGCGTGATGGACGCCGCGATCGACGGACCGCTGGTGCTCGGGGGGAGCGTCCTGCTCCACCAGGCGAAGGTCGCGGCGGCCGTCGAGACGTCCTTCCGACTCCAGGGCGGCGCCGGACACGTCGTCCGGGTGGCCGACGGCGTCGCGGGCGCAGCGGCGCTCGCGCTCCGGCACCACGGCGTCATCGTCGACGCTGCCGTGTTCGCCCGGATCGAGGCATCCCTGGCGGCCCTGCGCAGGCCGTGAGCAGCTAGGGCGTGTCCTGGCGCACGCGGCTGCGGCGTGCGGCGACGGCGTGGGACGGGGCGATGTGCTCGGTGAGCGCCATCGAGTCGGCGGCGCGCTCGGGGGTGAGCTGGACCACGCGGATGTAGAGGCAGTCGGCGATCATCATCTGGGAGTGGCGCGCGGCGAGGCTCCGTTCCGGTACGACGTCTCCAGCGCGGCCGTCGTCAGCATGTGGCGGGAGGCCGCGGCGACGGCCGAGCGCGGGTCACCCGTGAGGCCGACCGTGACCGCGCCGCGGTCCGCGGCCAGCCGCAGCGGTTCCACGACCTCCGAGGTCGCACCCGAGTGGGAGATCGCGATCGCGACGTCGTCGGCCGTGAGCAGTGCCGCGGAGGTCAGGGCCTCGTGCACCTCGGTCCAGGCGCGCACCCGGACCCCGACGCGGAAGAGCCTGGTCTCCAGCTCGTAGGCCACGCTCGCCGAGCTGCCGATGCCGTACACGTCGACGCGCTGGGCGGCGGCGATCGCCCGGCTGGCGAGGTCCAGGGCATGGTGGTCGAGCTGGTTGACCGTCTGGGTGATGGCGCGGATGTCGGCGTTCGCGACCACCTTGATGACCTGCCGTACCGAGTCGTCGGGGCGGATCTGCACGCCGACGTCCATCGCGACGCCCGGCGCGGTCGAACGCCCCTTCTGCTCCGCGAGGGCGAGTCGCAGCTCGGCGTGGCTGGCGAGCCCGATGGACTGGGCGAACCGCGTGACCGACGCCTGCGACACGCCGGCGCGGGCGGCCAGCGCGACCGCGGAGAGCCTGGCCGCCTCGGCCGGGTCCGCCAGCACGGTGTCGGCCACCTCTCGGAGCGCACCGGTCAGCCGGGGCGCCACGGTCCGGATCAGGTCGGTGAGGTCGGTCGGGTCAGTGACCCTCGTCGTCGCGTCGCCAGTCTGCGTCATGGCTACTTCGACGTTCCCTGGGAGACCGAGCCCTGCAGCTGCCGCTGGAAGATCGCGTACACGACGAGCACCGGCACGACGGTGATGACCACCGCGGCGAACAGGCGTCCGTAGTCGACGTTGTAGCCCGCCTGGGACGCGAACGACGCCATGCCCTGCGAGAGGACGTAGTTCTCCCGCTTGGTGTTGAGGGCGACGGGCAGCAGGAACTGGTTCCACAGGCCGAGGAAGTTGAAGATCGCCACCGACGCCATGCCGGGCGCGGCCATCGGCAGCATCACCTGGAAGAACCTCCGCCACTCACCCGCGCCGTCGACCTCCGCGGCCTCGGAGATCTCCTTCGGTAGCGCCCTGAAGAAGGGATAGAGGAAGAAGACGGTGAACGGGAGCGCGAACGCGACGTAGGTGAGGATCAGGCCGGGCAGCGTGTTCAGCAGGCCGATCTGCTTCAGCACGAAGAACAGCGGCACGATCGCCATGAAGATCGGGAAGGTCAGACCCGCGAGCATCGAGTAGTAGATGAACCTGCGCCCGGGGAACGAGTAGCACGCGAGCACGTACGCGCACATCGAGCCGAGGATCATCACGATGACGAGGGCGCAGCCGACGACGATCACCGTGTTGAGGAAGTAGCGCCCGATGCCCTGGGTCGTCCACGCGGAGACGTAGTTGTCGAAGTTCCAGTCCGTGGGCAGGCTGAACGGCGACGCGAAGATCTCCTGCTCGTCTTGAACGACGACAGCAGGGTCCACAGCAGCGGGACGATGACGAGCAGGCTC
The DNA here is from genome assembly GCA_963839565.1 of uncultured Actinomycetota bacterium. GTDB lineage: Bacteria > Actinomycetota > Actinomycetes > Propionibacteriales > Nocardioidaceae > Nocardioides. The sequence goes on along the minus strand of CAWIVR010000023.1, from coordinate 7,790 downwards.
CAGAAGCTGAGCACGACGTGCGAGACGCGTCGCCACGACCTTGTCGCCGGCAGGCGGGCGCTCCGGGGCCTGCTTCGTGGTGGTCTCCCTGTCGTCCCGGATGTCCGTGGTCATGCTCGCCCGGCCTTCTCGTCGCCGCCCACGAAGCGGTTGACCGTGAAGACGATCGCGGCGAAGGCGAGGGTCGCGATCGCCATCACGACGCCCATCGCGCTGGCCAGCCCGAACTGGCCCTTCGCGAACGCCGTGTCGAGGAGACGTTGCGGCATCACCAGGGTCGAGTTGTCCGGACCGCCTCCCGGGTTGAGTGCCGCCATGTAGACGAAGGCGTCGAGGGCGAGGATCCCGAGGTAGATGTAGGCGGTCTGCACGGTGTCGCGGATCAGCGGGATCGTGATCGACCAGGCGATGCGGAACCGGCCGGCGCCGTCCATGCGGGCGGCGTCGTAGAACTCCGACGGGATGCCCTTGATGGCGGCCACGAACAGCACCATGTAGAAGCCGACGAAGCCCCAGATGATGACGAACATCGAGGCCGGCATGGCGGTCGTGGTGTCGCCGAGCCACGGGAACGAGTCGAACCGGTCGAGCCCGATCCCGGTGAGCAGACCGTTGAGCAGGCCGCTCGACGGGTCGTACATCTGCGCCCAGATGAGGCCGATGATGATGGCCGGGACGGTGTACGGGAAGAACGAGATGACCCGGTAGAAGCCGGAGCCGCGCAACCCGCGCACCCGTCCGTGCGACGCCCCGCCCACGGTGACCATGGTGGCGAGCGCGAAGCTGAGCACCACGGTGACCAGCGGGACGACGACCGCGAGCAGGACGTTGTTCCACACCGCCGTCATGAAGATGTCGTCGTGGATCAGCTTCTGGTAGTTGTCGAGGCCGACGAAGCTCATGTCGGGCGTGAAGCCCGTCCAGTCGGTCATCGAGTACCAGATCGCCTGCGCGAACGGCCACACCACGATGAACAGGAACAGCGCCAAGGGCAGCCCGAGGAACACGAGGAAGAAGCTCACCCGGTCGAAGGTCAGCGGACGCCGCGACCTCCTGCGCGGTGGTGGTGCGGTCGCGGCGTCCGTGAGGGGGACCAACGAGGAAGCGGTCACGTGACCTCGATCTTCTTGATCGAGTCGTCCTCTCGCACCTTGTCGGTGATGTCCTGCAGCCGGGAGGTCAGCTCGGACACGCTCGAGTCGCCGGCGAGGAAGCTGTTCCAGACGACGAGCTGGTCGATGTTCATGCCGTAGAGGTCGACGAACCCCCAGGTGAAGACGTCGGTCCCGGCGTCGGTGAGCATCTTGCTCTGCGAGACCAGGGCGGTCGACCCGAAGCCGTCCTCGGGGACGGTGCCCTTGACGATGGTCGGCGCGAGCTTCTCCTTGGCGAAGTTGGTCGCCGCCTCCTTGGACAGCATCGTCCGGAGCAGCTCCTTGCCGCCCGCGACGTTCTTGGCCTGCGACGGGATCACGAACGGCTCGCCGGCGGTGCTGTGCATCGCGGTGTAGGGCATGGCCGAGCCGGACGAGAGCACCATCTCCGGGAACCCGGTCATCTGGAAGTCGGGCTTGGTCTGGTCCTTCATCTCGTTCTCGATCCACGAGCCCGACGGGTAGAGCAGCGCGTCCTCGTTGTTGCTCCACTGGGCCTGGGCGGCCGTGAACTGGGTGCCCGAGCCGCCCGGCTTCATGTAGCCCGCCGAGACGATCTCGCCCATCGCCTCGAAGACGCCCTGCACCGCGGGCAGGGACCAGCAGTCCGGCTGCAGGTTCTCGAGGGCGAGGCGCACCTCGTCGCCGCCCTCCTTGATCGCCGAGCCGATCGCCAGAGTCTGGTAGTACGTCGCCGCCTCCTTGCCCCAGAGGAACAGGTACTTGCCGGCCTTCTTGGCCTCGGCGCCGAGCGCGATGGCGTCGTCCCAGGTCTCGGGCGGCGTCCAGCCGTTCTGCTCGAACAGGCTCGCGGAGTACCAGACGGCGTACACCGTCAGCACGTAGTTCAGCGCCGCCAGCTTGCCGTCGAAGGTGCCCGGTGCCTCCACGCCACCGAAGAGCGTGTCGCGGATCGTGGTGCCCTCGAGGTTGGGGGCGTCGAGGACGTCGCCGAGGTCCTCGAGCTGGTCGAGGATCGTGCTGAAACCGATCGCGTTCTCACCGGAGTTGTCGATCAGGTCCGGCGGGTCGCCGCCGACGAAGCGCGGCTGGAGCTCCTGGGCGATCTCGGTGGTCGCCGACACCTTCACCGACGAGCCGGGGAAGTCGTCCTGCATGATCGCGGCCGCGAACGACACGTAGTCGGTGCCGTAGCCGCCGTCGAAGATGACCGCGTCGGTGGTGGAGTCCTCGGCCATGCCGAAGGGGTTGTCGGCGCTCTTGGTGCCACCGTTGGTGTCGTTGTCGTTGTCGGAGTCGCTGCCGCCGCCGGCGCAGGCGGCGAGCGCGCTGCTGAGCGGGACCACGGCGGCCGCGGCGAGCGCTCCCCGGACGATGGAGCGCCGGTTGAAGGTCCTGATCGGGCCCCTGCTGGTGTTCTGGATGTTCACTCTGGTGCTTCCTTCCGGTGGGGTGGTGCTTCAGGCGTGACGCCGCAGCCGGTCGCCGTACTGGTTCTCGAGCAGGTTGTTGTGGTCGTCCCCGGCGGGGATGTTCGCGGACAGGTAGATGGGCGGGACCGCGCCGGCAGCGGCGATGCGCTCCGAGACGGCGATCGTGAGGAGCTGGGCGATGAACGCCGCCGTCATCGAGGAGACCGCCCCGACGCCGACCCCGCCGTCGAGGGTGAGGGTGGTGTCGCCGTACGGCGCGAGGTTGTCGATGACGACGTCGGCGACCTCGCTGAGGCGCGCCCCGCTCGGGTGCTTGGGGGTGACCCGCGCGGTGTGCTCGAGGCTCGTGACCGCGATGACCCCGTGACCGTGCTCCTTCGCCGCGAGAGCCATGCCCACGACCGAACCGTTGACGCCGGAGTTGGACGCGATGACGAACACGTCCTCCGGGTGCGGCTGGATCGTCTCCCAGAGGTCGTCCACGACGGTCGGCTCCCGCTCGAGGGCGGCCCCGTCGGAGAGGATCGACGCGTCCTTGCCCCCGAGGAGCACCACGTCGCGCAGGGCGATGTTGTTGGTCGGGATGAGTCCCCCAGCCCGGCCGGCGATCTCCATGGCGAAGGCCTGCGAGTGGCCGGTGCCGAACGCCTGCACGATGCCGCCCGCGTCGAGCGCCCGCACGATCATCTCGACCGGCGCGTCCAGACCGCCCGCGTCGGCGAGAGCCGCGAGGCGGTCGAGCCTCGAGGTCACCTCGTCCAGCAGCTGCCGAGATGAATCAACCATTCAGAAAGATCCATTCAGAGAGTTCGATGAGGATGAACAAACCAAACGGGGGCGGCGGTGTCAAGGGGCCGCGCGGATCTGTTGCCCGGAGGTGACCTCCGGACCGGGGTGGTCAGACGTTGAAGCGGAACTCCACCACGTCGCCGTCGGCCATCACGTAGTCCTTGCCCTCCATGCGCACGCGGCCGGCCTCCTTGGCCTTGAGCATGGAGCCGGCGGCCATCAGGTCGTCGTACGAGACGACCTCGGCCTTGATGAAGCCGCGCTGGAAGTCGGTGTGGATCACGCCCGCCGCCTCGGGTGCGGTGGCACCCTTGCGGATGGTCCAGGCGCGGGACTCCTTGGGACCGGCGGTGAGGTACGTCTGGAGGCCGAGGGTGTCGAAGCCGACGCGGGCGAGGATCTCGAGCCCGGGCTCGTCGACGCCCATCTCGTGGAGCATCTCGCGGGCCTCGTCCTCGTCGTCGAGCTCGACCAGCTCGGACTCGAACTTGGCGTCGAGGAAGATCGCCTCGGCCGGCGCGACGAGCTCCTGCATGCGGGCCTTGAGGTCGTCGTCGCCGAGCTCGTCGGCGTCGCAGTTGAAGACGTAGATGTAGGGCTTGGCGGTCAGCAGCGACAGCTCGCGCAGCAGCGCGCCGTCGAGCTTGCCGGCCTTGATCAGGTCGATGGCCGGCGTGCCCCCTCGAGGGCGGCCTGCGCGGTCTTGGCGGCCTCGAGGTTGGCCACCAGCGACTTGTTGCCCCTGGCCTCCTTCTCCAGCCGCGGATCGCCTTCTCCAGCGTCTGCAGGTCGGCCAGCGCCAGCTCGGTGCGGATCGTCTCGATGTCGGAGGCCGGGTCGACCTTGCCGTCGACGTGGGTGACGTCGTCGTCGCGGAACACCCGGGTCACCTGGCAGATCGCCGCAGACTCGCGGATGTGGGAGAGGAACTTGTTGCCCAGGCCCTCACCCTCGGACGCGCCACGGACGATGCCGGCGATGTCGACGAACTCGACCATCGCCGGTCACGACGCGGCGGATTCGAGGAGCTCGGCCAGCTTGGGCAGGCGCGGCTTGGGGACGCGCGACCACGCCGACGTTCGGCTCGATGGTCGCGAACGGGTAGTTCGCCGCGAGCACGTCGTTCTTGGTCAGCGCGTTGAACAGGGTCGACTTGCCCGCGTTGGGCAGTCCGACGATGCCGATGGTGAGGGCCACGAGGGCGAGTCTAGGTAGCCCGGGCGAGCAGCACCGATTCGTCAGCGAGGCCCCTCCGCGGAACCCCCTCTCAACCGCTGACGAATCGGTGTCCGGTCCTAGAGCACCTTGGACAAGAACGCCTGGGTGCGGGCGTGCTGCGGCCGGTCGAGGACGTCGACGGGGTCGCCCTCCTCGACGATGACGCCGCCGTCCATGAAGACCAGCTGTCGCCGACCTCCCGCGCGAAGCCCATCTCGTGGGTGACGACCATCATCGTCATGCCCTCGGTCGCCAGGTCGCGCATCACCGCGAGCACGTCGCCGACCAGCTCGGGGTCCAGGGCCGAGGTCGGCTCGTCGAACAGCATCATGTCGGGGTTCATCGAAGCGCCCGGGCGATGGCGACCCGCTGTTGCTGGCCACCCGAGAGGTGTGCCGGGTAGGCGGACTCCTTCTCGGCCAGGCCGACCTTGGCGAGGTTGCCCCGGGCGTTCGTGACCCGCCTCGCCTTGTGCCGCTTGCGCACCCGGCGCTGGGCGATGCACAGGTTCTGCAGCACGCTCAGGTGCGGGAACAGGTTGAACTGCTGGAACACCATGCCGATCCTGCGATCGCACCGCCGCGAGCTCGACCTCCGGGTCGCAGATGTCGATCCCCTCGACCAGGATCTGGCCGGAGTTCGGCTCCTCGAGCCGGTTGACGCAGCGCAACAACGTCGACTTGCCGGAGCCCGAAGGGCCGATCACGCACACGACCTGACCGGGTTCGACGTAGAAGTCGACCCCTTGAGCACCTCGTTGTCACCGAAGTACTTGTGCAGCTCGACGCACCTCGATGGCGCGGGCGCGGGGGGTCGAAGCGGCGATGTCGATCCGGTCGTCATCAGCGCGCCCTTTGCTGTCGTCGTTCGAGGGAGGCGACCAGGCGGGTCATGGGCAGTGTGACGAGCAGGTAGAACAAGGCCGACCGCCAGTAGAGGTGAGGCGTTGGCGAAGGTCACCGTGTTGTTCTCGCCCGAAGGCCGAGAGCTCCACCTGGTCGGCCTGCATGCCGACCACGAAGAGCAGGGAGGTGTCCTTGATGAGCGCGACGAGCTCGTTGGTCAAAGGGGGGATCACGATCCGGATGGCCTGCGGGAGGATGATCGACACGGTGGTCCAGGTGCCGTTCATGCCCAGCGACTGGGCCGCCTCGCGCTGGCCCTTGGTACGGCCTGGATCCCGGCGCGCAGCGTCTCGGCCATGTAGGCCGAGTAGACGATGATCAAGCCGACGATCCCTGCACCGACGAGTCCCCCGGCGGGACCCAGTGGAAGGCCAGCGGCACGGCGAACGCCATGAAGAAGATGACGACCAGCGCCGGCAAGCCCCGGAAGAACTCGATGTACGCCGTTGCGAGCCAGCGGTTGTTCCTCCGGCGCACCGGAGCCCTCGGCATCTACAAGGCAGGCACTGGGCAGGTCGTCGCTGACATGGCCACGGGCACTGACCCGAGGACCGCAGGCGTACGCGTCCGGGTGGTGAAGACCCGCGCGAACCTGCAGGTGTTCGTGGGCGAAACGCCGACCCGCTCGTCAACTGGACCGACCCGTCGCCGCCGCAGCGGTCCGTCGGCGCCTTCGGGCTGGCCAACTATGGGGCGACCGCCGCGTTCGCCGACATCACCTACGACGGCAACGACGCCCGCTGAGCCCGCTGCGTGGGGCTGGCGAACGTCAGCCACAGGCTGACGGCCACGTAGTACACGACGTACCCGAGAGACAGCACGATCAGGGCGACCGGCGGGTCGGGCATCAGCGCGGTGATGACAGCGACCAGTCCCCGAGCCACAACCGCGGAGAGCGCCATGTTGGCGTACCAGCAGCTGTCGGTACGTGACGGGTAGAGGTACTTGACCGGCACGAACACCAGCACCGCGAAGAGCCTAACAGCACCACGCCGTCGTGACCGTGACGCTGAACGAGCAGACGATCGCCGTAGAAGGCGACGACGTTCCAGTAGCTCGGGAAGCCGAGGAAGAAGTGGTCCTCGGTCTTCGCGTCGGTGCGGCAGAACGGTAGCACGACGCGAGGAGGGGAATGGCGGCCACCACGCCGCCCCATGGCCCCGTCAGGCAGGTAGCCGTTGGCCCAGAGCAGCACCATCGGAGCGAAGGCGTAGGTGATGTAGTCGACGATGTTGTCGAGCAGCGCCCCGTCGAAGGTCGGCACCACCGTCTTCACGTGCAGCCGCCGCGCCAGGAGGCCGTCGGTCCCGTCGACCACCATGGCGGCGAGGAACCAGCCAGAGCACCGCCTCGACGTCGCCCTCGTAGGAGAAGTGCACCATCAGCAGGGCGAGCACCATGCCGCTCGCGGTTTAGACGTGCACGGCCACTGCCGCCGCCCGGGCGCCCTGGGTGGCGCCCTGGGTAACCATGACGGTCACCCTAGGCCTTTGCCGGGCGACGGCTGTGGATCCGCAGGCAGTGGCGCTCAGTCCAGCAGGGCCGCGGCGTGAACGCCGCGTGTGGCGTCCGAACTCCCGAGCGCCGCGCACGCGGGCCAGGCCTCCCGCCCCAGCTTCGCCCCCCAGCCCACGACCGGCACCAGCACCAGCATGGTGCCGAGCCAGGCGATCACGATGCCGAACCAGAAGCCGGTCTCGTCACCGGAGTAGCGGCCGAGCCCGTCGGTGCGACGGGCGGCGAGGTGGCGGCGGCGATGGAGCCGCCGATGACGTGCCAGGGCGACGCCCCACAGGGCGAACTGGATGAGCGCGAGACGCGCCTGTTTCGGGTCCACCACATCGTTGTACGCCGTGTCGGCGCCGCTCACTGGTCCGCAGGCGGGTGCGGATCGCCACCTGGAACGTCAACTCGCTGCGCTCCCGGATCGACCGGGTCGAGGCGCTGCTGCAGCGGCACGACATCGACGTGCTCGCGTTGCAGGAGACCAAGGCTCGCGGAGGACCAGCTGCCCCTCATGGGCCTGCAGGCGCTGGGCTACGACGCCGCGGTCGCCGGCCTGAACCAGTGGAACGGCGTCGCGATCCTCAGCCGGGTCGGGCTCGAGGAGATCGAGGTCGGCTTCGACGGCCAGCCGTCGTGGGGCGAGCCAGCCGGGGTCCAGTCGCGCGCCATCGGCGCGACGTGTGGCGGCATCCGCATCTGGTCGCTCAACGTCCCCAACGGCCGCAAGATCGACGACCCCCACTACTTCTACAAGTCCTCCACCGGCTGGCCCATCTGAAGGCCACCGCCGGGGCCTGGCTCGGCGACGACGTCGCCCTGGTCGG
>CAWIVR010000022.1:0-351586 GCA_963839565.1 uncultured Actinomycetota bacterium | reverse complement strand
TCGTCGTGGCGAGATGGACGCTGTCTGGTGGCAGACGAGGCAGCCGGGCAGATGATGGATACCGTTCTCGAGTCGGAGGCTCCGGCACACCGGGGCTCCCGGACCGGGAATCTGAGCACGGAGCCCCGACAACTCCGCCAACGCCTGGGTCGCACTAGTCCTCGGATCGCCTCGGCACGCACTCGCCGGCAGTGCACTACTCCGAGCCGGCGGCGGTAGGGCGCACTCTTCTGGTCATGTCAGGGAAGTCGACCGGCATCCCCTGCCGAGCCAGCACGCGGGCATCCGGATCTCACACGGTCGGATCAGCGGGAATCTGCCGAGTCCGGGACTTCCAGACTGAGACGCTGCAGGTCCCCCTCGATGCCGTCGAGCCACCCAGCTTCCGGTACTTCACCGAAACCTCATGAGGTGTGACGATTCAAGGGGGCTCCGACTGCCTCCTGACGAGGAATCACACCCATTCGGGCACCCGGGGGTTGACCTTGAGCGTGGCGCACGATCCCCTGCTCACACTGGCCGCGGCCGGGGAGCCCTACGTTCAGGTCACGACGACTGGGCGATGGGCGGAGGCCGTCCGGCTTGTCGGATCGGACAACGCTCTGGACTACTTGGCCGCGTTCGACGAGCCGCCACCGGCGGTCGGCATCGAGCTCCTGTGGCCGTCTGCGCCGATCTCGTTTGCTGGAACTCGTCTGGATGGTGAAGAATTAGCACGATTGCCTGAACTCGAAGATGTGCTCACGACCGCAGTCACCGACGTCGAGACGCTCGTGGCGGCATCGGCCCCTCAGGGGTTGGGGCCCGTGGTGGTAGCGCAGCTTGGGGCCATCAACGCTTGGGACGTCTGGCCATCGGTCGACATCTGGGATGGTTCTGCATGGTCGGATCCGAGGACCGTTCTTGTTGGCTATCCGCAGTTGCGGGTCTGTGAGCATCCGGTTGCTCTGGAGATCGGCCATCTCCACGCGTGGTACGCCATGGAGGTCAGTCGCCCATCTGGACACTCTCACCGGGTCGACGAGGCCCTGCTAGCCGAACTGACCGACGAACTCCGGGACGGGATCGGACGATACGGCAGCCTGAACACGTGACCTCACCCCATCTGGGCAAACACAGTCACGCCCCAGCACGAAGTGCGCTCGGCCCTGAGCAGTCGACCCTCATGGGTCCGATCATGTTCGCGAGTGGCGATGGCGACCGGTCTGTACTCAGCGCGGACTGTTCTGGAGACGTGCCCTGGCTCAGTCCATGGACGGTGGGTCGCGTCGACGTGTGATGGCGACCTTGTGGGTCCCGTCGCACCAGGGTTTCGTGGCGGAGTGCCCGCACCGGCAGACGGCCGAGACGGGCCGCGTGGTGCGGTGCTCCACGCCGTCGTCGTCGATGACGACGTGATCGCCTCGGAGCAGCATGGGTCCGTCCGGGCAGAGGACGACTTCAGGCAGCGACGTCCGCTTGGTCACGACGCGACGCCCCAGTTCGCCAGCACCGCGGAAGCCGTGCGCGCCTCGAGGTCCAAGCAGCTGAAGGCTCCGAAGAGGATGCTGTCGGCCGACGTCGGGTCCTCCTCGACCAGGGCGGTGCAGATGCCGCGGACGGCCAGCTGCTCGTGCACCGCGTCTGCCTCGACGTGCTCGAGGTAGTACCTCGTCACGTCGGCGGGCATCTCCAGGCGCTCCAGGCCCTGGGCCATCCGCCGAGAGGGCAGTGAGCTGGTGGCCTCGAAGGCCGCGAGATGTCCGACGGCTGCGCCTCGCAGCCGGCGATGGAGACCGAAGAGCGTCATCGCGTTGTTCTGCTCCAGGACCTCGGTGGGGACTTCGTCGACGTAGGCGCCGTAGCGGTCGTCGAGCCCGAGCGCCACCAGGGCGCGGGCGAAGAGCTCGGAGTGCACGTCGGCCGGGCGACCGCAGCCGTATTCGTCGTACATCAGCTCGATCAGGGCCGCCTGGCTCGCGCGGGGGAGTCTCGGTACGACCCACGACGTCGGGTCGGTCTCCTTGAGGTGGTAGATCGATCGCATGCGCAGCAGGTCCAGGACCTGCTCGCGCGCGGCGTCGCGTTGCACGTACGACGCCAGCGACGGCCCACGGTGTGCGTCGACGAGGGCGAACAGAGTGTCTGCGAGTGTCGGTCCGAGACTCGGGACGGTCGCTTCGGTGTAGCGCGCCTGCAGGCGTTGCTCGAGGGTGACCTCGAGGGCGCGGCGCAGCCTGAGCAGGTCCGGATGCCACTCGAGGGCGGCGTGGGCGTCCTCGAAGCCGCGGTAGTGCAGCTCGTAGAGCGCCCACAGTGCGATCTGCTCGTCGGCCTCGTCGTCGGCCGTCGTTGCGCAGGTCGGCAGCGCGTCGTCGGGCTCGAGGGACGGCAGGGCCGCGAACAGGGCTGCACTGAGCGAGCCGCGGGCCTTCGGGATCAACATGCACGCTCCTTGGGGCGGCGCAGCAGGACCAGCGTTCCTCGATCACCGAAGCCTCGAGTGTCCCTGACGGTGAGGCGGACCTGTGGGCGGGAGTGCAACCACTCCTGGATGCCCTGGACGTGGGTCGGGCCACCCACTTGGATCACGGCGCAGCCGGCCGGGTCGAGGTGCTGGTCGATCACCTGCAGGCAGCTGCGCGTGGGTCCCAGACCGTCTTGGCCGCCGTCGATGGCTGTGAGGGGGTCGGCGGGAAACCGTACGACCTCGCTGCTCGGAACCCAGGGCGGGTCGGCGATGACGAGGGGGAAGCGCTCGTCCGCGCGGACCGAGGTCTCCAGTGGGCCCTGCCGGATCTCGACGCGGCCCAGGAGACCGGCAGCGCTCGCGTTGGCCCGTGCAAAGGTGCAGGCGCTCTCGCTCTGGTCGATCATGACCAACGACCGCTCGTGGCCCAGCAGGGCCAGGAGGCCGATGTGTCCGACGCCGGAGCACAGCTCAAGGATCGGTCCTTCGGGAACCTCGTCGAGCAGGTCTCGGGCCCATTCCGACTGGGCCAGGGTCCAGGGACGAGGCGTCAGCACGTCGGGGCCGTAGGCGAAGGCGAGCCCACCGATCTCGACAGTGGTCGAGATCTCGTCCACGGTCACGGTGCCTCCTGGTTGGCTCACTGGGCGGGGCCTGTCAACGGATGCTCACGGGTACCCGTGTGCAGCAGGAGGCATGCGCGGCGCGACCGCCGCAGGCGTCTGCACCGCTACGGGTGGGTGCTTCCGGGTCATGAACGACCTGGACGCCTCGAGCCGGGTGCTCGCGCTTGATGCTCCCCCTTGTCGCCCTGGTCGTCGTGACTGTCAGCTCGGCGGTGCACGGCGCGGTTGGTTTCGGGATGACCCTCTTGGCCGTCCCGGTGCTTGTGGTCCTCAATCCGGCGTCCTGCTGTCCGCGGTCCGCCTGCAGCTGTCTCCTCACCGGTTCACCCGCGCGCCCGCCGGCGTCGCTTCAGGCTTCCTGGCCACGCAGCGTCCATCGGAGCGCCGCCATTGGCGCCGGTGTAAAAGGGTTTTGGGTCAGGGTGTCCCTGGCCGCATGAATTGGGGGTCGGTCCAGAGCTCGGGCTCTCGCTCGTCCTGCTCCCCGGCGAGCTGCTGGGTTGCCTGGGCTCGAATGTGCTGCGACCGTTCGTCGACGGCGGACACACCCACACGGCGGTCCTGGTTCTGTCTGCGCTGGCGGCGCTCGGCGCAATCGTCGAGGGCCTCTGGCGATCGGGTCCTTGAGTGGACAGGGACGCGGGATGAGCCCCGGAGGTCTGTCGATCGCCGAAGCGGGTACGAGCCGGTGACGAGATGGGAGGTTCCGACATGACGACGGTGATGCTGAGCCTGGTCCCCATCTTCGTGGTGACGGCGGCGGTCGTGGTGGCCATCCTGCTGTTCGAGAAGAAGCGAGCCCAACAGATCGAGGCCGACCGGCACCGGTACCGCCGTCGATCGAGCGGCCCAGCACCGCGTCAAGAACCGCCCGCCCCCGAGCGGGAAAGCCGGGGCGACTCGTGAGCTCAGACCTCACGAGCGCGCCGCGCACGGAGGGTCGCTCGCCAGGGGGCGCGCGTCGGCGTGCGATCACCGGCTACCGGCGCGGCGATTTGGAGTTCGAGGTGCGTGACACCGGACCGCTCACCGGGCCGCCAGCCGTGCTGCTGCATGGCTTTCCTGAGCGGGCGTCCCATTGGGATGCCGTCGCCGAGCGCTTGAACGCAGCCGGTCTGCGCACGCTGGCTCCCGACCAGCGGGGCTACTCGCCCGGTGCTCGCCCCCGCACCCGCGCGGCCTACCGGATGAAGCACCTGGTCGCCGATGTCGTGGCCCTCTTGCGGGTGCTTGGCGAGCCGGTCCACCTCGTCGGCCACGACTGGGGTGCGGCCGTCGCGTGGCGGTTGGCTGCCAACCACCCGAACTTGGTCGAAACCCTGACGACCGTCTCGGTGCCGCACCCGGCTGCGTTCGCGCGCTCGCTGGTGACCAGCTCGCAGGCATGGCGGTCCTGGTACGTGTTGGCGGCCCAGCCACCCGGCTTCGTCGAGGCGGTCGTCCGCTGGACGCCGGGGGTGATCGAAGGGCTGTTGCGAGCATCCGGCCTGGACGATGCCGGAATTGCACGGTTCCGTTCCGAGATGGTCGATGACGGGGCCTTGTCCGGGGCGCTCGGCTGGTACCGCGCCGCCGCGCTCGCGCCGGCAGGTGTCGGGGGACCGGTCCGGGTGCCGACGACGCACGTCTGGAGCGACGGCGACGTGTCGCTCGCGCGCCGGGGTGCGGAGCTGACCGGCCGGCACGTGAAGGCGCCGTACGAGCTGAGAATGCTGACCGGCGTGACGCACTGGGTCCCTACCCAAGCGCCGGGGCCGCTGGCTGACGCGGTCCTCCATCGCGTGCGGAGCGTCATCGGATAGACCCCACCCAGCTGTCGAGTGGGGCGGTCGCCGCGTGGCTCTCGGACCTCATGGTCCGCGTGCGGATGGGATGCGGGGGTACTTGGTCGCATGGACAGCTTGCAGTTCGTGGGGACCGCCACCGCCGTGATCAAGCTGGGTGGTTTCACCCTGCACACCGATCCGAACTTCCTGCGCCGTGGTCAGCGCGCTTACCTCGGCAAGGGGCTCTGGAGTCGGCGCGTCACCGAGCCTGCACTGACCCCGGCCGACCTGCCGCGGGTCGACGCGGTGCTGCTTTCCCATCTGCACGGGGACCACTTCGACCGAGTTGCCCGTCGCCAGCTGCCGAAGACCCCGCCGCTGATCACGACCCCGCCGGCCGCTCGCAAGCTGCGGCGCAGCGGCTTCTCGACCTTCGGCCTCGAGACCTGGCAACGGCACCTCCTGCGGAAGGACGACGAGACGCTGGTCGTCGAGGCGCTGCCGGCGGTGCACGCCCGAGGTCCCATGCGGGCTCTGCTGCCGCCGGTCATGGGCAGCCTGTTGACCCATGAACGTGACGGCGTGGTCCGGCGGGTCTACGTCAGCGGCGACACGTTGACCGGGGACCACGTGCGCGAGATCCGCGACCGCCACCCGGACATCGACGTCGGGATTGTCCACCTCGGCGGCACCAGAGTCCTCTGGCAGACCGTCACCATGGACGCCACCATGGGCGTGGAGTGGGTTCGTGTGGTCCGGCCCGACGGGGTGATCCCGGTTCACTACGACGACTACCGAGTTTTCCGCTCACCGCTCTCGGACTTCGTCGACGAGCTCGAGCGCGCTGGCCCGTCGACGCGCCTCCTGCTTCCCGAACGAGGGGAAACCGTCCCGCTAGGGGTCCTGTCGTGAGTCGGGCGGGACGTGTCCTCGTTGGCAGGTCCGTCGCTGAGCTCGTTGGCTTCCGGCCAGGAGGAGACTTCACGGTCGGTGTCGAGGACGAGGTGCTCCTGGTTGACGGTGATGGTGAGCTCGGCGGTGACAGCGCGCAGCTGATCGCGAGTATGGGCGACCTTGGGCCCAGCACCGCGTCGCCCGAGATCTTCCTGAGCCAGGTGGAGTTCAACACGCCTGCTTGCCGCGACGCCACCGCCTTGGGCCCACACCTCGCTCGCTGTCGCGGCCGGCTCGTGGCCGCGGGGCAGTTGGCCATCGCCACAGGTGTCCACCCGACGGCGCAGCCCGGCCGTTTCGAGCGCACCCGGTCGCCCCGGTACGACTTCCTCGCGGACGAGTTCGCCGGCGCGCTGCGCACGCCCACCTCCGCCTTCCAGGTGCACGTCGGCATGCCGGACAAGGCCTCGTTGCTCGCTGCCTACCGACGGATCCGGAACGAGCTGCCGGTCCTCCGAGCGCTCGCCGCAGGCTCGCCGTACTGGCACGGAAGCGACTCGGGCCTGGCGTCCGCGCGGGCGGCGGTCATTCGCTCCTATCCCCGAGTCGGCGTGCCACCCGTCTTGCGGTCCTACGACGAGTATGAAGCCGCGGTGCGTGAGGAGATGGGCGCCGGCGAGGTTCCCGACTACACCTTCGTCTGCTGGGAGGTCCGGCCGCATCCACGCTTCGGAACCCTGGAGGTGAGGGTCATGGACGCCCAGCCCTCTCAGCACCACGCGGTGTGGCTCGTGGCCTTGGTGCGGGGCCTGGCCATGCACGCGGCCGAGAGCCCACCCCGGGCCGACCTGCCCCCAGCTGTCCTGGCCGCCAACGACTTCCGCGCTCTGCGGTACGGCCTTGACACCCGCATCGTCGACGTCGACGGTCGCATGCGGCCGATGCGCGCCATCGCCGCCGACGCCATCGCCGACGCCAGGAGCGCGCTTGTCGGGGAGGAGGACGAGGACGTGCTGAATGCGGCGGAGGCCTACCTGGACGCGGAACCGGAGCCCCAGCGGCAGCGCCGTGTCGTCGGCGCCCACGGCATGCGCGGACTGCTCCGGGACCTCGTCAGCCGCACGGTCGGGAACGAGTGGGCACCGCCCGCGCGCTGTCGAGGGGTGGTCTGATGTACGCCGACCACCTGCTGCGTCCGTGGCTGGATGCGATGGTGACGGAGCACCGCGGGGTCCGGATCTTCGATGCACACACCCACATAGGGGAGAACGACCCGAGTGGCTTCAGCGCCACGGTGGCGGAGCTGGACGATTCGCTGCTGACCTGCGACGGGCGGGCGGTCGTCTTCCCCCTCGCCGAACCCGGGGGCTACGAGAAGGCCAACCTGCGCTGTGCCTCAGCGGCGGAGGCCAGCGACGAGCGGCTGGTCGCCTTCGCGCGTGTCACGCCGGCAGACCGCCCCCGCCAGCTTCTCGAGAGCGCACTCGAAGCCGGCGCCCGGGGGCTCAAGCTGCACCCGTCGAGCGATGAGTTTGCGTTGGACGACCCGCGCCTCGACGAGACGCTGGCGCTCGCCGACGACCATCACCTGCCCGTCGTCGTGCACGCCGGTCCTGAGCTGGAGGGGATCGGCGAGTTGGCGCTTGCTGTCTGCGACAGGTATCGCGGCCTACGCATGGTCCTCGCGCACTGCGCGCTGACTGACCTCGGCTGGATCGGACCGCAAGCCGTCAGCAGGCCGAACCTCTTCTTCGACACCTCATGGTGGGGTGCCGCGCACCTGATGGCACTCTTCCGGACCGTTCCTCCGGGGCGCATCCTCAGCGGTTCCGACCTGCCCTACTCGACGCCCTTGTCCGGTGCTCTGACGAGCATGCGTTGTGCGCACCAGGCCGGGCTGGACTCCGACCAGATCGTATCCGTGGCCGGGGGCCAGCTCGAGCGCCTCATCGCGGGCGACGACCCGCTCGACCTTGGGCCTGCCCCGACATCCGAACGCACCTCCCTCGACCCGATGCTCGAGGTCCTCACCACCGCGCTCGTCGGCGCGCTCGAACCGATGCAACGCGGCGAGGACCCAGGCACGGCTCTGGACGTGGCCAGGCACGCCTGCCACGTGCCCCCCGACTCGCCGAACGCCTCGACGGTGGCCTCCGTCGCGCGGCTGATCGAGATGTACGACGTGCACCATGCGGAGCTCCCGCGTCGCAACCAGTTCAGCCCCGGTCGCGATCTCGTCCTCGCGGCGGTTGTCGTCGCACGAACACCGTCGGCGCCAGATCCCGAACTGCCCACCAGCGGCCACGACGCCGCACCTCACAGGTAGCGGGGTCGATTCGCTCGACTCGAGCCGGCAGACCGCTGCTGTACTCGCGAGTCTCGTCGGGCCGGTGTCAGGCACCGTCGGCCGGAAGCACAGGCGGTGTCCGCCGGTCTGTCACCACCGCGACCCGGTGCATGACCCGGCGCTCCGGTAGGTAGTCGGCGACCGCATAGTGCTGGGTACCCCGGTTGTCCCAGACGACGACGGTGCCGGGCCGCCACCTGATCCGGACGTGGAAGTCCGGTCGGTTGACCAGGTCGAACAGGTAGGTCAAGAGCCTCGCGCTCTCGGGAGCCGAGAGCCCGATCACGAAGCGAGTGAAGGACTCGCTGACGTTGAGGTACGCCCGCCCGGTCACGGGGTGATGGGAGATCACTGGGTGGACCGCCGTGCCGGCCTCCGCCAAGGCGGCGCTGATGCCCTCGTCCCCGCCACCCAGGTATGCGCCGGTCCGGAAGGCACCCATGTCGTGGACGGCATCGAGCTGCTCGAGGTCCCGCCGCAGCCCGGGGTCCAGTGCGTCGTGCACCGCGAACATGCTGGCCCACAGCGTGTCCCCGCCGACCGGGGGCACCTCGACGGCCTTCAGGATCGAGGCGAACGGCGGCTGGGACCGGTAGGTCATGTCGGAGTGCCACTCCGCAGCGTCGGGCTTCTGGTCGCCCTCCCAGGCGAGGACCACGACGTCCTCGCTGTCCGGGTGCGTCCGGTAAGAGTGGTGGCGCATGCCCAAGGTGCCCAGTGATCGTCCGAGCTGCACCATGGCACGCGGGTCGAGGTCGGCGTCCGGGAACACCACCACCGAGTGCTCCATCAGGGCGGAGTGCACCAGGTCGGCCAGCTCATCCCAGGTCCGGCCGAGGTCACCGGACACGTGGGCGACCGCTCCGATCGCAGGCGTCAAGCGCTCACAGGTGATCTCCACGCCGTCAGGCTACGAGGAGGTTGCGAGCCGTCGCGCTCGAACGACTTGTCGCACCGTCAGGTGGTAGGCCGAGTCCCGTCATTGGGTACCTCCTTGACCTTGTGCAGCGGAGACCGCCTTCGGGCGGGCGGCGGCCCGAGGATCAGCGGCCTGGAATCGCTTGTGTGCTGTCGTCTCCCGCGAGGATTCGTCCCTTCGGGTGATTGTCAGCCAGTCGTTTTGAACGTCCCCTTGTCCCTGGGTGTTGCTCCGGCCTCGCTCCCGAGACGAGGCCATATCAGCGTCCCGATCCGTGGATCCGGGGGACCCACGGGGGCGGGCCCTGGACGCTGCACCATCCACGCAGGACCGCCTGCCCCTCTGCCTCGAGGGGCGGGCGGTCTCTGGCGCGAACTCGTCGGCGGTCCGGCACGAGCACGCACGGACGACCGACGGCCCCCGAAGCCGACCTGGAGGCATGGCGATGCTCGCCAAGCTGCTCGACGTCGCGGTCCCAGCGAACCCGGACGCGGTGGTGATCGTGGTGCACGGGAGTGGCAGCCGCGGCGATCGCATGCACGTCAGCCCCGCCCAGCTCTCGGTGTTGAGGATGATCCCCACCGCCCACCGCGTGGTCCGCGAAGGACGTGGGCGGACTGGCCGTCCTGCGGCTGCTGAACTCCTACCGCGGCTGGGACAGCCGCCACACGCCGGTCGATGACGTGCGTTGGGCGGTCAACGAGGCGCTCACGCGGTTTCCTGGTCGGTCGCTCGGCCTGGGGGGCACTCCCTGGGGGGACGCGCAGCCCTGCTCGGAGCAACCGCACCTGCCATCGGCACCGTGGTGACCCTCAACCCGTGGCTCTCGCCCGACGAGCGGCCGACCCCTATCCGCGCGCGGGTCCTGGTCGTGCACGGTCTACGTGACCGCATCGCCCCCGCCTCGAGGTCTGCCCGCGTTGGTTCAACGACTGGCGAGCGACACCCGCGCGTCATGCATCACCGTGGCCCAGGGCAGACACGCCATGCTTCGCTCGGGCAGCCAGTTCGACCGGTACGCCGCGGAGTTCACCGCCGCCGTGCTGCTGGGAGCAGAACACCCGGCAAGCGCTCCGGTCGCCCGGGTGCTCGGGGGCGAGACGCTGGTGCGCACCTAGGTCGCCGGTTACGGGGCCGCGGCGGATGTCCCGGCCAGAACCGGGTACCGGATCAACAGCCCGCGCCGCGGCGCACGTCTGTGGAAGGTTGAGTGTGGTGACCACCGTCGAAGCAGTTCTGCTCGACCTCGACGGCACACTGGTCGACTCGGTCTACGTGCATGCGATGGCGTGGCGGGAGGCGTTTCGCGAGGTAGGGCTGGACGTGCCGACCTACCAGCTGCACCGGGCCGTGGGTATGGGCGGTGACCGGCTCGTCGCTGCCGTTGCCGGTGACGGGGTCGAGCACGGTATCGGCGATGTCGTTCGGAAGCTCCACGACCAGCTGTTCCAGGAACGCCTGCCCGAGGTTCGCTCGCTCGGTGGAGCAACAGAGGTGCTCGGCGCCTGTCGCGACCGCGGTCTCAGGATGGTCCTCGCGAGCTCATCGCCTCCTGAGCTCACCGAGACATTGCTGTCGATGGTCGAGTCCTCCCACCTGATCGGCGAGGTGGTGAGCGGCGACGAGGCGCCGAGCAAACCTGCCCCCGACCTGATCGAGCGCGCCCTCGAGCGAGCCGGGACCAGCCACGCCTTCCTGGTCGGCGATGCGGTGTGGGACGTGGAGTCGGCCGGGCGGGCGGGCATCCCGTGTGTCGGCCTGCTCACGGGCGGCTACTCGGAGGCAGAGCTCCGCGAAGCGGGCGCCGTCGCCGTCTTCGACACCCCCCGGTCGCTCTCGGCGCACCTCGACGAGGTTCTGCAGATCGTCCCATGACGCCAGCCGGGCGCAGGACACTGGTCGCGCCCCGGTGAGGGCGACGCCAGGGTCGGAACACGACCTTGACGGCACCGTCCTTCTTCTCCTAGAGGAGCGGCAGGATGTCGGGCACCCAACGCTTGACGTTCGCCTGGCCCATCCGCAGCTGGACCTGCTTGTCGAACAAGGTCAGCATCGGCATCGGGTTGGCCATGCCGCCGCACACGCCGCTCAGCGAGATGGTGCCGCCGCGTCGGACGTTGTTCGAACGCCGAGTTGAGAGCGGCCATCCGATCCGTACTGGCCGTGTTCATCATCGGCTCGGCACCGCGTCGGGCAGCAGGCCGACCAGCTTGTTCAGGGCCTCCATCCCGGGAGAACCGTGCGCCACCATGCCGACGGCGTCGACGACCGCGTCCGGGCCGCGCGCAGAGTCCGATGCTGGTGATGCGGACGACCGCGTCCGTCGGCTCCTGGATGATCGGGTCGGCAACCTCCTCGACCCGGACGTCGCGCTGTCCATGCCACACGGCACGGCTGTCTCCTCGTCGTCTCGTCGTGCTCGCTGTGACCCCTTGCTTCCCGCGTTCAGCTCGTTCAGACCTGGTTTCGCCGCTCCACGATGGGCGAGGCGGGGAACCCCAGTGCAAGCCTTGCTCTCGCTGCCGGCTGACCTGCCGTGCGTCTGACCTCGGCCGTGAGGGGTACCTCCAAGCCGTGCCCACCGACGACGACCCGACCCGCCACCTGAGCTCCGGTCCGCTGTGGCGACAGTCCGCGGATCGCCTTGCCGGGTCTCCGGCGTACGCCTTCGGCACCCTCGCCGAGACCGTGTGGGACGTCGTGGTCGTCGGTGGCGGGCTCACCGGTGTGACGACTGCCTTGCTGCTGGCTCGGGCCGGCTGCACGGTGGCTCTGCTCGAAGCGCGGGAGCTCGGCTCCGGTACGACGGGCTCGAGCACGGCCAAGGTTTCGCTGCTGCAGGGCACCACGATCTCTGCTGTGCAGGACGCGACTTCGGCGGACACCGCTCGCGCGTACGTCGAAGCCAACCTCGAGGCGCAGGCCTGGGTCAGCAGGTATGCCGAGGAGCACGAGGTCGCGCTGCAGCGCCGCTCGGCCTTCACCTACGCCAGCACCAACCAGGGTGCACGGTCGGTGCACGCGGAGATCGAGGCCGCGCGCGGAGCGGGACTGACCGTCGTCTGGGTCGAGGACACCACGCTGCCCTTTCCCGTGGCCGGTGCAGCCGTGCTCGCGAACCAGCTGCAGCTCGACCCTCGACAGCTGCTCACCGCCATGGCTGTCGACGCCGAGCAGCACGGGGCGGTGCTGGTCCAGGGCGTCGTCGCCCACGCCATCTCCGGCACCGGACCGGTGGTCGTCTCGACGGACGCCGGCGAGGTGCGGGCCAACCGGGTTGTCGTGGCGACGAACCTGCCCTTCGTGGATCGCGGTGGGCACTTCGCCCGTGCCGAACCCCTGCGCTCCTACGCGATGGCGTACCGCACGCCGCGGCAAGCCGTCGACGGGATGTACCTCAGCGCGGACCAGCCGTCCCGTTCGCTCCGCGACGTCCCGGACGCCGACGGCTCCCTGCTCCTGGTGGGCGGCAACGGTCATGTGACGGGTCGCGCCGGCTCGCCCTCGGCACGACTCGCCGAGCTGGACCGATGGACGCTCGACTGGTTCCCCGAGGCCCGTCTCGTGCACCAGTGGTCGGCGCAGGACTATCGAACCTCTTCCCACGTGCCGTGGGCGGGACCACTGTTGCCGCGCCACGACGAGGTCCTGGTCGCGGGTGGGTATGGCAAGTGGGGAATGACGAACGCGGTGGCGGCAGCCCTCGCGCTGACGGCTCGGATCTTGGGTGGTCACGTGGCCTGGGCGGAGGAGCTGTACGCATGGGGACGACCGACACCGGCGGCGGTTGCGCAGACGATGCGCCTGAACGCCAAGGTGGCCGGCGAGATGGCCCTGGGGTGGGCCAAGCCCCTGGCGCGACCGCACCGCGCAGAGCCCGACGAGGGCGAGGGTGTGGTGGTGGCCGATCGGCTGGGCACGCCCACGGCCACCGCCCGGGTGAACGGCAAGGTGCACCGCGTCTCTGCCGTGTGCCCCCACCTCGGAGGGATCCTGCGGTGGAACGACGCCGAACGCAGCTGGGACTGCCCTCTGCACGGCTCACGCTTCACGGCGGCCGGCGGACGACTCGAGGGCCCGGCCACCTGCGGACTGCGTGTCCGGTCCTGAGGCCGTGGTTCTCCGCGTCAGGTGGCCACGTCAGCTGTCGATGCCGGTCTGATCGGCGGACTTGCCAGGGTCGGGGTCTGGATCGCTTCCGGACTCCTCGCCGGGCTCCGGTTCGACGAGGTCGGGCTGCTGGTCGTCTGGCGTGGGCGGCTCGGCGTCCTGGTCGTAGCCGTACGAAGTGGTCATGGTTCCCGGGTACCCACGGGCAGCACGGCCATTCCGGCGTCCCGTATCGCTTCGACCCCTCCTCTCCCGGTTCAGCCGATCTCCAGCAGGACCCGCGGGACCTGGTCGAGCAGCTCGCGAGCCAGGAAGCCGACGGCACCCACGTCCGACGAGAGCCGCTCGCCGGTACGGCCGTGGAGGTAGGCGGCCCACACCGCCGCCTGGTCGGCGGGGGCACCTCGGGCGAGGAGGCCCGCGACGATGCCCGCCTGGACGTCACCGGAACCTGACACCCCCAGCCCTGGTCCGCCACCTTGGAAGAGCCAGGCTCGTCCATCGGGACACGCGACGTGCTTGTCGATGCCGCCGCACAGCACGACGACGCCGGCGGTTGCCGCCAGTGTGGCCACGACAGGTGCAGGGTCGGCAGCGACCGCTTGGCGTGAACGGTGCGCGGTCAGGGCCAGCTCGTCCGGGTTGACGGTGAGGACCGCAGGACCGGCGTGGTGCCGGAGGGCAGACGGATGTCGGCCCACGTATGCCGAAGCCGTGGCGTCGAGGACCAGAGCCAGATCCAGACGCGGAAGCATGCCCGCGAGCAGCTCGATGCTGGCCTCGGGGTCGGTGAAGCCTGGTCCAACCACCAACGCGTCCACGTCCTGGGCCAACCTGACCACGGCGTCCGCAGCGCCGGGCGACAAGCTGCCGTCGGTGTCGCAGGGCAACGGCTCGACAAGCGCCTCCGGGAGGGCAACCGCCAAGGTGGCGGCCGCAGGGGCCGTGGTGGCGATCGTCAGCTTTCCGGCTCCCGCACGCAGGGCGGCTTCGGCAGCGAGTCGCGCGGCGCCCGGGGTCGTGGCGGTGCCAGCCACGACCAGAAGGTGCCCACGCGACTCCTTCCCGTCGCCCGGCATCGGCAGTGGCCAGTCTCGCAGCACTGCGGGCGTGATCACCGTGCCGCGTGGGCCGGCGTTCATGACCTCGCCTCCCCGGTGCGCTGGCGCAGGTCGCGCTCGTGGGTGACCGGCGCGGCGACGTTCTCGATCGGTGTTGCATCGCCGAACCGCCGCAGGACGAACTCGTCGTCCACCCGTTCGTAGACCGTGAGCGAGGCGTTGGGCACCGGGGTGCTGCGGTCGATGTCCAGCACGGCCTGCTCGGTCAGCTCCTCGAGCACGAAACGGGCGCTCATGATCACCGCCTGGTGCGTGACCAGCCACACGTGCACTCCGTCGAAGCTCTCGAGGTCTCGCAGCAGGGTGCGCATCCGCAGCATCACGTCGCACCAGCTCTCGCCCGAGGGCGGCTGGTAGTAGAACTTGCCCAGCCGCTTGCGGCGCTCCGCCTCCTCGGGGTACCTCGCCCGGATCCCGCGCCCGGTCAGCCCGTCGAAGAGGCCGAGGTCCCGCTCGCGCAACCGCTCGTCGTATCCGATCGTCAAGTGTGTCCGAGCGAGCGCACGCTCCGCGGTCTCGGCCGCTCGACGGTAGGGCGAGCTGATCACCACGTCGGGAACCAATCCGGATGTGTGGGCCCGGTCCAGCCACGTCGCAATGGCGCCGGCCTGCTCGCGACCTCTGGGCGACAACGCGACGTCGGCGTCGCGGTCGGCGAGGTCCAGAACTTCAGCCTGAGCCTCCTGCGCTCGGGTGTCGGCGAGGTTGCCGACCGACTCGCCGTGGCGGACCAGGGTGATCGTCGTCGGCCCGCCCCTCCAGCGCGGTCGCATCAGGCACCACCGACGAGCGGAGTCGGGTTCATGGGCGCTCCTCTTTCGGTGAACGGCGACGTGCCGAGGTACCCCGACTCGGAGTTCCGATACGAGTGGAAGACGGGGTGTGTCGAGCCCCAGCCGATGGGTACCCGCTGTTCACCCTGGTCCTTCTGGGGGCAACAGGGAGGATTGCCATGACGACGAGCACCACGAACACTTCAGACACTTCGCTGACCGCGACCGGCCCGGCTGGTTTCTCGTCCAGCGGGGAGCAGGACTCGGCGGCCGAGCAGGTCAAGAACACGGCCTCGGTTGCACAGGCGGAGGCCAAGCACGTTGCCTCGGACGTGCGGGACCAGGCACGAGGTCTCCTGACCGAGACCGGGACTCAGGTCGAGGACCAGTCCCGCACCCTGCGCGGGCGACCGCATAGCTCAAGGAACTGCCCAAGAAAGAACTCTTAGACCGGGCGGCGGCTCAAGGCGTCGAAGGGCGCTCGAGCATGACCACGAAGCGGCAGGTCAGGGAGCAGATGAGAGTGGCCAGGGGCGGGGTCGAACCGCCGACCTTCCGATTTTCAGTCGGATCGTTCGCAGGTCAACGCGGGTAGCAACGCTGTTCGTGCGATCCACGTGCGACATCTCTTGAGATGAAGCAAGCACATTGCCACTTCGGCCGCGGGTCACACCGCCCACTGTGACGCAGGTGTGTCAGCGCACGGATCTAGCCGATGTGCGGGCACCGAGGCGCGGGGTGACTCGCCCTGCTACGGGTACTCGTCGCCCGCGATCGTCACGTCCAGGTCGTCGTCACCCTGCCGGAACGTGTCTCGCCCTGGTCGATCTGCAAGGTAAACAGTCCATCGGAGGCCGGGATGTCGGTCACTTCGAAGGTGAACTCGCACATGCTGATCCCCAACTCCTCGAGCGAACTACTGTCCTTTGGGATCTTCCTGGCGGACAGTTTGCCAATCCCACCTTGGAGCCGTCTGCGTCTAGGACGACGACGTCGCCGCCCGCGTCGAATGCGCCGAGCGCGTCAGTTCCCTGGCACAGCCGTCTCCCTCGACGGCTCCGTCTGCGGCAAGGACCTGCGTCTTGCTCCAGCCGATGGCGCCTACGGCACCAGAGGTCGAGAAACGTGTCGTCGCCGGACTCACGCACGACGCCAGAGGTCGAGGACGTGTCGTCGCCGGACTCACCTCCGCATGCAGCGGTTGAGGCGACGACGAGAAGGAGGACCAGGCCCCAGCGGGCTCTCATCGGCGCAGCCTGGGGGTCGAACATCCCCCGCAAGTGGCGAGCTGGGAATCGTAGGTCGGGAGCGGGCGGCGGTCATTCCTCGGACTTGAGCTGCAACTCGAGTATCCGGGTGCGGAGTCTCTGTTCGGCCAGGCGCCAGAGGGTGGCCGAGTGGGCGTGCTGATGGTGTGAGCCGGTGCCGGGTCGCGATCGGTCGCGGCATGTCTCCTGCAGCTGAGCCCGTTCGGCGAAGTCGTCAGCCGCGGCTATCAGTTCGTCGATCGCCGCGACTCGCTCGTCGATCACGAGCCTGCCCATAAAGTCGAGGCTCCCCCAAAGTGCAGGGGCACCGCGCCGAAGGCAGAAACCTGCTCCATTTTGGGGGCGAACCCGCGCTCGAGGCTTCTGCCGTCCACGGACACGCGTCCGGCGTCCCGCGCACTCATCTGCCGTCGGATGGCCTCGATCGAGGCCTATTGACGTCGGACACGAAAGAACGGGGGTGATGTGCGTCGAACATGCGCAGGTGGCTGTGTCGGTCGGCTGGGCATACTCTGATCGAGGATATGAGCGGAGAATCGCGGCATGGATGTCGAAGTCGAACGGGAACGGCTCCTGGCACGTGACGCCCAATGGGCGAAGCTCGCGTCTGAGGGTGGGGACATCGACGAGATCGTGTCGTACTGGACTGACAACGCCGTCGTCATTCCTGCCGGGATGCCCCGCCTGGCCGGCAGGGAAGCGCTGCGCGCGTATGTGGAGGGGACCCGGACGATCCCAGGCTTCCGGATCAACTGGTCGTCGACGGAAGCCCAGATATCGCCGGACGGAACGATGGCCTACCTGCTGAGCACCAACGAGGTCGCCATGAACGGACCGGATGGCCAACCTGTGACAACGCGCGGCCGCGCCGTGACCGTGTGGCAGCGAGATGACCAGGGTGAGTGGCGCTGCGCAGTGGACATCTGGAACGACATGCCGGAGTAACGACAGCCCTGCTCACGCGAGTCGCCGGTTAATCGCGCCATGTCTGTTGCTCCTGGCTTCCCCTCTTGTGCCGCGATCCGAGCGCTCCTGCCGATGAGCGTTCGGGTCCCTTAAGCCCAGAAGGACGTGCGCCGCGACGCGACCGGCGAAGTGGCATGTGGCCGCGTCAGTGGCATGTCGAAGGGTGACCAGTAAGGGGCCCCTCCGCGCCCGGGGACAGGATCTTGGTCAGGTCCGGGGACACCCGGCCGTGCGTCTGAAGGAGCCGTGGCCCATTGATCGGGTTTCTTGTCCGGGTAAGGAACGGTCAGGAGATGTCCTCGATCTTCCAGATCTCCCCGCCCAAGGTGACGACGTACGCCGTGTTCTCGATGATCTCCATCGAGCTCGGCTGGTTCAGCCCATCGGCAATGACGGTGAAGGTGCCGTCGCCGTTGACCTGGAGCAGCTGACCAGTGTTCGGCAGTGCCGGATTTCCGGCGAAGGTGCCGGGTGGCCAGATCCCTTGGGCCAGGCCGTACAGCGTGGTGCCACGTCCCCGCTCCACGTCGACCAGGAGCGGACCGCCGGCGGCGACCTCCGTGGCCGTGGTCGACTTCGGGGTGAACGACACGATCTTGCCGTCCGCGGGCAGGTGAGGAAGCGGACCGGCCTCGGCCATGTAGATCCTGTTACCCCACGTTTCGAGTCCCACCGGCACGGTGTTGTCGAAGGCCCGGACCACCGAGATGTCCCCGTCGAGCGTGACCCGCAGCATCCGGTTCAGGTGTCCGTCGGTGACCAGGAACCCGCCCCGGAAGGCCTGGAAGGAGGTCTGCACGCCCGTCGGAAGCTCGAAGTCGGTGTCGGGCGGGTTCGCCACATTGAAGGCGCCGATGTCGGCGACCACGGTGAAACTGCTGGGGCCATCGACCCGGTAGATGCCGTTCACCTCATTGGGCCCACCCAGGTAGGAGCCGATGAACTGGACCAGCACGTATGCGGTTCCCCCGAGGAACTCGACGTCCGTGGCGCCCCCCGCGCCGGGGACGACCTGAGCGGGCAGCCCGCTCGCGAACGTGGTGACCGCGCCGGTCTCGGGATCGACACGCGAGACACGACGGGCAACGCCTTCGGCGACGTACAGGTCGCCTCCGGGGCCGACGGTGCTGCCGAACGAGCCCTGCAGGCCCGACACCAACAGGGACGCGCTCGGCTCGGCCGACGACGGGGCCGCGCCGACAAGCGTTGGGGTGAGGATGGCGGCGAGCGCCGCCGCTATTGCCGTTACAGGACGAAAACGGGTCATGACTCGCTCCCTAGTGGCAGCTCGACAAGCCACCCGCCTTAGAAGACCCTTCGTTCCTGCCTACACCCGATCGCGGCGATGCGCCATAGCCCGACCACGCCCAGTGTCCACTCATGCCGCTGATCGGTCGGGCAGCCGATGAGCGTGTGTCAATTAGCCCACTGAGGGCTTGCTTCCCGAGTGACGGCGCGGGTGAGCCTTGCGAGCCGCCACCACTAGAACCCTGCGCAGGGACACGTGTTCCTCACGAGTTCCGTGCCCATGGAAAGTGCTTAGGGCACCCTGACGGCGCTTGTCAGCGACGTGTCTGCTGACGTTGCGCGGACACGGCCGTTTGGTGAGGGAAGGCGAATGCCGACGGAGGGGCGGCCCTCCGATTGGGGGTCTACCCCAGGTCTGGGGAACCCATCTGGGCCACAGACGCCCCGTGAGTACTGCCCTAGCGTTTGGCACGGACGTCGCCTGCCGCATTGACGGGGGCTTCGCGCGAGGCGAGGTCCGACATACCCCCCGGCCGAAGATTGCCGGGGTTTTCGTTTTCCATCGTCTCTGAGGGCTACACCGCTGGGAGGACCACTGCCATGCAGTCCTTTCACGCCGAGGAACGATGCTGAAGCGGGCCACGGGTGTTGCGGTTGCCGCGATGGCCCTTGTCGTGGCTCCTCTTGCTACGCCGTCCGCACAGGCGGCGTGGCCTGGTGTCAACGGGATGATCACGTACGTCGGCGGTGTAGGCGGGTTCTCACCCGACCATCAGCTCTATCTGGTCAACCCCGACGGCACCGGGCGCCACAGACTGACGAACGTGGGCGGCAACGGGATCTTCCGGCCCGAGTGGTCCCCCAGTGGCAACAGGCTCTTGGCGTGGGAGCAGCCGTCCTTCGGCGGATCGGGCACGACAGTGGCCCTCAACGTCGACGGCAGTGGCCGCACCCCCGTCTCCACCGAGGCGATCAAGGCGTCCTGGTCGCGCGACGGGTCGAAGGTCGTGTACGTCGCGACGGTCGGTGGTGTGGAGCAGGTCGTGACCATGTCTGCGAACGGCACGGGGCGTGCTCAGTTGACGAGCATCCCGACCTTCAAATGGATCGCGCGCTGGTCGCCCTCCGACGATCGGATCGCCTTCGGCTCGTCGTTCAACACCTCTTCGGCGGATCCGGACGACTGGTACGGAGGAATCTCCGTCATCGATGCCGTCGGCGGCGACCGCGTGAAGGTCGTCGACGTGAACGGCTACGTGGACGAGCTCGACTGGTCGCCGGACGGTACGAAGATCGCGTTCATCGCCCAGCCGTGCAACCTGGTGCCGGCGCCCCCATCGCTCGACTGTGACACCGGCTTCGGCGGCCCGGGCCCAGAGTTCCACCCGAACATCCACGTCGTCACGGTCGCCACCGGTGCTGTCGCCACCATCACCCAGGACCGCAGGGGATGGACGAGCGTGGCGTGGTCGCCCGACGGTGCCCGGTTGGCCGCGACCGTCAACGAGGGAGCCGGCGGCAACCCTGCCGTGGTGACGCTGCCCGCTGGAGGTGGCGAGCCCACGACGGTGATCGAGCCCGGCGTGCAGGAGCACTGCACCGACGATGGTTGCGGTCAGGTCCCCGAGGCTGTCGCGTCCGTCGACTGGCAGCCCTGCGTCGTTGGAACTGGCTCGTGCCACACGGTCACGACGGCCGACGTGTCCACCGAGCTGGCTGGTCCGACCACCGCGCTGCCCCTCGAGCCCCTCGCATACGAGGCACACCTGACCAACAGCGGTCCCGACGCGGCTCCCGAGTCCACCCTGAGACTCGAGTGGTCGGGAGCGACCTTCCTGGCGGTGGACACCCAGCTCACCTGCACCCTGGGGGCGGGCGCACTCGTCTGCTCCGCTTTGACAGTTGGACGCGACGTGGACCTCCAGGTGACGCTGCACCTCACCGGTCCCTCCGCGCCCGGAATCGTGCACGTCACAGCGAGGGCCGACACCCCGGCCCTCGACCCTGTCCCCGGCAACGACGTCAGCAGCGCCGAAACGACCGTGAGCGATCAACCCGGCACGCCACCCACGCCCACGCCACCCTCGCCCACGCCACCCCGACCGCCCCCCACGCCTCCCGCCGCCGACACCGATGGCGACAGCGTCCCCGATAGCGCTGACAGCTGCCCCACGGTGAGCAACGTCGACCAGAGCGACGTAGACGAAGACGGTCACGGCGACGCCTGCGACCCGGTGCACCCACGTGGGCTGACCCTGACGATGCGCAAGCACCTGACCGTCAGCGGAAGGCTGTCCGCCCCGAGCAGCCCGTCTTGTGTCAGCGGTCAGCGGGTCTTGCTGCAACGCCGGGCTTCATCGAAGTGGCGTCTCGTCAAACGGGTCACCACCCGGGTTGACGGCGGGTTCCGTGCGGCCGTCGCGGACCGCACCGGGAAGTACCGAGTCGTGGTCCAGCCCCGGACACTTGAGGACGGATGGACCTCCTGCGGCCGTGCGGAATCGTCGACTCGCCGCCATCGACACGATTGACGAGCAAGGACTTCCCTTCGAGGCGCCTCGCCACCCCACAAGCAGCCGGGTCACGCGAGGCGCCTCGCGACTCATTTCCGCCCGATTCGACCCGGCACCGCTGAGCACGATGTAGCCGGTGTTCGAGTCCGCCCATTGTTCGCCCGGGTCAGCGTGGCGGGCTGGCCTTGGAGTACTCGAACATCGGCACGGGCGCGCGAGAATGTGTGTGTAAACGCCACCTCAGAAGGCGGGTCGCCGCAGATGGACCAGTCTGGATCCGAGCCGGGTCCTGTCGATGCGTGGGTGCTCTTCCTCGTCTTCGGCCTGCTTTTAGCGGCGCATGGCCTCTACATGATCGTGCTTCCCTCGGCAGAACCCGACCACTGGCGCTCTTACACCTCGGATCCGGACGTCGTCGCGTACCTCGTGGACGACTTCCGGGCCTCAGGGGGGATGGAGATAGCCCTCGGAGCGTTGACCATATTCGTTGCCGTGCGCTGGTTCCGGGCCGGGGATCCGTGGGCGTGGTGGGCATTTTGGGTGTTCCCGGCCTTGTTCGCCTGGGGAATGCTGACGACGTGGGCGGTGCTCCTGTGGCTCGCGATGTTCCTCGCCGCGGTGGTGACGTTGGTCGGCACCTACAGCCCGTTCTTCCGAGGGCCGAACCGCACCCGAACGTCACAGCACTAGACGAGTCGCATGCGCACGCCTGCAGGAGGCCGATCGGTCCCCGTGCATGAGCTTGCGTCCTACCGCTGTGGCTTGCCTGTGTGCCTGCGAAGGGCGTCATGCCGCGCGAGGAGGGCCGGCACAATCCGGGCTCCCATGCCGATGAGTTCGGGGGCGCAGCCCCGTCATGGCTGGCTCGTATTGGCTTGCCGATCGGCGCAAGGTGGCCGCCTGATCAAGACCACGACACTCGCTGAGACCGCTCCGCGGCTCCGTGTGGGGGTGGCGGCCGCTCTACGGATTGACCGAGGTTACGGCGGTTGAGAACTTCGAAAGTGCTGTCTGCGGTCGCCCAAGACGCTTCTGCGCCTGCCGGATGTGACTTGCAGCAGAGGATTCGCACACGACGAGGTCGGCGTACGCCCCGGCGAGGCAGAGGAACATCATGTCGATGAGGTCGTTGTCGAACCACCGCACGCCATGGTTGGCGTGCTTGCCGAGGAGGAACTCGAAGCGCAAGCCGAGGTACGGCATCTTCGGGAGGTCATTGGGGAGCGTGCCCTCGAACCATTGTGAATTCGTCAGGTGAGATCTCGAGACTTGCGGCGGCGTTCGCGATGGCATGGCTGATGTCGCTGGTGAAGAACGCGAGGACCTGGTTGCGTCTCTCGTTGCCAGTCAGCTTGAGGGTGTCCAGGTGATCGC
The DNA here is from genome assembly GCA_963839565.1 of uncultured Actinomycetota bacterium. Classification (GTDB taxonomy): domain Bacteria; phylum Actinomycetota; class Actinomycetes; order Propionibacteriales; family Nocardioidaceae; genus Nocardioides. The sequence goes on along the minus strand of CAWIVR010000022.1, from coordinate 329,212 downwards.
TGAATGTCTGCTGGGCTTCGCGCCACCGTGACGGGCGTTGGCGGTCGATTGGGGTGGCGTCCGTGAGCAGGTCGAAAGTAGCCGACAGGTGCAGCAGCGATTCGAAGATTGCTCGGTAACCCTCGGGGAGGTCGTCCCCGAGCCGGGAGGCTCCCCGCTCTGACTCGCGTGTCGAGGCTTCGGGGTCGCAGCTGAAGACCGGCGGAGGACTGTGCTCTCGGCCGAGGAAAGCGTTGAGACTAGTGACGAGTTCGTCGCGTTCGACGTCGAGCGGATGCCGCATCTGCCAGGCCGCGGAGAGACGCATGAGGGTCAATCCCAGGCGGCACCGACGCTCGTTGTCCGTCCATTCGCTGGACTCGACGTAGTGGCCGCTCGAGACCGGTAGGACGATGCTGTGGTCCTCGGCCCAGGCGATGACCTGACGGGCTGCCTGGTCCTCGTCCGGGGTGCCGAGAGCGTTCCCTGCTTCGACACGCGACAGAGAGCTCCACGGATTTTGGTCGAGATAGATCACCGGCCTCTCACCCACCTCGGCGGGGTTGGCGGGAGTGATCAGCGGCATAGCAATCTCGTCGCCGGAGGTAGTGGTGATCAGGACGTCGTGCCGTGGCGGGCGCCGACGTCCCCAGTGACGCCTGGGCGGGCGAGGTCCTGCCCGACTCGACGTGGACGAAAACCGTGACGCTCAAGCAAGCAAAGAAGGCCGGGGTGCACCAGGCCCAAGTGCCGTCGAACTTCGGGGAGGACGGCCTGATGCCGTTGACCTTCGTCTTCGAGAGCGACTCGTGGGCGATCATGGTCGTCAACGACGATGGCGCGGCCGAGCCTGGCGACCTCGGCACACTCACCTACGACGACCAGGGACGACTCGTGACCACCAGCAACAGCGAAGGCTGCCCGGGCTGCGTGATCACCTTGAGATGTCTGGGCAGGCTGACCACAACCTGGAACACCTCAATTCGATCGCACTGCTGGAGAGCAGCCGAGAGGTGGCAACGCGGGTCACGGGTCCAGTTCTGCGGACGCTGGCGACGCCACCTCGACTCAGGCTTGGGCGTAGACGACGGTGCAGTCCGCAGGATGATGAGGCATACCAACGCTGGCAAGTGCACCTGACGGGAGGACGCCATGAGACTTCGCGCCACGCTGCTATCGCTCACGCTGATCGCCGCGCTTCCGGCTACCCCTTCGTCCGCGGTGTCGAATGCATCCACGAGGGGACAGCAGGATCTGTGTTTCGGTCAGGTGCTGACCATCGTTGGCACGCCCGATGGCCCGCACGTCACGGGCACCGAGGGGGTGGACGTTGTGGTCACCAACGGTGCCTACGGCGCCGACCTGCTGGGTGGGGACGACTTGTTGTGCATCACCGGAGAGCCTAACTACGTCCTCGACGATTACCCGCCGAAGTACTTCACGGGCGAGGGCAACGACCGCATCGACGCCTCCCAGCGCACCGATAATTTCGAAAGGCCAGTTCGTGATCTCGCTCGGCCCCGGCTCGGATGAGTTCATCGGCGGGGCTACCGCAGACGCGGTCTTCGCAAACGACATGTCGACGACAGACCTCGACGCAGATGTCATCCACGCGGCCGGCGGCATGGACTCCGTAATTAGCAGCGGCCCCGACACCGTCGACCTGGGCCCGAACAGGGACGGCCTCCTTCTCCTTAGCCAAGACCCGTCGGAAGGTGTCTATTCGGGTGGGCCCGGCGAGGACAGCTTGAGCCTCTGGCTTCGCCATGGAGATCCCCATTCGTGGAAGCTCGACAACCGGTCCGGCCGGCTCAAGCGCGACGGCGAGCAAGTGGGCGTCTTCACGAGCTTCGTCCACTTCGAAGGGCGCGCTCGGCGGGGGAACATCGTCTTCGTCGGTTCTGACAGCGACGAGACATTCACAGCATGGGGGCGCCGCAAAGGCCGTGTTGTTCTGAGGATGAATGGTGGCGACGACCATGCGGATGTAAGGGCGGGCACGCCCGGCGACCGCTTCGACGGAGGTACAGGCACGGACAAATTCTCGTACACCAGCGCCCATGCCGACCAGGCCGGGCACGAACACACCAGCATCGTCTTCAACCTGGCCTCCGGGTTGCTTCGCGACACCTGGCCCGAGGGAGAAAAAGCCAGGAGAGCACTCAACTTCGAGAAGGCGATCGTCTCCAACGAAAGCTGGAACAACCCGGGCTCAACCACGATCAAGGGAACCAGCGGTGCCAACCTGCTGACGGCATGGGGGCCAGGACCGATCACGATCTATGGCAAGGCCGGAAACGACGACCTGATTGCCTACGACCGGGCTGTGCTCAAAGGCGGACGGGGCCATGACATCGCCCGCGCTGCCCACGGCGTCGAAACGCAGTGCGAGGCCGAAGTCACCTTTAACTGCTAGCCACTTCAACATTGCAGACAGTCTGTAGTCACCGATTGTTGGTGCTCCGGTTCCCGCACCCGGAGTTCACCTAGGCTCTATGCGGCCGAGGCGTGCTGTGTCGAGGGCTACGCCTCGAGGAGGGTCGCCGAGCAACCGCTTCTGCCGAGGCCGCCAACGCCCATCTGCCACGTCCAGCACGGGCCGCACGACCCGCGCCTGCCAGCCGTCCGGCGCCTCACGCCACTCGAGCAGCAGCGCCGGCACCCGCCCGTGCTCGTCAGCGGTCACCCAGCAGTGACGCAATCGCTCGGTAGGTGACGGCGCGGACAGCCAATACGGCTTCTGCGGCAGGAACTCGGTTCACGCGACTCCTCAGCCGTCTGAATACGCGTCCTACTCTCCGAAGACTCGCATTACCTCTCGTGGTGAGTCGGCAGTGACGCAGGCGCCGGGTTGGTCAATGGCTACACGGATGGCCTTCGAGTGAGACTCCGGTGGGCCATGAAAACCTACGCTTGTCTGGGCGCGGAACTTGAGCTGGTTGCAAAGCTTCCACTTGTACGTGATGTCGGCGGCGCCATCCTCATTGAGCTTCAGGGTGATAAGACGTTTCCACTTTCCGTCCCACTGAAATTGCAGTTGCACGCGGCCTTCAGCGTTGACGCCGTCGTTGAACGTTGATCGAGCGCGGAAGGTCACCTTGTCGCGGAAGTCGGGCGAACTAGGTCGGGCCTTGAGGGTGGTAGTCGACGCGAGCGGCAACGTGGTCACCGTGAACGTTCCTTCGACTTCGTCCACGGCGCCTGTGGGGATCCCATACTTGTCGAATCCGTGATAGGCGACAATCACGGACCAGTTGCCCGCTTCTGGAAACTCGCCGCAGAATTTGTATTGGTAGGAGAATTGTGTTTGTGGGCTGTCAGTCGGGACATAGTCATGCGGCAGGCCCTCCGGGTCAACGAGATATGCCGAGACGCTCCACATCGCGTGCGCCGGATCGGGCGTTACCGTGCCGGTGACGATTGTGGGGGAAGCGCATGGATCGTATGTGTATTGCGTGAAGTCGAAGGTAGTGATGGTCACTCTGCCAAGGGGACTGGTCCAGGTGCCCGCCGCCAATGCGGGTACAGGGTTGTGGGACATGGCCGCCAGCGTGACCAAGCTGAGGACCAGAAACCGCGCGGCTCGTCTCATCCTTCGCTCCATCCACCGGGTGGCTCGCTCGGGCGCCCGCTTCAGTGAGAGACGTCCTGCCGTGCCACTCCTCGAGAGCGAAGTTAAGGTGGCTTCCGACTCTAGCCCTTATGGGCGGCAAGCACCCCGGTACACCGAAGCACTGACTGACAACAGGACCGCCCACCTCGTTGACGGGGTGGGCGGTATCTCGGGATCTGCCCTGGTTGTCTCTCCCGAGCAGAGGGGTGGCCATCCAATAGGGGGGAACCGGACACCCACCGGGCGACAGGGTGGCCGACGCAACTTAGTCATGTCTAGGGGTAGACCTGGGGTACCCCTGTGCGGCGGGACGTGCTGGACGTGGGGTAGTCAGCCCCGCTCGCGGACCGGGGGGACCACCGAGCTGGGGCCGGCATCGGAGCTGAGGAACCGCTCACCTTGCGCCGCGTCCTCACTCAGAGTTTCTCGGGGCGGACCCAGTCAGGGTCGAGATCCCACGGTGGGGTGCGCCCGCGGTCGCGCTTTGACGTTAGGTGCCAGAGTTCGCAGGTATCGCACGGGTACACCCGGATTGGCATGCGCGAGGGTTCGAACTTGCTCAGCTCGAGAACTTTGGCGAGCCCTATCCTCCGCGCTTCTGCCTGGGTGAGATACCCATTCTTCGAGCATGCCGAGGATGCGGCCTGCTGGAAGGCTTGTCGCCTCTCTATGCGACGCCGGCGTCGACTGGCGGAACTCACCCACGAACGCGAACATAGATGTCGAATGTCTCTTCGGCTGGACTTTGCGAAGGACCGCCCCCCACCTGGCGACAAGTGACCCAGGGGAGACGTCACCCTTGTTCGAGTGACTCGGCAGGCAGCCACTCTTCCCGTGGCAACCCACCGCCTGTCTTCCATGTCCAGCACCGGCCGCACGACTCGCCCCTGCCAGCCGTCCGACGTCTCTCGCCACTCGAGCAGCAACGCCGGCACGCCCGTGCTCGCAGGTAGACGAGGCCGCGGCGGCTGCACGATGCTGGGCCCCCAGGGCGCAGCTCCGTTCGGGGAGGAACCCAATGCCACGTCGTCTCGCATTGTTCTCGTTATGGCTCGCCGTGGTCGTCACGGGGGCCGTCGGGTGCGATGACGCCCGACAGGCCGGGTCGGTCTCCTCGACGCCGACGTCGCTTGTCGCCAGCGAGGAGTGCAAGCCGGCCTTCCTTTCCTTACCGGCGCTGGTTGGCCATCAACATGGTTATGTCACGGCCATGAACGACGCCGGCCTGGCGGTCGGGTACTCAGGCGACTTCGACGACGACAGCGGTGATTTCTTCTACCGGTCGGTGATGTGGCGTGACGACAACGTGGCCATTGATCTGGGAATCGGCGGCCGGCCGGGACCCGGTAACTTCGAAGTGAGTAGCGCTGCCGTCCACGTGAACGAGCAGGGCGAGGTGGTGTCTTATCGCTTCGAGGGCGCAGGAAAGGCGTTCGTGAAGTCGTCATGGCTGTGGCGTGATGGGGTGAAGGTCCGCCTAAGGGCCACCAAGAACCTCCCATGGGCGAACGTCGAGGCGCTCAACGAGCGCAGTGTCGCGGTGGGTTATCTGGAGGCGAACGACGGTCGCTATCGACCGTGGGCCTGGGTGGATGGTAAGCCGACGCCCCTGCCGATACCCGAGGGCGCCACGGGACGGGCCAAGGCCATCAACAACAACAATCTCATCGTGGGAGAGATAACCGTTGATGCCCCCGACGCGGTATCTCAGCCGTGGTTCTGGCGCCTGAACGGCCGCAGCGGGCCGCTCCCGACTCGTCCGCCTGGACAGACAGGCGCGGCGATCGAAGTCAACAACAACAACCACATCCTCGGCTCCACGGGGTGGACCGGGGTCGTATGGCCCGACGGCCCGAGCAGCATGCCGTACTCCTACGGCGGTCTTGCTGTTGCCAGGGCCGCGGACATGAACGATCACGGAGACCTTACCGGAACCCGTGGCTGGGGCCGCGATGACGCAGGCGACGCGTGGGTCTCCCGGATCGGAGCGAAGAAGGCGGTCAACCTGCCGGACCCCTTCGATGGCGGCGTTTATGGGGTCAATTCTTTCGGAATGGCGGTCATTCGTGGCTCCACGTGGTTTGCACCTGACGGGGGGGTGAGCGTGGGAGGCGCGGCAGGCGGCGGGAACAACTGGCACGCGACGATCTGGACCTGCACACAGACCTACCGACACTAGGTCGAAGCGACTCCGCGAACGGGGCCAAGTAAGCCTGTAGTAGCGCTGGCTTTGTGCTGACGCCCGTTCATCCCGATGGGACGCGTGCCGCGAGCCTCCGGGCCCGAACTAGACGCGTGCGTGGAGTCAGCACATGATGGCTTCCGGGTGCGAACACGGCTCCATGAGAGGACGCCATGAAGCTTCGTCCAGTGCTGTTGGTCCTTGCACTCCTAGCACCCGTGCCACCTTTGGCGCCTTCCGCGTCGGATGCGTTCGCTGCCGTGGTCGCCGACGATCTGTGTTTCGGTCAGATGCCAACGATCGTCGGCACGCCCGGCAACTTTCCCGATATGCAGGTCATTGAGGGCACCGAGGGCGTGGACGTTGTGGTCACCAACGGTGCCTACGGCGTCGACCTGCTGGGTGGAGACGACTTGCTGTGCATTACCGCAGAGCCTGACTCTGTAGATGGCGAATACCTGCCGGTCTACTCCACGGGCGACGGCAGCGATCGTGTCGACTCGTCACAACGCACCGACGCCGCTGAAAGCTTCATTCCTGCCGTGATTGTTCTGGGCGGGGGTGCAGATGAGGTCGTCGGCGGGCCTCTCTCGGAGAGAGTCATCGCAGCCGATACTTCCGCGTCAGACCTGGATGCCGACGTCATCAACACGGAGGGGGGAAACGACTCAGCATTCAGCGGCAGAAACGACGTCGTGCGCCTAGGAAGTGGACGCGACGGCGTATTGCTCGCGACGGGGCTCCCCGGAGGCGTCCTGGAGGGTGGACCGGGCGGTGACGGACTGACGATCCTCTTTGCCCACCATGGCGAGCAGTCCTGGAAGCTCGACAACCGTGCAGGGCGGCTCTCTCGTGACGGTGAGCCGATCATGGTCGTCGAGAGCTTCTCGTCCTTCGGAGTGCGCGCGCGGGGAAACTTCGTCTTCATCGGATCCGATGACGACGAGTCGTTCGAAATGCACTTCAACCGGTCGTGGACTCCGCTCGAAGGGGCCATCAAGGTTCGAATGGAAGGTGGCGACGACAGAGTGTCCTTCACGGGCAGCGCCCAGGGTGCGCACTTCGACGGAGGCGCCGGCGCCGATCGGTTCCTCTACGAAATTGCTCGCCAGTACGCACGCCAGGTCAGCGTCGTCTTCAACATGACCTCCGGACTCCTCAGAGACACCTGGCCACGCGGTCAAACGACGACCAGGCGCGCGACCCACTTCGAAGACGTCGTCCTATTCCCCACCCTCGGGCGGAGAACGATCAAAGGGACGCGCGCGGCCAACTGGTTGGAGGTCTGGGGTCCCGGCCCTTCAACGATCTACGGCAAGGGCGGGGACGACGAACTCCTCGGTGGCAGCGGCGACAGCGTCCTAATCGGCGGTAGTGGATACGACATCGCCCACGGCGAAAAGGGCACCGACCGCTGCGTGGCAGAGGTCCGACTTCATTGCGAGTCGTAGGGGGCCGTAGGCCCCGAAGGCTCGGCCTTTGAAGCGGCCTAAGTCTGTAGTGGCTGCGGCTTTGTGCTGCGGTTCCCGCACCCGGAGTTCACCTAGGCCCTATGCGGCCGAGGCGTGCTGTGTCGAGGGCTACGCCTCGAGGAGGGTCGCCGAGCAACCGCTTCTGCCGAGGCCGCCAACGCCCATCTGCCACGTCCAGCACGGGCCGCGGGACGTGCCCCTGCCAGCCGTCCGGGTCTCCCGCCACTCGAGCAGCAGCGCCGGCACAGGCCCGTGCTCGTCTGCGGTCACCCATCTCTACCGCAGTCGTTCAGCAGGACGTCCGAACCACGATGGCATCGCTAGTACGGCCACGCCCAGAACTACCAGCGACCGACCCGTTGACGCCCCCCTGGGGGTGAAGCAGGTCACCTATCCCCTCGCTACGGTGACACGCAAGGGGCTCGATGAAGATCCCCGGCAGGTCGCCGCATCTGGCGGCAAACCGGCGGCCTCGAATCGTCGGAGGGAAGCCACATGGCACGGCAGAAAAGCAGTCGTTCGCACTCTAACGGGTCACGGGTGCCGATCGCGGGAGCGCTTGCCACCGGGGTGAAGGAGATGCCCCGGAACGCGTCGTGGTTGGTAGGGAAGGCGCTGTCGCCTCTCGCTGGACCACGCGAGAAAGTCGAGGATGTCGGTAAGGATGCGGCGGAGAAGGTTCGCAGCACCGGAGTCGGCATCAGAGGTGCGCTACCCGGGCTTAGTGACTCAGTTGAAGTCCGCCTCAAGCGCGCGCATGCCGCGGCAGATGATGCGAAGGCCGCCGAAGAGCGTTCGGTGTCCTCCGCGCGCGAGGCGGAACGGCTAGCCAAGGATGCAGAGCGGGCCGAGATCGAGCGCGAGAAGCGCGTCGAGCAGGTCCGGTCCGAGCACCAGTCCGAGGCCGACGCGCGGGTGCATGAGGTCGAGCAGGACGCGGAACGGCGGGTTGCCGAGGCGCGTGCTGATGCCGAAGCGAAGGTGGAGAAAGCCGTCGCGAAGGTCGCGCAGAAGTCCGACGCCGAGGTGGAGCAACGGCGCAACGACGCTCTTAAGGCCCGCCAGCAGGCTGAGCATGACTTCGCACGTGCCACCGAACTGCTCGCTGAGGCCCGACGGCTCTCTGACGAGGCCACTCAAGCGGCCCGGGAGGCCGCAGCCGAGGCCCAGCGAGAGGCCGACCGGCTGATCGGAGTAGCGCGCATCCGCCAAGAGAAGGCGGCCTCGATCGTGGCTGCTGCCCGACAAACCCAGGCGCACGCCAGGACCGGCGCCCAGAAGAAGGTCAACGCCCCGACCAGCAAGGGCAGTACGAGCAGGGCAGGCAAGTCATCGGCGACCGCCCGACAAACCCAGGCGCACGCCAGGACCGGCGCCCAGAAGAAGGTCAACGCCCCGACCAGCAAGGGCAGTACGAGCAGGGAGTCATCGGCGACCGCCCGACAAACCCAGGCGCCCCAGGACCGGCAAGGGCAGTGTCAGTCGCCCTAGAAAGTCATCGGCGACCCCAAAGTTCAAGGAACTCCCCAAGAAGGAGCTCTTGGACCTGGCGGCGGCTCAGGGCGTCGAAGGTCGCTCGAGCATGACTAAGGCGCAGCTGGCGCAAGCACTGCGCTGACCTAGGAGAGCTACAGCAAGGGAGCTGCACATGTTTTTCAAGAAGAAGAGCACCTGGGAGCGTCTCAGCGAGCCTGTCGCCGGCGCAGTTGGCCAGCCCCAGGTCAAGTCCGGACTGGCCGCAGTCGCGACGGCGATCGGTATGACGCTCGCCAGCGCCGCTGTCTCCGCGCTTCGCAGACGCTCGGCCGCTGGGTGAGATTGGGCCGAATCGCCGTCTTTGGCGTGGGCTACGTCCTGGGTAGCCGGGCCGGTCGCGAACGCTACGACACCATCCGAAGGGTGGCGACATCGTTGGCCGCGCGGCTGCAGGACCGCGCGCAGGACAGTGCCGCAGGTTTGGGGCAGGGCGACCGTGGGCCCACGACGACGTCCAACCCCTAACCGGGGGGCGGTCGCAGGTGGGCGCGACGGCGAACGATCCCTGGCCCACGGGGTCGTCGTCGAGATCAGGCTCGTCGTCCGCCTATTGCGGATGCCTCTGCTGCGACTAGACGGCGTCATCGTTTTGTCACCGAACTCGCCGGCGCCCGAGGAGATCGGTCCGACGTTGGTGATGCTTACCGACGATGACTCTGCCGACCACCGGCTCTTCGCCGATGCAGGCACTGTCGGCGCTGACCTGGGCGAAGTGGCGCGAATCCTCGCCCAACTCCAGAACGCCAGTCCCGTCCGCGGAGGATTGGCCACCGGGCATCGGTGAAGCCAGACGGCCTGGCCGCGGCCCTGCCCTGGGCCAGACCTATCTCGCCAGGAGAAGTGCCCGTCCCCGGACGAGACTGAGATGCAGGTCTCCAGTCTGTAGTTGTTCCTTGTTTTGTGCTGCGGTTCCCGCACCCCGACTGGGTGCCCATGCAGACCCGGCAATCCGGCCTGGAAGGTACGGGCGAGATCGCGCTGCGTGATCTCGTCCGAGGGAGCGCCCGCGGACCCGCGCCTCCGGCCCGGCCCCGAGCCGCCCGCCCCGCACCTGTCCGGGACGGGCGGTTCCTTGGTGTCACAAGGCCGGACTCCAGTCGGACCGCGCCTCGACGACCTACGACGCGAACCACTACGACGTCCCGAACCGGATGCGCCGCCTTGTGCTGCCTGCGAAGTTGAAACGCACTCACGTGCCGATGTGCGCGTTCGCGAGCTGGGGCGCGATCCTTCATGTATGACCGGAACGCAACCCCCCGCGCAGCGCAAGGACAGTCCAATCGAGAAGTCTTGTTTCCATGACGGGCGAACCGGACGCCTCCTTAGCGACGTTCTCGGTCGGGCAGCCAACGACACGTCAGGGCGAGGCCGGCTCCGCCAGGAACCAGCCTCGATTGTCATCCGTGGACACGCTGCCGATCGTGCGAGTCAGTTCTCGCAGTTGATGACGACGTTGGTGCCTGAGCCACCGTTGCCGGAGTCCTTTCCGGGGCCGCCGTCGAGGTAGTCGTCGCCGCCGTTGCCGGTCAAGGTGTCGGCGCCACCGGCACCCGTCAACTTGTCGGTGCCGGATCCACCGGTGAGCTTGTCGTCACCGGCGGACCCGATGATGACGTCGTCGCCGTCGCCGCCGTCGACCTTGTCGTTGTCGCCGTTGCCGGTGATCCGGTCGTCGGCGTCGCCACCGTCGATGGTGTCAGCACCACCGCCTCCGACGATCCGGTCCTTGCCAGCGCCGCCGTCTGCTATGTCCTTGCCGGAGCCGGCGTCGATCTTGTCCTGCCCGGCGTTGCCCACGAGTGAGTCCTTGCCGCCTCCGCCCTGCAGCTTGTCGTCGCCACCGCCGCCGCAGACAAGGTCGTTACCGCCGCCGCCGGTAATGTCGTCGTCTCCGCCCAGACCAACGATCACGTCGTCACCGCCCGTGCCGACGAGCGTGTCGCTGCCGGTCGTTCCGACGATGGTTGCCGGCTTGCCCTCGCAGGTGGCCACGGGAGCGGGTGTGGTGACCGTGAAGGTGTACGACGCGGGGGTGGCGTCGACGTTGCCCAACGCGTCCGCGGCCCTGACCTGGAAGGTGTGGCCTCCGTCCGGCAACGTGGAGGTGGTGAAGGACGCGCTGCAGGCCGTGAACGCTCCGCCGTCGATCTTGCACTGGTACGTCGCCCCTGCCTCGCTCGCCACGAACGCGAAGGTGGGGGTGTGGTCGGTGGTGATGGGACCTGGTCCCGAGGTGATCGTGGTGTCAGGAGCACTCGTGTCGACCGTGAACGAACGGCTGGCGGGTGTCGCATCGGTGTTGCCAAGACTATCGACGGCGCGGACCTGGAACGTGAGCGCTCCGTCAGCCAGCGCGTTCGTGGTGAAGGGCGTCGTGCACGCCACGAAGGCACCCGCGTCGATCTGGCACTCGAAGGTCGACCCGGCCTCTGTGGATGTGAAGCTGAACGTCGGGGTGCTGTCGTTGGTGGGTCCCGACGGCCCCGCGGTGATGGAGGTGTCAGGCGCCGTGGTGTCGGTGGTGTCGACGGTGAAGGCACGGCTCGCCGGTGTGGCGTCGACGTTGCCGACGGCGTCAGTGGCGCGGACCTGGATGGTGTGCGGACCATCGGACAGGGCGCTTGTGGTGAAGGGCGTCGTGCACGGGATGAAGGCCCCTGCGTCGATCTTGCACTCGAAGGTCGACCCCGCCTCGGTCGAGGTGAACGCGAAGGTCGGGGTGGTGTCGGCGGTCGTGCCCGTGGGTCCTGACGTGATGGTGGTGTCCGGCGGGGTCGTGTCGACGGTGAAGGTTTGGGTGGCGGGCGTCGGATCGGTGTGGTCGTCCGCGTCGATGGCGCGCACCTCGAAGGTGTGAGAGCCGTCGGCCAGGGTAGTCGTGGTGAACGGCGAGGTGCAGCTGGCGAAGGTACCCGAGTCCACCCGGCACTCGAACGTCGAACCCACCTCAGTCGAGGTGAACGCGAACGTGGGCGTGCTGTCGTTGGTCGGACCCGAGGGCCCCGAGGTGATGTTGGTGTCGGGAGGGGTGTCGTCCACGGTCTCGACCGTGAAGGCGCGGCTGGCCGGGGTGGCGTCGACGTTGCCGGCCGCGTCGATGGCGCGGACCTCGAAGGTGTGCGCGCCGTCGCTCAGTGTTCCGCTCGTGTAAGGCGTGGTGCACGCGGCCCAGGCCCCCGCTTCGATACGGCACTCGAAGGTGGAACCAGCTTCGGTCGAGGTGAACGTGAAAGTCGGCGTGTTGTCGTTGGTCGTGCCCGTCGGGCCGCCGGTGATGTTGGTGTCAGGTGGCGTCAGGTCAGACGTGCTGCCGGTGATGCACCCACCCGCCGGTGCCTGGAAGATCCGCAGGTTGTCGACGAAGGCCGCCGAGTCGAACACGCTGTCGCCCTGGTCGAACACGGACAGATACACCGAGTGGCTCCCCGAGGTGACGGGAGTGGAGGCGCGCAGCAATGGCGTGGAGCCGTCGTACGTCGTCCCGGCTGAGGCGGTGTCGCTGAAGCCAGCGGTGTTGATGCTGATCACCTTGCCGGTCGAGTCGAAGGCGAAGTTGTGGGGGGCGATGACGGCGTTGTTGTTGTCGGCGTCAGCGGTGAAGTCGGACACGTTCAGCTCGGCGACAAAGCCGTCGTTGACCGAGCCGCCGACGTACTCAGGGAACTCCTCGGACATGAACTTAAAGTCGATGGCAAGACAGTTCGCGCCCGCGGGCACCGTGACGTCGAGCTTTAAGGTGACCAGGTCGTGGAACGACTCACCGTGGCCGCCGCCGCCGCCGCCGGCGGAGAACCCGGACCCAGAGTCCGTGTTGTCATCGTCCGCGATCAGGGCGTCGCCGCTGCTGAGGACCGTGAATGTGGAGCCGCTCGTCGGGAATCCAGCCAGCGGGGAGGAGACCACCGCCAACGGGTTGCCGACCTGGCCCGGGAAGCCCTCAGAGCCCTCGTCGAGATCACTCGCCGAGTCACACCCGAGGTCCTTGGTCTCACCCGCGGGCGGCGCGAAGTCGATGAACCCGTCCCCGTCGTCGTCGAACCCGTTCGCACAGGCGGCCTCCGGGTCCGGCTCGCCCTCGACCTCGTTGTTGTCGGCCCCGCTGGCGCACCCGGGATCGGCAGTCTCGCCCGCGGGCGGCGTGAAGTCGATAAACCCGTCGCCGTCGTCGTCGAACTCGTTGGAGCACTCGGCCGGGAAGTCTGCCTGCTCGACTCCATCGGAGGCAGAGATACAGTCGGGGTCGGCCGTCTCGCCGGCAGGGGCGGTGAAATCGATGAACCCGTCCCCGTCGTCGTCGATGTCGTTGTCACACTCCGCCCCGGCGTTGGCGGGCGGGATGACGGGCAAGCTCGATGCCGAGACCGCGCCTGCCGCAGAGTCGGCCAGGGCCGCCGTCGCAGTCGCGGCATCCCTGGTCGCGGTCATCGTGGCCGCTGTCGCCGGTGACGCGATCAGCACCACGGCCAGTAGAGGCACTACGACGAAAGCGGCGGTCAGTGCGTGGACCGTGCGAAAACCCATGTTGTCCCCCATGTGATGCAGGCGCCCCCGCACCCGCTTCGGGGACCGTAGGGAAACCCCGGGTAAGGGGCAAGAGCCCTCACCCCCGAGGTCTAGATGACTACACCCCTGGGGGAGCCGAAATCATTCAATGAAGGGGCTGACGGCGAGCGGATCGAGGACGTGCTCGAATTGCTCCTGGTCCCGCCCGATCCGTTGCAGGGTGACGGCCCGTGGTCACTCGCGGGTGAACGTCACCAACCTCGCGAACTGTCGCCGTCAGAGATGTCGATGGCCAACACGCCACCGACTCGCTTGGCGTAGAACGAGAGCTCGGCGGCCTTCGGGTGCGGCGGAGTGTTGTCCCGGTTGAAGACCACATCCTTGAAGTGGCCGTAGGGGACCTCAGTCTGCTCCTTGCCGACGCTGAGGATTTCGGCGTGGTCGGCGGCGCCGGTCAGGTAGCCGCACGCGAAGCCAAGAAACGAGGCTCCATCCCGTTGGTGGTCGTCCGGGATGTCCATCCGGCCCCCGAGTGTTGACGCGGGTGCACAATCCTTCGCAATTTGCGCCGTTCATGCACGTCACAGGCCGCTTACACAGGCACCCCCAACGGGATTCGAACCCGTGCTACCGCCGTGAAAGGGCGGGGTCCTGGGCCGCTAGACGATGGGGGCCAGAAACGCGGATCAGCATAAGGGAATCCGGGTCCCGCACCGTTTTCGTGGGCCCCGGATCGCTCGGGTAAGGTTCTGCTCGCCCGCCCGGACCCCGGTCCTTCGGGCAGCGGCCAGGTAGCTCAGTTGGTACGAGCGTCCGACTGAAAATCGGAAGGTCGGCGGTTCGACCCCGCCCCTGGCCACCCGATGAACCGCAGGTGATTGGCCATGTGACCTGCGGTTTCTTCGACTCTAGGCACGGCTGCCGCTTCTCCGAGTCTGACCGCGAGAGTCCGTCAAACACCCTGTTCGGCCGCTCTATGTTGCACGTATGTTGCACGACTTCAGCATGGTCAGATTTGAGGTCAGGGGTGCGGCGCCCGCGTTGGCTGGTCGCGATGAGCAACGAAGCAGGCGGCATCCACCTGTCGGTGTACATCCGCGGCATCCGAGCCTGCGCTTAGAGGACTCCGCCCGACCAAGCTGCGAGACGGGCGATCAACATGCTCCCTTCGCGGCTACTAGAGGATTCCCCTAGGACCGACGTCTGGCCAGGCTCGGTCCAGGTGATCGGCGGGAAGCTCTTCATGCGGCTGCCCACCGGCTGATCTGGTGTGGCTCACTATCGGTCTGCAGCCCGTCGGTCACCGTGACGAGGCGTGGCTCAAGAAGGGACTGCCCTGCTCGTAGTAGCAATGCCCACCTCGCCGTCCACATCGGATCGAGCACAGGCGGGAGCAGCACATGCGTCACCAAGCGGAGCAGGTCATCATCGGGGTGGATCCTCACAAGCTGTCGGCCACGATCGAGGTCGTTGACGAGCGCGAGCAGTTGCTTGGGTCAGGTCGGTTCACCACTGATCGGGCGGGCTATGCAGCGATGCGGACCTACGCGAAGAAGTGGCCCGACACTGTCTGGGCCGTCGAGGGCAGCAACGGTGCCGGCCGGCCGCTCGCCCAGCGACTCCTCGAAGACGGCGAGCAGGTCGTCGACCTCCCCGCGAAACTCGCTTGCTGGCGATCCGCGCAGTCGGCTAACCGCAAGCCATCCCTGACCGGAACTTCTGTCCGGCGATGCGCCCTTTCCGCCCACATAGACGCACACACAGTTCATCGGCCGAGTCGGGAGTACAACACCCTTCAGTGGCGAACGATGCGCGCGTACTGCGCTACACACGTCCACTGAAGGGCGCTCTGTCGTGGACAGTACATCGGGAACACCGCAAACCAGACCTCGGCTGGTCACCACGGAAGCGCGGGACGCCGGCTGGGTCCGCCGGCCTCCCGGAGGCCGACCCTCTCCGGCGCCGACCCAACAAGCATGGTCACAGCTTGACCCGATGCAGCCCGGCCAGCCTTCGGCCAGCCTTCGAGTTCCAGCCTGGCGTCGCCTCCAGTTCGCCACGCTCCTGGTTGATGCGCCGGTGATCGGCGGGCACTGTCGACACCGGATCTCGCTTACGCTGATGGGGAGGACCACGGGAGGAGTCATCATGAGGGAGGAGCGATGGTTCCCGAGCCATCTGAGGGAGATCGGCGAGGCCGAGTGCCTCGAGCTGATCGCCGGCCATCACGTCGGAAGGGTGGCCTACTGCGACGCGCTTGGGCCGGTCGTGCTCCCGGTGAACTACGTGCTGGACCACGGCACCGTCCTGTTCCAGATTTCGCCCCACTCCACTCTGGCGCAACACTTGAAGTCCGGGCCCGCGTCGTTCCAGATCGACGACTTCGACGACCACAACCGGTCGGGGTGGAGCGTGCTGGTCCGCGGAGACGCCGCCTACATCGACAACGAAGACCTCCCAGAGACCGATGATCCGCCTGTCGCGTGGGCGGAGGGTCAGCGCACGCTCCATGTCCGGATAACCGCGCACGACATCACGGGTCGGCGACTCCTTCCCGCCTGAGCCCGCTTGACGAGGCCAGCGGGTCAAGAGCGCGAGCCAAGCAGGGCGACCCGTTCGAGACCAACCGCACCTGCGCAGCCGACCGACAACCTCAGCACGCAACACCCCTCAATGGCTGAGCCTGCGGCCGCTCGCGAGGCGACTGCCTGTGGGAGACCCGGGTAGGTTTGCGGTGACTGGCCGGTCCCGCAGTTCCGCTCGGAGCCAGGCCGGCCGAGAGGTGGACGTCATGACGACGTCAAGCAACCCCCCGCCGACCCGTCGCCTTCCCCTGAGACTTCGCATGGCCGCACATCCCGGCCGAGGCCAACTCGATGGCGGGTGGTGGCCGCAGAGCCGCGACCTCGCCGTGGAGCTGGCCGATCTGGTGGATCACTTCCCCCCGGAGCAGAGCCGGATCGTACGTACGGTGTTCTCCCCACCCGACTGGGACCCCGCACCCCGTCGCATCCCTGTTGCTCGGGGCTATGTGAAGGTCGGGTCCTTTCCGCACGACGACACCCATCTGGTGCTCCTGAAGACCGCGGACCACGCAGTGCTGCGCGTCCTCGTGGTGCCTCCCGGCATGTCACCCGACCAAGGCGACGAAGCACTGCTGGCCGCCGCCACACCCGGCTACGCGCACACCGCCGCCTGCCTTCTCGACACCGTGACCGAGCATCCAGACGTCGACCCCGACGACCACTGGAGCGACGACGGCGCGGCCTGGCTCGGACCGCACCCCGCGGGGCCGTCCTCCGGCACCGGCACCTGAGATGGCCTACCTACTGCTCTACGGCACCGGCTGGACCCAGCGCTGGCGGATCGCGGAGGGGATGGAGCAGCAGATCGGCGCCGAGATCACCCGGGTCGGGACGAACGAGACCACCCAGCTCTCGGTGCTCGACCCCGGCTCGGACGCCCCCGCCACCCTGGTCGTGGCCTGGGCACAGGTCGCCGCCGCCGTCATCCTCGACTCCGGCTCCGGACCACCCCACGACGACGCGACCGGCCAGTACGCATGACGGGCGCACGCGATTGGTCGTCTCAACAGGGCATGCCGCCCCAGCCGCTGGCCCCCTGGTGCATGCCGGGGTTGTGGTCCGCGGATAACCCCATGTTCTGCGCGCACGCTGAGACGTGCCGGCCGAAGTTGGGGTTTGCAGGGTCCGCGCGAGCCGCGACAGGTACAGCGATCAGCAGCGAGCCCAGCATGAGTGGCAGTGCCACGAGGGTGGTCTTGGTCATCGTGCATCTCTCAGATCTCTGGCGCATCCCAGACGGGACGCCTACCTTCAGAGTCAGTGAAGAAGGCGCTCCTCGTCAGGGTCGTTGGTCCCGAGCGGCCGGGACTAGTGTCCTGATTCAGTAATTCGCGTGCAGTAGCGGGCGATGGATTCGAGGATCTGGTCGCTGGTCTTGGTCCAGACGTAGGGGCGTGGGTTCTCGTTCCAGGTCTTGATCCAGTTGCGGATGTCGGTGTTGAGGGCGCGGACGCTGGTGTGGGCGCCGCGTTGGAGCTTCTTGGTGGTCAGCTCTGAGAACCAGCGTTCGACCAGGTTGAGCCAGGAGCTCGAGGTCGGGGTGAAGTGCACGGTGAAGCGCGGGTGGGCCAGCAGCCAACGATGGATGGCGGGGGTCTTGTGGGTCGAGGCGTTGTCCATCACGAGGTGTACCTCGAGGTGGTCGGGCACCTGGGAGTCGATGAGGGTGAGGAACTTCTTGAACTCGACCGCGCGGTGCCGGGCGTGCAGGGAGCCGATGACCTGGCCGCTGGCGATGTCCAGGGCGGCGTAGAGGCTGGAGGTGCCGTGTCGTTTGTAGTCGTGGGTGGCTCGCTGCGGGGTGCCGGGCAGCATCGGCAGGATGGGGGCGGTGCGGTCCAGGGCCTGGATCTGGGACTTCTCGTCCACGCACAGCACCACGGCCCGTTCGGGCGGGTCGAGGTAGAGCCCGACCACGTCCTTGACCTTGTCCACGAACAGCGGGTCCTTGGACAGCTTCCAGGACTCCTGCCGGTGGGGCTGGAGCCCGAAGGCCTTCCAGATCCGCTGCACCGCCGAGGCGGACATGCCGAGCTCGGTGGCCAATGACCGCGTGGACCAGTGCGTGGCATCGCGCGGCGCTGACTCCAAGGTCGTGGTGATGACCTCCTCGACCTGGGCATCGGTGACCGTGCGCGGCCGGCCGGGGCGTGGCTCGTCGAGCAGTCCGTCGAGTCGCTCGACCTGGAAACGGGCCCGCCACTTGGCCACCGTGCCCCGACCGATACCAAGCTCTTCAGCGACCACCGTGTTGGAGTCGGTCCCCTCGCCAGCCGCGCAACGCAGCACGATCCGAGAACGCAACGCCAACGCCTGCGCGGTCTTCGGGCGCCGCGCCCATGTCTTGAGCTGATCGACTTCAACCGCCGACAGCACCAGCGGCAACAACCTCGAGTCCGGCACACCTCAGCGTATCCACTGCAAGCGAACTTTTGACGCAGGACACTAGTCGACGACCTGGGTACGACGGGTGGAGGATGGGGTCGTGGCAGTTCTGTTCTTGTTTGGCCGAATTCGTCACCCTCGTCGGGCTACTGGTAGCCAAGAATGCTCCCGGGATGAAGGCCCTTCCCACGGTGACCCTGGACGTGATGATGCCGCCCACGGCCGACCGGCTCAGGGTTCCGCGTGGCTTCCTGGAGTTCGGCACCGAGTACGAGTGGGAGGTCCTGGCCATCGAGGAGGGTGGGATCCAGACGCTCTCCTCCTCGACGTTCCGCACGTCCAAGTAACGCCTCGCTGAAGCAGCCGGTCGTTGGTCTCGCCGTCCTGTGGCGCCTGCGAACCGAAGAGGCGTGGACAGTCGTGGAGGTCTCGATCAAGAACTCCCCACCGGCCAACGGATGTTCACGAAGCCCTACCCCAAGGACAAACAAACCCCGCACCATGGGCCTCCCCGCCGACCTGTCGCCCAGTTCACCGACTCGATCACCACCCGGCGCCTCGGTACCGACGATCTGCTGTTCGCCACCCGCGACGGCACCCCGATCTCGCGGAAACACCTTCCGCACCCGCGTCTGGTTGCCGCAATCCAAGGCCTCCGGTATCGACTCCGACGTCCGCGTCCACGACCTCCGCCACGCCACGCCTCCTGGCTCCTCGCCGGCGGCTCCGACCTCAAGTCCGTCATGGACCGCATGGGCCACGCCCAGATCAGCACCACCCAGAAATACCTCCACACCCTCCCCGACGCGGACGCCAAGAACCTTGATGCCCTCAACCGCATCCGTGGAAGGGAGCCCAGCACACCGACGGCGCCACATCGAACGAGGAAGATCACAGGGACTGACAGGCGACGCAGCAGCCGCACCAACTCCGGTTCAAAGGATCTGCGACCCACCGGCTTCGGGCGGGTCGACATCTCGCACCCGCGTCTTGTCGCCGGCAGTCAAGGCGTCAGGGATCGAGGTCCCAAGGACCACGCCGCCGGCGGTGTTGGTCAGTCGCTCTCGGCCGTCGGGCGCAACCATGCCTCAAGGTTCCCCTCCGGCGCCTGTGTGCCGATCGGGTCGCCGAGCCGTGGCCCCGCGCGCTGCATCGCCTGCCGGGCGGGCGTCCACAGGTCCGAGACCCATGATCTCTGGGAACAGCGCACTCGGTCCGGTGGTGGCGACGATCCGCGCGAGCGGCCTGAGGCCATGCTGCGCACGAGCCTCGTGAGGCACGCCGAACCATCGTTCCGCCGGAGTCACCAGACAACGAGGCTAGTCCGCGTGGACGGTTTCGAGTTCCCTGGTTTCGTCGGGTTCGGTGAATTGGTCTTCGTGTTCGCGGCGGCTGATTCGGGCCGGCCACCAGATGTGTCGACCAAGGTCGAGGTTGAGTCCGGTGACCAGGATCGAGCGGACGATGATCGTGTCGAGCAACACCCCGAACGCGACGACGAATCCGATCTGCAGGGTGAACGTCAAAGGGAGCGTGGCCAGGGTGCCGAAGGTGCCGGCGAGCACGAGTCCGGCGGCCGTGATCACGCCACCGGTCGCCGCCAGTCCGATCAGGGCACCCCGTCGGCTGCCCCCGCGCCGTGCTTCTTCGCGGACGCGCGTCATCAGGAAGATGTTGTAGTCGATGCCGAGCGCCACGAGGAAGACGAACGCGAACAGTGGGAGCCCTGTATCAGCGCCGTTGATGTCGAAGACGTATTGGAACACCACGGCGCTGAAGCCGAGCGCCGCACCGAACGACAGGACCACGGTCCCGATCAGCAGCAGCGGAGCCACGATCGCCCTCAACAGCACGACCAGGATGAGGAGCACCATGACCAGCACCAGCGGGATCACGATTCTGTTGTCGTGCCGGTTCGCCTCCTGGGTATCCGAGTTGACCGCGGCGTTGCCGCCGACCAGGGCATCCGCGTCCGGAATCGCGTGCACCGCGTCGCGGACCCGCTCCACCGTGGCATAGGCCTGCTTGCTGAACGACCCGTCCTCGATGCCGGCCAGGATCAGCGCGGTGCCGTCCTGCTCGCCCGCCACCGTCACGGCGTCGGGGTTGACGCCCTCGACGCCACTGACCGTCTCGGCCACCTGGTCGGCCGCTTCGGCGTTGGCGACGATCTGGAGGTTGTTGTCACCAGCGGAGACGAAGTGCTCCTCGATGACCCGCTCGCCCTTGACCGAGTCGGGGGTGCCGACGAACTGCTCGTCGTTGCTGAGCCCCGTGGCGTCGAGCGTCGCGATGCCCAGTGCCATGACGGCGAGGGCGAGGGACGTGCTGACCCAGACCGTGCGTGGCCGGCGGCTGATCGCCCAGCCGGTCCTGGCCCAGAAGCCCGTCGAGGTCGGCTCGTGGCTTCCCTCGGTCGGTTTCACCGGCCAGAAGATCCAGCGACCCATGATCACCAGCAGGGCCGGCAGCAGGGTGATCATCGCCAGCAGCACGACGCCCACACCGATCGCCAGCACCGGACCCATGCTGCTCGTGGAGTTCATGTCTGCGACAACCAGGCAGAGCATGCCGACGATGACAGTGGAACCGCTGGCGATGATCGCTGGGCCAGCGCGGTGCAACGCCTCCGTCATCGCCTCGTGCCGGTCGTGGTGGCGACGCAGCTCCTCCCGATACCGGGCGACCAGCAGCAGCGCATAGTCGGTGCCGGCACCAAGCACCAGCACGCTGAGGATGCTGCGGGTTTGGGCGTTGACCGTGAGGTCACCGTACTTCGCCAGCAGGTAGATCACGCCCTGCGCGCTGAACAGGGCGAAGACGACACAGATCACCGGGAAGATCCACAGGACCGGGCTGCGGTAGGTGATCAACAGGATCACGATCACCACCCCGAGCGCGGCGAGCAACAAAGCGCCATCGATGCTCTCGAACGCTTCGGCCTGGTCGGCGGCAAGGCCGGCATATCCAGCCAGATGGGTGACCATCCCATTGGCATCGGTCTCAGCGATGTCTCGCATGCGGTCGGCCAGGTCCGGCATGATCAACCAGCCGTCCTTACCGGCGTCTATCGGGACGACGACCTGCATCGCCTCGCCGTCCGTGGATGCCTCCGGAGGAATGAACGCAACCTGCCCGTCGATCGTGATCTCGGTCTCGGCCTCGGCGACGCTGTCGTCGCCGAGCACCTCGCCGACACTCTGCCCGTCCATCTCCTCGAACTCGGCGATGTCGGCCTGGGCGGCCGCGACGTCGTCCGCGGTGATCCCGCCGTCACGTTGGTAGACCATGACCGCATCAAGCGTGGTGTCGGACCGGAACGCGGTGACCTTCACCAGCGCCTGCGTCGACTCGGCGCTTCCCGGCAGCCAGTTGACCGTCTCGTTGTCCTCGACATCAGCCAGCTGGGCACCGAAGCCACCCAGCACAACGGTCACAACGATCCAGAACGCGAGAACGACCCACTTGACCCGACGGCCGCAGACGGCGCCCGCGAAACTTCTCGTCATGACGTCGGTCCTTCGAGAAAGAGGGAAGGAGACCCGTCACCCACCCTTATCGCCAACAACAGTCGCTCCGCATTATCCGGTCCTCATCGATCGTTGCTCAAGCCCTCGTGGGACTGTTATGGCAGCCGTGTCATTGGTTTGACGCGCCGAGGCGGTTCACAAAGGCACCACCCGGGCCGACCAGGATCACCCCGGGCAGGATCACCCGGACCGTCAAGCTGGAGAAGAGGGCCTGGCGCGCCGCCGGACGTACCGAGTGAGGCACGACGCGATGAGGACGATCTCAGCCGTCAGCTGCGCGACCGCTCCAGGGTGACAATGCCCAGGTTCGGGCCGACCCCAGTGTTCTGCGCAAGACCGCAAGACCGCAGACCCCACCGTCGAAGAAGTCCAGCGCGGGCATGCCAGCCAGTTCCTGGTCGACGAGGAACGCGCGGGTTCCCTCGGGTCCCGTCTGCCGCTCGAAGGCGTCGAAGCCCAGCGCTACAGCGTGATGATCTGCCGCGACAGTGACCCGTCGAGCTCGCGCAGTGGTTGTGTCGTTCGGCTGGACATATCCTCGTAGAGGATCTGATCGGAGGATCGCGGCATGGACGTAGAAGGCGAACCGGAGCGGCTTCTCGGACGCGACGCCCATTGGGCAAAGCTGGCGTCAGAGGGCGGCGACGTTGACGAGATCGTGTCGTACTGGACAGACGATGCCGTCGTGATCCCTGCGGGGATGCCCAGCCTGATCGGCACGGAAGCCCTGCGCGCGTACGTAGAAGGGACCCGGACGATCCCGGGCTTCCGGATCAACTGGTCGTCGACGGATGCGCAGGTGTCGCGGGACGGGACCATGGCCTACCTGCTGAGCACCAACGAGGTCACCATGAACGGACCGGATGGCGATCCTGTGACAAAGCGCGGCCGCGCGGTGACCGTGTGGCATCGAGGTGACCAGGGTCCGTGGCGCTGCGCAGTGGACATCTGGAACGACATACCGGAGTAGGGACAGCCCTGCCGACGCGAGTGCGCCGTACTGCCAACTCGCCCGGGGACTCGACCCCGGCGCATCGGACTATCCATCTCGGTATGAGACAACCCGAGCCCTTGGTCGTTACGTCTGGCCAACCGCCCACTCATTGCGAGGCATGCCTTGATCGTCCGAGCGCGGAGCGCCTGGGTATGCCGTGCAGCACGGGGACCGGCATGCCCACTTCGCCCACTATGACGCGGCTGTGAAGCGGGCAGGTGGCTCGACGAAACCGAGTCGAGGAGTTTCGTTCACAACCATGACCGGCGCAACACGGCTGCCCGAGCTACATGCATCAGACTGACGCCCGGACGACTTCTCGAAAGGGTGAAGATTGACATCAGGGACACGGGTGTCCGTCCGAGTGAGGTTCTGGCGGTGGTTCGACGAGAAGGGAGCGCGTCTCGGCTGGATGGTGACGGGCCTGCTGGTCGGCCTTGTCGGCGGCTGGTGGGCAGGCGGGTTCCTCTCCGCGCTAGATCCACCAACGGATGCGAGGTACGCGCCGACCCAGTCGAGGCGGCAGGTACATGGTTCGGCGCGATCGGAACGGTGGCGGCGGTGCTGACCGCCGTGGGTCAAAACCGCTGGGGTGGTGTACGACGGGTGATCCTTCGTCGTTGTGGTTCAGGCCGTGATGGCTTGCAGGGTTAGCTCGTCTGTCACCTCCTCGGTGGTGAGGACAGCCTGGGACCTGGCCAGGACGTCGAGACCGAGGTAACGGCGGCCTTCGGCCATTCGTCGTGTTGCTCGGCCAGGTCCCCGGTCTCATCGAAGCGTCCGCCATTAACGCGCAGGCGCGCAGCCCGACCAAAGCCGGCCCGAACAGCGGGGCGCAAACCCCTATGCTCCGCCCATTCCTGATGAACAGTACGAGGTCACCGCAGAGCAGATAGCTCAATGGATGCTGGATCAGGTCGAGGATCGCGGGGGGCTCTATCAGGACCGAGCAGTGCACCAGATCATGCGCGAGTTCGGTGTGGAGTGGTCGTACGTGAACGCCAACGGCAACCGCGCCATCGATAAGAGGATTTGGCAGCGTTCCGGGAGCTTTCGGAGCACGACGTGATCTGGAATCGGGCGCCCGAGCATGGCGCAGACGCCGCGCTTATCACCGCGAGGGGCGTCTGCAGGACTAAGGAACAAGTGCAGACCTTACAGCAGTCTCCCGATTCCTGATCAATGCTTGGGTGCTTGCATCGGATCCTTGCCCCTGACTTGATCGCGCATGCGTCCCAGAGTTCAGATGCCTGGCATCGCCGGGGGACGGCCACTCGCGATCGTGAGCTCGCCGGCCGACGAGAATTCAGGATCCCGTTGCGACAACGCTACCCGGCGCCAAGCGCACTTGACCCGCCATGGCACCGGGAGACATCATCACGTCCCATTCAACAGAGTGTGGAGGCAAGATGTCGAACTCGAACAATGCGCCGAGCTATCCGTGTGCATGGCACACCAGCGACGACAAACCGTGCCTTGACGATCTGTGGCCGGAAATCAAAACGGCGCTGGGCCACGGCTCCGACGGTCTCAGCCATATCCGCGCACCCGAGCGGACGCAATTCGTGGTGCGGGAACCTTCGCCCGAGGATGTCGCCGATTTCCAACGCCGTGCCGGAGCGTTTCCTGATCCGATCGCGCGAAGCGACCAGTCCACATCGTCCCCGGACTCTGATGGTGACGTGTTCGAACTGCGGGCACCTGTGGAGTGTCGACGTTCGTTGGCCGTCTGATGGTTGAGCAGCCCGTCTTCACCGTCAGGGAGCCGACCGCCGACGAGAAGGCCCTGTACGAGTCCTCTCAAAAGCTCACAGCCGACCTGGAGGAGCGGTCCAAAGCCGGACTCACTGCGATAGCCGGGCAAGTGGCGAGCGTTGCCTCTCTGTTCGGCTTCGCGACGCTGCTGCCCAAGGAGCAGACGACGCTGCTCGTCTCCTCCGGGTTCTTCTGGTTTGCAATCCTCGCTCTGGTCGTTGCGTTTTCGGCTGCCTACATCGGGCTGTGGTGGCCGCGGCAGACAACAATGCCGGCGCTGACCGACGTCTCAGCGATGCAGGATTTCTGGCGGAAGCGCACCGAGTGGCGCCGCCTTTGGCAGATCGTTTCCCTTGGAGCCCTGATCATCGGAACGGCTTCCTTCGGCTACTCCGCCTTCAGTGTTCACCACTCGGAGACGCGCGTGTCCATCGCCTTGACGCCGACGCCGGCCACGGACGACGCCTCGGCCAAGGTTCTCGCGAAGGTCACCGTGGCGGGGATCCCGTCGGACGAGGCGGTCTTGCTGTGTGTGGGTGACGGAGGTGACGGAGTCGTCAACACGGCAGAGCTCACCAGCGACGGTTCGTATGAGGTCACCGGCGTCGTGCCCGCGAGCGCGACGAGCGTGACGGTCGGTGCCTGGCAGAGCACCGAGAGTGGTGACGACGAGGAACCCGCGGACGCAGACGACTCCGTGAGCCCGAATGCCGGGGGTGATGACGCCGACGAAGGCGACGGCGGAGATAGCGACCCGGGGGACGCTGCTGGGACGTGCCTCCCTGCTAAAGCCGAGGAGCCCAACGTCCTCGCAGTCGCGACGGTCGCGTTTGAGCCCGCGAACGAACCGCCAGCGAAGGCGGCCGCCACGGCGTCAGTCTCCCTATCGGTGCTGCCATTGGGGACCGGGGCGCGCGGTCTGGTGCGCGCGCGAGTGGATGTCGCAGGGGTCGCCGAGGACAAGGCCGTCGTGATCTGCCTACAGAGTGGTGGTGGCCGCGAGCTTGCCCAGGCAGTCGTGCACTCAGACGGCGTACGCCGGATCACCTCCCGCATCCCTGCCGGCGTCTCGAAGGTGGAGGCTCTGGCCGTCGAAGGCTCGCCGGAAGCGACCGGTTGCGATACCAGCACAGGCGTGCTGGCCCGTGCCTCGGTCACCACGTCGTGACAGCACCCGCGTCCTACCGCTTCTGACGGTGCGGCTCCTCGGAACGCTCATGGCTGGCCTGTTTCAGATCGCCGACGGGTGCGTTTCACAGGGCGCAGGCCGTTCTGCTGGAGTGGCGGATGCTGCGGTGGTGGCCGGGTGTGGTGACGTCATGCTTGCCGGGTTGGCAGGCCCTCGCCGAGGCTCTGCTAGCACTTGGGGCTGTTGGCAGCGTGTGAGGTGTCCGCTCATGCTGAGGGTGCAGTCATACCGCCGCCTGTGGGTCAAGATGCAGTGAGGTTGATCAACGGCGTGCTCAACGTGATCGCCGTTGAGGACAGGAGCGGGGACACCCTGGACGGCACGGGCGGCAGCGACATCGGATCCTGACCGTCCTCAGCCCACTGTGTTCGCCTTGAGGTCGTATTTGAAGTGAATCCCCGCAGCGAGCGATCCGTCTGGCTTCTGCGGCTTGTACTCGAGGTCGACCTTCGCGAAAGCGAGCGCGATGGCCTCGACCGCGTCGCCCCCTTCGCCACTGACGCTCGTGGAGACGCTCGTGACGAGCAAGTCCGTCATCTTGATGACGAGGTATTCCTGCGCGCCTTCGCCGGACTTGCGGACGGTGATCGTCGCATCCCTGGTGTGCTCACCGGTTGCGCACGCTCTCATCAGCAGCGGCGAGGCCATGTCGACGTGATGGATGAAGTTGAGGTCCTGGAAGCTGGCCTTGCCAGCGCCGCCTCCTCCGCCCTGGGCCATCGTGCCGGATTGGGAGAGTCCCCACGACCACGACAGGACCTCGATCTCGTTCTTGTGTCTGGCATCCTGCGACTCGCCCTTGATGGTGCCGATCCTGGCAAAGATCGAGGCGGCCATGGCGCCTCCTTCCTTGCGCGCTGTGGTGCCGGATGGCCACAACGTCTCGCTGTCACCGGCCAGTGTCAACCCGCGCGGGTGCGTTTGGATCGGTCCTGCTCCGCCATCAGTGGTTGCCAGTCGGGTGCGGCGTCGGCGGCTAGGTCGGTCGTGAGCTGTCGTTGGTTGGAACCATCGGATTGCACGACGCAGATGTCACCGTTGCCAGTGGTGCGAACTAGTGCGTAGTAACGACCTGAGCGTGTTGGATCCGGAGCGCAAGGCATCCCCCTGATGGGGTTGACGGGCTTGGTGTCCCAGACCACTCATCAGGAGGATGCGTGTCCAACGGTAGTCGTCGGCTCTCCCGGGGAGACCGCCGCCGCAACGAGAAGCTCGCGCAGTTGCGTGCGGTCATCACCCGCGAGACGGCGGTGCTCGCGTTCGATCTGGCCGCCGACAAGCAGGTCTGCGCGCTGACCGACCCGGACTCACGGGTGCTGGCCCGTCGAACGGTGAACGCGCAAGGCCTGGCAGCTGCGCCAAGGTCCTCGACTGGGGACTGGCCCAGGCCACCGCGGCCGGGTTCTCCTCGGTCGTGGTCGCCTGCGAGCCGACCGGGCACCGCTGGCGGGTGCTCGACCAGATCGCCGCGGAGCTCGGGCGTGCAGGCTGGTCTGCGTGCAGCCGCTGCTGGTGCACCGGGCCCGGGAGGCCGAGGACTTCACCCGCAACAAGAGCGACGACACCGACGCGATCGATCATCGCCCGGTTGGTCACCGAGCTGCGCTGCTACCTGCCCGAGCGGGCCGACCCGGCGTGGGCCCGGCTGCGGCACCTGGGCGCGCGCCGGGCCGGGCTGGTCACCGACGCCGGCGCGGCCCGCCAGCAGGTCCGGACCTGCTCGAGTGCGCCTGGCCGGCGGCGCTGGAGGCCGCCGGCAAGCCGCTGGACTCGGCGAGCTGGCTGGCCGCGGTGACCGTGCTGCTGGACCGGGTCGGCGCCACCGGCGAGCTGAGCTGTGCTCCGCCGCGGGGCTGGGACCGGTTCGCCGCCGCGGTCCGCCCCGAGCTCCCCCGCCAGGCGCCACCCGCTGGTACTCGGTGATCGTGCGGGCGGTCTTCGACGCCGCCACCGACCCCGCCCAGGCCGCGGTCGGCGTGGCCGGTCAGCGCGCCGGCGCGCTGGAGCGGGTCCGGTTCGCCCTGGCCGACCTTGCCCACGCCCGCGCCGAGATCGCCGTCGTCGAGACCCGCATGGTGCAGGTGCTCGACACGCTCGGGCTGACCGAGCTGGTCACCAGCATCCCCGGGGTGTCCGCGGTCGGCGCCGCCGCCATCCTGGCCGAGACCGGCGACCCCACCCGGTTCTCCTGCGCCCGCGCGCTGGTCAAGCACGCCGGGCTCTGCCCGCGCGACAACGCCTCGGGCACCTACGCAGGGCACGACCGCGATCAGCGGCCGCGGCCGCCCCGAGCTCCGGCTGGCCGCCTGGCGCGCGGTGTTGGCCGCGTTGCGCAACAACCCCGTGCTCGCCGCCCGCCACGCCCACCTCACCGGCCGCGCCGACAACCCGCTCACCGACACCCAAGCCCGCATCGCCGTCGCCGCCAGCCTGCTGCGCCAGCTGCACGCCGTGATCACCACCCGCACCGCCTGGGACCCGGCCGTCGCCGCCGGCTCACCCGCACCCCGGCAACCGCAAGGAGAGCCGCCGCTGCCGCCTGAAACCCCCCGCGCTGCCGACCGCGACCGGACGGGGCGAGCTCGCAGTCGCCGTCGGGATCCCGATCCCGCAACTGACCATGAGCAGCCCCGCCCGTCTCCACCACAAGCCCGGATGAAGGCTGTCGGGAACAACCCGCTTGAACGCTACGTAGGGCCGGAGACGGGCGCGCGGCCCCCGCCCACGCACGAGCGCGTTCCGCACCCCGCCCGAGCGAACCAGCCCGCTGGCGAACCCAGCGAGCCGCTGACCCCTGCACAACTCAACAAGAACCGAGCTCTTGACTTCGTCCCCATAGGTTGGTCTATCCGCCGCCTGCCGGCGCCCAGGGATCGCATCCGACGATGAGCCCGGTCATGCTCGACTCTGAGATCCACTCACGAGCTTGTTCGGCCCATGATCGAGAGGTTGTTGCCGTCGGGGTCGTCGAACCACGCGACCACGGGGCCCGCAGCACTTCGGTCTCGGAAGTTTGCCCTGAGTACTTGACCGGGCGGTCAATCAAATTACGCTGGACGTGTGGAGCGGCCTTGCCGCTTCCTGGAGAAATGGAGAAGACCATGCAGAGATGGACACGGTGGCAGGACTGGGTGGCTCTCGCCGCGGGTGCCTACGCCGCTCTGGCACCGATCTGGACCAAGACCGACAACACCACGACCTGGACCATGGTGGTCCTGGGTGTCGTCACCGTGGCGGTGTCCTTGTGGTCGCTGGCGATGCCCGGCGACCGGATCTCGGAGTACGTGCACGCGATCCTCGGGGTTCTGTTCTTCATCTCCCCGTGGGTGATGCAGTTCACCGACCTGAAGTCCATGTCCTACACGGCCTGGGCGGTCGGCGTCACCACCTTCGTGGTGGGCATGTGGGCGACCCCGGAGGTGCAGCACCGCCTGCACCACGCATCCTCGCCCTGACCGCGACGCCGGGACGGCTCGGCTGGCCAGCGTGCCCGCCGAGCCGCAGGTGCCGGAAACCTCGACCCCTAACGGAGGAGAAGCCGCAGGTGCATGACGACCGACGTAGCCGCATCCTCGACGCCGCCGAGGGGCTGTTCGCCGAGCATGGGTTCGATGCCACCGCGACCGCCAAGATCGCCCACGCCGCCAAGGTCCCGAAGGGGCTGATCTTCTACTACTTCCCACGCAAGATCGACCTGCTGCTCACGCTCCTGCAGGAACGGCTCCCAGACGCCCCTTTGTGTGACCTGCGCGAGGTCGTCCGCGAAGGCGACCCCGCCCGGTCACTGCTTCGGATGGACGGCCGGATCGGCCTGGGCCAACACCGGTCCCTGGTGCTGCGACACATCATCTTCCGCGAGAGCAGCACCCACCCCGAGGTCCGGGAGCACCTGCGCCGCCTGCGGCAGGCCCTCGTCGAGCTCACCGAGACGGTCTTGGATCGCGCGGTCCCTGGGCACATCGAACCCCGACTGCTTCAGCAGGCCGCCCACACCTTTGTCGCCGTCATGCTCGATCGCGCAAACGCGACCCGCATCGGCGGTGCGCCACCCGACCTGGACGGCGCAGCACGCGTCATCGCCCTGGCTCTGCAACCCGCATCCTGGCCGCCCAGATCGTGACAACAGCGGGCAGGCTCCATTACGTCCGCACGCACGAAAGCGGCCAATCCCCGGGCGTTACGTGAGGCCGCGATCTGGCTGAGGGTGTCAGCGCGTCGGGCCCGAGGGCTGCCACCGCTCCGGGCGTGCGCCTCCTGGCAGTTGGCCAGGGCCTCCCTGACAGACCTCGTGTGGGGGCAACGGTTGAGCGGATCCGGCGACATGTGTCTATCTGCCGCGTGCGGATGCAGGCTTCCGAGGCTGTGGAGTGACTAGCGTGGCTCGCCCGATGCCGCCCGATGCCCGGTCGTGGTTGCGGCGGGCGTGGCCGGCGGGGTCGCGACGCCGCGGGAGGTGGCGCCATGCTCGAGGCATGGTCGTGCTGCGGTAAGGGGCGACCTACGACTCGTGCGGCCACGTGGATGTACGTTTCGCGGTTCGTATGTCGCGGGGCGACGGACAGCGATCGCAGATGGCCCGACGTCCTGGCGCCGGGCCATCTGCATGTTGCCGTCTGGTTCTTCAGCTGTGGATCACGATCGATCCCTGGGTGATGGCGTTCGCGGCCGCTTCACCGTCTGCGCTACCGATTTGGTTGTCGAACACGACGGTCCCGGAGCTGGTGTGCCAGATCTTGATCCGGAACTTGTCGGGGCCGGTCTTGCCACCGTCGACCGCCGAGACCAGGAATGAATAACCGTCGTCCCCGTTCACGGTGCCGGTGCCCTTGTACATCGCCTTCGAACCGGCCACGACGAGCCACTGGTAGGACGTCGAGTGGAAGTTCAGGTCACCGGACTGGAACTGGAACTCGGTGCTGCCGTCCGGGACGCTGGCCCCCTTCTTGTACTTCGACACGAACCCGAACCGTCCCGTTCCGCTTGCCGAGGGTTCTGCTGGGAGCGATCCGGG
Organism: uncultured Actinomycetota bacterium; assembly: GCA_963839565.1. Lineage (GTDB taxonomy): Bacteria > Actinomycetota > Actinomycetes > Propionibacteriales > Nocardioidaceae > Nocardioides. Next base: position 298,478 of record CAWIVR010000022.1, on the reverse strand, counting down.
TGCGACGCTGATCCATCCACCACCGGTGACAAACCCCGCGCCCGGGTCGTAGACCACCACGGAGCTCGCGGCGCACTCGGTGTCTCCGTCGCCGTCATCGTCGGTCACCGTCACGCAGATCGTGTAGATCCCCGCGGAGCCGTAGGTGTGGCTGGCCGAGAGCGAACCACCGGACGCGACGGGGGTGGAGGTTGTTGCGTCTCCCCAGGCGACCACGGCGGTGTGAGTGTCGTTGCTGCCCGGGTCGGAGTACGTCGCGCCCACCGTCACCGGTGTCGTGATGGCCACCGGTGCGGCTGGGGTCGTGATGCTGTCGACCTCCGGGGTGACGTTGCCGATGACCAGGTCGGCCGTGTCCGTCACGGCCGGGTTCACGCCGTCCGAGGTGGTCAGTGTCAGCCTGTAGGTGCCGTCGTCGGTGCAGGTGACGGTCGTCTTCAGGTCGGCGGGGTCTGCGAAGGCGCAGGTGGCGCCGGCGTCGACACCGGAGACCGGGGCGTAGCTCCACGAGCTGGTCAGGGTGTCGCCCGCGTTGACGTCGTCGGCAGTTCCGGTCAGGGCGACGGCCGATCCCTCGTCACCGGCGTACGGTCCATCTGCGTCGTTCGTCGGAGGCGCGTTGTTCCACGTGGCCTGGGCCGAGGCGAACGGTTCACCAGCGTCGCAGGTGGTGTTCGCATTGATGTCGTAGCAGGCGCTGATCGTGTCGTTGCCGACGTTGTTCCCCGTGTAGGAGAACGTCGCCTGACCCGCCCCGTTCGTGATGCCCGAGCCGGTTCCAGGGTTCACCCCGGTCACCTCGAACAGCACGTCAGCGCCCGGCAGTGCCGGGGGCGTGGCGTTCAAGTCCTGCAGCGTCGCGGTGACCGTGTGCAGCTGACCGGTGTCCAGGGTGGCGGTGGCGGGAGCGAGGTCGAGCTGGAACTGCTTGACCTGTGCTCCTGGCACACATTGGGTAGCCGGGTCTGGCACGAAGCCCACCCGCAGATTGTCAACGAAGGCGGCGGAGTCGAGGACGCGGTCACCCTGGTCGAAGATCGAGAGGTACAGCGAGTGCGTACCGGCCGTCACCTGTTTGGCGGCCGACAGCAACGGCGTGGCACCGTCGTACGTCGTCCCGGCGGCATTGAGGGGGCTGAAGCCGCCCAGGCCCACCGCGTTGACGCTGACCACGGCTCCATTCCCATCGAAGGCGAAGTTGTCGGGCGCGGTGATGGCGCTGCCGCTGGTGGTCCACGTACTGACGTCGAGCTCGGCGATGAACGCGTCGTTGTACGCCTGCCCCACCCACTCCGGGAACTCTTCGGTGTAGAACTGGAAGTCGAAGCTGAGGCAGTTCGCGGTCGCCGGGACGCTCAGCTCGACCTTGAGCACGGAGATGTCGTAGGCCGTGTCGCCGCGTCCCGCGACGTTCCCGCCGCCCAGGTCGTTGGACAACGACCCGCTGGCGTCGGGGTCGTCCGCCGAGCCGGCGAGCCCCGAGGTCATGATCGCGAACGTTGAGCCGTTGCTGGGGAAGTTGGACAGCGCGGAGTCGCCCACTCCGTTCTGGCCGGCGTTGGCGACGCTCACGTAACTGGCCGCGGTGACGTTGGCGCCGGGTCCGGCGAGGGCGTTCGCGATGGCCGGAGCATCGCCGGGGACAATCGCGGCCGAAGCGGGAGGGGCGAGCGTCAGCAGGCCTCCGCCGACTGCAAGCAGTGCCGTACCTGCCGCCAGGCGCCGATTTCCTGGGCGCGCTCGAATTGCACCGATGAGACATGATGAACAACTCCTCGAGAAGCCGACTGACTGATAGTCGACGAAGGGGGGAATCACCATCTTGCGCTTCTCCGCCCCAAACCGACCCTGGGGTCTAGTCCACTATTTCAGGGTGAATGGAGCCCTCTACTAATCACCCGGAATTGCTGCCATGTGTCCGCCTCGCACTCACTCCATGCTGGTAGACCTCACCGAGAGAGGAACGGCAGGGGTGATGACTTCGAGTCCAAAGTGACGGCGGCCTCGTCGATGCAATGTTGGGGCAACCGATGCCAGGTCGAAGCCGTCGGCGAACGTCGGCGCGAGCTCCGCGGTGAGCGCTTCTTCGGTGATGCCCGCGCTGATCTGGGGACCGAGCACTGGGTCGAGCAACGCGGTCTGGATCGGCTCGAGATGGTGCAGGTCCGGATACAGCCCGCCGTTGAGCAGGTGGACGGCGACGATGTCGACGCTCAACGCACCCTCGGACCGGACACTGCAGCGATGTGGACGACCATGAGCCGCGACGACGGACACCGGCTGCTGCACCTCCTGATCCGCTACATCGTGGATCGCCGGGACAACGAGGACCGCTGGGTTCAAGCTCTGGAGAAGACCGACGTGCCGCTCAACTTTGTCTGGGGCATGCGCGACCCGATCTCAGGCGCCCACATGGCCGCGCGCATACGCGAGCGTGTGCCTCATGCTCCTCTCAGAGCACTTCCTGACGTCGGGCACTGGCCACCCCTCGAGGCACCCGAGCGCACGGTCGCGGCCATCCGGGCGCACTGAACAGCCGTCAACCCCCTTCGCTTCGCGGGCCCGCCGAGGCATCCGGTCAGGCCGCGTTGCGCGCGCATCGAGAGGTGCGTCTGGCCGCCGCGAGACGACCTTGGAGAGACGTGGGTCTATGACTAGGACAAGGGACTGGGCGAGCCTGCCCGTCCTCTTGACAGTTCGGCTCGCCACCAAGCGCCGTCCTCGATCCGCTCGACTCGGCGCAGGATGAGGTCGCCGGTCGCAAACTCCTCGAGCTCTGCACGGGTCAGCGGCCACGGCGGTCCCTTCACCTCGGAACTTTCGTCCCGTGTGGTCGCTAGGACCAGCAGAGTGCCTTCTGGTGCCACTAACGCGGCGATGTTCTGCGCCGCGACTGTGTGCTCTTCAGGCGGCATCGACTGCACGGTAAGGCTCTCGACAACCAGGTCGAACCTGCCCAGCCACTCACGGGGAAGATCCAAGACGTCGGCAACGAAGTAGCTCACCTCGCTGGCCGAATACTTCCGCCGCGCTGCAGCAATCGCGGTCGGCGCGAAGTCAAAACCCGTGGTCCGAAATCCCAACAGCGCAAGGAACTCGGCGTCGGCCCCGTAGCCGCACCCCACCACCAGCGCCTCGCGGCCACCACCCACTAGGTTTCGCGCCTCGGCCCACTCCACGAGTTGCGGACGAGGGGCGCCGTAGTCCCAGGGCGGCATGGCTCCACCGGCCTCCGCGCCCGCGTAGATCCCCTCGAACATGCCGGATGGATCGCCCATCACGCCTCGAGACTACCTACCAGGTTGTCCGGGCGGCACCAATAGAGACCGAAGAGGAACGTGGCGCCTCGACTTGCTGCCCAGACAAACGTGTCATAGCGCCGCCTTCGCGACGCGGCCTCGTCAACGCATCGCCGCACGTTCGTTCGTCTTGTCGAGTACTGCCGTCCCGGGCCGCGAATGGTAAGCCGAAGGTCAGCCCGTTCTTCTCCATGATGGGCACGGTGGCTTGGAAGTCGCCTTCGCAGCCGTAGGGAGCGATGACTAGCCATCGTCAGCGAGCTGGTCATCACGAATGAAACCGTTCAGGCACACCTCCGCAACGTCTTCGAGAAGACCGACGTCCGGAGCCGGCGACAAATAGTCACCGTCGCCTTTCAACGTCACTACGAGCCACGAGTTCGAAACAACGAGCACCGCACGAAGGCCGGCCTCCCTTCACGGCACGGCCCCGTGCCCGGCTGACACCGACCCAGTCCGCTCATCGGCGACGGGATAGCTGTCCGCAAGGAATCGACGGCTGCGTCTAGCTGCCGCGTTCCGGACGCACTCATGCCGATGAGCCAATCGACGCCGGCACCGATAACGGGCCTTGGCGCGTCGCCGCGCCGCGCGGGATCAGGGTCAGAGATGCCCTACGAGCAATTCACGGAGCCACGGTATGAGCAGCAGGGCGTCAAGATCCGCCACGTTTACCCAGCGCACCGCGTCGGTTGATCCACCCGTCTCCGCTCGTGGGGCTGCCTCTTCGATGGTCATGTCGTAGATGAGGCGGACCGAATGTAGGCGTACGGGCTCCCGGACCAGAACGGTGACGTCCGAGACGACGTCCACCACGCCGCGCACGTCTGCTCTCAGTCCGGTCTCCTCCATGAACTCGCGGACGAGGCACTTCCCAGGACTCTCGCCGAATCGCAGACCCCCACCAGGCAACCACCACGTGCCCGGGACTCCGGTGGACGTCGAGGCCCGCACCAGGAGGACTTCGTCTGCTCTCCGTGCCAAGCCGTACGCGGCAACGCGTTGGCGCTCCTGCAGCGTGGGCATTGCCGCGATGCTAGTTGGGACGCCCTGAGAAGCGGGCGAGCCTCACCCGCCCTTGAGGGCACTCGAACCCGCTCACATTCCTTGTTCTGCCTGTCCTCTCCATGAGCGGGTCGTTCCTGGTGGCCTCCAGACCGTGGCGTTGCCGGGCACTGGTCGTGGCCGCGAGACTGGGGGACGTGGCGGGGGCGGCGAGGGGCCCTGCGTGGCAGTGGGATCCATCGCTGTTCGCGGGCTGCGCCCCCTTCTACGTGCGTGGCCGGGTGGCCTACCCATCCGGGCTCGCCGATCTGCTGGTTGATGTGCTCAACCTTGATGGCCGCGGTCGCCTGCTGGATGTCGGGTGCGGCCCGGGATCGCTCACGCTGCTCCTGGCTCCTCACTTCGAGGAGGCCGTGGGTGTGGACGCCGACGAGCAGATGCTGGCCGAAGCCGAACGCCAGGCGGTGGCGGCCGGGATCACGAACGTCGCCTGGGTGCACGGCAAGGGTGAAGACATCTCGCCCGACATGGGGCTGTTTCGAGTAGCGGGTATGGCGGCGTCATTCCATTGGATGGATCGCGGACGTGTCGCTGGTCTGCTGCGGCAAAGGCTCATCGACGATGGGGTTGTCGCCTACGTGCGCGCCACGATGCAGCATGGCGTCGACGGGACGGCACCGCTGCCACATCCGAGACCGCCTCGACCACAGATCGATGCTCTGGTCGCAGAGTTCCTGGGTGAGGGGCGCCGGGCCGGCCTGGGTTACCGCCAGATGGATCCCGAGGATGAGCATGCGCGGAAGGACGCCAGGATCTTCCGGGCAGCGGGCTTCACTGGGCCCACGCAGTTAGAGGTACCCGGTTGGGTCGTGGATCGGGACGCCGACGAGGTGGTGGCGAGCGTCTTCTCGATGTCCTACGCAGCGCCGCACCTGTTCGGCGACCGTGTGGGGCAGTTCGAGGACGAACTGCGGAGCACGCTCAAGCAGGCAAGCCCCACCGGACAGTTCAGCGAGCAGATGCGCGAGATCGCGGTTGACCTGTGGCACCGCTGACCCAGTCCAGACACGCTCCGGCTTGCGGGAGATCACCCTCGGGTTGAGATGAGGGCGCTACAAGGCGCACTCATCTAGCCGCGATCTGGGGCTTCCAGAACATGCGTCACTTCGCCGCGAGTGCGCTTCCGGCCGCACGTCGCACGACGTGCGGTGGTGCCGCTCAACCTCCGTGTGCCCTACCCGCTGCCTTTCGCAGCCACGTCGAGCTCACTCCGTTCTTGGCGCGAGAACGTCCGACGTCTTGTGCAGGTTCTTCAAGATCTGTTGACCGAAGAGAGCCACGGGGACACAGAACAACCAGCCCCTGCCCTTCCAGCGCCGGTCAAGGACCGTACGAATGTGACTTCCGCCGCCGCTGCGCGGCTCGATGGTCAACGTCCACGTCCCACCCGCCTGCCAAACGTTCGAATCCTGGGTCGTGCCCACGAAACGGTTGCCCGACCACTCGTACCGCTCGCGGGCCCACACAGCAGGGCTACCTTCGGTGGCCTCAGCCCAGTTCGGACCCTTGTCGTGCAGCTGCCAGAACTCACGATTGATGTTCGGCCACAGTTCCGGCCTTCGCTCGGTGAAGTCGGTTGCCGCCTCCATCATCCGCTCGGCAGGAACGTCGGCGTCTACGTGGACGACGACATGAGGCATGACGTGACCGTACCCCCCACTCGCTTGGGATCACTCGTGTCCAGAGTCGGTGCCGGGTCGGGCCATGCCGCGAAGCGAGCGACTCTCCGGGGGTCACACCAGTGGTCACCAACCCACAGCCCAGCACCATCAGGCTGCGTTGGCGATCCTCACAGACGCCGCATACCGGGCGACACGACACCGCCCGTGAGGGCCCCCTTACCCTCGATTGGCCGCGACCCAGACATCGATGGACTCGAGGACGGTGTCGGTGACGGTGTGCCGGGGGACGAAGCCGAGCAACGCCTTGGCTTTGTCCATGGAGAACAGGGGCGCACGGCCGATGTGCTCGATCGTCTGATCTGCGTGCTCGGGTTCGACGCGAGAGACGAACTCCGCCCAGGGCACGAACTCGAGCCTCGGCTCGTGGCCGAAGTGCCGGGCCACCAGCTCGGCGTAGCCGCGCAAAGTCAGCGCCTGCGCGCAGACGCTGTTGAAGCTCTCTGCGCTTGAGGCGTCGGGCTGCTCGAGGCACGCCTGCTGCAGGCTGGCGACGTCGTCGGCGTGCACGTGGTGAATCGTCTCGCCCCCGCGGTCAGGCAGCAGGCATGACCCGTCTCTCCGCAGGCCGTCGATGACGGCTGGGTCCAGGTTGCCGGCGGGCCCGATCGGCATCCATCCCGGGCCGCTGATGTGTCCGGGATGAACGATGGTGGCACGAACTCGGTCCTGATCCATTAGGTAGTGCTCGATGGCGAGCTTGCCGACGCCGTACGCGCCGTACGGCGACTTCGGGGCGTCCTCGCCTGTCGGGACCAGCGTGCTGACTCCGTATGACCAGACGCTGCCGGTGTGGATGACGTGTTCACCGTCCAACGCGTCGACAAGGTGTCGGGCTTGGGCAGGTGTGAAGCACAACAGGTCCGCCACCGCGTCCGGCCGCAGTCCCGCGACGAACGAGCCGAATGTGCCGTCCCTCTCGGCGGCATCGCGGTCGCACGCCAGACGTTCGACCTCGCCCCAGACGGGGTCGGCCAGGTACGGCTCTCGCATGCCTCGGCTGATGACCACGACGTCGTGCCCAGCCCTTGCGAGCCTCGGGACCAGGTAGGAGCCGACGTGACCTGTGCCGCCGACGACCACCACGCGCATGCGTCTACCTCACGAACTGCCCTGGGGCTGAGTTGAAAGTCGTGGCACTTACCGCGATGGACCACTGTCCCGCTAGGCGCCACCGGCGTCCAACCGCCGCGTTGCGGACGCACTCTCATGCCGAGATGAGGGCGGTTCACTTTGAGGCAGATCTCGTGCTCATGCTCTTAAACCTTTGGTGCCTTTCGGGCCGTCTATTAGATGGAAGATGAGTGGGAGTTCGACCAGCACCCGGAGAGGGGGTTGGCAATGCGGCAGCGGCATGACATGGCTGCGTTCTCCGAGTTCGTGGAGGCACGGTCGCATGCGCTCCTCCGGACGGCCTACCTCATGGTCGGGGATCACCAGCTGGCGCAAGATCTGTTGCAAGAGGCCTTGGTCAAGACCCTGATCGCCTGGCCCAGGCTGCGTGAACCGGAGAAGGTCGACGCCCTACGTGCGGAGGACGGTCGTGACAACCGCGATCACCTGGCGGAGGCGTCGCTCCTTCCACGAACGACCCATCGAGTTCCTGCCCGATGCCTCGGATACGGATGAGGTAGAAGTGCTTGCGACGCATCAGGTGCTGATCGCCCACCTGCGGGGTCTGCCACCCCGGCAGCGTGCCGCGATCGTGCTCCGGTACTACGAGGACCTCACCGAGGCCCAGACGGCCGAGATCATGGGCTGCTCGGTGGGCACGGTGAAGAGCTACGTCTCGATCGGCCTCGGGCGACTGCGGGAACGCATGGGTCCCGGCTTCGACCTGGTCCGACGCGCGAGGAGGAGGTGACCTCATGAGCGAGTCACTGCGAGACCTCCTGCGTCAGGGCGCGGACACGGTCGAGCGACCCCAGCTGAATGTGGGTGAGCTGGTTGCGCAGACGCACCACAGGCTGGTGCGCCGGCGGCTCGCGGCCGTCACGATCGCCGCCGTGGTCATGCTGGTCGCTGCGGGGGGCTTCGCACTGCGACCCGACGACAAACGTCTGGCACCGGCTCCACCGGTTCCCACGGAGACGAAGAATCCGCCGCAGTCGGGACCTGCTGGGCTATGCCTCCGATCAGTGGTCCGACCCCGACAAGTGGTTCGACGAGTCACGCCAGGTGCCGTGCACCGAACCGCACAACACCGAGACGGCCGCGGTGCTGGAACTGTCTGAGCCCACCATCGCCGAAGCGAAGAAGAGGGCGGACAACTGCCTCTACCACGTCCGCGCCTACCTCGGCATCGACCTGAGCGCCTGGGTTCATTCGGGATACGTGCCGGTCCTGCCGAGCCGGAAAGAGATCACGGCCGGTGCTTCCTGGATGCGCTGCGACGCGGCCTTCCCCGAATGGGACTTCAGCACCATCCGGACGACCACCGGCACGGCTGCAATGGTCGCCATCGACCCGCCCGCGGATCTGTGGGCGTGCCTTGACGAACCCCCTCAGAAGGCCAAGCAACCGTTCGTCCCCTGCGACCAGCCGCACCAGTATGAGCAGACCGGGACGCTGGCCTTCCTAGACCTCTTTGTTGATGAGTACCCGGCGCCGGCCGAACTCGCCGCTGCGGCTCGGCGAAAGTGCGCCGACGCCATCCCAGAGGTGGGCGGGAACATCGCCTTCACCGCGCGCTGGGACCCCCCATCGTGGGCGAAGGACAACAGTGAACTCGCCGGCCCGTGTTTCATGTTCAACAAGAGCGGTCAACCTCTCGCCCCAAGGCCGTAGCACCACCACCAGATCCTGCGTTGTCACCGGGTCAAGAACGTCCGGACATGCCCGCGATCCGCTCGCTTCTGCCGATGAGCAGTGCTTCATCCCCGACCTGCACGATGAGCCCTCGATCCGTTGTCAGCGAGTCACCACGGCGCGTAGCGTCGATTGATCAGGTGACACCCATGAGGCCGTCACCTCGCCGGGAGGAACGATGTCGAACTCGCAATGGAATGACGACCTTCGCCGACGTCAGCAGTCCGGGGACGCCGGACTCGTCGGGAGTTCCGGTCGAAGGTATACGGGCCGGAAGCCCTTGTACGTGATGCTTGGCATTGCCGTTCTTGGGCTGGTGCTCATCTACGCTAGCCCGCTTCCAGGGCTTGGCGTGTTCGTGTTCTTCGGCGCCACGATGGGGGCGTGCATGACCTTCTTCGCGGGCTGGCTGGCGCGTTGAAGCCGAGGAAATCCTGGCCCGCTTCCTCCCGTTGTGCAGACCGCGACGAATCGCACTCATGCCGCTGACGGTGCGCGGATCTGCCGATGTCCGGATGAGCCTGCCGCGTCTCCGACGGCGCCCGTGTGTGGGCCTAGTCGGTGTTCCGGCGTGGCGGCGCTTCGTGGATTGGTCGGTCGGCTCGTGACGGAATGCTCCCGCGACCCGCCCGCTCATTCGGGGTGGCTTGCGTCTTGCAGCGGCCTCCCCCGTGACGGTGCAGCCATCCCTACCCAGTTGGCTAGACGATCGAAACAGGCTGGCCCGGCATGCCGCCCTGCTTGTTCTTGTAGGTCGGCACGCCGACGCAGGTGAACAGCAGGCCGGCCAGCGGCTCGCCGAGCAGGCCGGTGATCTCCGAGTCGTAGAAGGTCATCCCGGACGCGCCGATTCCGAGGCTGAATGCCGCGAGGTGGAGGCGGCCGTTGACGAGGCCGGCGCCGAGCTGGGCCTCGCGGTAGCTGCGATCGTCGATGCTGTCGAGGTCGGTGGCCGCCATCACGACGAACGCGGCATCGTGGCCGAGCGCCTGCTCCATACAGACCTTGAAAAGCTCATCGCGCAGCGAGCCGGCGCGCAGGGGCGTGTCGATGTCGGGCCAGCGGTAGAGGCCCGGCTCGACGTCGTCGACCCCGTGGACGGCGATGAACTCGGTGGTCTGGGTGCCGCGCATCCCGAGGTTGAGGCAGGCGGTGTAGAGGTCGCGACTGATCGTCGCGCTCGGGTCCATGATGCGGGTCGAGCCGCGGCGCAGGATCACCGCGTCGAGGTCGTCCGGAGGCGGCGGCGCCTCCGGCCACGGCACGCCGATGACGTCCGCGTCGCCGGCGTGCTGGGCCAGCGTGACGAGCGGGAACTCGAGCGGCTCGCGCGCGTCGATCGCGCCGGCCTCGGCAGGGCCGTGCGGCTCGATCGCAGGCTCGCCCGGGCCGAGCGTGAGGATCGCCAGCGGGAACTCGTGGGTGCCGTCGGCGCCGACCAGTCGCGTCACCTGCTCGTCGGGGAAGCGCGTGTACAGGCGCGGCTCGAGCCCGTCGGCGAGCCCGAGCGTCTGGGCCAGCACCGTGCCCGCGTCCCAGTAGATGTGGCGCAGGCCGCGCTCGCAGTAGCGCCAACCGGTCCGCCACGGGACGCCGGTGAGGATCAACGTCGTGGCACCGTCGTCGGGTGGCGGCCCGATCTGCACCAGCGCATGACCGACCGGGTCGTACCAGTGGACGCCGTCGCGCGCCGCCACGTACAACTCGTACGGGAAGCGGCCGCCGGCCGAGCCGGCCGCGCGCAGCAGCAGCGTCGGGCGATCCTCGCGCTCGACAAATCGGACCACGCCGACCGACAGGTAGAGGATGCGCGCGAGCGCCGCGAGGTCGAGCCCTACGTGCTGCTCCCACTCGCGCGGCAGCGCCACAACCGGCAACCCGTCGGGATATGCCTTGCATGCGGCCGGCCAGGTCTCGAAGTCGTTGTCGACGAAGTCCTGAAGCACGAGCGGGTCGTCGACCTTGACGTCCCAGTCCCAGCCCTCGCCCCCGCACGCCGTGAGCCGGTGGTAGAGCCGCGCGGTGTCTCCATCGGCCATGCCGCACAGTCTCCTCCAAACGCTCGCCGCATGCCGCGATCCGCTCGATCATGCCGATGCGTGGGGCAGGTCTGTCCCGGGAGCAGATCAAGGCGTACGCGGCGAAGTCCAACCGCGGGCGCCTCCGTGAACGGCAGCGCCTCGCGCTGGTGCTCTACGACCACCCGGACTACAGGGACGAGTGGTGGCCAACCGGTGTCGAACGCTGGAAGGGATGACGGCCGCCTGCACATGACTGCGCAGAGAATGCGTCGTTCCCGCTTGAGACTCAGCTGAGCGAGAACGGAGGGTACTTGTCGGTGACGAGCAGGAAGGCGTAGGCGTTGACGCGCAGTGCCCAGCGGCCGACACCGACGACGAAGTCGAACATCCCGCGCGGATAGTGCCCGGTGAACAGGATCGCGAACCAGGCGATGACGACCACGACGAAGGCGCCGATCGACAAGAAGAACAGCACGATGTAGTGCGGGATCGCGAGGAACCACTTGACCAGTGGCAGCCAGCGACTCAGGTCCCGCTCGGCGTCGGGGTAGTCGATGTCGAGATGCACCCTCTGCTCCTCGGTCGTCGAGGGGTACTCGTCGGTAAGCAGCACGACGTAGGCACCGATGCGGGCGGCGAACCGGGTGAGCTCCCGTGCGAAGTCGAACCACCAGCGTGGATAGCGCTGCCGGAACAGGATCATCAGGAGCGTCGCCACGAACAGCCCGGCCACGATGCCACCGCTGCTCCTGGTCAGGGTCTGGCCGCTCCCCTCGTAGTAGATCCTGGTGGTTGCGCCTGCGGTGAGCGCGCCGAACACGACGGCGATGGGGATGACCAGCACGACCCGGAACAGCGTCGTCACCCGATTGTGCTCGACGGTGTAGTCGACCTCGAGACGGGCGGGGTAGGCGGTGGGTGCAGACGGCATGCTCGGCGCGGACATGACGGATCTCCTGTCGTTCGGTTGGCGGTCGTGTTCGGTTGGCGGTCGTTCGGTTCGCGGCAGTCAGGTCAGACTGGCAGCAATGGCCTTCGCCCAGAGCCTCACCGACTCCTCGTCACGCCAGTCGCCGGCCATCCTCTTGGCCATCGCACTGGCCGGGAAACCCTTGGCGTCCGGCGTCAGCCGGCCTCCGAACGTGGTGTGAGCGACCGCCCCGACACGGTCCATCGCTCGGCGGACCTGGGGCACGGGCTCCATCTCGCTGGCGGGCGGTGCGTCGTCACCGATCGGGCCGCTGCTGAACAGCCACACCCTTGTGGAACGCAGCGCCTTGGCTTCGCGACGCACGAACTGTCTGGCGTCCTTGTGCCAGCGATTGGCGTACAGGGCGCCGCCGACCACGACCACGTCGTAGGTGCCCACGTCCCGCGCGCGTCCCGCCGCGGAGCGAACCGTGACATCGATCCTCTGCTCGGTGAGGGCCCGACCGACCATCTGCGCTAGCCCCTCGGTCCCTCCCCGTTTCGTGCCATAGACCACCAAAGCCTTCATGACACCAGCCTGATCTCGTATGCCGGCGATCGGCAGAGCCCGAAGTCACGTACCGCCTAGGACCTTCGCACTAGCCGGTAGGACCCTTCGCCGAGGAAGCGGCTCAAGCATTCCCGCGGGGTCCGATTGCGTCGGCCGCCGAGCTTGCCCGAGTACCTGGCGCACCGACCGCAGACACGCATCACACCGTGCACGACGAAGCTCCCAGTCGTGAGGACGCACAGTCATCGATTCGCCCAACCCGACAGGCCTGGCGCGCTGCGCCGCAGCATGGTGGACCGCCCTGCCCCCGACCGAACAGAACCCCACGCTCCCCAAAGCGGTCACACCGGAGCTGACGCCCCGCTCATGGCTGTGCATGCACGGATCTGCCGATGTGTGGTCGCGCAGATTGGTGGGCGAGAGACCTCAGGCGGGTGGTGCGGTTCGGAGTTCGGGCCGTAGCCGCTCGGCGGCTAATACGGACATGACAACCTCGTCGACGAACGCCCCGTCGACCCACGCGGACTGCCGCAGAACGCCCTCCCGGCGATAACCGGCGCGGGAGGCCGCGGCGAGCATCGCGGCGTTGTCGGCGGTCGTCTCGAGCTGGAGACGGTTCAGCCCCAGAATGTCGAGACCGTACTTCGCCAGCGCATGGAGCACTTCGATGCTCAGACCACGGCCACGGAAGGCGGGCCTCAGGGCGAGGCCAACATGGGCGGACCGATTGTGCCGGTCCATGCCCCACAAGACCGCCTCGCCGGCAAGGTCGCCAGTAGCTCGTTCCACGACCGAGAACTCCGCCGCGAACTCTGAGCCAGCCGCGGGCCGATCCTTCACCGCGTAAGGAGACGAGGAGACGCCAAGTGGCATCCAGGCCCGCTGGTCGGCCCGCAACCGAGTCGGCACGTCCTCATACAGCTCGGCGTGGAGAACCGCCACGTCGGCTTCGAGGCGTGCCCGCAACGCGACCGTGTCTCCGTTCAGCATGCCTATTACTACCCACGCCGTTACGAGCACGCAATCGACTTCGGAGAAGGCTGTCCAAGGACCGACAGGTGACCTCCAAAGCAGGCCGCACGAGCTAAGGTGTGCGACCACTCATGCCGCGGACAGCGCGCAGGTCGGAGCACGGCCGGCCATCGCGGGCTAGCCTGCGAGTATGCGCCTCGTTGAGGTCGCCGGCATCGAGTTGGATGTCCACGACGTGGGGACGGGGGATCCTGTCGTCCTGGTGCAGACGGCGCTGACCGCCGACGAGTTGGCGCCGCTGGCCGAACACCTTGTCGCCCGTGGCGCGTACCGCGCGATCGTCTACCACCGGCGTGGCTACGCGACTAGCAGCCCGGTCCAGGGCCCCGGGTCGGTCGTTCGCGATGCCGCTGACTGCCGAGATCTCATCGATGCACTGGGGCTGGGCAGGGTCCACATCGTCGGCTACTCCTACAGCGGCGCCGTTGGCTTGCAACTCGCCGCTGACGCTGTGGAGTACGTTGAGACCCTGACCCTGATCGAACCCCCTCCGGTGCACGTGCCGAGTTCGGAAGAGTTCCGGGCGGCGAACGCCCGGCTCCAGGAAGTCAGGCGGGCGCGCGGGCCGGGCACGGCGCTGGAGGAGTTCCTGGCTCTCGTGATCGGGCCGGACTGGCGAACCGAGGTCGAGCAGCACCTGCCGGGCGCAGCCGAACAAATGCAGCGCGACACCACGACGTTCTTCGACACCGATCTGCCGGCCTTGTTGTCCTGGCGCTTCGATGCTGAGGACGCGCGTCGCATCAAATGCCCGGTGCTGCACATCAGCGGCAGCCACAGTGGTCCCTGGTTCGCCGAAGTCCGGGACCTGGTCCTCACCTGGTTGCCGCAGACCGAAGACGTCCTGCTCGCCGGGGCCGATCACTCCCTGGTCTTGACGCACACACCACAGGTCGCAGACGCGCTCGCAGACTTCCTCGGCCGCCACGCGATCGTGGCTGTTGGTGGACCCGATTGACCCGGCAAGCGACACCGGAAACGCCCGGATCTGCCGCTGTGAGGGCAGACCTCTTCGCCCAGCCCGATTCTCGTGCGTCCCGGTGGCTGGGTAGCGTCGGGGCATGGTCAGGAACTCTGCGCGGCGAGCCGCGCAGGAGACGGTAGCGGCGTATCACCAAGCCCAGTTGGCGGAGCTTGTCCGGCGCGTGGCTGCCGAGATCGACCGATTCCGCTCCGGCGAGGTCGACGCGTTCGAGGTCGACCAAGTCATCTTCCAGTACAGCCGGGCCGCGAAGGAGCTGTGGAAGTTCTGCAACCTGGGCGACGTCGAGCTCGCCGCTTCTTTGCTTGAACACCAGCCGCCGATCAACTGGTGGGCGCGCGGCGAACCGAAGCGTCGATGACGCGACGCTCGTGTGGAAAGCACTCCGCCGCCGCCGCACACTCGGCAGCGTCCTGCAGCACAGACTGGCGCTGTTAGGTCGCGGAGGCCATGAACGCGGCGAGAATGTAGTTCGGGTGGCGATCTAGGTTCTTGCGGGCTCGGCGCACCGCATGGTGGTGCGCGGATCTGCGTGACGGGCAGCGATCTGCACGTCACGAAGGTCGACCCCGGCGTCGAGCATGGTGGTGACGAACGTGTGCCGAAGCATGTGGGGATGCATTCGGGTGGTCGAGACTCCCGCCACCTTCGCGAGGGCGTGGAGACGACGAGTGGCGCAGTGACGGTCCATTCGGTTGCCCGTTCGGCTGCGGAGGATGGCACCACCGGTTCGGCCGTCGGCAGCGCGATCGATCGCACGTCCGACGGCCGGCGGCAGCGGCACGAGCGCGACCTTGTCGCCTTGCTGTGCACGCGTAGGACGCGGTGCCCGTGGACCTTTTCGAGCGCCTCGATGTCAGCTCCGGTCGCCTCGAGGATCCGCCAGCCCAGAAGCCCGAGCATGGCGACGAGCGCGAAGGCGTTGATGTTCGCCGACGTGCGACCGGCGCTCAGCATCGCTTCGAACTGAAGATGGTTCAGCCCCAGTGTGGGTGATTCGCTTGGCACCCTCGGGCGGCGAACGTACTCGGCGGGCGAGGTGGGGAGAACGGCGTCGATGACGCATGTCCGGTAGAACCCAGAGACCACCGAGAGGCGACGGGGCACCGTCGTGGGTCTGTAGCGGGCGACCTCCTGCATCCAACGCAGGTACAGCTCGATGTGAGGACGCCGGGCGTCGAGGGGATTCAACTTCCAGGGTTTCCGCCAACGAGGAGGAGGTCCGCCGCTAGCCCGCCTTCGAGGCGGCCCGTCACCTGAGCGAGGCCGCAGGCCCGCGCGGCGACCGCGGTGGCGCTGGCGACCGCGTCGACGATTGAGAAGCCGCCGTCTATCAGGGCGGCCAGCGCGAGACTGACGATGCCGTGCGGCTTTGCTGGCGGGGCGGGTGGACGCCTTCCGCCGCCTCGCGGGGAGGCGTCGTGAGTGTTGACGTGTCAACACCTGAGGGTGCCCTCGGGAGCATCAGGGGGCATGAACGGCCGCCGGTGACGCTCAGCAGGGCTCTCAAGCGTGGGGGTCGGCGCGTTCGAATCCCGTTGGGGGTGCTTGATCCCTAGCCCTTGCGGCGCTTGATCTCCTCGTTGATGGCCGGGACGATCTCGTGGAGGTCGCCGATGACGGCGTACGTCGCCTTGGTCACCATCGGCGCCTCGGCGTCGGAGTTGATGGCCAGGATGTTCTTGGCGGACGCGCAGCCGGCCCAGTGCTGGATGGCCCCGCTGATGCCGCACGGGATGTAGAGCTCCGGGGAGATCCGGCTGCCGGTCTGGCCGACCTGCTCGTGGTGCGGGCGCCAGCCGGCGCTGGTCACCACGCGCGAGACGCCCAGGGTGGCGCCGAGCAGCGAGGTCAGCTCGAGCACGTCCTCGAACTTGTCCGGCCCACCCAGACCGCGACCGGCGCCGACGACGACGCGGGCGGAGCTCAGGTCACCGGAGAGGTCCTCCTCGGGCTCCTCGCTCGACACCACGCGGGCGACCAGGTCGACCGCGTCGATCTCCGGAGTGTGCTCGGTGACGTCGGCAGCACCGGGCTCCGCGGCCGGGGTCGCCTCGAGGGCGTGGCCGGCGACCGTGAAGACGGCCGGGCGCTGGTTGAGGACCATCTCCTCGCGCGCGGCGCCGCCGGCAACCTGGCGGGTGACCACGAACGGCGCGAGGCCGGAGAAGGAGATGACGTTGGCGGCCATGGCCACGCCGGCGCGGGCCGCGACGTGAGCCATCAGCTCCATGCCGCGGTCGGTGCCGGCGGCCATCACCACGACCGACCGCGCGGCCGCGCGGGCGGTGAGGATGGCGGAGGCCCAGCCGGCACCGGAGTACGCCGTGAGGTCGTCGCCGACGACGCGGTGCACGGTGCGTACGCCGTACGCCGCCAGCTCCTTGTGGAGCTCCTCGGAGAGGTCGTTGAAGACCACGGCGTCGACGGGGACGCCGCCGCCCTCGGTCGACAGGTTGCGGGCGAAGGTGACCGCCTCGAGGGAGACCTCGGAGGCGGTGCCGTCGAGGTCGGTCTCGATGTGGACGAGGATCATCGGGCCAGCACCCCCAGCTGCTCGAACAGGTCGACGACCGCCGGCGCGGCCGCGGGGCCCTCGCCCAGGATCTGCACACTGCTCGGGGTCGGAGGCGGGAGCAGCAGCTTGACGCGCTGCGGGCCGCGCGGCTCGCCGGCCAGGGTGCGCTCCTCGATCTGGACCTTCTTGGCCTGCATCCGGCCCTTCACGCTCGGGTAGCGCGGCTCGACGCCGCCCTCGCGGATCGTGATCACCGCGGGCAGGGGAACGCGGTAGGTCTCCTGCCCTTCTGGCCCCTTGCCGACCGCAACGGCCTCCCGACCGTCTGGGCCGTCCTCGATCGTGACGGTGGTGGCGCCGTTGACGACCGGACGGCCGAGCTCGTACGCGAGCCGGATGCCGACCTGGAAGTCGCCGCTGTCGGCCGCGTCGCTGCCGAGCAGCACCAGGTCGTGGGTACGTCCGGCCGCTTCGTGGTCCTTCACGACCGCCGCGATCTCGCGAGCGATGTCGGCCGGTCCGAGCGTGTGCGCGTCGGCCACCACGTGGGTCGCCTGCTGGCAGCCGACGGCCAGAGCGCTGCGCAGCTGCTCCGCAGCGTCCTTGTCGCCCAGGGTCAGCACCGTCGCCTCGCCCCCGTCGGCGCCAGCGACGAGCTGGGTGGCGATCTCGACGGCGCACTCCTCGTGCGGCGAGGTGGTGAAGCCGGCCTTGCTGCCGTCGACGGCCTGGGCGTCCTCGGTCAGCAGCACCTCGCTGGAGGAGTCCGGCACCCGCTTCACGCAGACCAGGACCCCGATGCCGTCAGCCATCAGCGCATCCGCGCGTTCTCGGGGTCGAACAGGCTGGTGGCGTCCACCGAACCGACCGTGACGGGGTAGAGCTCCTCCATGTAGGACACCGCGAGCTCGTTGCCGATGCGAGCCTCGTCGACGGGCAGGTAGGCCAGCAGCACGTGCTTGCCCAGCGACGGCGCGGAGCCGGCGCTGGTGACGTACGGGTGGTGGCCGTGGCCGTCCGTGAGGAGACCGCCGTCGCGGGTCACGATCGGCTCGCCGCCGAGCATGTAGCGCTTGGTGCCGGACGCCGAGGTGTGGTCGTCGACGGTCAGCGTGCACAGCACCGTCTGCGGCTCGGCGTCACGCTGGGCGAGGTACGCCTCGCGGCCGACGAAGTCGGCGGCCTTGACCTTGGGCCGCTGCATGCCGGCCTCGACGATCGAGCGCTCGGCGTCGAGCTCCGCGCCGTACGCGCGGTAGCCCTTCTCGATGCGGCCGGTCGTGCCGTAGACGCCGATGCCGACAGGCACCACACCCTTGTCGGCGCCGGCCTCGAGCAGCGCCTCCCACAGCTGGAGAGCGTCGCCCATCGGGACGTACAGCTCCCAGCCGAGCTCGCCGACGTACGAGATCCGCGACGCGAGGACCTGGACTCCGCCCACGGTGATCTCGCGGCACGACAGCATCCCGAAGCCCTCGCCGGAGACGTCGTCGGAGGTGATCGACGACAGCACCTCACGAGCCACCGGACCCCACAGGCCGATCGTGGAGATCTCGTCCGTGCGGTCGGTGAGGGTGGTCTGGCCGTCGTCGGGGAGCTGGGCGGTGAACGTGTGGCGGTCGGCCATGCCGTGCGCACCGCCGGTGACGACGCGGAAGTGGTCGTCACCGAGTCGCATCACCGTGAGGTCGGACAGGAAGCCGCCCTTGCCGTCGAGCACGGGGGTGTAGATGACCTTGCCGACCGCGACGTCGCACTGCGCGACGCAGGTGCGCTGCACGGTCTCCAGCGCGCCCGGACCCTCGATGTCGAGGATCTGGAACGCGCTCAGGTCGACCACTCCGGCGGCCTCGCGCATCCGCAGGTGCTCGGCGTTGATGATCGGGCTCCACCAGCGCGAGTCCCACTCGTGCTCGCGAGGCATCACGGCGTCGCCGTAGGTGTCCACGAGACCGGCGTTCGACTCGTACCAGAACGGGCGCTCCCAGCCGGCCGTCTCGAAGAAGACCGCGCCGAGCTTCTGCTGGTGGTCGTACATCGGCGACGTGCGCTGCGGCCGGTCGGACTCGTACTGCTCGGCCGGGTGGATGATCCCGTAGGTCTTGATGAACGACTCGGTGGTGCGCAGCCGGGTGTGCTCGCGACGCAGCATGTGGGGGTGGAACCGCGCGATGTCGCTGTGGGCGACGTCGATCTCGGAGTGGCCGTGGGTCATCCACTCGGCCACCGCGCGGCCGACGCCCGGACCCTCCTTGATCCAGACCGCGGACGCCGTCCAGAGGCCCTTCACGTGGCTCTCGCCGAGGATGGGCGAGCCGTCGCACGTCAGCGACAGCAGGCCGTTGATGGCATAGCGGATCTCGGCGCCGTCGGCGCCGAGCAGCTCGGGCATCAGCTCGTACGCCTGCTCCAGCTGCGGGTCGAAGTCCTCCTCGGTGAAGGGGAGCTCGGTCGGCGACAGCTTCGACTGGTCGATCGTCGGGATGTCCTCGGGCTCCATGAGGATCGCGCGGTGCGCGTAGGAGCCGACCTCCATGTCGGCGCCGTGCTGGCGCTCGTAGCAGAAGGTGTCCATGTCCCGGACGATCGGGAAGGAGATCTCGCCCTCGGTCCCGGACAGCTGCGGGCACGGGCCGACGCTGATCATCTGGTGCACGGCCGGGACCAGCGGGATGCTCACGCCGGCCATGTCGCCGATCTTGGGGCTCCACACGCCGCAGGCGATGACGACGTACTCGGCGTCGATGTCGCCCTTGTCCGTGCGTACCTTGCGGATCCGGCCGTCCTCGACGTCCAGTCCGAGCACCTCGACGTTCGGGACCGTGGTCAGCGCCCCGGCCGCGACCGCGCCCTCGCGCATGATCGTGCCGGCGCGCAGCGAGTCGACGACGCCGACGCCCGGCTGCCAGAAGGCGCCGATGATCTGGTCCTTGTCGAGGAACGGCACCTTCTCCTGCACGAACTCGGGGGAGACCATCTCGGCCTCGATGCCCCAGGCCTTGGCCGAGGACATCCGGCGGCGCAGCTCCTCCATCCGCTCCTCGGTGCGCGCGACCTCGAAGCCGCCGCACTGGGTGAAGACGCCGAGCTCCTTGTACTGCTCGACCGAGTCGAGCGTGAGGTCGGTGATCTCGCGCGAGTGGTCGGTCAGGAAGATGAAGTTCGAGGCGTGACCCGTGGAGCCGCCGGGGTTGGGCAGCGGACCCTGGTCGATCTGCACGATGTCGGTCCAGCCGAGCTTGGCCAGGTGGTGGACCAGGCTGTTGCCGACGATGCCCGCGCCGATGACGACGACCTTGGCGCTGGAGGGGACGGTGGCCATGCGGGTACTCCTTGTGAGATTGTTGCGTATCGCGCACCTGATTGCGTCATACGGAACGAGCAAATGGTACGTCCGCCTCCCCGGCCGCTGTCAAGGCGGCCGGGGAGACTCGCGTCAGGAACAGACGGACCCTAGGGACCGTCGGGGAATCGGTCGGCGTGCTGGACGGCCCGGCGCACCCGAGAGGGCAGCGTGGCCTCGAACGTCTCCTCGCGCAGGGCCTTCATCAGCGAGACGCACATGCCGATCAGGATCAGCATGAACGGCCCCGCCACGATGATGCACAGCGTCTGGAGGGCCGACAGCCCACCCGCCACCAGCAGCACGGCCGCCACGGCACCGGTCGCCACGCCCCAGAACACGACGAGCCAGCGCTGCGGCTCCTCCTTGCCGTTCTGGCTGAGCATCCCCATCACGATCGACGCCGCGTCGGCGCCGGTGACGAAGAAGATCGCGACCAGGAAGACGGCGAGGGCCACCGTGAGGCCCGACAGCGGGAACTCGCGCAGCGTGTCGAAGAGCGCCGCCTCGAGGGCGATGCCGCCCGTGTCGGTCGTCGGCGGCGACCAGCCCTGGTTGAGCTGGAGATCGATCGCCGAGCCACCGAGGATGGAGAACCAGACGAACGACACCAGGCTCGGGACCAGGATCACGTAGATCACGAACTGGCGGATCGTGCGGCCCTTGGAGATGCGCGCGATGAACATGCCGACGAAGGGGGTCCAGCTGATCCACCAGGCCCAGTAGAAGATCGTCCAGCCGTTGAGCCACTCGCTGCCACCGAAGACTCCGGTCGCGAAGCTCAGCCCGGGCAGCTGGGTGAGGTAGTCGCCCATGGTCTCGGTGAAGGTGCCCAGGATGAACACGGTCGGCCCGACGACGAACAGGAAGAACACCAGCAGGCCGGCCGCGATGGCGTTGGCGTTGGACAGGTACTTGATGCCCTTGTCCACACCCGACACCGCGGACACGACGAAGCACGCGGTGAGCACGGCGATCACGATGACGGCGAGGGTCTCGTCGCCACCTCCCTCGCCGAAGACGTTGTCGATGCCGCCGGTGATCTGGAGGGCGCCCAGGCCCAGCGAGGTGGCCGTCCCGAACAGGGTCGCGAAGATCGCGAGGATGTCGATGGCCTTGCCCGGTCCTCCCGCCACCTTGTCGCCGAGGAGCGGGCGGAACGTCGCAGAGACCAGGTTGCCGTAGCCCTTGCGGTAGGCGAAGTAGCCGATCGAGAGGCCGATCACGGCGTACATCGCCCAGGGGTGGAAGCCCCAGTGGAAGAAGGCGTACTCCATGGCGAGCTGGGCCGCCTCGGGAGAGCCGGCCTCGGCGAGGTCCATCGGTGGCGCGTTGAGGTGGGTCAGCGGCTCGGCGACGCCCCAGAACATCAGGCCGATCCCCATGCCGGTGGCGAACATCATCGAGACCCACGAGAACGTGGAGAACTCCGGCTCGGAGTCGTCGGGCCCGAGCCTGATGTTGCCGTAGCGGGTGAAGGCCAGGTAGGCGGAGAACAGCACGAAGCCCGCGCTGGTCAGGACGAACAGCCAGCCGAAGTTCTCGGTGATCCAGGCCAGCACCTCGCCGGTGACCTCGGCCACGTCCTCGGGCCAGACGGCGCCGACCAGCACGAACCCGACCGACATCACCGCGGCGATGCCGAAGACGACCTTGTCGACCGGCAAGCCGCTGTCGTCGCGGACCCCGTCGACGCCCGTTACTTCCTTGATGTCAGTCATGCGGTGATTCCCCCTTCGAGAAAGTCAGCCGGAGGCCCCGCCCGAGCAGGGCCACCAGATGTCAGGGCGTCACGGCAACCAGGCGTCGACCTTGTCGGGGTTGTCGTCGATCCACTTCTGGGCCGCCTCGTCGGGGTCCATCCCGTCCTCGGCGATGTACTTCGAGACCAGGTTCTGGTCCTCGTTCGTCCACGTCGAAGTTCTTGATCAGGTCCACGGCCGGCGAGCCGGACTCCGCGAACTCGGTCCCGATCAGCTTGTTCAGGGCGTACGGCGGGTAGTCGCAGTCGACCTTGGCCGGGTCGGCGTCGCAGCCCTCCTCGTAGGGAGGAAGGGTCACGCGCTGCAGGTCCATCTCGTCGAAGAACCACTGGGGCTCGTAGAAGTAGGCGAGCAGCCAGGTCTTGTTCTCCTCGGCCGACCGGAAGCTCTGGATCAGCGCCGCCTCGCTGCCGCCCACGACCACCTTGAAGTCCAGGCCGAGGTTCTTGACCAGGGCCTCGTCGTTGGTGACGTAGGACGGGTCGCCGTCGAGCAGCTGGCCCTTGCCCCCGGACTCGGAGGTGGCGAACTCGTCGGCGAAGTCGTTGAGGTTCTCCCAGTCCAGGACCTCGGGGTGCTCCTCGGCGAGCCACGGCGGGACGTACCAGCCGATGATGCCGTCGTTGCCGGTCAGGCCGGCGTCCTGGACGCTGCCCTGGTCGTCGATGTACTTCGCGACGAGGTCGGCGTGTCCCCAGTTCTCCACGATGGTGTCGATGGAGCCGTCGGCCATGCCCTGCCAGCCGACCTCCTCCTTCACCTCGGGGTAGGTGACGTTGCAGCCGAGCTTCTCCTTGGCCACCTGCCCGAT
The DNA here is from genome assembly GCA_963839565.1 of uncultured Actinomycetota bacterium. Classification (GTDB taxonomy): domain Bacteria; phylum Actinomycetota; class Actinomycetes; order Propionibacteriales; family Nocardioidaceae; genus Nocardioides. The sequence continues at coordinate 275,677 of CAWIVR010000022.1, read as the reverse complement.
CACGTGGGCGTTGGAGACGTAGCCGGTCCACGGGTTGATGGCGATCCGCAGGTCCCCGCAGTCGGCACCCCCGCTCGCTTCGGGGTCGGCTTCCTCGATGTCGCCCCCACCGCAGGCGGTCAGGCCCAGGCTCATGCCCAGCCCTACGACCGTCGCGAAGGCGGCCAGCCGGGTGCGGCTGGATCGTCCTGCCATGTGTGTCTTCCTTCCTTCGTCTCCGCGACCGCCGCGGAGGAAGCTGGTGTGCATCTTCATCAGCGGCCGTACCGCGCCGCTGCGTATCGGGCGATCCGGTCGAGCATCACGCCGAGCGCCGCGATGGCGATGCCGGCGCAGAGGCCCTTGCCGAACAGCTGGTCCTGCGAGAAGCCCGAGACCACGATGTAGCCGAGGCTGCCGCCGCCGACCATGCCGCCGATGACGACCATGGACAGCACGTAGAGGAGCCCCTGGTTGGTGGCCAGCACGAGCGACTCGCGCGCCATCGGCAGCTGGACCTTCGAGATCATCTGCCAGCGCGTGCTGCCGGTCGACCGAGCCGCCTCGACCGTGGTCGGCGCGACGCCGCGGATGCCGTCCGCCACCAGCTTGGTGGCGATCGGGACGGCGTACGCCGTGGCGGCCATGATGGCGGTGAAGCGCCCGGGCGCGAACAGGGCCAGCGCTGGCACGAGGTAGACGAACGGCGGGATCACCTGGAACGCGTCGAGGAACGGCCGGATCGACACGTCGGCCCGCCGGCTGCGTCCCATCGCCACGCCGAGGACGACCGCGATCACCATCACCAGCGCGGTGGCGATCAGCGTCATCGACAGGGTGATCATCGTGTCGTTCCAGAGGCCGGTCCAGAGGATGACTGCCTCGCACACCACCGTGATCGCCGCCGGCCGCCAGCCACCCAGCACGTAGGCCACGGCCAGCAGCACGATCGCCATCACCCACCACGGGGACTGCGACAGCAGGTCCTGCAGCGGGTTGATCAGGTAGATGGTGACCTGGTCCTTGATCCAGATCGTGAAGGTGTCGACGTTGCCGACGAACCAGTCGGTGAACTCGTTGATCAGGCGGGTCAGCTCGGGCCCGCTGATCCACTTGAGCACCGGCGTCTCGCTGACGTCGGGGAACACCGCGAGGTCGAGCTGCTGGCGGGAGAGGTACACGCACACGACGCACCGGGACGAACAGCACCGCCAGCAGCAGCCAGCGGCCAGCGGTGGTGACGCGGGGCAGCCGCTGGCCGCGGCCGGCGTCCTCGGTGGCCCACCGCGGCAGCCGCTCGAGCACGACGGTCGTCAGCATCACGCCCATGCCGCTCGCCGAGCCGACGTTGGTCCGGCCGGTGCCTCGCTCGCTGGCGGCGGTCGTGGTGCGGTCGAGCATGATCGCCATGAAGACGATGGCCAGGCCGGCGACGGAGGCCGCGCCGACGTTCAGCGTCTGGAGGGCCGCGACCACGGGCTTGCCGAGCCCGGGTCCGTTGACCAGGGCCGCGATGGTGGCCATCGACAGCGCGGCCATCATGCACTGGTTGATGCCGACGACGATGGTGCGGCGGGCCATCGGCAGCTGCACCTGGCCGGAGCATCTGGCCGACCGGTGAGTCCCAGCGACCGGGCCGCCTCCTGCGTGGTCGGGGAGACCGAGCGGATGCCGTGCTCGGTGATCCGCACGATCGGGCGGCAGCGCGTAGATGATCGTCAGCACGAGCGCGCACGCCGAGCCGATGCCGAAGAACAGGGCGAGCGGGGCCAGGTAGCAGAACGGCGGGAAGGTCTGCATGATGTCGAGGACCGGCGTGACGGAGTTCGACACGGCCTTCCTGCGGGCCATCCAGATGCCGAGCGGGATGCCGACCACCATGCAGATCACGACGGCGAGCAGCGTGATGATGAGCGTGTCCATGCTGTCCGACCACAGGTCGACGACGCCGAAGAACAGGAAGGTGGCGGTGACCAGGATGGTCGAGCGCAGGCCGGCGAAGGCGTAGGTGAACCAGACCGCGAGCGCGATCACCCCGAGCCAGCCGATCTCCGGGACCGGGCGCGGGAACGCCGGGATCGCGATGAGCTCCTGGAAGAACAGGACGACGGCGTTGAGGGCGTCGGAGATGCCGCCGAAGACCCCGCCGACGAGCCAGTTGTCCGCGCCCTCGAGCTGCACCCAGTCGCGGGCGTCGTTGAACTTCTGGTGCAGCTCGGTGGTGTCCTGCAGACCGAGGGCCTTGGTCATCTGGCCCTGAGAGCGCGAAGTAGCCGACCAGCCAGACGACCAGGATGCCGAGGAGCTTCAGGCCGGTACGACGCGGCTTGTGCTGCTCGACGTACGGGAGCTGCTCCTTGATCGTCGCGATCTCGGTGGCGTCCCGGACCTCGGTCGCGGACTCGGTCATTGCAGTCCTTCTTCGGCCACCACGACGCGCAGGATGTCCTCGTCGTCGACCACGCCGACGACCTCGTCACCGTCGACGACCCGGCACGGGCCCTGGTGGTCGAGCACCACGCGAGCGGCGTCGCGCACGATCTGGTTGGACTGGAGGGCCGGGCTCGTCGCGTCGACCTCGCCGGGCTTGGCCTCGCGCATCACCCACTTCAGCGTCAGCACGTGGGACTTGGGCACGTCGCTGACGAAGTCGCGGACGTAGTCGTCGGCCGGAGCGCCGACGACCTCGTCGGGCGTGCCGATCTGGATGATCTCGCCGTCGCGCATGATCAGGATCCGGTCGCCCAGCTTGAGCGCCTCGGCCAGGTCGTGGGTGATGAACACCATCGTCTTGCCGACCTCGCGGTGCAGGCGGATGACCTCGTTCTGCATGTCGCGGCGGATCAGCGGGTCGAGCGCCGAGAAGGGCTCGTCGAACATCAGGATGTCGGGGTCGGCGGCCAGCGCCCGGGCCAGGCCGACGCGCTGCTGCATGCCACCGGAGAGCTGGTCGGGGAAGTTGTTCTCGTAGCCGGTCAGCCCGACCAGGTCGACCATCTCCTGGGCGCGGTTGCGGCGCTTGCCCTTGTTCTCGCCGCGCACCTCGAGACCGAAGGCGATGTTGTCGACCACCTTGCGGTGCGGCAGCAGGCCGAAGTGCTGGAAGACCATCGAGACCTTGCGGCGCCGGGTGTCGAGCAGTGCCTTGTCGGCCATCGCGGTGATGTCCTCGCCGTACAGCTTCACGGTGCCGGCCGTCGGCTCGATGAGCCGGGTCAGCAGCCGCACCAGCGTCGACTTGCCCGAGCCCGAGAGGCCCATCACCACGAACACCTCGCCGGGAGCGACGTCGAAGCCGACGTCGCGGATGCCGACCACGTGGCCGGTCTTCTCCTGCAGGTCCTTGCGGGAGAGGTGGGCGTCGGGGCCCTTCATGATCGCGTCGGCCTTGGGGCCGAAGATCTTCCAGAGGCCGTCGACGTGCACCGCGGCTTCGTCTGGGCTCAGCTGGGGCGTGGAGGTGGGCTGGGCCGTGGCAGTCATGCCGGCTCCTCGTGGTTGCGGCTGTCGCCGGGCGGGTAGAGCGGGCTGCCGTCGCGGAAGCGGTACCAGGGTGCCTCCGACGGGGCCAGTGGGGTGTTCCCGAGGATCAGGTCGGCGGCCTTCTCGGCCACCATCATCACGGGTGCGTAGATGTTGCCGTTGGTGACGAAGGGGAAGACCGACGCGTCGACGACCCGGAGCCCGTCGACGCCGTGCACGCGCATCGTCATGGGGTCGACGACCGACATCTCGTCGACGCCCATCGCGGCGGTGCACGAGGGGTGCAGTGCGGTCTCGGCGTCGGCGCGGACCCAGTCGAGGATCTCCTCGTCGGTCTCGACCGACGGTCCGGGGGAGATCTCGCCGTCGTTGTACGGCGCGAAGGCCGGCTGGTTGAGGATGTGGCGGGCCGCGCGCACGCACTCGACCCACTCGCGTCGGTCGGTCGGGGTCGAGAGGTAGTTGAAGACCATCGACGGGTGCTGCTTGGGATCGGTCGAGACGATCCGGATGCGGCCGCGGGTGTCGGCGTACATGGGCCCGATGTGCACCTGGTAGCCGTGGCCCTCAGCGGGCACGCTGCCGTCGTAGCGGATCGCGATCGGCAGGAAGTGGAACATCAGGTTGGGGTAGTCGACGATGTCGTTGCTGCGGGCGAAGCCGCCGCCCTCGAAGTGGTTGGTGGCGCCGAGCCCGCGGCGGTGGAACAGCCACTGGTAGCCGATGCCGGGGCGCTTGTGCCAACGAAGGCCCGGCGCGATGGAGACCGGCTGCTTGGAGGAGTACTGGATGTAGACCTCGAGGTGGTCCTGGAGGTTCTCGCCGACGCCGGGCAGGTGGTGCACGAGCGGGACGCCGACCTCGGCGAGGTGCTGCTCGTCGCCGACTCCGGAGAGCTGCAGCAGCTGCGGGGTGTTGATGGCCCCGCCGCACAGGATCACCTCGCCGGCCGCCACGCTGCGTGGGCGGCCGGCGCGCAGGTAGTCGACGCCCACGGCACGCTTGCCCTCGAAGCGGACGCGGGTACCGAGTGCCAGCGTCTGGACCGTGAGGTTCTTGCGGTGGCGCACCGGGTGCAGGTAGGCCCGGGCGGCCGAGAGGCGGCGGCCGCGGTGGACGTTGCGGTCGAAGCGGGCGAAGCCCTCCTGGCGGTAGCCGTTGACGTCGTCGGTGAGGTGGTACCCGGCCTGCTGGGCCGCCTCGAAGAACGCGCCGAAGAGCGGGTTCGTGGCCGGGCCCTGCTCGAGCACGAGCGGGCCGTCGCCGCCACGCCACTCGTCGGCGGCGACGGTGCCGTCGACGAGGATGCGGGTCTCCATCCGCTTGAAGTAGGGCAGGCAGTGGGCGTAGCCCCACTCCTTCATGCCCGGCTGGGCCGCCCAGCGCTCGTAGTCCTGCGGGTTGCCGCGCTGGAAGATCATCCCGTTGATGCTGGACGACCCGCCGAGCACCTTGCCGCGGGCGTGGAACACCCGGCGGCCGTTCATGTGCGGCTCGGGGTCGGTCCGGTACTTCCAGTCGTAGAGGCGGTTGCCGATCGGGATCGGCAGCGCCGCCGGCATGTGCACGAACGGGTCGATCCGCCAGTCGGAGTGGCCGGCCTCCAGGACCAGGACGCTGGTGCCGGGATCGGCGGAGATGCGGTTGGCGAGCGCGCAGCCGGCCGAGCCACCACCCACGATCACCACGTCGTACCGGTCTGCGCGCATCTGCCCTCCTGCCCTCGGCCTAGTCCTCGAACCAGTGCTGGACGGCCGGCCGCAGGTTGTGCCAGACGTGCTTGGTCTCGCGGTACTCGTCCAGGCCGGCCTCGCCGAGCTCGCGGCCCACGCCCGACTGCTTGTAGCCGCCCCACTCGGCCTGCGGGACGTACGGGTGGTAGTCGTTGATCCAGACCGTGCCCATCCGCAGCCGGTTGGCGACCCGCTGGGCCTTGCCGGCGTCCTGGGTCCACACCGCGCCGGCCAGCCCGTAGATGCTGTCGTTGGCGGTCGCGACGGCCTCGTCCTCGCTGGTGAAGGTCTCCACGGTCAGGACCGGGCCGAACGACTCGTCCTGGGTGACCGTCATGTCGCTGGTGCAGCCGTCGAGCACCGTGGGCAGGAAGTAGAAGCCCTGCTCGAGGTCGGGGTCCTCGGGAGCCGAGCCACCGCAGCGCAGCACGGCACCCTCGGCGACGCCGGCGGCGACGTACGCCGCCACCTTGTCGCGGTGCGCCGCGCTGATGAGGGGACCGGTCTCGGCCTTCGGGTCGTGCGGGCCGCCGAGGCGGATCGAGCCCGCCCGCTCGACCAGCCGGTCGACGAAGTCGTCGTGGATGCTCTCCTCCACCAGCAGCCGCGCGCCGGCCGAGCAGACCTGGCCGGAGTGCAGGAAGACAGCAGTGAGGGCGAAGTCGAGGGCCACCTCGAGATCGGCGTCGGCGAAGACGATGTTGGGGTTCTTGCCGCCGAGCTCGAGGGCGACCTTCTTGACCGTCGCCGCGGCCGAGGCCATCACCCGTCGGCCGGTCACCAGGCCGCCGGTGAACGAGACCAGGTCGACGCGCGGGTCCTCGACCAGCGGCGCCGCGGCGTCCGCGCCGGCGCCGAGGACGAGGTTGCCGACGCCGGCGGGCAGGCCGGCCTCCTCGAGCAGCCGCATCAGGATGATGCTGGTGTGCGGCGTCAGCTCGCTCGGCTTGAGCACGAACGTGTTGCCGGCCGCGAGGCAGGGCGCGACCTTCCAGGAGGCCTGGAGGAGCGGGTAGTTCCAGGGTGCGATCAGCGCGCAGACCCCGAGCGGCTCGTGGACCACGCGGCTCAGCACGTCCTCGCGGCCGGTGTCGACGACCCGTCCGGCGTTCTCGGCCGCGATGCCGCCGTAGTGCCGGAACACCGAGACCACGTCGGCGACGTCGTACTCGCTCTCGACCAGCCGCTTGCCGGTGTCGCCCGACTCGGCGAGCGCCACCTCGGCGGCGTCGCGCTCGAGGAGGTCGGCCACCCGCAGCAGCAGGTCGCCCCGCTCGCGGGCGGAGGTGGTCGGCCACGGACCCGAGTGGAAGGCGTCGTACGCCGCACCCACGGCGGCCCGGGCGTCGTCGGGGCCGGCCTCGTCGATCTCGGCCACGAGGGCGCCGTCGGCGGGGCAGCGGATGGTGCGGCGGCCGCCGGAGGACGCGCTCACCCAAGCCCCGTTGACGTAGAGCTCAGGCATCGGCCCGTCCTGTCCCTCTCTCCTGCGGCGACTCTACCGCAGTTGCGTGATCCGCAACGCGGTTCTCATGCCGCAACGGTTCGCTATCCGGAGAATAGGTGACCCACGCCACACGTCAAGGGTCTACGTGCGATTGTGACCCGCTCGTTCCATTCACCGCCAGAGGCAGCGCGAGATCGGTCCTGGCGTGTCCGGCGGATGTCAACCGAGTGACGGGTCCGCTGCTGAGGTGCGCTGGCCCCAGCCGAGGCGGTGGGAGACCTCGGTGGCGGCGGAGACCAGCAGGGGGACCGCCTCGGCCAGGCGCTTGGAGTCGAGCCGGAACGTCGGGCCCGAGATGCTCATCGAGGCGATGATGTCGCCGTGGGCGCTGCGGATCGGCGCCGCGGCGGCCGTCAGGCCGATCTCGAGCTCGTCGACCGCGACGGCGTAGCCCGCCTTGCGGACCGCGGCCAGGTCGTCCCGGAGCCGGGGGCGGGTCGTGATCGTCTGGTCGGTGAAGCGCGGCAGCTCCCGGAGCGCGGCCTTGAGCTCGGACTCCGTCATCTCGCTGAGCAGCACCTTGCCGTTGCTGGTCGCGTGCAGCGGGATGTGCTGGCCCACCCAGTTGTGCGGTTGGAGCGCCGAGGACCCGGCGACCTGGTCGAGGTACAGCGCCGAGGTCTCGGACCGTACGGCGATGTTCACGGTCTCTCCGGTGTCCACGGCGAGCTGGCGGCAGACCGGTCGCGCCTCGGTGACCAGGTCGAGGCGGGCGGTGGTGGCGCCGGCCAGCCGCAGGTTGCCGACGCCGAGCCGGTAGCGGCCTCGGTCGTTGACCTGCTCGACCAGCCGGTGCGCCTCCAGGGTGACGAGCAGCCGGAACGCCGTGGACTTGTGGACGCCCAGCCCCTGGGCGATCTCGGTGACGCCGGCCTCGCCGTCGCGCGCCAGCAGCTCGAGGATCGTGAGCGCCCGGTCCACCGACTGCACCGGCGCTGTGGGGGCCGCCTCGTCGAGGGCCGACATGGGCGCACCGTATCCCAGCGTGTTGCGTATCGCACGCACTGGTCCGGTGAGCGCAACGCCGATGGTGGATGAGTACCCGGACATCAGGCTCTTCCGTCACTTGTCAGGCGTTGCAACCCCTGACAACTGCAGGAGTACCCGGATGTCCGGGTACTCATCCACGGCTCTACCGGAACACCACCGTCCGGTGACCGTTGGGCAGCACCCGCGTCTGCGAGTGCCACCGGACCGCCCGCGAGAGCACCTGTGCCTCGACGTCGGCGCCGGCCGTCACCAGCTGGTCGGGGGACAGGGTGTGGTCGACGCGGGTGATGTCCTGCTCGATGATCGGGCCCTCGTCGAGGTCGCCGGTGACGTAGTGGGCCGTGGCCCCGATCAGCTTCACCCCGCGCTCGAACGCCTGGTGGTAGGGCTTGGCGCCCTTGAAGCTCGGCAGGAACGAGTGGTGGATGTTGATGGCCCGCCCGCTCAGGTGCCGGCACAGGTCGTCGGACAGGATCTGCATGTAGCGCGCGAGCACGACGAGGTCGATGTCGAGCTCCTCGACGCGCTGCATGAGCCGCGCCTCGGCCTCCGCCTTGGTGTCGGGGGTGACCGGCACGTGCTCGAACTCGAGGCCGTAGGACTTCACGAGTGGCTCGGCATCGAGGTGGTTGGAGATGACCAGGGGCACCTCGATCTGCAGGTCGCCGGACCGCGTGCGGAACAGCAGGTCGTTGAGGCAGTGCAGCTGCTTGGAGACCATGATGAGGGTCCGGTACGGCGCCCGCGCCGCCCACAGCTCGTAGGTCATGGCGAAGCGTTCGGCCACGGATGCGAACGCGGCGTGGAGGGTCTCGGCGTCGGTCGAGCGCGCCGTCTCGAAGTCGATCCGCATGAAGAAGCGGCCGTGCTCCTGGTCGCCGAACTGCTGGCTCTCCCGGATGTTGCCGCCGTGCTCCATGAGGAACGTCGCGACGGCGTGCACGATGCCCGGGCGGTCGGCGCAGGACAGGGTGAGGACGAAGTCCCCGAGCGGCTCGATGGTGGAGGTCGTCACCGCGGTCAGTCTCCGAGCTCCGCGCGGCGACGCACGACGTACGCCTCCAGCTCCTCGCGGATCGCCTCGTCGATGGGCGGCGGTTCGTACTCGGCGAGCTTCTTCTTGTAGATGTCGGTCGGCCCGGGCCGCGGTGTCCTTGGCGCCGTTGCGCATCCACCGCTCGTAGTTGTCCGACGAGGACAGCATCGGCCGGTAGAAGCAGGTGCGGAACCGCTCCATGGTGTGCGCGGCGCCGAGGAAGTGCCCGCCGTGGCCGACCTCCTCGTGGGCGCCGAACGCCATCGAGTCCTCGTCGATCTCGAGCGGGGTGAACTCGTGCTGCAGCATCTGCACGAGCTCGATGTCGATGATGAACTTCTCGAAGCCGGCCACCAGTCCGCCCTCGAGCCAGCCGGCGGAGTGCATGACCCAGTTGGCGCCGGCCAGGAACGTCGGCAGCAGCGTCATCAGCGCCTCGTAGCCCGCCTGCGCGTCGGGCACCTGAGAGGACGTGAGCCCACCACCGGTGCGGAACGGCAGGTTGAAGTGCCGGGCGATCTGGCCCGTGCAGAGCAGGCCGATGCCGGACTCAGGGGTGCCGAACGTCGGCGACCCCGACTGCATGTCGATGTTGGAGAGGAACGACCCGAACACCACCGGGGCGCCGGGCCGGATCAGCTGCGAGAGCGCGATACCCGACAGCGCCTCGGTGATCTGCTGCACCAGCGCGGCGGGGATCGTGACCGGCGACATCGCGCCCATCAGGATGAACGGCGTCAGCACCACCGGCTGGTTGGCCGCGGTGTACTCGAACTGCGACTCGAGCATCCGGTCGTCCCAGCGCAGCGGCGAGTTGCAGTTGATCAGCGAGATCGTGGCCGGCGTCTCCTCGATGGCCTCGCGGGACCCGAAGAGGATCTCGGTCATCGCGATGGTGTCGCGGGCGTTGACCCCGGAGACCACGTTGCCCATGTAGAGCTTGTCGGTCAGCGTCTGCAGCGCGTAGACCATGTCGAGGTGCCGGCTGTCGAGCGGGGTGTCGTTGGGCTCGTTGACCACGCCGCCCGCCGAGTCCAGGGCCGCGTAGCTCTGCGCGAGCCGCGCGAAGTTGCGGAAGTCGTCCATCGTGCCCTCGCGGCGTACGTCGCCCTCGCGCACGAACGGCGGGCCGTAGACGGCGCCGAACGCCATCGAGTCGCCGCCGATGTGCACGCTGTTGGCGGGGTTGCGGGCCTGGAGGTCGAACTCGCTGGGGCGCCTTCGCCGCCTGCTCGAGCACGAAGTCCGGGTCGAGGAAGACCGTCTTGTCCTCGACCTTCTGCCCCGCCGCGCGGAACAGGTCGAGGGCGCGGTCGTCCATGAACTCCACGCCGATCTCGCTCATCAGCCGCCGCCACCCCTTGTCCAGGGTGGCCATCGCGTCCTCCGAGAGGATCTCGTAACGCGGCATGCGGTTGACGAACATGGAGCCGGGTGTCGAGCAGTGCCCTGTCGGCCATCGCGGTGATGTCCTCGCCGTACAGCTTCACGGTGCCGGCCGTCGGCTCGATGAGCCGGGTCAGCAGCCGCACCAGCGTGGACTTGCCCGAGCCCGAGAGGCCCATCACCACGAACACCTCGCCGGGAGCGACGTCGAAGGCGACGTCCCGGATGCCGACCACGTAGCCGGTCTTCTCCTTCAGGTCCTTGCGGGAGAGGTGCGGCGTCGGGGCCCTTCATGATCTCGTCGGCCTTGGGGCCGAAGATCTTCCAGAGGCCGTCGACGTGCACCGCGGCTTCGTCTGGGCTCAGCTGGGGCGTGGAGGTGGGCTGGGCCGTGGCAGTCATGCCGGCTCCTCCTGGTTGCGGCTGTCGCCGGGCGGGTAGAGCGGGCTGTCGTCGCGGAAGCGGTACCAGGGCGCTTCCGACGCGGGCAGTGGGGTGTTCCCGAGGATCAGGTCGGCGGCCTTCTCGGCCACCATCATCACGGGTGCGTAGATGTTGCCGTTGGTGACGAAGGGGAACACCGACGCGTCGACCACCCGGAGGCCCTCGACGCCGTGCACCCGCATCGTCGCGGGGTCGACGACCGACATCTCGTCGACGCCCATGGCCGCGGTGCACGAGGGGTGCAGCGCGGTCTCGGCGTCGGCGCGGACCCAGTCGAGGATCTCCTCGTCGGTGGAGACCGACGGGCCGGGGGAGAGCTCGCCGTCGTTGTACGGCGCGAAGGCCGGCTGGTTGAGGATGTCGCGCGCCACCCGGACCGCCTCGACCCACTCGCGTCGGTCGGTCGGCGTCGACAGGTAGTTGAAGAGCATCGACGGGTGCTGCTTGGGGTCCTTCGAGACGATCCGGACCCGGCCGCGGGTGTCGGCGTACATGGGCCCGATGTGCACCTGGTAGCCGTGGCCCTTGGCGGGCCGTGCCGTCGTAGCGGATGGCGACCGGCAGGAAGTGGAACATCAGGTTGGGGTAGTCGACGTCCTCGTTGCTGCGGGCGAACCCGCCGCCCTCGAAGTGGTTGGTGGCGCCGAGGCCGCGGCGGTGGAACAGCCACTGGTAGCCGATGCCGGGGCGCTTGTGCCACCTCAGGCCCGGCGCGATCGAGACCGGCTGCTTGGAGGCGTACTGGATGTAGACCTCGAGGTGGTCCTGGAGGTTCTCGCCGACGCCGGGCAGGTGGTGCACGAGCGGGACGCCGACCTCGGCGAGGTGCTGCTGGTCGCCGACGCCGGAGAGCTGGAGCAGCTGCGGGGTGTTGATGGCGCCGCCGCACAGGATCACCTCGGCGGCGGCCACGCTGCGCGGGCGGCCGGCGCGGAGGTAGTCGACGCCCACCGCGCGCTTGCCGTCGAAGCGGACCTTGGTGCCGAGCGCCAGGGTCTCGACCGTCAGGTTCTTGCGGTGGCGCACCGGGTGCAGGTAGGCGCGGGCGGCCGAGAGGCGGCGGCCGCGGTGCACGTTGCGGTCGAAGCGGGCGAAGCCCTCCTGGCGGTAGCCGTTGACGTCGTCGGTGAGGTGGTACCCCGCCTGCTGGGCGGCCTCGAAGAACGCGCCGAAGAGCGGGTTGGTGGCCGGGCCCTGCTCGAGCACGAGCGGGCCGTCGCCGCCCCGCCACTCGTCGGCGGCGACGGTGCCGTCGACGAGGAGGCGGGTCTCCATCCGCTTGAAGTAGGGCAGGCAGTGGGCGTAGCCCCACTCCTTCATGCCCGGCTGGGCCGCCCAGCGCTCGTAGTCCATGCGGGTTGCCGCGCTGGAAGATCATCCCGTTGATGCTGGACGAGCCGCCGAGCACCTTGCCGCGGGCGTGGAACACCCGGCGGCCGTTCATGTGGGGCTCGGGGTCGGTCCGGTACTTCCAGTCGTAGAGGCGGTTGCCGATCGGGATCGGCAGCGCCGCCGGCATGTGCACGAACGGGTCGATCCGCCAGTCGGAGTGGCCGGCCTCCAGGACCAGGACGCTGGTGCCGGGGTCGGCGGAGATGCGGTTGGCGAGCGCGCAGCCGGCGGAGCCACCACCCACGATCACCACGTCGTACCGGTCTGCGCGCATCTGCCCCCCTGCCCTCGGCCTAGTCCTCGAACCAGTGCTGGACGGCCGGCCGCAGGTTGTGCCAGACGTGCTTGGTCTCGCGGTACTCGTCCAGGCCGGCCTCGCCGAGCTCGCGGCCCACGCCCGACTGCTTGTAGCCGCCCCACTCGGCCTGCGGGACGTACGGGTGGTAGTCGTTGATCCAGACCGTGCCCATCCGCAGCCGGTTGGCGACCCGCTGGGCCTTGCCGGCGTCCTGGGTCCACACCGCGCCGGCCAGCCCGTAGATGCTGTCGTTGGCGGTCGCGACGGCCTCGTCCTCGCTGGTGAAGGTCTCCACGGTCAGGACCGGGCCGAACGACTCGTCCTGGGTGACCGTCATGTCGCTGGTGCAGCCGTCGAGCACCGTGGGCAGGAAGTAGAAGCCCTGCTCGAGGTCGGGGTCCTCGGGAGCCGAGCCACCGCAGCGCAGCACGGCACCCTCGGCGACGCCGGCGGCGACGTACGCCGCCACCTTGTCGCGGTGCGCCGCGCTGATGAGGGGACCGGTCTCGGCCTTCGGGTCGTGCGGGCCGCCGAGGCGGATCGAGCCCGCCCGCTCGACCAGCCGGTCGACGAAGTCGTCGTGGATGCTCTCCTCCACCAGCAGCCGCGCGCCGGCCGAGCAGACCTGGCCGGAGTGCAGGAAGACAGCAGTGAGGGCGAAGTCGAGGGCCACCTCGAGATCGGCGTCGGCGAAGACGATGTTGGGGTTCTTGCCGCCGAGCTCGAGGGCGACCTTCTTGACCGTCGCCGCGGCCGAGGCCATCACCCGTCGGCCGGTCACCAGGCCGCCGGTGAACGAGACCAGGTCGACGCGCGGGTCCTCGACCAGCGGCGCCGCGGCGTCCGCGCCGGCACCGAGGACGAGGTTGCCGACGCCGGCGGGCAGGCCGGCCTCCTCGAGCAGGCGCATCAGGATGATGCTGGTGTGCGGCGTCAGCTCGCTCGGCTTGAGCACGAACGTGTTGCCGGCCGCGAGGCAGGGCGCGACCTTCCAGGAGGCCTGGAGGAGCGGGTAGTTCCAGGGTGCGATCAGCGCGCAGACCCCGAGCGGCTCGTGGACCACGCGGCTGAGCACGTCCTCGCGGCCGGTGTCGACGACCCGTCCGGCGTTCTCGGCCGCGATGCCGCCGTAGTGCCGGAACACCGAGACCACGTCGGCGACGTCGTACTCGCTCTCGACCAGCCGCTTGCCGGTGTCGCCCGACTCGGCGAGCGCCACCTCGGCGGCGTCGCGCTCGAGGAGGTCGGCCACCCGCAGCAGCAGGTCGCCCCGCTCGCGGGCGGAGGTGGTCGGCCACGGACCCGAGTGGAAGGCGTCGTACGCCGCACCCACGGCGGCCCGGGCGTCGTCGGGGCCGGCCTCGTCGATCTCGGCCACGAGGGCGCCGTCGGCGGGGCAGCGGATGGTGCGGCGGCCGCCGGAGGACGCGCTCACCCAAGCCCCGTTGACGTAGAGCTCAGGCATCGGCCCGTCCTGTCCCTCTCTCCTGCGGCGCCGCTACCGCAGTTGCGTGATCCGCAACGCGGTTCTCATGCCGCAACGGTTCGCTATCCGGAGAATAGGTGACCCACGCCACACGTCAAGGGTCTACGTGCGATTGTGACCCGCTCGTTCCATTCACCGCCAGAGGCAGCGCGAGATCGGTCCTGGCGTGTCCGGCGGATGTCAACCGAGTGACGCCGGTCGGTTTCACGCGTCACTCGCGCTGGGCGCGACGGTCAGGTGCGCTGGCCCCAGCCGAGGCGGTGGGAGACCTCGGTGGCGGCGGAGACCAGCAGGGGGACCGCCTCGGCCAGGCGTTCGGAGTCGAGCCGGAACGTCGGGCCCGAGATGCTCATCGAGGCGATGATGTCGCCGTGCGCGCTGCGGATCGGCGCCGCGGCGGCGGTCAGGCCGATCTCGAGCTCGTCGACCGCGACGGCGTACCCGGCCTTGCGGACCGCGGCCAGGTCGTCCCGGAGCCGGGGGCGGGTCGTGATCGTCTGGTCGGTGAAGCGCGGCAGCTCCCGGAGCGCGGCCTTGAGCTCGGACTCCGTCATCTCGCTGAGCAGCACCTTGCCGTTGCTGGTCGCGTGCAGCGGGATGTGCTGGCCCACCCAGTTGTGCGGCTGGAGCGCCGAGGACCCGGCGACCTGGTCGAGGTACAGCGCCGAGGTCTCGGACCGTACGGCGATGTTCACGGTCTCTCCGGTGTCCACGGCGAGCTGGCGGCAGACCGGTCGCGCCTCGGTGACCAGGTCGAGGCGGGCGGTGGTGGCGCCGGCCAGCCGCAGGTTGCCGACGCCGAGCCGGTAGCGGCCGCGGTCGTTGACCTGCTCGACCAGCCGGTGCGCCTCCAGGGTGACGAGCAGCCGGAACGCCGTGGACTTGTGGACGCCCAGCCCCTGGGCGATCTCGGTGACGCCGGCCTCGCCGTCGCGCGCCAGCAGCTCGAGGATCGTGAGCGCCCGGTCCACCGACTGCACCGGCGCTGTGGGGGCCGCCTCGTCGAGGGCCGACATGCGCGCACCGTATCCCAGCGTGTTGCGTATCGCACGCACTGGTCCGGTGACGCAACGTGGGTCCGCAACGTCCGAGTTGAACCCTCGGAGACTCGCTCTACCGGAACACCACCGTCCGGTGACCGTTGGGCAGCACCCGGGTCTGCGAGTGCCACCGCACCGCCCGCGAGAGCACCTGTGCCTCGACGTCGGCGCCGGCCGTGACCAGCTGGTCGGGGGACAGGGTGTGGTCGACGCGGGTGATGTCCTGCTCGATGATCGGGCCCTCGTCGAGGTCGCCGGTGACGTAGTGGGCCGTGGCCCCGATCAGCTTCACCCCGCGCTCGAACGCCTGGTGGTAGGGCTTGGCGCCCTTGAAGCTCGGCAGGAACGAGTGGTGGATGTTGATGGCCCGCCCGCTCAGGTGCCGGCACAGGTCGTCGGACAGGATCTGCATGTACCGCGCCAGCACGACGAGGTCGATGTCGAGCTCCTCGACGCGCTGCATGAGCCGAGCCTCGGCCTCCGCCTTGGTGTCGGGGGTGACCGGCACGTGCTCGAACTCGAGGCCGTAGGACTTCACGAGCGGCTCGGCGTCGAGGTGGTTGGAGATGACCAGCGGCACCTCGATCTGCAGGTCGCCGGTCCGTCGTGCGGAACAGCAGGTCGTTGAGGCAGTGCAGCTGCTTGGAGACCATGATGAGGGTCCGGTACGGCGCCCGCGCCGCCCACAGCTCGTAGGTCATGGCGAAGCGTTCGGCCACGGATGCGAAAGCGGCGTGGAGGGTCTCGGCGTCGGTCGACCGCGCCGTCTCGAAGTCGATCCGCATGAAGAAGCGGCCGTGCTCCTGGTCGCCGAACTGCTGGCTCTCCCGGATGTTGCCGCCGTGCTCCATGAGGAACGTCGCGACGGCGTGCACGATGCCCGGGCGGTCGGCGCAGGACAGGGTGAGGACGAAGTCCCCGAGCGGCTCGATGGTGGAGGTCGTCACCGCGGTCAGTCTCCGAGCTCCGCGCGGCGACGCACGACGTACGCCTCCAGCTCCTCGCGGATCGCCTCGTCGATGGGCGGCGGTTCGTACTCGGCGAGCTTCTTCTTGTAGATGTCGGTCGCCCGCGCGGCGGTGTCCTTGGCGCCGTTGCGCATCCACCGCTCGTAGTTGTCCGACGAGGACAGCATCGGCCGGTAGAAGCAGGTGCGGAACCGCTCCATGGTGTGCGCGGCGCCGAGGAAGTGCCCGCCGTGGCCGACCTCCTCGTGGGCGCCGAACGCCATCGAGTCCTCGTCGATCTCGAGCGGGGTGAACTCGTGCTGCAGCATCTGCACGAGCTCGATGTCGATGATGAACTTCTCGAAGCCGGCCACCAGCCCGCCCTCGAGCCAGCCGGCGGAGTGCATGACCCAGTTGGCGCCGGCCAGGAACGTCGGCAGCAGCGTCATCAGCGCCTCGTAGCCCGCCTGCGCGTCGGGCACCTGAGAGGACGTGAGCCCACCACCGGTGCGGAACGGCAGGTTGAAGTGCCGGGCGATCTGGCCCGTGCAGAGCAGGCCGATGCCGGACTCCGGGGTGCCGAACGTCGGCGAGCCCGACTGCATGTCGATGTTGGAGAGGAACGACCCGAACACCACCGGGGCGCCGGGCCGGATCAGCTGCGAGAGCGCGATGCCCGACAGCGCCTCGGTGATCTGCTGCACGAGCGCGGCGGGGATCGTGACCGGCGACATCGCGCCCATCAGGATGAACGGCGTCAGCACCACCGGCTGGTTGGCCGCGGTGTACTCGAACTGCGACTCGAGCATCCGGTCGTCCCAGCGCAGCGGCGAGTTGCAGTTGATCAGCGAGATCGTGGCCGGCGTCTCCTCGATGGCCTCGCGGGACCCGAAGAGGATCTCGGTCATCGCGATGGTGTCGCGGGCGTTGACCCCGGAGACCACGTTGCCCATGTAGAGCTTGTCGGTCAGCGTCTGCAGCGCGTAGACCATGTCGAGGTGCCGGCTGTCGAGCGGGGTGTCGTTGGGCTCGTTGACCACGCCGCCCGCCGAGTCCAGGGCCGCGTAGCTCTGCGCGAGCCGCGCGAAGTTGCGGAAGTCGTCCATCGTGCCCTCGCGGCGTACGTCGCCCTCGCGCACGAACGGCGGGCCGTAGACGGCGCCGAACGCCATCGAGTCGCCGCCGATGTGCACGCTGTTGGCGGGGTTGCGGGCCTGGAGGTCGAACTCGCTGGGGGCCTTCGCCACCTGCTCGAGCACGAAGTCCGGGTCGAGGAAGACCGTCTTGTCCTCGACCTTCTGCCCCGCCGCGCGGAACAGGTCGAGGGCGCGGTCGTCCATGAACTCGACGCCGATCTCGCTCATCAGCCGCCGCCAGCCCTTGTCCAGGGTGGCCATCGCGTCCTCCGAGAGGATCTCGTAACGCGGCATGCGGTTGACGAACATGGAACCTCCTGGTGACGGGATCCGCTTGACCGTGACGGTTCCGGATCCTAGCCTCATGATGTGGAACTGTGGTTCCATCATGTGGAACATCTGGGCTCAGGTCAATGAGCCCGGGCCGACGATCGGTCGAAGGAGGCGCCATGGCGGCGAACGGCACCCAAGCCGTCGACCGGGCTGCCTTGCTGATCTCCACGGTCGTCCAGGCCGACGAGCCGCTCTCGTTCGCCGACCTGCAGGAGGCCTGCGACCTGCCGAAGTCCACGACGTCGCGGATGCTGACCGCCCTCGAGCGTTCCGAGCTGCTCGAGCGGCGCGACGACGGCAGCTACGTCGCCGGCAGCCTCTTCTGGCTGTACGCCGCCAGGCACGATCCCGGTGAGGACCTGGTCCGCCTGGCCACCCCGACACTCGCGGCGATCGGGGAGGAGACCCACGAGACGGTCAACCTCAGCGTCGCCCGCGCCGACCGCGTGCTGCAGGTCGCGCAGGTCGACTCCCGCTTCATCCTCGGCTCACGCGACTGGACCCAGATCGACGTGCCGGCCCACTGCTCGTCCCTGGGCAAGGTCTTCCTCGCCTGGGACGTCGTGACGCTGCCCGACGGTCCCCTGGACCGCCCCACGGACTCCACCGTCTGTGACCGTGCGGTGCTGCGGGCCGAGCTCGCGCGCAGCAGGCGTCGTGGCTGGGCGACGACCGTCGACGAGCTCGAGGTCGGTCTGTCCGGCATCGCGGTGCCGGTCTTCGGCCCCCGTGGTCAGGTGGTCGGCGCCGTCGGCGTCTCGGGCCCGACCCCACGAGTACAAGTGCGGTTCGACGAGGTCGGACCGTTGTTGAGAGAGCACGCCGCTGAGCTCACCGAGCTGCTCCGTGGCAAAACACCCGAGGAGGCAGCATGACCACTCCAGATGACGTCCTGAAGGGGCTCTACGACGAGACGCTCGTCGGGAACGCGCCGCGAGTCCTCGAGCTGACCGAAGAGGGCCTGGCGCTCGGCATGGAGCCGCAGACGCTGCTCTTCGAGGCGCTGATCCCCTCGCTCGAGGAGGTCGGCGCGCGGTTCGAGCGCGGTGACTTCTTCGTGCCCGAGATGCTGATCGCCGGCCGGGCGATGGCTGGGGCGATGGAGCGGCTGCGGCCGCTGCTGGCCGAGACCGGCGTCGAGACCGTCGGCAAGTTCCTGATGGGCACGGTCAAGGGCGACGTGCACGACATCGGCAAGAACCTCGTCAACATCATGCTCGAGGGCGCCGGCTTCGAGGTCATCGACCTCGGGGTCCAGGTCGCGCCCGAGAAGTTCGTGGCCGCCATCGAGGAGCACCACCCCGACATCGTGGGCTTCTCGGCGTTCCTCACCACGACCATGCCGATGTTCAAGGCCAACATCAACGCCCTCGAGAAGGCCGGCCTCCGCGACCAGGTCGTGGTGATGGTCGGCGGCGCCCCGGTCACCCAGGAGTACGCCGACGCGGTCGGCGCCGACGGCTACGCCGCCGACGCCTCGGCCTGCGTCAAGCGCGCCAAGGACCTGCTCCACAAGCGCCGCGCGACGGTCAACGCATGAGCGCCGAGCCTTTGGAGACGCGTCTCCGCAGCGCCACCAAGGAGGTGGTGATCGGCCACGGCCACCGCTTCTGCATCATCGGCGAGCGCATCAACCCGACCGGACGCCGGATCTTCCAGGAGCAGCTGCGCGCCGGCGACTTCTCGGCGATCGAGCGCGACGTCAAGGCCCAGGTCGAGGGCGGTGCCGACGTGCTCGACATCAACATGGGCGTCCCGCTGACCGACGAGCCGGAGCTGCTCGCCAAGGCCATCCAGCTGGTCCAGTCGCACACCGACCTGCCGATCTGCATCGACTCCTCGGTCGTCGAGGCGCTCGAGGCCGGGCTCTCGGTCTACCAGGGGCGGGCGCTGGTCAACTCGATCACGGCCGAGGACGACCGGATGGCCGCGATCCTGCCGCTCGTGAAGAAGTACGACGCCGCGATCATCGCCCTGCCCAACGACCACGACGAGATCCCGATGGAGGCCGACAAGCGCCTCGACCTGACGGCGAAGATCATCCGCGTCGCCACCACGGAGTACGGCATCGCCCAGGCCGACATCGTGATCGACCCGCTGGCCATGCCGATCGGGGCCGACACCGGCAACTCGCTCGTGACGATGGAGTGCATGCGCCGGATCCGCGACGAGTTCGGCGTCAACATGACCTGCGGCGCCTCCAACGTCTCGTTCGGCATGCCCGACCGGCACACCCTGGGCGCCGCCTGGCTCCCGATGGCGATGACGGCCGGCCTGACCAGCGCGATCATGGACGCCCGGACGCCGCAGATCGTGGACTCGGTCAAGGCGGCCGACGTGTTCCTCAACCACGACGACTGGGGCATGGCCTGGATCGCCGCGCACCGGGCGAAGCAGGCCGCTTCAGCATGACCTCATCCCCCGAGGACGAGCAGCCCTTCTCGCTGGAGGAGATCCGGCGCGAGGGGCTGATCACTCCATCGGGCGCCGAGCCGGCCGCCCACGACGGCACCGGCCGCGTCCAGCTGTCCTTCACGGTGGAGGACAAGGAGGCGCCGCCGACCCACCGCCAGGTACGGGTGCCGCCGGGCGTCAGCGTCTTCGACTCCGCGTCGTGGAACGGCATCGCCATCGACTCCACGTGCGGTGGCCACGGCACCTGCCACAAGTGCAAGGTGCGGGTCTCGCCGGCCACCCCGGTGACGCGGCACGACGCCCGCACGTTCAGCCCCGGCGAGCTCGACACGGGCTGGCGGCTGGCCTGCCTGGTCCAGGCGACCCGCGACCACGACGTCGTCGTACCTCCCCTGGTCACCCGCCCCAAGGCCGCCACCGTCGGCGTCGGCCGGCAGGTCATCCTGCGGCCCGCGGTCCAGAAGCGGTACGTCGAGCTGACCGAGCCCACGCTCGAGGACCAGCGCTCCGACCTGGCCCGGCTGCTCGACGCGATCGACGACCTCGAGCCGACCCCCGACCTCCACGCCCTGCGGCGGCTGCCGAAGGTGCTCCGCGAGGCGGACTTCAAGGTGACGGCGGTGATCGTCGACGAGGCCCTGGTCGACGTCGAGCCCGGCGACACCACCTCGACCCGCTACGCCATCGCCTTCGACCTCGGCACCACGACGGTCGTGGCCACCCTGCTCGACCTGGTCACCGGGACTCCCGTCGGCGTCGCCTCGATGCTCAACCGGCAGCAACCCTTCGGCGCCGACGTGATCTCGCGGATCAGCGCGACGATGCTCGACCCCGCGGCCCTCGGCCGCCTCCAGGTGGCCGCCTCCCAGACGCTGGCCACCCTGGCCGAGCAGGTCTGCCGCGAGGGTGGCGTCGACCCGGCGCACGTGTACGAGGCCGCGCTCGCCGGCAACGCCACCATGACGGCCCTGCTGCTCGGCATCGACCCCGAGCCGTTGGGCGTCGCGCCGTTCGTGCAGACCACCGCCACGCCACCCACGGTCCTGGCGAGCGAGGTCGGCCTCGAGCTGCACCCTGGCGCCCGGCTCGCCCTCTTCCCCGCCCTGGGTGCGTACGTCGGCGGCGACATCGTGGCCGGCATGCTCGCCACCGGCATGGACCGCGACAAGCGGATCCGGCTGTTCATCGACGTCGGCACCAACTGCGAGATCGTCCTGAGCGACGGCGAGCGGATCCTGTCGACGGCGGCGCCGGCCGGGCCGGCGTTCGAGGGTGGCGCGATCCGCTGCGGCATGCGGGCCGCGGACGGCGCCATCGAGGTCGTCAAGCTGGCCCTCGACGGACAGAGCGACGTCGAGCTCGGCGTCATCGGTGACGTGGAGCCGCGCGGCCTGTGCGGGTCGGGTCTGGTCGACGCGGTCGCCGAGCTCGTGAAGGCCGGGCTGCTCGACGCCAGCGGCCGGTTCGCGACCGACGAGGTCGCCAAGGAGATCGCGCCCGCCCTGGCCGACCGGCTCACCTACATCGGCCAGGAACGCGTCTTCGTGCTGCACCGCGAGCGCCCCGACAGCGACCCGGCCGAGTGCGTCGTGCTGTCCCAGCGCGACGTACGTGAGCTGCAGTTCGCCAAGGCCGCCATCTCCACGGGCTGGACGCTGCTGATGGAGGAGCTCGGCCTCGAGCACCGCGACCTCCAGCAGGTGCTGCTCGCCGGCTCGTTCGGCAGCTACCTGTCCGCTGCCTCGGCCGTCCGGATCGGCCTGGTGCCCCAGCTGCCCGTCCTGCGGATCGTCGCGGCCGGCAACGTGGCCGGCGAGGGCGCGAAGATGGCCTTGCTGTCCATCCGTGAGCGCGCCGGCGCCCTGGCCCTGCTCGAGGAGGTGACCTATGTCGAGCTCTCCGACCGAACGGACTTCAACGACCGGTTCGTCGACCTCCTCGCCTTCCCGACCTGACGGTGACACCCGGGCCACACGGGTCGCCCTGGTCGCGTGCGGCGCGATCGCCCAGCCCGCGGCCGCCGTCATCGCCGGTCACGACTGGCCCGTCGACGTCCACCCCCTGCCGCCGCTGCTGCACAACCGGCCGCACCTGATCGCCGACGAGGTCCGCCGCCTGGCGACCGCGTTGTCCGACGACTACGCGGGCGTCGCGGTGGGCTACGCCGACTGCGGCACCTACGGCGCGCTCGACGCCGTCTGTGAGGAGCTGGGGCTGCGACGCCTGCCCGGCTTGCACTGCTACGACCTGTACGACGGCGAGGAGACGCTGGCGGCACGGCTCGAGGCCGAGCCGGGCACCTACCTGCTGACCGACTTCCTGGTCCGCTCGTTCGAGCGCACCGTCGTTCGCGAGCTCGGGCTCGACCGGTGGCCCGAGCTCCGCGACGACTACTTCGCCCACTACACGCGGGTCGTGTGGCTCGCCCAGGAGCCTGACCCGGAGCTCCGCACGCTCGCCCAGCAGGCCGCCGACCGGCTGGGGCTGCCACTGACCGTGGTCACGACAGGCACGCGGCGACTCGAGACCGCTCTCGAGGACCTGCTGCGCTAGCGTTCGGCCAGTGAGAATCGCCGTCGCAGGACTTGGCTACGTAGGGCTCGCGAACGCCGCGATCCTGGCGCGGCACAACCACGTCACCGCGGTCGACATCGTCGAGGAGCGGGTCGACGTGGTCAACCGGCGCCAGAGCCCGTTCGCCGACGACGGCCTGGCGGGGTTCCTCGCGAGCGAGCAGCTCGACCTGCGGGCGACCCTCGACGCCGAGGCGACGTACGCCGAGTCCGACTTCGTCGTGATCGCGACGCCGACCGACTACGACCCCGCGACCCTGGCGTTCGACACCCGCTCCGTGGAGTCCGTCATCCGGCTGGTCGTCGACGTCGCGCCGGACGCCGTACCCGTGGTGAAGTCGACGGTGCCCGTCGGGTTCTGCGAGCGGATGACGCAGGAGCACGGCCGACCGGTGCTGTTCTCCCCGGAGTTCCTCCGCGAGGGGCACGCCCTGCACGACAACCTGTACCCCAGCAGGATCATCGTCGGTGACGCCGGTCCCGAGGCCAAGACGTTCGCGGACCTGCTCGTGGGCGGCTCCGACCGGCCCGAGACCCCGGTCCTGATGGTCCGGTCGACCGAGGCCGAGGCGATCAAGCTCTTCTCCAACACCTACCTGGCGATGCGGGTGGCGTACTTCAACGAGCTCGACACCTTCGCGGTGCAGCACGGGCTCAACACCCGCTCGATCATCGACGGCGTCTCCCTGGAGCCGAGGATCGGCGCCGGCTACAACAACCCGTCGTTCGGGTACGGCGGCTACTGCCTGCCGAAGGACACGCGGCAGCTGCTGGCCAACTACGACGACGTGCCGCAGCGGCTGATCGAGGCCATCGTCGACTCCAACTCGACCCGCAAGGACTTCATCGCGACCCGGGTCCTGGCCCTGGAGCCGAAGCGCGTCGGCATCTACCGCCTGGTGATGAAGGACGGCTCCGACAACTTCCGGGCCTCCAGCATCCTCGGGATCATCAACCGGCTGCGCGCGCAGGACATCGAGGTCGTGGTCTACGAGCCGGCCCTCGACGTCGACGAGTACGACGGCCTGCGCGTGGTCGCGGACCTCGAGGAGTTCAAGGGCCACGTCGACGTGATCGTGGCCAACCGCCAGACCCCGGAGCTGGCCGACGTCGCGGACAAGGTCTACAGCCGCGACATCTTCCACGTCGACGAGTAGGACGTCAGCGCCGCGACCTCAGCTGGTCGAGCAGCGCCGCGCGCCACTTCTCGGTCTCGGCGACCTGGTTGAAGGTGAACACGTGCACGCCCTCCACGCCCATCTCCGGGGCGGACAGCTCGGCGGCGCACTTCCGCAGGAACTTCTCGCCCGTGAAGCCACCGGGAGCCGCCAGGCGGGCGAAGGTTCCCTTGTGCTTGTTGAGGAAGCGCGTGGACTCGCCGACGCCGATCTTGCCGGCCATCGACAGCAGCTTGGTGCGGTCCACCGGGCCCGGGAGGCCGAGCAGGAGCGGCATCGTGATGCCGCGGCCGCGCATCCGCTTGACCCAGGCGCTCAGCACGGAGGGGTCGAACGTCAGGTTGCTGACCACGTGGGTGGCGTAGCGGCGCTTGTCCCACATCGACTGGATGGTGAGGTCGTCGTTGATCGTCGGGTGTGACTCGGGGTAGCCGGTGATGCCGACGTGCGGGAACGGCCGGCCCAGGTCGGCCAGGTCCTCGAGCATGCTGAGCGCGTCGGGGTACGCGCCGGGCGGGTCGGCGTCGCCGCCGGGGACGAAGACCCGCGTGATGCCCTTGCCGCTGAGCCGCTCGCAGATCTCGGCCAGCTCGGCGCGGTCGCGGACCATCCGCGCCGCCAGGTGCGGGACGGCGACGTACCCGTGCCCGGTCAGCCGCTCGGTCAGGTCGAGGGTGGGCTCGAGGCCCTTGCTCGGCGAGGCCGTCACGGTGATGGTGCGGTCGACCGGCACGTGCTCGAGCAGCTTGTCCTCGATCGAGGCCGTCGGGAGCACCTCGTAGCGCGCGTTCTCGAGCAGCCGGGCCGTCGTGGCGGCCACCTGAGTTTTGTTGCGCATGATGCATCTCGTTTCGTGATGCGCACCGGTCAAGGCACTCTATCCGGGCGGGGTGGTCGCCGTCGACCACCCGCGCCACGGCGATTGGGAGGGGCCTCCGCCCATGGGTTAGAGTTCCACCCGCTTCGAGAGAAGCGCCAGCATCATCATCCAGGCCCCGTAGCGCAGTTGGTTAGCGCGCCGCCCTGTCACGGCGGAGGCCGCGGGTTCGAGTCCCGTCGGGGTCGCAGATCGCAGCAGCGCCCGGTCCATGCGGACCGGGCGTTCTGCTTGTTGCGCCTCCCAAGCTTCCGCGTGTGGCCGCATGAGCAACGATGGAGCCATGCCGGTCGACCTGGGGCGCGAGGAGTTCGAGGAGCTGGTCGCCGACGCCCTCGACGAGATCCCCGACGAGATCGCGGCCCTCATCCAGAACGTCGTGGTCCTCGTCGAGGACGACGCCCCGGAGGACGACCCCACGCTGCTGGGCCTCTACGACGGCGTGGCGCTGGTGGACCGGATCGCCAACCACACCGGCCTCCCCGACCGGATCTTCATCTTCCGTGGGCCGCTGCTCGACATGTGCGACGACCTCGAGGACCTCGCCGAAGAGGTACGGATCACCGTCGTGCACGAGGTCGCCCACCACTTCGGCATCGACGACCACCGCCTGCACGACCTCGGCTACGCCTGACCGATCGCAAACCCCAGCGCGCACGCCGCCAGGGCGAGACCGATGGTCCCGACGGCGTAGGCCGCGGCAGCCGCGGGCCCACGGTCGCGGCCCTGGTCGCGGGTCTGCACGGCGAACGCCGAGTAGGTCGTCAGCCCTCCGCAGAAGCCGGTGCCGAGCAGGGCGAGCGCGTGCGCGGACGGGTCGCTGCCCACCAGCAGCCCGAGCACGAAGGACCCGGCCACGTTGACGGCGAACGTGCCCCAGGGGGTCCGGTCGTCGAGGTGGTGGGCGACCCAGAAGCGGAGCGTGGCCCCGAGTGCCGCGCCGGCAGCCACGAGCAGGGGCGTCACTCGTTGCCCTCCTCGGCCGCGAAGTCCTGCTGCGCCGGACGTGACGAGAGGTGACCGGCGAGGGTGACCGCGACCAGGCAGGCGGCGAGCGTCCCGAGCAGGTACGCCGCGGCGAGCCCGCCGCGGCCGTCGGCGAGCAGCGAGCGTCCCTGCTCGGCGTACGTCGAGAGCGTGGTGTAGCCGCCCAGCAGGCCAGGCCCGAGGGCGGCCGTCAGGATCGGGCGCCTGCGCACGGCCGCCACGGCCGGGAGCAGGGCGAGGACCAGCGCCCCCGTGACGTTGATCGCGAACGTGGTCCAGGGAAACCCGGACCCGTCGGGCACCACATCGCCCAGCCACCAGCGCAGGGTCCCGCCCAGGGCGCCGCCGGCGGCCACCGCGACCAGCGTCGCGGGCGCCGGTCGCGTCACGAGACGCTCTGGTGCCGTCTCTCGGCGGGGCCCGGCGGACGCCAGCGCATCGGCGTGGCGCCGCGCGCCTGTCGGACGAACTCGCCGAACATCCAGGTCTGGAAGGCGATCTGGATCGGCGTGCGCGCCAACGTCAGCAGCCGCTCCTGGCGGCAGAACGCGTCGGCCAGCTGCAGGAGCTCGATGAAGCGCTGGAAGTCGTCGCCGGAGCTGCGCGGGATGGTGATGGTGAGGTCCATGTCGTCGTCGCCGTCGAGCAGGGCCGAGGCCAGGCTCTCGTCGCGCAGGCCACGCCAGAACGTGGCGTCGAGATCGGTGAAGAACCGCGACAGCGACGCGGCGAGCGGGTAGGTCGCCTCGTGGCTGAGGGCGAGCAGGCGCAGCTCGCGGCGCAGCTCGCGCAGGTGCATCCGGTTGGCCTTCATCTCCGGCAGGGGGAGGCCGACGAGGGTGACGTCGACGGGGTCCTCGACGTCGGGCGGGTCCTCACGCGGCATCGGCTGGAGCTCGGTGATGATGCCCTGGACCCCGGGACCGTCGGCGAGCTCGACCTGCGGGACGAACCAGACGACCTTGCCTTCCTCCTCGAGCTCGGCACCCCAGGCGCTCGACACGCGGGCCACGATCGAGAGGCCCCGACCGAAGGTCAGCAGGACGTCGTCGGTGGGGTCGGACTCGAGGTCGGGCAGGTCCGGCGGCTCGCGGGAGCCGTCACGGACCTCGATGCGGGGATGGTCGCTCGTCCCACGCAGGCGCACGCTCACCGGCTGCTCGGCGTGCAGCAGGGCGTTGGTGATCACCTCGGAGACGCTGATGCACGCCGACTCGACCAGCTCGGGCCGCCCGATCTCGGTCAGCACCTGGGTCGCCCACCGCCGTGCGTCGGACACGCCACGGGGCCCAGGCGTCAAGGCCTGCGCAGGGCGGTTCAACGGCATGTCGGACTCCAGGGCAAGGAGGGGGAACGCCAATCAGGCTCTCGTACCCGGTTGAAACCCGAATCAAACACGTTCCTCACCCCATTGTGTATCCGCCAATCGGTCATTTGCGGGTGGTTACCGTGGCGGCGCGCCGAGCGGAATGACGAAAACGGTGCTGCCGGGGCCCCCAGGTATTCCCTTCTCCGGTGTGGGAACAGAGACGTGGACACCCGTTGGAGCGGGACGGGCGAGGGAGGAGGATCGTGGTGAGAGGTAGCTCAGGCGTCGAGGAGAGGGCATGACCAGCGTGTCGTCAGGGACGAATTCGGCAGGGAACCGCCACCGCGTCGTGGTGATCGGCTCGGGCTTCGGCGGGCTGTTCGGCGCCAAGGCCCTCCACCGCACCGACGTGGACATCACCCTGGTCGCGCGGACCAGCCACCACCTCTTCCAGCCGCTGCTCTACCAGGTCGCGACCGGCATCCTGTCCCAGGGCGAGATCGCGCCGTCCACCCGCGAGATCCTCAGCCGCCAGCAGAACGCCCAGGTGCTGCTGGGCGAGGTCGTCGACATCGACCTCGAGGCCCGCACGGTCACCTCCGACGTGCTCGGCCGCAAGACGGTGACGCCGTACGACTCCCTGATCGTCGCGGCCGGCGCCGCGCAGTCGTACTTCGGCAACGACCACTTCGCCGAGGACGCCCCCGGCATGAAGAGCATCGACGACGCCCTCGAGCTGCGCGGCCGCATCTTCGGCGCGTTCGAGATGGCCGAGCTCGGCGCGCTGCGCGGCGAGAACGTCGACCACCTGCTCACCTTCGTCGTGGTCGGCGCCGGTCCCACGGGTGTGGAGATGGCCGGCCAGATCGCCGAGCTCGCCCACCGCACCCTCAAGCGCGACTTCCGCGCCATCAACACCCGCCACGCCCGGGTGATCCTGCTCGATGCGGCGCCGCAGGTGCTGCCGCCGTTCGGGAAGAAGCTCGGCGAGCACACCAAGAGGGACCTCGAGAAGCTCGGCGTCGAGGTCATCCTCGGAGCGATGGTGACCGACCTCGACGAGCGCGGCATCGACGTGGCCTACAAGGACGGTCGTACCGAGCGGATCGTCGCAGTGACCAAGATCTGGGCGGCCGGCGTGCAAGCGAGCCCGCTGGGCCGGACGCTCGCGACGCAGACCGGTGCTCCGCTGGACCGTGCCGGCCGGATCGGCGTGAACCCCGACCTGACGCTGCCTGGCCACCCCGAGGTGTTCGTGGTCGGCGACATGATCGCCCTCGACAACCTGCCCGGGGTCGCCCAGGTCGCGATCCAGGGTGCCAAGTACGCCGCGAAGTCGATCCAGCGCCGCGTCGACGGCAAGCCGCCGCAGCCGCCGTTCAAGTACTTCGACAAGGGTTCGATGGCGACCATCAGCCGGTTCAAGGCCGTCGCGCTGATCGGGAAGTTCCGGCTGACGGGGTTCCTCGCCTGGCTCGCCTGGCTGGCGCTGCACCTGATCTACATCACAGGTTTCAAGAGCCGGCTGACGGCCCTGATGCACTGGTTCGTCTCGTTCCTGGGCCGCGGTCGTTCCGAACGCACCACGACCGAGCAGCAGATCTACGCCCGGGCGGCGCTGCAGAGGCTGCGCGGCGGTGCGGCGGACCTGGTCTCGGCCCCGGGCGCGTACGACCGGGCGCAGGAGATCCTCGAGGTCACCCGGCGGGCCGAGCTCGAGGCGCGGGCCATGGAAGAGGCTCGCCTCACCGACTCCGGCGAGCGCGGGCAGCACCAGGACTCCGTCAAGGCCTGAGGCCCCGCACGCTCAGCCGACGTGGTGGTAGGCCTCGAGCACGCGGGTGAAGTCGCGGGGGTCGACCATCGTGCGGTCGATCACGAAGGGCGTGTTCGCGGGCCGCTCGATGAGCACCCGCCAGCGGCCGCTGCGCGGCTTCCCGACCGTGCGGATCTTCGTGTAGTGGCTGGTGAGGTCGAACCGCTCGGTCCGGCCGGCCCGCTGCACCTCGAGGATGCCGCCGTGCACGTGCAGGTGGGAGACGGGCGAGGCCGCCCAGGCGGCCCACAGCACGATGGTCAGCGCGCCGAGCGTGGCGGCGATGCCCGAAGGAGATCGGGGTGCGCTCCTCGTAGGCCTGCCAGCCGAAGTACACCGTCGCGGTCAGGCAGACGAGCGTCAGGAAGCCGACGACGCGCCGGCCCGTGCCCCGCGGCTTGAACTCCACGGAGTACACGGACGCGTCGACGACGCGGCGCCCGCTCACCGGGTCGGCCTGACCACTCACGGAAAGCAAAATAACCCGAACCTGGCCCCGGGGGAGCCGAACGGCGAAGTCGGTCCAGACCGGTGGTCGATCGGTAGGCCCCGTGGGACTCGAACCCACAACCTAAGGATTAAAAGTCCTCAGCTCTGCCAATTGAGCTAGGGGCCCGGGAGCGCCCGTCGAGACGGTGCGCGAGCCGCCAGGATAGGGCCGCGGGCGAACCCACCCCGATGGGCGGTGCCTCGATGGTTGTCATGGACCCTTCCGTTGGTAAGGTAGGCGTTGCTCAGGTGCAAGTTCCAGCAGGTCAATGCCCGCGGAGTTTGTCCAACGGCGATTCGTTTTCGTGCGATCCACTCACGCAAGTCGGAACGACGTGGCACTGCATCTGGTGCGGGTCGTCGAAGTGACGACTCTCGTTCCGATAACAGGAGTAACGAGCACATGGCTCAAGGCACCGTGAAGTGGTTCAACGCCGAGAAGGGTTTCGGCTTCATTGCGCAGGAGGACGGCGGCGACGACGTCTTCGTGCACTACTCGGCGATCCAGTCGCAGGGCTACAAGTCCCTCGACGAGAACCAGAAGGTCGAGTTCGACGTCACCCAGGGTCCCAAGGGCCCCCAGGCGGAGAACGTCCGCGCTCTCTGAGTGCGGGTGTCGACACACTGACATCGCACACGAGGCCTCGTCCCTTCGGGGGCGGGGCCTCGTGCCGCGTGTAGGTCTATACCGGTGCGCTCGTTCTGGCTCCGCCTCTCCGTGACATGGGGTCCGAGGGTTTAGGTTCGTCCTAGGGGGGAACCATGCTTCGGGGGTAGGGCTGGCGCTAGCGTGCCAGGAAGCTGAGGGGAGAGGGCGTGCACGACCAGTTCGACGTCACGCTGGAGGACCAGGACCTGCTCCGCGAGGTGGAGCTGACGACCAACCTGATCATCGCCGCGAGCGAGACCGACGAACACCTCTCGCTCGAGGAGATCGACCAGATCCTGGGCGTCGCGCGACCGGCCGCGGGCTGAGTCCGCCACCTCCGCGCGCCCCGCGCATACCCGTGGGGGGTACCATGGGGACATGGCCCACGAGCACGGCTACATCAGCCGCAAGGACGACTACCTGAAGCGCCTGAGGCGCATCGAGGGACAGGCCCGGGGCCTGCAGCGGATGGTCGACGAGGAGCAGTACTGCATCGACATCCTGACCCAGGTGTCGGCGATGACCAAGGCCCTGCACGCCGTCTCGATCGGCCTGCTCGAGGACCACATGAACCACTGCGTCGTCGACGCCGCCCGGGCCGGCGACGCGGAGGCCCGCGAGAAGGTCGCGGAGGCCACGGAGGCGATCGCCCGGCTGGTGCGCTCCTGATGCCCGGCCCCAAGACCGTCACCCGGGTCACCGTCACCGGCATGACCTGCGGCCACTGCGTCGCCTCGGTCTCCGAGGAGATCGGCGAGCTGGTCGGCGTCGAGGACGTCGACGTGGTGCTGGAGACCGGCGAGGTCACCGTCACCAGCAGCGCGCCGCTCGACCCCGCCGACGTCGAGGCGGCCGTGGCCGAGGCCGGCTACGCCCTGGCGTGAGGGGGCCCGACCATGCGCACCGTCGACCGCGTCCTGGCGTTCGTGTGCGCCGTGACCGCGGTCTTCGCGCTCTCGTTCGCGGCCGGCCGCATCGTCGGACCCGTCGGTCCCTCCTCGGACCCGCCTGCGCCGACGCAGGAGCACGACGGTGACCACTGACGTCACCCTCGACATCGCGGGCATGACCTGCGCCTCGTGCGCGCAGCGGATCGAGCGCAAGCTCAACAAGCTCGACGGCGTGACCGCGAGCGTCAGCTACGCCACCGAGAAGGCCGTGGTCGCGTTCCCGGACACGGTCAGCGCCGACGACCTGGTCGCGACGGTCGTGGCCGCCGGGTACGCCGCGACGCCGGTGCCCGTCGTACGCGAGCGACCGCAGCCCGGGACGCCTGCGCCGGACCGGTACGAGGTCGAGCTGGCTGCCCTTCGTCAGCGGCTGGTGGTCAGCGCCGTGCTCACCGTGCCCGTGGTGCTGATGGCGATGGTGCCCGCGCTGCAGTTCGAGCACTGGCAGTGGGCCTCGCTGACGCTGGCCGCGCCGGTCGCGGTGTGGGGGGCGTGGCCGTTCCACCGCGCCGCGTGGGCCAACCTGCGGCACGGCGCCACGACCATGGACACCTTGGTCTCGCTGGGCGTGCTCGCGGCGTTCGGGTGGTCGCTGGTGGCGCTGTTCGCCGGCTCCGCCGGGGATCCGGGCATGCGGCATCCGTTCAGCCTGACGGTGGAGCGTACGGACGGGCTGGCGACGATCTACCTCGAGGTCGCGGCGGGGGTGACGACGTTCCTGCTGGCCGGTCGCTACCTCGAGAAGCGAGCCAAGCGGCGGGCCGGCGAGGCGCTCCGCGCGCTGCTGGACCTCGGCGCGCGCGACGTCGCGGTGCTCCGCGACGGCGGCGAGGTACGCGTCCCGGTCGACGAGCTGGCCGTCGGGCAGGAGTTCGTGGTGCGGCCCGGCGAGCGGGTGGCCACCGACGGCGTGGTCGTCCGCGGCACGTCCGCGATCGACGCCTCCATGCTGACCGGCGAGGCGGTGCCGGTCGAGGTCGAGCCGGGGGACGAGGTGACGGGCGCGACGGTGAACGCGGGCGGCCGGCTCGTGGTGCGGGCGACGCGTGTGGGGGCCGAGACGCGGCTCGCCCAGATGGCCCGGCTCGTCGACGCGGCGCAGAACGGCAAGGCCGACGTCCAGCGGCTGGCCGACCGGGTGTCGGCGGTGTTCGTGCCGGTCGTGATCGCGATCGCGGCCGGGGCCCTCGGCTTCTGGCTGGGGGCGGGCGCTGGGCCGGAGGTGGCCTTCACGGCCGCCGTGGCCGTGCTGATCGTGGCCTGCCCGTGCGCGCTCGGCCTGGCGACGCCCACCGCGCTGATGGTCGGCACCGGCCGCGGCGCCCAGCTCGGCATCCTGATCCGCGGCCCCGAGGTGCTCGAGGACACCCGCCGCATCGACACCGTCGTCCTCGACAAGACCGGCACGGTCACGACCGGACGGATGACCCTGGTCGACGTCGTCGCGGCGCCCGGCTGGACGAACGACGACGTACGCCGGCTGGCCGCCGGCGTCGAGTCCGCCTCCGAGCACCCGGTCGGCCGCGCGGTGGTGGCGGCGTACGCGGGGAAGGTACCCGGGGTCGAGAGGTTCGCGGCCGTGGCCGGCTCCGGGGTCTCCGGCACCATCGAGGACCGACGCGTCGAGGTCGGCCGCCCAGGCGCTGGTCTGCCGGACGTGCTGGGGCAGGCGGTCGCCTCCGCCGAGTCGGCGGGCCGGACCGCCGTCGTGCTGACGGTGGACGACCAGCCGGCCGGGGTGCTGGTCGTCGCCGACACGGTGAAGCCGACCTCCGCCGAGGCCGTGCGGCGGTTGCGCGACCTGGGGCTGCGGCCCGTCCTGCTCACAGGCGACAACGAGCGCACCGCCCGGGCCGTCGCGGCCGAGGTCGGGATCGACGACGTGGTCGCGGGGGTGTCACCCGAGGGCAAGGTGGCCGAGGTGCGCCGGCTCCAGGAGCAGGGCCGCGTGGTCGCCATGGTCGGCGACGGCATCAACGACGCCCCCGCCCTGGCCCAGGCCGACTTGGGCCTGGCCATGGGGGCCGGGACCGACGTCGCCGTCGAGGCGGCCGACCTGACGCTGGTCCGCGACGACCTGCGGGCGGCCGCGGACGCCGTACGCCTCTCGCGCGCCACCCTGCGCACCATCAAGACCAACCTGGCCTGGGCGTTCGGCTACAACCTCGCCGCCATCCCGCTGGCCGCCGCCGGCCTGCTGAACCCGATGATCGCCGGAGCCGCCATGGCCTTCTCCAGCGTCGCCGTGGTCACCAACAGCCTCCGGCTCCGCCGCTTCCGGTGATGAGTAACCACCCGTAAGGCCCACTACTGACCCGCTCAAGCGGGTCAGTAGTGGGTCCCAGGGGTGGTTACTCGTCAGCAGGTGGCGAAGAGGACGGGGCCGGTGCTGAGGTCGCTCAGCACGTACGCGCCCGCGACGGGGTCCAGGTCGAGCACGACCACGGTGCCGTCGGCGCTGGCGGACCGCAGCGCGAACCGGTCGGCGAAGTCGCCGCCCTGCCCGACGGCTGGCCCGGTCGCCAGGACGGTACGGCTGTCGGCGTTGGCCCGGGCCTGGTCGTCGTCGGCGAACTCCATGGCCACGCGGACGTCGCCCTCGGGGCGCACCCCCATGGCGAAGGCGAGGTACGGGTCGACGGTGCCCGCGGCGGCCACCAGCTCGGCGGCCTGCGCCTGGTCGTCGGCGTCGGCCTGACCCATGGCGAGCGCGCCGCACGCGTACTCGCCCGTGTAGACCGCCGCCGACAGCGGCTCGCCCAGCGCCTCGGTGACCTCGTCGAGCCCCTCGGCCCCGTCGGCGTCGCCGGTGGCCGAGCTCACCGCCGACTCGAGGTACGGCTGCTGGTCCGAGGCCAGCACCAGGTGCTCGTCCCGGTCGAGGACGACGTAGCCCAGCTCGGGGGTCAGGTTCGCCGACAGCGCGGACAGCAGGTCCGGCCCGCCGACCCAGACCCCGTCGTCGCTGTCGGGTGGCGCGTACCCGAGCTCGGTCAACCGGTCGGCCAGGTCGTCGAAGTCGGTGTCGTCGGGCATCCGCAAGGTGATCACCGCGCCGTCCGCCGACTGGCTGAAGAGCTCCCAGTCCGCCGACGCGGGCGAGAAGCCGAAGCTCGTCTGCAGCGCCGGGGCCGACTGCAGCAGGGCCGAGCGCGAGCTCAGGTCGGCGTCGTAGGCCTCGTCCAGGAACGTGCGGAGCTCGTCCGCGCCGGACCGTGCGTCGACGTCGCTGCCGAGCTCGGCGCGTACGCCGTCCCAGTCGGTCCACGACGCCCGCTCGGTGCCGGCCGGGGCCCCGGCCACCGCCCGCGCGAGATCGCTGCGGCCGGGCCCGAACGGCACGCCCACCACGAGGACGAGCGCCGCGACCGCCACGAGGGTGGCCAGGACGAGGCCGACGACGGCGACCACGACCGCCCTGGTCCCAGGTCTCGGCACCACCCCTCCTCACGGGCTCCGGGTGATGTGAGACTAGCCACCATGTCGCCCCCCTCCCGGCCGATCGGGGACGTGCTGGCCGCCGGTGCTGTCGTGATCCGCAAGGACGCCGTGCTGCTGGTGCACCGGCCACGGTACGGCGACTGGTCCTTCCCCAAGGGCAAGCTCGACCGGGGTGAGCTCGCGCCCGTCGCCGCGGTCCGCGAGGTCGGCGAGGAGACCGGCGTGCGGGTCCGGCTGGGCACCCCGCTCCGACCTCAGCGCTACCCCAACGGCAACCGCATGAAGACCGTTTCCTACTGGCACGGCCGGGTCGTGGGCGACCACTCCGTCGAGGACTACCTCGTCAACGACGAGATCGACGAGGTGGCGTGGGTCCCCCTGCGCAAGGCCAAGCGACGGCTGTCGTACACGTTCGACCAGGCCACCCTCGACGAGGCGCTCGCGACCGAGTGGCGCACTCGGGCGCTGGTCGTCGTCCGTCATGCGCACGCGCGCGCCCGCAAGTCGTGGCGCAAGGACGACCGGCTGCGTCCGCTGCTCGCCGAGGGCAAGCGGGACGCCGCGAAGCTGGTGCCGCTGCTGGGCGCGTACGGCCTGACCCGACTGGTCACGTCGAGCAGCGTCCGCTGCGCGCAGACCCTGGTGCCGTACGCCGAGGCGTCCGGCTGGCCGCTCAAGGAGACCGACGCGCTCAGCCAGGAGGACGCGACCGTGGAGTCGGTGCTCGAGATCGTCGACGACCTGATCCACGGCAAGGAGTGTGCGGCCATCTGCACGCACCGGCCGGTCCTCCCGACGGTGCTCGACGCGCTGGAAGTGGTGACCGAAAAGCTGGCTCCGGGCGAGCTGGTCGTCGTGCACCACCGCAAGGGCAAGATCGCGGCGTTCGAGCGCTACTGAGCTCCCTCCTCGGAGCGGGGCCGACGGCTTCTTCCAACGGCAAGTCCGAGTTCACCCTGCGTTCAGCCTCGCCCACGGAACCGGTCACTTCCGCTCCCCGCTTCGGCTGGGTCCCGTGATCTCGCACCGCCACCGGGCCAGAACCAACCCTCACGCACCGCCAGCGCGGGCGGCTACGGCAGGACGAAGTGGGCGACGCCGTAGCAGGCGGCGGCGGCCAGGCCGGCCATCGGGAACGTCAGCACCCAGGCCGTCAGGATGGTCCGGGCCATGCCCCAACGGACCGCCGAGAGGCGCCGGGTGGCGCCCGCGCCCATGATCGCCGAGGTGATGATGTGCGTGGTCGAGACCGGGGCCTCGAAGACGTAGGCCGTCGTGTAGAGCACCGAGGCGCCGACCGTCTCGGCGGCGAACCCGCGAGCGGGGTCGAGGTCGATGATCTTGCGGCCCATGGTGCGCATGATCCGCCACCCGCCGGAGTACGTGCCGGCGGAGATCGCGGCGGCCGCGGAGATCACGACCCACAGCGGCAGCCGGTCGCCCTCCTGGGCGTGGCCGGTGGTGATCAGGGCCAGGAAGATCACGCCCATCGTCTTCTGGGCGTCCTGGAGGCCGTGGCCGAGGGCGAGCGCCGCGGCGGAGATCGGTTGCAGCATCCGGAAGTTCCGGGACACCCGCTTGGGGTTCCGCTTCCGCAGGATCCACATGAAGCTCAGCATCAGCAGGAACGCCAGCATGAATCCCGCGATGGGCGAGAGAACCATCGGGATGAGCACCTTGTCGATGACCGTGTTCCAGTGCACCAGGGCTCCCGCGGCGAGGGCCGAGCCGACCAGACCGCCGATCAGCGCGTGCGACGACGAGGACGGGAGGCCCAGCCACCAGGTCGTCAGGTTCCAGATGATCGCGCCCAGCAGGCCACACATCACGATCGTCAGGCCGTGCGTGGCCGAGAACCCGGAGGTGTCGATGGTGTCGCTGACCGTGTGGGCGACCTTCTGGCCCAGCAGGGCGCCCACGAAGTTCATCACCGCGGCGAGGATCAGGGCGATGCGGGGGGTCAGGGCCCGGGTGGACACCGACGTGGCGATCGCGTTGGCGGCATCGTGGAAGCCGTTGGTGTAGTCGAACGCAAGCGCGACGACGACGACCGCGATCAGGATCGCGAGCTCCATCCCGTCAGGACTCCTTGACGGCGATCTGCTCCACCCGCTTGGCGACGGTCTCGAACGCGTTGATGGCGCCCTCGAGCTTCTCGACGACGTCCTTCAGCTTGAGCACCTCCAGCGCGTCGTAGTTGCCGCTGAACAGCTTGGAGATGATCCGCCGGAAGCTCTTGTCGCCGGCCTTCTCGAGGCGGCCGATCTCCAGCCAGTACTCCTCGAGGTCCAGCGACTGCAGCTTCGGCATGGCGGCGGCGGTGAGCTCCGCGCACCGTTGGATCAGCTCCACCTGCTTGGCGAACTCCGACGGGAACGACACCACCTCGTAGAGGTTGATGAGGTCGGCCGCCTCCTCCATCTCGTCCATGGCGTCGTCCAGCCCGTACGCCAGGGCGTGGATGTCCTCACGGTCGAACGGGGTCACGAAGGTCTTGTTGACCCGCTGGATGATCTCGCGGGTCGTGACGTCGGCCTGGCTCTCGGCCTCGCGCATCTCCTTGGCCTTGGCGGCGCGGTCGGTGCCCTCGGCGAACATCTCTGCCAGGAGCGCGGAGCCCTTGACGAGGTGCTGGGCCGACTCGGAGAACAGTGTGTAGAACGCACCGTCCACGGGGCGGATACTGAAGGCCACAGAGCGCTCCTGACCTGTCGAGACACGGACAGTGGACCATCGTGGGGCCCGGCACGCGCGCGGTGCAACTCGGGGTCCCCCCGAAGAGGTCAGCCGCGGCGCCGTTGGCTCTCGATCAGGCTCTCCTGCAGGTGCACCTTGCCGTCGTTCTGCTGCCACGAACCGTCGCGGTGCAGGGTCCAGGCGTGGGTCTCCGGGTCGAACGCCAGGTCGAGCAGCCGCCCTACCTGGTCGCGGCTGGCGGCGTTGGGCAGCCGTACGAGGACCTCCACACGGCGGTCGAGGTTGCGGTGCATCACGTCGGCGGAACCGATCCACGCCTCGGGCTCTCCGGCGTTCTCGAACCAGAACACCCGGCTGTGCTCGAGGAACCGCCCGAGGATGGAGCGCACCTCGATGGTCTCGGACAGGCCGGGCACGCCGGGGCGCAGCGCGCTGATGCCGCGCACGAGCAGCTGCACGGGCACACCCTCCTGCGAGGCGAGGTACAGCGCGTCGATCATGGCCTCGTCGACGATCGAGTTGGCCTTCAGCCGGATGCGCGCCGGCAGGCCCGCCCGGTGGTGGGTGATCTCCTGGTGGATGCGCGCGACCAGGCCCTCGCGCACGGAGTCGGGGGCGACGAGCAGGGTGTCGTACGACGGCTTGCGGCTGTAGCCGCTGAGGTTGTTGAACAGGTTGGCGACGTCCTCGCCGATCGCCTCGTTGGTCGTGATCAGCCCCAGGTCCTCGTAGGACCGCGCGGTCTTGGGGTTGTAGTTGCCGGTGCCGATGTGGGTGTAGCGCCGGATGCCCTCGGGCTCGTCGCGGACCACCATGGCCAGCTTGCAGTGGGTCTTCAGGCCGACCTGGCCGTAGACGACGTGGCACCCGGCGTGCTCGAGCTTGCGGGCCCACCGGATGTTGGCCGACTCGTCGAAGCGGGCCTTGATCTCGATGAGGGCGAGCACCTGCTTGCCGGACTCGGCCGCGTCGACCAGGGCGTCGATGATCGGCGAGTCGCCCGAGGTGCGGTAGAGCGTCTGCTTGATCGCGAGCACGTGCGGGTCGGCCGCGGCCTGCTCGAGGAACCGCTGCACCGACGTCGCGAACGAGTCGTACGGGTGGTGGAGCAGGACGTCGTGACGCCGTGCGGCGCCGAACACGTCGACCGGCGACGACGACTCGACGTCGGAGAGGATCCCGTGCGTCATCGGCACGAAGGCGGGGTACTTGAGGTCCTCACGTGGCAGGTCGGCGATGTCGTGCAGCCCCCTGAGGTCGAGCGGTCCGGGGACGCGGACCACCTCCTGCGGGGAGATGTCGAGCTCCGAGGTGAGCAGCTCGAGCACCTGCGGGGTGATCGACTCCTCGACCTCGAGCCGCACCGGCGGTCCGAAGCGCCGCCGCAGCAGCTCCTTCTCCAGCGCCTGCAGGAGGTTCTCGGCGTCGTCCTCCTCGACCTCCAGGTCCTCGTTGCGGGTGACCCGGAACGTGTGGAACTGGAGCACCTCCATGCCCGGGAACAGTCGCCTGAGGTGCTCCCCGATGACGTCCTCCAGCGGCACGAACCGCTGGTTGCCCAGCGCCACGAAGCGGCTGAACGTCGGCGGCACCTTGACCCGGGCGAAGTGCTCCTTGCCGGTCTTGGGGTTGCGCACCAGCACGGCCATGTTCAGCGAGAGGCCGGAGATGTAGGGGAAGGGGTGGGCGGGGTCGACCGCCAGCGGCGTGAGCACCGGGAAGACGCGGTCCTTGAAGAACCGCTTGGCGAACTTCTGCTCCTCGCGGTCGAGGTCGTCCCACCGCACCAGGTCGATGCCGTTGGCCGACAGGCTCGGCACGATGTCGTCGCGGAAGAACTCGGCGTGCCGCAGGCTCTGCTCGGCGGCGCGGGTCCAGATCGCCTCGAGCACGTCGCGCGGCATCATCCCGGACGCCGCCCGGACCGCCATCCCGGCCGCGATCCGGCGCTTGAGGCCGGCCACCCGCACCATGAAGAACTCGTCCAGGTTGCTCGCGAAGAACGCGATCGAGCGCACCCGCTCGAGCAGGGGCAGGCTGACGTCCTCGGCCATCTCGAGCAGGCGAAGGTTGAAACGCAGCCAGGAGAGCTCGCGGTCGAGGAAGCGGTCCTCGTACTTCGCCAGGTGCGCCAGCGCCTCGGCGTCGGGGACGTACGGCGGCTCGACCTCGAAGGTCTCGTGCACGGCGCCGTCGTCGGGCACCGGGTCGTCGGCGGGGCTCGAGACCGCCCTGGACACTGTCATGAGCGCCAGTGTGGCACCGCGAGGTGAACGGTGGGTGGCCTCACCGACTCAGTGGAATGCGACCGTGCCGCAGCTGCCACGGCCGCTCCGAGCCGACCCGGTCGAGCACGGCGCGCTGGAGCCTGGTGTCCCGCGGGAGCAGTCTCCGATCGGCCGCCCGGACGTCGCGGCGGCGGAACACGAAGAACAGCGCGTCGTGGTCGCCGGGCTCGGCCTCGCCGTAGAGCTCCCACCGCTGCTGGAACCGGACCAGGTTGCTGTCGGCGGGGAGCGCCTCGGCGAGGTACGGGTCCAGCAACCAGGAGTGACAGTGCAGCTCGGTGGCCGGGTGGTCGGCGAAGTGCCGCGCGAACAGGGCCTCGGCCCGGGCGAACGACTCGTCCACCGCCGCCGGGGTCAGCGGCCCGGCCTCGGGGATGTGCGTGTCGATGACCCAGCGGCCCTCGTGACGCATCAGGTTGAAGGCGAGCCGGCCGGGCCAGAAGTACGCCCCGGACCACACCCCGACCAGCCAGCCCTGGGTGTGCAGCCCGAACTCGCCGTACGTCCGCCGGTGCACCGCCACCTGCTGGCCGAGGTCGCGCAGCCCGCTCGCGGAGTCCTCGGGCGACAGCCCCCGCCCGGCGTGGAAGCGGCGTACGGCGTCCGCGGACGCGACCAGGGCCAGCAGCGGCAGCAGCCCCATGGGTCGCCCGGGCTCGTCGCGCACGCCGGCGAAGAGGCGCGGCCAGGGGAAGTCCAGGTCGCCGACGCGGGCGGCCAACC
The DNA here is from genome assembly GCA_963839565.1 of uncultured Actinomycetota bacterium. Classification (GTDB taxonomy): domain Bacteria; phylum Actinomycetota; class Actinomycetes; order Propionibacteriales; family Nocardioidaceae; genus Nocardioides. Next base: position 236,095 of record CAWIVR010000022.1, on the reverse strand, counting down.
GGGCGGCCAGGTCGGCCACGCGGGCCCGGTCGTCGTCCTGGATCTGCGCCGCGTGACGGCGCAGGTCCGCCTGGTCCTCGGGCAGCAGCCCCAGGGCGTCGAGATCGGTGTCCGGCACCCGGCCAGGCTAGGTGCGCGGATCGCGCCGGGATTCACCCCCGCGCCCGTACTCCCGGTACGGTTGGGGACAGCAGCCCGCCCCGTCTCGCCTCGGGCTGCCCGCGCCGCCCACACAAGCTCGGCGGCGCCCCTCCTCGTGAGGCCCATGCTTTCGCCCCCACCGCCGGTGCGGGCTGCCGGGTGAGACACACCCACCGAGAGCGAACTTCTCTTGTCTTCGTACGTTTCCTTCACCGACCTCGGCGTGCCCGCGAACCTCGCGGCCGTCCTGGCCGGCCTGTCCATCACCGAGCCCACCCCGATCCAGGCGGCGACGCTGCCCGACAGCCTCGCCGGCCGTGACGTGCTCGGCCGCGGCCGGACCGGCTCCGGCAAGACCTACGCCTTCCTGCTGCCGCTCGTGGCCCGCCTCAAGGCCGACCAGCGCCGCAGCCGCCCGGGTGCGCCCCGCGCCCTGATCCTCGCCCCGACCCGTGAGCTGGTCGGCCAGATCGAGGCGGCCCTCGCGCCGCTCGCCGCGGCCGCCGGGCTCACCTCCCAGACCGTCTTCGGCGGCGTCGGCCAGAACCCGCAGGTCCGCGGCCTGAAGACCGCCGACATCGTGGTCGCCTGCCCCGGCCGCCTGGAGGACCTCATCGGCCAGGGCCACTGCCGGCTCTCCGACGTCGAGCTGACCGTGCTCGACGAGGCCGACCACATGGCCGACCTCGGCTTCCTGCCCTCGGTCCGCCGCCTGCTCAGCCAGACCCCGAAGACCGGCCAGCGGCTGCTCTTCTCGGCCACCCTCGACCAGGCCATCGACGGCCTCGTCCGCCAGTTCCTGCGCTCGCCGGTCACCCACCAGGCCGACTCGGCGCAGTCGCCGATCGCCACGATGGCCCACCACGTGCTGCACATCCAGCACGACCAGCGCGTCCCGGTCCTGGTCGACCTGACCAGCGCGCCCGGTCGCACCGTCGTGTTCACCCGTACCAAGCACCGCGCCAAGTCGCTCGCCCGTCAGCTGAACCAGAACGGCGTGCCGACGGTCGACCTGCACGGCAACCTCAGCCAGGGCGCCCGCACCCGCAACATGGAGCTGTTCCACTCCGGCCGGGCCACCACGCTCGTCGCGACGGACGTCGCCGCCCGCGGCATCCACGTCGACGACGTCGCCCTGGTGGTCCACGCCGACCCGCCCGCCGAGCACAAGGCCTACCTGCACCGCTCCGGCCGTACGGCCCGCGCCGGCGCCGAGGGCACCGTGATCACGTTGATGACCGACGACCAGGTGCGCGAGGTGCGCACGCTGACCCGTGCCGCGGGCGTCAAGGCGACCACGACCAGGGTCGCCGGCCTCGGCGACGAGGTGCTGCGCAGGCTCGCCCCGGGCCAGCGCACGCTGGTGGCCGGCGGCCTCAAGCCGTCTCCCGACGCCACCCCGACCAACCAGCGCCCGCAGGGCCGTGCCGGCTCGGGTCGCCCGCGTCGTTCCGGTGGCGGCACCGGTGGGTCCGGCGGCGGCAACGCCGGCGGCTCCGGTCGTCGTGGTGCGGGTCGCGGCCGCGGTCGCAGCCAGGCGGCCACCCCCTCGGGCGGGAAGTCGCGGCCGCACAGCGCCGCGTCGTTCAGCTCGCGGACTCGCTGACCAACGCTCAGGCCGGCCGCACGTACATCACGTGCGTGTCGGCCGGGGCGTGCGTGAAGCCCAGGCCCTCGTAGAGCCGGACGGCCGGCACGTTGTCGGACTCGACGTACAGCAGCACGTCCTCCGCTCCTCCGTCGCGGAGGTGCCGCAGGCCCGCGTCGACGAGCACCTTCCCGAGGCCGAGGCCCTGCGACGCGGGGTCGATGCCCACGACGTACACCTCGCCGAGGGTCGCCGAGTGTCGTTTCGTCCAGTGGAAGCCCAACAGGCGGTCCCCGTCAGCAGCGACCAGCAGGCCGGCGGGGTCGAACCACGGCTCCGCCATCCGCTCGGCGAGCTCGTCGGCGTCCATCGAGCCCTGCTCGGGGTGATGGGCGAAGGCGGCGGCGTTCACCCGCAGCACCTCCGCCTCGTCCCCGGGGCGGAACGAGCGCAGGTGGACCGCGCCAGCGCCTGAGGGCGTCTGGGTCAGGCCGGCGAGCGACCTCCTCATCACCCACAGCTCGCGGACCCGGTCGAAGCCCGTGCGTCGCGCCAGGGCCGCCGCGGCCGGGTGGTCGCCGTGCGACCAGGCCTGCCAGGGGCCGGCGCGCTCGCCGACGGCCTGCGTGAGCAGCCGCGTCCCGACGCCCTGTCGGCGGTGGTCGGGCGCCACGACCAGGTGCAGCAGGTCGCCGTCGACGACCGCGAACCCGGCGCCCGGCTCGAGGGTCACCTCGAGCTCGTCGGGGTGGTGTCGCAGCCGGCGCCAGGCGCCTTCGTCGAGGGGCTCGACCCCGTCCGCCTCGGCGCTCGCCCGGCTGACGTCCTCGATCGCTCGCAGCCCGACGTCGTCCACTGGAGCGACTCTAGGCGTCAGGCGTCCTGGGAGTCGCGGACCTGGGCCGGGACGCTGGTCTTCTCGACCGTCGGGATCACGAACCGGTAGCCCACGTTGCGCACGGTCCCGATCAGCGTCTCGTGCTCGGGGCCGAGCTTGGCCCGCAGCCGACGCACGTGCACGTCGACGGTGCGGGTGCCGCCGAAGTAGTCGTAGCCCCAGACCTCCTGGAGCAGCTGCTGACGGCTGAAGACGCGGCCGGGGTGCTGGGCGAGGTACTTGAGGAGCTCGAACTCCTTGAACGTCAGGTCGAGCGAACGGCCGCCGACCTTGGCGGTGTAGGACGCGTCGTCGACGACCACCTCGCCCGACCGGATCACGTGGGCCTCGGGGTCGTCGGCGTCGCGGTGCGCGTTCAGCCGGCCGATGGCCAGCCGGATGCGCGCCTCGAGCTCCGCGGGCCCGGCGGTGTGCAGCACGACGTCGTCCATGCCCCAGTCGTGGGCGACGACGGCGAGGCCGCCCTCGGTCACCACGAGGAGCACCGGGATGTCGGTGCCGGTCGTCCGGATCAGCCGGCAGAGGTCGCGGGCGTGGGCCAGCTCGAGCCGCGCGTCGACCAGCAGCAGGTCGGCGTCCGGCGCCTCGAGGAGGGCGCTGCCCTCAGAAGGGAGGATCTTCACCTGGTGGCCGAGCAGGGAGAGGCCGGGAAGCACCTCCACCGAGGGCTGCAGGGCGTTCGTGAGCAGGAGCAGGGTGCTCATTCAGCACTCCTCCGCGTGGGCGAGGCACGGGCTGGGTCAGGGGAAGCTCGGACGTCCTTGGCCGATGGGGAAGGATATCGGGCTATGGAGCAGCGCGTGGCCGCCGGCGACGATGTTGAGACACCTGTGGGTGTCGTCACGTTGAGGTACTGGGCGTCCGCCCGGGCCGCGGCCGGTGTCGCCGAGGACGCCGTGCCGGCGGACGGGCCGCTGACCCTGGCCGACGTGCGCAGGCGGGCCGTGGCGCTCCATCCGGGCACCAACCTCGAGGCCGTGCTCGGCGTCTGCTCCGTGCTGGTGGGGGACCGTCCCGTCGGCTCGCGGGACCCGGCGACCGTCCAGCTGGCGCCCGGTGACACCGTCGAGTTCCTGCCGCCCTTCGCCGGTGGCTGAGCGCGGCGGAATGCGACGGCCGGCGACGCGGTTGGGCTCGACGTGACGACCGGACAGTGGGTGCTGCTCGTCTGCGTGCTGCTGGTGGTCGGCTTCGCGATGTACCGAGTAGCGACGGACGGGCACTTCCGTGGCACCCGCCGCACACGCGTCGGGGCGGGTACGACGTCCGGTGAGACCGCGGCGACCGTGCTGACCGCGGCGGGCGTCGCCGTACCCCTGGGGGAGCGGGCGACCCTGCTGCAGTTCTCGTCGGCCTTCTGCGCGCCGTGCCGGGCCACCCGGAGGGTGCTCGGCGAGGTGGCGGAGCTCGTGCCAGGCGTGACGCACGTCGAGGTCGACGCCGAGCACCACCTCGACGTGGTCCGGAGCCTGCGGGTGCTGCGCACGCCGACCACGCTGATCCTCGACGCCGAGGGTCGCGAGGTGTCGCGGGCGTCGGGGCTGCCCCAGCGCGACCAGGTGCTGGTCGCACTCGATCGAGCATGAGGTCCGCATTGTGGACGGCTAGTCCACATATCGAGACGAGCGTTACGCCTGCGCCATCGGCCGCACCTACAGTGGCCGTCATGTCCTCGACCATGCTGACCAAGCGCCGGGCAGTGGATCACTGCCGCGTGCGCTCGGCGCTGTGTCGAATGTCCTGATCGGTCGCGTCCGAGCCTGAGGCTCCGTTCCTCGTCGTCGCGACCCGCGCCCCTGCCCTTTCCATGTGCCCGGGCGCCCGTCAGTCGCCGACGTCCGAAGGAGCTCCATGCCCTCCCCGCAGATCGACCCCCGCGGACAGCAGTTCGCTGCCGCGGTCACGAGCGTCGTGCTCGTCGCGGTGCTGCTGACCGCCCCCGGTCCGCTGGGGATCGCCCTGCTCGCGGCCCAGGCGGCTCTGTTCGCCACCGCCGTTGCGCGGGGCGTGCAGCGCACCCCGGTCGCGGCCCTGTTCCGCGCGGTCGTGCGGCCCCGGCTCGCGCCGCCGGCCCATCTCGAGGAACCCGAGCCGCCCCGTTTCGCCCAGGGCGTCGGGCTGGTGTTCGCACTCGTGGCGCTCGCCGGGTTCCTGTCCGGCGCCACCACCCTCGGCTACGTCGCCACCGGCTTCGCCCTGGTGGCCGCCCTGCTCAACGCCACGATCGGCCTCTGCCTCGGCTGCGAGGTCTACCTCCTCGGCCGGCGCGCGCTGGCCGCTCCCAACTCACCGAAGATCCCCGCTACACAAACAAGGAGCACCCCATGAGCCGCGAGAACACTCTCGTCTCCGCCCAGTGGGTCGAGGACAACCTCGACAACGACAAGATCGTCCTCGTCGAGGTCGACGAGGACACCACGGCCTACGACAAGGGGCACATCCAGGGAGCGATCAAGCTCGACTGGACGACCGACCTCCAGGACCAGGTCCGTCGCGACTTCGTCAACAAGGAGCAGTTCGAGGCGCTGCTGAGCTCGAAGGGCGTCGCCAACGACGACACCATCGTGCTCTACGGCGGCAACAACAACTGGTTCGCGGCCTACGCCTACTGGTACTTCAAGCTCTACGGTCACGACGACGTCAAGCTGCTCGACGGCGGCCGCAAGAAGTGGGAGCTCGACTCCCGCGAGCTGGTGGCCGACCTGCCCTCCCGTGCGGAGACGTCCTACACCGCCAAGGACCAGGACACGAGCATCCGCGCGTTCCGTGACGAGACGGTCGCCGCGATCGGGGTCAAGAACCTGGTCGACGTGCGCAGCCCCGACGAGTACGCCGGCCGGCTGCTCGCCCCGGCCCACCTGCCGCAGGAGCAGGCCCAGCGCGCGGGCCACATCCCGACCGCGGCCAACGTGCCGTGGAGCAAGGCGGCCAACGACGACGGCACGTTCCGCGCCGACGACGAGCTCAAGCAGATCTACACCGAGGCCGGTGTCGACTGGAGCAAGGACACCATCGCCTACTGCCGCATCGGCGAGCGCTCCTCGCACACCTGGTTCGTCTTCCACGAGCTCCTCGACGAGCCCAACGTGAAGAACTACGACGGTTCCTGGACCGAGTACGGCTCGCTCGTCGGCGTGCCCGTGGCCCTCGGCGACGAGGCGGGGGAAGCCTGATGTGCGGAGCGATCCAGGGCGGTCTGTCGCTCGACGGTGTGAACGTCGCCAAGGAAGCCATCATCCAGGGCCAGGTGCTCCGCGTGGACGCCTCCGGTCACGGGGTCCCGGTCGAGAACGCCTACGTGCGCCTGCTCGACCGCACCGGTGAGTTCACGGCCGAGGTGCCCACCAACGAGGGCGGCTACTTCCGGTTCTTCGCCGGCAACGGCGAGTGGACGCTGCGGACGCTCGCGCCGCGGGCCGACGTGGTGGACCAGCAGGTCACTGCCCAGGTGGGCTCGGTGGCCGAGGTGGCCATCGCCGTCTGAGCACGCCGGCCTGGGCGCCCGGTGCCAGTGCGGGGAGGATATCGAGCGGCCGCGTTGTCAGGGGTCGCGCGTGGATGCGGCGTCCCAGCCACCGCGACATCAGGTGAGCCGGGCTCTCGACCCAGCGATAGAAGGCCGAAGCGACGACGAATGCAAGGACGAACCCCACGCAGGCCGCGGTCCACCGCGGCCAGGCGGCTGCGACGAACGCTGTCGTGAGCAGGACGGGGGCGTGGGTCAGGTACAGGCTGAACGACCGGTCGCCAAGCCACTGGCCCACCCGAGAACTGGCCGCGTGGCGGCACCCGACGCACTCGACGAAGGCAACCACGACCAGCGCGGCGCCCAGCGTCGTTGCGGCGTTGACGACAGGCCCGGACAAGCCCGACCACCACCAGTGGATGGTCAGCAACCCGATCGCTCCCGCGCCGAACACCGACCAACCGGCCGAGGTCGACGGGGAGATCGAAACCAGTCGGCGACTCTCGTGCAGAGCGGCCAGCAAGGCACCAACCCCGAACATCGGCAAGTAGACGACCTCGCCGATGTCCAGGCGGGTCCCCACCGCGGTGACCATCAGGTACAGGGGAATCACCACGAGGGCGTGACGACCGATTCGTCGAGTCACCCAGACGAAGAGGGGCAGCGCCAATGAGAACTCCACCTCGTACTTGAGGGACCAGAATGGACTGTTGAGGAACCCCGGTGACGCCAGCGAGAGGTCGCCGACGAAATCGGGGACGGAGTAGTCAATGACGTGCTCCCCGACCCAGTAGCCGAGCCCTTGTTCGCGGACTCGGTCCACGGCGAGGAAGGCCACCAGCGCGAGCACGAGGGCACCCCAGACCGGCACATACAGGCGTGCCAGGCGGCGAGGGTAGTAGCTGACCCAGTCCGGGGATCGGCGCAGGAACGGCAGGGCCAGCACGAAGCCGGAGAGCACAAAGAACACATAAACCGCTTCGCCACCGGCCCAGAACAGGTGCAGCGGTGTCGCGGTGATGAGCCAGACGAATCCCGTGGGGTCGCCGCCCTCGGGGTCGTAGATGGCAGATATCGAGGGGAGTAGCAGCATCGTGTGGTGGACGAGCACCACGAGGGCGGCGTAGCCGCGCAGGCCGTCCAGTGCGCGGAGCCGGGTGCCGCCGGACCGCCCTTGTACCTTCTCGTGGCCGCCGGTCGTGGGTGCGCTCACGTTGTGCCCGCGACGCGACGCCACACTTGCGCATGGCCCTGGGCGCATCGGGACCACGTGAATCGGCGGGCCCGTTCCGCTCCGCGACGTCGCACGACTTCCACTTCTGGATCGTCGGAGAGAGCGTGCACCAAGCCGCTTGCTACACCGTCCTCCGTGGGCGCGACAAGGAAGCCTCCGTCGGCCACGACCTCGGTCAGGGAACTGGTGTCGGCGGCGACGACGGTCGTGCCCACGGCCATTCCCTCGAGGGCCGGCAGGCCGAAGCCTTCCTCCAGGGAGGGCACGACCACGACCGAGGCGGCCGCCATCAGGCCGGGCACCGTGCCGTCCGGCAGGCGCCCGACCAGGTGCACGCGCGGGAGTCCGCGGAAGAGCTCGGTGCGCGCTGGGCTCTCGGGTCCGCTGAGCACCAGGGAAGCGTTCGGGTGGGCCTGGGCCACCGTCCGCCAGGCCGCCGCCAGCGCGCGGAGGTTCTTGCGCTCGGAGGATCCGCCACTGGCCAGCACGTACGGAGCCTCGATGCCGAGCTGGAGGAGCTCCTCGCGAGTCAACGCCGGGGCGTCGAAGAACCGCTCGTCGACGCCGTACGGGACCACCTCGGGCTCCGAGATCCCCAGGAGGCTGACGGCCTCTTGGGCGGTGTAGCGGGATCCGCAGACCACGGCGGCGGACCGGCGCATCTCCTCGGCGGCAGCCTTGACCGGGGCCGACTCGTCGGCATACTTCCACGAGATGACGTCGTGCAGCGTCACCACGTCGTGGCCGTGCGTTGCCGGCGGCAGCTCGAGGCTCATTCGATGGACGATCGCTCCGCGCGGATACAGCCCGCGACCAAGGAGTCGTCGGATGCCCGCAGGGGTCGAGGCCAGCCGGCTCAGCGGCAGCCGATGGGTGCCGGGGAGGGATGAGCGCATCGAACGGGCGACGGCCTCGCGGACCTGCCAGTCCGTACCGAGCGCCTCGGCCGCCCGGGTGATCACTGCGGCCTCGTACACCTGGGCGCCCATGGGCACGTCTGCCGCCGAACGGGCGATCACTAGGCTCGGCATGCGACTCCGAAAGCTGACGACGGACGTGAGGTGACGATGGTACGAGCCGGCCGGCCCGGACCGGGCCGGAACGAGCCCGGCGGGCGCCAGTACCGGATCGCCCTCGTCTCCTCCTCGTACCACCCGTACGCCGGTGGTGTTGAGGAACACGTCCGCCAGGTGGCGCGCTCGCTGGTCGAGCGGGGACACGCCGTCGAGGTGTGGACCGTTGACAGGGGAGAGCACCTGGGCTCGCAGCGGGTGGATGGCATCGACGTCCGCTACCTGCCGACCCCACTCCCGGCCCGGACCGCTGGCGCGATGGCGTCCTTCGCGGCTCGAGGGCCGTTGGCCGCGGCACAGTGGTGGAGCGCTCACCGGAAGTTCCGGCCGGACGTGCTTCACGTGCACTGCTTCGGACCGAACGGGGTGTACGCCGACCGGCTGACACGGGTGACCGGGACGCCGCTGCTGCTGACCGGGCACGGCGAGACCTTCATGGACGACGAGAACATCTTCGAGAAGTCCGCACTGCTGAACCGGAGCCTGCGGGGTGCTCTGCAACGAGCGGCGCGGGTGACAGCCTGCTCCCAAGCCGCGCTCGACGACCTGAAACGCAGGTTCGGACTGCGGGGCGGGGTCGTGGTGTTCAACGGGGTCGACCTGTCCCTCGGCAACCCTTCGACCGAGCGCGTCTTGCCGCCGGTCGTCTTCGCCGTCGGGCGGTTCGAGCGGATGAAGGGCTTCGACCTGCTGCTGCCCGTGCTCGCGACCGGGAAGCTCCCACCCGAGGCGCGGCTCGTTGTCGGCGGGGACGGCGCTGCCCGGTCCGACCTCGTGTCCGAGGTGCATCGTCGCGGGCTCGAGTCGCGCATCATGTTCCCCGGACGCTTGTCGTCGGAGGAGGTAGCGCGATGGATGGCCGAAGCCTCGGTCGTTGTCGTGCCCAGCCGTCGTGAGGCGTTCGGAATCGTGGCCCTGGAGGCCTGGCGCTCGGGAACCCCGCTGGTGGTCACCTCGCGCGGAGGACCCAGCGAGTTCGTTCGGGACGAGGTGGACGGCCTGCTGGTCGATCCCGAGGACACCGAGGCGCTGGCTGGCGCCATCGGACGGGTGCTGACGGACGACGAGCTCTCCAACAGGTTGAGCAAGGAGGGCCTGCGGTCGGTGCAACGGTTCACCTGGTACGGCGTCGCCGACGACTACCTGCGGCTCGTCGCCGAGGTGGTCGCGTGACTGAGGTCGTGTTCCTCTCGCACACCGGCGCCGACTCCGGCGCGGAGCAGAGCACCGTGGCTGCGCTCGCGAGCTGGCCCGAGAGCGAGCCGCGCCCGGTCTTCCTACTGGGACAGTCCGGCGCCATCCAGGACCGCGCCGCGGCCTCGCGAATCGACTGCGAGGTCGTCGCCCTCGACTCCGCCAGTGTCGGTCTCAAGCGCTCGGGGGCCGGACTGCGCCGCACTGTCTGGGGTCTGCTTGGCCTGGTGAGGCACGCCGCAAAGGTCCGTCGGGTCGTCGACGCCCGGTCTGCCGACGTGGTGGTGGCGATCAGCCTGAAGGCCCTCATCTTCGGGCGGCTGGCCGTCCGCCGATCGCGGACGGTCGTCTGGAGCCTGCATGACCGCGTCAGTCCCGACTACTTCCCGCGTCTTGTCGTGCCCGTCCTGCGTTATGTCCTGCCTCGCCTGGTGGACGGGGTGATCGTCAACAGCCGGTCGACCCTCACGACCATCCGTCCAGGGCGCACGCCGGTGCTGGTGTCGGCCCCGGCCACGGAGCTGGACCCTCGCACCTTCAATCCGCCCGGCCGGGAAGTGCGGAGCGTGGTGATGGTGGGGAGGTTGGCTGCCTGGAAGGGCCAGGACGTCTTCCTCGAGGCGTTCGCATCGGCCTTCGCTGACTCCGACGCCGAGGCGTACGTCGTGGGTGGCGCCCTCTTCGGGGAGGAGGACTACGAATCCGCGCTGCGTCAGCAGGTGGGCGACCTCGGCATCGAGGACCGCGTACACCTCGTTGGCCACGTCGCCGATCCGTGGGCCTATCTGGTCGACGCGGACGTGCTCGTGCACGCTTCGCGGATCCCCGAGCCCTTCGGCCTCGTCGTCGTGCAGGGGCTCTGGGCCCGGTGCGCCGTGGTCGCCACCACCCCTGGTGGGCCGGCTGAGGTCATCACCGATGGCGTCGACGGACTGCTCGTGCCGTGCGACGACCCGGATTCTCTCGGTCGGGCTCTCTCGAACCTGCGCAACGATGCCGCGCTCCGCACCCGCCTCGCCGCCGCGGGGCATGAGACGGCTCGGGGTTACGGTGCTCGCGTGACGACGCCACCTCTCCACGAGTGGCTCGTAGCCGTGCATGAGAGAGGCGTTGCGAAGAATTCGGTCAGCGAGACGCGCGGCGGGTCACTTCGCCCGCCGCTCGGCACTTAGCCGTACGGCGTCGGCGTACGCCTCTCCGAGCAGGCCGACGGCAAACGAAGTCTCGTAGTGCTGGTCGAACCACCGCTGCGTCGCTGCCGAGGCGCCAGGGTGCACCTCGGGACGGAGCAGGTAGAGCACCTCCTCCGCCAGGCGGTGCGCGTCGTGCTGCGGCACCACCCGCCCCGCCGTGCCGTGGCCGACGATCTCGGGCATAGCCGCGAAGTCGCTGGTGACCACCGGGATCCCCAGGGCCATGACCTCCAGGACGGACAGCGGCAGACCGTCGGCCAGCGTCGGGTAGGCGAAGATGTCGAAGCGCGGGAGGTGAACCGACATCAGCTCATCGCGGTCCACCCGCCCGAGCCACTCGATCCCGTGGTCCTGTTGCTCACGTGCAGTCATCCGCGGGGGAGACCCGATGATGCTCAGCACAGCGTCCGGACGGCTCTGCCGGACCTCCTCGAACGCTGCGATGACGGTGGGACCCCCCTTGGCCTCGAAGGCGGTGGCCACGAAGCCGATGCGGTAAGGCGGGTGATGCGCCTCCGGGCGCGGATTCCGGTCGACGAAGCATGGTGCCACCCGGATCCGGTCGGCTGCAGCAGAGCCGCGGCGGGCGAGCTCCGTGCGGAACGTCTCGGTGAAGGACACGACCACGTCCGCACGGGGAAGCTCATACGACGTGTGCTGGACGCCCAGCCAGCGCGCCAGCAGACGGTCGGCGGTCGCGGCGATCCGCACGTGACGCGCACCCCAGCCCCTGGCGCCGAGGTAGAGATCCTCGATCGGGGCGGCATTGCTGACGACGAGGGCGGCGTCCAGTTCGCCAAAGCTCGCGCTGAACACGTGGCAGTGCACGACGTCGTAGATCCCGGGCGACACCGAGAAGTGTCGAAACGGCTCGGCGAAGAGCAGGCCGCGGTGCCGCAGCGTGTTGACGGCACGCTCCCGCAGAATCCGGGCGGCGGCGCGGACCTTTCCCAATCCCGTGCTTCGGGCCAGGTCGGCGCGTCGCCCGAGTTCGACGAGGGTGCCGTCGGCCAACGCCTCGGCGTAGGTCACGTACTCGACGCCGGGGGGAGGATGGTCGAGCAGGCTCTCGCTGTAGGTGACGTCCCCGCAGGGTGGGTCGATGCCGGGCAACGGGCTGAGGAGCAGGACTCGCACGTTGCTCACTCGTCTCCACGGCGCGAGATCCGCGCCCCCAGCTGGCGAACGCCCGAACGGGCGATGTCAGGGGCAAGCACGCCCGCTCGGGCGGCGACGTCGCGGCCGGTTCGAGGACGAAGTCGGCTGAGGGCGTCGGCCAGGGGCGCGCACGACGTCGACCAGTTCATGGACCGCGAGGCCTGGACGGTCGCCCGACCGAGCCTGTCACGAAGGGCGGGGTCGGTCGCGAAGCGCGTCATGTGGTCGCGCATGGCTGCCACATCGCCGACGGGGCTCACCAGCCCCCAACCTTCCCTGCCCGCCCGGTCCGACAGCTCGTCCCCACTCATGGTGATGACGGGAATGCCCGCCTGCAGGCAATCGATCAGTCGCGTCCGGAACGAGAAGTGCGTCTCCAGGTTGTCGAACTGGCCGAGCACCCCGGCGTCGGCGGCGGCAAGGTAGTCGAGCCGCTGGTCGGGTCCTACCCAGTTCTCGTTGACGAGGATGCGGGAGGTGGCCGGATCGGCGTTCACGTAACTGCCGAGCAGCGTCTCCGCGCGAGAGGCGTGCGGGTCCAGCACGCCGTCGCGTTTCAGACCCAGGAACACCAGGCGGATGCGCGGGTCCGCCGCCGACGCCTGCTCGGCTGCCCGGAGGACGGTCTCGGCGTCCATCCAGTTCCAGACGCCTCCACCCCATAGCAGCACGACGTCCGTGTCGGCGAAGCCAAGGCTGCGACGAGCCGCGGAGCGATCGGGCAACGTCTCGTGCTGGGACACGGCATTGGGAACCACGAGGACGCGGTCCTCGATGTTGCGGAGCTCCAGGGATGCCAAGGACCTGCGGCCGAAGGTCAGCAGCAGAGTCCCGAGCAGGAGGTCGCGCTGTCGATGGTTGGCACAGAGAAGGACGGCGGATATCCGGGCGGCCCGCTGCAGCGCCTCGAGCTGTCGCCCCATCCACGGAATCCGCTCGCGTCGCACGTCGTCGTCGAGCAGCAGCCACTCGAAGAACGACGGGTCGTAGAGGTCCGAAACCACAGCCGCCCTCAGGGTCGCCAGCTCACGCAGGCGCAAGGCGTTCGATGTGATGACGACGTCCGCTCTTGACAATGCCTCCCGGTGCGCGACGGAACCGACGGCCACCTCGACGTCGGTCGGGAGGTGCGACGGGCGACCCGCGGTGAGCATGACGACGTCGTGCGAGGCGGCCAGCGTGTTGCCGATGCCGAGACTGCGCTGACCCATCCCCGAGTAGCCCGCATCCGTGATGTCGGGAGATGTGATGACGACCCTCATGGCGTCACCGCCCCGCCTGGGTCGCGACCAGCCGGGTGGACCACCTCAGGAAACGTCGCAGCCGGACCGGGAGTGCGTCGACCGTCGCCTCGAGGTCGGCAGCCGGCGGGCCGAGGCGCAGCCAGCGCGCCACGCCGATGTAGACGACCGCCCCGATCAGCGCACTGATGGGCGCGGCGCCGAGTGCGCCGATCGAGCCGGCGAGCTCGGTGCCAACCAACACCGCCAGCGCGACCGCAGGGAGGGCGGCGAACCAGGGTCGACCGGAGGCTACGAACGCCCGCCACTCCACTGGGGGCTCCCCTCGACCGGCCGCTCGCGCCAGCAGGGTGATCGACGTCACCTGACCGATGCAGTTGCCGACCAGCGCCCCCCAGGCGCCAGCGAACGGGATGAGAATGGCGGACGAGCCGGCTCCCAACGCCAGGGCGGCCCCGTTGGCGACGAGCAGCTCGCGGCCGCGACGCTGGGCCTCCACGACCACGCCGGTCATCATGCTTGCGGTCTGCAACGTGGACATGGCGCCCAGGACCACGACGAGCCCAGCAGCGCCGCGGTACTGCTCGCCGTAGAGGACGGGGAACACCACGAACAGCAGCGGGACCGCGACAGCGAGGACGACTCCGGCCAGGAACGAGGCCAGCGACGTAGCCCGTTGGACGGCTCGGACGAACCGGTCGCGGTGGCCCGCCGCAAGACTGGCCGTGGCCGGCACCAGGGGCCCGATCAGGGCGTCGATGGGTGTCGTCAGCTGCTGGGCAATGCCGAACGCCAGTGCGTAGATCGCCGTCTGTTCCGCCGTCGACAGACCCTGGAGCAACAGGATCTCGGAGCGGGAGTAGACGAGCAGGGCGATGCACGAGGCGCCCCAGCTGTAGATGCTGAAGCGCATGAAACCGAGCGGCACGCCGATCGGGGACCGTGGTCGCAGGGCAGCACGGCGCAGGGTCGGCCTGGTCAGCGTCAGCGCGGCCAGCCCGGTCAGGCACGACGCGAAGGCCCTCGCCACGAGCACCGGTACGGCGTCCTCGGTCTGCACCGCGGCCACGATCACCGCCGCTTGCGTGACGACGTTGGTCGCCATGGCCACCTTGGCTACCTGGTCGGTGCGCTGATCGAGCACCAGCGCGAGAGCGCCCCCGCTGACGTACAGCCCCAGGACCTCCGCGGCGATGAAGGCCAACACCAGGCTGGGATCCTCGCCGTGCAGCACCAGCAGGGTGACGGCCGCGAGCAGCGGGCCCTGAACGAAGACGTGGAATCCCGTTGCCTGCGACAGGTACTTGCCGAGCACCTGATCCTGGCCCGAGACGCGTGCCCTCGAGCCCCACTGCATCGTGGCCGAGGTGTATCCGAGGTCCGTGGCCTGCTGAGCGATCGCGAAGACGACAGTGAGGAACGCCAGCCGGCCGTAGCCGTCCACGTCGAGCACTCGGGCCGTGACCACCGTGGCCACCACGTTCAGTGGGAGTGAGACCAGGACGTGCAAACTGGTCCAGAGTGCACCCCGCGACGCGCGGTGCTGGATCTCGCCGGCGGACAGACCGCCCTCGGTCTCAGTCACCGGGCTCGACTGCCAGCCCACCACGCGGCGATGCATCCCACAGGGCCGTGAGGTGCCGCTGGTCGTCGATCACTCGGGCAAGGCTATCCGCGGCGAGCTCACGTCCGGGCCGTCTCGCGGATCACTGTTGTGAGGGCCGCAGCCCGTTCTTCCCAGGACGGCACACTTCCGGGGCTCGGACCCGTACCGGCCGGGTCGCCGAGTGCCTGCCTCACGGATGCCACGAAGTCGGCGGCTGGCGTGACCGATGCCTGGCTCGGCTCGAGCGCGCGAAACCCCGCGACCGGTGTGCTGACAACCCGCCGGCCAGCGGCGAGGTACTCGTAGACCTTGATCGGGTCGAGGCTGTCGGTGAACTCGGTGACGACGTGCGGCACCACGAGCACGTCGGCGTTCTTCAGGTACGCCGGGATCGTGGTGTGGTCGCGCGCGCCGAGGAGGACGGCTCCCGAGCCGGTGAGGAAGGTCTGGTCGGCGGCCTCGAGGGCCACGGGACCGACGAGGACGAACGTCGCGGTTCCCCGCAACGACCCTGCGAGCGTCACGCAGAGGTCCACGTCGAGCCGGTCGCGGTGCAGGGTGCCGACATACAGGACCACCGGCCCCGCGGGCAGGTCGCCTGGCCTGTCCAGGTCGCCACCTTGATCGGGTCGAGGCTGTCGGTGAACTCGGTGACGACGTGCGGCACCACGAGCACGTCGGCGTTCTTCAGGTACGCCGGGATCGTGGTGTGCTCGCGCGCGCCGAGGAGGACGGCTCCGGCGCCGGTGAGCAGGC
Organism: uncultured Actinomycetota bacterium; assembly: GCA_963839565.1. Taxonomy (GTDB): domain Bacteria; phylum Actinomycetota; class Actinomycetes; order Propionibacteriales; family Nocardioidaceae; genus Nocardioides. The sequence goes on along the minus strand of CAWIVR010000022.1, from coordinate 220,547 downwards.
GTCTGGTCGGCCGCGTCCAGGGCCACCGGCCCGACGAGCACGAAGGTCGCGGCGCCCCGACAGGCCGCCGGCCAGCGTCGCGCAGAGGTCCACGTCGAGCCGGTCGCGGTGCAGCGTGCCGACGTAGAGGACCACGGGTCCCGGGGGCAGGTCGTCCGGGCGCGGCGCATCGGCCAGGTAGGCGTCGACGTCCACGGCGTTCGGGACCAGGGTCACCCGCTCCGCCCGCCCGCGGCGACTTGGTCTCCAGCAGCCGGGGCGAGCAGACGACCACCTGGCGGCAGTGGTCGAGGAGGTAGCGCTCGCTCTCGACGAGCCGGTCGTGCTCGCGCGGCGAGCGGTCGGCCAGCAGCCAGTCGTCGGTGATGTCGTAGAGCGCGGGCCATCCGGTCCGACGCAGGAGGTCGGCGGCCAACGGGTCGTTGAGCCACAGCACGGGCCGGGTCATGCCCACCTGTCCGGCCGCCCGCACGACGGCGGACGACAGTCGCCTGTCGGCCGCCGGGTCGAGCCTGCGGGGCAGCCACTTCGTGGGTTGGAACAGCCACAGCCGGTCGGCGGCCCGGCGGAGCCCGAGGCCGCGGCGGACGCCCGACCGGCGACGCAGCGTCGTGCAGCGGGTCGGCGGGCGGCTCGACGAACAGCACGCGGAGGTCGGGGTCGGCCGCCAGCAGCCGCGAGACCAGGTGCTGGTTGCGTCGCCAGACGCCGTCCCAGGCTTCGAGTGAGACGACGACCAGGTCGGTCACGACAGGTCCCGGTAGACGGCGTCGGTGCGGCGGGCCTGCTGCTCCACGGTGAACCGCTCGCGCTGGACGACCTGGAGCCGGGCGCCGTACGACTCCCGCTCCTCCTGCGAGTCGGCCAGCTCACGCAGCAGCCGCGCGGCGTCGGCGGCGTCACCCGGCTCGAACAACGCGGCTCCGGGCACGGAACCCACCGTCTCGAGGTGGGCGCCCGAGCCCGCCGCCACGACGGGGAGGCCGCGGGCCATCGCCTCCACCACGGACAGGCCGAAGGCCTCGTCCGTGCGTGGCGCGAGCAGCACACCGGCCGCCCGCATCAGGTCCCACATGTCCCGGCGGTGACCGAGGAACTCCACGGAGTCACCCAGCCGCGAGCGAAGCCGCGAGGTCCTCGAGCTCGCCCCGCAGGGCGCCATCGCCGGCGATGGTCAGCCGCCATCCCGCGTCGGCGAGACCGGAGCGCCGCGAAGGCGCGAACCGCGACGTCGGTGTCCTTCTCGCGCTCGAGTCGCTGCGCGACCAGGACCACCGGCAGCCGGTCGACCGCCGCGACGCGGTCGGGCTCGGGCCTGGACCCCGCTCAGCACCACCGTGCTCGGCCCGTCGACGTGGTCGGCGACGTACTGCGACACCGCGATCTGGCCGTCGATCCGGCGGGTTCCCCAGCGGGTGACCGGCCGGGTCAGGCGGCGGTTGCCGCGGGGGGAGGCGAAGTGGCGGGTGCTCACCACCGGCACGCGCGCGGAGCCACGGTGCCGTCGAGAGGACCACCTCGGCCGCGGTCATGTGCACGTTGACCACGTCGGGACGGGCAGTCAGCCGGCGCAGGCTGCGCAGCGCGACGTGGATCGCCTGGCCCGGCAGGACCACGACGCCGTCGCCCGCCGTGGCTCGGACGCGCGGCTGGTGACCCCCGACGACCGTCACCCGGTGCCCGAGCGCGACCTGGGCGGCGGCGAGCTCGCTGACGTGCCGCTCCACGCCGGCGAAGGCGTTGGTGCAGCAGACGTGGACGATGTCCAGGGTCGGCGCGTCGGTCACACGGTGGCCTTGTCCGCTGGCCAGGTCTTGGGCATCGTCGGGCGTGCGTTCGGTGGCCTGTCCGACGCCAGGTGGCTGGTCGGCCAGCTCCCGGCCGTGGGCGCCCAGACAGATGCCGACGATGAGGAACGGGATCGACGTCTGCACGGCCACCCAGAACAGGTCGAGCTGGCCCTGGACGAGGCGGCTCAGGATCACGACGAAGGCCACCAGCCCGTACCTGGGATCCATCCGCCAGAGGACCACCAGGGACCCGACCATCAGGACGAGGAAGCCCACCAGACCGACGAGGCCGGCCGTGCTCAGCATCTCCAGGATGGCGTTCGGGGGCTGGAACTTGGTCTCGAACCGGTCGGTGTACCACCAGCGCAGGCCGACGCCGAACAGCGGGTTGGTCTGCCAGATGCGGATCGACTCGCCGAACCAGTCGACGCGCTGGAAGAACGAGTTGAACTCGTTCCCGGACGCGACCTGGTTGCGGACCATCACGAGGATGAATCCCATCCCGGCCGCGACGGCGAGCAGGATGACCTTCGAGCGGCGCTCTCGACCCGAGTTGTGCGTTCGCATCACGATGACGATGAGCGCGACCGCCAGGCCGGCCATCGCCTGACGGGACTGGGTGATCGCGATGCCGACGAGGCAGATCCAGAAGCAGGCCTGCGCGAAGAGCGGTGGCCACCTCACCCAGCTCGGTCGGGCGTACGCGACGGCGGCGGCGATGCCGAAGAGGCAGCCGGCGAAGTTCTTGTGCATGTCGTAGGGCCAGCGCGGGAAGACGCCGCTGAAGTTGCCATCGGCGTACTGGGTGAGGCCCTGGACGATGACCGAGATCGCGAGGGCCGAGCACGTCAGCAGGATCAGCGTCAGCCCCAGCCGCGCGTGGCCCTCGCGGCCGATGCTCCAGCCCACGACCAGGGCGCCGGCCGTGAGCAGCCCGGCGTGCACCCACTCGACCGCGTTGGCCCGGTAGGGGTTGGCGATGACCGTGAAGAGCGTCATCACCTCGTAGGTGACGCAGCACCAGAGGACGGAGCGCATCGCCGGGGTGTACGGCCGCTGGGCGAAGATCGCGGCGGGGAAGAACGCGAAGAACAGCGCCGCGTCGGAGACGGTGAGGTCGGTGTCGCCGAGGGCGACGCGGTAGCTGACCAGGACCGGGACCACCAGCAGCAGCGGGATGATCGCGGAGTCCATCAGGGTCATCCCGAACAGGCACACGAGAACGCCGAGCGCGAGCGAGACCTCGGGTCGGGTGGGGATGAAGTAGCCGATGCCGACCACCGCCAGCGCGCCGGCCAGCCACAGCACTGCTATCCCTGATCTCCGCAGGACGTCGGCCAGGCTCACGGGCATGTCGGCACCCCCTCGCTCACCGGGCGGGCCGCCGGCAGGGCAGCCTCCGCCTCGAGGGGGCCGGTGACGTAGAGCGCGGCGCGGGCCCGGGCCGCGCGGCCGCGATCACCAGGGAGCACGAGGCCGCGGGCGGCGGAGCCCAGGATGGTGGCGCCGCGAGCGAGCTGCCACCGGACCGGGCCGAAGTGCTTGCGCAGGTACCGCTCCTGGGACGCGTGGAAGTGGGTCTCGCGGCGGGCGGGGTCGGCGCTGGTCGCGGCCCCGACGTGCACGGCCCGGGCGTCGAGCACCTCACGGTGCCGCCAACCGAGCCGGTGCGCGCGGTAGGCCCAGTCGGTCTCCTCGGCGTACAGGAAGAAGGCGTCGTCGAACCGGCCCACCTGGGCCAGGGCCTCCCGGCGCAGCATCAGCACGGAGCCGATCACGTAGCCGCTGGACGCACCGAGCCGACCGAGGCCGGCCGCCGTCAGCCAGGTACGCCCGGGAGAGGGGAAGGGCCAGGAGACGCGGCTGGGATGCCCGGCCTCGTCGACCTGGGTGGGTGCGACCGAGGCGAGGGCCGGGTCGGCGAGCAACGCCTCGTGCAGACGCAGGACGTCGTCACTGGCGATCACCGCGTCCGGGTTGAGCAGGAGCACGTCGGCGTCCGGGTCGAGCCGGCGCTCGAGGGCGTGGTTGACGCCCGCGCCGAAGCCGCCGTTGTGCCCCGGGTCGAGGTAGCGGACGCCGAGGCGCTCGCAGACGGCGGCGACGTCGGGCGAGGAGGAGTTGTCGACCACGGTGACGGGGAACGACAGCACCGGCTGCAGCGAGGCCTCCAGCAGGTCGGGGCGGCCGTAGGCGACGACGACGATCTCGAGCCCTCGCTGCGGTTCGGCCGTCGTCCCGACCGCGCGCTCGTACAGGCCGAGGTAGTCGCCCGCCACCTCGGACCACGAGGCCTGTTGGGCCTGCTCGACGCCGCGACGCGACAGCTCGCCGCGCGTGGCGTCGTCCTCGAGCACCGACTTGAGGGCGGTGGCGAGGGCCTCCGGGTCGCCGGGCGGGACGAGCAGGCCGGCGTCGCCGACCACGTCGGGGAGGGCGCCCGTGTCGCTCGCGACGACCGGGACCCCGCAGGCCATCGCCTCGACGACGACGCGGCCGAACTGCTCCAACCAGGCGGGCGTCGGCAAGGACGGCACCGCGAGCACGTCCAGGCCGCGGTAGAAGTCGGGCAGCTGGTCCTGGCCGACCGAGCCGACCAGCTCGACGCGATCGCCGATGCGGAGCTCGGCCACCCGCGCGCGGAGGGCCTCTTCCTCGGGTCCGGCGCCGGCGACGCGCAGCGTCGCGCGGTCGAGACGAGCGACGGCCTCGAGGAGCACGTGGACGCCCTTGTGGGGCTCGAGCCGGCCGACGTACCCGATGACGGGAACCTCGCCCGCCGGACCTTCCGGACCTGGCGAGAAGCGCTGGGTGTCGACGCCCAGCGGGATCAGGGTGGCCGCCCCGGGGAAGCCCTTGCGCTCGCAGATGCGGCCCGCGTCGGAGTTGCACACGCTCAGCGCGGCGGCGTGGCGCAGGGCCCACCGCTCGAGCCACCGGAACGGCGGTGGGTAGCGCTTGTCGATGTTCTGGGCGGAGTACAGGACGTACGGCGCCCGCTGGCGGCGCAGCCGCCTCAGCAGCAGGATCTCGGCCGTCGCCAGGGCGAACGGCTCCTCGTGGATGTCGATGACGTCGTACGGTCGCCCGAGGGCGCGCCACAGCGGCAGCGGCGCGTACACGAACAGGGCCGGGTGTCGTCCCCACGTGCGGAGGCCCGTCACCGGCTCGCCCGGGCGGGCGACGAGGGCCACGTCGGAGCCGCCCTCGTTCCACCGACGGGCGGTCAGGAGGTCGACGTCGGCGCCGAGAGCGCGCAGGTGGCGCTCCCGCTCCCGCCACGCGTCCACGACGGCGCTGTGGAAGATTCGGAGGACCCGCATTTCCCTCACTCCCCGCGCCGAATACCGCCCCCAGGCTATCGTTAACCGGTCAGACGGACTGGAGAACCGCCATCCGTCCCCGCCGCCCGGTCCGGGCCGCGGATCGCGAGAACGGGGTGTGCGGAGTGAAGTTGCGAGACTTCCTGCTGGTCCTCCGCACCCGTTGGCTGATCGTCGTGGGGTGCATCCTGGTCGTCACGGGCGTCGCGGCGGCGCTGACCTACACCCAGACCCCGCTCTACACCGCGCAGGCGAAGTTCTACCTCGCCGCGAAGCCGAACTCGTCGGACAAGGACGCGATCGCGTACGTCGTCACGCCGCAGGACCTGAACACCTACGTGGCCGTCCTGGGGTCGCCCGCGGTGATGGACCCGCTGCGCGGGAGCCTCGAGCTGTCTCCTGGGGACCCGATCAACGTCAGCGCCAGCGCCACCGGCGAGACCGCGATCCTGCAGGTGACCGCGGTGGACCCCGACCCCGAGCGAGCCGCCGAGATCGCCAACAAGACCGGCGCGGCCCTGGCCGGGGCCGCCGACGAGTTCACCACCCTGCTGCGCGACTCCGGCACCGAGATCGAGGCGAAGGCCGTGACCCCGGCGACCGCCCCGAGCGTGCCCACCTCGCCCAACCCGCAACGCAACCTCCTCCTCGGTGCGTTCGCCGGCCTGCTGGTCGGCATCGGGATCGCGTTCGTGCGCCACACCCTCGACACCAAGGTGCGCGAGGAGGCCGACATCCGGCCGATCTCCAAGGAGCCGATGCTCGGTGCGCTCCCGATGGACAAGGCCAAGACCGACCAGGTGACGATCGACCGCGACCCGCACAGCGGCTACGCGGAGGCCATCCGGCGGTTGCGGACCAACCTCATGTTCGTCGACGTCACCACCGCCAAGCACTCGTTCATCGTGACCTCGGCGATGCCAGGCGAGGGCAAGACGACCACCACGGTCAACCTCGCCATGGCGATGGCCACCACCGGTGGCAGGGTCCTGCTGATCGACGGCGACCTGCGCAACCCCTCGGTGGCCCGCACCCTCGGGATCGAGGGCGGTGCCGGCCTCACGACGGTGCTGCTGGGCCAGGCCGGGATCGACGACGTGGTCCAGCGGTGGCGCGACACCAGCCTCCACGTGCTGACCGCCGGCGCGATCCCCCCGAACCCCAGCGAGCTCCTCGGATCGGAGCCGATGCGCGAGCTCTTCGACAAGCTCGCCCACGAGTTCGACTTCATCCTGATCGACAGTCCGCCGGTCGTGCCCGTCGTCGACGCGGTGCTGCTCGACCGGCTGACAGGCGGCACGTTGATGGTCGTGGCGTCGCACAAGACGAAGAAGCGCGACCTGGCGAGCGCCGTCAAGCAGCTGGACACGGTGGGTGCCAAGCTCGTGGGCTTCGCGCTGAACTTCGTGCCGGTGAGCGAGTCGGACGCCCGCCGTTACGGCTACTACCGCTTCCAGGAGACCCCGGGCTCCACCGCCGCGGCGGGCAAGCCGCAGAAGTCCTCGCGGGCGAAGCCCCGGGCCGACGCGAAGGGTCGACGGGTCGCCAAGAAGTCCCGGCCCACGTCAGCCGACTCGCTCGACCAGCCCCTGTGACTCCATCTCGGTGACGAACGCGGCGGTGTCCGCGGCGAGGCTCGGGGTGTCGGGGAACTCGAGCTCCAGCTCGGCCACGGTGGCACGCACCGACCCGGTGCTCACCAGCAGCCGCCACACCTCGGCGGCGGGCCAGCCCAGGACGGGCCGCTCGCCGGTGCGCAGGTCGAGCAGCACCAGGACGTCCAGGTCCTCGCTCACCCCGACGTGGTCGGGACGGCGGTAACGCGGCTCCGGCCCGGCGTCGACGAGCTCGAGGATGCCGCGGGACACCAGCTCGTCCACCGCCTCCGATGCTGAGCCGACGAGGTCAGCGATGGCCTGCACGCTGCGGAAGCCGTCGACGTTGCTCATCGTCGCGGCGAGCGAGCCGGTCAGCCGGGTCAGGTTCTCGCCGGCGAGGACGAGGACGTCGTCCTCGATGGCCTGGACGGCAACGCCCGGCATCACGCGGGGCACGAGGCTCAGGGGGTCGGCCACAGCCGGAGCACCTCCTCGGCCGCGCGGGCGGCGTCGTCGTACCGCAGGCGGTACGCCGGCACGCGGCGGGCCAGCCGGGCCAGCACGGGCAAGGCCCCGCCCGTCACGTCGCCCAGCCGCGCCGAGCGGTTCCCCACCAGGTACGCCGCCTCGCCACCCGGCACCACCTCGACGTGCGTGCCCGTGGCGTGAGGAGCGTGCTCGACGAAGACCAGCAGTCTCGTCTCCAGCGGCTCGGCAGGTACCTCGATCGTCGACAGCGCTCCGGCAGGCTCCAGCGAGATCGGGCGGGGGACCGGCAGCACCTCCAGGGTGTCCGGGTCGAGGACCGTGGTCCCGTCAGAGAGGGAGACGCACCCGCGGCCCAGCAGGGCAGCTGCCAGCGCCGAGGCGTCGGTTCCGGGCTCGCCGCAGAGCAGCGCGACCGAGCCGTCGGACCGCGCGACCGCCCCGGCGCGCGGCATCAGGTGACCGGTGCCGAGCCGCACGACCGTGCTGTCGAGGGCTGCGAGCAGGTCCGCCAGCCCGGCGGTGGACGGCGGCCCCAGGAAAGGGATCCGCTCCGGCTCGCCCACCTGGTCGGACCCGGGTGTGGCGAGCAGGTCGGCGAGGAGGACGCGCACGACCCGGTCGGCCTCGGGGTCGTCGCAGTCGACCTCGACCGGGTGGCCGAGGACGTCCAGGGCTACCGTCACGGACCGTTCTCCCGCTGCCGACGCCGGAGCGCCCGGAGCTCGCCCGCGGACTTCCGCAGCTCGACTGCACCCTGGCGGTAGCGGCGGGCGTACGCCCGCAGGAGCAGCCACGTGCTGTCGGCCGCCCTCGGGTCGCGGTAGCGGATCACGGCGGGGGACGGCACGACCCAGGCCGCCATGGTGCGGATCTTGGCGACGGTGCCCAGGCTGCGCAGCTCCTCGATCCGGACGGCGGTCCTCGTGGAGCCCTGCGCGCGCAGCCGCCACGCGGCCGACACCTGGACGTCGGCCAGGGAGGTACGGGCAACGAGGTCGCGGCCACGAGGCTCCTGCTCGAGCCCTGCGCGCAGCGCCTGGAGGGCGTCCACCCGCCGCGCCAGGGCGATCGTGCGCCGCCAGTCGGCGTCCGTCGCCACCGCGAGGAGACGGCGCAGGTCCTCCTGTGCCTTGGCTCCGTGTGGGTCGCGCGCCGCGTTGAGGACCAGGATCAGGCTCCGGCTGGGGAGGTCGGGGAACCAGACGTCGAGGCCGCCGAGCTCGGCCGGCTCGCGGCGTCGCCAGAGCTCGGCGAACACCCGCTCGGCGTCGCCCTCCATCCCCTGGAACCGGTGGTGCACGTCGACCTCTGCGGCGGCGCCGTGCGTCGCTGTGCCGTCCGGGTCGTGCCAGAGGGTGAGCGCGTGGTCCTCGCTGGTCCGCCAGCGCAGGCCCGGGTCCCGGTGGGAGAAACCGGACGCCAACAGCACCTCGAGGGCCCGGTCCATGCCGCTCGGCGGCAGCAGGATGTCGACGTCACCCCAGCTGCGCTCGCCGTCGGGGTACAAGGCCTGCCAGGTCGCGACGGTCGGACCCTTGATGTGCAGGCAGGGGATGCCGGCACGGCCGAGCAGCGCCCCCACCTGGGCGTGCAGGAGCTCGCTCCATGCTCGTGACGAGACCGCCAGCACGCCGCTACCTCCCGCCCCGAGGATAGGAGGCCGTCAGCCCAGCCATGCGGCGATCACGCGCGTCGCGCGGTCGGCGAGGTCGGCCGCGGCGCGGTGCACCTCAGGCGACCGGCCGATCGGGTCCGGCACGTCCAGGGCGTTGCCGAGGCCGCTGACCGACGCGCGCCAGTCGGCGGCGCGGGCGAGCGTCCCGGCGACGTCGCTCTCGTGGCCGTCCCACGGGGGTGCCTCCAGCAGGGCGGCGAGCTCGAGCAGGGTGAAGGTGCGCTTGAGGGCCGCCGGGGCGGTCGCGACGACCTGGCCCCTGATCGCCCGCGTGGCCGTGAGGACGAGGTCGGCCTCGGTGGCCATGCTCGCCGTCAGCTGTCGTGCCTCGAACTCCGAGGGATCGCCGCCGAGCCGCGTCAGCTCCGCCGCGGCCGAGGCGTCCATCGGCGCTCCGACGACGGCGTGCACTCCCGCGCTCGCCACCCGGACCTCGGCGCCCGCGAGCCGCGACGTCAGGAGGCGCTCGGCCAGGGGCGAGCGGCACAGGTTGCCCTCGCAGACCACGAGGACGTCGTACGGCTCGCTCATCGAGGCCCAGTCTGCCCCACGCCGGCCGAGCTTTCAGGCGTCTCCAGGATCAGGGTGATCGGCCCGTCGTTGACCGAGCTGACCCGCATGTCGGCGCCGAACACCCCGCGCTCGACGTGCGCGCCGAGGCGTTCGAGCTCGGCGCACACCGCCTCGTACGCCGGCTCGCTCACCGGCCCGGGCGCGGCCGCCTGCCAGGTGGGACGGCGGCCCTTGCGCGCCTCGCCGTAGAGAGTGAACTGGCTGACGACCAGGACGGGGGCCCCGACGTCCGACAGCGACCTCTCCTCGCGCAGCAGCCGGAGGTCCCAGATCTTGCGCGCCGTCCAGGCGATCTCGGCCGCCCCGTCCCCGTGCGTCACGCCCAGGTACACGAGCAGGCCCGGCCCGTGGATCGCGCCCACCGTCTCGCCATCGACGGTGACCGCTGCCTCGAGAACTCGTTGGATGACCGCGCGCACGGGGTCACTCTGGCAGTCCGCACGCTGCCTGAGAGCATGCGTGGGTGCAGCTGCGGGGGTTGGTCGCCGACACCCGGCCGTTCGGGAACGAGCACTTCCGTCGCCTCTGGCTGGCCAACGTCGTCACCGTCGTCGGCGCCCAGCTGACGGTCGTGGCGGTGCCGGCCCAGATCTACGAGATCACCGGATCGTCGGCGTACGTCGGGCTGACCGGCCTGTTCGGGCTCGTCCCGCTCGTGGTGTTCGGCCTGTACGGCGGCGCCCTCGCGGACGTCATGGACCGGCGCACGCTCCTCGTGATGACCACGGTCGGGCTGATCCTGACGAGCGGGGCGTTCTGGCTGCAGGCGGTGCTGGGTCTCGGGAACGTCTGGCTGCTGCTGGGGCTGTTCGCGGTGCAGCAGGCGTTCTTCGCCGTGAACCAGCCGACCCGGAGCGCGATCCTGCCCAAGCTGGTGCCGACCGACCAGCTGCCGGCGGCCAACTCGCTGAACATGACCGTGTTCCAGGCCGGCGGCATCGCCGGACCGCTCGTGGGCGGCGCGCTGATCCCGGTCCTCGGGTACTCGTGGCTCTACCTCGTCGACACCGTCACGCTGCTCGCCACGCTGGCTGCGGTGGTGAAGCTGCCGAGCCTCCGGGTGGAGTCGCCGGGAGGCCCCGCCGGCTGGCGGTCCGTCGTCGACGGGTTCAGGTACCTGCGCGGGCACCCGATCCTGCTGACGTCGTTCCTCGTCGACATCATCGCGATGGTCTTCGGCATGCCGCGGGCGCTGTTCCCCGAGATCGCCCACCTCGACTTCGGTGGCCCGGAGAGCGGCGGCCTGGCGTTCGCCCTGCTCTTCGCGGCGATCCCCGCCGGGGCCGTGCTGGGCGGCATCTTCTCCGGGTGGGTCTCGCGCATCGAGCGCCAGGGCTTCGCGGTGATCGTCGCGATCGTGCTGTGGGGACTGGCCATGGTCGGGTTCGGCATCGCCGTCGGGCTCGCGAACGGCAACGCGGGGATCTTCCTGGCGGCGGCCGTGTTCATGCTGGTCCTCGGCGGCGCGGCCGACATGGCGTCGGCGGCGTTCCGGGTCTCGATGCTCCAGGCATCCGCGAGCGACCACGTCCGGGGCCGGCTCCAGGGCATCTTCATCGTGGTGGTGGCCGGCGGACCGCGGGTGGCCGACACCGTGCACGGTGCGTCCGCGGCCCTGGTCGGCACCGCGGCCGCGGCCGCCGGGGGTGGCGTGCTGGTCGTCGTGCTGACGGTCGTGGTGGCGCTCGCCGTGCCGGCGTTCGTGCGGTACCGGATGACGCGCGCGGCCCCGGAGCAAACCTGATCCAGTGCTGTCGGTGGTCGCCGTGATGATCTGGACCCATGGACGACCACAGGCTGGACGGGAAGATCGCGCTCGTGTCGGGCGCCTCGCGCGGGCTGGGCCGGGCGGTCGCGCGTGAGCTGGCGGCCGCGGGGGCGCACGTCGTGGCCACCGGCCGGAGCACCCGCGCGGCGCCCACCCAGACCGACGTCGACGACCTGACGCTCGAGCGCACGATCGAGCTGGTCACCGAGGCGGGCGGGTCGGCGGAGGCGGTGGTGTGCGACCACACCGACCCCGACGCCGTCCGCGCGCTGGTCGCCGACGTGCTCGCCCGTCACGGCCGGATCGACGTCCTGGTCAACAACGCATGGGGCGGGCACGACCACCACGACGACGTCGAGGGGGAGGAGGTCTGGGACGAGCCGATGACGCAGTTCCGCGACATGCTGCTCGCCGGTGCCTACTCCGACTTCGTCACCGACATGCAGGTGCTCAAGCACGCCATGGGCCCGGCCGGCGCGGGCACCATCCTGACCACCACCTGGCACACGCCCGAGCCGCCGGCGTGGGTGCCGTACGAGTCGAGCAAGGCGGCCAAGAACCGTCTCGTCTACGCCCTCGGTCACCACCTGCGCGAGAAGGGCATCCCCTGCATCGCCGTGGCGCCGGGCTGGATGCGCACGGAGCTGATGGAGGCACACCACTCGCCGGGGGAGCTGGACGGCCGCACCGAGACCCCTCACTACGGGGCGCGGGCGGTGGTGGCGCTGGCCGCCGACCCCGACGCGATGCGGTTCACCGGGCAGACGATGGACGTCGCGGTGCTGGCGCGGGAGTACGGCTTCACCGACCTCGACGGCACCCAGCCTGATCTGAATGCGGGGCGATTTATCGAGTAGGTCCGCTCCTGTCAGGATGCGGCCATGACCGTGCCCGCCGACCGCCTCCTCATCACCGTCGCGCCCACCGGCGCGGAGACCGCCAAGGCCGACTGCCCGCAGCTGCCGACCACGCTGGACGAGCTCGTCGAGACGGCCGTCGCGTGCGAGGCCGCCGGCGCGGCCATGATCCACGTCCACATCCGCGACGACGAGCACCGGCCGTCCCTCGACGGCCAGCGCCTCAAGGACACCGTCGTCGCGCTGCGCGAGAGCACGTCCCTGGTCGTGCAGCTGTCGACCGGCGGCTCCGTGCACGACCCGCTCGAGCTGCGGCTGAAGGTGCTCGACGCCGAGCCCGACTCGTGCAGCCTGACGATGGGCACCACGAACTTCGGCGACGACGTGTTCTCCAACCCGTGGCCGTTCGTGACCGAGCTCTACCAGCTCTCCCAGGAGCGGGAGGTCGTGCCGGAGTTCGAGCTCTTCGACCTCGGCCAGGTGCACGCCCTGACGCGGCTGCTGGACAAGTACGGGCCGCCGTACGGCGGGAAGGTGCACTGCGACCTGGTGATGGGCGTGCCCGGCGGCATGAACGGCACCGCCGACGCCCTGGTCGCGGCGGTCCGCGACCTGCCGGCCTCGGTCACCTCGTGGTCGGCCACCGGCATCGGCCGCTCGACGCTCGCGGTGATGTACGCCAGCCTCTCGAAGGGCGGCCACCTCCGCGTCGGCATGGAGGACGTGCTGACGATCAGCCGTGGCGTCCCCGTCGAGTCCAACGCCCAGCTCGTCGAGCGCGCCGTCGAGGTCGGCCGCCTCGCCCAGCGCACCCCCATGACCACCGCCGAGGCCCGCGAGCTGCTCGGCGTCAAGGACCGCTGACGGGGTCTGACGCTCGACCGTGCCGCGTGGTCTCGGCGCCGACCGGCCGAGTGCGTACGACCGGCCGGGACGTCGCTCGACGGCTGAGCGCTCGCCGAGTCGGGCCGGTCAGGCTGCAGGCATGGCAGCCGCCTGCAGTCGCTCGGTGCGTCAGTAGACGAGGGCCTGCGCCCCGTCGGCGAGGACCTCCTCGGCGAAGACGGCCGCGCCCGCGACGCGCACGCCCTCGACCACGTCGCCGGCGGTGATGCCGCGGCGCTGGGCGCACTGGGTACAGACGGTCACCTGTCCCTCGGCGACGACGGCCGCGAGCAGGTCCGCTAGCGGCGCCGCGAGGTCGAGCTCGAAGGCCTCGGCCCGCCCCGGGAGCGCGAACCACGCGGCCTCGCCGGTCAGCCACAGGCCGACGTCGGCACCCGCCGCGACCGCCGCGGCGGCGACCGTGAACGCCTGGTTGCAGCGCTCCGCGTCCTCGGCCCCGCAGGTCACCTTCACGACAAGCCTTCGCGTCATGCACCCAACACTAGAGTGAAGCGCATGCCGTTCGAGATCCCCGAGAACATCCACGAGCTGTGCGCACCGCTCGCGTGGATGATCGGCAGCTGGCACGGCAACGGGCACGGGGACTACCCGACGATCGAGGGGTTCCACTTCGGCCAGGAGCTGGTCTTCCAGCAGGACGGCCGCCCGTTCATCCACTACTTCAGCCGCGCCTGGATCGTCGACGAGGACGGCGCGTTCGTCCGCAACGCCGCCCAGGAGACCGGCTTCCTGCGGCCGCAGGCCGATCGCACCGTCGAGGTCGTGATGGCCCACAACACCGGGTTCGTGGAGGTCTGGCACGGCGAGATCCACCCCGACCAGCCGCAGCTCGAGATGGTCACCGACACCGTGGCGCGCACCGCCACCGCCAAGGCGTACACCGCCGGCAAGCGGCTCTACGGGTACGTCGAGGGCGACCTGCTCTACGCCTACGACATGGCCGCGATGGGTCAGGAGCTCCAGCCGCACACCTGGGCCCAGCTCCAGCGCGGTGCCGGGGCCGGTGCAGCGACATGAACGACCTCCGCAGCCGGCTCCGGGACAGCGGCTACCGGCTGACCCCCCAGCGCGAGCTGATCCTGGCCGCGGTGGAGAAGCTCGGCCACGCCACCCCCGACGAGGTGCTCGCCGAGGTCCGCGAGCACTCGTCGGCGGTCAACGCCTCGACCGTCTACCGGACCCTCGAGGTGCTCGAAGGGCTCGGGCTGGTGCGGCACGCCCACCTCAGCGACCGGGCGCCGACCTACCACTCCGTCAGCGACCACGAGCACTTCCACCTGGTCTGCCGGAATTGTGGGCGCGTCGTCTCGGTTGGACCAGGCATGCTCACGTCCCTGACCGAACGCCTGCGCGACGAGCAGAACTTCGCCGTCGACGTGGGTCACCTGACCGTGTTCGGCGCCTGCGTCGAGTGCCCCGAGGTGACCCGAGTGACCGTGACCAGTCCCTTGCTCGGTCTCCCCGGGGCGGTCGGCGGCGACGGCATCGACGCCGGTGTGGCGGCGCACTACGGCTCCTTCAACGGCGAGCAGCGCGCGCTCGAGGCCGCCGACGGCTTCGTCGACCTCTCGCACCGCGACGTGGTGCGCATCAGCGGGCCCGACCGGCTCACGTGGCTGCACTCGCTGACCACCCAGTACTTCGAGGGCCTCGCCGCGGGTGTCTGGACCGAGGCCCTGATCCTCTCGCCGCAGGGCCACGTCGAGCACGCGTTCGCCGGGGTCGACGACGGCGAGGCGTTCACCGCCCACACCGAGCCCGGCCAGGCCGCCGCACTCGTCGGGTTCCTCGACCGGATGCGGTTCCTGATGCGGGTCGAGGTCGCCGACGTCACCGACGAGGTCGCCGTCGCCTGGCGCCCCCGCGACGGCGCCGACGCGCCGTACGACCTCGTCCCCCGCGACCGCCTCGAGGCGTACGCCGCGGCGGCCGGGCCAGCCGTGCGGCCTGTGGGCCTTCGAGGCCCTGCGCATCGCCCGCGGCGAGCCGCGGCTGGGGCTCGACACCGACCACCGCACCATCCCCAACGAGGTGGGCTGGATCGGGCCGGCCGTGCACCTCGACAAGGGCTGCTACCGCGGCCAGGAGACCGTGGCGCGCGTGCACACGCTGGGCCGGCCGCCGCGCCGGCTGACGCTGCTGCACCTCGACGGCACCGAGAACCGGCTGCCCCGCGCGGGCACCGACCTGCTGCTGGACGGCCGCACCGTGGGCCGGGTGGGCAGCTCCGCCCGGCACTACGAGCTGGGCCCGATCGGGCTGGCGCTGGTCAAGCGCAACGTGCCGCTCGACGCCACCCTCGACGCCGACGGCATGCCCGCGGCCCAGGAGGTCGTGGTGGATCCCGAGGTCGGCCTGCACGTCCGCCCGAACCTGCGCTGACTCGGCTCCGGCGCTACGTGCCGGTGGCCTGCGTGACTCAGCCGGCGTTGTTGATCATCCCGGCGCCGACGGTGACGCCGGTGGCCTCGTCGACGAGGATGAACGACCCCGTGGTGCGGTTCTTGGCGTAGGGGTCGCACAGCAGCGGGACGGTCGTGCGCAGCTGCACCCGGCCGATCTCGTTGAGGCCGAGCTCCTTGCTGTCCTGGTCGCGGTGCAGCGTGTTGACGTCGAGGCGGTACTGGATGTCCTTGACCAGCGCCCGGCCCATCCGCGTGGTGTGCTTGATGGCGAGCTTGGCCCGCGGCCGCAAGGGCTCGTTGGTCATCCAGCAGATCATCGCGTCGATGTCCTGGCTGGGCTTCGGGGCGTTCTTGACGCGCGCGATCATGTCGCCGCGCGAGACGTCGACGTCGTCGGCCAGCCGCACGGTGACCGACATCGGCGGGAACGCCTCGCCGATCTCCTTGTCGAACAGGTCGATGGCCTCGATGGTCGAGGTCATGCCGCTCGGCAGCACCACGACCTCGTCGCCGGGCTTCAGCACGCCACCGGCGACCATGCCGGCGTACCCGCGGTAGTCGTGGTGGGCGTCGGACTTGGGCCGGACGACGTACTGGACCGGGAACCGGGTGTCGACCAGGTCGCGGTCGGAGGCCACGTGCACGTGCTCGAGGTGGTGCATGAGCGTCGGGCCGTGGTACCAGGGCGAGTTCTCGCCGCGGGTGACGACGTTGTCGCCGACCAGCGCCGAGATCGGGATGACCTCGAGGTCCGGGATCGCGAGCTTGGTCGCGAAGGTCGTGAACTCCTTGTGGATCCGCTCGTAGACCTCCTCCGACCAGTCGACGAGGTCCATCTTGTTCACGCACAGCACCAGGTGCGGCACCCGCAGCAGCGAGAGCAGCACGGCGTGGCGGCGGGACTGCTCGGTGAGGCCCTGGCGGGCGTCGACGAGCACCAGGCCGAGGTCGGCGGTCGAGGCGCCGGTGACCATGTTGCGCGTGTACTGCACGTGGCCCGGGGTGTCGGCGATGATGAACTTGCGGTTGGGCGTCGCGAAGTAGCGGTAGGCCACGTCGATGGTGATGCCCTGCTCGCGCTCGGAGCGCAGCCCGTCGGTCAGCAGCGACAGGTCGGTGTACTCGTGGCCCTTGGAGACGCTGGTGGCCTCGACGGCCTCGAGCTGGTCCTCGAAGATCGACTTCGAGTCGTAGAGCAGCCGGCCGATGAGCGTCGACTTGCCGTCGTCGACCGAGCCCGCCGTGGCGAAGCGGAGGAGGTCCATCAGAAGTAGCCTTCCTTCTTGCGGTCTTCCATGGCCGCCTCGGAGAAGCGGTCGTCACCGCGGGTCGCGCCGCGCTCGGTGATCCGGGCGACGGCGACCTCCTCGATGATCTTCTCGATCGTGTCGGCCTCGGACTCGACGCAGCCGGTCAGCGTGATGTCGCCGACGGTGCGGAACCGGACCGTGCGCTCCTCGATGGTCTCGCCCGAGCGCAGCGTGTTGTGCGGGCTCTCCGACATCAGCATGCCGTCGCGCTTGAACACGCGGCGCTGGTGGGAGAAGTAGATGGAGGGGATCTCGATGCCCTCGCGGCCGATGTAGTCCCAGACGTCGAGCTCGGTCCAGTTGGAGATCGGGAAGATCCGCATGTGCTCGCCACCGTGGATCTTGCCGTTGTAGAGGCTCCACAGCTCGGGCCGCTGCATCTTGGGGTCCCACTGGCCGAACTCGTCGCGGTGGGAGTAGACGCGCTCCTTGGCGCGGGCCTTCTCCTCGTCGCGCCGGCCGCCGCCGAACGCCGCGGTGAAGCCGTTCTCCTCGATGGCGTTGAGCAGGGTGCCGGTCTGGTGCCGGTTGCGGCTGGTCTTGCCGTCGTCGATGACGATGCCGTTCTTGATGGCGTCCTCGACGCTGGCGACGACGAGGCGGACACCGAGCCGGTTGACCCAGTTGTCGCGGGTCTCGAGCACCTCGGGGAAGTCGTAGCCGGTGTCGATCTGCAGGACCGGGAACGGGATCTTGGCCGGGTAGAAGGCCTTCTCCGCCAGCCGCATCATCACGATGGAGTCCTTGCCGCCCGAGAACATCAGGACGGGCTTCTCGAACTCGGCGGCCACCTCACGGAAGATGTGGATCGACTCGGCCTCCAGCTGGTCGAGCTGGCTCAGCTGGTAGTCGGCGTGGGTGGCCGGCACAGTGTTCGGTGCGCTCATGGTGTCGTCAAAGACCTCTCCGGATTCGAATCCTGGTCATGCTAGCGGGGCTCCCATGGGGGCCTCGCCAATCGCGAGCGGTGTGCGGCCGCTCACTCCGTACGGGGGTCATGGCCCGCATCGTGTGTGGCGGCGTACTGGTCGCCGCCCTCGAGCTCCGCGACGGTGGGCGAGCCGAACATGGGCAGGCCCTGCTGCCGTCGCAACAAGCCCCACACGAGCGGGACGACCACGATCATCACCAGGCCGACGACGCCCACCAGCATCGGGTGGGTGTCGTCCTCGCCCGCGCCGAGCGGCGCCCAGCCCGCCTTGTCGAGCAGGGCGATGCCCGACATGGTCAGCACGATCACGATGCCGCGACGGATGAACGACTGGGGCACCCGGGGGGCGATGGCGGAGCCGATCAGCGTCCCGGGCACCGATCCGATCACCAGCGGGATGAGGATCGACCAGTCGAGGCCGTGCAGGGCGATGTTGGAGATGGCCGCTGCCAGCACCAGCGGGACCGCCTGGACCAGGTCGGTGCCGACGAGCCGCACGGCAGCCAGGCCGGGGTAGAGCATCAGCAGCGCGATCATGATCACCGAGCCCGAGCCGACGCTGGTGATGCCGACGAGCAGGCCGCCGAGCGCGCCCACGAGCAGGGTCGGGATCGGCCGGATGTGCGGGTTCTCGTCCCCGGGAGGTGCCCCGCCCCGCACCCGGCGCAGGTTGATGTAGAGCCGCAGCGCGTACGTCGAGGCGGCCAGCAGCAGCGCGAAGCCGATGCAGAGCTTGAGCGTGCTGTCGAGGTCCTCGGGATCGGTGAACCACGAGATCAGGTACGGGCCGAGCAGGGCCATCGGCACGGAGCCGATGATCAGCCACATGGCCAGCCGCATGTTCGGCGAGCCCTCGCGCTTGTGCACGATGGCGCCACCGGACTTGTAGATCGCCGCCGCCGTCAGGTCCGCGGTCACCACGGTCGCGGCGTCGCCGACGCCCAGGAAGATCAGTGCGGGCGTCATCAGAGCCCCGCCGCCCATGCCCGTCAGGCCCACGACCACGCCGACGAAGAAGCCCGCGGCGAGGATCGAGAAGAAGGCGTCGGAGATCAGGTCGTGCATCGGGTCCTCATGGGCTCATCGTGAAGTGGAGAAACTCCAGGAACTCTACTGAATCACGCGGCTACGGCGAATCTCCGCCAACACCTGGTCGCGACAGTCCTCGATCGAGCGGCCCGTGGTGTCGATGACCAGCGCGGCGTCGGCGGGCTCCTCGTACGGCGAGGAGATGCCGGTGAACTCCGGGATCTCGCCGCGCCGCGCCTTGGCGTACAGGCCCTTGCGGTCACGCCGTTCGCACTCCTCCAACGGGGTGGCCACGTGCACCAGGAAGAACGCGCCGCCGGCGTCGGCGACCATCTGCCGGACCTGCTTGCGGGTGGCGTCGAACGGCGCGATGGGGGAGCAGACCGCCAGGCCGCCGTGCCGGGAGATCTCCGCGGCCACCCACCCGATCCGCCGGATGTTGGTCTCGCGGTCCTCCCTGGAGAACGTCAGCCCGGCGCTCAGGTTGCGGCGCACCACGTCGCCGTCGAGGCTCGTGATCGTCCGCGAGCCCTCCTCGAGGAGCCGGTCCATCACGGCCTGGGCGAGCGTGGACTTGCCGCTGCCGGACAGGCCGGTGAAGAACAGCACCACGCCCTGCTCGCCGGGCGGCGGCCGGTCGAAGTCGACGATGGCCGCGATCTCGTCGCTCAGCGGGGCCTCGTCCGCCCCGTCACCCTCCTCGGTGAGACCGAGGACGGGGTCGTCGCCGGCGTACGCGGTCACGACCTGGACCCCCAGCGCATGGTCCTGGTCGGCGTCACCGTGCGACGCGAGAGGTACGGCGACCACGACCGCGTCCGCGAGGCGCGCGGCCGCCGCGAGGCTGGCCCGCAGCAGACCGACGGGCGAGAGCGCCGACGTCCCGTGTCCGACGAGGGCCACCAGGACCACCCGACCCTCGACGGCGGCCAGCCGGGCGACCTGGTGCTCGTCGAGGGCGTCGGTGACGGGGACGAACGTGGCGCCGGCGTGCTGCTCGCGTGCCTGGGCGGGGGTCAGGTAGAGCCGGCGGAACGGCCCGAACTGGGCGTGGGTGAGGGCGGTGACCTCGCCGTCCGCGGCCACCCGCGCCAGCGGCAGCCCCTCGGGGTCCACCAGCTCGACCTCGACCCCGGCCAGCTCGGGGGGCAGCGTCAGGGTGATCGGTGAGCCGGCTTCGTTGAACCGCGTCGTGGGGAGCAGGGCCCCGGACGTCAACAGCTCCAGGTCGTCGAGCTCACGCGGCAGCGGGTGGTGCTGGGGCAGTTGTGGCGGCGGAGTCGGCACGGCGGTCATCCTGCCATCCGCCGAGTTGCGCCTCCGGTACCGCCGAGTTGCGTACCCGGTGCGCAACTCGGACGTACCGGAGGCGCAACTCGCGCGTACCGCGGGCGCTACTCGTCGCCGCGGAGGGTGAACGACCGCAGGCGGTCGCCGGCGAACCAGACCGAGCCCACGGTCAGGACCGTCGCGGCGAGCACGGCGTAGAGCAGGCCGGTTCCCGGCGCCTTCACCGCGTCGCTGACCGATGCGGCGATCTCCTGCCCCCAGGCCCCGATGGCGAGCCAGCGGATGCCGCTGAGCAGGCCGCCCAGCAGGCCCTCCCAGAGCAGCACGAACAGCAGCCCGATCACCACCGCGTGGCGGGTGAGGGCCGCGAGCGCGAGGAACAGCGCCGTGTACGTCGTGCCGGCGACGGCGCCGCCGAGGGCCCAGGCCACCGCCTGGCTGGGCTCCGACGAGTCGAGCACCAGGCCGGCGACGAGCAGGGGCAGCGCGCCGAGGGCGAGGGTGGCGAGCCAGGCCACGACGTACTTGCTGAGCACGACCGAGCGGCGCGGCACCGGCTTGGCGATGAGGTAGACGATCGACCCGTCGTCGATCTCGGGACCGAGCACCGCCGAGGACGCCAGCAGCGCGACCAGCGGCAGGGCGAGGGTGAAGCCGATCGCGTCGACGATCTCGTAGCCGGTGCCCGGCTCGGTGAGGGCGCGGATCACGATGGCCAGCGCGATGACCACGGCCGGGATCAGGGCGAGCACCAGACCGCGGCGGCGACCGAGCAGCGCCTGCGTCGAGAGCCGGACGATGGTGCTGTTCATCGGCCCGTCACCGGCCGACCAGGTAGGAGAAGACGCTCTCGAGCGACTCGTCGGTGGGCGTCAGCTCGACCAGCCGGACCTGGGCGTCGCGGGCGACGCGGGGGAGCCGGTGCGCGAACTCGCCGAGGTCGGTGACGGAGACGTCCACGCCGCCGCGCGGCCGCAGCCCCACGGCGACGACCGACGGCTCGGAGATCAGCGCGCTGGCGAGGGTCCGGTCGTCGTCGCTGACCACGACGTACTGCACCGGGCGGTCGGTCATCAGGCGGCGGATCTCGCCGAAGTCGCCCGACGCCGCGTGCCGCCCCGAGACCACGACCTCGATCTGGCGGGCGACCTGCTCGACCTCCTCGAGGATGTGGGAGCTGAACAGGACGGTGCGGCCCTCGGCACCGAAGCGTTGGAGCAGCGCCATCAGGTGCAGCCGCTGACGCGGGTCGACGCCGTTGAACGGCTCGTCGAGCAGCAGCACGCTCGGGTCGTGGACGAGGGCGGAGGCGAGCTTGACCCGCTGCCGCATCCCCTTGGAGTACGTGCCGATCCGCCGGGCGGCCGGCTCGACCATCTCGACCACCTCGAGGGCCCGCCGGCACGCGGCACCGGGGTCGGGCAGCCCGTGCAGCTCCGCGTTGGCGAGCACGAACTGCTGCCCGGTGAGGTACCCGAAGCTGATCTCGCGCTCCGGGACCAGCCCGATGGTGCGGTAGACCTCGGTGTTGCGCCAGATCGTGTCGCCGTCGAGCGTCACGGTCCCGGCCGAGGGGGACAGGAAACCGGCCATCAGCGCGATCAGCGTGGTCTTGCCGGCGCCGTTGGGGCCAAGGAGGCCGGTGACACCCGGCCCGACGGTCATCGTGATGCCGTTGACGGCGACCACGTTGCCGTACCAGCGGCTGACGGCTTCCAGGTTGATCGTCCCCATGCCTAGCGCCCCGCGATCCGTCGGTAGCGCAGCACGATGCCGGCCAGCCCGGCGATGCCGACGAGCACCATCACGGCGAAGTACGCCGCGGTCATCGCCGGCGCCAGTGGGCGGGGTGAGGAACAGCTCGTCGGTGAGCGCCGATGTCCCCCCGCGATACAGGGAGTACGGCGAGAACAGGCCCGCCACCTCGCCTACCCGCAGCTCGCCCTGCTCGTCGGAGATCCCCTGGACTGCGGTGACGACGCCGTTGCCGAGCAGCAGCACGGCGATGGTGGCGACCACCGCGAAGCCACGGCGCACCGAGACCGACGCGATCAGTCCACCGATGCCGGTGAGCATGAGCGCCAGCAACACTGCGAGCAGAGCTGCCTTGACCGCTTCCTCGGTCTGCTCCGAGAAGTCCAGCTCGGCGAGCACGGCGCCGACGTACAGCGCGACGATCGGCACGAGGAGGAAGACCAGCGTCGCTGCGAGCAGCGCGGCCCAGCGCGCGACGGCGTACGCCGCCGACGACAGCGGGCGCGCCAGGTAGAGGGAGATGGAGCCGTGGCGCAGGTCGCGCGAGAACAGCACCGGCGCCTGGGCCGCCACGAAGATGCTCACCAGTATCTGGGTGGCCGACGCGTAGCGCGCGTAGCCGAGGGGTAGCTCGTTGGCGTTGAAGAGGGTCATCGCGCCGACGATGATCACTGCAGGCAGGAGATTGAGCGCCAGCAGCAGGAACGGCAGCACCTTGGACTTGCCGGAGCGGCCGAGTCCGAAGGCGTTGCGGAACCCGCTGAGGAACAGGGCCCACGCGATCGCGCCGCTGCCGTTGCGCGGGCCGTCGTACGGGCGGTAGCCGAGGTCGTGAATGACACCGCTGACGCCGGGGCGGGGAACGGGCTGCTCAGGCATCGGCGAACACGTCCTCGATGCGCCGGTGGTCGGCCTGGATGCGCACCAGCCCGACGCCGAGGTCGAACGCCGTGTCGCGGATCAGGTCGTGCACGTCGAGGCCGAGCTCCGGGTCGGGGTCGAGGGCGAGCAGCCCGCCGCGCGCCTGGACGGGTACGCCGGCCGCGGCCAGCGCGTGGCCCATGCGGGCCTGGGCGTCCTCGCCGATCACCTCGACGAGCAGCGTGCCGGTGGCGTCGAGGAAGTCGCGGGTCTGCGAGGCCCGGAGCAGCCGACCGCTGTCGAGGATGACGACGTTGTCGCTGACGCGCTCGAGCTCGCCGAGGAGGTGCGAGGTGACCAGCACCGAGAAGCCGAAGTCCTGGCCCACGCGCTGGACGAGCCCCAGCATGTCGTCGCGGGCGGCCGGGTCGAGGCCGTTGGTGGGCTCGTCGAGGAGCACCAGCCGTGGGTCGTGGGCGAGCGCCTGGGCGAGCTTGGCCCGCTGCTTCATGCCGGTGGAGTAGCCGCCCATGGGGCGGTACCGCTCCTCGGCGAGGCCGACGTGCCGCAGCACCTCGGCGGCCCGCTCGCGCGCGGCGACGCGGGGCAGGCCGGACATCATGCCGAGGTGCACCACGAAGTCGCTGGCGCTGACGTCGGGCGGCAGGCAGTCGTGCTCGGGCAGGTAGCCCACCCGGGCCCGGATCGCGGCGGCGTCGCCGATCACGTCGAGGCCCAGCACCGTCGCCTCGCCGGAGGACGGCGGCACCAGCCCGAGCAGGACCTTGATGAGGGTGGACTTGCCCGCGCCGTTGGCGCCGACCAGACCGGTGATGCCGGGCCCGATGTCGAGGCTGAGGTCGTCGAGCGCGAGCACGGAGCCGTAGTCCTTCGTGAGACCGCGCGTCCGGATGACCTGCTCCACGCGGTCACCCTACGAGCAGCCGTCACAGAACCGTCACCACTTCGCCGGGCCGACGCGCTCGGATTCCCCGACGATGAGGGCATGTGGCGGCTGGTGATGCTCGCGTGCGTGCTCACCACCGGCTGCGCCGTCACTGCGGAGTCCCGCTCCGGGGGCTCGCCGTCGACCTCGGCCGCGGGGGTGCCGAGCTCGTCGGCGAGCCCGAGTGGGAGCGCCTCGCCGACGCCGACCGCCGACGCAGAAGCCGAAGCCCGGCCACGTGGTCATCGCGGCCGACAGCGCGTACGGCCCGATGCTCTACGACGCCACCGGCCAGCCGATCTACCTGTTCACCGCGGAGCGTGGGGACCGCCCGGCCTGCTACGACGCGTGCGCGGCCGACTGGCCGCCGGTCCTCACCCGCGGTGAGCCCCGGGCGCGCGGCGACGTCCGCGACTCGCTCCTGGGCGTGACGCGACGCGACGACGGCTCGCGCCAGGTGACGTACGCCGGCCACCCGCTGTACTTCTACGCGCACGAGGGCAAGTACGAGGTCCTGTGCCACGACGTCGTCGAGTACGGCGGCACCTGGCTGGTCGTCCGCCCCGACGGGACGCCCGCCCCGGCCTAGCCTCGGGCGAGGGCCTCCAGCACGGGTACGGCCGCGGACGGTGCCGGCAGGTCGGCGATCGCGTCCCGCACGGTGCGCGCGGCGGCGGCGTACGACGGGTCGGCGAGCAGGGTGCGTACCTCGCCCGCCGCGCGGGTCACCGAGCCCGGCCCCATCGGGACGGCGAGGCCGGCGCCCACGGCGGCGACGTGGATCCCGTTGGCGACCTGGTCGGAGGTGAAGATCGGGGCCACGACCTGCGGCACGCCGGCGGCCAGCGCGCCCATCGTCGTGCCGAAGCCACCGTGCCCGAGCATGACGGCCGCGTGGGCCAGGGCGGCGTCCTGCTGCCACCACTGCTCGACGTGCGCGTTGGCCGGCCACGGCCTGAGGTCGTCCGGCTCGACCTTGCGTCCGGTCGTGAGGAACACCCGCGCCTCGACGTCGGCCAGCGCGTCGAGGGCCTCGCGGA
Organism: uncultured Actinomycetota bacterium; assembly: GCA_963839565.1. Lineage (GTDB taxonomy): Bacteria > Actinomycetota > Actinomycetes > Propionibacteriales > Nocardioidaceae > Nocardioides. Next base: position 196,001 of record CAWIVR010000022.1, on the reverse strand, counting down.
AGACGCCTCCGAACGGCGGGAGCGACCCGGTGACCGAGCCGAAGGTGACGTAGACGAGGGGCAGCGCGGGGTCTCCCCATGACCCGGGCAGCTCGCCGGCACCGGCCGCGACCGGCTCGCTGAAGCGCAGGAAGCCCGGCACCCCGTCCCCGACCGCGTGGTCGAGCATCTCGGGGACCGAGCTGAGCACGGTCTCCGCCGCCAGCGCGGCGGCGCACCGGCCCTCGGGCAGGCCGACGAGGGCGTCGAGCTCGGCCAGCGGACGGTCCATCGCGGCCGCGAAGCGACTGGCGATCTCGTGCATCCCGATGCAGACGTGCACGTGCGGCACACCGGCCCGCTCGGCGGCCGCCAGCGAGGCCAGCTCGGCCGACTCGCGGACCACCACGTCCGGGCGCCAGCGCTCGACCGTCTCGAGGACGGCCGGCAGCCCCGCCTGGGCGTCGATGCGGCCGAACACCTCGCGGATCACGGTGTCGTCGGCCGCCTCGAACGACATGGTCGGGAGGCTGGCCATCACCGGCCCGATGAGCTCCGGCGGCGCGTCCGCGAAGGGCTCGTGCGCGAAGCCCGCGCGCTCGAGGGCCGCGGCGTACGACGCGGGAGCGGCCACCCGTACCTCGTGGCCGGCCGCCCGGCAGGCTCGCGCGAAGGGGGCCAGCGGCCCGAAGTGGCCGTCGTTGGCGGTGGTGGCGAGCAGCACCCGCATGGGCCAACGCTAGCGTCTGGCGCATGTCCCCCGTTTCGCTGCCGGTCGTCGCCGAGGTCGTGCGCTCGGGCTTCGTGGAGGGCCACCACCACGGGTCCGTGGTGGCGCTGGACGCCGGGGGCTCGGTCGACTGGTCGGTGGGCGACGTCGCCTCGGCCGTGCTGCCGCGGTCGTGCAACAAGCCGCTGCAGGCGCTGGGCATGGTGCGCCTCGGTCTCGACCTCGAGCCGGAGCTGCTGGCGTTGGCGTGCGCGTCGCACTCGGGCGAGGACTTCCACGTGGCCGGGGTCCGGCGCATCCTCGCGCACGGCGGCCTCGACGAGTCCGCGTTGCAGACGCCCCCGGACTACCCGCTCGACGACGCCGCTCGCGACGCGGTGATCCGAGCCGGCGGCGAGAAGCTGCCGGTGCTGATGAACTGCTCGGGCAAGCACGCCGCCATGCTCCTCACCTGTGTCGTCAACGGCTGGGACACCGCGACCTACCGCGAGCCGGAGCATCCCCTCCAGCGGGCGATCGCGGAGTCGTTCTCGGCGCTGACCGGCGAGCCGGTCGAGGTGGTCGCCGTCGACGGCTGCGGCGCGCCGCTGTTGTCGGCCTCGCTCACCGGACTGGCCCGCGGCTTCCGCGCCCTGGCCGTGGCGGACGACGGCCCCGAACGGCGGGTGGCCGACGCGATCCGCGACCACCCGGCGTACGTCTCGGGCTCGACCCGCGACGAGCGCGCCCTGCTCACCGCGATCCCCGGCGCCATCGGCAAGGCGGGCGCGGAGGCGTGCTACGCGGTGGCGCTGCGTGACGGCCGGGCCTTCGCGCTCAAGGCCGACGACGGCTACCCGCGCGTGCGGCCGGTCCTGATGGCCGCGGCGCTGCGCCGCAGCGGCGTGGACACCGAGCCCGGGGTCGACACCGAGGCGGTGAACGCGACGGGCCGCGTGGAGCTCCTCGGCGGCGGCGTCCCGGTGGGCGAGATCCGCGCGACGTTCTAGTCTGCTAGCAACCTGTGCGTGAGATTCGGCTTGTTTTCCTGGCTTCGTGACTCGGATCACGCCCTCTCAGTTTGCTTTTGCTAACAAGAGTTAGCACCATGGAGACATGGCCAAGAGCAAGGTCGGGCGGACCGTCGGGTCGCTCGGTGACTACCTCAGGGAGCAGCGCACCCAGTCGCGCCTGTCCCTTCGGCAGCTCGCCGAGCAGGTCGGCGTCTCCAACCCGTACCTGAGCCAGATCGAGCGCGGCTTGCGTCGCCCCTCAGCCGAGGTGCTGCAACAGCTCGCGAAGGCCCTGCGGATCTCCGCGGAGCAGCTCTACATCCGAGCCGGCATCGTCAGTCCCACCGACGGCGTCGGCGGGGACGTCGAGCTCGCCGTGCTCGGCGACGCCGGTCTCACCGAGCGTCAGAAGCAGACGTTGCTGGACGTGTACGCGTCGTTCGTCGCGATCAACGAACCGTCGACCGACCAGTCGACCGACTGACCAACCCACCACCGAAGGAGCAGAACCATGGCCAAGGCCAAGTTCGACATCAAGACCGTGCAGACCGAGGCGCAGAAGTCCGCGCAGCGCGCCTTCCACGCGGGCGTCGGCGTGACCGACCTCGCCGTCGAGGTCGTCCGCGACTACACCGCCGGTGCCCAGAAGCGCATCGTGTCCCTGCAGAAGTCCGTCAGCACCTTCGAGCCGAAGGCGCTGCGCACCCAGGCCGCCAAGGACGCCAAGGCGCGTCGCGTGGCGATCGAGAAGCTCGTCGCCCAGCTGCAGTCGCAGCTCCAGTCCGAGGCCGTCGCGGTCCCCGCGAAGGTCCAGAAGGCCATCGACGCCAACGTCGAGGCTGCCACCGACACCTACGGTGACCTCGTCAAGCGCGGCGAGTCGCTCGTCGGCCGGATCCGTCGCCAGCAGTCCACCCAGGACACCGTCGCGGCCGCCGAGACCACGGTGACCAAGGCCAAGACCACGCGTACCCAGGCCACCAAGGCGGCCAAGAAGACCACCACCGCCGCCAAGAAGTCCACCACCGCGGCCAAGAAGCGCAGCACGACCCCGCGCTCCAGCGCGAAGGCCACCGCGACCTCCGCCAAGAAGACCGTGTCGGCCGGCTCGCGCGCCCTCACCGACGCCGCCGCCAAGGTCGGCGACTGATCGAACCCGCCAGCTGGTCTGCCGCTGAGGGCCGGAAGATCCCGTCACGAGACCACCGGCTGGTCTTCCGTGACAGGCGCTAGCGCGCACTTCGCTCAACCAGCGACGCGAGGCCGTCCGGAACGACCTCTGCGTCTCCGAGGGCTCGCGTCGTGTCCAGGTAGGCTGAGCCCGTGCTGAACGTCTTCGCGGTCGAGGGCCTCACCATGCTGCTGGTCGAGATCGGCCTGCTGGCGGTGAAGATCTACGCCTTCGTGAGCTCGCTGCGCTTCTCCGACGAGGCCTACCGAGCGGCCGGCAAGCTCAACAAGGCCGCCTGGACGATCATCCTGGGGCTCGGGCTGGTGGCGCAGATCGTGCTCGCCGGGTCCCCTCTCAATCTCATCAATCTCGCCATGACGGTCGCCGCGCTGGTTTACCTTGCTGATGTGAAACCGGCCCTGAGCTCCCTCACCCGACGCTGAGCGGGAACGGGGGCGAGCGGGCCCAGATCAGCCTGAACGACGGGAAGTTGCAGGACATGGAATCCGACCAGCGGCCGTGGGGCGCGTGGTACGCGCTCGACCGTGGTGACGGCTACCAGGTCAAGCGCATCGTCGTGAACCCCGGGCAGCGACTGTCCTACCAGACGCACCGCCAGCGCGCCGAGCACTGGGTCGTGGTCGCCGGCACGGCGACCTGCACGGTCGACGGCGAGACCGTCGAGGTCAAGGCCGGCGGGTGTGTCGACATCGGGGTCGGGACGCCGCACCGCATCGCCAACCTCCACGACGACGAGCTCGTGATCATCGAGGTGCAGCGCGGCGACTACCTCGGCGAGGACGACATCAGCCGCCTCGACGACGACTACGGGCGGCAGTAGTCCCGCAGCTGGTCGAGGGCGTTCGACGGGGAGAACCCGGTCGCCTCGATCTTCGAGAGGTCCAGCACGCCGTGCGCGGGTCGCGGTGAGATGCCCGCGCGACCGCCGACGTACTCCTCCGTCGTGACCGGGGTGACGTCGTCGCCGTCCCGTCCGCTGAGGCGGAACACCTCCTTGGCGAGGTCGGCCCACGAGGTCACCGGGCCGGAGCCCTGCACGTTGTAGACGCCGTACGGCGCGCCCGCGTCGACGAGGTGCCTGGTCGCCCGTGACAGCTCGGGGGTGAACGTCAGCCGCCCGACCTGGTCGTGCACGACCGTCGGCGAGACGCCGTCGGCGGCCAGCTTCTGCATGGTGCGCACGAAGTTGTGCCCGTCGCCGATGACCCACGAGGTGCGCACGATGTAGTGCCGCGGTGCGGTGGCGACGGCGATGTCGCCGGCCGCCTTGGTCTGCGCGTAGACGCCCAGCGGGGAGTAGCGCTCGTCCTCGGTGTGCAGCTCGGCGGAGCCGTCGAAGACGTAGTCGGTGGAGTAGTGCACGAGCGTCAGCCGGTGCTCGGCGGCGATCCGCGCCAGCGCCGCGGGCGCAGAGGCGTTCGCCGCCCACGCGAGCGCACGGCCCTCGTCGGTCTCGGCCTTGTCGACGGCGGTGTAGGCGGCGGCGTTCAGCACCAGGGCGTACTCGTGCCAGGGGAAAGCCGTGAGCTGGACCGGGTCGGCCACGTCGAGGACCTGGACAGTCGAGCCCTCCGGGCCGGCGACCATGTCGACGAGGTCCGCGTCGGGGAAGTCCTGCTGGAGCGCGCGACCGAGCTGGCCGAGCGCGCCGACGATCAGGGTCTTCAGCGGCTTCATCGGGACGACGTCGGCCATCGCCGGCGTGGCCTTGTCCTTGTCGGAGATCTCCGCCTCGGCCAGCGGGATCGGCCACGGGATCGCGGCCGTGTCGTCGGCGAGGTTGAGGGCGGGGTACGTCGTCCCCGGGCGCCAGTGCTCGTTGACGAGGTAGCTGTAGGTGGTCGCGTCCTCGAGGGTCTGGTAGCTGTTGCCGACCCCGCGCGGCACGAACACCGCGGTGTGCGGGTCCATCTCGATCGTGAACACCGTGCCGAACGTCGGACCCTCACGCATGTCGACCCACGCGCCGAAGACCCGGCCGGTGAGGATCGAGACGAACTTGTCCCACGGCTCGGTGTGCACACCGCGGGTGGCCCCGCGGGCAGTGTTGAAGGAGACGTTGTGCTGGACGGGGCCGAAGTCCGGCAGGCCGAGCGCGGTCATCTTCTCGCGCTGCCAGTTCTCCTTGAACCAGCCGCGCGAGTCCTCGCGGACGTCGAGGCGCAGCACGACGAGCCCCGGGATCGGCGTGACCTCGAGCGACGGGTCCGCCCCCATCACTGGCCCTTCGCGGCGTACGCCGCCTCGGTCGCTTCCTTGACGGGTCGCCACCAGTCCTCGTGGGCCTGGTACCACTCGATGGTGGCGGCCAGTCCGGCCTCGAAGTCCTGGTACGTCGGCTGCCAGCCGAGCTCCTGGCGCAGCTTGCCGGACTCGATCGCGTAGCGGCGGTCGTGGCCAGCGCGGTCGGTGACGTGGTCGAAGTCGTCCTGAGGACGGCCGAAGTGCTTGAGGATCAGCTGGACGACCTCGAGGTTGTTCTTCTCGCCGTCGGCGCCGATCAGGTAGGTCTCGCCGATCTCGCCCTTGTTGAGGATCGTCCAGACGGCGCTGGAGTGGTCGTCGGCGTGGATCCAGTCGCGGACGTTGAGCCCGTCGCCGTACAGCTTCGGGCGGCCGCCCATGATCACGTTGGTGATCTGGCGCGGGATGAACTTCTCGATGTGCTGCCACGGCCCGTAGTTGTTGGAGCAGTTCGAGATCGTCGCCTGCACGCCGAAGCTGCGGACCCAGGCACGCACCAGGTGGTCCGAGCCGGCCTTCGAGGCGGAGTACGGGCTGGAGGGGTTGTACGGCGTGTCCTCGGTGAAGCGCTTCGGGTCGTCGAGGTCCAGGTCGCCGTAGACCTCGTCGGTGGAGACGTGGTGGAGGCGTACGCCGGCCTTGCGCACGGCCTCGAGGATCGTGAACGTGCCGAGGATGTTCGTCTTGATGAACGGGCTCGGGTCGTTGAGCGAGTTGTCGTTGTGCGACTCGGCCGCGTAGTGCACGACCGCGTCGTGCTCGGCCACGAGCGGCTCGACGACGTCGGCGTCGGCGATGTCGCCGACGACCAGCTCGACGCGGTCGAGGCCCTCCACGGCCTCGCGCGTCGCGGCGTACGTGAGCTTGTCGAGGACCGTGATGTCGGCGTCGGTGTGGTCGACCAGGTAGTGCACGAAGTTGGAGCCGATGAACCCGGCACCACCGGTCACGAGCAGGCGAGACATGGGCGAGAGTCTAAGGTGACCGCTCATGAAGGGGATCATCCTGGCCGGCGGCACGGGCTCTCGCCTGCACCCGATCACGCAGGGGATCAGCAAGCAGCTGATGCCCGTCTACGACAAACCGATGATCTACTACCCGATCTCGACGCTGATGCTGGCCGGCATCCGCGACATCCTGGTCATCACCACGCCGCACGAGGCCGACGGCTTCGTCCGGCTGCTCGGCGACGGCTCGCGGTTCGGGATCAACCTCAGCTACGCCCAGCAGCCCAGCCCGGACGGCCTCGCCCAGGCCTTCATCATCGGCGAGGACCACATCGGCTCCGCCCCGGCCGCCCTGGTGCTCGGCGACAACATCTTCTACGGCAGTGGGCTCGGCCACCAGCTCACCCGGTTCAACGACCTCGACGGCGCCGCGGTCTTCGGCTACCGCGTGGCGAACCCGACGGAGTACGGCGTCGTGGAGTTCGACGAGTCGTTCAAGGCGGTCTCGCTCGAGGAGAAGCCGGCCGAGCCGAAGAGCGACTACGCGGTCCCCGGCCTGTACTTCTACTCCAACGACGTGGTCGGCCTCGCCCGCGAGCTGAAGCCGTCGGCGCGCGGCGAGCTGGAGATCACCGACCTCAACCGCATCTACCTCGAGCAGGGGCGTCTGTTCGTCGAGGTCCTGCCGCGCGGTACCGCCTGGCTGGACACCGGCACCTTCGACTCCCTCAACGACGCCTCGAACTTCGTGCGGACCATCGAAGGGCGGCAGGGAACCAAGATCGGCGCCCCCGAGGAGGTCGCCTGGCGGCAGGGCTTCCTGACCGACGACGAGCTCGCCGAGGTCGCCCAGCCGTTGCTGAAGTCCGGCTACGGGACGTACCTGCTGGAGTTGATGCGCCACCACTAGCGCCTGTCACGAAGCCGTCGGAACCGGTGCCTCGGTCCTCTCGCCGGGTCTCGTGACGGGACTTCGTCCGCTCCGTCGGACGTCAGCGGGGGCCGGTCAGTCGAGCAGCGCCAGGTCGGCGTCGACCATCCGGCCGACGACCTCGGCGAAGTCGACGGTGGGGGACCAGCCGAGGTCGCGGTGCGCCTTCGCGGAGTCGCCGGTGAGGTCGAGGGCGTCGGCGGGGCGGAAGAGGGCGGGGTCGCTCTCGAGGAGCGGCTCCCAGTCGGCGATGCCGGCGCGGGCGAAGGCGGCGGCGGCGAAGTCGCGGACGGTGTGGCCGACGCCGGTGGCGATCACGTAGTCGTCGGGCCGGTCGGCGCGGGCGGCGCGGACGAGGGCGTCGACGTAGTCGGGGGCCCAGCCCCAGTCGCGTCGCGAGTCCAGGTTGCCGAGCACGAGCTTGTCGGCCCGGCCGCGGGCGATGGCCGCCACGGTCGCGGTGATCCGGCGCGTGACGAAGCGGTCGGGACGCCGCGGGGACTCGTGGTTGTAGAGGATCGCGCCGACCGCGTGGAGGTCGCGGCGGCGGTACACGCCCACGGCGAGGTGGGCGTAGGCCTTGGCGGCGCCGTACGGGTTGACCGGCCGGATCGGCGTCTCTTCGTCCTGGGGGCTGACGCTCGGCTCGCCGAACATCTCGGCGCTGGACGCCTGCACGAACGCCACCGGGTGGCCGTGCCGCTCCTGCACGGCGAGGGCCGACTCGAGCAGCCCGACGGCGCCGAGCCCGTTGACGCGGGCGGTCAGGTCGGGCTCGGACCACGACTGGGCGACCGAGCTGATCGCGGCCAGGTTGTAGACCTCGTGCGGGTCGACGTCGAGCAGGAGGGCGCGGACTCCGTCGACGTCGGTGACGTCTCCCGGGTGGAGCACCACCTCGGGTGGGCAGTGCTCGGGGGAGCCGTCGGCGTCGAGGACGAGGGCGTGCACCTCGAGCCCGTCGTCGACCAGGCGGTCGGCGAGGTAGCTGCCGTCCTGCCCGCCGATCCCGGTGACGAACGCCCGTGTCACCATCCGGCCTTCTGGGCCTCCACGTCGGCGTCGACCATCATCGCGACGAGCTCGGGGAAGCTGACCCGGGGCTCCCACCCGAGCGCGGCCTTGGCCTTGGCGGCGTCTCCGATGAGCTGGTCGACCTCGGCCGGCCGCATGAAGCGCTCGTCCTGGCGCACGTACGGCTCCCAGTCGTCGATGCCGACCCGGGCGAACGCGAGGGTGAGGAACTCGCGGATCGAGTGCGTCTCCCCGGTGGAGATGACGTAGTCGTCGGCCTGCTCCTGCTGGAGCATCAGCCACATCGCCTCGACGTAGTCGCCGGCGAAGCCCCAGTCGCGCTCGGCGTCGAGGTTGCCGAGCACGATGTCCTTCTGCGTGCCGAGGTGGATGCGGGCCACGGCCTGGCTGATCTTGCGGGTCACGAACTCGGGCCCGCGGCGCGGCGACTCGTGGTTGAACAGGATGCCCGAGGAGGCGTGCATGCCGTAGGACTCGCGGTAGTTGATGGTCATGTAGTGGCCGAAGACCTTGCTCACGCCGTAGGGCGACCGCGGCCACAACAGGGTCGTCTCGCGCTGCGGGACCTCCTGCACCTTGCCGAACATCTCCGAGCTCGACGCCTGGTAGAAGCGGATCCGCCCCAGGTCGTCGGCGGAGTGGAGGCGCACCGCCTCGAGCATGTTGAGCACGCCCTTGCCGGTCACGTCGGTCGTCAGCGGCGCGTTCTCCCAGGAGTACGCCACGAACGACACGGCGCCGAGGTTGTAGACCTCGTCGGGGTCGGAGTCGCGCATGGCGCGGAGCAGGCTGGAGAGGTCGGTCAGGTCGCCGTTGTGGAGGCGTACGTCGGGGAGCAGGCCCTCGACCAGGTCGCGGCGCGGGTTGTTCTGGCCGCGGATGAGGCCGTGCACGTCGTACCCCTTGGCCACCAGCAGCTCGGCGAGGTAGAGACCGTCCTGGCCAGTGATTCCGGTGATCAGCGCTGAAGGCATGCGCGGCATTGTGCCAGCCGGTGACCCGACGGTCGCTGCGTGACCCCTTCCGCCGACGGCCTACCCTGGCCCGCATGAAGGTTCTCGTCACCGGAGGCGCCGGTTACATCGGCTCGACAACCGCCAAGGCGCTCGAGGACGCCGGCCACACGCCGGTCATCCTCGACTCGCTGCTGACGGGGCCGCGGGTCTTCGTCGGCGACCGGGCGTTCTACGAGGGCGACATCGCCGACCGGGCGCTGCTCGCCCGCATCGTGGAGGAGCACCCCGACCTCGACGCCACCATCCACATGGCCGCGCGCATCATCGTGCCCGAGTCGGTCGCGCTCCCGTACGAGTACTACCGCGACAACGTGGCGAAGTCGCTGGAGCTGTTCGACGCGCTCGAGAGCCTCGGCAAGCACCGGGTGCTGTTCTCGTCCTCCGCGTCCCTGTACGCCGCCCCGGCCGAGGGCTTCGAGGTGCGTGAGGAGGACGCCCTCGACCCGCCGTCGCCGTACGCCCGCACCAAGCGGATGATGGAGCAGGTCCTCCAGGACGTCGCCGCCGCGACCGAGCTTCGCGCCGTGATCCTGCGGTACTTCAACCCGATCGGCTCCGACCCGGACCTGACGACCGGCGTCTACGCCAAGGAGCCGTCGCACGTCCTCGGCCAGCTCGTCCGGGCGGCCCTGGGCCAGCAGGACGCCTTCACCATCACCGGCGTCGAGCACCCCACTCCCGACGGCACCGGCGTGCGCGACTACGTGCACGTCTGGGACGTCGCCCAGGCCCACGTGCGCGCGGTGGAGCGGTTCGACGACGTCATCGACCGGGTCGGCGAGCCCAGCGTGATCATGAACGTCGGCCGCGGCGAGGGGGTGTCGGTACGCGAGCTGGTCACCGCCTTCCAGGGCGTGTTCGGCAAGGAGGTGCCCGTCCGCGAGGCACCGCCGCGGCCCGGCGACGCCGTGGGCGCCTACGCGAACGTCGACCGCATCGCCGACCTGGTCGGCTGGCGAGCCGAGCACACCATCGAGGAGGCCATCGCCTCGGCCCTGGCCTGGACCGCGAAGCGCCAGGAGATCCTGGGCTACGAATGATCGGGTGGCTCGCGGCGGTCCTGGTGGCCACGTCGGTGCTCGGTGCGCCGACGGCGGCCCGGTCGGCGCCTGAGCCGCTGGCGGGCCGCGTCGTGGTCCTCGACCCGGGGCACCAGCTCGGCAACCACCGCTACCCGCGGCAGATCGGCCGGCTCGTGCCGGCGGGCGGCTTCCGCAAGCCGTGCAACACGACCGGGACGTCGACCAACGGCGGCTACCCGGAAGCCAGTCTCACCTGGGACGTCGCGCTCCGGGTGCGCGAGCGGCTGCAGCGCCTCGGCGCGGTGGTGCGGCTGACCCGGCACAGCAACCGCCAGGACCGCTGGGGTCCGTGCGTCGACGTCCGCGGCCTGGCCGGCAACACCGTCGACGGCGGTGGCTCGGCCGATCTCAAGATCAGCATCCACGCCGACGGGTCGTACGCCCGCGGCGCCCACGGGTTCCACGTCATCATGCCGGCGGACCGGCGGCCCTGGACCCACGACATCTGGCGCTCGTCGCGGCGGCTGGCGCTCGTCACCCGCGCCGCGCTGGTCGAGCGGGGGCTGGCCCGGGCGACGTACGTCGCGGGCGGCGACGGCATCGACGTACGTCGCGACCTCGGCACCCTGAACCTGTCCGACGTGCCGACCGTGATGGTCGAGCTCGGCAACATGCGCAGCCCGGTCGACGCCGCCAGGATGACGCGGCCCGAGGGGCGGGAGCGCTACGCGCGCGGCCTGGCGGCCGCGGTCCGGGACTACCTGGGGCGCGGATGACGGGTCGGTCCCAGCGGGCCGCGGGCTTCCTGCTGCTCGCCTGCCTGGCCGGGGTGCTGCTGCTGGCGTTCGCGCCCATCGCCGTCGAGCCTCGAACGCCTGTCCCTCAAGCTCTACACGTTCTTCGGTGTCCACCACGCGATCGCGCCGCCGTGGGTCACTCCCGAGGACTACAGCCGCCTGCTCAACGTGGCCTTCTTCGTGCCCGTCGGTCTGACGCTGGCGTGGTGGCTGGGAGATCGATGGGGCTGGGCATTGCCGATCGCCGTCTTCCTGTCGCTGGCGATCGAGGTCTTCCAGCGCGTGCCGGAGGTCGGTCGGGACTCGACGCTCGACGACGTCGCCTGCAACGTGATCGGCGCGTCGCTGGGCGTGGTCGTGGTCGCCGTGCTGCGCTCGGCGAGGGCCCCGGTCGACGCGTCAGGCGGAGAGTAGGTCCTCCGCGGCGGCGACGAGGCGGGACCGGAACCGCTCCTCGCTGAACTGCTCGCCGTGGTCGGACGATGGCCTCGGCATCCCACGCGGTCTCCCGACTCCTCAGCACCGCCTCGGCGATGTCCTCGGCGACCGGCCGTGCGAAGAAGAGGCCACTGATCCCCTCGGCCACCGTGTCCTGGTAGCCGCCGCCCCGCAACGCCAGCGTCGGCTTGCCGAAGGCCCCCGCCTCGAGCGGCGTCAGACCGTAGTCCTCGAGGCTGGGCGCGAGCAGCCCCGCGCACTGCGCGTACGCCCAGCGGAGCTGGTCGTCGCTGACACCCGAGACCAACGCGACGTTGTCGGGCATCGCGCGCCGCAACCGCTCCTCCTCGGGACCGTGTCCGATCACGAGGAGACGCTCCTCGGGCAGCCTCGCGAACGCCGCGACGGCCTGGTCCACGTTCTTGTAGGGGAGCAGCCGGGAGACCAGCAGGTGGAACCCGGCGTCGAAGGGTCCGACGGGCTCCCGGCCGCCCAGGTCGCTGACCACCGTGGGCGGGAAGATGATGTCCGCATCCACGCCGTACGACGTCCGGATCCGGTCGCGGACCACCGACGAGATCGCGACGTAGCGGTCGTGCCGGCCGGCCGCGCGGCGGTCCCACCGCCGCAGCGCCGGGCCGAGCACCCGCACGGCCAGCGCCTGGGGCGACAGGGCCGACACGTCACCGAGGTAGTCGTCGGTCTGGTAGAGCCACCGGGCCGGGTTGTAGCAGTACACGAGGCTTCGCCCGCGCACGTCGAAGCCGTGCGCCCAGCCGCTGGTCGACACGATGGTGAGGTCGGCGTCGACGGTCATCCGCGACGCGGCGGGTGCCAGCACCGGCAGCGCGAGGCGGTGGTTGCGGCGCAACGGGCCGATCCGGTCGAGGGGCGAGGTGACCACCCGCGCCTCACGAAACTCCGGGAAGGTGCCGTCGGGGTCGTACAGCAGGGTGTGCACGGTCGCCTCCGGGAAGGCGCGGAGCATGGCCAGGACCACACGTTCAGCGCCGCCCCGCTGGGTGAGGTAGTCGTGCGCAATCGCCACCCGGGGTCGGCTCACCCCTGGATCTTGTCAGTAGGCGCCACGCGACCCGAGGACGGCCGACACGGTACGCATCAGGATGTTGAGGTCCTGCACCATCGACCAGTTGTCGACGTAGAAGAGGTCCAGGCGCACGGTCTCGTCCCAGCTGAGGTCGGAGCGTCCGGAGACCTGCCACAGGCCGGTCATGCCCGGACGCACCCGCAGCCGGCGGCGCATGTCGGAGCCGTAGCGCGCGGCCTCGTGGGGCAGCGGCGGGCGCGGGCCGACGAGGCTCATCTGGCCGCGCAGCACGTTCCAGAGCTGGGGCAGCTCGTCGATCGAGAGCCGGCGGATCAGCTTGCCGGGCCGCGTGACGCGCGGGTCGTTGACGAGCTTGAAGAGCACCGAGCTGCGCTCGTGGTTGACCTCGAGGTCGGCGCGGAGGTTCTCGGCGTCGGTGACCATGCTGCGGAACTTCAGGCAGCTGAACGGGCGACCGTCGCGCCCGATCCGGGTCTGACGGAACAGCACCGGCCCGCCGTCGTGGAACTTGACGGCCAGCGCGGTGGCGAGCAGCACCGGGGAGATCAGCAGCATCAGGCCGAGGGAGCCGGCCACGTCGAACGCGCGCTTGGCCCAGTGGGAGGCGTGCACCGCGCGCGGGGCCTCCACGTGGACCAGCGGCAGCCCGGCCACCGGGCGGACCTTGAGGCGCTCGCTCGACACGTCGGTGAGGCTCGGCACGATGATGGCGCGCACGGAGTGACCCTCGAGGTCCCACATGGCGCGCCTCAGGTCGTGGGCACTGGAGAAGGCGCCGTCGGCGAAGATGACCACGTCGGCGTCGACGCCCTCGATGGCGGCGACGGTGTCGGTCGTGGTGCCGAGGACCGGGATGCCGGCGGGAGTCTCCACCAGCTCGGACCCCGGGGTGGTGAGCGCGCCCAGCACCGTGTAGCCGAGCCAGGACTCGCGGCGCAGCACGGCGGCCAGGTCGTCGATGTGGCGTGCGTTGCCGGCGATGATCACGCCCTCGCGGAGGTGGCCGTGCCGCCGGGTGTGCTGGATCGAGCGGCGGAAGACCAGACGCCACAGCAGCAGCAGCGGGACGCCGATCGTGAACGCCAGGAAGAAGAAGCCGCGCGAGAGCTGGTACTGGGTCAGGAAGCAGCCGATCCCCACCAGGCCGGCGCTGAGCCAGGACGCCTTGAGGACCAGCTTGTACTCCTCGGGGCCGGCTCCGAAGAGGTCACGGGAGTAGGCGCCGACCGCGAACAGCATGGCGGCCCAGCCGAGCAGGAGCGGGCCGGCGGCGACGCTGACCACGTCGACGACGTCGGCCGTCGGCCGGAAGAAGGTGAGCTCCTGCCGCCCGATCATCGCGATGAAGACCGCCAGGGCAAGCGTGAGCAGGTCGCCGACCGCAGCGGCCAGCGGAATCAGCCGGGCCGACTGGGATCGTTTGGTGCGTGCCATCCGGTTGACGGCGTGGTCGAGCAACGTCATGTGAATTGTCCCCCCGAACAAGGGGACGGTCGACGTACGACAGCAGCACGCAATGCCCCCGCCATGAGTGTGCCTTGTGGAGCGGACGGGCGGAAGGCGTGGGGCGAAGTTGTCGACAAATGTCTAACCCGGTGTCCGGGGGTGCGGAGGCCGCTCGCGGACGTGCACGCAAGCATGAGGCCTCGCTCTCGGACGGACGATCTGGAGCCCCCAGGCTAGGTGCGGCGGGGGTGGTCCGTCCGCCTGTTTCAGGAACTCAGGCGTGGCCGTGACCGTGGTCACGGGTGTGCGCGTCGCCGTGGTCGTGCCCGTGGTCGTGCCCGTGGTCGTGCCCGTGGCCGTGGTCGTGCCCTCCGAGGATGACGGTTGCGGGCTCCATCGGCAGGGGCGCCTCCGGGAGCTCCGGGGCAGCAGCCAGCTCGGCCACGATGTCCTCGACGAACGTGGTGACCGCGTCTGCTCCGGCGACGGGACCTCCGGCGAGGGCCCCGTCGGCCCCCAGCAGGACCGCGGACGGTCGTCCGTCGGCGAAGGTCTCGGTGGCGCCTTGCCCGACGTCGAACCACGCGGAGACCCCGACGGGCCGCATCGTCTCCGGAATGCTCTCGAGGGGCTCGGTGAACACCGTCGAGACCTCGACCGGGCCGAGACGCGAGTCCCAGTCGGGCAGCTGCGCAGCCACGCTCTCGCACGCCCAGCAGCTCGAGCTCAGGAAGACCAGGAGCTGGGGTCTCTGGCCGGCCAGCTGCCGCAGGGTGGTGCGGGTGCCGGACGCGTCCTCCAGCATGGCGAAGGGGATGGGGACGCGGTCGTAGTCGAGCAGCTCGTCATCGTCGATCACGGCCTCGGGGCGGCGCAGCCCCGCCACCAGCACCGCGGTCGCCGCCACCGCCGCAGTGAGCGCGAGCCACCACCAGTCCGCGGTCCCGAAGTCGCCCAGCGCGGGCAGCACACCGGAACCGGCGGCTCCGAAGGCCGTAGCGAGGGCGGCGAGCGCCACCAGGAGGGAGTTGCGCGCCAGCGTCGTCCCCGAGACCCGGTCGTCGCCCAGGGCTCCGAAACAGCCGCAGTCGACCTCCTCGCCGAGCCGCAGCACGCGGAGCACGAGGATCCAGTACGCCGCGAACAACGCCGTGGCCACGGCAGCGACGACCGCCAGCGGCCACGACCACGTGACCAACAGGAGCACGCCGAGGGTGAGCTCGGCGTACGGCAACGTCGTGACCAGCGCCTCGCTGCGGAGAGCGCGGGGGAGTCCCATCGAGATGAAGGCGTCGCGGGTGGCTGCGGGTTTGCCCACCTTCGCGGCACCGCTGATCAGCAGCACCACCCCACAGGTCAAGGGGGCCAACATGAGGGCGACGCTCGTCACGGCTCGATCATGCCAGCGTTCCCCAGGCCACGAGCCCTTGTTCCGCCATCATCGCGACGGCCTTCTCGACCAGGTCGTGGGCGTCGGGGTGGTCGCCGTGCCGCGACTGTGCGGCGACGACGAGGTCGGCAATCGTGAGCGGCGTCCCGAGCGACAACCACAGCGTCGCCATCAGGTTGTCGAGCCGCACCGCCCGCTCCCCGAGCAGCACCAGGAGCTCGTCGTCGAGCTCGATCGCGTCCGCCCAGGGCAGTCGGCGCAGCACGTTGGCGGCCACCTCGACCGGTGCCACGCCCTTGATGTCACCGGGGTGGTGAGGTGGCCGGGGTCGGTCCACGGGGGCGATCTCCTCAGCGAGCAGGCGCTCCAGGTCGTCGAGGTGATCGTCGATCTCGTCGTACTCGAGGGCCCAGACCCCACCCGTCGCGTCGATCAGGGACAACAGCGTGACGAGAGGGTCGGCTGTCTCCGAGACCGACGACGACTGCTCGATGAGGCTCATCAGGCCTTCCATCGGCTCCAGGAGCACCAGCCCACGGGGGTCGGGTACGCCGCGCCGGAGCACCACGAAACGGGCCAGCCGTCCGGTGTCGGGGGTGGGCCGGAGGCCGAGGTCGTCAGGCGAGAGCTGCGCCTTGTCCGCGGGTCGCTCCGGGTCGGTGATCACCGACAGGGGCTTGGCGTGCGGGTGCACGAGCCCGTCCGGGGTGATCGACACCGTCTCGTCGGAGAGGTAGTCGAGTCGTTCGGCGAGCAACCGGGTTGCTGTCGTCTTGCCCGTGCCGGACCTGCCGACGAGCGCGAGCACGCGTCCCTGCTCGTCCGCCAGACCGCCGGCATGCAGGTTGAACCGCTGGCCCGACGTCACGATCAGCGCGGCGAGGGTGACCTGGGTCGTCACGGCGTAGTCGACGGTGTCAGTTCCCTCGTCGTCCGGTCCGGCCAGGGCCTCCACCCGGCGTCCGGTCGTCTCGTCGGTGTCGGATGCGACGGCGCGGGCCCACTGATGCGCCAGGCGGTCGCGTGTGGCCTGGTCCTTGGGGTCGATCGCGATGGTGACGCCCATGACCCGCACGTTCAGCGCAGGCACGTCGATGGTCGAGGTCACGGCGCCATTGTGTCGTGCGCGGCGCGGTCCCGGGGCCAGTAGCGCAGTTGGCGACGCGTCCTAGGGTGCGGTCATGGACCTGAGCCTGAGTGACGAGGAGCGCGAGATCCGGGACTGGGTGCGGACCTTCGTCACCCGCGAGGTGATGCCGCTGGAGTCCACGGTGCTGGAGCGGGAGCGGCGCAACGAGCGCGGGCTGACGCGCGAGGAGCTCCGTGCCCTGCGGGCCAAGGCCAAGGAGTCGGGCTTCTTCGGCGTGCAGACTCCCGAGGAGTACGGCGGGATGGCGCTCGGCGCGGTGATGACGGCCCTGGTCGAGGCGGAGCTCGGCCGGTCCTTCGTGCCGTTCAGCTTCGGCGGCGACGCCGACAACATCCTCTACAGCGCCAACGACGAGCAGCAGGAGCGCTACCTCCTGCCGACGATCAACGGCGACAAGATCAGCTGCTTCGCCATCACCGAGCCCGGCGCCGGCTCGGATGCGCGCAACATCCGCACCTCCGCCGTCCGCGACGGCGACGAGTGGGTGATCAACGGCGAGAAGACCTTCATCACCTTCGGCGACATCGCGGACTTCGTGATGGTGTTCGCCGTCACCGACCCAGAGCTGCATCGTGAAGGGCGCTCGGGGGAGTCAGTGACCTGCTTCCTGGTCGACCGCGAGGCCGGCTGGACGTCGGCGCCGATCCCGACGATGGGTCAGTGGGGTCCGGCGTCGCTGAGCTTCCAGGACGTACGGGTGCCGCACTCGGCGATCCTCGGCGAGGAGGGCCGCGGCTTCGAGCTCGCGATGCGCTGGATCGGCCGGGGCCGCTACCTGCTCCCTGCGCGGGCCCTGGGGGCATGCGAACGGCTGGTGGAGATGGGCATGGAGCACGCCCGGCAACGGGTGACGTTCGGGGAGCCGATCGCCAACCGCCAGGCCATCCAGTGGATGATCGCCGACTCGGCGGTCGAGATCGAGGCGCTGCGCTGGCTGGTGCTGAGCTCCGCCTGGCAGGTCGACCACGGCATCGACTCCCGCCAGTCCCAGTCGATGGCGAAGCTGTACGGCGGGGTGAAGGCCAACGAGATCGTCGACCGGGTGCTCCAGATGCACGGCGGCATGGGCTACACGCGGGAGCTGCCCGTCGAGCGGTGGTACCGCGAGCTCCGGGTGCTCCGCATCTACGAGGGCACCGACGAGATCCAGCGCCGCACGATCTCCCGCAACCTGCTCTCGGGGCACGTGTCCGTGCGCGGCCACCTTGGCTGACGGAGGGCCGGGCCGCACCACCTGACGACGGCCCAGACCGCTCTCCGCGGGGGCGTCCCACGGGTGACAGCAGCCTGCGGTCCGACCTGCGAGCTTGCCTAGGTCGAAGACGCGACGTACCTGGTACGTCACAGCTTCGACCCAGGCATCGGTGGGGTGACTTCGAGGCTCCCCGACCCGGCGAAAGGAAGGGCTGGGAGGATCGCGAACATGGAGCTGCGGCTGGGCCGGCACACCTTCGGGCCGGACCAGGCCCTGATGATGGCGATCGTCAACCGCACCCGGGACTCGTTCTACGACCAGGGGGCGACGTACGACGACGGGCCGGCGCAGGAGCGGGTGGACCGCGTCGTCGAGGAGGGCGCGGAGATCGTCGACATCGGCGGCGTCCGGGCGGGGTACGGCGAGCAGGTGGACGCGGCCGAGGAGATCCGCCGCGTCGTGCCGTTCGTCGCGTGGGTGCGCGAGCGGCATCCCGGCGTGGTCATCAGCGTGGACACCTGGCGCTCGGAGGTCGCGCGAGAGGTGTGCGCGGCCGGCGCCGACCTGCTCAACGACGCCTGGGGCGGGCACGACCCACGGCTGGTGGAGGTGGCGGCGGAGTTCGACGCGGCCATCATCTGCACGCACACCGGCGGGCTGCCGCCGCGGACCGACCCCTACCGGATCGAGTACGACGACGTGGTCGCCTCGGCGATCGCGGAGACGACCGCGCTCGCCGAGCGAGCCCTGGCGGCCGGGGTGGCGCGCGAGTCGATCGTCATCGACCCGGCCCACGACTTCGGCAAGAACACCTTCCACTCGCTGGAGGTGACCCGGCGTCTCGGCGAGATGGTCGCCACGGGCTGGCCGGTGCTCGTCTCCCTGTCCAACAAGGACTTCGTCGGCGAGACGCTCGGCGCACCGACCCAGCAACGCCTCACGGGGACGCTGGCCGCGACGTCGGTGTGCGCCCTCGCCGGAGCCCGGATCTACCGGGTCCACCAGGTGCCCGAGACCCGGGCGACGGTCGACATGGTGTGGTCGATCGCGGGCCGGCGTCCGCCGCTGCGGGCGATCCGAGGCCTCCAGTGAGGGTCGCACTCGTGCCCGGCGTGCTCGCGCTGCTGCCCGAGTACGCCGGCCAGGAGGACCCGGTGCCCGAGGTGCGGGCCGCGGCCCTGGCAGCCGCGGCCTGGCTGGCGGAGGCCGGTCCGGTCACGGTGGTCGGGGACGAGCAGGGCTGCCGCGTCGGGCGGCACCTCCTGGCGGGTGCCGCCGAGGGTGACGGGTCGGCGTACCTGGTGGTGGCGAACGGGAGTGCGCGGCGCAACGACACCGCGCCGGGGTACGTCGACGAGCGAGCGGTCCCCTTCGACGCCGCCGTCGAGGCGGCGCTGAGCGAGCCCGACCCCGCGGCGCTCGAGGGCCTGGACGTCGATCTCGCGGCCGCGCTGCTGGTCGGGAACCCGGCCGGCCTGGTGCGGCTGGGGACCCTCCTGCGTCGCGCCGGGCCGCCGATGATGGACTATGCGGGCGACCCGTACGGCGTGCAGTACTGGGTGATGCGGTGGACCGTTGTCGACTCGGAGGAGCCCCATGAGGACCCTGCTCGGACCCGAAGGTGACCTGCGGGAGGTGTACGCCGCCCCGGAGACGCCGTGGCTGCGCGTCAACATGGTCTCCACGATCGACGGCGCCGCGACCGGCGAGTCCGGCCTGACGGCGTCGATCAACAACGAGCCGGACCAGCGAGTCTTCCGCCTGCTCCGCGAGCTGGCCGACTGCGTCGTGGTCGGCGCGGGCACGGCGCGGACCGAGGGCTACCCGCCGCTCGACGTCCCCGCCGTCGTGGTCTCCCGCAGCGGGCAGCGTCCCCGAGGCCTTGCGCGACGCCGAGCCCGGCCGCGTGCTGCTCGCGACCGTCGCATGCGCGCCGGCCTGGACGAGGCGCGCGCGACTCC
The DNA here is from genome assembly GCA_963839565.1 of uncultured Actinomycetota bacterium. Lineage (GTDB taxonomy): Bacteria > Actinomycetota > Actinomycetes > Propionibacteriales > Nocardioidaceae > Nocardioides. The sequence continues at coordinate 176,467 of CAWIVR010000022.1, read as the reverse complement.
TGGGTGACGCGACGTGCTGGTGCTCGGCTCGCACCGCGTCGACCTGGCCGCGCTCAAGCAGGCGCTCGTCGACCGCGGGTTCCGGCGACATCCTCTGCGAGGGCGGCCCGCACCTGCTGCGCGACCTGCTCGACCAGGGTGTCGCCGACGAGCTCGCCTGCACGTTCGTGCCGCGGCTGGTCGCCGGCGTCGCACCGGCGCATCACCGACGGCCCGCCGGTCGACGTGCCCGCTGACGCCTGCACACGCTCGTCGAGGAGGACGGCACCCTGCTCGGGCGCTGGTTCACCGGCTCCTAGGTCAGTGCGCGATCCAGCGGCTGGTGTCGACGGTGCGGATGACCAGGACGAGGTCCTTGCCCTCCGTGTGGCTCGCCCCGACGTCGAGGCACGCGAACGCGCCGAGGGGGATGTCCCTGCCCGCACAGGTCCGGGACGTCCGCGTAGGTCGCGCTCGGGCCCGTCGGCGTGGCCCACCACGAGCTTGGCCGGATCCGGAGGCAGGTGTGGTCGAGGTGAACAGCGTCGAGTCGTAGCGCAGCTCGATGACCACAGGGTCCGCGAACGTCGGCCTGGAGCCCGGTCGCATGCACCTTCATCGGGACCCCGATCGCGCCCGGGGACGGACTCGCTCTCCAGAGGATCGATGCTTGACCGTCGCTTCGTCGAGGTCGGTGATCGGCAGCTCCACGCTGGCCGTCTGCGGGACCTGCGCCGTGGGAGTGCCGCCACAGGAGCACCGGGTCACCACACGTATCGGTCTGCTGGGGGCCGCAATTGGGTAGACGACGTCACCTGACTTCTCGATGATCGGGCCGTCGCCGAGGTACGGTCCCGTCGATCCGGCTGGTGCCCTGGCTGTCGCGCTTGACGATCCGGCCCTCGTTCACGAAGATCGCCGGCCGCTTGATGCCGGCGCGGTCGGCCCCGTGACGAACCCGCGGTCGTTGCGGATGAGCAGGCGTCCGACGCCCCGAGCCGTAGGCGTGCTGCTGCAGCAGCATCGTGGTCCCGTTGTCGGCCACCAGTCCCGCGCTCTCGCGCAGCTGGACCAGCCCTCGCACGTCCACGACGTACTTGCGGGCGAGCCGGACGTCGCCGGCTCCGTGCACGTCGAGCACACCCTGGTCGGCGATCTCCAGGAGGCCCGTGCGCCCCTTGCTCGGTGACGACACCGGCCGCGAGCTGAGCGCCGCCGGGGAGCCGTCGGCGGACGCGGTGCACGTCCACGGTGCCGATGACCTGCAGCCGTCCGCCGCCGCCGAGGGTGGCCCCGTCGACCTCGAGGACGGCGTCGCTCCGGACGACCGAGCGCAGCTCCTGCTGGTCGCCCCACACGTACAGCGCGCTGCCCGGCTGCAGGGTGAGCCGGGCGCCCGAGTCGAGGTCCAGCAGGTCGAGGTCGACCCGCGTGACGGAGGCGTCCACGACGACGTCCGCACCCGTCGGGAGGCAGGCGTAGTCCCGGGTCGCCAGTCCGGGGACGACCTGCTGCGACCACTTCGTGGCGTCGGACCAGCTGCCCGAACCACCGAGCCAGCTGTTCTCGACGAGTCCCTTCGGGGCGGCCTGGCACCCGCTCGCGGCGGCCTCCGGGGCGGCCAGGGTCGGCGGCATGGCGCTCATCGCGAGGGCTGCCGACGCAGCGAGGAACAGGGCGACGTGAGGGTGCTTGCGGGTCATCCGGTGCTCCCTGGGAGGGCGGCGAGATCGGCTCACCCTAGCGTCCCGTCGGCGAAGTCCGCAGGAGGCGGGACCGCCTGGTTCAGTGTGCGATCCAGCGGCTGGTGTCGATGGTGCGGACCACCATGACCAGGGTGTTGCCGTCCACGCGGCTGGCCAACCGGTCGACGCAGGCGAAGGCGCCCACCGGCAGGCCCCGGCCCTCGCACGAGGGGATGTCCGTGTAGGGGTCGTCGGGCCCGTCGGCGTGGCCCACCTCGAGCATCGCCGGGTCGGCGGCCGGCCCGTTCCCGTCGAACAGTGTCGTGTCGTACCGCAGCTCGATGACGGCCGGGTCGGCGACGTTGGCCACCATGCCGGTGGCGTGCACCTGCATCGGGACGCCGACGGCGCCACCGACGGACAGCCCGTCCAGCGGCTTGATCGTCGCCTCCGCGCCGTTGGGGTCGGTGACCGGGATCAGGATCGAGGCGACCTGCGGGTCCTCGGCCGAGGTCTTGTTCCCCGAGCTCGCCGTGTTCTGCACGATGGACGGCGGGATGAGCAGCGCGAACGGATGGCCGCCTCCGTCGCCGCTGATCTTGCCGCGTCCACCGCCGAAGTACTGGCCCTGGATGTTGGTCAGCCCCTGACCTCGCTTGGCGATCCGGCCCCGGTTGACGAACGTCGGCGGGACCTCGCTGCCCGCGGTGGCGCCGACGGCGAAGTCGCCGTCGTTGAGAACGACCAGCTTGCCGACCCCGGGTCCGAAGTAGTGCCTCTGGAGCATGAAGGTGGTGCCGAAGTCGGCCAGGATGCTGGCCTGACCGCGCAGCCGTGCCTTGCCGTGCACGTCGACGAGGTACCGCGCGGACAGGCGGAGGTCGCGCGTGCCGCTGATGTCGAGCAGGCCCTCGTCGCCGATCTCGAGGATGCCGGGCGCCCGGCGTACGTCGTGCGGTGCGGGCTCGTGGCCAGCACCGCGCGTCTCCCCGTGCTCGACTCGTGGGCGTCCAGCTCCCCGATCACGTGCAGCCGGCCGGGACCGCCCAGGGTGGCCCCGTCCAGGTCGATCAGCGAGCCGCGCTTGGTGATCGAGCGGACCGTCGCCTGGTCGCCCCACACGTACATCGCCGTGCCCGGCCGCAGGCTGAGCGTGGCGTCCCGTCCGAGCTCCAGGATGTCCAGGTCGATGCGCGGCGTCGCCTGGTCGACGACCACGGCGGAGCCCGCGGGGATGCAGGCGTAGTCCTGGGTGGCGAAGCCCGGGACCACCCCTTTCGACCACTTCGTGGCGTCCGACCAGGTGCCCGGACCGCCCAGCCAGCGGTTCTCGTCGAACCCGCGGTGGCTCCACCGGCACCCGGGCAGAGACCGCGCCCGCGCCCGTGGTCGGGAGGGTCACGCCCATCGTGGCCACGACGGCGAGGGCGGCGAACAGGACGGCGTAACGCTGACGAACCATCGGGGCCCTCTCCCGCACGGGACGACGTGGCCTTCGCACCATAGAGCGCGGAGGCCGCGCGCACTACGGTGATCGCCGGGAGGTGGGGCATTGTCCGAGCGCGTGTGCGTCGTCGCGGGCGCCGGCGCCTGGCCGTTCTACCTGGCCACCGGCGCGTGGGTCGGTCAGGAGAACCGTCGCTTCGGCGACGCCACCCGTCTCGGCTTCTACTCCGGCCGGCAGATCCAGGGCCTGGCCCCGCTGATCCGCGACGTCGTGGCATCCGTACCTCTGACGGCCGAGGACGCCGCCACCCGCGCGCTGAGTGCGGACCCCGTGGAACGGCGCGTGGGCGAGGCTCTCGCCGCGGCGCTCCACGACGGGGCCACGTCGCCCCGCGTCTCGGTGGTGCTGCTCTCGCCGCCCGACGACCCCGACACGGCGTCGTTCGAACCCGTCACCCACGACGCCGACACGGCCTGGACGATGTTCCAGCGCTTCGCCGACCTCGACCGGCTCCGGACCGCCGCGTCCACCGCCGACCTCGGGAGCGGGTGACGCCATGACCGGAGGCAGCCGCGAGGCCCGGCGTGCGGAGCTGCGGGCCTGGTACGACGACCACGTCGACGGGCTCCGCGCGCTCGAGGCCGCGTTCGGCACCCACCTCGGCGACGCGATCCGCGCCGCCCACCTCGACGACGCACGGCTCGAGACGCGGACCAAGGGCGTGGAGAGCTTCCTCGACAAGGCCACCAAGTCCGACGGACGGGGCGGGTTCAAGTACGCCGACCCGGCCGGCCAGCTGACCGACTTCGTCGGCGCCCGCGTGCTCGTCCCGCTGAGCGCCGACGTGGCCCCGGTCGCCCGCCTGGTGCAGCGGCTCTACGTCGTGGAGGAGATGTCCGACCAGCGGGCCGACTCGCTGCTCGACGTGCCGGGCTACCAGAGCCTGCACTTCCTGGTGCGCTTCCGCGACGAGGACCGCGAGGCGCTGGGGGTGTCCGACCGGCCGGTGGAGCTGCAGGTCCGCTCGATCCTCCAGCACGCCTGGGCCTCCCTCCAGCACGACCTGATGTACAAGGGCGAGCGGGCGCCCACCGACAGCATCCGGCGCCGGTTGATCGCGCTGGCCGGCCTGCTCGAGCTCGCGGACCACGAGTTCATGGCCGTCCGGCTGGCCCACGGCGACGCGGCCGGCATGCTCGACGATGCGCACGCCGGCGGCTTCGACGTGGGTGGGGTGCGGGCGTGGGCCGAGCAGCTGGCCGGCGACGAGGCCGACGGCGAGCCGCTCGCGTGGGCGGCGGCTCTGCGCACCGTGCTGACCGCGCTCGGCGCGACGACGGCCGACGAGGCGACCGCGCTGCTGGGCGAGTGGGCCGAGCGCGGGCCCGAGCTGGCTCGTACCGTGCGCGCCACGCGGCCCTGGGCCACGGCGTCGTACGTCGTCGACCTCGGGCTGCGGCTCGCGCTCGGCGCCGACTACCTCGCGCTTCGCGAGGTGACCGACCCGACCGCCGTCGACGCGCTCACCCGCGAGACCGATGACCTCCGCTCGGCCCTGGAGGGCAGCGCATGAGCGCCGTGGTCTTCGTGCTCCTCGAGATCGGCATCGCCGTCGGGGTCTGGCGGCTCGCGGACCGGGCGCGCAAGCAGCAGCTGACGGCCCGCAGCGCCGCGCTGTTCGCCGGCGGCTGCGCGGTCCTGCTCCTGATGCTGATCGCCACCGACTGGCCGCTGACCGACTGGCCGACGCCCGAGATCAACGCGTTCTGGGACGAGCACGGGGTCCTCAGCGGCACGGTGCAGAGCGTGCTGCTCTTCGGCGTCGGCCTGCTGTCCTACGAGGCCGGGCAGCTGCGTGCCCAGGAGCGGCTCGACGAGAGCGTCACCGCGGCGGGTCTGGGCGGCATCGTCGACCACGTGGTCGACGTCGAGGTCGGCCTGGCCTTCCTGTCCTCCCCGCAGCCCCCCGACGCGCACGGCTGGGTCTGGTCGCCCGGCAAGCCGCTGCAGTGGCTGCGGCAGGGCCGCGACCGGCTGTCGCGCTCCGCCCCCGACCGGACGGGCGACCCCCGCACCTGGCCGGCCACGCTGCCCGAGACCGACGAACCCGGGTGGCGCAAGGAGCTCGTCGACCAGTGCATCCGGCGGCTGCTCGTGGTCATCCGCGACTGGACACCCGTCATCGCCACGTCGCGGAACGGTACCCGCGTGCTCGTGGCGGTCGCCGAGCTGCGCAAGGACCTCGTCGAGCTCGAGGCACACCTGGGCGGCGACCGTCAGGTGGTCGAGCCGATGCTGGTGAGCCTGCGGTCGCGCGCCCGGCTGCTGGCCTACTTCCTGGAGCTGAAGAGCGGCGCAGACCCGCTGCGCCCGGAGGTCCTCGACAGCTTCGACCCGCTGCCGGCGACGCCCGCCTCCTTGGAGTGGGCGGCCGACCCGTCGGGGCGCGACCTGTTCGGCGCCGAGTGGACCAAGGACCTGCAGGTGGCGACCGAGGCCCTCAGCGCGGGCGCGCTGACCTCGGTCGAGCACGTCGGCGACAGCTGGGCCCTGTCGCGCACTCGCGGCAGCGGGAGCCCGGAGCCGAGCGTCCACGCGCGCCGGAACGGCCTGCTCGCTCAGCGACGCCCGCGCCTCGGCCAGCGCGGCGGCGAGGTCCTGCTCACGGCGGCACGTCGCCTCCGCCGGGCGTCGCCGACAGGCACTGCGCGGCCGCGAACAGCCGGACCGCCGTGTCGGCCTCGCCGCGCGCTGCGGCCAGGCAGCCGCCGACGCGCAGGCACTGGGCGACGGCGAACGCCTGACCCAGGCGGTCGCTCAGCTCCAGGGCGACGGCCACCGGCGGCCGGCCTCGGCAGGTCGCCTGCGCAGAGGGCCGCTCCGCGCCAGGGTGATGCTCGCGTCGCGCACGACCGTCGGCAGGCGCTGGCCGGCGACGCCAGCGCCTCGACTGGCGAACGCGCGGGCCGTGTCTCCCGTCGCCGTCGTCGAGCGCGATCTCCGCCAGGCTGTCGAGCATGTCCGCGGTCCGGGCCAGGTCGCCGTTCGCGCGCACGACTGCCAGCTTGGCCTCGTGGGCACGCCGCTCGCCCTCGAAGTCCCCGCTGTAGGCCCTGGCCATCGCGAGCAGGCCACAGCGCCTGGGCCGAGCAGCGGGTAGAGGTCGAGCGCCTCGGCCTCGGCCGCCGCCGGCCTCGGCCAGCGCGAGCCCGTCGGCGAGCTCGCCCCTGAACATCAGCTCTGCGGCGAGGAAGGTACGAGCGGTGCTGGCGGAGATCCGGTCGCCGAGCCGCTCGGCGAGGGCCAGGGCCGCGCGCGCGTAGGTCAATGCCTCGTCGTGGTCGCTGAGCTGGTGGGAGAGCATGCTGGCGGCGGCCAGCAACCGGGCCGCCTCGGGGGCCTGTTGCGGTACGTGGTCGAGGACCCAGCACGACCAGGCCCAGCGCCTGGTTCTGGCGGCCGGCGGCGACCCAGCAGTCCACGCCGGCGAGCATGAGCTCGACAGCGATCGCCCGGCGTCCGGACTCCGAGGCCCAGTGGACGGCGGCGGCGATGTCGGCGGCGTTGTCGTCGAACCGCGCCTGCGCGAGGTCGCCGTCGGCGCCGTACAGGTGGGCCCGCGAGTCCTCGGCACGACGGGTCAGGTAGCCGCCAGCAGCTCGCGGCTGCGCATCAGGTCGGGCCGTGCCAGCAGTCGCTCGCTGGCGAACGCCCGCACCGTGCCGAGCACCACGAACCTGACGTCGGCCCGGCTCTCCATCTGCCGCACCAGACGGGCATCGACGATCGAGGCCAGCGCCTCGATGACGTCGGGCACGTCGGGGCACACCGCTTCGACGGCTTCGATGGTGAACCCACGCTCGAAGAGCGCCAGGCGGTCACACACGAGCTGCGCATCCGAGGTCAGCCGGTCGTAGCTCCAGCGGATCGCCGTCGTCATCGCCCGCTGTCGCTCGGGCACCGACTCCGAGCCGGTGGCCAGCAGGTCCAGGCTGGTACGCAACCCGTCGATGATGCGGTCGAGGCTGCGCAGCTTGACCCGGACGGCGGCCAGCTCGATGGCGAGCGGCAGCCCGTCGAGCATCGCGCACACCTCGGCGACGTCGTGCTCCTGGCCGGCGAGCCGGAACGTCGGCTCGGCCGACATCGCCCGGTCGACGAACAGCCGGACCGACGCCGCCTCCGCGATGGCGTCGACGTCGGCTGCGACGCCGGGCACCTCCAGCGGGGGTACGGGCAGCTCGTGCTCACCAGGGACGCGGAGCGGCAGCCGGCTGGTGACGAGCACGGTGACCTGCGCGGAGGCGTCGAGCAGGCGTCGGACGATCTCGGGTCCCTCGGCCAGCGCCTCGAGGTTGTCGAGCACGACCAGGGCCCGCTGCTCCGGCGCCAGGGCCGAGAGTGACGTGGCGAGGTCGTCCGTCGCCGCGCAGCCCAGCGCGAGGGTGATCTCGACGGCCAGCTGCGGCCCGGCGGACGCCTCGGTCACCTGGAGGTAGGCGACGTCGGTGTACTCGGACTGGACCGCGGTGGCCGTCAACGTCGCCACCCGCGACTTGCCGCTGCCGCCGATGCCGGTGAGGGTCACCAGGCGGACGTCGGGGCCGCTCAGGAGCGCCGAGACCTCGCCGACGAGCTCGTCGCGGCCGTACGTCGTCGAGGCCAGGACCGGGATCCGGGCCCGCCTCCGCGGCTGCGCGGCCGGGCCCGCGACCTCGCCGAGGGCGGGGTCGGTGCGCAGGATCCCCGCTTCCAGCTGCTGGAGCGCCTCGCTGGGCTCGATGCCGAGCTCGTCGGCCAGCGTCGCCCGTGCCTCGGCGTAGACGGCGATCGCCTCCTCGCCCCGGCCGCTGCGGTAGAGCGCGCTCATCAACAGCCCCCAGAGCCGCTCGCGGGTGGGATTGCCGTCGACGAGCGTCCGCGCCTGGTCGACCAGCTCGCGCGCACGACCCTGGCGCAGGCCCAGGTCGAGCCGGTCCTCGATCACCCCCAGGCGCAGCTCGGTCAGCCGCCTGGCCTCGGACTGCAGGTACGGCGTGTCCCGCACGTCCTCCAGTGCCTCGCCGCGCCAGAGCGCCAGCGCCTGGCTCAGCGTGGCGTCGGCCGCCTCGAGGTCACCGGCCGCGGCCTCGGCCTCGGCCCGGCCCGTGAGGTCGGTGAACCGGGCGACGTCCGTCGTCAGTGCGGGGATCTCGCCCAGCTGCGCCCGCAGGCCCGCGAGGGCGCCGAGCGGGTCCGGCGGCGGGGTCGGCCAGACCCTCGCGACGAGCTCGTCGGGACCCGGCTCCGAGCCGGCCGAGAGGGCGAGCACGGCGAGCAGGGCGCGGGCGCGCTTGCCTGGCGGTGACGCGGAGGTGGAGGACTCGACGGTGACCGGTCCGAGCACCCTCACCTCCATGGGCTCAGGGTAGTCAGGGCCGAGGGCCCCGTCCGTGCTGGACGGGGCCCTCGACCCGCGAATCACGTGAAACGGATCAGCGGACCCGAGATGGTCAGGTTCGTCACGGTGGCGGTTCCGAGCGCACCGGAGCAGAGTCGTAGACGATCGCACCGCGGCCGCCGACCGCGACCGCTGGCCGGGATGGTCCAGTGTCTGTGGTCGAACGGTGGCCGTCGACCGGTGTGCTGCCGGCGTCGGTGCGCAGGGTCGAGGCGCCTGATCGACGGTGTCGGTGTGGCGTCGGTGAACCGCCGAACGTGTCGTGGCTACGCCGCCGCGTCTCGATGAAGACGCGCGAGGGCGAGCCGATCGAGGACGGCGGCCCCGTTCTCGAGCTTGTAGGTGAACGACGACGGTCTCGGTCGCTCTGGACGGGCAGGTCCAGGTTCTGGATCGTCGACCGAGGTGCCGGCGGAGCGTTGCCGGCGGCCACCGGACCAGGCGGACCGTCGTGGGCGTCGACGATCGTCGAACCGTGGCCGGCGACGCCAGTCGGTGTTCACGGCCGGACGCGTCCTGCGCCTCGAGCGTCGGTGACGCGCTTCTCGAGCGCGTCGTGGCCGGGTCTCCGAGGGCCTGTGATCTTCGGACCTGCGGCGTCCTTGCCGGTCCTTCGGCCGGCGGGACCAGGCCTGTCTGATCAGCGCGTCCTGGGCCTTCTTGTTGAGGTCCTGGATCTTCAAGGTGCCGTCCTTGACCTTCTGGGTCTTGACCGAGTTCTTGTGCAGGTCGCACTGGTGATGGTCTTGTCCTTGATGTCCTTGCTGGTGATCAGCGATCCTGCGACCGCTCCTCCGCCGGCGGCGAGGGCGAGCACCGTGGCAGCGGCGACGACCGCGAGGGACCGTCGGTGTGCCTGGGAGTTCTTCGACATGCGTTGCTCCTTCGTTGATGGATGGCGTCCAGACCCGGACACAGCACCCACCGCACGCGCACGCACGTCTCCCGCCGAGCCCGAGTCAGAGACCCGCCCGACCCTAGGCCATGGGGGTGAAGTGAGTCACCCCCGGGGTCAGGCGGTCTCGCGTCGTACGACGACGGGCGGGATGATCACGCGCATCGCGCCGGCCGGTGCGCTGCCGTCCATCTGCTCCAGGAGCAGCCGGGTCGCGCGTTCGGCCATCTCGACGATCGGCTGCCGCACCGTGGTCAGCGGCGGTGACGTGCGCTCGGCGACGCCCAGGTCGTCGTACCCGACCACAGCGACGTCGTCGGGTACGCGCCGGCCGCTCTCGGTCAGCACCCGCAGGGCGCCGGCGGCCATCAGGTCGGAGGCCACCGCGATGCCGTCGAGGTCGGGGTGCCGGTCGAGCAGCTCGCGAGCGGCGGCCTCGCCCCCGGCCTCGGTGAAGTCCCCGATGGCGACGGCCTCCGTCGGCAGGTCGGCGGCACCCATCGCCTCGTGCCAGCCGTGCAGGCGGTCGACGGCCGCGGTCATGTCGGAGGGGCCGGCGATGGTGCCGATCCTGGTGCAGCCGCGGTCCACCAGCAGCTTGGTGGCCTCGCGACCACCGGCCACGTTGTCGACGTCGACGTACGTCACCCGGTCGCCGACCCAGGGTCGGCCGACGAACACGCAGGGCAGGCCGATCGCCACGAGGTGGTCGGCGAGCCCGTCGTTGCGGTGGTGCGAGGCCACCACGGCGCCGTCGACGTGGCGGTGCGAGAGGTAGCGCAGGGTCCGCGCCCCCTCGGCGCCGGGCGTCGCCAGCAGCAGCACGAGCTGCAGGTCGTTGGCCGCGAGCATCCGGTCGACGCCGCGCAGGGTGCGGGCGAAGAACGGGTCGCTGAAGATCCGGTCGTCGGGCTCGGGGACGATCACGGCGACCGAGTCGGTCCGCCGGGTGACCAGCGACCGGGCGGCCGGGTTCGGCACGTAGCCGAGCGAGCGCACCGCCTCGTCGACCCGCTGCCGGGCCGACGCGCTCACGCGGGAACCGCCGTTGATCGCCCGCGATGCCGTCGCCCGGGAGACGCCTGCCACGCGGGCGACCTCGTCGAGCGTCGGCAGGCTGTTCACCGACGTCACGGTAGCGATCCCGGCAGCTCACCCGTGCGGGCCACCTGGGCGTACCAGAGAGCGCTGGACTTCGGCGTACGCCGCTGCGTGTCGTAGTCGACGTGCACGATGCCGAAGCGCTTGTCGTAGCCGTAGGCCCACTCGAAGTTGTCGAGGAACGACCACACGAAGACGCCGCCCATCTGGACCCCTTCGGCCATCGCGTCGTGCACGGCCCGCAGGTAGGCGTCGAGGAACGCGAGCCGCTCGGGGTCGTCGACCCGGCCGTCGACGAGCCGGTCGACGTACGCCGCCCCGGTCTCGGTGACGTACATCGGCGGCGGCGCGTAGTCCTCGTGGATGCGCACCAGCAGCCGGCGCAGCCCGTCGGGCTGGACCTCCCAGCCCATCGCCGTGCGCGGGAGGCCACGCGGCACGACCGAGACGTACTCGGCCGTGGGGAACGGCGAGGAGCCCCGCCGCAGAGGGGATCCGTGGTGGTCGGTACGAGCCAGCGTGATCCCCGAGACCGCGTCGCCGTGGTAGTAGTTCACGCCCAGCGCGTCGATCGGCGCGCCGATCAGGTCGAGGTCGCCGTCGCGGATCACGTGCTGCCAGCCCCGGTCGTCCCAGCCCAGGTGCGCGGTGTCGCGCAGCACGTCGGCGGGGTACTCCCCGCGCAGCACCGCGTCGAGGAAGAACCGGTTGTGCAGCCCGTCGATCCGGCGGGCAGCCTCGACGTGCACCGGCTCGTCGCTGACCGGGTCGGCCACCGTGCAGTTGAGGCTGATGCCCCAGCGCACGTCGTCCTTGCCCTTGAGGGCGTCGAGGACCAGGCCGTGCCCGAGCAGCAGGTGGTGGGCCGCGACCAGGCCGGCCGCCCCCTCCTCACGCCCCGGCGCGTGCACGCCGGCGGTGTAGCCGAGGAACGCCGAGCACCACGGCTCGTTCAGCGTCGTCCAGACCGGCACGCGGTCGCCCAGCGCGTCGTACACGGAGGTCGCCAGGTCGAGGAAGCGGTACGCCGTGTCGCGGTTGGTCCAGCCGCCCGCGTCCTCGAGGGCCTGCGGCAGGTCCCAGTGGTAGAGCGTGAGCCAGGGGTCGATGCCGTGGCCGAGCAGCTCGTCGACCAACCGGTCGTAGAAGGCCAGGCCTCGGGGGTCGACCTCTCCGCCGCCTGGCCGGATGCGGGGCCAGGCGACGGAGAAGCGGTAGGACGTGAGGCCGAGCTCGGCCATCAACGCCACGTCTTCGGGCATGCGGTGGTAGTGGTCGCAGGCGACGTCGCCGTGGTCGCCGTTCGCGACCGCCCCCGGCACGCGCGCGAACGTGTCCCAGATGGAGGGCGAGCGGCCGTCCTCGGAGGCCGCGCCCTCGATCTGGTACGACGCGGTGGCCGCGCCCCAGAGGAACCCTGGGGGGAAGCTGATCGCTTCGGTCGTGGCGGTGGCGGGCAGGCCAACCGATCGGCCGACTGATGGGGCAGTCATCCTTTGACGGCTCCTTGCATGATGCCGGCGACGAACTGCTTGCCGGTGACGACGAACAGGACGAGCAGCGGGATCGTCGCCAGCGACGTGCCGGCGAGCACGAGGGCGTAGTCCTTGAAGTAGCCGCTCTGGAGCTGGTTGAGCGCGACCTGCACGGTCGGGTTGTCCGCCGGCAGCACGATGAGCGGCCAGAAGAAGTCGGTCCACACCATCATGAACGTGAACAGCCACAGGATCGCCATGGCTGGTCGCGCGACGGGTACCGCGACGGTCAGGAAGGTGCGGAACATGTTGCACCCGTCGACGCGGGCGGCCTCGATCAGCTCGTCGGGCACGGCGTCGACGAGGTACTGGCGCATGAAGAACACGCCGAAGGCGGTGACGATCGACGGCACGATCGCCGCCCACACGCTGCCCGTCCAGCCGAGCTCGGCCATCACGATGAACAGCGGCACGACGCCGAGCTGGGTCGGCACCGCCATGGTGACCACCACGAACACGAGGAGCGCGGTGCTGCCGCGGAAGCGCAGCTTGGCGAAGGCGTAGCCGGCGAGGGTCCCGAAGATCACGACCGACGTCGCCGCGACCGAGGAGACCATCAGGCTGTTGCCCAACGCCTTCCAGAAGGGGACGGAGTCGAAGACCCGCTGGGCGTTGCTCAGGAAGTGACCACCCGGCAGGAGGGGCGGCACGTCACGGGTGATCACCTCCTTGGTGTGCGAGCCGATCAGGAACGACCAGTAGAGCGGCAGCGCCGACCCGAGGATGAACGCCGCCAGCAGGCCGTAGACGAGGAATCCCGGGACGCCGCGTCATCGGTGTCTCCTGGACTTCGTCAGGGTGCCGAACCGGCGCGACAGGACGTAGTTGGCCAGCGCGATCACGATGATCAGCAGGAACAGCAGCCAGGCCGTCGCCGACGCGCGGCCCAGGTCGCGCAGGTGCCAGCCGAAGTCGTAGATGAGCATCGTCATGGTGCTGAACTGGCGGTCGCTGCCGCCGTTCTGCGCCAGCGTGGAGTCGAACATCCGGGGCTCGGCGAAGATCTGGAGGCCGCCGATGGTCGAGGTGATCACCACGAAGATGACCGTGGGCCTGATGCTCGGCACGGTGATCGAGGTGAACTGCCGGAACCGGTTCGCGCCGTCGATCGCGGCGGCGTCGTACAGGTCGCGGGGGACGGACTGCATGGCCGCGAGCAGGATGAGGGCGTTGTAGCCGGTCCAGCGCCAGTTGACCATCGTGGCGATGGCGAGATGGCTGGCCAGCCGGTCGGTGTGCCACGCGACGCCGGGCAGCCCGACCCAGCCGAGCGCCTCGTTGATGAGCCCGTAGCGGTCACCGAACAGGCTGCCGAAGATGATCCCCACGGCGACCGGCGCGACCACGAACGGCAGCAGCACGCCCATCCGCCAGATCGTCGCCCCGCGCAGCGCGGTGTCGAGCAGGCCGGCGAGGGCGAGGGACATCAGGATCTGAGGCACCGAGGAGAGCAGGAAGATGCTGATCGTGTTGACGGCCGACTTCAGGAAGTACGGGTTCTCGATGACGTCGCGGTAGTTCTGCAGGCCGACGAACTCGCCCTTGCCGCCGATCAGGCTCCAGTCGTAGACGGAGACGACCGCCGTGTAGACGAGCGGGAACATCCCGACGATCAGGAACAGGATGAAGAACGGCGAGATGTACACGTACGGCGAGAACCGGACGTCCCAGCGGCTGAGGCGCTGCCGCCAGGCCGAGCGAGGCCCAGACGTGCGGCGGGCGGAGCGCCGTACGTCGTGGGGATCCGGGGAGGAGGAGTCCGGGGACGCCGCCTGAGCGGCGTCCCCGGTCTTCACCTCGACATCGTGAGGCACGGTGCAGTCCGATTCCTAGAGGGGTGGTTGGACCGTGCGTCAGAGCTGTTCGACGTCGGAGAGGAACGTCTCCCACGACTGCTCGGGGGTGTTGCTGCCGTCGTCCACCCGGACCAGGGCGGCCTGGAAGGCCTGGAGGATGTCGGAGTACTTCGGTCCCTTGTAGGGCTGCACGGTGATCGCGGCTGCGCGGTCGCCGAGGATCTGCCCGACGGGGGCGTTGTTGAAGAACTCGTTGGTCATGTCCACGACCGCCGGGTCGTCCAGAGCGTCGACCTGGCTCGGGAACGCCCCGATGGCCTGGAATGCCTTCACCTGCTGCTCGGGCGCCGTGATCCAGGCCGCGAACTCCTTGGCCTCGTCCGGGTGCTCCGACTGCTTCGGGACGACCAGGAACGAGCCGCCCCAGTTGCCGCCGCCGCCGGGGAAGACGTTGGCGAAGTCCCAGCCCTCGACGCCCTCGGCGTTGCCGGAGACCACACCGAGCATCCAGCCGGGGCAGGCCATGGTGGCGAAGCCGTCCTTCTGGAAGGAGGCGGTCCAGTCGTCGCTCCACTGGGTGAGCTGGGTGGACAGACCCTTGTCGACGTTCGCGGTCAACGTCGAGTAGACGGCCTCGAGGTCGGGGTTCTCGACGTCGATGGTGTTGTCGCTCTGCTCGAAGGGGTTCTCGACCTGGTTCAGCATCGCCTGGGCCGTGCCGCCGGTGGAGTCGTACCAAGCGGTGCCGGGGACCTTCGACACGAACTCCTCGCCGGTGGCGAAGTAGTCGTCCCAGGTGCCCATCAGCGCCGCGACCTCGTCGCGGTCGGTCGGCAGGCCGGCCTTCTTGAACAGGTCGCTGCGGTAGCAGATGCCCTCGGGGCCGGCGTCGGTGCCGTAGCCGATCATCTGGCCGTCGGCGTTGGTCGCGGCGGCGGCCTTGAAGTCCAGCCACCGGCCGTCGAGCTCGGGGTCGGTCAGGTCGACGAACGCGTCGGACTCGGCGAGCATCGCCGGCATCGCGTCGCCCTCGATCGCCTCGATGTCGGAGAGCCCGGAGCCCGCGGCGAGCTTGGTGTAGAGGTTCTCCTTGGCGTCGTCCCAGGTGCCGACCTTCTTCTGGGTGACCTGGATATCGGGGTTGGCGGCGTTCCACTCCGTGATCAGGTCCTCGTAGCCGAACTCGTTGAACGTCGCGATGGTGATCTCGGTCGGGCCGTCGGCCGAGCCGCCGTCGGAGTCGCTGTCGCTGTCGCCGCCGCACGCGGCCAGTCCGAGCGAGAGGACGAGCGCCGAGACGGCGGCCAGGGCCAGATGACGGGCCGGACGTGGGGTGCTGCGGTTCACCAGTGCCTCCTGGGTGAGGTGTGAGAGCGCTTCCACTCTCGACTGCTCAGGACTATGACGGGGCTCACAACCTCATGTCAAGGCACGCGGGAACATTGGAACGTTCCATGTGGAAGCGCTCTCACAATCGTTACCGAGTTGCGTCTCGTGATGTCGCGAGTTTCGCCTCGTGATCGTACGAGTTGCGCCCCGTGACCGGCGGTAGGCCGAGCACGGGGCGCAACTCAACGCGTCACGAGGCGCAACTCAACGGGGTCAGCGCTCGCCCTTGCGGGCCCGGGAGGCCGACTTGGCCCGCTCGTGGGCGTCCAGGACGACCTTGCGGATGCGGACGTCGTGGGGCGTCACCTCGACGCACTCGTCCTCGCGGCAGAACTCCAGGCACTGCTCGAGGCTGAGCCGACGCGGCGGCACGAGCTTCTCGAAGTTGTCGGAGGTCGCGGACCGGATGTTGGTCTGCTGCTTCTCCTTGGTGATGTTGACGTCCATGTCGTCGGCGCGGGAGTTCTCCCCGACGACCATGCCCTCGTACACCACCGTGGTCGGCTCCACGAAGAGGATGCCGCGCTCCTGCAGGTTCGTCATCGCGTACGCCGTCGCGGCGCCGGTGCGGTCGGCGACCAGCGAGCCGGAGTTGCGCGAGCGGATCTCGCCCGCCCACGGCTCGTACCCCTCGCTGATGTGGTGGGCGATGCCCGTACCGCGCGTGTCGGTGAGGAACTCGGTCCGGAAGCCGATCAGGCCGCGGGCCGGCACGATGAACTCCATGCGCACCCAGCCGGTGCCGTGGTTGGTCATCTGCTCCATCCGGCCCTTCCGGGCGGCGAGCAGCTCGGTGATCGTGCCGAGGTGCTCCTCGGGGGCGTCGATGGTCAGCCGCTCCATCGGCTCGTGCACCTTGCCGTTGACCTCCTTGGTCACCACCTGCGGCTTGCCGACCGTCAGCTCGTAACCCTCGCGGCGCATCTGCTCGACCAGGATCGCGAGAGCCAGCTCGCCGCGACCCTGGACCTCCCAGGTGTCGGGCCGCTCGGTGGGCAGCACGGCGAGCGAGACGTTGCCGACCAGCTCGGCGTCGAGGCGGTCCTTGACCATCCGGGCGGTGACCTTGGACCCCTTGATGCGACCGACGAGAGGAGAGGTGTTGGTGCCGATCGTCATCGAGATGGCCGGCTCGTCCACGTGGATCAGCGGCAGGGCGATGGGGTTCTCGGCGTCGGCGAGGGTCTCGCCGATCGTGATGTCGGGGAAGCCCGCCACCGCGACGATGTCGCCGGGGCCGGCGGACTCGCCGGGCTTCCGCTCGAGCCCCTCGGTGACGAGGAGCTCGGTGACCCGGACGTTCTTGACGGTGCCGTCGCGCTTCATCCACGCGACGGTCTGGCCCTTCTTGAGCTCGCCCTGGTGGATGCGCAGCAGCGCCAGCCGGCCGAGGAACGGCGAGGCGTCGAGGTTGGTGACGTGGGCCTGGAGCGGCGCCCCCTCGTCGTACGTCGGCGCCGGGATGGTCTCCACGATCGTGCGGAACAGCGGCTCGAGGTCGGGGGAGTCGGGCATCCCTCCGTCGGCGGGCACCTCGAGGGAGGCGCGGCCGGCCTTCGCCGAGGCGAAGACCACGGGGAAGTCGAGGGCGTCCTGGCTGTGGTGCTCGTCGAGCAGGTCGAGGAACAGCTCGTAGGTCTCGTCGACGACCTCGGCGATCCGGGCGTCGGACCGGTCGACCTTGTTGACCACGAGCACGACCGGCATGTCGGCGTTCAGTGCCTTGCGCAGCACGAACCGGGTCTGCGGCAGCGGGCCCTCGGAGGCGTCGACCAGCAGCACGATGCCGTCGACCATGGAGAGACCGCGCTCGACCTCACCGCCGAAGTCGGCGTGGCCGGGGGTGTCGATGATGTTGATCGTCATGCCCTCGGGAGCCGACGGGCCGATGTAACGCACCGCCGTGTTCTTCGCGAGGATCGTGATGCCCTTCTCGCGCTCGAGGTCGCCGGAGTCCATGACGCGGTCGGCCACGCCCTCGAGCTCGTGGGCGGTGAAGGCGCCGGCCTGGCGCAGCATCGCGTCGACCAGCGTGGTCTTGCCGTGGTCGACGTGGGCGACGATCGCGACGTTGCGCAGGTCCCCTCGCAGTGAGGTGTGGAGAGATTTTCGGGCATGCGAGGCAGCGCACCTTTACAGGGTCGTCGAGAGGGCGAAGGCCAAACCCGAAGAGTCTATGGGCCGGTATGGTCCACCGCCGCATCGTCCTTTACCCCCCCGAGGCCCCTGGTTACCCTGCGACATGCGCTGGCCGGGGGTGGCCGGCGCTGGTGCGTCCGCACACGTACGTCGAATCTGGGGGGATCTCGATGGGGGGCAACGCCTGCCTGTACCCACCCCTGCCCGGACGTCCTGAGCGGCCGGCAGCGAGGTGGTCGCGATGACGCGCGCGTCGTCCGCCCACCCTGCCGCGGTGGTGATCGAGGCGCTGGGCCGTCGCGTGCGCGTCGAGCCGGGCGGTCACCCGTCGAGCGCCCAGGTCGAGGCTTTGTGGTCCCGCTGCCGGGCCACCGAGGCCGGGTCCGCCGCTCACGACGAGGTCGTGATCACCCTGCCCGCGCTCCGACCGTCCACTCAACGCCGAGGACGGCCTCCGGCTCGGCGACCAGATCCGCGACCTGGCCCTCGTCGGCGCCGCCGAGCGACTGCTGGTCCTCCGGGCCGCCGGGGTGGCCACGCCCGACGGCTCCGTGCTCGGGCTGGTCTCCGACGACCCGGTCCTCCGCGCCGACGCGGCCGCCGAGCTCAGCCGCCGGGGCTTCGGCTACGTGACCGACGAGCTGCTGGCCGCCGACGAGTCGTTCGACGTCGTCGCCTTCCCCGAGCCGCTGCGCTTCGAGCAGGACGAGCTCGAGCACTCCGCCCTGGCCGGACCGGACGCCCTCGGCATGCGGCCCTGCCCGGCCCCGCCGCTGCACCTGGCGGCCGTCGTGGTGCTGGAGCACAGCGACGACCACCGAGGCGCGCCCGAGCTGACGCACGTACGCCGGCCGGACGACGTACGCCGTCTGGGCCAGGCGCTCGTCTCGGCCCCGGACGCCTGGTCGGCCACGGCCCTGCCCGACCTGGTCGACGAGGTCGACGGCCTGTGGGTGCTGCGGTACGGCGAGATCCACGCCGCGGCGCCGGTCCTGGCCGAGCTGTTGCTCCGACGCAGGCAGCACCCGGCCGGCCCCGAGCAGCTCTACGTCGCGGTCGGCATCGGCGACAGCGACGACCGGCCCACCGCCGTCAGTGGTCACCACCTGGCCCTCGACGGGCTGCGGCGCGTGGTCTGGATGGCGGCCGCCGGCGGCGCCTCGCTGGAGGACCTGCACGCCGCCGCCAACCGTGAGCTCGCCGACAAGCACCCGATCTCGGTCCAGCTCGTCGCCGCGGCCGTGCGCGACCTGATGGCGCTGCGCCTCCTGGTCCCCGAGCACGGCGTCGGCCGGGCGCCCGCCCCCGCGGAGCTCGTGCACTGACGGTCGGCCCTGGTAGGCAGGTTCCATGACCTGCTCCTTCGTGCCCCCCTACCTCCTCGAGCAGATCGCGCGTTCCGACGCCGAGTGCGCCCCGCGGGCGATCGCGACGCTGACCGTCGACGCCCTGCTCCGCGGCCAGCGCGCGTCGACGCCCGCACCGCGACCGACGCCCACCGTCGTGGCGCCCGGGGCGGCAGCCGCCGTCCCCGACTGGACCGTCCACACCGCCCGCAACACCACGACGCTCCCGGGCACGCCCGTGCGGGGGAAGGGTGACCCGGCGTCCGGGGACGCCGCGGTCGACGAGGCGGCGGACGGCATCGACGGCGCGCTGCGGCTCTTCGCCGAGGTGTTCGACCGGTCGTCGTACGACGGAGCGGGCGCCGACGTGTCGCTGACCGTCCACTACGGCCGCGACTACGACAACGCGTTCTGGGACGGCACCCAGCTGGTCTTCGGCGACGGCGACGGCGAGATCTTCGACCGGTTCACCAAGCCCGTCGACGTGCTGGGCCACGAGCTCACCCACGCCGTCACCGAGCACAGCGCCGGGCTGCGCTACCAGGACCAGTCGGGCGCGCTCAACGAGTCGGTCAGCGACGTCTTCGGCACCTGCCTCAAGCAGTGGCTGCATCGGGCAGAGTGTCGACGAGGCGGACTGGCTGATCGGTGCGGGGCTCTTCATGCCCGGCGTCGCGGCTCGGGGCCTCCGCGACATGGCGAATCCGGGCACGGCCTATGACGACCCGCGGCTGGGCAAGGACCCGCAGGGCGCCTCGATGGACGAGTACGTCGACACCAACGACGACAACGGCGGGGTGCACCTCAACTCCGGCATCCCCAACCGCGCCTTCCACCTGGCGGCGACCGCCATCGGCGGTCGGTCGTGGGAGGGGGCCGGCGCGATCTGGTACGCCGCCCTCACCGGCGGCCAGGTCGGTGCCACGACCGACTTCGCGGGGTTCGCCGCGGCGACCGTCGCCGCCGCGGGTGAGCACGCCGACGCGGTGCGCCGGGCCTGGGAGACGGTGGGCGTCGCACCCGTGGCCGGCTCGGCGTCGACCACCCCCACCACGGTGCCCGGCACCGGCGAGACGCTCGTCTACGTGCGGCGTACGGGTGGCTT
Organism: uncultured Actinomycetota bacterium; assembly: GCA_963839565.1. Lineage (GTDB taxonomy): Bacteria > Actinomycetota > Actinomycetes > Propionibacteriales > Nocardioidaceae > Nocardioides. Next base: position 156,610 of record CAWIVR010000022.1, on the reverse strand, counting down.
CGCCGGCCGCACCGCCGAGGGTTCGGTCGACCTGGCGTCCCGCGACGTCCGCGTGCCCGAGGTCCGCACCCTCGTCGACCGCATCGACCTCAGCAACGTGGCCGGCGGCAACCCGCACCCCGACATGTTCGTCTACGCCTTCGACCTCTGCGGCCGCCGGGCGCAGGTGCCCGAGCAGCACCTCACGCCGGACCTGTCCCGGCTGGCCACCATCGTGCTGGAGGCGGGCGACCCGACCTTCTAGGCCCGGAGCTCAGGCGAGGGCGCGGTCGAGGGCCGCGTTGACGTGCAGCGTCGTGCAGGGGAGGACCGGGAGCTCGACGTCGGCCTGGGAGACGAGCAGCTCGATCTCCGTGCAGCCCAGCAGGATCGCGCGGGCTCCGGCGTCCCAGAGCTCCTCGGTGAGGGCGACCACCCGGCGCCGGCTGGCGTCCACGACCCGGCCGTGCACGAGCTCGTCGTAGATGGCGGAGTTCAGCCAGTCGTGGTGCTCCTCGGCGGGCATGATCACCGACACGCCGTGACGGCCGAGGCGCTCGGCGAAGAACGTGTCCTCCATCGCGACCTTGGTCCCGATGAAGCCGACCGTCGTCGCGCCCTGCGCCAGGCAGGCCTCGGCGACGACGTCCGCGAGGTGGAGCAGCGGGATGTCGACGGCGGCCTCGACCTGGTCGGCGACCTTGTGGAACGTGGTCGTGCAGAGCAGCAGGAAGTCGGCGCCGGCCCGCTCGACTCCGCGGCCGGCGTCGGCGAGCAGCTCGCCGATCTGGTCCCAGCGCTCGCCCTCCTCGAGGTCGGTCAGCTCGGCGAAGTCGACCGTGCTGAGCACGATGCGCGGCGAGGACAGCCCGCCCAGCCGCTCCTGCACCCCGACGTTGAGGTCGCGGTAGTAGACCGCGCTGCTCTCCCAGCTCATGCCCCCGACGAGGCCGATGGTCTGCACGAACCGAAGTCTGCCCGAAACCCGCGCGGTCAGGTGACCCGGTGCACCTTGTGCTGGGCGGCCTGCGCCAGCGGCCGGACCACGATCTCGTCGATGTCGACGTGCGCGGGGCGGGTGGCCACCCAGCCGACGACGTCGGCGATGTCGTCCGCGGTGAGCGGCTCGGGTACGCCGGCGTACACCGCGTCCGCCTTCGCGGCGTCCCCGCCGAAGCGCTTGAGGGAGAACTCGTCGGTCCGGACCATCCCGGGCGCCACCTCGGTGACGCGGATGGGCTCGCCGCTCAGCTCCAGCCGCAGCGTCCCGGTCAGCGCCTTGAGGGCGTGCTTGGACGCCGTGTAGTTGCCGCCGCCCTCGTAGACCACGCGGCCGGCGGTCGAGCCCAGGTTCACCACGAGGCCGTCGCCGCCGGCGCGCAGCGCGGGCAGCAGCGCCTGGGTGACGTGCAGGGTGCCCAGCACGTTGACGTCGTACGCCCGGGCCCAGTCGTCGGGGTCGGACCCTTCGACGGTGTCGGCACCGAAGGCGCCGCCGGCGTTGTTGACCAGCACGTGCAGCACCGGCCCGACGCGCTCGGCGAGCGCGGCCACCGACGCACGGTCGGTGACGTCGCACGCCGTCGCGACGCCGCCGATCTCGTCGGCGAGCGTCTCGATCCGGTCGGTACGGCGGGCGGCGCAGTGCACGAGGAAGCCCTCGGCCGCGAGGCGTCGGGCCGTGGCGGCACCGATGCCGCTGCTGGCGCCGGTGACGAGGGCGATCCGTCGGCTGCTGGGTGCTGGAACCATGGTGAGATTGTGCCGCGCGGCCTCCGACGGCAGACTGGCCGGTCGTGTCGGACCATCGGAGGACGGACGCGCAGGGAGCACAGGTTCCCGCCCGCCTGACGCGCGCCGCTCAGGTCATCGGTCTTCTCGGCGGCCTGGCCTGGGTGGTCGCCGCCTTCCTCTGGGACGGCGGCGACGACCCGGTCGAGCTCGGCCTGTTCTGGGCCGGCGCCGCGATGATCACGCTGTTCCTCCTCGAGCTCGGCACGCTGCTGGTCAAACGCGGCCTGCTCGCGCTGCGTCTGTTCGTGGCCTGCGCACTGCCGCTGCTGTTCTGGATGGTCGTCGCCTTCGCCGCCTCGTCCGCCTCCGACGACGCGTTCGTCTGGGGGATCGCCGGCGGTGCGGTGGCGGTGTTCGCGATCGTCCAGCTGGCGCGGCCGACGCCGCAGCGCGCGACGCTCTGACTGAACCTCTCGCCCAGCCCGTCGCTGGCGCTCCGGTCTGCGCCGGCGCCTCGCTGGCCTCACCGGCGGGAATCAGACACCGAACCCGACGGTTGGGGTCTCTGGAGGAGTCCGCCGACCGGAAGGCATGCACGTGGGGTCACTGGATCGCGTCGCGATGATCAGCCTGCACACCTCGCCGCTCGACCAGCCGGGTACCGGCGACGCCGGGGGCATGAACGTCTACGTGATGGAGCTGTCCAAGCGGCTCGCGCAGCGAGGCGTCGAGGTCGACATCTTCACCCGGGCCACGTCCTCGGACCTGCCCACGGTCGTCGAGGCGGTGCCGGGGGTGCTGGTCCACAACATCCACGCCGGCCCGTTCGAGGGCCTGACCAAGGCCGAGCTGCCGGGTCAGATGTGTGTGTTCGCCCGCGAGGTGCTGCGCGCCGAGGCTTCGCAGCCGCTGGGCCACTACTCGGCCCTGCACTCCCACTACTGGCTCTCCGGACAGGTCGGGGCGCTGGCCCGGGACCGCTGGGCCGTGCCCCTCGTGCACTCGATGCACACCATGGCGAAGGTCAAGAACGACGCCCTGGCCGAGGGCGACACCCCCGAGCCCGCCGCCCGGATCATCGGCGAGGAGCAGGTGGTCGAGGCCGCCGACATCCTCATCGCCAACACCGACACCGAGGCCAAGCAGCTGATCAACCTCTACGACGCCTGCGCCTCCCGCGTCGAGGTGATCCACCCGGGCGTCGACCTCGAGGTGTTCCGCCCGCGCGACCGGGCCGACGTACGTCGCCGGCTCGACCTCCCGGCCGACGCGTCGGTGCTGATGTTCGCCGGCCGGATCCAGCCGCTCAAGGCTCCCGACGTGCTGCTGCGCGCGGTCGCGGTCATGCTCGAGCGCGAGCCCGACCTGCGGTCGCGACTGGTCGTGCCGGTCGTCGGTGGACCGTCGGGCTCCGGGCTCGAGCACCCCGAGTCGCTGGCACAGCTGGCCTCGGCGTTGGGACTCGACGGCGTGGTGCGGTTCGTGCCGCCGGTGGCGCAGGGCGAGCTGGCCGAGTGGTACGCCGCGGCCGACCTGGTCGCCGTACCGTCCTACAACGAGTCGTTCGGCCTGGTCGCCGTCGAGGCGCAGGCGTCCGGCACCCCGGTCGTGGCGGCGGCCGTCGGCGGCCTGACCACTGTCGTCGAGGACGGCCGCAGCGGCCTGCTCGTCGACAGCCACCGTGCCGACGACTGGGCCGACGCCCTGGCCCGGCTCGTCCACGACCCGGACCTGCGGGAGCGGCTGGCGCGCGGTGCGATCGCGCAGGCGGCGCAGTTCTCCTGGGACGCGACCGCCGAGCAGACCCTCGAGACCTACGACCGGGCGCGGTCGTTCATGCGCGAGGCCGTTGCCTAACCTTCAAGGGTGTCCGCCGCCGATGTCGTTCGTGCTCACCTGACCGAGCACGAGATCGACTTCACCGAGGCGCCTGACGGCGTCTTCAGCTTCGCGCTGCCCGGCGAGCGCAAGCTGCAGACCGCCGTCCGCCTCGACGTCGGGCCACACGCCCTCGGGTGCCACGCGTTCGTCTGCCGCGCGCCGGACGAGAACCACGAGGCCGTCTACCGCTGGCTGCTGCAGAAGAACCTGCGCATGTACGCCGTGTCGTTCGCCGTCGACCGGCTCGGCGACATCTACCTGGACGCGCGGCTTCCGTTGTCGTCGGTGGGGCCCGACGAGCTGGACCGGCTGCTCGGCTCGGTGCTGACCTACGCCGACGAGTCGTTCAACACCATCCTCGAGCTGGGGTTCGCGTCGTCGATCCGCAAGGAGTGGGAGTGGCGCAACCTGCGCGGCGAGTCGACCGCGAACCTCGAGGCGTTCCGCGGCTGGCTCGAGAGCGGCGCCGAGCCGTCAGCTCGCGACGAGGACGGCGACGAGCGCGAGGGCGGCCGGTAGCGCCTGCACCAGCAGGATCCGGCGGCTGACCGTCGCGGCGCCGTACAGCCCGGCCACGATCACGCACAGCAGGAAGAACACCTGCACGTCCGTCTTGTCGGCGAACAGGCCCCACAGCAGCCCCGCCACCAGGAAGCCGTTGTAGAGGCCCTGGTTGGCGGCCAGCGTCTTGGTCGCCTCGGCGAACTCGGCGTCCGTGCCGAACGCCGCCCGGCCCCGCGGCTTGGTCCAGAGGAACATCTCGAGCACCACGATGTAGACGTGGATCAGGGCCACGAGGGCGACCAGCACGGCCGCGACGACGTTCACGTGCGCAGCATGTCACTATCCGTGGACGCGCGCGGTCTCGTTCTCCTGGGGCACGGCGGCCTTGGGCTTCGGCTTGCGCCGGGCGACGGCGACGCCGAGCAGCGCGAGCGCGCCGCCGACGTACGCGATCGTCGGCGGCACCTCGTCGAGGAACACCAGGCCCATCACGATGGTGATCGGCGGCACGAGGTACGTCGTCACGCCGAGGCTCGAGGCGCTCATGTGACGCAGGGCGTAGGCGTACGTGGTGAACGCGATCGCCGTGGGGAAGACGCCGAGGTAGACGACCCAGAGGATCGAGGACGTCGGCGCCGCGCGGGTGTCGTCGACCAGCCGGCCCAGGAACGGCAGGCAGGCGACGGCGCCGACCGTGCACGCCAGCCAGGTGACGTGCAGGGCGGGAAGCCTGGCCACGAGCGGCTTCTGGAGGATCACGCTGATCGAGTAGACGGCCGCCGACAGCAGGCAGAGCGCCACTCCGAGCAGGTCGCGGCTGCCGCTGTCGGAGTCGGCGGTGCCGATCAGGACGACGCCGGAGAACGCCAGGGCCAGTCCGATGGTGAGGTACGTCGTGAACTTCTCGCCGAGGAACATCGTCGCCAGCACCGCGATCAGGATCGGCGAGACCTGGAGCAGCATCGAGGCCGTGCCGGCGTCCACGTGGTGCTCGCCCTCGTTCAGCGACACGTTGTAGACGCCGAACCACAGCACCCCGATCGTCACGATCGAGGCCCACTCGCGCCCGGTCGGCCGCGGCATCCGCTTGGACATCGCCGCCACCACGCCGAGGGCGATCGCGCCCACGAGCAGGCGACCGAGCGAGAGCGAGCCGGGCGAGAAGTCCTTGCCGAGGTGCCGGATCGCCACGAACGCCGACGCCCACAGCACCAGCGTCACCGTCACGGCGGCGACCGGGAGCCAGCTCTTGGAGGGGGTGGCGTTCACCTGTCGAGCCTACGGACGACCGCCGACACCCGACACGCGGTTATCGGACGGCGTACGTGGATATCCCGCCGTACTTCCCAGGCAATCGCTCCACTTCTCGGCCGGTACATACTGCCTTGGAACGCGGAGCGTTACCCGGCTCACCGGGTATCGCTCGCGATCTACAGGTCCAGCTTGTACCCCAGCCCGCGAACGGTGACGAGGTACTTGGGGTCACCGGGGTCGGGCTCGAGCTTGGCGCGCAGGCGCTTGACGTGGACGTCGAGGGTCTTGGTGTCGCCGACGTAGTCGGAGCCCCAGACCCGGTCGATCAGCTGGCCGCGCGTGAGCACCCGGCCGGGGTTGCGCAGGAACATCTCGAGCAGCTCGAACTCCTTGAGCGGCAACCGCTGCTCGGAGCCGTCGACCGTCACGACGTGGCGCTCGACGTCCATCCGCACCGGGCCGGCCTCGAGGGTCATCGGCGCGAGGTCGGGCTCGGAGCCCCGGCGCAGCACGGCGCGGATCCGGGCGACCAGCTCGCGGGGCGAGTACGGCTTGGTGACGTAGTCGTCGGCGCCGAGCTCGAGGCCGACCACCTTGTCGACCTCGTCGTCCTTGGCGCTCACCATGATCACCGGGACGTTGGAGGTCTGCCGGATCTGTCGGCAGACCTCGGTCCCGGGAAGGCCCGGCAGCATCAGGTCGAGCAGCACGATGTCGGCGCCGTTGCGGTCGAACTCGGTCAGCGCGTCCGGCCCGGTGGCGGCGATGGCGACGTCGAAGCCCTCCTTGCGGAGCATGTAGGCCAAGGCGTCGGAGTAGCTCTCCTCGTCCTCGACCACCAACACTCGCGTCATGGATTCACGTTCATATCTGGACTTCCTGGTTGGCGCGGGGCAGCGTGAGGGTGAAGGTGGAGCCCTGGCCCTCGACGGACCACACCCGGATCTCTCCACCGTGGGTGGCCGCGACGTGCTTGACGATGGACAGTCCGAGACCGGTGCCTCCGGTGGAACGGTGGCGGGCGGGGTCGACCCGGTAGAACCGCTCGAAGATGCGCTCGAGCTCGTCGGTGGGGATGCCGATGCCCTGGTCGACGACCGACAGCTCGACCATCCCGTCGACGCACTTGGTCGAGACGAGCACGGTCGAGTCGGAGCCGGAGTACGCGACGGCGTTCGCGACGAGGTTGGCGACCGCGGCGCGTACCTGCTCCTCGTTGCCGAACACCTTGAGGCCCTCGACACCGCCCGCGACGATCTTGATGCCGCGGGCGTTCGCGTCGATCGTGGTCGCGTCGACGGCCGTGGCGACCACGTCGTCGACCGAGACGATCACCGGCGAGTCGAGCGGGTCGTCGTCCTGGAGCCGGGAGAGCTCGATGATCTGCTGCACCAGGCGCGAGAGGCGCTCGGACTCGGTCAGCATCCGGCCGGCGAAGCGGCGGACGGCCTCCGGGTCGTCGGCCGCGTCGCCGACGGCCTCGGAGAGCAGCCGGATGGCGCCGACGGGGGTCTTGAGCTCGTGGGACACGTTGGCGACGAAGTCGCGGCGGACCCGCTCGACGCGGCGCTCGCGCGTGCGGTCCTCCACGAGTGCGAGCACCAGGGTCGAGGACAGCGGCGCGATCCGCACCGTGACGTGCCGCGGGGTGGCGTGGTGGCGCGCCATCAGCAGCTCGGTCTCGCGGATCTGGCCGTCGCGACGCACCTCGGCGACGAGCTCGGCGAGCTCGGCCGACATCAGGTTGGTGCCCGAGACCAGCCCCATCGCGTACGCCGGCGCGCTCGCCTTCACCACGGTGTCGTCGGCGCCGACGACCACCGCGCTGCTGCGCAGGACCGACAGCACGGAGGCGACGCCGGCCGGCACGGCAGGCTCGTCCATCACGGGAAGGGTGCGCTGCTGCCGCTCGCTCACGTGCCACGCGAGCACGCCACCACCCGCCACGAGCGCTCCGATGAGCGCCGCGAGGAAGGCTTGCGTGGTCGCGTCCACACCATGATCGTACGCAGCGGTTCACCGGCCACTCGCCCGCGCGACGGCCTCTCGACGACTGTTCACCGCCCGTTCACCGCGTGCCCCCGTCTGGTCACCCGGCGCCCGTACTGTCCCTCCTATGCGTGAGGCTTTCCATGACCAGCTCGACTCCATCTTCAGCGACCTCGCCCTCGTGTGCGGCGACGTGCAGCGGGCCGTACGGCTGGCCACCCAGGCGCTCCTGACCGGCGACGCCGAGAAGGCCGAGGACGTCATCAGCGCGGACTCGGCCATCGACCAGGCGACCGGGCGGGTCGAGGACAACTGCTTCGCGCTGCTCTCGCTCCAGCAGCCCGTGGCCGGCGACCTGCGCGTGATCGTGTCCGCGCTGCGGATGGTCAGCGAGCTCGAGCGGATGGGCGACCTCTCCGTGCACGTCGCCAAGATCGCCCGGCTGCGCGTCCCCGGGGTCGCCGTGCCCGAGGAGGTACGCCCCACCGTCGCGCGGATGGCCGAGGTCGCCGAGGACATGGTCGCCCGGGTCGCCGAGATCATCACCGAGCGCGACGTCGACGCCGCGATCGTGCTGAGCCGCGACGACGACGAGATGGACATGCTGCGCCGCACCAGCTTCTCCCAGCTGCTCTCCGACGACTGGGCGCACGGCGTCGAGGCCGCGGTCGACATCGCCCTGCTGGGCCGCTACTACGAGCGGATCGCCGACCACGCCGTCTCGGTCGGCAACCGGGTCGTGTTCGTGGTGACGGGCCAGTTCCCGGTGTCCACCGACGCCTGAGGTCAGGCCGTCGTACGTCGGACTGGCGTAGCGTTCACCGAACCTGCGGCGAAGCGAGCAGCGCACGCCAAGTTCGGGTTTCGCCCGGCCGCCGAGCTCCGCTCGACCGATCAGCGCCCCTGGTTGGCGACGGCAGCGGCGGCCGCGGCGGCGGCGTCCGGGTCGAGGTACTCGCCGCCGGCGACGGTGGGGCGCAGGTCCTCGTCGAGCCGGTACAGCAGCGGCATGCCGGTCGGGATGTTGAGGCCGACGATGTCGTCGTCGCTGATCTGGTCGAGGTGCTTGACGACGGCGCGGAGGCTGTTGCCGTGGGCGGCCACGAGCACCCGCTTGCCGGCCCTCAGGTCCGCGGTGATGTCGGACTCCCAGTAGGGCAGCATCCGCGCGATGACGTCCTTGAGGCACTCGGTGCGGGGCAGGTCGTCGCCGAGGCCGTCGTACCTCGGGTCGCCGACCTGCGACCACTGGTCGTCGTCGGCGATCGGCGGGGGCGGGACGTCGAAGGACCGGCGCCAGAGCATGAACTGCTCCTCGCCGAACTCCTCCATCGTCTGCTTCTTGTCCTTGCCCTGGAGCCCGCCGTAGTGCCGCTCGTTGAGCCGCCACGAGCGGCGGACCGGGATCCAGTGGCGGTCGCACGCGTCGAGGGCCAGGTGGGCCGTGGTGATGGCGCGTCGCAGCAGCGACGTGTGCAGCACGTCGGGGAGGAGGTCGGCCTCGCGCAGCAGCTCGCCGCCGCGGACCGCCTCGCCGCGACCCTTGTCGTTGAGGTCGACGTCGACCCAGCCGGTGAACAGGTTCTTCGCGTTCCACTCGCTCTCGCCGTGGCGGAGCAGGACCAGCTCGTAGGTCATTCGGCGGGCTCCGAGGCCGACGGCGTCCCGGCCGGCGCCGGGATGCCGGTGCCGTTGTCGAGGCCGGTGTACTCCCAGTCGGCCGCGACGATGGGTACGTCCATGTCCGACGTCTCGCCGTTGCTGAACGCGAGGCTGAGCTCGATGAAGTCGCCCTTCACGATGTCGCCGGACACCTTGATGCCCTGGCCGTCGCCGAGGTTGACCAGGCCCATCGCCGGCACCTCGACCGGGTCGAACGGGGCGACCCCGATGGTGGAGTTCGAGCCGAAGCTCAGCGCCTCGAACGCGATCGCCTCGTCGGGGGCGTTGTTCGACAGCGACGCGACGAACGTCCCCGAGCCGTCCTCCTCGGCCACGATCACGGCGTTGAGGACGTCGACGACACCGGTGAGGTCGTTGGTCCCGTTGCCCGGCGTGTACTCGCGGTCCGTCGCGTAGTTGAAGCCACACGCCGAGAGGGCGGGGACGGCGAGCACGAGCGCCCCGATGGCGGTGGCGAGCTTGCGGCGCGAGAGCCGACGGTCCATGGGTCACAGGCCTTCGTGGTCGACAGAGGTGCGTGCGACAGCCTAATGGTCCGCGGCGGGCTGTCCGCCACCCCTCGCTCGTGACCCGCTACTGGCGCAAGCCGACCGTCAGCCCCGCCACCACGATCGAGGCGGCGAGGAACACCGTCACCACGATCGTGACCACCATCAGCCGTGGCGCGCCGGTGCGCAGCGCCACGCGCAGCGGGAGGCCTCGCAGCCCGTCGGCGTTGTCGTCGACGAGGTCGGGGAGCGCCAGCAGCACGTGCACGGCGACGCCCAGCAGGGCGGCCAGCACGGTCATCACCAGGGTCGGCGGGTCGCCGTCGGCCTGGCCGCCCCACCCGCCGTACGACAGGAACGCCGGCAGCAGGCCGTAGGAGACGGCCCACGGCAGGAACGACCAGGCCGTACGCCGCAACGCCACGTTGCCGAGCAGCGCGACCGCCACCGAGAGCAGGTACGCGCAGCCGGCGGTCACGCCGCTGCCGAGCGCGAGGGGGACGACCAGCAGCACGCCACAGGCGACCGCGAACCACACCGTCCCGGGGTCGAGGCTCCCCGTGGCCAGCGGCTTGCCGGGGCGTCCGTGGGCCGCGTCGCGGTCCCGGTCGACCAGGTCGTTGTGCCAGCCGATCACGGCCTGGCCCACGAGGACGGTGGCCGCGACCAGCACGCCCTCGCGCAGCGGCCGCCCGCTGACCAGGGCGGCACCACCGAGCACCAGGGCGGTCGCCAGCGCGTGCAGCGGATGCGCAGCCCGGACCAGCTGCACCGGCAGCTGGACAGGCCCCGCCGCGAGCACCGACACGCGGGTCAGTATCGACCCGGGCGGCCCGCGATCTGCACGAATCGCCAGGACCGGACCGGGGTCCGCGAGGCCCGCGGCCAGCCCGAGCGGCATACGAGTGGCGATCTTGTCAAGCCCCGATTGGCCCTCTGACCTGCGCAAACGTGTCGGTCGCTCATTTGCTGACGTGTTAGACTGGGCACCTGGAAAGGGGTACCGAACATATGAGCTTTACCGTCGGCGAAACGGTTGTCTACCCGAATCACGGGGCCGCAGTCATCGAGGACATCGAGATGCGCACGATCAAGGGGGAGGACCGCGAGTACCTCGTCCTTCGGATCGTCGCCCAGCAGGACCTCGTGGTGCGCGTCCCTGCGTGCAACCTCGACCTGGTCGGGGTGCGCGACGTGGTCGACAAGGAAGGCCTGGACCGCGTCTTCGACGTGCTCCGTGCCGCCCATGTCGAGGAACCCACGAACTGGTCGCGTCGCTACAAGGCGAATCTCGAGAAGCTGCACAGTGGCGACGTCATGAAGGTGGCCGAGGTCGTCCGCGACCTCTGGCGCCGCGAGCGTGACCGTGGCCTCTCCGCAGGTGAGAAGCGGATGCTGGCCAAGGCGCGCCAGATCCTCGTCTCCGAGCTGGCCCTGGCCGAGCACACCAACGAGGACAAGGCCGAGGCCATCCTCGACGAGGTGCTCGCCTCCTGATCGGGAGCTGAACGACTGACTGGCCCCGCCCGGCTTCGGCCGGGCGGGGCCTTTCACCTTCGGAGGGCAGATGAGCCAGATCGACGTCGACGTGATCGCGCTGGGCCGCGTCGTCGACGAGGGCCGCGGCTCGCTGCCGTTCGCCCTCGTGCACGGCGAGGCGCTGGTGACCTGCGCGACCTGGGCGCTCTCCGAGGCCGGCGTGCTACCCCTCGACGCGCGCACCACCATGGAGGGGGTGCACGACGCGGAGCTCCCGCTCGTGCTGCACGACTCGCTGTGCCCGATGACCCCTCCCGACTTCATCGCCGAGTGCGTACGGCGCGCGGTCGCCGACGGCGTCGTGGTGGCGGGCGTCCGGCCGGTCACCGACACGGTCAAGGTCCTGCACGGCGACACCCTCGGCGAGACGGTCGACCGGGAGGCGCTGGCCCGCGTGGTCTCGCCCGTCGTGGTGCCGGTCGACCGGGTGGACGGCGCGGCCGCTCTCCTCTCGGACCCCGGGGTCGACCTCGCCGCCCTGGTCGAGGCGCTGCGCGCCGACGGCCCGGTCGTGCTCCTCGAGGCTCCGCCCGAGGCGATGCGGGTCAGCGGCCCGGACGACGTCCGTGTCCTGGAAGCGCTCACCCGGCCGGTGTGACCCAGGGCCCAGCCGTCCCGCGACGTCGAGGTCCTCCGGGAAGGTGATCTTGAGGTTGGCCGGACCCGAGCGCACGGCCGCGACCGTGACGTCGGCGTACCGCTCGACGCAGGACGCCGTGTCGGTCCCGGTGAACCCGTCGGCGGCCGCCGCACGGTAGGCGCCCAGCAGGTCGGGCGCACGGAAGGCCTGCGGCGTCTGCACGGCGGCCAGGTGGGGCGTGGCGACCGGGGCGCCGTCGCGGCGCACCACGCCGTCGACCGGGACCACCGGGATCGCCCCGCCGTGCTCGCGGGCCGCGGCCAGGGTCCGTTCGAACAGGTCGCCGTCCGCCAGCGGGCGGGCCGCGTCGTGCACGGCGACGACGCTGATCGCTCCTGCGTCGACCTCGTCGGCCAGCACCCGGAGCGCCGCCCACTCGGACGCGTGCCGGGTGTCTCCGCCCGGGACGAGCAGCACCTCGCCGTCCCCCAGGTACGGCGCCAGGGCGGCCTCCATCTGCGCGTGCTCGTCGGCGCGGTGCACGACGACCACCCGGCGTACGGCGGGCAGCGCCAGGGCGGTCCGGACCGACCAGGCGACCACCGGGACGCCCCGGAGCGGCAGCAGCACCTTGTTGACCTCGGCACCCAGCCGGGTGCCGGAGCCGGCCGCGACGACCACCACGGCGGCATCGGGCCCCCTGATGTCGGTCACGGGTGTCACGGCGCGAAGCCTAGCCAGCACACTTATCGCTGCCGTAACACGCCGAAACACGCCCTCAACACGCGCGATCTACCGTCCCAGGTCTAGCGAAGGGGGTCTCGGATGAGTCCGTCGGAGGAGTGGCTCCCGGTCTGCCGGATGGCCGAGCTCGAGGTCGAGCGCGGCGCGAGCGCCCTGGTGCACGGTCACTCGATGGCCATCTTCCGGACCGCCGACGACACCGTCCACGCGCTCGGCAACCACGACCCCTTCGACCGGACCGGGGTGCTCGCCAAGGGCATCGTGGGCACCCGCGACGGGATCCCGTTCGTGGCCTCGCCCCGCCACCGGCACGCCTTCGACCTCCGGACCGGGCGCTGCCTCGACGACGAGCACGTCTCGGTGCCGACGTACGAGGTGCGGGTCGTGGAGGGCGTGGTGCTCGTGGGCCGGCGACGCGAGGCCCAGGCCAGCTAGCGGGAGCGGGTCTTCCGGGTCAGAGGCCCGACGGGAGCCTGACCTCCATGATGTCGTCGCCGCCGAAGACGCCGTCCTGCCACACCAAGCGGTCGCCCGAGATGGACGGGAAGCCCTGCTGGCCGCGTTCCTCCAGCGGGCTGTAGATCTTGTGCGTCGCGAACGAGTAGAGGTAGAGGTCGGTGTCGGGCATCCGGCCACCCATGGCCTCGCTGACCCCGCCCGGGAGGGCGTCGACCGCGACGGGGAACACGGCGTAGTCGCCGTTCGCCGCGGCCCCGAACGGGAACCCGAAGTCGCTGAGGTGGGTCTTCTTGCCGTCGGTGTCGAAGGCGTCGGCCGACTGGTTGCCGTCGATGGCCACGATGTTGTCGCCGTACGCCGACAGGGCGAGCACGGCGCCGGTCATCGCACCGACGGCGGACAGCTCGTTGGTGCCCGGCTTCCAGAAGCCCACCCGGCCCGAGTCGGTGCCGAACGCGACGGTGCCTCCGCCCGTCGCCATCGCGGTGATGCTGTCGCCGCCGAGGCCGTTGATCTTGATGCGGCTGACCTTGCCCCGGTCGTCGACGTAGCTCATGGTGGCGGTCTCTCCCGTCCACCAGGCCGCGCCGTCCTCGGAGCCGGCCAGGCCGGCCATGAACGTGGAGAACTGCAGGTTGTCGAGCTTGGTGGTCCTGCCCTTCTCGTGCAGGACCACCGCCTCGCCGTTGTTGGTGAGCTCCATCGTCACCAGGGCGTTCCCGGCCCAGGCGAGGTCGTAGGTCATCGGGTTGGACGAGAGCCCACCGGTGACCGACGGGGTGCCGGGCCCGCCGACGGGGTTGATCCAGGCGGTGTTCTTGCCGGAGACGACCGGGCTGACCTCCGACTGCGGCTTGTTGCTCACGATGTCGCCGGCGATCGGCCCGGGGTCGTAGCAACCGGGGCACAGCCCCTGCTGGTCGAAGATCTCCCGCGCGACGCGGATGATCGTCGCCGAGGCACCGGCCTGGACGGCGGTGTCCTTGAGGGCGTTGGCCGCGTCGACCATCGAGGAGTTCGGCCCGAGCTGGTGGGTCAGCGTGTAGTAGACGATGAGGTCGAAGTCGCGGGCCAGCGGTGACTGGTACGCCGGCTGGTTGTCGACCTTGGCCAGCTGGGTACGGATCGACCACAGCGCGTTGTTCCAGATCGCGGAGTTCAGGTGCACGCCGCCGTTGTCGGTGATCCGGCCGACCGCGATCGTCCACCGGAACGGCGGGTCGAGGACGTTGAGGTAGTCGTCCATGCCGTTGCCGTTGAGCATGTAGCGGGTGGCGAGCGAGCCGCTCGGGTTCTGCGAGCACAGGGACTGTGGCGAGCTGGCGGTCTGGCAGGCGTCCTCGCCGAGGGTCGCGGTGTCGCGCTTGTAGTAGCGGTCGCCGATCACGTTGCCGAAGTAGTCGGAGAACGACTCGTTCAGGGCGCCCGACTGTCCGGTGTAGTTGAGCCCGGCGGTCGAGTCGGTCACGCCGTGGGTGACCTCGTGGCCGGTGACGTCGAGGGTGACCAGCTGCATGTTGCCGCCGGGTCCCACGCAGGGGTTGCCGTAGACCATCTGCTGGAGGCCCGAGCTGAAGAAGGCGTTGCAGAACTGGCCGTCGCTGAAGTTGACCGACGACACCATCGAGGCGCCCTTGCCGTCCCAGGAGTTGCGACCGATGCTCGCGTAGTAGTCGTAGACGATCCGGCTGACCTTCTGGGCGCCGATGGCGTCCGGGTCGCTGATCTGGGTGGAGTCCTCGACGTACTGGCGGCCGGGGAGCGCCGAGTTGCTGCTCGACCCGTCGGCGGTGAACGTGTAGATCCCGCCCTTGCCGGTGGCGGCGTTGTAGCTCGGGGTCGTGGTGTCGATGAGGGCGACACCCTGGCTGTCGCGCAACCCCTCGGCGGTGACCTGGCCCAGGTACGGCGCCTTGCCGGTCACGTCGACGGGCTGGCCCTGGGGGGCCTGCAGGCTCGCCAGCATCATCTGGGTGAGGCGGCGCGAGACCTGCGGGGAGCCCTTCGCGAGCAGCTTGCTGAACACGGCGGGGGCCGCCAGCTCGGCGGTCGTCGGGCGGACGTCGAGCAGCTCGCCGCTGACGGCGTCGAGGTAGTAGTAGCCGTCGCTGAGCTGCACGCCGGCGTCGCTCTGCCCGGCGGCGAAGACGTTGACCTCGTACGCCAGCACGCCGGCGTCGCGCGGCAGCACGACCAGGCGCGGCCGCCCCTCGACCTGGCCCTGGGAGAGCCGGATCGCCTCGCGGCGGGCCATCCGGGGAGTCAGCCGCGGGTCGGTGAGGACGTCGAGGTCCGGGAAGACCCGGCCGCGGACCCCGTTGAGCCGGGCCTGCTGCTCGTCACCACCGACGGTCATCACGAGCCCGCCGTCGAGCACCGGCACGCCCGCGATCTCCTGCGGGGCGCGGAGGACGGTGCTGCCGGCGGCGTCGGTCTCGCCGGCGTCGGGCACCGCGACCTCCTCGGCCGGCACCCCGAACAGGTCCTCGGCGTACTCGTCGAGGAAGGCCGTCGCCGTGCCCGTGGCGTCCGTGGGCGTCTCGGCGGCCTGCTCCGCGGCGTACCGGCCCCCGGACAGCTCGCCGAGGTAGCCGGTGACGTCGTCCTGGTGACCGACCCAGCCGGAACCCGTCGTCTCGCGTAGGCGGTCGATGGCCCGCTGCAGGTTCCCCAGCCGGCCGGACACGTCGGTGTCCGGGTGGGTGGAGGCGTACGTCGCCGAGGCGATCAACGTCGTCGGGCCAGGGTCGTCACCGCCGATCGAGCGGTCGTCGTCGCAGGCCGTCATGCCCAGGACGAGGGCGACGGCGGCGGGGACGACGAGGAGTCGACGGGAGCGGCTCATGATGGCTGATTCTGACCCATCGCCCGGTGTGCCGCTGCCTGATTCGGCCGGGCGCGTGCGGATGTCGTTCTCACTTCCCCTCACGGGGGCTCCAGGGCTGGCACGATGTGCCCGACTGCCCGACCGAGACGACCCCAGATGACGGAGAGGTAACCCCGTGCCCTGTCCTACCTGCTCCACCCAGAGCCCGGAGGTAGCGCTCTACTGCTACCGCTGCGGGACCTCTCTGCGTGGCAGCGCATCCACCCGCGCCGGCTCCTACGCCGTGCAGTCGTCGGAGGGCGTGAACCAGTTCGCGCTGATCTCGACGATCATGCCGCACACCAACCGGCAGACCGCCGACAACTACCGCTGGGCGATGATCCTCAGCGCCGTCCTGATCGTGGCGGCCACCGGCCTCGGGCTGCTGCCCATCGCCGTCGCCGCGGCGGCCTTCCTGATCCCGATCGCCTACCTCGTCTACATCTACGACGTGAACATGTGGGAGGACGCGCCGCTGCCCGTCGTCGCCGCGCTCTTCCTCGGCACCGGGGTGCTGGCGGTCCTGGTGACGCTGTTCTTCTTCCGCTGGGTCTTCGACGAGCAGTTCAACTCGTTCGCGGCCGGCGGGCGGGTCGGCATCGAGTCGCTGTCGATCCCGGCGCTGCTGATCTTCGCGGTCGTGCTGCCGATCGTCGCCGAGGTCGCCAAGAACCTCGGCGGCGTGATCCTCGCGAGCCGCCCGCAGTTCGACGACATGATCGACGGGCTGACGTTCGGCATCGCCGCCGGCACGGCGTACGCCGCCTTCGAGACGATCGTGCTCTACTCCTCGGTCTTCACCTCCGGCGACTTCCGGACCACCGACGGGCTGGCCTCGTGGGCCGTCGTCGTGGTCAACCTGATGGTCGTCAAGGCGCTCATCTACGGCACGGCCACGGGCATCGCGGTCGCGGCGTTCTCCGGCAAGGGTGAGGGGTACGACGGGTTCACCGGCTCGTACTTCCTGGCCTTCGGCCTCGCCGTCGCCGCCAACATCGGCTACTGGCTGGGTGTTCGCCTGCTGGCCTACGTGCCGTTCGGTCAGGCGCTCGGGCTGCTGTGGGGCTTCGTGATCCTGGCGGTGCTCGTCGTGCGGATCCGCGTGATGATGCAGGCCTCGCTGCTGGAGGCCGCGGTCGAGGACGCCGTCCGCACCGACGGGCTGCGGTCGAAGCGGGCGACCGTCGACGACAGCTACTGCCCCGAGTGCGAGAACCTCCTGCTCGACAACTCCAACTTCTGCATGGTGTGCGGCACCTCCGTCCGGTCCAGCAGCCATCAGGCGCGGCGGGCCATGAACGAGCCCACGGCGCCCGCGGCTCCGACGGCAGGAGGCGTCGCATGACCGAGCAGCCTCCCCAGGACCCAGCGGTCCAGCCGCCGGTCCAGCCGGCGTACGCGCCCGCGCCGCCGCAGCAACCGGCGTACGCGCCGGCTCCCGCTCCAGCGGCCCAGCCTGGCTACGGCTACCCGCAGGGCGGGACCCCGGTCGGTCCCGCGCCCACGGCGCCGGGCGGGTCGGGCGGGTTCTTCTCGTCGAGCCGCGGCAAGACGATCGGGCTGATCGTGGCCGGCGTGGTCGCGATCGGCGCCCTCGGCGGCATCGGTGCGGCGATCTTCGGCGGCGACGACGAGGACGCCTTCACCGACACGACCACCGGAGGGACCGTCGAGCCGGGCGAGGAGGTCACGCCGGAGCCCGACGGCGGCATCCTCTCGCCGAGCCCGATCGGCTCGGCCACGCCCGAGCCCAGCGACGGGACCGAGCCGTCGCCCAGCGCGGAGCCCTCGCCGCTCCCGACCGACGAGGCGACCCCGACCCTCGACCCGGAGCCCAGCAGTGACGTGGTCACCATCGGCAACGGCGTCCAGGTGCCGGTGCTCCCCGGCTGGCAGGTCTACGGCCAGGGCGACAGCGACGTGCTGCTCGGCGACAACCAGAACAGCTTCGTCTACGCCATCACCGGCACCGTGGACCCGTCGGCGGACGCGGCCTCGGTGATCGCGGCCTCGATCGACAGCATCCTGCCGAAGCAGACCTACACGCAGCTGCGCAAGACCGACATCGCGCCGTTGCAGGCCTTCGGGTCCGTGGTGTCCGTCGCCGCCATGCAGTACCAGGCGACGTGGACCGACCAGCAGGCCGCGGTGCCGCTGCAGGGTCTGCTGATCTGCGCCGTCCGCCAGGACGGCACGGCGCTCATCATCACCGCCGAGCACGCCCCGCCGGACGAGTTCAAGGACAGCTCCGAGTCGTGGGCCCCCGTGGTCAACGCGACCCTGGGCCTGTTCGGGGCCGCCTGACCTCCGCTTCCACCGATTCGTCTGCGGATTGCTGCCAGTTTCCTCGCTGGCGACCGCAGACGAATCGGTGTGGCGGCGCGTCAGCCGGTGCGCACGACGAGGGCGGTGGCGACGGCGGCGACGCCCTCGCCGCGGCCGGTGAGGCCGAGGCCGTCGGTCGTGGTGGCCGAGACGGTGACGGGAGCGCCGGCGGCCTCGCTCAGCGCGGCCTCCGCCTCGGTGCGGCGAGGCCCGAGGCGCGGACGGTCGCCGATCACCTGGACGGCCACGTTGCCGATGGCGTACCCGGCCGCGCGGACGCGCGCGGCGGTCTCGGCGAGGAGGGCGGTGCCCGCCGCGCCGGCCCAGGCGGGGTCGGAGGTGCCGAACTGCGAGCCCAGGTCGCCGAGCCCCGCGGCCGACAGCAGCGCGTCGCAGGCCGCGTGGGCGGCGACGTCTCCGTCGGAGTGACCCTCGAGGCCGTGGTCCTCGTCGGGCCAGGCCAGCCCGGCGAGGTGCATCGGCACGCCGGGCGTGAGGCGGTGCACGTCGACACCGACGCCCACCCGCGGGAGGCCGTCACCGGGCCGTAAGGCGTCGTCATGCACAGGGCGATCATGCCTGAGCGACAATCAACGGGTGAGGACATCCCGGCACGCCTGGTGGATCGCGGGCGTGGTGGCTGGGATGGCCGGGCTCGCGACCAGCTACTTCGTGGCGATGGTGATGACGATCCGCGAGTCGCCGGTCGTCGCCGTCGCCGAGCTCGTGATCCGCCTGACCCCCGGCGCCGTCGTCGAGCGCGCGATCCGGGTCCTCGGGCACCACGACAAGACGTTCCTGGTGATCGTCCTGCTCGTGATCCTCGGCCTGTTGTTCGCGTGGGCCGGCCGACTGGCGAGGCGTTCCTGGTGGAAGCCGCTGACGGTGTTCGCCGCGATCGCCGGGCTGGGCCTGGTGGCCATCGCGGTCCAGTACGACCCCCAGCTCACCGACGTGCTGCCGATCCTCGTGGGGTTCGTGACCTGGGTGGTCTGCCTCTCGGTGCTGACCGACGCGTTGCGGAGCGAGGAGCGGCGTGCGGCCCGGGCGGCCGCGGCCGACCCCGGCGACCGGGTCGAGCCCCGGCGCCCTGCCCGGCGTGGCTTCCTCCTGGGCGCCGGCCTGATGGCCGTGGCCTCCGTCGGGGTCGTCGTCCTCGGCCGGGTCCTCGGCCAGGGCCGTCGCCACGTGGAGGAGACCCGTCGCCTGCTGCGGCTCCCGGGGGTCAGCGAGCCCGACGCTCCCGCGGGCGTCTCGGTGGACCTCGAGGGCGTCACCCCGTGGCGGACGCCGAACGACTCGTTCTACCTGATCCACACCGCGCTGATCCCGCCGGCGATCGAGCCGAAGGACTGGCAGCTGCGGATCCACGGGATGGTCGACCGCGAGGTGGTGCTCACCTACGCGGACCTGATGGCCCGCGAGCCCACCGAGGCGTGGGTCACCCTCAACTGCGTCTCCAACCCCGTGGGCGGCCTGCTGATCGGCAACGCCTGGTGGAGCGGCGTCCGCACCGCCGACCTGTTGCGCGAGGCCGGCGTCCAGGACGGCGCCGACGCCGTGCTGCAGACCTCCGACGACGGCTGGACCTGCGGCACCCCGCTCGCCGCCCTGACCGACGACCGCGACGCCATGCTGGCGATCGCCATGAACGGCGAGGCGCTGCCCATCGACCACGGCTTCCCGGTCCGCACGCTCGTCCCCGGCCTGTACGGCTACGTGTCGGCCTGCAAGTGGGTGGTCGACTGGGAGGTGAGCAGGTTCGAGGACATCTCGGCGTACTGGACGCAGCGCGGCTGGGGTGAGCTCGGACCGGTCAAGATGTCGTCGCGCATCGACGTACCCCGGCGCGACGACGAGTTCGACGCCGGCGAGAAGCGGATCGGCGGCGTCGCCTGGGCGCAGCACACCGGCATCAGCGCCGTCGAGGTCTCCCTCGACGGCGGCGCCTGGCAGACGACCGAGCTCGGCAACGCCGAGACCATCGACAGCTGGGTCCAGTGGTCGACCGGCCTCACGATCGAGAAGGGTGACCACCTGCTGCGCGTCCGGGCCACCGACACCACGGGGCTCGTGCAGACCGGCGCCGAGGCCGACGTGCTCCCCGACGGCGCGACGGGGTGGCACGAGGTGCACTTCAACGCCGTCTGAGGG
This sequence comes from uncultured Actinomycetota bacterium, assembly GCA_963839565.1. GTDB lineage: Bacteria > Actinomycetota > Actinomycetes > Propionibacteriales > Nocardioidaceae > Nocardioides. The sequence continues at coordinate 136,431 of CAWIVR010000022.1, read as the reverse complement.
CGGTCCGAGGTCAGTACGCCGATGCGGTGAGCTCGACGAGGTCGAAGCGTCGCGCTGCCAGGTCGTCGGGGCGGATCCAGAACTGGTAGACGCCCTCCCCGAAGTGGTGCCCGATGGGCGTGTCGGACGACAGCTCCAGCAGGAGCAGCCACTCGCCGATCCGCTCCTCCGCGTCACCCTGCACGTAGCTGGGCGGGCACAGCATCATCTGGTGGACGCTGGCGTGCAGGCCCCGCGGACCCGTGCTGGCGAGCGCGTGCCGGATCCGGACGAGGGCCAGCGCCTCCGCGGGCAGCCAGGTCGCCGCGTCGGGGTTGCCGGCCAGGGTGGCGTCGAGCGACTCGTTCACGGCGTCGCTCAGGGAGTAGAGGGTCACGGACTGGAAGTCGAGGAAGAGCTGCCAGACGGCGTCGCTGTCGTCCTCGGAGAGCCGGTCCCAGGGCTCCTCCTGGGCCGCGCGGTCCGACCAGCGGCGGACGGCGTCCGCGAACGACGCCGCCTCCTCTTCACCTTGCGGGACCCCGCCGGCCGGCCTGAGGTGCCGGGCCCGGAGCAGGCCCGTCGCGATCCGCACGGCCTGCCAGTCATGGGGAAACGTCGCGTACGGGCGGACCAGGACACCGTCGTCGTACTGGTTCTCGTAGTAGCGCGTGGGGACCACCGCGCCGTCGACGTCGGCGAGCGCCCGACCGAGGTCGATCGGGCCCGGCCAGAACTCCCGGTCGTCGTCCTCGCCTCCCTCGGCGTCGTCACCGGACAGGAGCACGGGCTGGAGGCTCCACGACGGCAGCAGGCTCGGCCAGTCGTCGTCGCGTTGCGGCCAGCCCCAGGTCGCGCGCTCCGAGTACGCCTTCGGCAGGCCGGCCGGCACCCGCGCCGGTACGAAGCTGTCGAGGTCCCCGTTCTCGTAGCGGACCGACCACACCCAGTGGTTGCCCCAGTCGAGGTCGAGGAACACGTACAGCTGGCCCTGGTCCGGCATCAGGCCCAGCCGCCCCTCCTCGGGGATGGCGGCGCAGTCCACCTGGAGCACGAACGTCAAGGCCCGGTCGCGCCCGTCGGGCTGCACCACGAACGGCCAGGTGAAGCCGAGCGGGACGGTCGGGACGCCGCCGAAGTGGCTCAGGCTGCCCGCTCGCGGCGGAAAGTGCCGGCGCAGCAGGACGGCCTGTCGACGGGACTCCCGGAGCACGCCCGAGCGGTCCTCCGACGGCGGAGGCGGTTCGGGCGGCGCGACGAACACCGGGGTCGTGGTCGGGCTGGACGGAAGGGGCACGGACGCCGCTGGTCCGGGCCCACCCACCTCCCTGGCCTTGCGCTGGGCGTACGACCTGATGCCCAGCCAGATCACGAAGAAGACGGCGGTCAGCAGGAAGAACGTCGCCACCTGGCTACCCACAGCATTCCCTCCGTCGCTCGTCTCGCTCTCGCAGGGTAGGTGACCCGGAGGTCTGCTTCCGGCCTTTTCGTGGAGCCGACGTACGTCGTCAGAGCGCCGCCGCGAACCGCGCGCGCAGGTCGTGGAGCCGCTCGACGGGCTCGTTGGCGAACACCAGGCGCAGGTACCTGTCGCCTGAAGGTCCCCAGCCGCCCATCGGGGTGGCGGCGACCCGGCCCCGCTCGAAGAGCCGCTGCGAGGCCTCGGCGGGGGCGAGGCCGAGCTGGGTCGTGTCGATCAGCAGCGACCAGCCACATCGGTTCTGGTGCGCCGCAGCCCCGCGCGCACCAGGCCGGTGGTGCCGATCACCACCCAGACCAGGTTGAGCGCGGCCGAGGGCCAGGCGCCGTAGTAGCCGGAGTTCACCATCAACAGGGCGCCGCCGACCAGGTTCATCAGCTGGAAGAGCAGGCTGGTGCCGAGGATGCGCCCGGCGGTGACGAGCGCGTACGCGCCGATGAGCAGCGCCATGCCGACCCAGCCGGCCACGTCGATGAGCAGGGTCGTCATCAGTTGATGTCGAACTCGTTGCCCTCGGGGTCGAGGAGGGCGACGGCGTAGTGGTCGAGCCCCTCGTCGGCGATCGTCCGCACGCGGGTGGCGCCGAGGGACGCCAGTCGCTCGGCCTCGGCCTCGACCCGCTCGCGTCGGGTCTCGAGCGGCAGGTCCCGGCCACCGCCGGCGTGCACGTCGATGTGGAGGCGGTTCTTGACCGACTTCGTCTCGGGGACGACCTGGAACCAGATCGCGGGACCCTCGCCGCGCGGGTCGACGATCCGGTCGTCACCGATGCCGAGCTCCTCGTCCGGGACGCCGATCGACCGGTAGAAGGCGTCCCACGTGTCGAACCCGGCAGGCGGCGGTGCGACGACGTAGTGCAGTGCCTCGGCCCAGAAGCGCGCGAGCGTCTCGGGTGAGGCGCAGTCGATCACCAGCTGGTACGACACGGCCATCGGCCACCTCCGTCAGGGTCGGGGTGGCCAGCCTCGCACGGGGTCAGTACGAGGTCAGGGCGAGGTCAGGACCACCAGCTGCTGCGTCGCGCGAGTCATCGCGACGTAGTGGTCGACCGCGCCCTCGATCCCGTCCCCGAAGCCGTCCGGGTCGACGAGGACGACCAGGTCGAACTCCAGGCCCTTCGAGAGCTCCGGTGTGAGGGACCGGACCCGCGAGCTCCCCACGAAGGTCGGGTCGCCGATCACGCAGGCGATCCCGTCGGCGTGCTCGCCCAGCCAGGTGTCCACGATCGCGTCGAGCTCGGCGGTCGAGGCGTGCACGACGGGCACGCCGCCGCGTCGTACGGAGGTCGGCACGTTGGCGTCCGGGATGGCGGCCCGGATGACCGGCTCGGCCTCGGCCATCACCTCCTCCGGCGTGCGGTAGTTGATGCTCAGGGACGCCAGCGAGACCTGGTCCAGCCCGACCCGCTCGAGCCGTTCCTGCCAGGACTCGGAGAACCCGTGCCTGGCCTGGGCGCGGTCGCCCACGATGGTGAGGCTGCGCGACGGGCACCGGAGGAGCAGCATCTGCCACTCCGCGTCGGTCAGCTCCTGGGCCTCGTCGACCACGATGTGGGCGAACGGTCCGGCGAGCAGGTCGGGGTCGGTGCTCGGCAGGGCGCCCTCGTCGACCCACTTCTCGCGCAGGTCGTCGCCGCGCAGCATGGACATCACGTGCATCTCGGAGTCGTCGTTGATGATCAGCTCGTCCACGACCTCGGCCATCTGTTCCTGCTGGGCTGCGACGGCCGCGTCGTGGCGGCGCTTGCGGCGGGACGCCTCGGGGTCGCCGAGCCGCAGCCGGGCCGCGTCCAGGAGCGGCAGGTCGGACACCGTCCAGGCATGCGGGTCCTCCCTGCGCAGCAGCCGGACCTCGTCCGGTGTCAGCCAGGGTGCGCACATCCGCAGGTACGCCGGCACCGACCACAGGTCCCCGACCACGTCGGCGGCCTCGAGCAGCGGCCAGGCCTTCGTGAGGTGCGAGCGCAGCTCGGTGTTCCTCTCCAGCGACCTGCGCACCTGGTCGGCGGAGACCTCGTCGTCGTCGTGCTTGTCGACCAGGATGCTGAGCAGCTCGTCCCAGACCTGCTCGCGCGCCTCGTTGTGCGGCGTCCCCGGGTCCGGCGACGCGAACGCCTCGGCCCACTCGTCGGCGCTCAGCCAGATGTCGGACCAGGCGGTCTCGACGAGCACGCCCTCGGTGGGCGGCTCCTCGTACAGCCGGACGGCCGGCTCGATCGCCCGCACCATCTCGGCGGTGGACTTGAGGCGGGCCACGTCTGGGTCGGTCTCGGCGACCGCCGTGCTGCCCTCGCTGACGAGGTCGCGCACCGTGCAGGTCTGGACGCCGTCCTCCCCGAGGCTGGGGAGCACGTCGGCCACGTACGCCAGGTACGCCTGGTGGGGACCGACGAACAGCACGCCACCCCGCCGGTGGCCGAGCCGCGGGTCGGCGTACAGGAGGTAGGCGGTGCGGTGCAGGGCGACGACCGTCTTGCCCGTCCCCGGCCCTCCGTCGACGACGAGCGCACCGCGGGAGCCGGCGCGGACGATGGCGTCCTGGTCGGCCTGGATGGTGCTGAGCACGTCGCGCATCCGGGCCGAGCGGCTGCTGCCCAGGCTGGCGATGAAGGCCGACTGGTCGTCGAGCGCCGCGTGGCCGTCGAGCCCGTCGGGCGTGAACACCTCGTCCCAGTAGTCGTTGACGCGGCCTCGGGTCCAGCGGTACCGGCGACGGCTGGCCAGGCCCATCGGGTTGCCGTGGGTCGCGCCGAAGAAGGGCTCCGCCGCGGGGGAGCGCCAGTCGACGAGCAGCCGCCGACCGGCGCGGTCCGTGAGGCCGAGCCGGCCGATGTACGTCGGCTCGGCCGCGCCCTCGGCGACGATGCGGCCCAGGCAGAGGTCGAGGGTGAAGCGCCGCAGCGCGCGCAGGCGAGCGGTCAGGCGATGGACCTCGTTGTCGCGGTCCATGGCCTCCTGGCCGGCGCCGCCGGGGTTCTTGCGCTCGGCGTCGAGGCGGTCGGACAGGTCGGCGATCGTCTCCTCGAGGCTCTGGGCGATCCGGGCGAAGTGCTCCTCGTCGGCGGCGATCAGGGCCGGGTCGGCCTTGGCGGCGAGGTGGTCGGGCAGGTCGAACGCCTGGTGGGTCAGTGAGGTCACGCAATCAGCTCCAGTCCGCGTGCTGGTGGGCAGGAGCGGTGATTGTCGGCCACGAGGAGGGTCTTGCCGCAAGGCCCCTGGTGCGTTATACGTTGATAGTGGCGAGAGGTTTCCTCTCGCCTTTCGCATGCCCACGTCTCGTTGGTCGAGGAGGTCGCGCTAGCGACCGTCACGAGACCCGGTGAGAGGTCTGCGGCCTGGTGCGGGGGTCTCGTGACGGGACTTCGTCCCTCCTCGACCAGCGGGGCGCTACCAGTTGGCCTGGGCGGGCGCGGCCGGCAGCGGGTGGGCGGCGTCGTGGATGACGTAGACCACGCCGCCGGACTTCGGCAGCCAGGCGTTCTCGAACTCCCCGCGGTCGTAGACGTGGCGGACACCGGCAGCGGTCTTGGCGGCGGGGTCGTTGACGACCGGGTCGCCCGAGGCGGTGAAGCCGACGATCACGACCAGGTGGCCGTTGGAGGCCGACACCGGGGCGCCGCTCAGCTCGCCCGCACCCCAGGAGACCGAGGCGACGAGCGGGATGCCCGCGGCGACGAACGTCTCCGCCTCGCGCAGGGACCGGAGCCGGGTGACGAACGCGTCGCCGGCGAGCGGGGCGGCGTACGCGGTGTTGAACGGCCAGTTGCCGGTGCCTTCGTACGCCGCGTCGTAGGTCTTGCGGGCGGCGTAGTCGACCCAGGGGGCCGGGTGCCCCGCGGGCACGAAGCGGTAGGTGTACGGCGGCGGCAGCGCGTCGAGGTAGCCGAGCACCATCGAGGTCGACGTCGGCGAGCACCACGCCTCGCCGCCGCCACCCCACTGCGGGTAGTGGCCCGAGTGCGCCATCTGCGAGTACGACGGAACGTCGAGCTCGGTGCCGACCTGCGGGCCGGGAGTGGAGACGTCCACGGAGGAGACGCGCGGGAGACGGCTCGTCATCACGCCGAGGCCGGCCACGGTCGGGCCGGTGGTGCCGGGCTTGCGGAAGAGCGAGAGGCGGACCTGCCAGGAGACCAGCCCGCCGCTGCCGCGGACCTTCCACGTGTCGACGTCGACCGCGGCCAGGTCGTCGGACTGGGGTGACTCGGTGGTGCGGCGCACGAACTTGTCGCCGGACGTCCAGCGGCCCAGCAGGTCCCAGGACGACGTCACGCCCTTGCTGTTGCGACCGCGCACCTCCACCTCGAGCCAGCTGTCGCCCGGCGTGGTGGCCGCCCACGAGGCGATCAGCTCGGTGTAGGCGAAGTCGGACATCTGCCACGGCGCCGTCCAGCGCGCCCGTTCGTAGCTGCGGCCCGCCTGCTCCCGGGTCCCGGTCGCGGTGCCGAAGGCGATGCCGGCGTCCGTCACGACCGTGCCGCGGTGCTTGCCCAGGCCCATCGAGGCGGCGTCGTACCGCGTGAAGGAGATGTCTCGCTGCACGGTCCTGCCCGACGCCGTCGCCACGGGCGCGAGGCTACCGACCGTGACGACGAGCACCATCGCCAGCAGCCGCGCAGAAGCAGGACCGAGCATCGCTCGACCCTAGACTTCGAGCGTGACACTCCGGCTCTACGACACCGCGACCCGCGAAGTTCGTGACTTCGCGCCCCTCGAGGAGGGGAAGGCGGGCATCTACGTCTGCGGCCTGACCGTGCAGTCGGAGCCGCACGTCGGGCACGTCCGGTCGGCGGTCAACTTCGACGTGCTGCGCCGGTGGCTGACCCACCAGGGGTACGACGTCACGTTCATCCGCAACGTCACCGACATCGACGACAAGATCCTGACGAAGTCGGCCGAGCAGGGACGCCCCTGGTTCAACCTCGCGTACGACATGCACCGCGAGCTCGACAAGGCCCTGGCCGCGATCAACGTGCTGCCGCCGACCTACGAGCCGGGCGCCACGGGACACATCCCCGAGATGGTCGAGCTGATCACGGCCCTGATCGCCAAGGGTCACGCCTACCCGGCCGAGGACGGCTCGGGCGACGTGTACTTCGACGTGCGGTCGTGGCCGGCGTACGGCGAGCTCACCAACCAGGGCCTCGACGACATGGAGCCGGCCGAGGACGCGGACCCTCGCGGCAAGCGCGACCCCCGCGACTTCGCTCTGTGGAAGGGGTGGAAGAAGGACTCCGAGCCCGAGACCGCCGCCTGGCCGAGCCCCTGGGGCCCGGGTCGTCCGGGGTGGCACATCGAGTGCTCGGCGATGGCCGGCAAGTACCTCGGCCCCGCCTTCGACATCCACGGCGGCGGCGTCGACCTGCGGTTCCCGCACCACGAGAACGAGCAGGCCCAGTCGCGGGCGGCGGGGCACCCGTTCGCGTCGTACTGGCTGCACAACGCCTGGATCACCACCTCCGGCGAGAAGATGAGCAAGTCGCTCGGCAACTCGCTGCTCATCCCGGCGGTGCTCGAGCGGGTGCGCGGCATCGAGCTGCGCTACTACATCGTCGCGGCCCACTACCGCTCGCACGTCGAGTTCTCCTTCGAGGCGCTCGACGAGGCGGCCGCCGGCTTCCGCAGGATCGAGAACTTCCTCGACCGCGCGACCGCCCTGGGCATCGGCCACGACGAGCGGCCGACGTCGACGACCCGGCTCGGCGCCCCGGCGGAGGTGTCGCTGCCCGAGGCCTTCGTCGCCGCGATGGACGACGACCTCGGTACGCCGGCCGCGGTCGCGGTCCTCTACGACACCGTCCGCGAGGGCAACAAGCTGCTGACCGACGGCCCGTCGGCCGCCCTCATCACCGCGGTCCGCCAGGTGGTGGAGATGCTCGGCGTGCTCGGTCTCGACCCGCGCGACCCGGGGTGGCCGACCGCCGGCGGCTCCGACGCCCGGTTGACCGAGGCCGTCGACGTCCTCGTCCAGGGCCTGCTCACCCAGCGCGCCGACGCGCGGGCAGCCAAGGACTGGGCCCGCGCCGACCAGATCCGTGACCAGATCAAGGCTGCCGGGATCGAGGTCGAGGACACCCCGGCCGGTCCCGTGTGGACCTTGGGAGAGAAGCAGTAGATGCCAGGGAACTCCGCGCGCCGAGGCGCGATCCGCAAGACGTCCAAGAAGCCGACCGCCGGCTCCGGGGGCCGCGTCAAGCGCGGCCTCGAGGGCAAGGGCCCGACGCCGAAGGCCAAGGACCGCCCCAACCACAAGGTCTACAAGCAGAACGCCAAGGCCGACAAGGCCGCCGCGGCCAGGCCGCGTCGCCGGACCACGGGCAGCGAGGCCGAGTGGATCGCGGGTCGCAACCCGGTCGTCGAGGCGCTGCGGGCCGGCGTACCCGTCACCACCGTGTACGTCGCCGAGGGCGCCGAGCGCGACGGGCGGCTGCGCGAGACGTTCCGGCTCGCCGCCGAGCGCGGCATCGGCCTGCTCGAGATCACCAAGAGCGAGCTCGACCGGCTGACCTCCGGGGCCGTGCACCAGGGGCTCGCGGCCAAGATCCCGGCGTACGAGTACGCCCACCCCGACGACCTGCTCGACCGGGCTGCCGAGCAGGGAGAGCCGCCGCTCATCGTCGCCCTCGACTCCGTCACCGACCCGCGCAACCTGGGGGCCGTGGTGCGCAGTGCGTCCGGCTTCGGCGCGCACGGCGTGCTGATCCCGGAGCGCCGGGCGGCCGGCATGACCGCCTCGGCGTGGAAGACCAGCGCGGGCGCCGCGGCGCGGATCCCCGTGGCGCAGGCGGTCAACCTGGTGCGCCAGCTGAAGGCCTACCAGGAGGCGGGCTGCATGGTGGTCGGCCTCGCGGCCGACGGTGACGTCAGCCTGCCCGACCTCGACCTCGGCGACGGGCCGCTCGTGCTCGTCGTCGGCTCGGAGTCCGCCGGCCTCTCGCGCCTGGTGACCGAGACCTGCGACCAGCTCGTCTCGATCCCGATGGCGGGCAAGCTCGAGTCCCTCAACGCCGGCGTCGCCGCGAGCGTCGCGCTGTACGCCGTGGCGAGGTCCCGCGCCTGAGCCGTCGCTGGTTGAGGAAGGCGCGCGAGCGCCTGTCACGAAACCCCGTGAGAGACAAGGCGCCTGCCTAGGCTGGGTGGATGCGTGCGAGGAGGCCGGTCGTCCCTCGGCTCTCGCTGCCGAAGGTCAGCAGACCCCGGCCTCGGCACTACGTCGGCGCGGTCGTCGCCGTGGCCGTCTGGCTGACGGTCGCGGTGGTCGTCGGCCTGACGATCTTCCTCAACAGCAGCCGCATGCTCGTGCTGGCGACGCACGACGCCGAGCTCGAGCCGTCGCTCAGCGGCTACGTCGTGCTGCACACCGGGCCGGTGCTGCCCGACGTACGTCAGTCCACCGGCAGCCGGATCGGCGTCGACATCACCCTGGGCAAGACCGACGCGACCTCGGTCGACGAGCTGCTCCAGCGCTACGCCTACATCGCCAGCCAGCCCGAGGGCCAGATCGCCCGGGTCCGCGAGGAGCTCGGCGACATGGCCGCCTCGGCGGCGCTGCGCGGCGCTCTCGTCGGGCTGGTCCCGCTCGCGATCTGGTGGCTCGTCGGCAAGCGGCGCCGCCGCGAGCTGGTCCAGCATGCCCGCAAGCTGCGGCTCCTCGAGGTGGGGCTGGGGCTCGCGCTCGCCGCGGCCCTGTGGTGGCAGCCCTGGAAGGGTGACGAGCCCCGCGTCGTGGAGGGCCAGGACTGGATCCCGCTCGCCCAGTTCCTCGGCCCCGAGGTGCCGCTGCCCGACGACGTGGCCGACCTCCAGGTGCTCGGCGACGTGACGACGGACCAGACGCGGCGGCTGATCGAGAGCGCCATCTCGACGTACGACCAGAGCAAGACGTTCTACAGCGACGCCGCGGAGCAGGCCGCGCGGTCTCGACCTGCGCGTGCCGGACGAGGACGAGACCGTGGTCCTGCTGATCGCCGACCGACACGACAACATCGGCATGGACAAGGTGGCGCGGGCGGTGGGCGACGCCGCCGGTGCCACGACGGTCATCGACGCGGGCGACGACACCTCGGTGGGCCGTACGTGGGAGGCGTTCAGCCTCGACTCGGTCACGTCGGCCTTCGAGGACTACGAAAAGTTCGGTGTGGCCGGCAACCACGACCACGGCACGTTCGTCCGCACGTACCTCGCCGAGCACGGGTGGACGATGCTCGACGGCCAGACCCTGCTGGGCCCCGCCGGGATCCGCCTGCTCGGCGTCGACGACCCACGCTCCAGCGGCCTCGGCAACTGGCGCGACGAGACGGGGCTGTCGTTCACCGAGGTCGGCGACCGGCTGGCCGACGCCGCGTGCGAGGCCCAGGACGCGGGCCGCCGGGTGTCGACCGTCGTCGTGCACGACGCCAACCTGGGTGCCGCCGTGCTGGCGCGCGGGTGTGCCGACCTGGTGGTCGGCGGGCACACGCACGTGCAGGACGGCCCGACCCGCGTCGAGGGCGAGCGGGGCGCGACCGGCTACACCTACACGACGGGGACGGCGGGCGGGGCCGCGTACGCGTTCGCCCTCGGCAGCAAGCCCCGCCGACCGGCCGGCATGTCGCTGATCACCTACCGCGACGGCCGGCCCGTCGGCATCCAGGCCGTCACCCTCCAGAGCACCGGCGCCTTCGAGGTCGGCGACTTCGTCTCCCTCGCCCCCGTCGCCCCGCTGGCGCAGCCGGAGACGTCGGTGGTGCGGCCCGGCGTCGGTGGCTGAGTTCGCGACGGTCGTAGGGAGCCCTACGATCGAGGGGTGCCCACCACCGTCGACCGACTCCTCCCGACCGAGGAGGCCGAGGCGCTCCTCGAGCTGACCCGCGAGCTGGCGACCAAGGAGCTGGCCCCGCAGGTCCACGACGCGGAGGAGAAGGGCGAGTTCCCGGCGGCGGCGTACGCCCTGCTGGGCAAGTCGGGGCTGATGAGCCTGCCGTTCGCCGAGGAGCTGGGCGGGGGCGGCCAGCCGTACGAGGTGTACCTGCAGGTCGTCGAGGAGATCGCCGCGGTCTGGCCGAGCGTGGCCGTCGGCCTCAGCGTGCACTCGCTGACCGCCTCGGTGGTCGCGGCCAACGCGACCGAGGAGCAGTGCGCGACGTGGCTGCCGCGGATGCTCGGCGGCGAGTGGCTCGGCGCCTACTGCCTGTCCGAGCCGCAGGCCGGGTCCGACGTCAGCGCCATCAAGACCCGCGCGACCCTCGACGGCGACGCGTACGTCGTCTCCGGCACCAAGCAGTGGATCAGCAACGGCTCGTGCGCCGACTACTACATCCTCTTCGCGCGTACCGACGAGCACCCGACCAAGGGCCTGAGCGCGTTCATCGTCCCCGCGGACACCCCCGGCATGAGCTTCGGGGCTCCCGAGAAGAAGATGGGGCTGGCCTGCGACGTGACGACGCAGGTGCTCTTCGACGGGGCGCGGATCCCTGTCGACCAGCGGATCGGCGCCGAGGGCGACGGCATGAAGGTCGCGCTCTCCGCGCTCGACTCCGGCCGGCTCGGCATCGCGGCCGTCGGCACCGGCATCGCCCAGGGCGCGATGGCGCACGCGGTCGAGTACGCCCGCGAGCGCCGCCAGTTCGGGAAGACCATCGGCGAGTTCCAGGGCCTGCAGTTCCTGCTCGCCGAGCTCGGGGCGGAGACGGAGCGGGCCCGGGCGACGTACCTCCACGCCGCGCGCCTCAAGGACGCCGGCCGGCGCTTCTCCCGCCAGGCCAGCATCGCCAAGCTGACCGCCACCGACGCGGCCATGCGCGTCTCCATCGACGCCGTCCAGGTGCTCGGCGGCAACGGCTACACCCGCGACTACCCCGTGGAGCGGTTCTTCCGCGACGCCAAGGTCACCCAGATCTTCGAGGGCACCAACCAGATCCAGCGCATGGTCATCGGCCGCGACCTCCTCAAGTAGCGGGTCGTGTGCCTGAGGCAGCGCCATGACGCTGCCTCGGGCACACGACCCGGATGCAAGGGCCGGACCCATCCGATTCGGCGTTGACTCCGAATCCTTGTTGCGAACGACTTGCAACAACGACCTCCTCGTCCCTAGGGTCGAGGACGAGCGATTGATCGGGAGGGATCAGCCATGCACGTGCCCGACGGTTTCCTGGACGCACCGACGTCCGTCGCCACGGGTGTCGTCGCCGCGGTGGGCATCGGCCTCGCGTTGCGCGGGGCGCGCCGTGAGCTCGACGACCGCACCGCCCCGCTCGCCGGGCTCGTCGCGACGTTCATCTTCGCGACCCAGATGCTGAACTTCCCGGTGGGCGCCGGCACCAGCGGGCACCTCCTGGGCGGCGCGCTGGCCGCGGTCCTCGTCGGGCCCGCCACGGCGCTGCTGTGCATGAGCGTCGTGTTCCTGGTGCAGTGCCTGCTCTTCGCCGACGGCGGCATCACGGCCCTCGGCACCAACATCTTCCTGATGGGCATCGTCACCGTCGTGGTGGGCTGGGTGGTCTTCCGCGGCCTGCAGATGGTGCTGCCCCAGCGCGTCTCGTCCGTACCCGCCGCGGCCGCCGGGGCGGCGCTGGTGTCGGTCCCGGTCGCGGCGCTCGCGTTCGTCGGCCTGTACGCCGTCGGCGGCACGGTCGACATCCCGCTCGCCAGCCTGACCACCGCCATGCTGAGCGTGCACGCGCTGATCGGGCTGGGCGAGGCCGCGATCACGTTCCTTGCCGTCGGCAGCATCGTCGCGGTCCGGCCCGACCTCGTGTACGGCGCCCGGCGGGTGCTGGCGACCCGGTCGCTGGTGCTGCGGACGGCCGGCCGGTGAAGCGCCCGGTCTCCACCCGGCTCCTCGTGGTCGCCGGCGTGCTGGTGGCGCTGCTGCTGGCCGGCGTCGCGAGCTTCTACGCCTCCGGCGACCCGGACGGCCTGACCAAGGTGTCCGAGGACCAGGGCTTCGCCCAGACCGAGAAGGAGCACCAGGCCGGCGACGGCCCGCTCGCGGGCTACGAGACCAAGGGCGTCGCCGACGGCCGCCTCTCGGGCGGTCTCGCCGGCGTGCTCGGCTCCCTCGTCGTGCTCACGATCGCCGGGGGCGGCGCGCTCGTCGTCCGCCGGCGGCGTACCTCCGCGGAGGCCTGACGTGGGTGCCCCGCACGGCCACAAGCTGCACTTCCACGGACACTCGTGGCTGCACCGGCTGCCGGCCCACGTCAAGCTGGTCGCCCTGGTGGCGTTCATGCTGACGGTGGTCGCGACGCCGCGCGGGTGGTTCCCGGTCTTCGCCGGCTACTTCCTGCTGCTCGTCGTGCTGGTCGCGATCTCGCACGTGCCGCCGACGTACCTCGCGAAGCGGATGGTCGTCGAGGTGCCGTTCGTGGTCTTCGCCGCGCTGCTGCCGTTCGTGGCCACCGGCCCTCAGGTCGAGGTGCTCGGGCTCTCGCTGAGCGAGCAGGGACTGCTGGGCGCGTGGGGCCTGCTGGTGAAGGGCACCCTCGGCGTGCTGGCCAGCCTGCTGCTCGCCGCGACCACCGAGCCGCGGGCGCTGCTCGCCGGGCTCGAGCGGCTGCGGATGCCGCCGCTGCTCGTGCAGATCATGGGCTTCATGATCCGCTACCTCGACGTCGTCACCGACGAGCTCCGGCGGATGCACGTGGCCCGCGAGTCGCGTGGCTTCAGCGCCCGCGACCCGCGCCAGTGGCCGGTGATCGCGAAGTCGGCCGGCGTGCTGTTCATCCGGTCGTACGAGCGCGGCGAGCGCGTGCACCTCGCCATGCTGTCGCGCGGCTATGACGGAAGGTTGCCCAGAGAGGTGCACAGATGAGCGTCCCCGTCCTCGACCTCCAGGGCGTCGCCTTCGCCTACCCCGACGGTCACCAGGCGCTGCACGGCGTCGACCTCCACGTCCACCAGGGTGAGCGCGTCGCGCTGCTCGGTCCCAACGGCGCCGGCAAGACCACGCTCGTGCTGCACCTCAACGGCATCCTGATGCCCGGCCTGGGCAGCGTCTCGGTCTCCGGCCTGCCGGTGACGAAGGAGAACCTCCTCGAGGTCCGGCGTCGCGTCGGCATCGTGTTCCAGGACCCCGACGACCAGCTGTTCATGGGCACGGTCCGCGAGGACGTCGCCTTCGGGCCCAAGAACCTCGGCCTGCGCGGCCCCGAGCTCGAGCGCCGGGTGCTGGAGGCGCTCGAGGCGGTGGGGATGGCCGAGTACGCCGACCGCCCGCCGCACCACCTCTCCTTCGGCCAGCGCCGCCGGGTCGCCGTCGCCACGGTGCTCGCCATGCAGCCGGAGGTCCTGGTGCTCGACGAGCCGTCGTCCAACCTCGACCCGGCCTCCCGCCGCGAGCTCGCCGACATCCTGCGGTCCCTGGACGTCACCGTCCTCCTCGTCACCCACGACCTGCCGTACGCCCTCGAGCTGTGCCCGCGGTCGGTGATCCTCTCCGACGGCGTGGTCGCCGCCGACGGCCCGACGGCCGACATCCTGGGGGACGACGCGCTGATGAAGGCGCACCGGCTGGAGCTCCCCTTCGGCTTCGACCCGCGGTTCGCCGGCCGGCCCTAGCCCCCGATCGGCGGCAGGTCGTCGTCGTCGATCGGCTCGAAGTCGTCGTCGATGGCGGCGATCTCGGAGGTGTCCGGGGCGGCGCCGGCCACGGGGGTGACGAGCTCGTCGGGCTTGTGCTTGAGGACGTTGTCGATGTAGTCGCGGGCCGTCTCGAAGATGGAGACCTCACGGCCGGCGCGCTCGGAGAGGTACCAGCGGTGCACGAGCACCTCGTGGTAGACCTCGGCCGGCTCGAGCTTGCCGCGCGCCTCCGCCGGGATCATGGCCATGATCGGCTCGAAGATCTCGCCCAGCCAGCGGCCGGCGATCACCTCCCGTGACTCGCGCCCGAGGTCGAAGTGCGCGGTGTACGCCGCGATGTCGTTGAGCAGCCGGCGCGCCTGGGCGTCCTCGACGTGCAAGCCGGTCAGCGCCTGCAGCTCGCGCTGGTGGTGGCCGAGCTCGACGACCTTCGGCTGGATGCGCACCCGGTCGCCGTCGAAGTCGGTGACGATGTCGAGCTCGTCGACGTCGAAGCCGAGGTCGTTGAGGCGCTCGATGCGGCTCTGGATCCGCCACATCTCCTCGAGGCTGAACTCCTCCTCGCTGGTGAGCTCGTTCCACAGCGCGTGGTAGCGCTCGTTGATGAGGTCGGCGATGGCCTCGGCCTCGACCTCCGGGTTGAGCGAGTTGCTGGCCTGGAGGTCGAGCAGCTCGGCGTAGACGTTCTCGCAGCCGACCCGGACGTCGTACTCCCGCATCGGCGCGGACAGGTTGTCGCGGATCTCGCCCGTCTCGGCGTCGACGAGGTACGCCGCGAAGCCGCCGGCCGCGCGCCGGAACAGCACGTTCGACAGCGACACGTCGCCCCAGTAGAAGCCGCCGAGGTGCAGCCGGACGAGCAGCACCACCAGGGCGTCCACGAGCGACGGGAGGTTGTCGGCCGACAGCCCGTGCTGGAACAGGCTGCGGTAGGGCAGCGAGAACGTCAGGTGCTCGGTGAGCAGGGCCGCCGGCAGCGGCTCGCCGTCGGCGTCCACGCGCCCGGTCACCACGCCCTGGGCCACGACGGTCGGCAGCGGGATCCGCTGGAGGTCGCGCAGCAGGCGGTACTCCCGGAACGCCATGTGCTCGACCGTCTCCTTGACGGCGTAGGTCCGGGTGCCGAGGCGGACGATCCGGACCACGTGCCGCGAGAGGCCGCGGGGGAGCGGGACGACGTGCTCGGTCCACTCGTCGAGCGGCAGGTGCCAGGGCAGGGTGACGATCGCGGGGTCGGGTCGGCTGGCGACGATCCGGAGTGCGTGGGGGGCCGCCATCCGGTCAGCCTATGGCGGTGCGCGACTAGGGTCGACGCTCGTGACATTCCGACCGGGGACCGAGATCACCCGCCGCGAGGTCCTGCACGGACGCCTCTGGCTGGACCACCCCGTCACGGTCGTGGCCGACGACGGGGAGGTCCTGGCCGTCCTCCTCGAGCCGGGGTCGCGGTTCCGGTTCCACGAGCACCCGTTCGGGCCGCACCCCTGGTCGGCGTACGACGCGTGGGGCGAGCACGACCGTGCTGCAGCTCCACCGGGAGGGTGACGCGTACGGCGTCTGGAAGTTCTTCGAGGGCGGCGTCTTCACCCGGTGGTACGTCAACTTCGAGGCGCCCGTCGTCCGGCACGACGACGCGTTCGACACCGACGACCACGGGCTCGACCTGATCGTGCACCCCGACGGACGTCGGGAGTGGAAGGACGTGGACCACCTGTCCGAGCTGGTGACGTCCGGTCGGATGACCGGCGAGGAGGTCCTCGGGGTGCTGCACGCCGCCGCCGAGGTGACCGCCCGGCTAGACCGCGACGAGCGGTGGTGGGCCCCCTGGGACCACTGGGCTCCTCCGAACGGATGAACTCGCGGCGATCCTCCGCGAATCTGTCCCTGACTCCTCTACATTCCGGCCATGACCGCTGAGCTCCGGGTGCCCTCGCGCGCCGTGGGCGACGAGGTGTCCGGGCTGATCCGCCGGCGCGAGTACGCCGAGGCGGAGGCGGTGCTCGTGCACCGCCTGACGGCCCACCCCGGCCCGGTGGCGACGGCCTGCCGGGGCCTGTCGGCCGCGGGCGTCGAGATCGTCGACTGGGAGGGCGTGGCGGCGGCCCTCGGTCGTGCGAGCGGCCTCGGCCAGGAGGTCACGGCCGTGGGGCTGGACCTCTCGAACTTCAGCGACACCGACGGGGCGACCTGGTGGGACAGGGACCCGGTCGTCGAGGTCGACCTGTACGACGACACCGCCTTCCCGTTCTCCACCGCGTCGCGGCGCCAGGTCCAGCAGGCGGCGGGCAGCCACCCGGCCCCGTGGACCGACCACCGCCTGCCGGGGCACCACCGGACGATCGGGGTGCAGGGGCTGCGCTCCCTCAACGGCGCCCTGCTCCGCAGCGAGGCCGGCCGGCCGTGGGACTTCGGTGCGGAGAGCCGCTCGTTCGACGACGAGGTCGGGATGCTGCTCGGCGGCTGGTTCCTGGTGCTGCGCTTCCACCAGGCCGTGGCTCGCGTCTGGCCGGAGGTCGGCCCCGCGCTCGGCGTCCCGGTGCTCGTCGGTCAGCACGGCACCGGGCCCTGGCAGGTGTCGGTCTTCCAGCCCGACGAACCGGACTCGGACGCGTCCTCTCGCAAGGGCTGGCCGTGGTCCCGTTCCCGGTCGGCGGGCTAGGACGCGCCTACGGCTGCAGCCGGACCGGCCCCGGCCCCTGGTCGGCCAGCCAGTCGCCGGCGTTGATCAGCGTGCAGGTGCGCAGGCTGAGGCAGCCGCAGCCGATGCAGCCGTCCAGCCGGTCGCGCAGCAGCTCGATCCGGCGGATCTGCTCGTCGAGGCGGGGTCGCCACGACCGGCTCAGCCTCGCCCAGTCGGCCTTCGTCGGGGTGCGCCCCGCGGGCAGCGTCGCCAGCGCCTCGGCGACCTCCTCGAGGGTGAGCCCCACGCGCTGGGCCGTACGGATGAACGCCACCCGCCGCAGCGTCGCCCGTCCGTAGCGGCGCTGGTTGCCCGTCGTACGCCGTGACTCGATGAGCCCGCGCTCCTCGTAGAAGCGCAGCGCCGAGGTGGCCACCCCGGACCGCTCGGACAGCTCACCGATCGTCAGCTCCGCCATTCGGCCAGGATGGCTCGACCTCAAGTTAACTTCAAGTACTTCCGGAGCCGGTGACAGGAGTCGAACCCGCGACATCCTCTTTACAAGAGAGGCGCTCTACCAACTGAGCTACACCGGCGAGGTGCCGCGCCATGGTAGTCAGCGCACCTGCCTGACCTCGAACTGCAGGCGCGGCTCGGCGTAGTACTCCTGCGACTCCACGAGCTGGAGCTCGCGCTCGCCGGACTCGTGGGTGGTGCGGAGCAGGTCCCAGACGCTGCTCGTGGTCCGCGCGAGAGCGTCGGCGGCGTCGCCGGTGCTCCGGTAGTGCCCGGTGAACAGCGCTGCCGTCACGTCGCCGGACCCGTTGGCCTTCAGCGGCAGGCGAGGGGTGGCGACCAGCCAGGCGCCCTCGGGGGTGACGGCCAGCATCTCCAAGGTCTCGGGTTCGGCGTCGGGGCGCTCGACGCTGGTGACCAGCACGCTGCTCGGTCCCATCGCCCGGGCCGCGTCGACGGAGGCGAGCGTGCTCGTCGAGGTCGGTGGGCTCGGTGCCGGTGAGGTAGCCGAGCTCGAACTGGTTGGGGGTGATCAGGTCGGCCTGCGGCACGACGCGCTCGCGCAGGAGGACGGGGATGGCCGGGTGCACGAAGCAGCCCGACTTCGCGTTGCCCATCACCGGGTCGCACGTGTACGTCGCGGCCGGGTTCGCCGCCTTGACGCGGGCCACCGCGTCGAGGATGACGTCACCGATCTCCTCGCCGCCCTGGTAGCCCGACAGCACCGCGTCGACGTCGCCGAGCACGCCGCGCTCCTCGATGCCGGTGATCACGTCACGCACGTCGTCGGCGGCGAGCATCGGCCCGCGCCACGCGCCGTACCCGGTGTGGTTGGAGAAGTGCACGGTGTACACGGGCCAGACCTCGTGCCCCAGCCGCTGCAGCGGGAACACGGCGGCGGAGTTGCCGACGTGGCCGTAGGCGACGGACGACTGGATGGACAGGATCTTCACCCGGTCCAGCCTAGGGTCGACGGCGTGGACATGACCTACCGCCCGTTGGGCGAATCCGGCCTGATGGTGAGCGCGGTCGGCATCGGCTGCAACGCCTTCTCGCGACGGGTGGACCAGGACGGGGTCGCCGACATCCTTGCCGCCGCCCGGGACACGGGCGTCACCCTCCTCGACACGGCCGACGTGTACGGCGTCACGCTCGGCGCCAGCGAGGAGATGCTGGGGATCGCCCTGGAGGGGCAGCGTGACGAGTTCGTGGTGGCGACGAAGTTCGGCGGCGGACGACAGCCGGACGGTCGGGCGCGGGCGAGCCGGTCGACGATCGTGGCAGCCGTCGAGGGCAGCCTGCGCCGGCTGCGGACCGACCACATCGACCTGTACCAGCTGCACGTGCCCGACGACGTGACGCCGATCGAGGAGACGCTGTCGGCGCTCACCGACCTGGTACGCGCGGGGAAGGTGCGCTACGTCGGCTCCTCGAACTTCGCCGCCTGGCAGATCGCCGACGCCGACTGGACGGCGCGGGCGGCCGGGTCTGGAGCGGTTCGTGTCGGCGCAGAACGGCTACTCGCTGCTCGACCGGGCCGTCGAGGACGAGGTGGTGCCGGCGTGCGAGGCGTTCGGGATCGGGCTGCTGCCGTACTTCCCGCTCGAGTACGGCCTGCTGACCGGCAAGTACCGGCGCGGCGAGGCGGCGCCCCCGGGCTCCCGGGCCGCGCTCGACCCCGAGCGCTCGCAGTGGCTGCGGGACGCCGAGTGGGACCGCATCGAGGCGCTGACGTCCTACGCCGAGGAGCGCGACCTCACGCTGCTCGACGTGGCGATCGCGGGCCTGGCGGCCCAGCCGGCCGTCGGGTCGGTGATCTCGGGCGCCACGCGAGGGGAGCAGGTGCGGGCGAACGCCGCGGCGCTGCGGTGGCAGCCCACGGCCGAGGACCTCGTCGAGCTCGACGAGCTGACCGGCTGACGGGTCAGGCGACCTGGAGCGAACGCTTCGAGAGGCCCATCCAGAAGCCGTCGATGACCTGCTCGCCGGGCTCCTCGGGGTCGGTGGCCGCGCCGAGGGTGACGAACAGCGGCGTGTAGTGCTCGACCGTCGGGTGCGAGTAGGGCATGCCCGGCGCCTCGGCCCGGTAGTTCGCGAGCGCGTCGACGTCGCCGCGGCGCATCGCGTCGGCGGCCCAGGCGTCGAAGTCCGTCGACCAGCCGGGGGCGGCGGCGTCGATGCGGAACTCGGTGAGGAACGGCAGGCCGTGGGTGAGGAAGCCGGAGCCGATGATCAGCACGCCCTCGTCGCGCAGCGGCCGCAGCCGCTTGCCCAGCTCGAGGAGGCGGGTCGGGTCGGACGTCGGGAGCGACATCTGGAGCACCGGGATGTCGCCGTCGGGGTACATGATCTTGAGCGGGACCCAGGCGCCGTGGTCCAGGCCGCGGCTGGTGTGCTGGTGGACCGGCTCGTGCGCCGGCATCATCGCCGCGACCCGCTGCGCGAGCGCCGTGGCGTCGGGGGTCTCGTACGTCATCTGGTAGTACCGCGGCGCGAATCCCCCGAAGTCGTAGACCAGCGGGGCGCCGTTGGCGCTGAGCATCACCGGCGCGGACTCCCAGTGCGCGCTGACGATGAGGATCGCCGTCGGGCGGGGCAGGTCCGTGGCCCACTGGGCCAGCTGGCCCGACCAGAGCTCGTCGTCGAGCAGGGGCGGGGCGCCGTGGCCGATGTAGAGGGCAGGCATGCGGTCGTTCACGTCAGTCATGATAGTTCAACATTCAACTTTCTGGTAACGACCAGTCGACGGGCTGTCCACCCTGCTCCTCGAGGAGCCGGTTCACGCGGCTGAAGGGTCGCGACCCGAAGAACCCCCGGTGGGCGGACAGCGGGCTGGGGTGCACGGACTCGACCCAGGGGACCGGACCGAGGGAGGCCTTGAGGGACTGGGCGTCGCGACCCCACAGGATCGCGGCGAGCGGGCCGCCGCGGCGGGCGAGGGCGTCGATCGCGCAGGCGGTGACCTCCTCCCAGCCCCGGCCGCGGTGGCTGGCGGCCTCGCCGGGACGCACGGTGAGGACCCTGTTGAGCAGCATCACCCCACGGTCCGCCCAGGCCGTGAGGTCACCGTGCGCGGGCATCGTGAGGCCGAGGTCGGTGCCGAGCTCCTGGTAGATGTTGCGCAGGCTCGGCGGGAGCGGCCGCACGTGCGCGTCGACCGCGAAGCTCAGGCCGATCGGGTGGCCGGGCGTGGGGTACGGGTCCTGCCCCACGATCAGCACCCGCACGTCCTTCAGGGGCCGCTGGAAGGCGCGGAAGATGCGGTCGCCCGCCGGGAGGTACGCGCGGCCGGCCGCGATCTCCGCCCGCAGGAACTGCCCCATCGCGGCGATCCGCTCGTCGACCGGCTCCAGGGCGTTGGCCCAGTCCGGCGCCACCAGCCCCTTCTCCACGAGTCCGGCCAGGGCGCCCATGCTGGCGAGGGTAGTCGTGCGTGAGCGATCCCCGGTGAGCCGGGGATCGCTCCGCTTCCAAGGCAGTATTTCGCCCGGGAAGTGGAGCGAATGCCTGGGAAGTACGCCGCGAGGGGCGCCGTACGCTCGGTCTCATGGCCCGTCCCAAGCGTGCGACCGTGCAGCAGGTCCACGACCTGGCGCTGTCGATGCCCGGGGTCACCGTCGAGTCGGCCGGCAAGAACCCGGTGTACCAGGTCGGCCGCAAGAGCTTCATCTTCTTCCGCAACCCGAGGCCCGACGCGTACGACCCCGAGACCGGCGAGCGGTACGACGACGTCATCGTCTTCTGGGTCGCCGAGGACACCGACAAGCAGGCGCTGGTCGAGGACGACAGCACCCCGTTCTTCACCACCCCGCACTTCAAGGGCCACCCGTCGGTGTTGCTGCGCGGCAGCCGGATCGGGGAGCTGACCGCCGACGAGCTGGCCGAGGTCGTGTACGACGCGTGGCTGGCGCGCGCGGGCAAGCGGGCGCGGGACGAAGTGGTTGGCCGAGAGGGGCCTCGACGGCTGACTGGTCAGGGTCTTCTGGCACTTGTCAGCGGTTGCAACCCCTGACAACTGCAGGAATACCCGGATATCCGGGTACTCATCCAGCGGAGCGCACCGGCCGGGAGAGCCGGTCGAGGAACGCGATGAGCAACGCCTCGCGGAGGGCGGGGGAGGCGACGTCGAGCATGGCGTTGACCGGGGCCATCCGGGACGGGAGGGCGAGGCCGGCGGAGGGGTCGCCCATCAGGCCGGAGGCGGCGAGCAGGCCGTCGAAGTCCTCGTCGGAGAGGGCGGCCGGGTCGAGCGCCCCGATGAACGCGACGACCTCCGGGTCGACCGAGACCGGACCGGCGGCCCGCGCCGCCGCCACCGACGACGCCAGGTCGGCCAGCAGCTCGTCGACCGACGACAGGGTCGCGGCCGAGACCGACAGGTGGATCGTCGGCGACGCGCCGGCGTACGACATCTGCGGCTGCACGTACCAGCCGCGCTCCTTCATCTCGTCGCACACGGTGAACGCGTCGCAGGACGCGTCGCACGTCAGCGCGACCAGGGTCGAGTCCGGCGGTACGACCACCGACAGCCCGGCAGGAACACCCGCCACGATCCGGTCGACGGCCTCGAACACCGAAGCCGCCAACGCGAGGTACCCCGACGAGCCCAGGTGCTGCACGACCGCCCACGCCCCGGCGAGCGGACCGCCCGACTTGGTGGACTGCATCGTGGTGTTGAGCATCGTGTACCCCGGCCAGTCGGCCGACGCGAAGAACTGCGGCCGCCGCAGCTCGGGCGTCCGGTGCACCAGCAGCGACGTGCCCTTGGGCGCGTAGGCGTACT
Organism: uncultured Actinomycetota bacterium; assembly: GCA_963839565.1. Lineage (GTDB taxonomy): Bacteria > Actinomycetota > Actinomycetes > Propionibacteriales > Nocardioidaceae > Nocardioides. The sequence goes on along the minus strand of CAWIVR010000022.1, from coordinate 114,493 downwards.
TGTGGGTGTCGACCGAGATCGAGGTCACCCCATCGATCGCGAACGTCCACGGCGGCACCGGCCGCCCCAGCCGCGCGGCGTACGGCAGCACCCACCCGCCGATGCACGCGTCGACGTGGCAGCGGATCCCGCGTGACGATGCCAGCGCGGCGAGCTCCGGGATCGGGTCGACGACGCCGTGCGCGTACGACGGCGCGGAGCCGACGACCAGCACCGTCGACCCGTCGATGGCCGCGGCCGTCGCGGCGACGTCCGCGCGGAAGTCGGGGCCGACCGGCACGACCCGCGCCGTCACCCCGAAGTAGTGCGCGGCCTTGTGGAACGCCGCGTGCACGGTCGACGGGACGACCATCGACGGGTTCGCGACCGAGGGCGAGGCGTCGCGCGCGCCCTGCACGGCCAGCAGCACCGACTCCGTACCTCCCGACGTCACCGACCCCACGGCCGAGTCGGGCGCGTCGAGCAGGTCGCAGGCGAAGCCGACCAGGTCGTTCTCCATCGCCAGCAGGCTGGGGAACGACGTCGGGTCGAGGCCGTTGGACCCGGCGTACGCCGCCACCGCCTCCCGCCCGATCCGGTCGACCTCCGGCAGCCCGGAGTCGTAGACGTAGGCCAGCGTGCGCCCGCCGTGCACCGGCAGGTCCGCCGCCTGGAGCTCCCGCAACCGGGCCAGCACGTCGTCCATCAGCGACCTCCTTCTGCCAGCGCGACCTCGCGCGCATCCAAGCGGTACCTCGACAGCGACCAGAGGCTGAGCAGCACCAGGACCGCCGGGAGCACGGAGAAGCCGTACGTGATCGCGGTGAGGGTCGTGTCCGACTGGACCACGTCGCCGGTCGTCGACGACTCGTAGCCCCCGATCGCGAGCACGAGGGCGAACAGGCCCGGTCCGAGCGCGAGGCCGAGGGTCTCGGCCGCGGTCCACACCCCGGTGTAGACGCCGACCCGGTTCGAGCCCGTCCGGCGCGCGTCCACGGCCGCCGCGTCCGGCAGCATCGCGAGGGGGAAGACCTGGCAGCCCGCGTAGCCGCAGCCGACGACCGCGACCGCGGCGAACACCACGCCCGCGGGTGCCGACTGCGCCGTCACCGAGGCGAGCGCCCCGAGCGACAGGACGCCCGACGCCAGGAAGTACCCGGTGCGCTTGCCGATCCGCGCGCCCACCGCCGCCCACGCGGGCGTCAGCACGAGCGCGGGTCCGACGAAGCAGACGAACAGGATCGTGGTCGCGCCCGACTGGTCGAGCACGTCCTCGGCGAGGTAGTCGACGCCGGCGAGCATGCACCCGGTGGCCAGCGCCTGCACGACGTACGTCGCGAGCAGCAGCCGGAAGTCCCGCGCGGCCGCCACGATGCGCAGCTGGTCGCGCAACGACCCGGCGCCCGGCTCGACCCGGCCGATCGGCGCGCGGCGCGTGCCGACGTACGCACCCACCACGCCGACCACGATGATCGCGGCCATCACCAGCCCCATGACGCGGTACCCCGCCCGTCCGCCGACCGCGTCGCGGATCACCGGAGCCGTCGCGCCGGCGAGCATGATCGTGAAGGCCAGGATCACCACCCGCCAGGTCATCAGGCGAGTGCGTTCGTCGTACGACGCGGTGATCTCGGCGGGCATGGAGACGTACGGCACCTGGAAGAACGCGTACGCCGACGCGGCGGCCAGGAAGAACACCAGCACCCAGGCGGCCTCCAGCACCCGCGACCCGAGCTCGGGGGCGGCGAAGATCAGCGCGAACGCCACGGCCAGCGGCAGGCCGGCCCGCAGCAGCCAGGGCCGGCGGGGCCCCCGGGGGTCCTCGGTGCGGTCGCTGATCCGGCCCGCGATCGGGTTCAGCACGACGTCCCAGGCCTTGGGCAGCAGCACGATCAGGCCGGCGGCGAGGGCGGCGATGCCGAGGCTGTCGGTCAGGTACGGCAGCAACATCAGGCCCGGGACCGTGCCGAATGCCCCGGTCGCGACCGACCCCGACCCATAGCCGATGCGCACCCGCGTCGGCAGCTGTGACACCTGGGACAGCGGGTGGGACATGCGGGGGAGGCTATCGACAAGGCTCCCGCGCGGGTCTAGACACGAGCCCATGACCACGGCATCCAAGCTGGCCAAGGCCGCCGGGCTGGCGATCGGTGCCACGGCCGTCGTCGCGGCGCGCGACGTGACGCAGAAGCGGCACGCCATCCTCCGCACCTACCCGGTCATCGGCCACCTCCGCTTCCTCATGGAGCGCTTCGGTCCCGAGCTGCGGCAGTACATCGTCACGGGCAACGACGAGGAGCGGCCCTTCAGCCGCGACCAGCGTCGTTGGATCTACGCGTCCGCCAAGCTCGAGAACAACTACTTCGGCTTCGGCACCGACAACGACGTCGAGCACGCCAACGGCTACCCGATCCTCAAGCACCGCACGTTCAAGGGCGAAGGTGCACCGGCGGCCCGGCACGCGGGCGACGAGGTGTCCCTGCCGTCGGCCAAGGTGCTCGGCGGGCCGCGCGGGCGTCGGCACGCGTTCCGTCCCGCCAGCGTCGTGAACATCTCGGGGATGAGCTTCGGCTCCCTGTCGAAGAACGCCATCGAGGCCCTCAACCGCGGGGCCCAGCTGGCCGGCTGCCTGCACGGCACCGGCGAGGGCGCCCTGTCGCCGTACCACCGCAGCGGCGGCGACCTCGTCTTCCAGATCGGGACGTCGTACTTCGGGTGCCGCGACGAGCGGGGAGAGTTCGAGCTCGCTCGCCTCAAGGACCTGTGCGCCGGCGCCCCCGTGAGGGCGATCGAGATCAAGCTGTCGCAGGGCGCCAAGCCCGGCCTCGGCGGCATGCTCCCCGGCGCCAAGGTCACCCAGGAGATCGCCGAGATCCGCGGCATCAAGCCGGGCGTCGACTGCGCCTCGCCCAGCCGGCACACGGCGTTCCACGACGTCGACTCGATGCTCGACTTCGTCGAGCTGGTGGCCGCCGAGACCGGGCTCCCCGTGGGCATCAAGTCGGCCGTCGGGTCGATGGGCATGTGGGACGAGCTGATCGAGGCGATGGCCGGCCGTCAGCGTGGGGTCGACTTCGTGAACATCGACGGCGGCGAGGGCGGCACCGGCGCCGCGCCGCTGATCTTCGCGGACGCCGTGGCGTTCCCGTTCCGGGTCGGGTTCGCGCAGGTCTACGCCAAGTTCGCCGCCGCCGGCCTCACCGACGACCTCACCTTCGTGGGCGCCGGCAAGCTCGGGGTCCCCGAGAACGCGGTCGTCGCGTTCGCGCTCGGGGTCGACATGGTCAACGTCGGGCGCGAGGCGATGATGTCGATCGGCTGCATCCAGGCCCAGAAGTGCCACACCGACCACTGCCCGACCGGGGTCGCGACCCAGAACCCGTGGCTGGTGCGCGGCCTCGACCCGGAGCTGAAGTCGGTGCGCGCCGCCAACTACATCAAGTCGCTGCGGCGTGACCTCTGGAAGGTCTCCGAGGCGATGGGCGTCGTGCACCCCGCCCTGATCACGCCCGACGACGTGGACATCCTCGACGGGCTCAGCTCGCACCGCCCGCTGCGCGAGGTCTACGGCTACGAGCCGACGTGGGCGCGGCTCGGTCCCCAGATCGAGAAGGAGATCACCGAGATCATGGCCGGCGAGGAGATCCCCGAACACTCCCCGACCCGCTGATCCCGAGGACCCGCCGGCCGGGGAGCTGGCACCCGCCGGGCCGGCCACCCCCGAGACCGACCCGGCCACCTCGGTCGGCCAGCAGTGGGCACGACCGGGCCAAGTCGAGGTGTTCGGGTGCCACTCGGTTCAACGACGCCGCGCGGCTGGGGTTACTGCTCGTAGCCCCGCGACATCCAGCGCTCCACCTCCGCCAGCGGGGCGAAGCCGTGCTGGGCGTAGAGGCTGTGCGCGTCGGCGGTCGCGAGCATGGCCCGCCGGACGCCGTACGACGTGAGCAACCGGTCCGCCTCGGCCATCAGGAGCTTGCCGACCCCGAGGCCGCGAGCGGCCGGGTCGACGTACACGTCGCACACCCACGCGAACGTGGCCCGGTCGGTGACCAGGCGCAGGAAGCCGACGAGCTCCCCGTCGTCGTAGGCGCCGACGTTGACCGAGTGCCGCAGGCTGCGCTCGACGGTCTCGCGGCTGCGGCCGCGCGCCCAGTAGGCGTCCTCCGACAGCCAGCGGTGGATGCGCTCCACGTCGAGCAGGGCGTCGTCGGTGGAGACCGAGACCATCGTCAGGACCGGTCGGCGGGGAGCAGCGTCTTGCCGTGCGCGGGCCGGATGTCGTCCATCGCCTCGAGGAACGACCGCGCCCAGGCGGCGATGTCGGCGGACTTGATGGTCTTGCGCATGGCCCGCATCCGGCGGGTCAGGTCCTTCTCGTCGGCCGCGTAGGCCTCACGCAGCGCGGCCTTCATGCCGTTGAGGTCGTAGGGGTTGACCAGCCAGGCCTGGCGCAGCTCGTACGCCGCCCCGGCGAACTCCGAGAGGATCAGCGCGCCGCCCTCGTCGTAGCGGCACGCGACGTACTCCTTGGCGACGAGGTTCATGCCGTCGCGGTAGGGCGTGACGACCATGATGTCGGCGGCCCGGTACAGCGCGGCCATCTCCTCGCGCGGGTAGGACGCGTGCAGGTAGGAGATCGCCGGGCTGCCGATCCGCCCGTAGTCGCCGTTGATCCGGCCGACGAGCCGGTCGATGTCGTCGCGCAGGACGCGGTACTGCTCGACCCGCTCGCGCGACGGGGTCGCCACCTGGACGAACACGGCGTCCGCCGACGTCGAGCTCGCCGTCGGCCAGCATCTCGCCGAACGCGCGCAGCCGGGGGCGGATGCCCTTGGTGTAGTCGAGCCGGTCGACGCCGAGCAGCACCTTGCGCGGGTTGCCGAGCGCCTCGCGGATCTCCGCGGCGCGGGCGATGACCTCCGGTCGGCGGGCGAGCTCCTCGAAGCTCGTCGACGTCGATCGAGATCGGGAACGCCGCGGCGCGCACGGTCCGCTCGTCGGGCAGGTAGACCAGCTCGCGGTGGGTCTTGTGACCGACCCGCTGGCGGACGAGCCGCACGAAGTTCTGGGCGCCGCCGGGCAGCTGGAAGCCGACGAGGTCGGCGCCGAGCAGGCCCTCGAGGATCTCGCGGCGCCAGGGCAGCTGCTGGAACAGCTCGGCCGGCGGGAAGGGGATGTGCAGGAAGAAGCCGATGTGGAGGTCGGGCCGGAGCTCGCGCAGCATCTGCGGGACGAGCTGGAGCTGGTAGTCGTGCACCCAGACGGTGGCGCCCTTCGCCGCCCGGTCGGCGGCATGGGCGGCGAACCTCCGGTTGACGGCGACGTAGGCGTCCCACCACTCGCGGTGGAACTCCGGCTTCGCCACCGCGTCGTGGTAGAGCGGCCAGAGGGTGGCGTTGGAGAACCCCTCGTAGAAGCCCTCGATCTCCTCGGCCGACAGGGAGATCGGGTCGAGCTGCATGCCGTCGTAGTCGAACGGCTCCAGCCCGGTCTCGGTGCCGCCCGGCCAGCCGATCCAGACGCCGTTGTTGGACCGCATCACCGGCTCGATCGCGGTGACCAGGCCGCCGGGCGACGCCCTCCACTCCGGCTCACCGTCGGCCCCGGTGACGCGGTCGACCGGCAGCCGGTTGGCGACGATCACGAGGTCTGCGGGCACCACCTCACCCTAGGCGGGTGCCCCGCCAGCCCTGCCCGGGGGTGAAGGGGATGGCCGAAAGGGTGTGAAACCCCCTTCCCTGCCCGCGATCACCCGTGGTCTCATGGGGCACTTCGCTCGGTCTCCGCACCTCTCGGGGGAGGGGGATGCACGGGGGAGATTGCCTGCGGCTGACACGTGGCCGTGGGGGGCCACGTCACTCGAGTTCAACGGAGCAAACATGAGGAAACCTGTACGTACTCTCGCCCTGCTGTCCGTGGCCGCACTCGCGGCCGGCATGGGGCTCAGTGGCAGCGCGAACGCCGCCCAGGCCGGTGACCCGGAGATCCTCGCCAAGAACCTGGCCGGACCGCTCAGCACTGCTGTCGCCGACGACGGCACGGCCTACGTCACCGCGAACTTCGGGGACACGCTCTTCAGGGTCCCGCCGGGCGGCGACGCCGAGGACATCTTCACAGACCAGCGAGAAGGGCGCCGAGGTCGGCGGGGTGTCCGTGCACGGCGACCGCGTCCTTTCACGACCACCGGCAAGACCAAGAAGGTCTACGAGATCATCGCCGGGCAGGCTCGCCGCACGTGATCGCCAACATCGGCAAGTACGAGAAGAACGAGAACCCCGACGGCAAGGTGTCTACGGCTTCAAGGGCATCAGCGACAAGTGCGCCGCCAAGCTGCCCAAGGAGATCGGCCCCGCCAACTACACCGGCATCGTCGACTCGCACCCGTACGCCACGGAGCACACCGACAACGCCATCTACGTGGCCGACGCGGCCGGCAACGACATCCTGTCGATCAGCGACAGCGGCATCGAGATCGTCGCCGTCCTGCCGGCCACCAAGGTCAAGGTCACCGCGGCTGCGGCCGCCCCGCTCGGGCTCCCGGACTGCGCGATCGGTCTGTCCTACAAGTTCGAGCCCGTGCCGACCGACGTCGAGATGGGTCCGGACGGCTGGCTGTACGTCTCCAGCCTCCCCGGAGGTCCGGAGGACGGCAGCCTCGGCGCCCAGGGTCGCGTCTACAAGGTGAACCCCGCGAGTCCGGCAAGGTGGTCCTCGTCGCCGACGGCTTCATCAGCACCGTCAACGTGGCGGTCGCCGACAACGGTGACGTCTACGTGTCCGAGCTGTTCACCGGCCAGATCAAGCGGATCCAGGCGGGCACGAGCAAGGTCAAGAAGTTCGCCACGGTGAACCATGCCGGGCGCGACTGGAGCTGGACCGAGGACGGCCTCTACGCGACGATCAACGCGCTCAAGCGGACCAAAGAGCCCGAAGGGCAAGCTCGTCGTTCAAGCTGTGACCCAGTGGGTCAGCCCTCGGCGGTCAGACGCGTAGCTGACCCCGATCTGCCGGCGGACGTCGTCCATCTGGCGGATCAGGGTCAGCGTCTGGGCGTGCGGGACCAGCGGACTCTCGAGGCGGCCCGCGTGCAGGCACTCCTGCACGTGGGCCGCTTCGTTGCCCAGCCCGGTGCCGATGACGGGCTCGAGCCCGGCGATCCGCTCGGGCTCGCCGCCCGTCGGCGTCCAGGTGGCGTGCTTGGCGGCGTGGAAGCCGGGCGGCACGTCGATGCGACCGTCCGTCGTGGCGATCGTGGCCGTGCACGGCGAGGTCGACGTCATCGACGCGGTCAGCGCCGACACCGCCTGCCCGTGTCGGCCGGCCAGCGCGACGTCGAGGTCGACGCCCTGGTCGCTCAACGTCGCCGTGGCGACGAGGCTGTCGGCCGGACCGAGCATCAGGTGCGCGAACGTGAGCGGGTAGATGCCCATGTCGAGCAGGGCGCCGCCGCCGAGCTCGGGGTTGAACATCCGGCTGGTCGGCGGCTGCTTCACGATGAATCCCAGGTCCGCGTGCACCTGCCGCGGCGTCCCGAACCGGCCCGCGGCGATCCCGTCCCGGATCTCGCGGATGACCGGGTTGCAGGCCATCCACATGGCCTCCATCAGGAACCGGCCGGCCGCGGCCGCGGCGGCCACCATCGCCTCGGCCTCCGCGAGGTTGAGGGTGAGCGGCTTCTCGCACAGCACGTGCTTGCCGGCGTCGAAGGCCATCCGGGCGTTCTCGAGGTGGAAGGCGTGCGGCGTGGCGACGTACACGACGTCGACGTCGGGGTCCGCGACCAGCGCCTCGTACGACGCGTGGCCGCGCACCGCGTCGCCGTACTCCCGGGCGAACGCGTCCGCCGCCTCCTGCGAGCGCGAGCCGACGGCGGCGATCTCGGCGCCCGGCACCTCGCGCAGGTTGTCGGCGAAGCTGCGGGCGATGCGGCCGGTGGCGAGGATGCCCCAGCGGGTGGTGTCGGTCATGCGCCGAGACTAGGCGTGTCCCGGTGCCCTAGCGTCACCCTGGACATCGGGCGCGAGGACACGCCGAGGCCGAATGACATCCGTGTGATTCATCGCCTACAGTGGTCCGCATGGACGCCGCCACCCACCTCTCCGGTCACCCTGCTGGCCAGCCGGACGAGCAGCCGGGCCTGAGCGACCGTGACCGCGAGATCCTCGAGTTCGAGCGCCAGTGGTGGAAGTACGCCGGCGCCAAGGAGACCGCGGTCCGCGAGCAGTTCGACATGTCGGCCACCCGCTACTACCAGGTCCTCAACGCCCTGATCGACCGTCCCGAGGCCCTCGAGGTCGACCCGCTGCTGGTCCGTCGCCTGCGCCGCTTGCGTGCGGCCCGCCAGCGTCAGCGCTCGGCCCGTCGCCTCGGCTTCGAGGTCTAGGACCACTCATGAGCCAGCGCAGCCGGCTCCGCTCCCGGGGAGAGCGGGGCGTGGTCTTCCCCTCGCCGGTCGTCATCCTGTCCGTCGTCGCGGTCGCGATGGCCGCCATCGCCTACGTCGCCACCCAGGGCCAGCCGCCGACCGAGCGCGAGGTCACCCGGGTCGCCACGGAACCGTCCCCGTCGGCGACTCCCGAGCCGTCGATGCCGACGACCAAGCCGAAGCCCACCAAGCCCGCCATCGACAAGGGCAAGGTCTACGTCGAGGTCTACAACAACTCCGGCGTCACCGGACTGGCCGGCGAGGTCGCCGCGTCCGCGACCCAGGCGGGCTGGAAGGTCGTCGGCTCCGACAACTGGTACGGCACCATCCCCGCGTCGTCGGTCTACTACCCGCCCAAGCTGGCCCGCGCGGCCCGCGCGCTGGCCCTCGACCTCGGCATCCGTCGTACGGTGCCGGCCGTCGACCCGATGAAGCTCGACCGGCTCACGGTCATCCTCACCGCCGACCACGCCTGACGGACTCCCGCGCCCGGAGCGGCTCGGCCGTGACAGGGTGGACGCGTGGAGTTCACGTCCTCTGAAGGCGAGGAGCGGTACGCCGCCCTGGTCGCCCACGCCGCCGACGTCGTCGTCGGTCTCGACTTCGACGGCACGCTCGCGCCGATCGTCGACGACCCCGAGTCGGCGCACATCCACCCCGACGCGGCGCAGGTACTGACCGACCTGGCCGGCGCCGTGCGCGCGGTCGCGGTCGTCACCGGCCGGCCGGCCCGGCAGGCGCTGGCGCTCGGCGGGCTCGACGAGGTGGGCGACGCCATCGGCGGGACCGGCCGCGAGCTCTACCTGTTCGGGCAGTACGGCAACGAGCGCTGGTCCTCGACCAACCGCCGGGTCATCACCCCGCGGCCGCCGCAGGGCCTGGCGACGTTCGAGCGCGAGCTCCCCCGGGTGCTGCGGACCGCCGGCGCGGCCGACGCCTTCGTCGAGGACAAGGGCCTGGCCGTCGCCGTGCACACCCGCCGCCTCGACGACCCCGACGACGCGTTCGAGCGGCTGGTGAAGCCGATCGGCGAGCTGGCCGAGCGCCACGGGCTGACCGTCGAGCCCGGCCGGCGCGTCCTCGAGGTGCGCTCGCACGGCATGCACAAGGGCCTGGTCGTCGAGTACCTGATGGAGAACCTCGAGGCCGGCGGGTTCCTGTTCTGCGGCGACGACCTCGGCGACCTCGAGGCGTTCGAGGCGGTCCTCGACCTGCGCCGCCGCGGCCTCCCCACCCTCCTCGTCTGCTCCGCCTCCCGCGAGGAGAACACCCTGCGCGAGATGTCCGACGTCGTCGTCGACGGCCCCGCCGGCGTCCTCGACCTCCTCCGCAAGCTCACGTCCGACGCCAGCTCGGGATAGTCCCCTACGAAATGGTCGTCAATCCCGTCGGATCACGACCATTTCGTGAGGGACTATCCCGTCGCCTCCACAGACATCCAACATGTGGATGGTGCGTACACATGGTGAGACGGGCGGCGCTACGGTGAAGGTGCTCATCAAGAGGGACTGAGGGAACGGCCCTGTGAAGTCCCGGCAACCGTCTGCTGCGCCTCCTGCTCCGGAACACTCCGGCGGCAGTCGCGGGAACGGTGCCAAATCCGGCCTGTGGCGAGAGTCGTCACGGGGAAGATGAGGGAGGTCATCCATGAGCGCACCAGTGATCGAGAAGCGTACGACCATCCGCGACGGCGCCTTCGGCCACGCCCGTGCCCTCGTCTGTCGCGAGTGCGGCCACGAGGTCGAGCTCGGCCCGCACTACGCCTGTCCGGAGTGCTTCGGACCGCTCGAGGTCGGGTACGACGACGAGGCCCGCGCCCGCGTCACCCGCGCCCAGATCGAGGCCGGTCCGCCCAACATCTGGCGCTACAAGGCGCTGCTGCCCGTCCCCGACGACATCGAGCAGAGCCCCAACACCGAGCCCGGCTACACCCGGCTGCTCCGCGCGCACAACCTCGGCCGCACGCTCGGCATCGACAAGCTCTGGGTGAAGGACGACTCCACCAACCCGACGAACTCCTTCAAGGACCGCGTCGTGGCCTGCGCGCTGAGCGCGGCCCGCGAGCTCGGCGCCACGACGTTCGCCTGCCCCTCGACCGGCAACCTGGCCAACGCCGTGGCCGCCGCCGGGGCCCGGGCCGGCATGCGGACCGTCGTCTTCATCCCCAGCGACCTCGAGAAGCCCAAGCAGGTCAACTCCGCCGTCTACACGGACTCGCTGGTCGCGGTGAACGGCACGTACGACGACGTCAACCGGCTCGCCTCGGAGATCGCCGGCGAGGAGGAGGGCTGGGCGTTCGTCAACGTCAACGTCCGCCCGTTCTACGCCGAGGGGTCCAAGACCCTCGGCTTCGAGATCGCCGAGCAGCTGGGCTGGCGGCTGCCCGACCAGATCGTCATCCCCGTCGCGTCCGGCTCCCAGCTCACCAAGGTCGACAAGGCCTTCCAGGAGCTGATCAGGCTGGGCCTCGTCGAGGACAAGCCCTACAAGATCTTCGGCGCCCAGGCCACGGGCTGCTCGCCCGTCGCCACGGCGTACAAGGAGGGCACCGACGCCATCCGCCCGGTCAAGCCCGACACCATCGCCAAGTCGCTGGCGATCGGCAACCCGGCCGACGGCATCTACGTGCTGGACATCTGCCGCCGCAGCGGTGGCGCGGTCGAGGACATCTCCGACGACGAGGTGCGCGAGGGCATCCTGCTGCTCGCCCGCAACGAGGGCATCTTCACCGAGACCGCGGGCGGCACCACGATCGGCGTGCTGAAGAAGCTCGTCGAGACCGGCCAGCTCGACCCCACCCTCGAGACCGTCGCCATCAACACCGGCATGGGTCTGAAGACGCTCGACGCCATCGCCGACCGGGTCGGGGCGGCGGCGACCATCGACCCGTCGTACGCCGCCTTCACGGCGACCGGCATCGGTGCGCGAGACTGAACACCCCACCAGCACCCCAGGAGAGAAGCCACATGAGCGTGTCCGTCCGGATCCCGACCATCCTGCGCACCTACACGGGCGGTGAGTCCGAGGTGTCCGCCGAGGGCGCCGACCTGGCGGCCGTGCTGGAGGACCTGGACTCGACGTACGCCGGCATCAAGGGCCGCATCCTCGACGAGGGCGGGCAGCTGCGCCGGTTCGTCAACGTGTACGTCGGCAACGACGACGTGCGCTTCCTCGACAACCTGAAGACCCCGACGCCGGACGGCACCCAGATCTCGGTGATCCCGGCCGTCGCCGGCGGCTGATCGGGTCTCGCACGAGACCCGCCCCACCCGCCGTGGACGGACCACGACGGGCGGGGCGGTCGACCGCCTGCCGGGACATGGGCGCGGCCCTGTCCCGAGTGTCGCGCCCGGGCAGACGGAGCTTCGTGGCTGCGCTGGTTGGCTGGGCGCCTCCTACGCGGCTCGATCGATGCCGAGACCGGCGGACTCGGCGCGGGACCAGTCGTCGTCGACGACCACGACCTCGCGGTCGAACCTGGCCAACAGGCCCGCGGCGACGGTGGCCCGGAACCCCGAGCGGCAGTACAGCCAGATCCGCCCGGCCGGCAGCCGGGCCGCCTCGCGCCACAGCTCGGGCAGCGGGACGTGGCGGGCCTCCGGCAGGTGCCCGGCGGCGTGCTCGTGGGCGTGCCGCACGTCGAGGACGAGGTCGTGCGGCGACGAGGCGTACTCGCGCCAGCCGACCCGACGGACGGTCGCCGTGGCCGGCCAGTCGACGGTCGGGCCGAGCACGTGCACCCGGCCGACCCCGATGCCGATCTGGGCCAGGTCGTGCACGGCCACCTCGAGGTCCTGGTGGCGGTCGGCGACCAGCGTCAGGTCGGCGCCCCAGGGCGTCACCCAGCCCGCCCACGTCGCGAACGAGTCGCCCAGCTCGATGCCGACCGAGCCGGGCAGGTGGGCCTCGGCGTACGCCGCCCGCGGGCGCACGTCGAGCACCCACTCGCCGCGCCGCGCCCGCTCGGCGACCTCGTCGACGTCGGCGACCGGCGTGGTGGTCGCCCGGACGTCGGGAGCCTTGCGGTTGAGCCGGGCCAGGTGCCGGTAGTACGACGGCACCGGCCCGAACCCCTCGACCAGCGCCTCGACGTACTCGTCGCGCGGCGTGGTCAGTGCGGCGTTCGTGCGCCGCTCGTGCCCGACCGTCCCGGCGTCCTCGTCGGGGGCCACCGACGTGGCGGAGCACAGGCTGCCGAAGCCGTGCGTCGGGTGCAGCGACGTGGCCGAGGGCAGCACGGCCTGGTGCTGGGCGCTCTGCCACTGGGCGCGGCCGAGCAGGCGGGCGAGCAGCGGGTCGACCAGGTCGGTGCGGCCGACGGTGCCGTGCAGGAGGCTGCCGCCGCTGAAGAGAGCGGGCCGGTCGAGGTCGCCGTGCCGGACGACGTACGACTGGTGGTGCAGCGTGTGACCCGGGGTGTCGAGGACCTGGACCTCGAGGGCGCCGACCGGGACGACGTCCCCGCCCTGGACCGGCAGCCGGTCGATCTCCACGCGCTCCTCGGCGGACAGCAGGTACGGCACCCGGTGGCGTGCGGCCAGCACCGCGGCGCCGGAGAGGTAGTCGCTGTGGACATGCGTGTCCGCGACGGCGGCGATGTCGACGCCGGCGTCCTCGGCGGCCCGTTCGAGCGGGGCCAGGTCACGCGGCGGGTCGACGACCAGCGCCCGGGCGCCGTCGTGGACCAGGTGGCAGCGGTTGCCGAGCTCGGGCACCTCGATGGTGACGACCTGCACGAGTTCCTCCGCAGTAAGACCTATTGTTCAGTGACTTACTGTAGTAAACCACGCGCGCGGACGTCAGGCGGACTCCACGCGGACGAGCGCGGCGTTCCCGCGCCCGTCGACCTTCACGACCGCGACCATCGACCCGTCGCCGAGGTCGGCCTGCATCGACGCCGCCTCGTCCTGCGGCAGGAAGAGGCTCTCGATCCCGCAGCGCATCGGCCAGTCGCGGTCGTCGCAGGCGAGGTACGGCGTCCCGGACGGACGCTCGCGGGTGTACGCGCTCGCCACCCAGACCTCGCCGTCCTGCTCGAGCGTGATGTACACGGTGCCCTCGTCGCCGGGCGTCTCGCGGCCGAGGTCGAGGTCGGGGTAGTCGAGGTCGACGTACGCGCCTCGGAACGGGTCGATCGGGTCGACCGGGGCGACGCGGAGCAGGTACTCGTCCCCGGTCAGCCGGGCGGACAGGCGGGGTGCGACGGCGACGCCGACCAGCGCGAGCTGGACGAGCGCGACGACCGTGACCTTGGCGGCGAGCGACCTCATCGGACGGTTCCTTCCTCGTCGGCGAGGCTGCGGGCGAGCTGGCGCCGGGCCCGGTCGGCGACCCAGCCGGTGCCGACGAAGACCAGGCCGAGCAGCACGAACAGCCAGGCACCCTGGACGATCGCGGCGAAGACCGAGAACGCCTGGACGGTGGTGAAGACGACCAGGGCGGCCGTGGCCACGAAGGTCAGCCGCCTGCTGTCGCGGAGCACGCCGAGGACGGCGAACCAGGCGGAGGCGCCGACGTACGCGATCACGCCGAGCGCCGCGTGCGCCCACCCGGCGGCACCCACCTGGTCGTCGATGTCGAAGTCCGACCCGAACTCCCAGAGCACGAGCAGCACGCCCACCAGGGCGATGACGACGGCGAGCACGGGTTCGAGCCGGAGCTGCCCTCGGGCCAGCACCGCCGACGCGACGGCGACCAGGCCGGCGACCGCCACCACGGCCACGAGCAGGGGCGTCCAGCCGAAGTCCTCGGTGGTGACGAAGGGGAGCGCGGCCACGAACAGCGCCCCGAGCGTCAGCACGGCCCCGACCTCCCGCCACGGAGCGGCGAAGGACGGGCAGCAGGTCCTCGTGCCACGCGGCCGCGGAGGCGGCGACGGCGCCGGCGGCGAAGAGGACCAGGAGCACGGTCAGCGCGCTGGGTGCGTCCCACGTGGTCTGCCACACGAGCCACGACGCGAGGGCGACGAGGCCGACCACGAGCGGGCCGGTGCCGCGGACGGCGTACGCGTGGACGAGTGCGCCCAGACCCCACCAGGCGAGCAGCTGGGGTTCGTACGCGGGTACCTGCAGGCTCTGGGCCGCCTGCATGATCATGGCGCCGAAGGTGAGCGCGGCGAGGATGCGCACGCAGCCGACGACCGGCGACGGGATGTCGCCGCCATGCTCGCGGCGGGCCGCCAGCACCTCGCCGCCGACGAGGAAGGCCAGCCAGAAGGCGGCCACCACGGCGAACCGCACGGGCGGCGGCAGCTGGTCGAGGTTGCTGGCGACCAGCCAGAGGATGCCGACGCCGACGAAGGCGGCGCCGAGGGTCAGCAGGAGGCGGGAGAGGTCGAAGCGCCGGCTCGGGTGGTAGCCCGCCAGGATCGCGGTCGCAGCCGGGTCGTCGACGAGCCCGGCGGCCTTCCAGTGCGGGAGCTCCGCGGCCAGCCAGTCGAGCTGGGCAGGGGTCGCCGGCCGGGTACGGGCGGGCACGGTGGGTGCGGACGCAGCGGTCATGTCGTCATGGTCGACCCTGCCGTCGCGGTGGCGCCTGCGTCGGCGTACTCATCCGGACGTGTCGGTCGTCCCGTCGAGGAGCCGGCGCAGGCCGGCGCGCTCGGCCTCGTTGCCGCACGCGTCGAGGGCGCGCAGCAGCTCGCCGCGGGCCTCCTCGTCGCGGCCGAGGCGCAGCAGCAGCTGGCCGCGTACGGCGGGCAGCCGGTGCCCGGACAGGTCCAGGCCGTCCAGGAGCGCCAGCCCGGCCAGCGGCCCGTCGGCCTCGGCGACCGCCACGGCACGGTTGAGGCGGACGACGGGGGAGCCGGTGATGTCCTCCAGCTCGCCGTAGTGCCGGGCGATGCGCGGCCAGTCGGTGTCCGCGGCGCTCGGGGCGACGGCGTGCTCGGCCGCGATCAGGGCCTGGAGGAGGTACGGCGTCCCCGGCGCGCGCGCCCACGGCGTGAGGAGGCCGATGGCCTCCGCGACCTCGTCCGAGCGCCAGCGCCGACGGTCCTGGTCGGGCAGCAGCACCAGGTCGCCGGCGTCGTCGACCCGGGCCTCGCGCCGTGAGTGCTGGAGCAGCATCAGGGCGAGCAGCGAGTCGAGCTCGGCGCCCAGGGGAGTGTCACGGGGGGCGACCTCGCGCAGCACCCGGGCCAGGCGGATCGCCTCGGCCGCCTCGTCCGGGCGGAGCACGTCGGACCCCGAGCCCGGCGCGTAGCCGGCCGTGAAGGCCAGGTACGCGATGTCGGCGGCCAGCGCGAGGCGACCCTCGAGGTCCGCGCCGGTGGGCAGGTCGAAGCTCTCGCGGGCGAGCCGTTTGCGGGCCCGGGTCAGCCGCGCGGCCATCGTGGGCGTCGGGACGAGGAACAACCGCGCGATGTCCTCGGTGGCCACGCCCATCACCAGCCGCAGCGACAGCGCCGCCGCGGACTCCGGGGTGAGGGCCGGGTGCGCGCACAGGAGCACGAGCCGCAACCGCTCGTCGTACTCCCAGCTGTGACCCGGGCTCCCCGCATCGGCCATCACGCGCTGCGCCTCCTCGGTCAGCTCGGCCTCGACGGCGAGCAACGGCAGCTTCCTCGCGGCGACCGCCTCGGCGCGGAGCCGGTCGAGGATGCGGCGCCGGGCCGCGGTCAGCAGCCAGGCGGCGGGGTTGTCGGGGGTGCCGTCGGCCGGCCAGGTACGGGCGGCGGCCTCGAAGGCGTCGCCGAGGCCGTCCTCGGCGAGGTCGAGGCGTCGGTACCGGGCGACGAGCAGGGCCAGCAGGCGGCCCCACTCGTCGCGCCAGACGTCCTCGACGGCCGACACCGGGATCGGGTCAGTCCTCCATGTCGACGACGGGCCGCACCTCGACGCTGTAGGCCGCGGGCAGCAGCTTGGCCGCGCCGACCGCGCTCTCGAGGTCGGGCAGGTCGACCAGCCAGAAACCGCCCAGCTGCTCGACCGTCTCGGCGAACGGCCCCTCGGTCACCGGGCGCCCGGGACCGGGCCGGACCGTGCGCGCACTCTCGGCACGGTCGAGCGCCTCACCGGCCAGCACCGTGCCCCGCTCCTTCACCGCCTCGGTGAACGCGGTGAAGGAGTCGAAGACGTCCTGCTGCTCGGCGTCCGACAGCGCGTTCCACCGCTCCCAGGTGTCCTCCTCGGCCATCAGCACCAGGAACTTCATGACGACGTCCCGCCCTTCATCTCGCGGACCTCGATGACGCCCTCGCCCTTGCCGAGGACCTTGCAGACCTCCAGCAGGTCGTCGAGGTCGGGGGAGTCGATGAGGTAGAAGCCGGTCAGCTGCTCGACGGTCTCGGCGAACGGACCGTCGGTCACGGTCTGGGTGCCGTCGGCAGCGGTGCGCAGCAGCTTGGTCTCGCGGGAGTGGGCGAGCTCGGCGCCGCCGGTCACGCGGTGCCCGCGCTCCTCGAGCAGCTTGGCGAACTCGTGGTGCTGGGCGTAGGTCGCCTGGCGGCGCTCCTCGGGTGCGGCCTCCCACTCGGCCTCGTCACCCGGCAACAACACGACGTACTGCGACATCGACTGGGTCATCTCGTCCTCCTTGTCGGTGAGTCTGTCATCGCGATGACGGGCACAGGTCCCGTGGAATCGACAGTCACGGGAGAACCAGGGAGAAGTCATGGTGACACGGCGTCCGGAGTGGTTCGACATCGTTTGCACTCGCCAGGGGAGAGTGCTAAACATGACGCTGGCACTCTCGTCATGAGAGTGACAACAATCCGGACCGGTGAGCTGAGGTCCTCAGGCGCCGGCGAGCAGGGTTCGCCGGGTCAGCCGGGGCCGTCCGTCGCGGGCAGCGAGCCGGCCACCAGACGCTGAAGGAATCGCACGCATGGCTAAGCTGATTGCTTTCGACGAGGAGGCCCGGCGCGGTCTCGAGCGTGGCATGAACACGCTCGCCGACGCCGTCAAGGTCACCCTCGGCCCCAAGGGCCGCAACGTCGTGCTCGAGAAGAAGTGGGGCGCGCCCACCATCACCAACGATGGTGTGAGCATCGCCAAGGAGATCGAGCTGGAGGACCCCTACGAGAAGATCGGGGCCGAGCTCGTCAAGGAGGTCGCGAAGAAGACCGACGACGTCGCCGGTGACGGTACGACGACCGCGACCGTCCTCGCCCAGGCCATGGTCCGCGAGGGCCTGCGCAACGTGGCCGCGGGTGCGAACCCGATGGGCATCAAGCGCGGCATCGAGAAGGCCGTCGAGGCCGTCTCCGACGCGCTGACCGCGGCGTCCAAGGACGTCGAGACCAAGGAGCAGATCGCCTCGGTGGCGGCCATCTCCGCGGGCGGCGACCAGAGCGTCGGCGACATCATCGCCGAGGCGATGGACAAGGTCGGCAAGGAAGGCGTCATCACCGTCGAGGAGTCGAACACGTTCGGCATCGACCTCGAGCTCACCGAGGGCATGCGGTTCGACAAGGGCTACATCTCGGCGTACTTCGTGACGGACCCCGAGCGCATGGAGACCGTGCTCGACGACCCGTACATCCTCGTCGCCAACCAGAAGATCAGCTCGGTCAAGGACCTGCTGCCGCTCCTGGAGAAGGTCATGCAGGCCGGCAAGCCGCTGCTGATCATCGCCGAGGACGTCGACGGCGAGGCCCTGTCCACGCTGGTCGTGAACAAGATCCGCGGGACCTTCAAGTCCGTCGCCGTCAAGGCGCCGGGCTTCGGTGACCGCCGCAAGGCCATGCTGCAGGACATCGCGATCCTGACCGGTGGCCAGGTCGTCAGCGAGGAGGTCGGCCTCAAGCTCGAGTCGACCGGCATCGAGCTGCTCGGCTCGGCCCGCAAGGTCGTCATCACCAAGGACGAGACCACCATCGTCGAGGGTGCCGGCGACGCCGACCAGATCGCCGGCCGGGTGAACCAGATCCGCGCCGAGATCGAGAAGTCCGACTCCGACTACGACCGCGAGAAGCTGCAGGAGCGCCTGGCCAAGCTGGCCGGCGGTGTTGCGGTCATCAAGGTCGGCGCGGCCACCGAGGTCGAGCTCAAGGAGCGCAAGCACCGCATCGAGGACGCCGTCCGCGCCGCCAAGGCGTCGGTCGAGGAGGGCATCGTCGCCGGCGGCGGCGTGGCGCTCGTCCAGGCCGGCAACACGGCGTTCGAGAAGCTCGACCTGACCGGCGACGAGGCCACGGGTGCCAACATCGTCAAGGTCGCGCTGGCTGCCCCGATCCGCCAGATCGCGGTCAACGCCGGCCTCGAGGGCGGCGTGGTGGCCGAGAAGGTCGCCGGTCTGCCCGTCGGTCACGGCCTCAACGCCGCGACCGGCGAGTACGGCGACATGCTCGCGGCCGGCATCCCCGACCCGACCAAGGTCGTCCGCTCGGCGCTGCAGAACGCCGCGTCGATCGCCGCGCTGTTCCTCACCACCGAGGCCGTCGTCGCGGACAAGCCCGAGAAGGCTCCCGCGATGGGTGGCGACGGCGGCATGGGCGGCATGGACTTCTGAGTCCAGCTCCCCCACGCAGAACCTCACGAGGCCCCCGCCACTGGCGGGGGCCTCGTGCTGTCTGGTGCTAGGCGGCCCGGTACAGCAGCCAGGCGTCCTTCATCCGCTGGCTCTGGCCGGCGGTGAACTCGGTGAGGCACGGGTCGTCCGAGTAGTCCATGTAGTTGTGGATCGGGTCGAGGCCGGCGGCGGGACAGGTGTCCCGGCCGGTCTGGCAACCGAACGCGGCGGACTTCTCGGCGGGCGTGTCGGCGACGAAGTCACCGCTCTTGTTGCACTGGCCGAAGAACGTGTGCTCGAGGTTCAGCCAGTGGCCGGCCTCGTGGACGAGCGTGTCGCCCTCGTCGTACAGGCCGGCGTACTCGGTCGAGGCGCCGGGCACGGTCTTCCAGTCGATCACGACGCCGTCGAGGTAGGCCTGGGCGGTGTTCGTGATGTCGGGCAGGTAGGCGTACCCGAGGTAGCCGCCGCCGCTGGTCGTGTAGACGTTCATGGTGTTGTCGCCGCCGGTCTTGAGCGCCGTCTTCATCGCGTGCTCGGCGCCGCCTCCCTTCGAGGCGTACCACGTCGCGTTGTCCGTCCGGTCGACACCTGAGAGCACGAACGAGAAGCCCGTGTTCGCGCCGCCGTAGGTGCCGCTGTAGGCCCTGTTCATCTGCGTGACCTGGGCCTGGAGCTGGGTGTCGGTGAGGTTGCCGGCCGTACCGCTGGTGATGACGTGGAAGACGATCGGCACGCTGACGGTCATCGCCGCGGGCGCCTTGCCCTTGGCCGACGCCGGCATGTCGTGGACGACCTGGCCGGTGTCCTTCTCGCGGATCGTGCCGCGGCTGTCCGGGAAGCCTCCCCGGGCGCTGACGCCGCCACCGTCGGCGCCGCAGGCCCAGGCGGGCAGGGCCTCCTTGGCCATCGCGAGCCCCGGCAGCGCTATCTGCGCGGCGAGCAGCGCGAGGCCGGCGAGCGGGATCAAGGTGCGACGGACACGGGCCATGTGGCTCCCCAATCACGAGCGACCGATCCTCGAGCCCCCCGACGGTCGCGGCTGGCGGGACTCTACTCCGCGCACCGCCACCTTGGCCGGGTCGACGTGTGGCAGCCTGCGGGCGTGGGTCCGGGGGCGCTGGCGCTGGTGTTGACGGCGGCGGTGCTGCACGCGGTGTGGAACCTCGCGGCCAAGGGCGTGACCGAGGACCGGCTGCTGTTCATCTGGCTGTACGCCGCCCTCAGCGTCGTCGTCTGGGTGCCGGTCGGGGTCGTCTGGGTGGTCGTGACCGGTGACCGGCCGCAATGGGTGTGGCTCGGGGCGGCGGCCTTGAGCGCCGCGATGCACATCGGCTACCAGCTGGCGCTCCAGCGCGGGTACGCCGAGGGCGAGCTCAACGTGGTCTATCCGGTGGCGCGCGGGACCGGTCCGCTGTTGACGTTCGTGATCGCCGCGACGGTGCTCGACGAGCGGCCGGGTGTCGTGGCCGGGATCGGGGTGCTCCTGGTCGTCGTCGGCGTCCTGCTCATCTCGTGGTCCCCCGGGGCGGGGCACGGCAACCCCTGGCCGGGCGTCCTCTGGGGACTGCTGACCGGCGTGACCATCGCGGCGTACACGGTCTGGGACAGCCACGCTGTCACCGACCTCGACGTGTCGCCCGTGCCGTACTTCGTGCTCGGGCTGACGTGCCAGGTGCCGGTGCTGACGTTGATGGCCCGGCGCCGGATCCCCGACGTACGGCGGGCCTGGCCCGCGCTGGCCCGGCCGGCGTGGGTCGTGGCCCTGCTGTCGCCGGTCGCCTACATCCTGGTCCTGCGCGCGATGCAGGAGGCGCCGGTCGCCCTGGTCGCGGCCGCCCGCGAGAGCAGCATCGTCGTCGGCGCGTTGTTCGGCTGGCTGGTCCTCGAAGGAGGCCCGCCCCCTGCACCGCCTCGTCGGCTCGGTCGTCGTCGCGGTCGGCATCGCCGCGATCGTGCTCGGGTGCGGTGGAGCGGCGCTCAGAACGCGTTGATCGCCCTCGGGCGCCCGCTCGGCCCGGCTCAGCGCGGTGACCACGGCGGACTGGCCGTGGCGACGGACGGCCAGCCGGGTCAGCAGCGCCGAGCACCGGGCCGAGCACCTCGTCGGGCAGCGTCGGTGCCGTGACGCCCACCGACGCAGCGAGGTCGTCGGAGTGGACGGTGATCTCCATCATCCGCATGACCAGGAAGTCGTCGCGACGCAGCGCCCAGCCCTGCCAGGGGACCAGGACGGGCCGGTCGGGCGAGGTCTCCGCCAGCAGGCTGCCCAGCCGGGCGCGGCCCTCGACCACCCGGGCGAGCAGGGCCTGCGGCCCGGCATCGGCGTACTCATCGCCGCCGGCGCGGATGTCGACGCTGACGTCGTCGTCGACGGCCGCGCCGATCCACGACACCCGTCGGTAGTGCTCGTCGAGCGCGATCGGTGCCAGCTCGCTCGGCTCGGCCTCGATCAGGTTCACCCCTGCGAAGACCTGCCCGGCCAGGTGCCCCGCCAACCCACCGACGGACCACTCGGCCAGCGCGCTGGGCGACTCCCAGGCGGCGGCCACCTCGGGTCGAGCCAGCAGGTCGGCGACGGAGTCGACGGCGGTCAGGTAGGCATCGGCGACGGCGGTCATGACCGCGAGTCTGGCACCGCGCGCCGACACGAAAGCACGGGCGCGCTGCCGGACATGTGACACCGTGAGGAGCATGTCCGACGAGGCCAGGCGGGAGCGGTTCGAGGCGCTCGTCCCTGCGCTCGTCGACCCCCTGCGGCGCTTCCTGGCCCGACGTACCGACCCCGCGACGGCCGACGACGTGCTCGCCGAGACGCTCCTCGTCTGCTGGCGCCGGCTCGACGACGTCCCGGAGGAGCCGCTGCCCTGGGCCTACGGCGTGGCCCGCAACTGCCTCGCGAACGCGACCCGGGGCGTACGCCGACAGGAGCGGCTCGCAGCCCGGATCGCCGTCGTCGACCCGCCGGCGGCGACCACGTCCGGTCCCGGAGAGGGCGACGACCCCGACCTCGCCGAGGCGATCGGCGCGCTGCGCGAGGAGGACGCCGAGCTGCTCCGGCTGTGGGCCTGGGAGCAGCTGACGCCGGCCGAGATCGCGGCCGTCCTCGACGTCACGCCCAACGCCGTGAGCATCCGGCTGCACCGGGCCCGCGAGAAGCTCCGGGAGGAGCTGCGAAAGACCGGCGCGACTGCCGGACATGAGGAGTCGAACGAGAGGAGGCAGGGATGAGCGACGACCCCGAGGACACCGAGCTGTTCGAGCGGCTCCGTGCGCACGACCCCGCCGCCTCCCTGCCGCCCGCCGAACCGGCGCAGGTGGCCCGACTCCTGGAGGACGCCATGAGCCACGACCTCGACACCCCCGCCCGCCGCCGCTCACCGCTCACCTGGCTGGTCGCCGCCGCGGCCGCTCCTCGTCATCGCCGGCGTGGGCGTCTTCGCCGTCGTCGGGGGCGACGACGAGCCGCAGGTGCCCACCGCCCAGGACCCGGCCCCCACGGTCGTCGAGCTCTCCGCCCGCCCGCCCGTCGCCGGCAGGTGCGCGATCCCGAGCGCCGAGATCCTCTCCAACCAGGAGACCGCCTTCGACGGCACCGTCTCCGCCATCACCGACGGCACGGTCACCCTCGACGTCACCGAGTGGTACCGCGGCGGTCCCGCCGACCAGGTCACCGTCGATGCACCGCCCGCGGACATGCAGGCGCTGGTGCAGGCGGCCGACTTCCAGACCGGCCAGCGCTACCTCGTCTCCGCGAACGACGGCTTCGTCACGGTGTGCGGCTTCACCGCGGCGTACTCCGACGACCTGGCCGCCCTCTACGCGGAGGCGTTCGGCGCGCCCTAGCCTGGCCGGGTGATCGTCGACGGACTCCTCCTCGCCGCCGGCGCCGGCACCCGGATGGGACGGCCCAAGGCCCTCGTCGTCGGTGACGACGGGACTCCCTGGCTGCGCGCCGCGCTGGGCCGCCTGCACGACGGCGGCTGCCGGCGCGTCACGGTGGTGCTCGGCGCCGCCGCCGACGAGGCCGCCACGCTCGTCGACGACCCCGACGTGCACGTGGTGGTGGCCACCGACTGGGCCGAGGGGATGAGCGCCTCGTTGCGCACCGGACTGGCCTCCGTCGACCCCTCCGCGGACGCCGCGCTCGTCACCCTCGTCGACCTTCCCGACGTGACCGCCGACGTCATCGGTCGCGTGGTCGCGGCCGCGACCGGGCCCGACGTCCTCGCCCGCGCGGCGTACGACGGAACGCCCGGCCACCCGGTCCTGATCGGCCGCGACCACTGGGCCGGCGTCATCGCGACGGCGACCGGTGACCAGGGCGCGCGCGACTACCTGAAGCCGCGCGAGGTCGTGCTGGTCGAGTGCGGCGACCTGGCTACCGGCCGGGACGTCGACACACCAGCACGAACATCCGACGCGTGAAGACCAGGTCGCGCTCGCGTCATCGCCAGCAGGGCGTCGGCGTAGCGGTCCACGGAGAAGTCCTCGGGCACCTCCCACGGCACCATCCGCACGTAGCTCACGAACGTCGCCACGTCGGCGAACCGCATCGTGCCGGACCACTCGCGGCCGTCCTCGACCACGAACCCAGCGCGCCTCGGCCTCGGCGCGGAGGTTCTCCAGCGTGACGTGCGAGTACGCCGGCGTCCCGCCGAACAGCGCGTGTGTCTCCTCGAAGTCGCGGCCGTCGACCTGTTGGGTGACGAACGCCCCGCCCGGCCGCAGCACGCGGAAGACCTCGGTGGCGACGTACGACTCGTGGCGGTCGAGCACCACGTCGAACCGGCCGTCCTCGAACGGCATCAGGTCGTCGTGCTCGGAGTCGTAGGGCACGACGTGGATGCCGTGCGGAGCGAACGCCTCGGTCGCGTGAGGCAGGTTCGGCGCCCAGCCCTCGGTGGCCAGGGTGTCGGCGGGCAGCGCGTCGCGGAGGCGGAGGAGCACCTCGCCGCCACCGGTGCCGATGTCGAGCGCCGAGGTGGCGCCGGCCAGAGCCTCTCGGGCGAGGTCGTCGTAGGACCACGGCGGGTCGTCGGTCTCGATCGACCCCGCGAACGTCGAGAAGTCCCAGCCCGCCGTCGGCTCGGCGTACCTCTCGCGCCACTCGGCCAGCAGTTCCCCCGAGTCCACGCGCACATCATGCCGGTCGGCAGTGGTCGATGCGGCCAACCGCGCGCCAACGCCCCCCGAAGTAGCCTGGCGGCATGGAACCGGAGTCTGCCTCCGACGTCGCTGCGCGCCTGGCGACGACGGGCTACCTGTGCGACGGCGACCTGGCGACGGTGACGTTCCTGGCGCTGCGGATGCAGCGGCCGCTGCTGCTCGAGGGTGAGCCGGGCACGGGCAAGACCGCGCTGGCCGAGGCCATCGCCGAGTCGCTGGAGCTCCCGCTGGTGCGGCTGCAGTGCTACGAGGGCATCGACGCCACGCAGGCGCTGTACGACTGGGACTTCCCGCGGCAGATCCTGCACCTGCGCGCGATGGAGGCCGTCGCGGGGGACGCCTCCGACGGCACGGTCGAGGAGGCGGAGAAGAGCCTGTACGACGAGCGGTTCCTGCTCGCCCGTCCGGTGCTGGCCGCGCTCCAGCAGAGCCCCGCGGTGCTGCTGGTCGACGAGGTCGACCGGGCCGACGACGAGTTCGAGGCGTTCCTGCTCGAGGTGCTGTCGACCTACCAGGTCAGCATCCCCGAGCTCGGCACGGTGAAGGCCGCGACCCCGCCGGTCGTGGTGCTCACCTCCAACCGCACCCGCGAGCTGCACGACGCGCTCAAGCGGCGCTGCCTCTACCACTGGATCGACCACCCGGGTCTCGACCGCGAGGTCGAGATCGTCCGCACCCGCGCGCCCGAGGTGTCGGCCGAGCTGGCCCGGCAGGTGGTCGAGGTCGTGCAGCAGCTGCGGGCCCGCGACGACCTGGCCAAGCCGCCCGGCGTCGCCGAGACCCTCGACTGGGCGCGCGCGATCAACCACCTGGGCACCGCCCAGCTCGACCTGGCCACCGCGGCCGCGACGCTCGGGGCGCTGGTGAAGTACCGCGAGGACGGCGAGAAGGTCAGGCACGCCCTCGACCAGATGCTGCGAGCATGACCGCGCCGACGGACGAGGTCCGGGGCGGCGACGAGATCCTGCTGGCGTTCGCCCGCGCCCTGCGGGCGGCCGGCGTCCCGGTCACCCAGGACCGGGCCCAGGGCTTCCTCGCCGCGGCGTCGGTGCTGGACCTGGCGGACGAGCGCGGGACCTGGGTGGCCGGCCGATCGACCCTGTGCGGCAGCCCCGACGACCTCGACCGGTTCGACGCGGTCTTCGAGGCGTTCTTCAACGCCCGCGACGGGCTGCCCCGCGCCCGTCAGGTCCCGTCGGTCACGCCCTCCCAGTCCCAGCTGCCCGAGACCGACGCCGTCGGCGAGGGTGGCGTCGAGGACGACATGGAGTCGATCCACGCGCGCGCCGCAGAGACCGAGGTGCTGCGTCACCGCGACGTGGGCTCGCTCTCGGCGGCGGAGAAGCAGCGTCTCGCCGGGATGTTCGCCACCCTCCACCCGCGTCCGCCGCTGCGCCGTACGGCTCGTCACCAGCGCTGGCACCGCGGCCAGGTCGACGCCTCCCGGACGTTGCGCAGCAGCCTGCGCCAGATGGGTGAGCCGACGCGGATCAGCTGGCGGCGCCGGGGCAGGAAACCGCGTCGCGTGGTGTTGTTGGTTGATGTGTCCGGTTCGATGAGCGACTACGCCGACTCGTTGCTGCGCCTGGCCCACCGCCTGACCGTGGCGCTCCGGGTCCAGGGCGGCGTGGTCGAGACGTTCACCGTCGGCACCCGGCTCACCCACCTGACCCGCGCCATGCGGCTCCGCGACCCGGAACGGGCCCTGGTTGCCGCCGGCGAGACCGTCCCCGACTGGTCGGGTGGCACCCGGCTGGGCGAGACGCTGCGGATCTTCAGCGACCGCTGGGGCCAGCGCGGGATGGCCCGCGGCTCGGTCGTCGTCGTCTTCAGCGACGGCTGGGAGCGCGGCGACCCGGCGCTGCTGGCCGAGCAGGTGCAGCGGCTGCACCGCGTCGCCCACCGCGTCGTGTGGGTGAACCCGCACCGCGGCAAGGCGGGGTACGAAGCGGTGCAGCAAGGCGTGCTGGCGGTCCTGCCGCACGTCGACGACTTCGTCGCCGGCCACTCGCTGGCGACCTACGCGGAGCTGACGGAGGTGATCTCCCGTGCGTGAGGTGCTTCCCGAGCTGCTGGCCTGGTGGGAGAACGGAGAGACGATCGGTGTCGGCACCGTGGTGGCGACGTTCCAGTCCGCGCCACGTCCGCCCGGCGCCTCGATGCTGGTCGGCCCGGACGAGTCCGCGGTCGGCTCGGTCTCCGGCGGCTGCGTCGAGGGTGCGGTCTACGAGCTCGGGCAGTCGGTCGTGGAGTCCGGCGAGCCGGTGCTCCAGAGGTACGGCATCTCCGACGACGACGCCTTCGCCGTCGGCCTGACCTGCGGCGGCATCCTCGACGTGTTCGTCGAGAAGGTCAGCAAGGACACCTTCCCCGAGCTCGGCGAGATCGCCGCCGACATCGAGGCCGGCCGTCCCGTCGCCCTCGCCACGGTCATCGAGCACCCGGACCCCGCCGTCCTCGGCCGCCGCATCGTCGTCCGTCCGGACGAGCCGACCGCCGGACCGTCCCTGGGCTCGGCGCGGATGGACGACGCCGTGCACGACGACGCGATCGGGCTGCTGGGGCACGGCACCAACGCGACGCTGACGTACGGCCCCGACGGCGAGCGCCGCGGCGAGGGCATGCGGGTCTTCGTGTGGGCGTTCGCGCCCAAGCCACGGATGCTGGTCTTCGGCGCCATCGACTTCGCCGCCGCGGTCGCGCGGGTGGGCGCGTTCCTCGGCTACTACGTGACCGTGTGCGACGCGCGTCCGGTCTTCGCCACCAGGAGCCGCTTCCCCGAGGCCGACGAGGTCGTCGTCGACTGGCCGCACCGCTACCTGCAGGCCGAGCAGGACGCCGGCCGGGTCGACCAGCGGACCGTGATCGCGGTGCTCACCCACGACCCGAAGTTCGACGTCCCGCTGCTCGAGGTCGCGCTGCGCCTGCCCGAGGTCGCGTACGTCGGGGCGATGGGCTCACGACGCACCCACGACGACCGTCTCGAGCGGCTGCGCGAGGCGGGGGTCACCGAGAAGGAGATCGACCGGCTGTCCAGCCCGATCGGGCTCGACCTCGGCGCCCGCACGCCCGAGGAGACCGCGATCTCGATCGCGGCCGAGATCGTGGCGCTGCAGTGGGGCGGTTCGGGCGACCGGCTAGGTGACGAGGGACGGCCGCATCCATCACTGAGGCAGTCAGTGGTTCTGGAGCAGCCGTGGTCCGGCCGCGGTGATGAGGTCGACGCGGGCTGCGATCATCCCGATGACCAGGGTGAGCGCACCCCACAGCGCGACGATGCCGCCGCCGCATCAGTGCGAGGTCGCTGACGCTGCCGGTGGTGTGGGTCACCAGGAACGCGACCAGGGCCAGGTCGACGAGCGCCGACAGGGCGAACAGCACGCGGATGCGGGTCAGCGGCGCGACGATAGGCGCACCACACCTCGAACGCCCACGCGGACGAGGATCCAGGCGGCGAGCACCCAGGTCAGGGCGGTGCTGGAGAGGCCGAGCCCGAGGATGGCAACGATGCCGGCCACGACGGCGACGCCACCCAGGACGAGCAGGACCGGGCGCGCCGCGATCTTGTCCGACTGGTCGACGCGCGCGTACGCCTGCCGGATGGTCGCCGCACCTTCGAGCAGCGCCCAGAAGCCGAAGAGGTTCATCAGCGAGTCCGCCGAGGCGCCCGGCTGGTTGGAGATGACCACGCCGATGAGGAAGGCGATCCCTCCGCGGACGAGCAACATCGTGCGGCCCTGGCTGAGTGCGTGCGGATCCATGAGCTTTCCCGTCGATATCCGGACCGGGTCCGGGTGACGGGGCCAAGGTTTCCTTCGACTGTACGCCTGTCGTCGCCGTCGGGACGCTTCGCGGACGGGCTCCGTCCCTCTGGACGGCGGGTTCCGCGCCCCCGGCAGCGCGACTAGCGTCGGCACCCACCCCGAGACGCAGGAGGCCCGATGGCCAGGAGTGGCTGGTTCGAGACGGTCGCGGAGGCCCAGCGCCGCGCCGAGAAGCGGCTGCCGAAGTCGGTGTACAGCGCGCTGCTGGCCGGGTCGGAGCGCGGGATCTCCTACGACGACAACGTCGCCGCGTTCGGCGAGCTCGGGTTCGCGCCGCACGTCGCGGACCTGTCGGCCACCCGCGACCAGTCGACGCACGTGATGGGACAGGACATCTCCCTACCGGTGATCATCTCGCCGACCGGCGTGCAGGCCGTGCACCCCGACGGCGAGGTCGCGGTCGCGCGGGCTGCCGCCGCGCGTGGCACGGCGGTCGGCCTGAGCTCGTTCGGGAGCAAGCCCATTGAGGAGGTCGTCGCGGCCAACCCGCAGACCTTCTTCCAGATGTACTGGATGGGCGACCGCGACACCATGGTGCGCCGGATGGACCGCGCCCGCGACGCCGGCGCCGTCGGCCTGATCGTCACCCTCGACTGGTCGTTCAGCCACGGCCGCGACTGGGGGAGCCCGTCGATCCCCGACAAGATCGACGTGCGGACGATGGCCAGGTTCGCTCCCGAGGTGGCCCGCCGGCCGCGATGGCTGCTGGACTTCGCCAGGACCCGCCAGCTTCCGGACCTGAGCGTGCCCAACGTGGTCGGCCGGGGCGAGACGCCGCCGACCTTCTTCGGTGCGTACGGCGAGTGGATGCAGACCCCGCCCCCGTCCTGGAAGGACGTGGCCTGGCTGCGCGAGGAGTGGGGCGGCCCGTTCATGGTCAAGGGCATCTCACGCGTCGACGACGCGCTCGCCGCCCGCGACGCCGGGGTCACCACGCTGTCGGTCTCCAACCACGGCGGCAACAACATCGACGGCACACCGGCCCCGATCCGCGTGCTGTCCTCGATCGCCACGGCCGTCGGCCACGACGTCGAGGTCGTGATGGACGGCGGCATCCGCCGGGGCAGCGACGTCGTCAAGGCGCTGGCGCTCGGGGCCAGGGCCGTGATGATCGGCCGCGCGTACCTGTGGGGGTTGGCCGCCAACGGCCAGGCCGGCGTGGAGAACGTGCTCGACATCCTCCGCAACGGGATCGACTCGACGCTGCTCGCCCTCGGGCACGCCGACACCGACGAGATCACCCGCGACGACGTGCTCGTGCCGGACGGCTTCACCCGGGTGCTCGGCCAGCCACCGGCATGACCGAGGAACGGGTCGCCCTCGTCACCGGCGCCGCCCGGGGGATCGGGGCCGCCACGGTGCGCGAGCTGCGCTCGCGCGGGCTGCGGGTCGTCGCCGTCGACTCCTGCCTGGGCGACGACCGCGAGCAGACACACGTCGGCTACCCGCTCGCCACGCACGCCGACCTGGAGGCGGTCGCGGCCGACGACGACGGCGTACGCGCGGTCGTCTGCGACGTGCGCGACGAGGCCGGCCTGAGGACGGCGGCCGAGACCTTCGAGCGGCTCGACGTGGTGGTGGCGGCCGCGGCCGTGATCGCGGGCGGGAAGCCGCTCTGGGAGACGCCGAGCGAGGACGTGCAGCAGCTGTGGCAGGTGGACGCGATGGGGATGTGGCGGACCGCGGCCGTCTCCGTGCCGTTGATGCTCGCCGGCCCCGACCCGTCGGGCTGCCGGTTCGTCGGGGTCGCGTCGGTGGCGGGTTCGCGCGGGCTCTTCCACCTCGGGGCGTACACGATGGTCAAGCACGCGGTCGTCGGCCTCGTCCGCGGCCTGGCCGCCGACCTGACGGGGACCGGCGTGGTCGCCGTCGCCGTCGCACCCGGCGCGACGCGGACCGCGATGCTCGACGCCACCGCCGCGCTGTACGGCCTCGACGACACCGCGCAGCTCGCGGCCAACGGTCTCGGCCGCGTGCTCGAGCCCGCCGAGGTCGCGGCCACCATCGGCCACGTCTGCTCGCCCGCCGGCGCCGCGCTGCACGGCTCGGTGGTCGCGGTCGACGGCGGCTTCGGCGGCTGAAGCCGGGTCGTGTGCCTGAGACAGCGCCAGGGCGCTGCCTGGGGCACACGACCCGACCACGAGGCAACCTTTTCGCTCTACCGTGGGCCCCACCAGCCCTGACCGGAGGAGAACGCCATGACCGGACCCGAGACGACCAGCCCGACCAGCCCGCAGCAGACCGAGGACGTCGAGCAGGAGGCGCTCGTGGAGGACGCCCTCGTCGAGGAGATCTCCATCGACGGCATGTGCGGCGTGTACTGATGCCCGTCCTCCCGGGCGCGGCCTGGGAGCTGAGCCCGTCGGTGTCGCTGCGGCCCGAGCCCTTCGGGGCGCTCGCCTACGACTTCGTGACGCGCAAGCTCAGCTTCCTCAAGTCGCCGACGCTGGTGGATGTCGTCCGACGCCTCGGCGACGCCGCCGACGTCGAGGACGCCCTGCTCGGCGCCGGGGTGCCCGCGGCCGAGCGCGACCGGTACGTCGCCGCCCTCGGCACCCTCGCCGCCAGCGGCATCATCCGCGAGAGGCAGGCGGCATGACGATCGCGGTGGAGCGACCCCAGGGTGGCCGGCTCGTCGACCAGTTCGAGTACGGCCTCGACGCTCCCATCTGCCTGACGTGGGAGCTCACGTACGCCTGCAACCTCGCGTGCGTGCACTGCCTGTCGTCGTCGGGGCGCCGTGACCCGCGCGAGCTCTCGACCGACGAGTGCAAGGCGCTGATCGACGAGTTCGAGCGGATGCAGGTCTTCTACGTCAACATCGGCGGCGGCGAGCCGACCGTGCGCCCGGACTTCTGGGAGCTGCTCGACTACGCCGTCGCGCACCACGTCGGCGTGAAGTTCTCGACCAACGGCTTCCGGATCACCCCCGAGCGTGCCGAACGGCTCGCGGCCACCGACTACGTCGACGTCCAGATCTCCCTCGACGGTGCCACCGCCGAGGTCAACGACGCCGTGCGGGGCCAGGGCACGTACGACGCCGCCCTGCGCGCCATGGCCAACCTCCGGGCCGCCGGCATGAAGGACTTCAAGCTCTCGGTCGTCTGCACCCGTCACAACATCGGCCAGCTCGACGAGTTCAAGGCCATCGCGGACACGTACGGCGCCCAGCTGCGGCTGACCCGGCTGCGGCCGTCGGGCCGCGGCGCCGACGTCTGGGACGAGCTGCACCCGCTGCCGCACCAGCAGCGCGAGCTCTACGACTGGCTGGTCGCCAACGGCGACCAGGTGCTCACCGGCGACTCGTTCTTCCACCTCTCGGCGTACGGCGAGGCGCTGCCGGGGCTCAACCTGTGCGGCGCGGGCCGGGTGGTCTGCCTGGTCGACCCGGTCGGCGACGTGTACGCGTGCCCGTTCGCCATCCACGACCAGTTCCTGGCCGGCAACCTGCGCGAGGACGGCGGCTTCGACACGATCTGGAAGACCGCGCCGCTGTTCCTCGACCTGCGCTCGCCGCAGACCGGGGGCGCGTGCACCCAGTGCTCGGCGTACGACTCGTGCCGCGGCGGCTGCATGGCCGCCAAGTTCTTCACCGGACTCCCGCTCGACGGACCGGACCCGGAGTGCGTGAAGGGCAACAGCGAGACCGCGCTGGCCGGCGACCGCGCAGCGGCCCGGCTCCTCGCAGGACCACTCGCACACGGGGACGGTCAGGAACGCGCCGGTGCCGCTCACGTTGCTCCGGACCCGACCGGTCAGTGCCTGCGACGAGAGCCCGCTCGTCCCGGGATGACCGACGACCTCGGCCGGACCACCTGGCCGGAGAGCGGAGGCCGGCCGTTGCTGCTCGTGCCGGTCGGCAGCGTCGAGCAGCACGGCCCCGCGCTGCCGCTGACGACGGACACGATCGTCGCCGAGGCGGTGACCCGCGAGGCCGCGGCCCGGCTGCGGTCGGCCGGACGCTCCGTGCTGGTGGCGCCGGCGGTCGCGTACGGCGCCAGCGGCGAGCACGAGGACTTCGCCGGCACGGTCTCGATCGGCCACCAGGCCCTCGGCGCGGTGCTCGTGGAGCTGGGCCGGTCGGCCTCGCGCTGGGCGTCGGGCGTGGTGTTCGTGAACGGTCACGGCGGCAACGCGCCGACCGTCGCGTCGGCGGTCGACCTCCTGCGAGCCGAGGGCCGCGCCGCGTCGTGGGCCGCCTGCGCCGCACGGGGGTCCGACGCGCACGCCGGGCTCACCGAGACCTCGCTGCTGCTGCACCTTGCACCGGAGGCCGTACGGGTCGACCTGCTCGAGCCGGGCGACACCCGGCCCGTCACCGAGCTGATGCCCGCGCTGCGAAGCGAGGGCGTCCGCGCCGTGTCGCGCGAACGGCGTGCTGGGCGACCCCACCGGCGCCTCGGCCGAGGAGGGCCATCGTGTGCTGGGCGTGATGGTCGACCGGGTGGTGGCCGAGGTCGGCGGATGATCCCGGAGCTGCTGCCTCCGTCGGGCTTCGGCGTCCGGCTGTCGCGGCGGACAGAGGTCCGTGACAGAGGAGCCATGCTGACCGGCCGGTCCGGGTCGGTGCTCTTCCTCTCGGCGCCGGCTCGCGAGGTCGTGGCGCGGCTGCCCCTCGTGCTCTCCGACGACCCCACCGAGGCCCGGGTCGCGCGGGAGCTGCTCGACCGCGGTCTCGCCGAGCCGTGCTGGCCCGGCCCGCCGCCCGCCGACGACGCGGTCGCCGATGTGACGGTCGTGATCCCCGTGCGGGACCGGCCGTTGGAGCTGGCCCGGTTGCTGCGGTCGCTGCCGACCGGCATTCCCGTCGTCGTGGTCGACGACGCGTCGAGGGACCCGGTGCGCGCCACCCGCGCGGAGGTCGTCCGGTTGGACCGCAACGCCGGCCCGGCCGCGGCCCGCAACGCGGGGCTGGCGCGGGTGCGGACGCCGTACGTCGCCTTCGTCGACTCCGACGTCGAGCCCGTGCCCGGCTGGCTCGGCCTGCTGCGCCGGCACCTCGACGACCCGGCGGTCGCGCTGGTCGCGCCGCGCGTGCTCGGGCGCGAGGAGCGGGCGGGGGACTCGTGGCTGGAGAGGTACGAGCAGGCCCGGTCGTCCCTCGACCTCGGCGCCGACCCGGCGGTGGTACGCGTCCACGGCCCGGTGTCGTACGTGCCCGGCGCCTGCCTGCTCGGACGCGTCGATGCCCTCGGGGGAGGGTTCGACGAGGCCATGCGGGCCGGCGAGGACGTGGACCTGGTGTGGCGGCTGGGCCGCGACGGGTGGACGGTGCGGTACGCGCCTGAGGCGCACGTGCGGCACGACCACCGCACGCGGCCGACGGAGTGGGTGAGGCGCAAGGCGTTCTACGGCACCTCGGCCGCGGACCTCGCGGCCCGGCACGGGGACGCGGTCGCACCGCTGGTCGTCGCGCCGTGGTCGCTCGCGCTCGCGGGCGCGCTGCTCGCCCAGCGCCGCTGGTCGCTGCCCGTCGCCGCGCTGGCCGTAGGGGTCGCCGCCGCGGGGGCGACGCGGAAGCTCGACCGCAGCGCGCAGCCGCTCCGCGCCGCGGCCACGCTGACACGTCGAGGGCACCGTCGCGACGGTGTGGCAGACCGCCTCGGCGCTGACCCGGCACTACTGGCCGGTGGCCGCCGCCGCTGCGGCCGTCTCGCCCCGCGCCCGGCGGGCCCTCCTGGTGGCGGCGGTCGCGGAGGGGGTCGCCGACTACGTGCGGGTGCGTCCGGGGCTGGACCCGGTGAGGTACGTCGTGGCTCACCGCCTCGACGACGCGGCGTACGGCGTCGGGCTGTGGGTCGGCGCGGCGCGGGCGGGTTCGGTGGCCGCGCTGGTGCCGGCGTGGCGGGGCTTCGACCCGATCAGACATCCATTCCGTCGGTTGCGACGAAGGACTAGCGTGGCGGTCGGGGAGCGTTGAGGAAGGACGCCGGGATGATCGAGGACAACGCCGACCTGCTCGGGCGTCGGCAGGCCGCCGTGCACGCGTGGACGGCGTTCGTCGAGCACGGCGACGGGGCCGAGCGCCTCGTGCGTCCCGAGATCTACAGCAGCTGGACCAGATCCGGCGCGTCGATCACCACCGACGTCACCCACGCGCCGCTGACCGACGAGGAGGAGACCCGCGCCTACTGGCAGGGG
The DNA here is from genome assembly GCA_963839565.1 of uncultured Actinomycetota bacterium. GTDB lineage: Bacteria > Actinomycetota > Actinomycetes > Propionibacteriales > Nocardioidaceae > Nocardioides. The sequence continues at coordinate 80,500 of CAWIVR010000022.1, read as the reverse complement.
TCGCCGCTGCAGATCGCGGTCTCCCGGGTCGAGGACGACCTCCGGCGTACGGCCGAGGACGGCGACCTCGTGCTCGCGGTCACGGACCGCGACACCCGGGTGCTGTGGACCTACGGCGGCCGGGTCATGCGCCGCAAGGCCGAGTCCGTCAACTTCGTACCGGGTGCGCGGTGGGACGACGAGAGCGTCGGCACCAACGCCCTCGACCTCGCCAACCGGCTGAGCCGGCCGGCCATGGTGTTCTCGGCCGAGCACTACGCCTCGATCGTGCACAACTGGGTCTGCTGGGCCGCGCCGGTCAACGACCCGGTCACCGGTCAGCAGCTCGGCGTGATCGACCTGTCGACCACGTGGGACCGCACCCACCCCATCGGCCTCGCCACCGCGCGGGTGATGGCGCGGCTGATCGAGCAGGCGATGCCACGGTCCAACGAGCACCCGGGGCTGGGCGTCCCGCCGTCGCCGGACGTCGCGGGCCTCACCCTGCGCCTGCTCGGCACCGCCGAGGCCCACCTCGACGGCCGCCGGTTGCTCCTCAACCGCCGGCAGACCGAGATCGTCGCCCTGCTCGCGATGAACCCCGACGGGGTCTCGCTCGAGCGCCTGCACGCCCTCGTCTACGGCGACCAGGGCGTCACCCTGTCCACGCTCAAGGCCGAGGTCTCGCACCTGCGCTCGGCCCTCGGCGGCCAGCTCACCTCACGCCCCTACCGGCTCACCATGCCGATCACCACCGACGTGGACGCCGTGCTCGCCGCGGTCGGCCACGGGGACGTCGCGGGTGCGCTGGCGGCGTACGGCGGCGACCTGATGCCGGGCACCAACTCGCCGGCTCTCGCCGAGCTGGGCGAGTACGTCGCGGTCGCCGTCCGCGAGGCCCTGCTCGCCGACCCGCAGCCCGAGGCCGTGGTCCGCTACAGCGAGCTCGCGCCGTACGACGCCGAGGTCATCGAGGTCTGCCTCGCCCACCTCGGCGACCGCCCCCACCCCACCAAGCCCCTCCTCAAGGGGCGTCTGGCCGTCGCTGGCAGCTGACCTTCCGCCGTCGCATCTGTGGACGACGCCGGGGTAGTCCCGTGCGGTTCCGGGGTCATCCCTGCCGAAACACCCCGCAAACGCACGGGAGTACGCCGGCCGAACCGCAGACACATCTTTGCAAAGAAATGATTGCAAAGAGTCGTTTGGCGTTTTAGGGTGGGAGGCATGGAGCTCACCTCGATCACTCCGACGCCGCAGATGTTGCGGGCGCTGGCGCACCCGACCCGGCTGACGATGCTGGGGATGCTGCGCATCGACGGGCCGGCCACGGCCACCTCGCTGGCGACGCGGCTCGGCATCAACACGGGGCAGACGTCCTACCACCTGCGCCAGCTCGCCCAGCACGGCTTCGTCGTCGACGACGACGAGCGCGGCAACGGTCGCGAGCGCTGGTGGAAGGCCGCGCACCAGTCGACGATCACCGGTGACACGCCGGAGCGGCCCGAGGACCAGGAGGCGCTCGACGCCTACATGCAGACCGTCGCGGTCATGTACACCCAGCAGCTGCAGGCCGCGGTGGAGGAGATGTCCCTGCTGCCGCTGCGGTGGCGGGAGGCCTCCACGCTGAGCGACTACCACGTCCGGGTCACGGCCGAGCACGCCGAGCAGCTCACCTCGAAGATGCACGACATCTTCATGGAGCTGCGCGAGGACGCGGACGACGACCCCGACGCGGTGGACTTCGTCTTCCAGTTCCAGGCGTTCCCGCGTCCCGGTCACGTCGCGGGGGTGGAGGAGCGGTGAGCCGCCGTACGCCCCTGGTCGGCTTCCTCCTCGCCGACGCGATCTCGCTGTGCGGCACCCGCGTCTCGATGATCGCGATCCCCTGGCTGGTGCTGACCACCACGGGCTCGGCCGCCCAGACCGGCCTGGTCGCCTTCGCCGAGCTGCTCCCGCTGGTCGTGGTCCAGGCACTGGCCGGGCCGCTGATCGACCGGCTCGGCGCCCGCCGCGTCGCGATCGCCTGCGACCTGATGAGCATGGTGGTCGTCGGGCTGATCCCGCTGCTGCACCTGGGCGGCCAGCTGTCGTTCCCGGTGCTGCTCGCGCTGGTGGCCGTCGCCGGCGGGCTGCGCGGGGCCGGCGACGGGTCCAAGCACGCGTTCGTGCCGGCGCTCGCCCGCGGCGCCGAGGTCCCCCTCGAGCGCGTCACCGGACTCGCGTCGGCCGTCGAGCGCACGGCCAGCTTCGCCGGTGCGGCGATGGCCGGCGCCCTGGTCGCGTTCGCCGGCGCGGCCAACGCCCTCATCGTCGACGCGGTGTCCTTCGGCGTCTGTGCGGCCGTCTTCGCCTGGTCGACCGCGACCATGCGCGCGGAGCGAGTCGTCGAGCGGCCGGCCGGGACGACGTACGTGCGCGAGCTCCGCGAGGGCTGGACGTTCCTGCGCAAGGACCAGGTCCTCGTCGCGATGTCCGGGATGGTCGCGGTCACCAACCTGCTCGACCTCGCGTTCTCGGCGGTGCTGCTGCCGGTGTGGATCAAGGAGAGCGGCTACAGCGTCGGCGTGATGGGCGCGTACTTCGCCACCTGGGCAGCGGCCTCGGCCGTCGGCTCGTTCGTGGCGGCCTGGGCCGCGGAGCGGCTGCCGCGCTTCCAGGTGTACGTCTGGGCGTTCCTCATCACCGGACTGCCGCGGTTCGTGCTGCTCGCGCTCGGGGTCCCGTGGTGGATGGTGCTCGCCTCGTGCCTGGTCGGCGGCTTCGCCTCGGGGTTCCTCAACCCGATCCTCGGGGCCGTGATCTACGAGCGCGTGCCCGACGCCATGATGGGTCGTGTCACCACGATCAGCAACGCGCTGTGCTGGTCGCTGATGCCGTTCGGCGGCCTGCTCGGAGGCGTGCTCTCCGAGACGATCGGGGTCACCGCCGCGCTGCTCGTCGTCGGGTTCGCCTACCTCGTCGCGACCATGGCGCCGCTCGCGATCCCGGCGTTTCGACAGTTCGACAAGCCTCAGGAACCCGTTGTCGAGCAGGAGTTGGCTCAACGGGTCTCGTGACGGCGCTGACGCGCCTCCTCGACCAACGGGGAACCAACCTGGTCGGGCCTAGCGTGAGCGCCATCACATCCGCATGCCCCCGTGGCCGGGGGTGAGGAGGCGCGCTGCATGACCAAGATCAGCATGAGGGTCGACCAGGAGAACGTCACTGACGACGTTGAACCGCGGATGCTGCTGGTGCAGTACCTCCGCGAGAAGCTCGGGAAGACCGGCACCGTGATCGGCTGTGACACCAGCAACTGCGGGGCCTGCACCGTCCACCTCAACGGTCGGTCGGTGAAGTCGTGCAACGTGCTGGCGGTCCAGGCCGACGGCGCGACGGTGGACACCATCGAGCGGCTGGCCGACGACGACGGGACCCTGCACCCGGTGCAGGTGGCGTTCCGCGAGTGCCACGGCCTCCAGTGCGGGTTCTGCACGCCGGGGATGATCATGCAGTCGGTCGACCTCCTGAACGAGAACCCGGACCCGACCGAGGAAGAGGTCCGGCTGGGCCTCGAGGGCAACCTGTGCCGCTGCACCGGCTACCACAACATCGTGAAGTCGGTCCTGTACGCCGCCCAGCTCAAGAAGGACGCGGCGAACGCACCGCAGAGCGAGGGGGCGAACGCATGACCGCCGTCGACGACCGCCCGGCCATCAGTCCGGAGATCGGCAAGGACCGCCGCCGCAAGGAGGACCAGCGCCTCATCACCGGCCGCACCCGCTGGACCGACAACATCGCGCTCCCGGGCATGCTCCACCTGGCGATGGTCCGCAGCCCGCACGCGCACGCCAAGATCCTGAGCATCGACATCGAGGCCGCCGACACGTCGCTGAACATCTACGAGGTCTTCACGGGCGAGCATCTCGCCGAGACCCAGGGCGTGATCGCCAACGCCTGGCCGATCACGCCGGACCAGGTGACCCCGACCCACCTGCCGATGGCGACCGAGAGGGTCGCGTTCGCCGGCGAGATCGTCGCCGTCGTCGTCGCCCGCAGCGCCGCCGAGGCCCGGGACGCCGCCGAGCTCGTGGACGTCGAGTACGAGGTCCTGCCCGCCGTCCTGGACCTCAAGGAGGCGGCCGAGGACAAGGTCTTCGCGCACCCGGACCTGGGCACGAACAAGACCGCGTTCTGGCAGCTCGACTCCGCGGGCCAGGGCACCGGTCGCGCCATCGACGAGGTCATCGCCGAGGCGCAGGCCGACGGCATCGTCATCGAGCGCGAGTACCGCCAGCAACGGCTGATCCCCGCCTTCATGGAGCCGCGGTCCGTGGTCGTCGACCCGACCGGTGAGCAGATCACCATGTGGTCGGCGACCCAGATCCCGCACATCACCCGGTTCCTGCTCGCCGCCACGACGGGCGTACCGGAGTCGAAGATCCGCGTGATCGCGCCCGACGTCGGTGGTGGGTTCGGCGGCAAGCTGCAGACCACCCCCGAGGAGTGGATCACCTGGGCGGTGGCGCGCAAGATCGGCAAGCCGTGCAAGTACACCGAGACCCGCTCGGAGTCGCTGATCTCGGCCCACCACGGCCGCGACCAGTGGCAGAAGCTCACGCTGGCCGCCACCAAGGAGGGCAGGGTCACCGGCCTCAAGGTCGACCTGCTCGCCGACCTCGGCGCGTACGTCGGCGTCGTCGGTGGAGGTGTACCGGTCCTCGGCGCCTGGATGTTCAACGCGATCTACAAGTGGGACGCCTACCAGTTCAACTGCACCCCGGTGCTCACGAACAAGACGTGGGTCGACGCCTACCGGGGCGCGGGGCGTCCCGAGGCGACGTACGCCATCGAGCGCCTCATGGACGAGCTCGCCGCCGAGGTGGGCAAGGACCCGCTCGAGGTCCGCGAGATGAACTGGATCAAGCACGAGGAGTTCCCGTTCACCACGGTCGCGGGCATGACCTACGACTCCGGCAACTACGAGGCGGCCACGGCCAAGGCCAAGGAGATGTTCGGGTACGACGCGCTGCGGGCCGAGCAGAAGCAGCGGCGCGAGAGCGGTGACCCGGTCCAGCTCGGCATCGGCATCTCGACCTTCACCGAGATGTGCGGCCTCGCGCCGTCGCGGGTGCTGGGCTCCCTCAACTACGGGGCCGGCGGGTGGGAGCACGCCACCGTCCGGATGCTGCCGACCGGCAAGGTCGAGGTGATCACCGGCGCGAGCGCGCACGGCCAGGGCCACGAGACGGCGTTCAGCCAGATCGTCGCCGACCGCCTCGGTGTCCCGTTCGAGGACGTCGAGATCCTCCACGGCGACACCCAGGTCTCCCACAAGGGGCTGGACACGTACGGCTCCCGCTCGCTCGTGGTGGGCGGCGAGGCGCTGGTGCTGGCCGCCGACAAGGTCATCGAGAAGGCCAAGCCGCTCGCGGCGCACCTGCTCGAGGCCAACGTGGACGACCTGGAGTTCAGCAACGGCCGCTACTCCGTCGCGGGCACCGACCAGGGCATGGGCATCGGGGAGGTCGCGCTGGCGACGTTCGCGGCGCACAACTACCCCGAGGGCATGGAGCCGGGCATCGACGCGGAGGCGACCTACGACCCGGTCAACTTCTCGTTCCCGCACGGCACGCACCTGTGCGCGGCCGAGGTGGACACCGAGACCGGCCAGGTCAAGCTGCGCAAGTACGTCTGCGTCGACGACATCGGCAACATCATCAACCCGCTCATCGTGGCGGGCCAGGTGCACGGCGGCCTGGTGCAGGGCATCGCCCAGGCGCTGTGGGAGGAGGCGGTGTACGACGACTCCGGGACGCTTGGTCAGCGGCTCGTTCGTGGACTACCTGCTGCCGACCTCGGCCGACACGATCAGCTTCGAGATCGACCACACGACCAGCCCGTCGACCAGCAACACGCTCGGCACCAAGGGCGTCGGCGAGGCGGGCACGATCGCCTCGACGCCAGCGGTGGTGAACGCGATCGTGGACGCGGTCCGCCAGTTCGGCATCAACGACATCCAGATGCCGTGCACGCCCGAACGGGTCTGGACGGCGTTGCAAGGTGCGGGCTCCGGGGCCGCCACGGTCGAGGACGCCATGCCGCACTTCGAGGCCGAGGAGGGCCAGCAGTGATTCCCGCACCGTTCGAGTACGTGGCGCCGACCTCGGTCGAGGAGGCCCTGCAGGCACTGTCCGAGCACGGCGACGACGCGAAGATCATGGCCGGTGGGCAGAGCCTGCTGCCGGTCCTGCGGATGCGGCTCAACGCCCCGGAGTGGGTCATCGACCTGAGCCGGATCGACTCGATGCGCGGCATCCGCGACGACGGCGACGCCATCGTCATCGGCGCGATGACCACGCACCACGACGTCCTCAACGACGCCCTGGTGAAGGAGCACGCGCTCCTCATCACCAAGGCGGCGACCGAGGTGGCCGACGCGCAGATCCGACACCGCGGCACGTTCGGCGGGGCCCTGGCCCACGCCGACCCTGCCGGTGACCTCGGCGCGCCGGCACTGGCGCTCGGCGCCGAGTTCGTGATCGTCGGCCCGGGCGGGACGCGGACGGTCGCGGCCGACGACTTCTTCGTCGACCTGTTCGAGACCGCCATCGGCGAGGACGAGCTGCTCACCGAGGTCCGCATCCCCAAGCACACCGGATGGGGCGCGCACTACGAGAAGTTCGTCCGGGTGGCCCACCAGTGGCCGATCGTGGCGGTCGCCGCGACGGTCAAGGCCGACGGCGGCACCATCTCCGAGGCCCGGGTCGGGCTGACCAACATGGGCTCCACCCCGCTGCGCGCGCGTGGCGTGGAGGAGGCCCTGGCCGGTGCGACGACGTCCGAGGACGGCGTACGGGAGGCTGCCGAGAAGGCTGCTGACGGGACCAACCCGCCGTCGGACCTCAACGGGTCGGCCGAGTACCGCAGGCACCTGGCCAAGGTGCTCACCCGACGGGCCGTCGCCGCGGCGGCGGGGGGCTAGATGGATCTCACCCACCGGTTCACCGTCCCCGTCCCGATCGACGAGGCCTGGGCGCACTTCAACGACATCGGCTCGGTCGCGGAGTGCTTCCCGGGCGCGTCGGTCACCTCGGCCGAGGGCGACACGTTCGCGGGCTCGGTGAAGGTCAAGCTCGGCCCGATCGCGCTCGTCTACAACGGCACCGGCACGTTCACCGAGAAGGACGAGGCCACGCACCGGATGGTCGTGGACGCCAAGGGCAAGGACAAGCGCGGGAACGGTACGGCGGGCGCGGCGGTCGTGATGACCATGACCGAGGCGGGTACCTCGACCGACATCGAGGTGGTCACCGACCTGGCCATCACCGGCAAGCCGGCCCAGTTCGGCCGGGGCGTGATGCAGGACGTGTCCGACAAGCTGCTCGGGCAGTTCGTGGCGTGCCTGGAGCAGCGGTTCGAGGGCGCCGGCGGCGCGGAGGCCGACGTACCCGAGGTGGCCGCGGTCGCCGAGGTACCTGAGGTACCGGCCGCCCCGGTGCCGCCGGCGGCCGAGCCCGACCCCACCCTGACGGACGAAGCCGCTCCGGCGGCGGTCGAGGTCCCACCCCCCGCCCCGGCCGCCGCCGCAGCCCCGGCCCCGGCGGCCCCGGCCGCCGCGGCCGCGGGGAAGCGGAAGAAGGACGACGACGCCCTGAACCTGGGCACCACCGTCCTGCCGATCCTGTTCAAGTCCTACTGGAAGCAGGCCCTGGCCGCGCTGGTGGTCCTCGCGATCATCATCTGGCTGATCACCCGCCTCTGACCCGCCGACAACGTCATACGATCGTGGTCGCCTAGCCCTCGGTTCGTATGACGTTGCGGGCCTCCGGGTCGACGCCGAGGGCGGACCGTCCGCCGTCGACGGGGAGCACGGCACCGGTGACGTACGACGTCGCGTCCGACAGCAGGGCCGCGACGACGTCCGCCACCTCGTCGGGACGTCCCGGGCGCCCGAGCGGGTGCAGACGCGCGAGCTCGGCGGCGACCTCGGGACGCTCCGCGAGCATCGCGTCGGACCGCTCCGTGGCGATCGAGCCGAGCGCCACCGCGTTGCACCGGATCCCGCTCGGCGCGTAGTCGACGGCGACCGCCCGCGTCAGCCCCTCCACGGCTGCCTTCGCGGTGGCGTAGGCGAGGGCGCCGGGGACCGCGCGCTGCGCCTGGTGCGACGACACGTTGACGATCGCCCCGGGGGTGCCGGCGTCGAGGAAGGCCCGCACGGCGGCCGCGCATCCGGTCACGGCGAGCCGCAGGTTGGCCAGCACCAGGCCGGCGACGTCCTCGGCCGGGGCGCTGTGCAGGTCGACGTCGTGGAAGACGGCGGCGTTGTTGACCCAGCCACGCAACGGGGCCAGGTCCGCGGCGCGACCGGCGGCCTCGGCGGCCACGGACTCGTCGCCCGCGTCGCCCGCGACGCCGGTGACCCTGGCCGCCTCGCGGATCCAGCCGACGGCGGCCGCGCCGGGGTCGAGGACCACCACGTGGCCGTCCCGGGCGAGCCGTTCGGCGATCGCGCGTCCCACTCCGTGCGCGCCGCCGGTGACGACGTACGAACCGATGTCGGTGGTGCTCATGCACCCACCCTAGGAAGGGGTCTGGACCACCCCCGGTGAGGATCGCCCGGCTCAGGGCATCCTCGCCCTAGGCTGCGCGACATGAAGCGCGTGGTGGGGGTCGTCTTGTGGCTCGCCCTCCTGCTCGGCGTGATGCTGTGGCCCGCCATCAGCTACGACTGGTCGACGGCCGCCGCGACGTACGAAGAGACCACGATCCGCACGTACGTCGCCGACTTCACCGTGGACGACGACGGCGACCTCCACGCCACCGAGACGCTGACCGTCGACTTCCCGGGCTCCAGCAAGCACGGCATCTTCCGCTTCTTCGACGAGGCGGACCAGAGTGCGACGAACGCCCGCCGGGAGCCGTACGACATCTCGGTCACCCGGGACGGGTCGCCCGAGCCGTTCGAGCTGCTGAACGAGAACAACGGCAGGATCACCAACGTCCGGATCGGCTCCGCCGACGTCACCATCCCGGCCGGCGAGCACACCTACGTCATCGACTACAAGATCGACGGGGTGCTCGAGGAGGGCACGACGGGTCAGCCGACCCAGTTCTACTGGAACCTGATCCCCGGCGGCTGGCTCCAGGAGATCGACACGGCGAACCTCACCGTCCACCTGCCCGTGCCAGCGAGCGGCGTGCAATGTGCCCGGGGCGCGGGTCAGGCCGGCGGCTGCACCGCCGAGGGCGACGGCACCGACACGGTCACCGTCGACGTCGAGGCGCTCTCGCCGAACACGCCGGTCACGGTCAAGATCGGCCTGGACATGCCCACGCCGGACACCGGGACCAGCGTGCCGTGGGCAGCGCGCTTCGACCCGGTCCTCGGTCGCAGCCTGACCAACCTGCTGCTGGTCCTGGCGCTCGCGGTGCTCGCCGGCGTGTTCGGCGCCTGGCAGGCGAGCAAGGTCCGCGAGAAGACCCCGGCGTACCCGCTGCAGTACGGCCCGCCCGACGGCATCGGTCCGGCGCAGGGCGCGTACATCATGACCGAGCGCACCGAGAAGAAGGACTTCGTGGCGTCGATCATGGAGGCCGCGGCGAAGGGCTCGCTCGACCTCGACCGCTCCGGCGACAGCTGGACCGTCACCGACACCCAGGGCCCGCAGGGCTGGGCCGGCCTCGACCCGGTGACCCAGCGCGTCGCCCGGCTCACGGGCGGCCCTGGGCTCGCCTTCACCGCGAGCCCGGGCAGCGTCAGCTCCGGCGAGAAGCTGAAGACCGAGCTGGCCGGGTTCGAGTCCGCGACCCGGTCGTGGGCGACCTCCGAGGGGTTCATGCAGAAGGCCGGCCTCGGCTGCCTCGGTGGGCTCTTCGTCATCGGTGGCGGCATCCTGGCGCTGCTCATCGCCGGCGGCAACTTCTTCGACATGAGCATCGTCGCGCTGATCCCCGGCATGCTGGCGGCGGGCGCCGCCCCGGTGCTGGCCTCGGGCGCGAACACGCGACGTACGGCCAAGGGGCGCGACCTCTGGTCGAAGGTCGGCGGCTTCTACCGCGTCCTGTCCACGCCCTCGAGCCAGAACCGGTTCGACTTCTCCGGCCGCCAGGACCTCTACACGGCCTACATCCCGTGGGCCGTCGCGTTCGACTGCGCGGACCAGTGGGCGGCCAAGTACCGCACCGAGACCGGCCAGGAACCCCCCGTCCCGTCGTACTTCCCGGGGTACACCGGCGCGCACACCGGCAACTACACCGACCAGATGGTCAACAGCTTCTCCTCGACCGTCGACGGCGCCATCTCGGCGTACCAGGCGACCCAGTCCTCGTCCTCCAGCGGTGGTGGCGGTGGCGGCGGGTTCTCCGGTGGCGGCGGTGGCGGCGGCGGGGGAGGTGGTTCCTGGTGACCGTTTGCTCCACACTGTGCCCAGAATCGGGCTCAGACCAGCACCCAGAACAGGGGATTCGTCCATGACCGGACTCATCATCGGCGGCGTCATCGTGCTCGCCCTCATCGCCTTCGGCGTCATGGGGTTCAACAAGCTCCGGACCAGCGACGTGGCGGCGCAGGAAGCGCTGGGCGGCATCGACGTCCAGCTCACCCGCCGTGCCGACCTGATCCCCAACCTGGTCGACACGGTCAAGGGGTACGCCGCCCACGAGCGCGAGGTCTTCGAGGAGATCACCAAGGCCCGCTCGCAGGTGCAGGCCGCCGCGGCCGGGAACGACGTGCCGGCCAAGGCCGCCGCCGACGCCCAGCTCCAGGGTGCGCTGGTCCGGCTGAACGCCGTCGCCGAGGCCTACCCCGACCTCAAGGCCAACACCAACTTCCTCGACCTCCAGAAGCAGCTGGCCGAGACCGAGAACCAGATCTCGTTCGCCCGCCAGTACTACAACGACGCGGTCGCCAAGCTGAACACCCTCGTGCGCACCATCCCGTGGATGTTCTTCACCGGCATCGCCGGCGTGCACGCCCGCGAGTTCTACGAGGCCCCCGCCGGCTCGACCGAGGTCCCTCGCGTCGAGTTCTGACCGGCCAACCTCAGGCCGTGACCGGCCGTCGTACGCGGCGGGTCACGTACATCCCCCACAACGCGGCCAGCGGCAGCATCACCAGCGAGTACACGGCGGCCGGGACCGAGAACGTCACCGACCCGAGCACCTCGACCGCGATGAAGATCGCCAGCGTGCCGTTGTGCAGGCCGATCTCGAACGACGAGGCGATGGCCTGCTTCTCGACGACGCCGAAGGCCTTCGGGACGACGTAGCCGACGACCAGGCTGATCGCGCAGAACGCCGCGGCGACGAGGCCGACGTCGGCGAAGTAGCCCTCGATGTTGTCGCGTTCGTCGACGAGGATGGCCACGACGAGCAGGCCCAGCAGGACGGCGGAGAGCGTGCGGACCGGGCGGTCCATGCGCGCGGCGAACGCCGCGTTGCGAGCCCGGACGAACATGCCGATCCCCACCGGCACCAGGATGATCACGAAGACCTTCAGCACCTCACCGAACGGCACCGACACCTCGTCGCCCCGGTCGTAGTAGGCGATCGCCAGACCCGTGACGATCGGCAGGGTGACGATCGAGATGATCGAGTTGACCGCCGTCAGGCTGATGTTGAGGGCGACGTCGCCGTGGAACAGGTGGCTCATCAGGTTGGCCGTCGTGCCCCCCGGAGACGCGGCCAGCAGCATCATCCCGATGCCCAGCACGGGCGGCAGGTCGGCCAGCACGACGAGCCCGAAGCAGACCGCCGGCAGCAGCACGAGCTGGCAGGCGAGCGCGACGGCGATCGCCTTCGGTCGCTGCCCGACCCGGCGGAAGTCCTCGCCGCTGAGCCCGAGACCGAGGCCGAACATGATGACCGCCAGCGCGATCGGAAGGCCGACGGTGGCCAGGGCCGAATCCATGGGCGGACACTAGTGGCACATCGGCATCGACAGTGAGGAGTCTCGGGTGGCCAGGTTCGTGACGATCGGGTACGGCGACGAGGCGGGGTACGAACGCACCGCGCAGGAGGTGAAGGACCGGGCCCACGGCGTCGACGAGGCGATGCGCGAGGCCGGCGCGGTGTCGGGCATGGCGGGCAAGCCGGTCCAGGTCCGCAACCACGGCGACGCGGGGACGACGACCGAGGACGGTTCGTTCATGACCTCGGGCCTGCCCGTGGCCGGGTTTCGGCCTCATCGAGGCCGCCGACCTCGACGAGGCGATCGCGATGGTGTCCGGCACCCCCTGCGCCGTCGCGTACGGCGTGGTCGAGGTGTGGCCGCTCGAGGAGTAGCGCGAAGTTCCCGGAGCCACCGGGACCGCCGTCCTTGTGGACTGCCGGCCGTCGGACGACGGTGGGACGATGGGCACACGACGGAGCACCACGACCATCGTCGTCGCCGGCCTGGCGATGACCTCGACCTTCATGCCGGTGGCCACGGCCTCCGGGGCGGCCGCCGCGGCCGCGTGCCGCGGCGTACCGGCGACCATCGTCGGGACGGCGGCCGACGACCTGCTCACGGGGACGCCGGGACCCGACGTCATCGTGGGGCTCGAGGGGGACGACATCCTGCTCGGCGTGGACGGCGACGACCGCATCTGCGGGGGCACGGGCAGCGACCGCCTCGCGGGTGGTGCCGGCGACGACCAGCTGTTCGGCGAGAAGGACGGATTGGACTACGCAACCGGTGGCCTCGCGGGTGATGCGCTCTGGGGTGGGCCCGGCGACGACCTGGTGAACCCCGGCCGCGGCGGCAAGCCGGACGACTACTGGGGCAGCTACGACCAGCTCCGGTTCTCCGGGTCGCCGGTCGGGGTGCACGTCGACCTCAGCACCGGCGTGGCCACGGGCGAGGGGACCGACCGTCTCGTGGTGACCGCGCCTGTCACGGTCGTCGGCACTCCGTACGACGACGTGATCCTCGGGTCGGGTCGCACCGACCGGATCGTCATGCTCACCGGCCACGACGTGGTCGACGGGCGGGGCGGCGCCGACACGATCTGGGCTCCGGACCGGGAGACCGTCGTCGACAGGATCGGGGACGACGTCCGCGGCGGGTTCGGCAACGACTACATCGTCGCCGGGCAGGGCGACGACCTCGTCCGTGGTGACGGAGGGGCCGACACCCTCGTGGACACGGGCGGCGTCGTCCATCTCGTCGGCGGGCCCGGCAACGACTCGTTCACCGCTGGCGTTCCGTGGGGGAGGTCGGGCCACCAGCTGGATGGCGGTCCGGGGCGGGACTACGTCGGCTGGTTCCTGCGGCTGCGCGCCCCCGATCGGGGCGAGGTCCGCGGCGTCGTCGACCTGGTGCTCGGCACCATGTCCGTACAGCTCCACGAGCGGGCGACGGAGATGAGCATGCAGGGACTCGAGGGTGTCGGGCTCGTGCCCGGGCGCTGGCAGGTGACCGGTGGACCGGCCAACGAGTGGGTCTTCGCGACCTACCACCGCAAGTCCCGCCTCGTCGCCCGGATGGGCGCGGGCAACGACCGGGTCGGCGGCGGCGGCGGCGACGATCGCCTCGACGGAGGGCCAGGCTTCGACCGCGTGACGCCGTCGAACGGCGTGGACGTCTGCAGTGGCTTCGAGGTCGGCACGAGCCGTAGCTGCGATGTCGCCGAGGACGTCAGGCGCCGCCCAGCGGGTTGAGGCCCTTGACGTCACCGAAGGCGTGCAGCAGCAGGTCGGTCATCTCGAACGTCGACCCGCGGCCGAGGTCGGGGACGAAGTTCTTGCTGCGCACGATCGAGAAGCTGCTGCCCTGCATGGCGCGGTGGAAGGTCTCGGCCACGATGCGGGCCCCGACGCCCGTCATGACGCCACCGTTGAGCTCAGCCTCGCGCAGGACGTAGAACCAGAGCGGCGCCTTGGCCGCCAGCGCGTCCTTCTGGCTGGCGCTCAGCCCCGTCACCACCGCACCGCCGGACCCGTCGAGGAGCTGCGCCTTCGTGAGCGGCGCGATGGCGACGCCCATGTTGGCCAGCTTCTGCGCCATCTGCGGTCCGGTCGCCAGCCTGACCATCTTGGCGCGGGTCAGGTTGCGGAACGCCAGGTTGGCGCGCAGGTCGTTGAACGGGATGTTGACGGGCCCGTTGAAGGTCCCGGGCGGGAGGTTGCGCAGCGGGTCGGTGAGCAGCGTGTCGATCCGCTTCGCCTGGTTGACGTTGTCCACGCCGCCGGGCGGGGCGAGCTCGGGGTGACCGCCGGCCGTGAAGTCGTACATGCGTCGCCAGTCGGCCAACCAGTTGCTGAGCAGCTTCAGCTCGCCACCCAGGCTGCCGCCGACCCCGGAGAAGTCGAACATGTAGAACAACGAGCCCGCCGTACCCGGGAAACGGCGGTTCCAGTTGTAGGAGTCGCGCACCATGCTGTGGCCGAGCCGGAACGCCGCGACCGAGAACTCCAGCGGCATCGTCGGTACGTCGGTCGGTGCGGCGTCGGGCTCGACGAGCACGCGGCCGTTGGTGAAGACGTCGTCGACGACGGCCGGGTCGAGGATCCGCGGCAGGTAGTCGTGGCGCAGCATCCACTGGTAGTGCAGCGTCACCTGCTTGCGCGCCTTGCGGAAGTGCTGCGCCGTGGTCGGGGCCGAGGTGTCGTCGACGACCCGGTTGTGGAAGTTCATCATCGCCACGTGGGTCTGGGCGACGATGAGGTTCTCGTCGTTGCGCGGGTCCGGGATCAGCGCGGTCCGCTCCCCGTCGACGCGCGGCAGGTCGTGGCCCTTCTTGGCGGCGTCCGACCCGATCTTCTTGGTGGTGCCGACCTTGAGGTGCAGCCCGTCGGCCTCGTAGAACTTGGCGGATGCCGGGTTGCTCGGCCCCACGCCGTACAGGGAGTCCAGGTCGAGCCGCGGCGAGCGACCTTGCACGAGCTCGGCCGGCGTGACGTCCTCGCCGAGCGCGACGTCCGTACGGTCGAAGGTCAGGTCGTGGTCGACGAACTGGCCGAGGTAGGTGTAGCCGGCCGGCACGTCGCCCTGCCCGCCGCCGCCCTCGACCATCGCGATCGCCAGCCGCTTGATCACGGCCGGCCCGAGCGGGTCGCCCTTCGGGCCGCAGCGGGAGAACCGGAACGGCGGCGCCTGGCCGGCTGCCAGCTGCTGCGGAGCGGAGGCGGTCGGCTCCTCCGACTCGGTGAGCGGGTCGGGTGCGTTCCCGTGCCGTCCTCCGAGCTGGGTACCGACCAGCCCCTCGCCCTCGACGAAGAAGGACTCGGAACCATGGTGGGCGGGCATGCTCTCGACGCTAACCCCCAGGTACGGGGCGGCCGCATAGCCCGTTCGGGCCATTCGGGCACCGGCAACGTAGGTTGCCTGGATGGCCGACGACGTGGTGGTGCACGAGTACGGCGACCCCGGGGCGCCGCCGATGGTGCTGCTCCATGGGCTGACCGAGGCGGGCACGACCTGGCCCGACGCGGTCGAGCACTGGGGCGCGCACTGGCGAATGCTGGCGGTCGACCTACGCGGTCACGGCGGCTCGCCGCGCTTCACCGACGAGGAGCTGGCGGACACGGCCGCGGTGGTGCTCGCGGACGTGCTGCGCGTGCTGGAGGAGGTACGTCGCCCGGTGGCGCTGGTCGGCCACTCCTACGGTGCGCTGTTCGCGCTGCGCGCCGCGCTCGCCCGACCGGACCTCGTGCGAGGCCTCGTGCTGGAGGATCCGGCTCGGCCCATCGATCTCCGACCCGCGCCGCCCGAGTTCTTCGAGCACCAGGAGAGGTTCCTCGACGCCATGCTCACCCCCGAGCCGGAGATCCGCCGGACCCGGGCGGAGACGACGTGGAGCGAGCCCGAGATCCAGGCCTGGGCGGCGTGCAAGCCACAGGTCGACCGCCGGCTGATCCACCACCTGGGACTCGGGCCGGACCGCTGGCGCGACCTGATCGGGGGCGTGGCCGTCCCGACCCTGCTGGTCGTGCCGCGCGGCGACGGCGCCGGCGTGCGGACGGCCAACGCCGCGGTGACGATCGCCCGGATCCCCGGCGTCGGTCACTGCATCCGCCGCGACGACCCCGCGGCGTACTTCGGGGTCGTCGACCCGTTCCTCGCGAGCCTGCATCCCTAGAGCGGCCGGCCACACCGATTCGTCTGCGGGGCCGCGGAGCAGAACTCGCAGCGATCCGCAGACGAATCGGTGTGGTGGTACCTACGGCTGGCAGGCCGCCGGGACTGTCGATCGACTCGGTGACGATCGCCCGCTTGCCCTTGTCGACGCCATCGGCCCCGACGCCCACGCCGTACTCGGCGAACGCGTCCCACACGATGCAGGAGCGCGCGCCGTTGCCTGAGGCGGCGAGACCGGAGAGGATGCCGTCGCGCATGTCCTCGTAGGCAGGCTCCCGCGGCGTGTAGTTCATGCCGTCGACCAGGTCGGCGAGCAGCACGCTCTTGCCGATGCCGGCGGCCTGGTAGTGCTCGAACAGCCGCCAGCCGATCGCGCCGTACACCTCACCGTCGATGTGCACGCTCCGTCGCCCGTCGATGTCGCCGTAGGTGCGGTTGTAGGTGTCGTACGGCATGGAGCGGATCCCGAACGGGTCGCTCGAGGAGTACTCGCCCACGCGGTCGTCCTCGTTGGCGATGAGCGCCAGCACGTCGCTCATGCCCTCGCCGATGGCGCCGGCGAGGGTGCCGCTCATCTTGCCGATCATCCGCCAGGTCAGGCCGTGACCGTACTCGTGCCACACGATGTCGGAGTCGAGGTCGCCGTCGCGCATCAGCGGCTGGACGTCGTTGAGCTTGATCGTCGTGCTCGTGCCCGCGGCGGCCTTGATCGCCGCGCCGTCGGTCTGGGAGACCATCACCCCCGGGATCGTGACGCTGGCGTCAGCCCCACCCATGGTGAACGGCGCGCTGCCGCTGGTTGTTCGCCACGATGATGCCCACGCCACCCGCGTTCTGGACGTTCTTGGCCTTGACGATGAAGTCGCAGGCGCCGCGGTCGGCGACCACGATCTTGCCGGTGTAGTCGCCCACGAGGGCCTCGCACGCGTTGTTCACCGGGGCGGTGTCGTCGACCGCCACAGCCAGCACGCCGGTCACGCCGGTCGTGTTGAGCTGGGCGCCCCAGACCGCACCCTGGGCCAGGTAGCTGACGTCGCCGCCGTGCTGTGATGGACGACGACTTCGTGGGTGCCGAGACCGGTCCAGAGGTACATCTGCATCCGCGGGTTGACCCCGTCGGGCGGCGTCGCGAAGTTGGCGTTGTCGATGCCGCCGCCGTCCTGCGCCTCGGCGTCCACAGAGTCGCTGTCGCCCTTGTGTGTGGTGAAGTTGTCCTCCTGGAAGTTGCCCGCTGCCTCCGTGAAGCCCGCGGCGTACAGGGTGTCGTGGATGACGTTGTTGAGGTAGAAGAGGTTCTGCACCGCCACCTCGCGGTTGTCGTCCGTCGTCGGGGGCTGACCCAGGTTCGCTGCCGTCAGGAAGTTCCCGCCGTCGACCGGATCGCCGCCCGCGTCGGGCTTGTTGTCGGGCACGGCGTCGAGGTAGGCGTGCGCGTTGTTGCCGGTGATGTTGATCGACGTCTGGCTCTGCGACAGGAGCCAGCCGACCGGCGACTGGGCGTTCCCGTTGCCGGGGCCCGGCACGACCGCCTGCGGTGTCTTCTCGGGGTCCTCGGTGAAGACGTTGTAGGAGTCGTTCGCCGTGCGCAGCTCGTGGGAGACGACGCGGCCCTTGCCGCTGACCAGCGTCGAGTACAGCTTGTTGGTGCGCTTGTCCCACGTGGTGACCTCGTAGGCGGTCCTGAAGCCGGCGCCCTTGGTGGGGACGGCGACCCGCTCGACGCTCGGGCGCACCTGGAAGTAGCGACCCCGGTCGAACGTGGTCGTCGTGCCGTGGCGTCCGGTCGGCCGGATGCCGACGGTGCGAGCCGGGTAGAGGTCCTTGACGGTGGCCCGCAGCGCGGCCGCGGCGCTCGTGTCAGCGGGCCGGACCTTGCCGCTGACCGGGGTGGCGAACGTGATGAGGTGGATCAGCTGGCCCCGGGCGTTGAAGGCAGCCTTGGCGTCCGCGTCGTACACGCGGAGTCCCGACACCCGTTGCTCGTACCGCTGGTGGGTCACACCGCGGAACGTCCAGGTGCCGCCTGCCGGCCTGAGCGAGCGAACCATCCGGGCGCTGGCGCCCTGGGCCCTGAGGAAGTGCTTGACCGTGGCGAGGTCGGATCTTCCCGCATGGCTCGAGAGGGCGCGTCCGTTGTCCTGGAGCACGTGCTTGTTGTCCCCGGACGCGGCTGCCGCGCCCTGGCTGGGTGAGGCCTGGATGGTGGCCGTGATGAGTGCGGCGGTGGCCAGCGTGGCGATCAGCCCGCCGGTCGAGAGCTTCCTCGTCCGCCGTGGAGAGGGATGCGTGTGATGCATGTGTTCCTCCGAGTGGAAAGGGTTCTGGCGCCTGGATGAGGCCCGTTGGTCAACGTACGACCGACGGCGGCTGGAGGGGTAGACCCTCCCTAGGCCCGAGGCCGAGAATCAGCGGGGAACCTCGTCGCGCGACGGCACCTGGTTGGCGTCGATGGAAGCGCGCTCGTCGTCGCTGAGGCCGGCGGCGCGCAGGATCTCCTGCACCATGGCGTTCTTGCCCTGGCCGTACTCGTCGATGTCGGCGGCCGTCGTCGCCACCCGCCGCTTCACGGCGGCGTACTCGTCGCGCAGCGTCGCGTCCGCACGCAGGGCGTCGCGCACGGCGAGGTGGTTGCGCAGTGCCAGGGAGCCGTCGACGACGACGTACGTGTGGTTCCGCGGCCAGTCGGCCGGGTGTTTGAACGCCCACCGCTGGGGGATCCCCAGCTCGCCGACGGGGTTGAACCCGAGCGCGACCAGGACGTCCGACGCGGCCTCGACGTGCTGCTCGGTCACCACGATGTCGCAGTCGACGACGGGCTTCGCCGCGAGTCCCGGGACCGACGTGCTGCCCACGTGCTCGATCGCCACGAACGGCACCCCCGCCGAGTCGAGGGCCGCGGCGTACGTCGTCACGAAGCCGCGCGAACAGCGCCGGCCACGCCTCGTCGTACTCGACCACCTCGATCACGGCCGAGACCCTACGGGCCGGATCTCAGAACACGTTGAGCGGCCGGAACTGCACCGAGACGCGCGGGCCGGCGCTCGCGACCTTGGGGACGGCGTGCTCCCAGGTGCGCTGGCAGGAGCCGCCCATCACCACGAGGTCGCCGTGGCCCATCTCGACGGCGATCGAGTCGCCTCCGCCGCGGGGCCGGAGGGCCAACCGGCGCGGGTCGCCGAACGACACGATCGCGACCATCGTGTCGGTGTGCTTGCCGCGGCCGATGGTGTCGCCGTGCCAGGCCACCGAGTCGCGGCCGTCGCGGTAGAAGCAGCACCCGGCCGTCACGAACGGCTCGCCGAGCTCGGGCAGGTAGTGCGCGGAGAGGGCCTCGCGGGCGGTCGTGAGGAGCGGGTGGGGCAGCTCCTCGTCGACGACGTAGGTGTGGATCAGGCGCGGCACGTCGACGATGCGGTCGTACATCGGCCGGCGCTCGGCCCGCCACGGCACGTCGGCGACCAGCCGCGCCAGCACGTCGTCGGCCCCGACCACGAAGTTGCGGAGGACGTCGACCCACGCGCCGCGGGTCAGGGTGGTTCGCTCGGCGCCGTCGAGCGGCCGCACCCCGGGCGACGTCGCGACGGCCCCACCGAAGAGGCTGCTCTGGAAGTCCATGAGGTGAGTGTACGCCGAGATCGAACAGATGTTCGAGTGGAGTTCGGCGGTTTGAGGGCAAACCTGGTGCTGCGTGGCTGAAGCTTCGCCCGTCCAGCACCAGTTTCACCGGCCGACCGGTGAAACTCGCAGCGACTCAGGGACACCTCGGGGAGATCCCGGTGGCGGAGGGTTGGATCGCGTTGCCAGGCTGTGCGCATGAGCAACCCGGCGGCGCGCGTGGTGGGCCTGACCAAGACCTACGGCACGGGCGAGGCCCGCATCGTCGCCCTCGACCACGTGGACCTCGAGCTGGCGGCCGGGGAGTTCACCGCGGTGATGGGGCCGAGCGGCTCGGGCAAGTCGACGCTGATGCACTGCTGCGCCGCGCTCGACACCGCCGACGAGGGCTCGGTGTTCCTCGGTGACCAGGACCTCACGAAGCTCAAGGACAAGGCGCTCACCCGGCTGCGGCGTGACCAGATCGGGTTCGTCTTCCAGTCCTACAACCTCGTCCCGACGCTCACCGCCCAGGAGAACATCGTGCTGCCGCTGGCGATCGCCGGCCGCAAGCCGGACGCCGCCTGGTACGACGAGGTGATCGCGACGGTCGGTCTCGGCGACCGGCTCACCCACAAGCCCAACGAGCTCTCCGGCGGCCAGCAGCAGCGCGTCGCCGTGGCCCGGGCGCTGGTCAGCCGCCCGACGATCGTGTTCGCCGACGAGCCGACCGGCAACCTCGACTCGCGGTCGGGCGCCGAGGTCCTCGAGCTGCTCCGGTCGAGCGTCTCCGACCACGGCCAGACGGTCGTGATGGTGACCCACGACCCGGTCGCCGCGTCGTACACGGACCGGGTCGTGTTCCTCGCCGACGGCCGGATCGTCGACGAGGTCCGCGACCCCGACCGCGACCAGGTGCTCGAGATCATGGCGCGGATGACCGCCGTGGCCGACGGCGTCTGAGGTACGGCGATGCTCAAGGCCACCATCAAGAGCCTGCTCGGGCGCAAGCTGCGCCTGCTGATGAGCACGTTCGCGATCGTGCTGGGGGTCGCGTTCGTCGGCGGCTCGCTGATCTTCTCCGACACCCTGGGGCGCAGCTTCACGGCGCTGTTCGCGTCGACCGTCGGCGACGTGGTCGTCCGGCCCGCGGACGCCGGAGCCGGCCTGGGCGCCTCGACGGTGACCATCCCCGCGTCCGTCGTCGACGACCTCGAGTCGGTGCCGGGAGCCGCGCGCGTCGACGGCAACGTGACGGCGTTCGGGGTCTACGTCGTCGACAAGGACAACAAGGTGGTCGGCGGCCAGGGCCCGCCGGCGATCGGCGGGAACTACTCCGACGCACCGGCGGGTCACGATCTCCCAGGTCTGGCCCTGACCGAGGGCCGGCCGCCGCGCGGTCCCGACGAGGTGGTCTTCGACGCGAAGACCGCCCAGCGGTCGGGCTACTTCATCGGCGAGAAGGTGCACATCGTCACCTCCTCGGACCAGGCCCTGCTGACCCCGAAGCTCGTCGGCATCCTCGACTTCCCCGAGGGCGGCTCGCTCAACGGCGCCACGTTCGCGGCGTTCGACACCCCGACGGCGCAGGACCTGTTCCTCGAGGGCGAGGACGCCTACACCGACATCTGGGTGACCGCGGACGACGGCGTCTCGCAGACCGAGCTGAGGGACGCGGTCAGCGAACGGCTCCCCGACGGCACCGAGGCCGTCACCGGCGACACCGCCGCCGACGAGGCGGCCTCCGACCTGCTCGAAGCGATCAGCTTCCTGCGGACGTTCCTGCTGATCTTCGCCGGCATCTCCCTGGTCGTCGGCGCGTTCCTGATCGTCAACACGTTCTCGATCCTGGTCGCCCAGCGCAGCCGCGAGCTCGCCCTGCTGCGTGCCCTCGGTGCGTCGAAGAGACAGGTGACCCGCTCGGTGCTGTTCGAGGCGTTCCTGGTCGGCGTCGTGGGCTCCACGCTCGGGCTCGGCCTCGGCGTGCTGCTGGCGATGGGCATCCGGGCGCTCTTCGCGAACTTCGGACTCGACCTCACCGGTCAGGCGCTGATCTTCGCCCCGCGGACCGTGCTGGCCTGCTACGTCGTCGGCGTCGTCGTCACGATGGCGGCCGCGTGGCTCCCGGCCCGCCGGACGACCCGGATCGCGCCCGTGCAGGCGCTGCGCGACGACATCGCGCTGCCCGAGACCTCCATCCACCGCCGGCTGCTGCTCGGGCTGGTGGGCATCGGGGTGGGGGCCGCCGCGATGGGTGCCGGGCTGTTCACCGACGTCCCCCGCGGCGGTTGGGTTCTGGGCCTGGGGATCCTCGTCGTGCTGCTCGGGGTGACGGCGGTCAGCCCGGTGATCAGCCGGCCGTTCCTCGCGGCGGCCCAGGCGACGTACCGGCGCGTGTTCGGCACCGTCGGGAACCTCGCCGGCCAGAACTCCCTGCGCAACCCGCGCCGGACGACCGCGACCGCGTCGGCGCTGATGATCGGGCTCGCCCTGGCGTGCACGATGGCGATCCTCGGCGACTCGGCGAAGGCGAGCGTCGACGAGGCGGTCGAGGAGAACTTCGTCGGCGACTACATCGTCAGCAGCGTGTTCGGTGAGCCGTTCTCGCCGACCATCGCCACGAAGATGGCGGAGGTCGACGGCATCGACCGGGTCGTCCGGCAGCGCTGGGCCCAGGCCGAGCGCGACGGCGACTTCTTCGGCATCGCCGGCATCGACCCGGCCGACACCGAGTTCCTCGGGATCCGGATGGTGCAGGGGACGCTGGCCGACTTCACCGACGGGTCGGTGCTCGTCGACGAGGGCTGGGCCGAGGACGAGGGACTCTCCGTCGGCGACACGTACACCCTGGAGAAGACACCGAAGGGCGAGCTCGAGCTGCGGGTGGCCGGCATCTACGCCGAGAACCCGGTGATCTTCTTCCCCACCGTCACCACCCTGGAGACCCTGAAGCAGCAGGGCTACCCGACCGCGGACAACGCGCTGATCCTCGACGCCGCCCCGGACACCGTCGGCCTGCAGAGCCGCCTCGACGCGGTGGTGAAGGACCTGCCGATCGTCACCGTCAAGGACCAGGCCGCGTTCGCCGACGAGCAGCGGGCGCCCATCGACCAGCTGGTGCTGATGATCTTCGCCCTGCTCGGCCTCGCCCTGGTCATCGCCGTGCTCGGCATCGTGAACACCCTCGCGCTCTCGGTGATCGAGCGCACCCGCGAGGTGGGCCTGCTGCGCGCCATCGGTCTGAGCCGTGGTCAGCTGCGGCTGATGATCACCCTCGAGTCCGTGGTGATCGCGGTCCTCGGGGCCGTGCTGGGCGTGGTGCTGGGCATCTGTTTCGGGATCGCGATGATGTACGCCGTCCGCGACGAGGGCCTCGAGGTGATCAGCCTGCCGTGGGCCCAGCTGGCCGTATTCCTGGCCGCTTCGGTGGTCGTCGGGGTGCTCGCGGCGGTGTTCCCGTCGCGGCGCGCGGGCCGTCTCGACGTGCTCCGGGCGATCGCGACGGAGTAGATCGAGGGGTGAGGAGACGTACCCCTGGGACATAGCCCAAGTGGGCCATGTGTCCACGAAGTTGTGACGCCGACGCTCCACCGCCCTATCGTTCGTGATTGTGGAACAACTGCTCCACGCCGCGGGAAGCGGCGCCCTCAAGCACGTACAGGTGCGTGAGTACGTCCGCGCCCTCGTGCGTGACGCCGAACCTGGCGCCCCTGCCCCCTCCGAGCGCGAGCTCGTCCAGCAGTTCGGCGTGGCCCGGATGACCGTGCGCCAGGCCATGGACGCGCTGGTCACCGAGGGCCTCCTCGAGCGGATCCCGGGACGCGGCACGTTCGTCGCCCGGCCCCGCCGCGGCGTCGGCCGGCTCAACAGCTTCTCCGAGGAGATGGGCCGCGTCGGCCACACCTCCGAGAACCAGACCCTGCACGCCCGCCTCGGCCAGGCCGGCCCCGGCGTGGCGCGCGCGCTCGGCATCACCGCGGGTGACGCCGTCATCCACTGGAAGCGGCTGCGCTGCTCCGACGGTGAGGTCGTCGCCATCGAGGACGCCTACCTCAACGAGATCCTGCTCCCCGGCTTCCTCCAGGCGCCGCTGCCCGCGAGCCTGTACGACGAGCTCGCCGCGCGCGGGCTGCGTCCCACCTGGGCCGAGGACACCGTGACCGCCGACGTGGCCACCCCCGACGAGGCCGACCTGCTCGGCGTGCCCGCTGGCTCTGCCGTCCTGCGCCAGACCCGCCGGGCCCTTGCCGGCGACGCCGTCGTCGAGGTCTCCCGTTCGTGCTACCGCTCGGACAAGTACACGCTGCGCGTGCAGCTCGGTTCCGAAGCCTGACCTGACCCGTTGGTCGAGGAAGGCGCGCTAGCGCCTGTCACGAGACCACCTGTTCCGTTGCGGGGTTTCGTGACGGGACTTCGGCCCTCCTCAACCAGCGTTGGGCCTACAGGTGCCCCAAGGGCGCCACGGCCTGGCCGGACTCCTCGCAGACCCACATCGGGTCGGGGCCGCCGAGGTCGGGCTGGATGTAGAGCGAGTGCTCGGGGCCCTCGCAGCTGACGCACACGGGCCAGCGTCCGACGGACTCGAACAGCGCGTCCTGCACGTCCTGGGCGACCAGGCCGGCGACGTACTGCTCACCCTCCGGCCACTGCTCGGCCCACCACGTCCGTTGCGACATCGCGTCCTCGAGGACGGAGACTGCTTCGGCGGTGGCCCGGTGGCGGGCCTGCAGGTCGGCGAGGACGAGAGCTCGTGCCGAAAAGATCAGCGATGCGTCCACCCGACCGATTCTGCCTCGCACACCCTGACCCTGCCTGCTTCTACAGTGAGGGCATGGGTGGGGTGGCGGGGCCGCTGCTTGAGGTCGTCGTCACCGACCCGCGCGACGTGCCCGGTGCCGTCGAGGGTGGTGCCGACCGGTTGCACGTGGTGGCTCCGGGCGATCCCGTCGCCCTGTCGCCCGAGCCGAGCGTCGTCTCCTCGATCGGGCGTGAGGCCGACGTGCCGATGTTCGTGCTGCTCCGGCTCAACGACTCGTGGACCACGACCGGCGGCGAGCTCGAGCGGCTGGTCGGGCTGGCCGAGGACTACCTCGCGTGTGGCGCGACGGGCGTCGCGTTCGGCTTCCTGGACGCCGACCTCGAGATCGACGTCGACACCTGCACGGTCCTGGCCGACCGGCTGCCCGAGGTGCCGTGGACCTTCACCCGAGCGGTCGACTCCAGCCTCGACCCGCGCCGGTCGTGGCGTCGGCTGCTGACCCTGCCCCGCCTCGTGCACGTCCGCTCGGCGGGGTCCCCGCGGGGCATGGAGACCGGGTACGACGACCTGCTCGCCACCGCGGAGTCCGACCCGCTGATCGCGGCGAAGCTGATGCCCGGCGCCGGACTGGCGGCCGAGCACGTGCCGTGGCTGGTGCGCCAGGGCGTGCGCGCCTTCCACGTCGGCCCGCAGGTGCGGCCGGGCGGGTCGGGCAAGGCGTACGTCGACGCCGGCTACGTCCGCTCCTGGCGGACCCTGCTCGACGACGCGATGGAGCGCTTGTGAGAGTGGGCCTGTGATCGTCATCGACCCGCCCGCCGTGCCCCGCTACGGCCGGACGTGGTCGCACCTCGCCAGCGACACGTCGTACGACGAGCTGCACGTGTTCGCCGCCGACCTCGGCATCCCCGCCGCGCGGGTTCGACCGCGACCACTACGACGTACCGTCGGAGTACTACGACGCGGCGGTCGCCGCCGGCGCCGTGCCGGTCAGCTCGCGCGACCTGGTCGTGATGCTCGTGCGCGCCGGGCTGCGCCGCCGCAAGAACGCCCCGATCCCCGACGACGCGACAGAGGAGGACTGATGCGCGGACGTGACAACAAGCCGGAGACCGTCGACCGGTGGCAGCGCAAGGACTGGTGGGGCGTCGTGATCGAGGCGCCGGACCCCGGTCGGCTGTTGCACTTCTACAGCGAGCTGCTGGACGTCCCGATCTACAAGGAGTCCGACGACGGCGGCGCGCTCGACTTCGGCCAGGGGGTGGCCTACCTGGCCATCCAGAAGGCCGAGGTCTACGAGCCCCCGGTCTGGCCACCGGCAGCGGGGACCCAGGGCATGCAGCTGCACCTGGACTTCGAGGTCGCCGACCTGGCCGCCGCCACCGAGCACGCGATCGAGCTCGGGGCGACGCTGGCGGAGCACCAGCCCCAGGACGACGTCCGGGTGCTGCTCGACCCGGCCGGGCACCCGTTCTGCCTGTACGCGTAGCGCACCGTTGGTCGAGGAAGGCGCGCTAGCGCCTGTCACGAGACCGAGTGCGCCTGCAGCCGTGGTTTCGTGACGGGCCTTCGGCCCTCCTCAACCAGCGGCAATCTGACCCAGCTCCGCCTCGACGTTGGCGCGGGCTCGCGCTTCCCACTGTCGGCGGGCGTGGGCGGTGTGGAACAGCGTCGGCTTCGCCAGCAGGTCGCTCAGCACCGCGGCCCGGCCGGCGCGGAACAGGTCGTCGGGGACGTGGGCGTACTCCCGGCGGACGTCGGCGGTGTACTCCGCGTAGCGCTCGGGGGCGGCCGCCAGGATCGCCAGGTCGGCGTCGGAGAGCGCGCAGCCGTTGGCGTCGTCGTCCGCGGGCGCATGGCGCTCGGTGAGGCGGACCAGCCGGGCCACCTCCTCGGCGACGGGCAGGCCCGCGAGGGCGTCGAGGGCCCACAGCGCGGAGCGTTCCTCGGCGCCGTCGCGTCCGTCGTACACGCCGTCGTGGAACCACGCGGCCAGCTCCACGGCCGGCCGGTCGAAGTCCTCACCGCCGGCCGCCAGCTCGTCGACGCGGTCCAGGACCTCGGTGAGGTGGCGGCTGTCGTGGTAGCCACGGTCGGTGGCGTACGCCGACAGCAGCGCGTCGCGGACCTCGGCCAGGTCCGCTCCGAGCGGCCACCGCGAGGACAGCTCGGTCACCAGGCCGCTGCCCGGCTGTCGACGTCGACGATCCGGTAGCCGAGCGGGGTCAGCGAGATCGGGATCATCTTGAAGCTGGCGAGGCCGAGCGGGATGCCGATGATCGTGATGCACAGGGCGAACCCGGTGAGCAGGTGGCCGATGGCGAGCCACAGGCCGGCGAAGACGAACCAGATGACGTTGCCGATGGTCGAGGCGACGCCGGCGGTCGGCTGGCGCTCGATGGTGCGGCCGAAGGGCCAGAGCGCGTAGTTGGCGATCCGGAACGACGCGATGCCGAACGGGATGGTGATGATCAGGATGCAGCAGATCACGCCGGCGATGGCGTAGCCGATCGCCATCCAGAAGCCGCAGAGCACCAGCCAGAGGATGTTCAGGAGAAGTCGCACGATGCCATCGTGCCAGGCAGTCGTGATTGGCTGGCTGTCATGCACGAGGGGGTCTACTGGGTCGGGTTCATCGGGGCGTGGCTGCTGTTCGTCGGCCCGGTGTACCAGTCGGCGTTGGAGCTGCGCGAGGAGGAGGACGCTCGCGTCAGCATGCAGAAAGTGCTGGAGAGCGCTCCACCACCCGAGCGCGTCTCCCCCTGGTGGTGGCTGCTGCCGCCGGTCGCGATCGTGAAGCTCTTCCGGCGCCGCGGTCAGTACGTCGGGATCATCGACGCACTCATGTCGCAGGAGGACCGCGAGTCGATCGAGCACTACAAGGCCGTCGCCAAAGGGTGGTGGTACGTCGGGGCCGGCGCGTGGTTCATCTTCCTGAAGGAGGCGTGGGAGCTGGCGGAGCACCAGGAGTGGACGGCCAGGGGCTACTGGCTCACCGTGGTGTTCATGACGATGGCGGCCCTCGGCGGCGTCGGCGCGGGCGGTGACCGCAGCGCCCGCGAGCGCAACCGCCGGCGGCGTCACGGCGACGGCGTCACCACCAGCCCTGGCGACGGGCCCAGACCAGCAGCATCGAGCTGATCGTCAGCATCACGATCAGGATGACCGTCAGCTGGGTCCAGTGCGTGCTGTCGTTGACGATCACGTTCATGCCGTAGATCGATGCCAACGCCGTCACCGGCAGCGTGACGGCGGCGATGACGGCCAGCCGCTCCATGGCGACGGTCATCTTGGTGTGCACCTTGGTCTGGTAGAGCTCGATGATGCCGAACAGGAACTGCGACTCCCCGTCGGCGAGCGAGCGCACCCGGTCGAACTGGTCGGCGACGTCGCGGGCGTAGGCGCCGTCGGGGTCGTCGGCCATCCGGTTGATGCCGGCCAGGCGCATCCAGACGTCGTGGCTCTGCGCGGCCATCGTGCGCGTGGTGATGAGCTCGTGTCGGAAGAGGAACATGGTCTCCAGCAGCACCTCGGGGTCGGTCAGCTTGGACGACATCACCTCCTTCTCCAGCCCCGGCAGCTTCATCGAGACCTCGCTGATCGCAGCCCGCTGCCGGCGAGCGACGGCCGAGGTGACGGCGTACGACAGCTCGGCGGGTGTCTTCGGGTGGAACCGGCCGCTCTCGAGGCGAGCCAGCACGCCCGTCGTCTCGACCAGCGCGACCGAGATGTCGAGCACGGGGTTGATCGGTCCGTGCACCGTGACGAGGAAGTGGTGCCCGATGATCTGGTCGAGCTCGAGCAGGTGCACGTGGCCGGCGCGGCCGAGGTACGGGGACTGCGTGGTGACGAACACGTGGTCCTCGTAGCCGTGCACGGTCGGGATGTAGTTGCGCTGCTGGCAGCCCTCGATCACCAGCGAGTGGCAGCCGAGGCCGCTGAGCAGCGACTCCGCCTCGGCGTCCCAGACGGGGATGTCGATCCAGTAGAAGCCGTCGTCGTGGGAGAACAGCTCGACGACGTCATCCGGGTCGCAGCGCCGCACACCGTGCCCGTCGAGGAATCGGACCTCCACGGGCTCAGCGTACGGCGCCGGGGACCTCAGGCGAGGCCGTAGCTCAGGTGCACGACGCCGTTGTCGTAGACGTCGTGCGCCTGGAGCACGAGCTTGTTCTGCTCACCCTCGGCCCAGAACCGCTCGCCCTCGCCGAGCGAGATCGGGTAGACGAACAGGTGGACCTCGTCGACGAGCCCGTCGCGGATCAGGCCGCGGACCAGCTGGCCGCTGCCGGAGACGTAGATGACGCCGTCGCGCTCCTCCTTGAGGCGGCGGATCGCGTCGGCGTCGTACGCACCGAGCCGGGTCGTGTTCGCCCACTCCTCGGCCGGCTCGTTCGCCCCGACGACGAGCTTCTCGGTCTCGTTGAAGAACGGTGCACCCGGGTCGTCCTCGGCGGTCCGGTCGCGCCACGCGGGCGCGAACATCTCGTGCGTACGGCGGCCGAGCAGGATGGTGCCCGCGTTCCCGGTGATCGCGGCGAGGGTCTCGCCCATCTTGGGGTCGAAGCCGAACTCGAAGGTCCAGCTCGGCGACTCGAAGACTCCGTCGGCGGAGATGAACTCGTGCACGGCGATGGTGGCGGTCATGTCGGTGTCCTTTCGTGGCTGGCGGTGTGACCTTGCCACGAACGCCGACGGCGGGATCCGACAGGTCCACGGATCATTTCGGTGCGTACGGGTCGGTGATCTCGCGGAGCCGGACCAGCTGCCGCTCGAGCTGGGCGGTGCCGCGCTCGCCCAGATGGTTCCGCCAGCGGGCGAGGATCCGGGCCTCCACCTGCCGCGCGGCGGCCTGGGCGCGCCTGCCGCGCGGGGCGAGGCGGATGATCCGGGCGCGCGCGTCGGTCGGGTCGGGGACCCGTGCGACGTACCCCAGTGCTTCGAGCTGGTCGACGAGGGCGCTCGCCGTCTGCTTGGTGACCTGGGCGCTCTCGGCGAGCTCGGTGAGCCGGTTGCCGTCCTCGGAGATCCGGGCGGTCAGCCGACTCTGCGCGAGGGTGGCCTGGAAGCCCAGCTGGTGCAGGGTGTCGTAGATCTCCTGCTCCATCGCGCGGTAGGCGACGAAGAGCAGGACGCCGATGTGCGGGGTCTCCTCGGGCACGTGACTCCCTTGACAGATGATCAGCCTGGCTGACTATTCTGGAACTCGTCAGTCAGACTGACTATCTCAGGAGGTGGCACGGTGGACAAGGACGCGGGTTGGCGGGTCGTCGACGAGCGCCGCGTCGTGGTCGCCGACATCCTGGACGGCCTCGAGCCCGAGCAGTGGTCCACGTCGTCGCTCTGCGACGCTTGGACCGTCCGCGACGTGGGCGCACACCTGAGCATGGCCGCCAGGGCGTCGGTGAGCGAGATGCTGCCGTGGGTGCTGCGGTCCCGCGGTAGCTTCGACCGGATGGTCCGCGACTCCGCGATCGACCGTGCCCGCCGGCCGACCGACGAGATCGTGTCCGACCTCCGCGGCATCGTCGGGTCCCGCAAGCTGGTTCCGGGGACCTTCTGGCGCGACCCGCTGCTCGACGTGATCGTGCACGTCCACGACATCGCTCGTCCGCTGGGGATCACGGTGGCGGCTCCGGTGGAGGCCGCGCGGACGGCGGCCGACTGGGTCTGGTCGCGCCGCCGCTTCCCGTTCTTCCCGGCCTGGCGGCTCCGCGGACTCCGCCTCGTCGCCTCGGACGTCGCCTGGGAGAGGGGCGACGGCCTCGAGCTGCGCGGCCCGGTCGAGTCCCTGCTGCTGGTGTCGACGGGTCGACCCGCCGGCCTCGCCGAGCTCGACGGGCCGGGTCTCGAGTTGGCGGAGTCGAGGTTGGGGTTGTCGGCCCGCCCGTGACCGCGTCCCTCAGCCGGTCCAGCTGGCGGAGCGGACGCTCGCCCGGCGACCGTCGTCGGTCACGATGACCAGCGGCGCGAGCTGCACCTGGTCCCAGCCCTCGTCCCAGTCGCCGCTCTCGTAGAAAGACGGTGTGTCCGGGAAGGACCGACGTGCTCGCCCCGGTAACGGGCCGGCGGCGACCGTCGGGCTGGGTGACGGAGACTGCGACGTCCCCACTGACCGTGCCGACCAGCAGGTACCTCCCTCGCTCCACGCGCTCGTCCGGCCCGCGCTCACCGAGGACGTCGCCGCCGTACAGCTGGATGCCGTCCGTGCCGCTCGGAGTGGTCGCCACGATCGTGCGGAGGATCCGGTCACCGTCGCGGACTCCGGTGGCGACGTACGTGGCGTCGCGCCCGCGGGCGGCGTACACGATGTCGGCGAAGTCGACGTCGGCCTCGCCGGAGCAGGGCTCGCCGAGGAGCTCGCCGCCCTCCCACTCCCCGCTGATGGTGTTGCCGCCGACGGTCACCTCGCCGGGGTTGTGGCGTGTCCTCGTGTGACGGCGACGCTTGTGGGGTCTCGACCACGTCCTGTGACTCCGAGGCGCGGCGACCCGCACCCGACCAGCAACCTGCACATCACCCCGACCGTCGCCTCGCGCCATCGCCTCACCTGGAGGAGACGCGCGGCCCTCGACTTTGTTGTCGGAGGACCCGAATCCCTTGTGGACAAGGGGTTCTGAGGTCGGAGGGCTGTCGGTGGTCGGTGCTTGGATTGTTGTATGTCCAGCACGTACGCCGAGCCGCTCGACCGGCTCGATGGTGTGTTGGACGAGCTCGCGTCGATCAGTCCGGAGTTCCGCACCGTTGATGAGAAGCAGGAGCTCCTGCTCCGGATCTCGCGGTTGATCAGCCGTGCCGAGGCCGAACGGCTCCGAGTGCTCGCGGCCTCCGACGACATCGCCGAGGTCACCGGTGACCGGTCCACCGCGACCTGGTTGGCGACCCAGACCCGGGACAACCACGGGACCGTACGCCGGCACGCGGCGTTGGCTGCGTCCCTCGGGTCGAAGTGGAACCAGACCGCCGAGGCGCTTGGGTGCCGGCGATCTGAACCTGGCCCAGGCCCGGGTGATCGTCGAGGCGTTGGACGCGCTGCCCGACGAGTTGGGTGACGACCTGGTCGTCAAGGCCGAGGCCTACCTGGTCGAGCAGGCCGCGTCGTTCGGGCCGCGGGAGCTGCGCCACCTCGGCCGCGGTGTCCTCGAACACCTCGCCCCCGAGATCGCCGACGAGGCCGAGTACCAGCGGCTGCTCGCCGAGGAGACCCGCGCCCAGGCGGCGACGAGGCTCGACCTCCGACCCCGCGGTGACGGGTCCACCGACCTCCACGCCCGCATCCCCGACCACGTCGCCAACCGGTTGCGGACCTACCTGGACGCCTACACCTCGCCACGCCGCACCCCACTCGGTGAGGTCGACGCTCTGCCGGTCGCCCGCCGACGCGGGGAGGCGTTCGTGGCGTTCCTGGAGAACGTCCCCGACGCCGGGCTGCCGACCCACGGCGGCACCACCACCAGCGTGATGGTCACCCTCGACCTCGACACCCTGCTCACCGGGATCGGTACCGCCACCACCTCCACCGGCGACCGGATCACCGCCGAACAGGCCCGCCGGCTCGCCTGCCAGGCCCGGATCATCCCCGTCGTCCTCGGCCGCAAGGGTGAGGTCCTCGACCTCGGACGATCCGCCCGGTTGTTCTCACCGGCCCAACGCAAGGCGCTCGCCATCCGCGACCGCGAGTGCACCGCCGACGGCTGCAGCATCCCCGCCGCCTGGTGCGAAGCCCACCACTGGAGACAACCCTGGTCCCGAGGCGGCCGCACCGACCTCGCCGACGGCAAGCTGTTGTGCTCGTTCCACCACCACCGCGCCCACGACCCCGCCTGGATCAGCTCCACCACCACGCCAACGGGGCGACGACCTTCCACCGCCGGACGTGAGCGTGCGTTCAGGGCCGCGTTCGTCGGGTCAACAGCCAGACGAAAAGACCCACCAGGGCAAGGAAGACCACGAGGAGGACCGAGAGCTCGACGACGCCGACACCAAACACGGTCACACCTTAGGACCGGTTCGGCCTGCCCGTCGTCACTCAGTCGAGACAGAACTCGTTGCCCTCGACGTCCTGCATCACGAGGCAGGACTCGTCCACGCCATCGGCAGGCAGCAGTCGCACGCGTACCGCGCCGAGCGCGACCAGTCGTGCGGACTCGGCCTCGAGCGCGGCCACGCGCTCGTCGCCCACGAGCCCGGTGCCGACCCGCACGTCGAGATGCAACCGGTTCTTGACGACCTTGCCTTCGGGAACGCGCTGGAAGAACAGGCGCGGGCCCACACCGGTGGGATCAACACAAGCGAACGCCGATCCCTGGTGCTCCGGCGGCAGCGTGCGATCGAACTCGTCCCACGTGGCGAACCCCTCCGGCGGCGGCGGTACGACGTACCCCAGCACCTCGCACCAGAAGCGAGCAACCCGCTCGGGTTCTGCGCAGTCGAAGGTGACCTGTACCTGCTTGACCGATGCCGGCGTCATGAGACCCGCTCAGTCGCCGGGTGCGTCGGGGCCCGTCGAGATCTGGCGCAGGGTCGAGATCACGGTGACCTCGGGCCAGTGCTTCGCGTGCAGCTCGGCGAACTCCCGCTGGTCGGCCACGGCCTCCTCGAGGGAGTCGTACTGCATGATGGCCCAGCCACCCACGACCTCCTTGGCCTCGGCGTACGGTCCGTCGACGCGGGTGACCTCACCCTGACGGACCACGAAGTTCACCGCGTCCTCGGTGCCGTACAGACCGCCTCCGTCGAGGAACACGCCCTTGGCGGCCCGTTCGCCGATGTGGGCGTCCATCGCGTCGAACAGCGACTGCGGCGGCGTACCGAGGCCTTCTTCCATCCTCACGAACCCCATGAAACGCGGCATCTCGATCACTCCTACTCGTGGCTGGTTGTTGCTTCTCGAACCTACGTCGAACGGCGGCCAGACCCTTCGACATCGACCCTGAAGCCTCTTCGAAGAAGTACGTTCGGCTGATGACGTCATGGTCCTCCCCTGAGGGGACGCCGGAGACGATCCCGGGCTGGAAAGCTGTCGCCCAGTCCCTCCTCACCCAGGAGTCCTGCGCCTTCCACCGCAACGTGGAGATCTCCACCCAGTACGCCTGGATCTACACGCGTCTGCCGGCCTGCCTGAAGTGGGCCGGGATGGCGGCCATCGCCTCGCACCACGTCCGGCTGGCTCTCTTTCCGCTGCGGCTCGACAGCGATCGCACGGGTTACGTCGACATCCCGCGGAGCCTTGGTCGGCACAAGGCCCTGTTGATCAGGGACGTGAACACCGTCCGGGAGACGAACAACGCCATCTTCGACGACATCCTCTGGGTCCACCTCGCCTACCTGTCGGCGGACGACGGCGTCGAGCGGCTGCGCGCCCTCCTGGGCGGCCAGCCCCACTACGCGGCCGTCCTGTCAGGTTTCGAGTCGATCGACCGTGGCCGGCGGGTGCTGGGTGACGCGTCCTCGTCCGTCGAGGCTCGACTCGTGGCCGAGCAGCTGATCTGGGAGGGGAACGTGCAGCTCCTCGAGCACGAGCAGCGCGCTCTCGTCCAGCCGCACTTCGACACCCTCTCGTGCGCCTTCGCGCGACTGGTCTCGATGGGCTCCACCACGACCTTCGAGGTGCGCGGAGTACGGAGCGAGCTGGCCTACTTCACCTCGTTCTACCTCTCCTCGATCGCCACGCGGGCACCGCACGTCCTGCGCGCGGCGAGGTGGCCGAGGATCACCAACTACGACGACCGCTGGAGCTGGATCGTCAGGAGCGTCGTTCCGAAGTTCCGGCGACTCGACGCCGACATGCGTCTGGTCGACGTCAGCCTGCGCCGGATCTTCGCCGACGGGCGCACCTACTCCTTGCTGCCGTGCGTCGTGCCGCGTGAGGCGTTGACGGACCCTGCCTCGGTCGTGGCCGACCTGTGCTGCCCGAACGCGCAGACGTACGGGCACGCAGCGGCCTAGGCGTCGCCGCCGGGTCGCGGTGAGGGTTCGCCGCCCTAGGGTGAGCGGGTGATCGGGCGGCTGGCGTGGGTGACCACGCAGGAGGCGCGGGGTCGCGACGAGGACGAACCGCTGGGGCTGGCCGCGCTGGAGCGCGCGGGAGTCTCGGTCGACGTCGTCGACTGGGACGACCGGGCCGTCGACTGGGCGAGTTTCGACCGGGTCGTGCTGCGCTCGGCCTGGGACTACCCCCAGCGGCTGGACGGGTTCTCGACCTGGCTGGACGCCGTCGACGCGGTGACCGACCTGGTGAACCCGCCGGCCCTGGTCCGCTGGAGCCTCGACAAGCAGTACCTGGCCGAGCTGGCCGAGGCCGGGGTGCCCATCACTCCCACCGTCTTCGTACCGCCCGGCTCACCGGCAAACCTCCCGCGCGGAGGCGTCGTGGTGAAGCCGGCGGTCGGGGCCGGCAGCGTCGATGCAGCGTCGTACGGCGCGGACCAGCACGAAGAGGCGACGGCCCACGTGGCGAGGCTCCACGCCGCCGGCCAGGTCGTCCTGGTCCAGCCGTTCCTGAGGTCCATCCCCGAGGAGGGCGAGTGGCCGATGGTCTTCCTCGACGGGCGGTTCAGCCACGCCGCCAACAAGCGGGTCGCGCTGCCCCAGGCGGGCACGGTGGACGACCTGTTCGCTCCCGAGACCAACGCCGCGCACGTGGCGACCGCGGCGCAGATCGAGGTCGCCGAGGCCGCCGTCGACCTGGTCTCGCACCGCCTCGACACCCCGACGTACGCCCGTGTGGACCTGGTCCGCGACGACACCGGCGGGTTCTGCGTCCTCGAGCTCGAGCTCGTCGAGCCGTCGTTGTTCCTGGCCTACGCCGAGCCCGCCGCGGCCGAGCGGTTCGCCACCGTCCTGGCCCGCTGATCCGCCGACTGGGCAGACTGGCGCCAGGACGTCGACGAGGAGATGGGTGGTCACGTGGATCCGGTCAAGATCGGACTGGTCGGGTACGGCTTCGGCGGCAGGTACTTCCACGCGCCACTGCTCGCCGCCGCACCCGAGTGTGAGCTTCTCGGCGTCCTCACCACGTCGGCCGAGCGCCGAGACCTCGTGCGCGCCGAACACCCGGGGGTCGACGTGTTCGACTCGCTCGCGGCGCTGGCGGCCGCGGGTGCGGAGGCGGTGAGCATCTCCACGCCGGCCGAGACCCACTCGGCCCTCACGGACGAGGCGATCGAGCTCGGCCTGTCGGTGGTCTGCGACAAGCCGTTCAGCATGGATCCGGCCGCGGCCCGCCGCTCCGTCGCGCTCGCCGCCTCGCGTGGGGTGACGCTGAGCCCGTACCAGAACCGTCGCTGGGACTCCGACTTCCTCACGGTGCGGGCGCTGGTCGACGACGGGACCCTGGGCGAGGTGCGCAGGCTCGAGTCGCGGTTCGAGCGGTACGCGCCGCAGAAGGGGCCGGGCCGGTCCGGCGGCGGCACGCTGCTCGACTTCGGCGCCCACCTCGTCGACCAGGCCCTCACGCTGCTCGGCCCGGTGGAGTCCGTGTACGCCGAGTCCCGCCCTCGCGACAACGGGCTCGACGACGACGTGTTCGTCGCGCTGCGGCACGAGAACGGCGCGCTCTCGCACCTGTGGGGGAGCTGGAGCCAGTACGCCGCGGGGCCACGCTTCCGGGTCACGGGCACCGCCGCCTCGCTGGTCGTCGCGACGGCGGACACCCAGGAGGACGTGCTGATCACCGGTGCTCGCCCCTCGGCAGCCGAGCCGTGGGGCGAGGAGCAGGACTCGGACCTGGACCGGGTCTTCACCGAGGAGGGCTCGCGACCGGTCTCCCTGGTGAACGGCGCCTGGGACACCTACTACCCGACGTTCGCCCGAGCCGTACGCGGCGAGGGCCCGCCACCGGTCGAGGCGACCGACGCCGTGGCGACCGCCGACGTGCTGGAGGCCGCCCGCGTCAGCGTCGAGCGCCAGGCGACGGTGCGCCCGGAGGTCGACCGGTGACCGGGCGCGAGCTGCTCGACGAGCTGGAGGCGCAGGAGGCGCGCCTCGTCTTCGACCACTTCGACGACGACGTGGCCTGGTCCCTCGGAGTCGCTCTCCGGGAGGCAGCCACTGCGGCCGGGCTGCCGGTGGCGATCTCGATCCGCCGCAACGGCCAGCGCCTGTTCCACGCCGCGCTGGCGGGCTCGTCCGCCGACAACGACGCCTGGCTCGCCCGCAAGAGCGCGGTCGTCGACCGGTACGGCCGGTCGTCGCTCCGCGTCGGCGAGCAGTTCCGCGTCCACGGCGGGACGTTCGACCACGACTCCCGCCTCGACGCGGCGACGTACGCCGCCCACGGCGGCGCGTTCCCGATCATCGTCCGGGGCACCGGCTGCGTCGGCACCGTCGCCGTCTCCGGGCTCCCCGAGGTCGAGGACCATCAGTTCCTGGTCGCGACCCTCGAGGCGTTCCTCGCCGACCGTCGCTGAAGCGTGGGCGCTCAGGCCGGCGGCTCGCCCAGCTCGACCGGGAGCGGCTGGGCGTGGGCGACCACGAGCGAGGTCACCGCTCGGGTCAGGCAGACGTAGAGGCGACGCAGGCCGGTGACCCGGTCGGGCTCGCCGGCCACGATCGCGGCGGGCTCGACCAGCACGACGTGGTCGAACTCGAGGCCCTTGGCGAGGGACGCGGGGACCAGGTCGAGGTGCTGGTCGAACTCGGTCTCGACGGCGTCGGGGTCGGCGACCTCGCGACCGACCACGCCGAACCGGACTCCTGCGGCGCCGAGATCGGCGGCGACGCCGTCGACCATCGCGTCCGGGACGATGAGCGCGATCGAGCCCTCGCGTCCGATCACCCCGGACACCAGGTCGGCGACCGACGCGAGCGGCACGATCGCCAGCTCACCGCGAGCGCGACGGACGGACGTCGGCGGCTCGAGGCCGGGGGCGATCACCGGCAGCAACCGGGCGGCGTACTCGATCACCTCGCCCGGCACCCGGAACCCGCGGGTCAGCTGCTCGACGTGGGCGTCGGGCTTGCCCAGGTGGCCGAGCGCCTCCGCCCAGGAGCGGGTGGCCCAGGGGGTGGTGGCCTGCGCGAGGTCGCCGAGCACGGTGAGCGAGCCGGTCGAGGAGCGTCGGGCCAGGGCGCGCAGCATCATCGGCGAGAGGTCCTGCGCCTCGTCGGCCACGATGTGCCCGACCGACCCCGTGCGCTCGACGAGGTCGGTGGCCTCGTCCACGAGGATCGCCTCGGCGAGGGTCCAGGGCGTCGAGGCGGGGCTCTTCGGCGGCTTCGCCCACAGCAGGAGGGCCTGCTCCTCCTCGGACAGCAGACCCTCGGCGGCGGCCGCGAGGAACGCGGGGTCGGACAGCAGCCGCCACACCAGCCGAGCCGGGTCGACGGCCGGCCACACCGAGGCGGCATAGTCCTTCACCGGCTTGCTCCGGGCCACGGCGCTCTGCACGCGGTCGTCGGGGGAGTCACCCGCCAGCTCCATCCGCACGAGGACCCGGTGGGCCAGGGCCTGCGGCACCATCGCGCGCGCGGCGCCGTACCTCACCCCGCGCGCCCGCAGCGAGCCGACCAGCTCCTCGACCTCGTACGTCGCGACCCGCCACCGCCGGGCACCTCGCGGCACCACGAGCCCCTCGGTCGGCAGCGTCACGTGCGACCAGAGCGCTCGCGAGAGCACCTCGGCCAGCCGGGCGTCGCCCTTGAGCGTGGCCACGTCGGCCGGCTCGTCGCCGCGGATCGACCACTTCTGGTTGACCTCGCGCAGCGCCCGTGCGGCGAGCTCGGCGATCGTGGACTGGGTCGCCTCGACCTCGCCGAGGGCCGGCAGCACGTCGCGGATGTAGCGCAGGAAGCTGGCGTTGGGGCCGACCACCAGCACGCCCTGGCGGGTCAGCTGCTCGCGGTGCGCGAACAGCAGGTACGCCGCCCGGTGCAGGCCGACCGCCGTCTTGCCGGTCCCCGGCGCACCCTGCACACAGATCGACTGCGACAGGTCGGAGCGGACGATCACGTCCTGCTCGGGCTGGATCGTGGCGACGATGTCGCGCATCGGCCCCACGCGCGGCCGCTCGATCTCCTGCTCGAGGATCGCGGAGTACGCCGCTTCCGCGCCGGCCGTGAGGTCCTCGTCCTCGAACGACGTCAGCGACCCGTGCTGGAAGCCGAACCGGCGCCGCAGCTCGACGCCCATGGGGTCGGTCCGGGTCGCCCGGTAGAACGGGAGGCTCACCGGCGCGCGCCAGTCGATCACCATCGGGTCGCCGTGCTCGTCGCTGACGTGCCGCCGGCCGATGTGGAAGTCGCCGACACCGTCGGCGTAGTCGAGTCGCCCGAAGAACAACGGGATCGTCGGGTCGTCGGCGAGCTGCTTCATCCGGAGGGCGAACGTGGACCGCAGGTACTCGCGGCTGACCCAGTCGCCGCCGGCCGAGGCGTCCATCCGGGCTGTCCGCTCACGCATCCGGCCCAGCTGCTCGCGGGACTCGGTCAGGTGCTGCTGTTCGGCTTCGAGGTCGGTGGTCGGGCCAGTCGTTGGGTCAGAGGGCACGGGCAACCTCCACGGGCACGAGGGAGGACGAGCGGGCCGGGCGACGTTACGCGGCTGTCCGCGCCCTGTCATCCGGTTTTGCGCCGGGCAGCTTGGTGTCGGCCCAGACGGCTCCGTACGCGATCGCCAGGAACAGCACCGTGATCCCCAGGGAGTTCAGCAGCACCACGCCGAGGCCGTGCTCGGCGACGTCGAGGAACGGGTAGGGGTACCAGTCGAAGATCGGCCCCGTCGCGAGGATGAGCAGCAGGTAGGCGATCGGCCAGACGAGCGCGGGCGGCACGTCCGCGCTGCGCAGCAGGCCGCGCGGACCGAACACCAGCCAGCCGACGACGGCGAGGAGCGGCACCACGACGTGGAGCAGCTTGTCGGCGACGTACGACGCGCCCTCGAGGTCGAGGATCGGGCGCAGGAGGAACCAGTGCACGACGCCGGTCACGGCGATCGACAGCACCGCGTCGAGGCGGAGCACCCGGAAGAACCGGGTGTCGCTCTCCCGACCGCGGGCCAGCAGGTAGGTCGCCCAGGCGACCGCGATGTTGCTCTGGATCGTGAAGTAGAAGAAGTAGCGGCGCACGGCCTCCGGGGTGCCCGGGGCGTTGGCCTCATCGAGGACGCTGTCTCCCCGGAGGATGAGCATCAACTGGAACACGAGCGCGAACGCCGCGACGAGGAAGGTCAGCAGGTGCCAGGCGCGGGCCACGCGCTCGTTCCTCACGTTCGAGACCCTAGGCCCTGAGCCAGCCGAGCAGCCGCTCCACGTCGCCGACGCGGAACGGGTCGCCGACGAACTCCTCGACGCCCGCGTGTGCGCGGGCCCGCGCCTCCGGGTCGCGGGCCTGCAGCCAACCGAGCACCTGGTGCCTCCCGATGTGGTGCAGCTGGGCGATGGTGACGCCGAAGTCCTCGGCGCGGGAGACGCGCCCGGAGCCGCCCGCCTCCTCGTACGCCGCCACGAGCGCGTGCAGCCGGTCGCGACCGGTCCGCGTGAACTCGAACAGCACCATCGCGAGCTCCCGCGTCGGCTCCGCGGGACCCGCGTTGTCGAAGTCGATGACGCAGACGCCGCCGTCCGGGGTGCCGCGCAGGTTGTCGGCCCACAGGTCGAGGTGGCACCACTGCCGTCCCACCATCGGCGTGAGCAGCTCCTCCATCGCCAGCAGGTCGGGGACGAGCGCGGCCAGCCGATCGGCGTACGGCGCCCCTGCGCCGCGCGCGGCCTTCACCAGCGCGCGCCACTCGGCCGCCCCGACCGGCTCGGTGTGCCACTCGTGCGGGGTCTCCGTGGCCGGCACCACCACCCCGTGCAGCCGGGCGACCGCCGTGCCGACGGACGCGGGATCCAGCATCGGGTCCGCGTCGTCGACGTCTGCCCACGTCTGCAGGCGCAGGGGCTGTCCGTCCACGTGGGCGACGTAGCGGCCGTGGCCGTCGGCCAGCGGACGCGGACACGGCACGCCGGCGTCGTGGCAGCCGGCCTGGAACGCCGCCGTCAGCTCCGCCTCGTCGACGTCGAGCTCGCCGAACGTCTCCTTGAGCGCGAACACCCCGCGGGCGGTGACGAGACGGCGTACCTGACCTTGCTCACCCCGCGCCGCTTCGACCTCCAGCCGGGCGTCGGGGCCGAGGTCGAAGCGGTCTGCCACCTGGGCGGCCAACTGACGGTCCACGGGCCCATGGTGACGGTGGTGCCGCGAGCCCGGCGAGTGGGGGATACCTCGCCGGCGCCCGTGGCCGGGGATGCTCAGAGAGGTTCGCTGAGGTACGCCTCGTAGTGAACGAAGCGCAGCTCCTCGGCGACCGCGAACAGCGACAGCACGAAGGTGCAGTCCGGGTGCACGAGCTCGTAACGCCCGGGCACCAGCCGGTGGTCCGACGGGCCGGTGACGCGCAGGCTGTAGGTGACCGCGCCGCCCCAGGCGACGGGCGTCGACAGGCACTCGAGGGTGAGCGGCACCTGGCCACCACCGTCCAGGACGCTGGCGAGGACCGTGGCTTGTGTGCCCAGCAGCGGGCGGAGCACCGCGTACGACGGTTCGACGTGCCGGCGGATCGGCGTGATCGTCATCGGGTCCTCCTCGGGGGGATGTCGGGGGGAGCTGGTGCTGCTGGGCACTTCCGAGTGTGCTGCCCTGGCGGCATCGCGTGGTGTCCTCGGCGACCCCATGACCCGTTCGGGCCATGAGTCGTGACCGATGAGCCAACGATTCGGACTGGACCGGTCTAGATCGTGAGCGCGTGCACCTCGAGAGACCTGCCCTCGCGGCTGCGCCGCAGGCCGGGCACGAGCGAGAGGGTGACGAGGACGGACGCGGTCGCCATCACGCCGATGGCCAGGCCCGCGGCCCGCGCGTCCGCGCCCAGCAGGGTGGCCACCCCGCCGGCGAGCAGGGCGCCGGCTCCCTGCATCGACATCATGCCGAGGCTGTGCAGGCCGAGCACCTGGCCGCGGATGTCCGCCGCGGTCCGCGAGACCAGCCGCTCCTGGAGCGGCAGGCTCGCGCAGTAGCCGACCGAGGCGACGGCGGCGAGCGCGCACGCGACGGGGAGCGGCGGCTCCAGCAGGAAGAACAGCCAGGGCACCGCCAGCAGCAGCCGCGCCGGCTCGACGAGGCGGTCCCGGTAGTGGGGTGGGACGACACGTCCCATCAGCACGTCGCCGGTCAGCATGCCGACTGCCGTGGCGGCGAACAGGAAGCCGGCCCCGTCGCCGGCGAACGGCACGATCAGCGCCTCGCACCCGACGACCAGGCCGTTGGGCACCCACAGCGCCAGGTACACCGGTCGCAGCACGGGCGACCCGAGGAGCAGCCGGTTGACCGCCCGGCTGCGACGGACGGCGGGCCCGCTGGCGCGCGGCGGATGGTCGGCGATGCCGAGGCGCACCAGCACCAGCACGACCAGGCACGTGGCCGCCGCCCCCAGGAAGAGCTGGCTGGTGGTGAAGGTCAGCAGGAGCAGGCCGCCCAGGCCGTACCCCACGATCTGCATGACGCCGACCGCGATGTTGATCGTCGCGCGGGCGAAGACGAACGACCCCTCCGGCACCATCTCGGAGACGAGCGCCATCATGCTGCCGCCCGTCGCCGAGAGCAGCACCCAGGGCACGACGAGCAGCACCAGGCGCGCGGTCATCGGCAGGTCGGGGATCGCCTGCGCGGCGTCGCCCGCGGCCATCAGGCCGGCGGAGACCATCATCGCCGTCCGGGGTCGCCACAGGTCCGCGAGCGAGAGCAGGAACCACGACGTCGCCAGCCGGACCAGCGGGCCGCCGAACATCACGAACGCGGCGAGGAGCGGCGAGCCGGTCTCCTCGTACGTCAGGGTGCCGAGCGCCAGGCTGCCGACCGACCCCGCGGCCACGTTCAGCGACGTGGTCGTGAAGAGGACGCGGAACTCCCGGATCCCGAACAGCTCCCGATACGTCCGCATGCCCCGATGCTGGCCGAGCGACGGCCCCGCGCGTTAATGTTTCGTCAGGGGACGAAACATCGCACCACCGAGCCTGCGGAGGACGACATGGGTGTGTGGCGGGTGCCGGCCGACGTGATGGCGACCAGCCGGTTCGCCATCTCGCCGAGCGCCGAGGTCGTCGGCGCCCTCGGTGCGCTGACACGACCGCGGTCACCGGAGCAGCGGGTCTTCGGGGCCGCGCACGGCGCCGCCTTCGCCGCCTGGGTCGCCAGCCGGCCGGGTGTCGGCGAGCTGGTGGCGGCGAGCTTCCGTGACCCCGTCCCCGATCAGGTCGGCTGGATGGCCGACTACCTGAGCCTCCCACCCGAGGGCGACGGCTCGTCGTTCGCGGTGGAGCTCGCCCAGCTCCAGCGGCTGACGGACGACGAGGTACGCGCCGACCTGCGCGAGACCACGCAGGCGCCGCTCGCGCCGGCCCTGATGCGGCCCGGCGTGCGGGACCTGGTGGTCGAGCTGGTGGTCTGGCTCTGGACCCACACCGTGGAGACCGACTGGGCCCGTCGCGAGCGGATCCTGCGGGCCGACATCGTCTCCCGGACCGCCCAGCTCGCCCGGCACGGGTGGGGCACGGTGCTGCGGGACCTCGGCCGTGACCGCGAGTGGGTCGGCGACGGCCAGCTCCGGATCAACCGCTACGCCCTGCCACCCCGCACGCTCCCGGAGGGCAGCACCCTGCTGTTCGTGCCGACGCACACCGACGGCACCTGGGTCGGCTGGTACGCCGACCGCTACGCGCTCTACTACCCCGTCGCGGGGCGGCTGGCCCAGGTCGACGCCGCCAGCACGGCCGGCCTCGGGCCGCTCGTCGGGCCGAGCCGGGCCGAGGTGCTCACCCTGCTCGACACCCCGCGCAGCACCTCCCAGCTCGCGGCCCTCAGCGGCCAGGCGATCGGCTCGGTCGGCGGTCACCTCAAGGTGCTGCTGGAGGCCGGCATCGTGCTCCGTCGCCGGTCGGGTCGCGAGGTGCTCTACTGGCGCACCGCGCTGGGCGACGCGCTCGTCGCCGCCGGCGCGGCGTCCTGAGGATCGGCCAGCGGCGGCGGCCGCAGCGCCCACCGGATGGTGCCCGTGGCGGCGCTGCCGAGGGCGCGCACGACGGTGCGCTCGCTGACCGGGAACCACGGCAGCCGTAGCGGACGGCGCGTCCAGACGGGCATCAGCCCGATCGCGGCGGCCACCAGGGCGCCGTACCCGGGCCTGGCGGCCCACGGCAGGGGCGGGTGCCAGACCAGGAAGGAGACCGCCTCCCGAGCGTGCTCGGTGGCCGCCAGCTCCGGCCGGAAGGCCTCGACCGCGGCGGTCAGCTCGGCCTCGGTGGTCGGCGGGTCGAGGACGCCGAGCTTGCCGGCGACCACGGCTGTCTGGGCGACGTACTCGTCGCGGCCGGCCTGGTCGAGCGGCCGCTTGCCGTAGACCTGGTGCGCCATCAGGAAGCTCTCCACCTCCGCCACGTGCACC
Source organism: uncultured Actinomycetota bacterium (assembly GCA_963839565.1). Lineage (GTDB taxonomy): Bacteria > Actinomycetota > Actinomycetes > Propionibacteriales > Nocardioidaceae > Nocardioides. The sequence goes on along the minus strand of CAWIVR010000022.1, from coordinate 36,703 downwards.
CAGAGCAGCAGGTGGGGGTCGGAGGCGTCGTACGTCGTGCCGTCGGGCATCGACCCGCGCACCCGGTCGTGGATGGACCGGACGATGTCGACGGCCTGCTGGGCGTCGTCCTCGGTGCCGAACGTGGTGACCGCGAGGAAGCGGCTGGTGCGGGCGAGCCGCCCCCACATGTCGCCGCGGTAGCCGGAGTGCTCGGCCACCGCGGTCATCGCGGCCGGGTGCATCGTCTGCAGCAGGACGGCCCGGATGCCGCCGATGAACATCGCCGCGTCGCCGTGGACCCGGGCGATGGGGCTGTCAGCGGGGAACCAGCGCGGACCCGGTGTCCCGTGGATCCGCTCGCGGTGCTTCGGCCCGTCCGGTCCGGCCACGCGGCGGAACAGCTCCGCGCCGAGCCGGTCGCGCACCTTCGTCACCGGCGTCATGCTCCGAGGGTACGGAGTGCCACCCCAGCGCGGCTGGCGCCGAGCACCGCGCCGGACAGCCCGAGCGGAGCGAGGGCCACAGAGCGAAGGGCGGCCCCGGATGGGACCGCCCTTCGTGGTGGGGCTAGGTGCGGGACGTCACGGACGCTTCAGGACGGTCTTGAAGGTCTGCGAAGCGCCGTTGGCCGGGTTGGTGATCGTCGTCTTGATGACACCGAGCGGCTTCTTCGCGAGCTTCTTGGCCCGCTTGATCAGCTTGGCCGCCTTGGCCTCGAGCTTCTTGGCCTTGGCGATCTTGCCCTCGGCGCGGAGCTTCTTGGCCTTCTTCAGCAGCTGCTTGGCCTGGGCCTTGAGCTTGGCCGGCTTCTTGATGGCGGTCTTGATCGCCTTCACCCCGGCGTTGGTCGTCCCCATCACGATGGCACCGGTGGTGTTCGGCGCGATCGTCGCGGAGCCGGACGCCAGGGGCGTGACGGCTGCGAGTGCGGCGTCACGACCAGTCGCGACCTTGCCCGGGGTCGGGATGAAGCCCGCGGCGGCGGTCACGTTGCACGAGACCGGGCCGGGAGGCAGGTTGCAGGAGACCGGGAAGGTCAGCGTCGACTTGTCCTTCGACAGCTTCGGGGGGTTGCCCGCGACCGGCGAGACGCCGGTCAGGCCGTCGTAGGGATCGGCACTCAGCGACTTGCACTTGGCGGCGTCGATGGTCTCGAAGCGCAGGTTGTCGAGGAACACGGCGCTGTCGAGGATCGCGTCGCCCTGGTCGAAGATCGTCAGGTACAGCGAGTGCACCGACCCGACCGCCACCGGAACGCGAGCCGTCAGCAGGGCGGTCGCGCCGTCGTACGTCGTCCCGAGCGCTGCCGCGTCGCTCATCGCACTCGGACCGTTGGCGTCCACGGAGATGGTGTCGCCCGTGCCGCCGGCGAAGTTGCCCGGCGCGGTCACGGTCTGGGTTGCCGCATCGGCCGTGACGGACCAGGAGTCCAGCTGCGCGATGAACGCGTCGTTGTAGTTGGTGTTGACGTACTCCGGGTACTCGTCGGAGAGGAACCGGAAGTCGAAGGCGAGGCACGACGTGGTTGCGGCTGGGAGATCGATCTTCGCGACGACGCCGTCGTAGACGCCGCTGCCGATGCTGGTTGCCGCGCGGCTCCAGGACTCGCCGCTGCCGGAGGAGACGTTGGGGTCGTCGGCCAGGGCCGCGTTGCCCGACGTGAGCACGCCGTACGTCCCGCCCGCGGTCGGGAAGCCCGCCAGCGGCGTGTTGCCGACGCCGGTCGGGCACTGGCTCTCGTCGAAGTCCGTGGTGCTCGGGTCGTCGGCGACGCAGTCGTAGTAGGCGTTCAGGCCCACCGGCGTCGCCTGCTCCGGGATCGCGAAGGAAGCCCCGGCCGGGGCGATGGGGTCGGTGATGGCGGAGGCGAAGGCCACCGCGTCCGGTGTCGTGGTGACCACGGCGTTGGCCGCCGTGGTCGCGAGGAGGCTGAAGCCCGCGACTGCGGCCAACAGGATCCCTGGGGCGCTCTTGCGGCGTCCCCCGAATACGGTCATGTGATCTCCCTAGTGCGCGCTGTCGGCTAGCCCGAGACGTCCCAGAGGAGTCACCACATGGCGCGCTGAGACAGTCGAGTCCGATCTGTCTAGACAGGGAGGGAACGGGCCGTCGGGAGGGTCAGGCGAACAGGTCGTCGGCGTCGGTGATCCGGTACGCGTAGCCCTGCTCGGCGAGGAACCGCTGACGGTTCTGGGCGAAGTCGGCGTCGACGCTGTCGCGCGCCACCACCGCGTAGAAGCGGGCCGTCCGGCCGTCGGCCTTGGGGCGCAGCAGCCGGCCGAGACGTTGGGCCTCCTCCTGGCGTGAGCCGAAGGACCCGGACACCTGGATGGCCACCGCCGCCTCGGGGAGGTCGATGGAGAAGTTCGCCACCTTGGAGACCACGAGCAGCGAGATCTCGCCCGAGCGGAAGGCCTCGAACAGCCGCTGGCGCTCCTTGACGGGGGTCTCGCCCTTGATGACCGGCGCGTCCAGGTCGGCGGCCAGCTCGTCGAGCTGGTCGAGGTACTGCCCGATGACGAGGGTCGGCTCACCGGCGTGCTTCTCCACCAGCAGCTCCGCGACCCGCGTCTTCGCCGGGGTGCAGGACGCGAGGCGGTACCGCTCCTCGGGCTCGGCCGTCGCGTACGCGAGCCGCTCCGACTGGCTCATCGTGACCCGGACCTCGACGCAGTCCGCGGGGGCGATCCAGCCCTGCGACTCGATGTCCTTCCAAGGGGCGTCGTACCGCTTGGGGCCGATCAGCGAGAACACGTCGCCCTCGCGGCCGTCCTCGCGCACGAGCGTCGCGGTCAGGCCGAGCCGGCGGCGGGCCTGGAGGTTGGCCGTCATCCGGAAGATCGGGGCCGGCAGCAGGTGGACCTCGTCGTAGACGATCAGGCCCCAGTCGCGGGCGTCGAGCAGCTCGAGGTGCGAGTAGACGCCCTTCCGCTTGGTCGTCATCACCTGGTACGTCGCGATGGTGACGGGCCGGACCTCCTTGACCGAGCCGCTGTACTCGCCGATCTCGTCGGCCGTGAGGGAGGTCCGCCGGAGCAGCTCGTCCTTCCACTGCCGGGCGCTGACCGTGTTGGTGACGAGGATCAGCGTGGTCGCCTTGGCCTCGGCCATCGCGGCAGCGCCGACCAGTGTCTTGCCGGCGCCGCACGGCAGCACCACCACGCCGGAGCCGCCGTGCCAGAACGACTCGACCGCCTCGCGCTGGTAGGGGCGCATCGACCACGCCGTCAGGTCGAGCTCGATCGGGTGCGCCTCGCCGTCGACGTAGCCGGCGAAGTCCTCGGCCGGCCAGCCGAGCTTGAGCAGCGCCTGCTTGAGGTTGCCGCGCTCGGAGGCGTGCACCACGACGGAGTCGTCGTCGAGCCGTTCGCCGAGCATCCCCTGGATGCGCTTGGCTCGCAGCACCTCCTCGAGCACCGGCCGGTCGGTGGAGACCAGCACCAGCCCGTGCACCGGATGCTTCTCGAGCCGGAGCCGCCCGTAGCGCGCCATCGTCTCCGCGACGTCGACGAGCAGGGCGTGCGGGACGGCGTACCGGCTGTAGGTCAGCAGGGTGTCGACGACCTGCTCGGCGTCGTGGCCGGCGGCACGCGCGTTCCAGAGCCCGAGCGGCGTGAGGCGGTAGGTGTGGATGTGCTCCGGGCTGCGCTCGAGCTCCGCGAACGGAGCGATCGCCTTGCGGCACTCGGCCGCCTGCTCGTGGTCGACCTCGAGCAACAGCGTCTTGTCGCTCTGCACGATCAGGGGGCCGTCGTTCACCGGGCGAGTTTACGGGGACGGTGGTTTCGAGGCTCGGGCCTGGCGGCCCTCACACCTCAACCACCGGACCGTTAATGATTCGCTGGCGAACCGTCCCGCTCCGTACGCTCGGGGGAGTGCGCCGCCTCCCCCTCGACCATCCCGGAACGGCGGACGTCAGGTCTCCGTCCCGGTTCCTGTGGTGGGTGGCCAGGGGCCAGTGGCACACCCTCGTGCTCGGGATGGCCTGCGGCATCGTCTGGATGAGCGCGCAGGCCGTGATGCCCGCCGTGATCGGTCGCGCGATCGACCGCGGGGTCTCCGCCAAGGACGGCCAGGCGCTGGTCATGTACGCCGGGGTCATGCTCGCGATCGGGCTGCTCCAGGCCGTCAGCGGCATCATGCGGCACCGGTTCGCGGTCACCAACTGGCTGACCGCGGCGTACCGCACCGTCCAGCTCGTCTCCCGCCACACCGTGCACCTCGGCGGCACGCTGCCGCGCAAGGTCTCGACCGGCGAGGTGGTCGCGATCGGCACCAACGACCTGTCGAGCATCGGGCAGGTCATGGACGTCTCGGCCCGGTTCGCCGGCGCGGTGGTCTCGTTCGTGCTGGTCGCCGCGATCCTGCTCGCCACCTCGGTGCCGCTCGGGCTGCTGGTGCTGATCGGCGTGCCCGTGCTGATGCTGCTCATCGTGCCGCTGCTGCGGCCGCTGAACCGCCGCAGCGCCCACCAGCGCCACCTGATGGGGGACCTCTCCAACACCGCCTCGGACATCGTCGGCGGGCTCCGGGTGCTGCGAGGGCATCGGCGGCGAGCAGGTCTTCCACGACCGCTACGTGCGCGAGTCGCAGACCACCCGGCGGGCCGGCGTCGAGGTCGCGCGTCTGCAGTCCGTCCTCGACGGGCTGCAGGTGTTCCTGCCCGGGGTGTTCGTGGTCCTCGTGGTCTGGCTGGGGGCGAGGTACGCCGTGCAGGGGCGGATCAGCGCCGGTGAGCTGGTCGCGTTCTACGGCTACTCGGCGTTCCTGATGATCCCGCTGCGCACCGCCACCGAGTACGCCAACAAGGTCATCCGGGGCCGGGTCGCCGCGGCCCGGGTCTGCCGCGTGCTCTCGCTGACGCCCGACCACGTCGAGCCGCAGCAGCCCGAGGACGCGCCGCCGGCCGGCTCCGTGCTCGCCGACGCGCGTACCGGCCTGGTCGTCCGGCCCGGCTCGGTCACGGCCATCGTCAGCGACCGGCCCGACGAGGCCGCCGCGCTGGCCGACCGGCTCGGGATGTGCGCGGAGGTCGTCGACGACGAGGTGACCCTGGGCGGCGTCCCGCTGAATGCGCTCCCACGAGCGGACGTACGCCGCCGCATCGTCGTCTCCGACACGGGCTCCACGCTGTTCTCCGGCCGGCTCGGCGACCGCCTCGACGTGTCGGGCACCGGCGCGGTCCACGACGCCCTCGCCACCGCCTCGACCGAGGACATCCTCGAGGCGCTCGCCGACGGCATGGACACAGTCGTCGCCGAGCGCGGCCGCACGTTCTCCGGCGGCCAGCGACAGCGGCTGGTCCTGGCCCGCGTCCTCGCCGCCGATCCGGAGATCCTGGTGCTCGTCGAGCCGACCTCGGCGGTCGACGCCCACACCGAGGCCCGGATCGCTGCGCGCCTGCGCGGCCACCGTGCCGGACGCACCACGGTCGTGGTCAGCTCCAGCCCGCTGGTGCTGGACGCGGTCGACGAGGTGGCCTTCCTCAGCGACGGCCGGGTGGCGGCTGTCGGGACGTACGGCGACCTGCTCGGCTCGCGGGCCGACTTCCGCGCCGTGGTCACCCGCGAGGCGGACCCGGTGGGGGTCCGGCCATGAGCACCTCCACCGCGCTGCCGATCGCCGACTCCCGCACGCTCCGGGCGTACGTGCGAGAGGTCGCGCGCACGTACCCGCGGATGCTGGGGGGCTCGCTCACCCTGCACGTGCTCGCCGCGCTGACCGCGCTCGCCGCCCCGCGCCTGCTCGGCGACCTGGTCGAGGCGGTCGACGAGGGGACCACCACGGCCTACGTCGACCAGGTGGTCATGTGGCTCGCGGGGTTCCTGGTCCTGCAGACCGTGCTGACTCGCTACGCGCGGTTCCTCAGCCAGGCGCTGGGGGAGCAGGTGCTCGCCCGGCTCCGCGAGGACTTCGTGAGCAACGCCCTCGCGCTGCCGGTGGGCACGGTCGAGTCGGCCGGCTCGGGCGACCTCCTGACCCGCACCAGCCGCGACGTCGACCAGCTCGGGTGGTCCGTCCGCTGGGCGCTGCCGGAGTGGACGATCGCGGTCGTGACGGCGGTGGTCACGTTCATCGCGGCGATCAGTGTCGGGTGGTGGGTGATCCTTCCGTGCCTCCTCGGGCTGCCTCCGCTCGTCACCGGCCTGAAGTGGTACCTCGCCCGGGCCAAGGCGGGCTACCTCCGCGAGAGCGCGTCGTACTCCACCCTCAACGCGACCCTCACCGAGACGGTCGAGGGAGCCCGCACGGTCGAGGCGCTGGGCCTCGGTCGCGAGCGCGTCGCCGCGATCGACGACGACATCACCGAGTCGTACGACGCCGAGCGCTACACGCTGTACCTGCGGACGGTGTTCTTCCCGAGCATGGAGCTGTCCTACCTGATCCCCACGGTGGGGACGCTGCTCCTCGGGGGCTGGCTCTACGCGCGCGGCGAGGTCACCCTCGGTGAGGTCACCACGGCGACGCTCTACGTGCAGATGCTGATCGACCCGGTCGACAGGATCGTCTCGATCCTCGACGAGCTCCAGGTCGGCCAGGCCTCGCTGGCGCGGCTGCTCGGCGTCGCGATGGTGCCGGACGACCGGACGCCGACGGGTCGCGTGCCGGTGGGCGAACGGCTCGACGCGGAGGACGTGCGGTTCGCCTACGTCGAGGGCCGCGACGTCCTGCACGGCGTCGACCTCGAGGTCGCGCCGGGGGAGCGGATCGCCATGGTCGGGCCGTCCGGTGCGGGCAAGTCGACGCTCGGGCGGCTGCTCGCCGGCATCCACCCGCCACGGACGGGTTCGGTCACCGTCGGCGGGGTCGGCCTGGTCGAGCTGCCGCTGGACGACCTGCGCGGCCACGTCGCCCTGGTCACCCAGGAGCACCACGTGTTCGTCGGCACCCTGCGCGAGAACCTCGCCCTGGCCGCGCCGCCCGGTGCCACCGACGACGACATCCGCGAGGCGCTCGACGCCGTCGACGCCCTCACCTGGGTGGAGCTGCTGCCCGACGAGCTGGACACCGTCGTCGGGTCGGGCGGCCGGCAGCTGACCGACGCCCAGGCCCAGCAGATCGCCCTGGCCCGGCTGGTGCTCGCCGACCCGCACACGCTGGTGCTCGACGAGGCGACGTCCCTCATCGACCCGCGCGCGGCCCGGCACCTGGAGCGCTCGCTGGCGGCCGTGCTGCACGGTCGCACGGTGATCGCGATCGCCCACCGGCTGTTCTCGGCCCACGACGCCGACCGGGTGGCCGTCGTCGAGGACGGCCGGATCTCCGAGCTCGGCTCGCACGACGAGCTGGTCGCGGCCGGCGGGTCGTACGCCGCGCTCTGGGACAGCTGGAACGGCACGCACTAGTCCAGCGAGCGTCGAGGCCTTCTGGCGGGCGCGGTACGCCGCGACGTTCGCTCGCGAGGAGCATCGGTCCGAGCAGTACCGGCGCGAGCGGTTGGGCGAGGTGTCGACGTAGACGTTCGTGCAGTGCGTCTCGGAGCAGACGCCGAGCCGGGTGGGGCCGAGGTCGCACACCAGCGTCGCCAGGCCGAGCAGCGACTCCCCGACGAGCAGCTCGGCGACCGACGCGGCCTTGGTCGCGACGTGGAGGTGCAGGTCCGAGGGGTCGTGGTCGGCGATCCGGGGCGTGATCGGGTGCCGCACCATCGCCTCGTTGAGCAGGTCGACGGTCGCGCGGACGTCGCCGGCGTCGGCCGCCTCGAAGACCGGCCGCAGCTCGCGCTGGAACCGGCGCAGCGTCGTCACGTCGCGCTCGGTGACCTGCGGGTGCAGCCACTCGCGGCCGAGCAGGACCGCCACCAGGGCCTCCGGGTCCGACAGCTCGGCGTTGAGCAGCCGCGCCGAGCCCTCGGCGTACCGGACGAAGTCCACGTCCCCGATCGTAGGTCGGCTACCTCGTGGGACCCGTCGCGGCGAGGTCCTGGAGCTCCCGCACCCACCCGTCGTCCTTCGGCCACGCGGACTGCACCAGCCAGGTGACCCCGGCGTCGGCGTACTCGTCGGCCGGCACGCCGTCGGCCCACGGCACGACCAGGTCCCAACCCGGCCGCGGGTGCTCGCCGACGTACGCCGCGAGCTCGTCGGGCGCGAGGCCGCGCCCGATCGGCACGTACCCGTCCCAGCGGCGGGCCCGCTCCAGCGGCCGGCGGTTCGGGGCGACGCCGGCCACCCAGATCGGCACGCGGGGCCGCTGGACGGGCAGCGGCCGCATGGTCGCGTCCACCCGGTGGTGGCTGCCGTCGATCTCGGCCCGGCCGTCGCCGACCAGGCCGGCGACCACGTCGAGCGCCTCGTCGAGGATCGCGGCGCGCACCCGGGCGTCGGCCTCGTCCCCGAAGTCGCCGAAGTCCACGTCGGGCGGCTCGCCGAGGCCCACGCCGAGCACGGCGCGCCCACCGGACAGGTGGTCGAGGGTGACCAGGTGCTTGGCGACCACCCACGGTCGCCGGCGCGAGAGCGGCGTGACCATCGTGCCCAGCAGCATCCGCTCGGTGACCTGGGCGATCGCCCCGAGCAGCACCCACGGGTCGTGCACGTCCTGGACGTCGTCCCAGCGGAGGTGGTCCCAGAGGAAGAAGCCGTCCCAGCCCGACGCCTCGGCCGTACGGGCCAGGTCGACCACGACGGCCGGGTCGGTGAACGGCGGGACGCTCAACAGGTAGCGCATCCCGATCACGCTACGTGGTCGCCACCGGGGTGACGGTGGTGATGCGGTGCACGGCGAAGGTACGGATCTCCTCGCTGCGGTGGTCCAACGCGGTCAGCATCCCGCCGTCGAGGCCCAGCGGGTCGACGATCCGTTCGGTGCTCGCGCCGTGGTTGTCGACGTAGCCGATCAGCACGGAGACCCGCGCCGCCACTGCCTGCCGCAGCGCCGTCATCGAGTCACTGGGGGTGAGCGCGGGTAGGCCGGCCGGCCGCTCGGCGACGGCCCGGTCGCCGGCCCGGATCGCGGCGATCACCCGGGCGACGGACGCCGACTCGCGGGTCGCGCGCTCGGCGGCGCCGCGCTCCTTGGGTGTGCGCGCCCGCAGCGCGTCGGGCCGGGCGACGTGCAGCGACCCGTCGGGCGCCTCCACGGCCGGCGCCGCGCCCATCTCGCGCAGCCGGGGGAGCAGGACGTCGAGGGGCGTGGTGCTGATGACGACGGTCGGCGCGATCCGACGCAGCCCGAGGGACGCCGCCTGCGGGTGCGCCAGCAGCTCGGACAGCGCGGCCTCGTCGTCGGCCCGGAGGAAAGCCTCGGCGTGACCGACCCGGACGGTCCCGTAGGTGCGGGCGGTGTCGTCGATGAGGTACGTCAGCGGCTGGGGGACCGGGGTCCGGGAGACGTCGGCCACGAACGCGTGCAGCTCGGCCGCGGTCCAGCCGACGTCGAGCGCGCGACGTACGGACTGGGCGGTGAACCGGTAGACGGTCGCCCCACCCCGCGACTCCACCTCGGCCGCGAGCTGCAGCCGGCGGGCCAGGTCCGGCTCGAGCGGGCCGGGGGCGACGGCGGTCAGGTCCGCCTGGAGCAGCACGTGGTCCACCGGCTCCGGGAGCAGGGGTGCGAGGAGGGGCGCGGGGTCGTCGCCGGCGAGCAGGGCCCGGGCGTACGCCGGCATGCCGCCCAGCGCGACCAGGCCCAGGGCCGTCGCCTCGCGCAGGGCCCACGCCACCTGGTCGCCACGGGAGCGCGGACGGCGGGGACGCAGCCAGGCCAGCCGCGCGACGAGCGACGCCGGCCCGGTGCCGGCCGCCAGGACGTGGCCGTCCGGGATGGCCGCGATCTCCACGAGCGCGGACCGGCGGGTGTCGACCGCGAACACGCTGGTGTTCTCGGGGGCGAGGGCGGAGTGTGCCTTGCCCGCGGCGTCCCGGGTGCCGACCAGGCCGGGCAGGCGGCTCGTGCCCCACCAGGCGCGCGCCACCCGCGACCAGCGCTCGGCCGTCGGCAGGCGGGTCCAGGCGTCGAAGTCGTCGGTCGGGGCGAAGACCGCGTTGCCGTCCTCGTCGTAGCGGCTCGCGAGCAGCCGAGCCTCGGCGGCGACCTCCACGAGCAGCGCCGCGGTGGCCTCGTCGACGTGGAGGTGGGAGGCGGCGGCCTTGAGCTCGCGCACCCCCAGTCCTCCGGCGCGCAGCTCGGTCGGCGGGTTGGCACCCCAGTGGTCGAGCAGCAGCTCGAGGCGGCGGACCACCTCGAACGCCGCGCCGGCCGCCGTCCGCTCGACCAGGGCCGCCGGGCGCTCGGCCGTCGCCAGCGTCGGGACCACGTCGACCCGCTCACGGGTGGTGTGCCCGCCACGAAGGGCGACGCTGACCTCGCCCGGCACCCAGACCTGGCCGCCCGAGCGCGGCGACAGCAGCCGCCGGGCGAGCAGCTCCTCGGCCGGCGTGGCGGCGTCCTCCGGCAGCACGGTGTGGCGGGCCGACCCGGCGGTGGCCTCGCCGCCGCTCTCGTCGACGTGCTCCAGCAGCGCCCGGGCGGCGGGGCTGAGCTCGGCCAGGAGCGCGGCGACCTCGTCCGGACCGGGGCCGTCGGGGGTGAAGGGCCGCAGACCACCGAGCCCGGCGCCCTGCGCGATGCCCCGCCCGAGCTCGGCGACGCCGCCGACCGCCCGCAGCCCACCGGTCGACTCCCACACCAGGGCGAGGTCCACCAGGCGCTCGACGGCGGCGGTCACGGCCTCCGGTGAGGCGTTGACCACGTCCACCAGATCGGCTTGGGTGGTTTGACCCGCGGCGACGAGGGCATCCACTACACACAGCTCGGCCCTGGTCAGCAGGTCGAGCGCACGAGGTACGGACGACCGGGCCGCCGCTCGAGAGGCGAGCTGGCCCGAGTCCTGAGGGGCAGGAGTGGACAGATCGGGTCGCTCGCGGAGCAGCCGGGAGAGCCGGTCGTCCGGCCACGCGCGGAGCTGGTCGGCGAGCGTCCGGTGCCCCCCGCCCGTGCGCGGCCCGGAGGCGCTCCGGGCGGTCGATCTGGCCATCGTCCCCACGCTACCGAAGCCGGCCGCACCGGCCCGCCTCCGCGGCGGCCCCCGATGAGCCGCGTCGAGCTCCACTACGGCGCCGCCACCGACGTCGGCCAGGTCCGGGAGGTCAACGAGGACTCCTACCTGGCCGCCCCGCCGCTGTTCGTGGTGGCCGACGGGATGGGCGGGCACGAGGGTGGCGACGTGGCCAGCCGGATCGTCGTCGAGGAGTTCGCCCGGCTGGCCGAGGAGGGGTACGACCCACGCCGCGGCTCCCAGGCCGTCGCGGACACGCTGACCGCCTGCCACGACCGGATCACCGAGTACGCCGACGAGCAGTCCCGGCGCACCGGGCGCGACTTCCAGGCCGGCACGACCGCGGTGGTCGCGCTGCTCGTCGAGGACGACGAGGCGCCCAAGTGGCTGCTGGCCAACCTCGGCGACTCACGCATCTACCGGTTCGTCGACGGCGAGCTCGAGCAGGTCAGCGTCGACCACAGCCTGGTCCAGGAGCTGGTCGACGAGGGTTCGATCACGCGCGAGGAGATGGGCACCCACCCGGCCCGGCACGTGGTCACCCGCGCGCTCGGCGGTCCCGACCGCGCCGACGCCGACTACTTCCTGCTCCCGCTGCCCCGGGCCGAACGCATCCTGCTGTGCTCCGACGGCATCACCGAGATGATCGACGACGAGGCCGTCGCCACCATCGTGGGCGAGGCCGTCGACCCACGCGACGCCGCCGACAGGCTGGTCGCCGAGGCGGTCCGGGCCGGTGGTCGCGACAACGCCACGGCCGTGGTGGTCGATGTGATGGGATTGGAGAGCGATCGTGCCTACGACTCCGAGCGGCAGCGCGTGAGTCTCGAGCTCAAGTTGGGAGCCCTGCCGAATGACTGAGACCCGGTCGTACCGACCCGGTGACTGGTTCGGCATCTTCGGCGACCAGGCCACCGTGGTGCTGCCGCCGTCGGAGAAGGCCCGGGTGCCCGGCCTGTGGGCGCTGGTCGACGCCGGTGCCGGCTTCGACGAGGTGCTCGACGCGCTCATCGCCGACGGGCTGCGCGACCTGCCCGGCTTCGTCCTGGTCAGCGAGGCCGACGGCGAGACCAAGGTCGTCCTGCGCGGCGCCGCCACCGCGGTGTTCACCACCGCCGGGGAGACCGTCACGGTCGAGGGCTCGTCGGTCACGACCTGGGCCGAGCGCTCGCTGTCCGACGTCCGATCGATGCGCATCGACGTGGCCGACGGCCCCGACAGCCCCGACCTGGTGATCCGCGACGGCCTGGTGCGGATCTCCCGCACGGACCGGCCGGCGTACCTCGAGGCGGGCGAGGTGGCCGACGACCGCGAGGCGACCGACGAGGGTCTCGAGGTCATCGGCGGTGACGACGTGGCGCCCGACGTCAACGTGATGGACGAGACCGCCCTGCATCCCGGCCCGGTTCCCCTGCCCGAGCCGGAGCCGGAGCCCGAGCCGGAGGTCGGCGCCGAGACGCCGCTCACCGACGACCCGCCGACGAACCCGCAGGAGCCTGCGGACGGTGGCCACGACGGGCTGACCCAGGCCGGCAACTGGGGGCCCCGACGAGCTCGCCCGCAGCCAGCCCGGCATCCCGGGGCAGCCGCCGGCACCGCACGTGCTCGCGCAGCCGGTCGCCCGGCTCACCTTCTCCAGCGGCGAGGTCGTCGCGGTCGACCGGGCGGTCATCGTCGGCCGGGCGCCGGAGGCCCGACGGTTCACCTCGACCGAGCAGCCGCGGCTGATCACCGTGCCGAGCCCGAACCAGGAGATCTCCTCGACCCACCTGGAGATCCGCCCGGGCGCGGGCGCCGACCACGGGTCGGCCGTGGCGACCGACCTGGGCTCCACCAACGGCACCGTGCTCCAGCAGCCGGGGCTGCCCTCGGAGGACCTCAAGCCCGGCATCGCGGTGCAGCTCATCCCCGGCGCGATCATCGACCTCGGCGACGGGGTGACCATCCAGGTCGGTCAGGCGTGAGGACGGACGCGGGCGCGCGATGAGCCACGTCCTGACACAGCGCCCTGCCTCGAGTCGACCCGTCGCGGGCCTCGACCGTCGCTTCTACGCGTTCATGGTCGACCGGCTGATCGCCTGGACCTTGATCGCGGCCGCGTGCTGGGCGGCGTACGAGCTGTTCTGGCGCGACGACCAGATCTGGGCCGGCGTCGCCCTGGTGGCCGGCGTGGTGGTCGCGGTGTGGGTGGTCTTCGCCGTCGCGCTGGGTGTGGTCGGTACGACGCCGGGCAAGGCCGCGGTCGGCGTGCGGGCCGTGCACGTCGGGACAGGGACGCCGATCGGGTTCGGCCGTGCGCTGCTCCGGGGGCTGGTGCTGGGGGTCGCGACCATTCCCACGTTCGGCATCGGGCTGGCGACGCTCGCCTGGACCGCGGTGGCGGACCCGACGCGTCGTCGCCGGGGCTGGCACGACCACGTCGCCCACTCGATCGTCGTGGACCTCCGCCCCGAGCCGACCGTCCCCGAGGAGGCCGACAGCGGCCCGCGGCACGTGGTGAACCTGACGGCCATGCGGCTGGTGCCCGCCCCGCCGCAGCCGGCCACCCCGGCCGCGCCCCGCCGGGCACCGCGCACCCCGGCCGTCGCGACCCCGCCATCCCGACGACTCGGCATGCCCCGGCCACCGCCCGGGCGGCGCCACTGCCGGTCGGCGTGCCCGAGTCCCAGCGCACCGTGCGCCGGTCACCCGTCGTCACCCCGACCGGTGTCCCGGCGGGCTGGGTGCTGGCCTTCGACACCGGCGAGAAGGTGCCCGTCGACGGCGTGGTGCTGGTCGGCCGGCGCCCGTCGGCCCGTCCGGGCGAGGCCGTGCGGCACCTGGTCGCCCTGCCGTCGCAGGACATGTCGCTGTCGAAGACGCACGCGCAGATCGGCGTCGCCGGCGACGGTGCCCTGGTGGTGATGGACCGCGGCTCGACCAACGGGTCGGTGCTCACCCGCCAGGGCGTCTCCCGTCCGCTCTCCGGCGGCAAGCCGACGACCCTCCTCGAGGGCGACCTGGTGCGGTTCGGAGACCGCAGCATGGAGGTCTCCCGCCAGGGGTGAGTCCGGCGTAATGTCCAGAAGCTGAACATCGCCGCTCGGACGTTCGCGTCCAGGCTGGGTGGGTCCGCGTCGGTGATCGAGAGCTGGAGGAGACATCGTGGAGTCCTACGCCGCCGGTGAGACCGAGCCGCCGCTCCTCGAGGAGACGATCGGCGGGAACTTCGACCGGACCGTGGCGGCGTACCCCGACCACGAGGCGCTGGTGGAGTTCGCCAGCGGCCGGCGCTGGACCTATCGCGAGCTCAACCACGACGTCGACCTGTTCGCCCGCGGCCTGATCGCCGGGGGGCTCGCGAAGGGCGACCGGATCGGCGTGTGGGCGCCCAGCTGTGCGGAGTGGACGATCGCGCAGCTCGCCACGGCGAAGGTCGGCGCCATCCTCGTCAACGTCAACCCGGCCTACCGCACCCACGAGTTCACCTACGCGGTCAACCACTCGGGGCTGCGGATGCTGATCGCCGCGGAGAGCTTCAAGACCAGCGACTACCGCTCGATGATCGAGGAGACCAAGGCCGACACCCCTCGCCTCGAGCGGGTGGTCTACATCGGCACCAGCGACTGGGACGACGTGGTCGCGGCCGGCGAGAAGGTCGACGCCGACGTCGTGAACGAGCGGATGCGGACCCTCCAGCCGAACGACCCCATCAACATCCAGTACACGTCGGGCACGACCGGCTACCCCAAGGGCGCGACCCTGTCGCACCGCAACATCCTCAACAACGGCTACTTCGTGACCGAGACGATCAACCTCACCGAGAACGACCGGCTCTGCATCCCGGTGCCCTTCTACCACTGCTTCGGGATGGTGATGGGCAACCTCGGCTGCACCACCCACGGCGCCACGATGGTCATCCCGGCGCCCGGCTTCGACCCCGAGACGACGCTGCGGTGCATCGCCGAGGAGGGCTGCACGGCGGTGTACGGCGTGCCCACCATGTTCATCGCGATGCAGAACCACCCGACGTTCCGCGACCACGACCTGACGTCCCTGCGGACCGGCATCATGGCCGGCTCCATCTGCCCGGTCGAGGTGATGAAGCGCTGCATCGCCGACATGCACATGGAGGAGGTCTCGATCGCCTACGGCATGACCGAGACGTCGCCCGTCTCCTGCCAGACCCGGGCCGACGACGACCTCGACCGGCGGACGGCCACGATCGGCAACGCCCACCCCCACGTCGAGATCAAGATCATCGACCCCGACACCGGCGAGACCGTCGAGCGCGGGCAGCCCGGTGAGTTCTGCACGCGCGGCTACTCGGTGATGCTCGGCTACTGGGAGGACGAGGAGAAGACCCGCGAGGCCATCGACGCGGACGGCTGGATGCACACCGGCGACCTGGCCGAGATGCGCGAGGACGGCTACTGCAACATCGTCGGCCGGATCAAGGACATGGTGATCCGCGGCGGCGAGAACATCTACCCGCGCGAGATCGAGGAGTTCCTCTACTCCCACCCGGACATCGAGGACGTGCAGGTGATCGGCGTCCCGGACCAGAAGTACGGCGAGGAGCTCGCCGCCTGGGTGAAGATGAAGGCGGGCGCCACGCCGCTGGACGCCGACGCGGTGCGCGCCTTCGCGACCGGCAAGCTGGCGCACTACAAGATCCCGCGGTACGTCCTGGTCGTCGACGAGTTCCCGATGACCGTCACCGGCAAGATCCGCAAGGTCCAGATGCGCGAGGAGACGACCGCCCAGCTCGGCCTCGCCGGGCAGGGTCACGAGTCCCGCTGACCGCCCGCGTGGCAGGCTGGTTACTTGTGAGTACACGAACCGGCCTGGTGCTCGGCGGTGGCGGCGTCACCGGCATCGCCTGGGAGATCGGCCTCCTCAAAGGACTGCGCGACGGCGGGGTCGACCTGTCGGACGCCGACACCATCGTCGGGACCTCGGCGGGCTCGGTGGTCGGGGCCCTGCTCGGCATGGGCGACGACCTCGACGACCTGTACGACGAGCAGATCGAGCCGGCGCCCGCCGACCTCGGCGCCGAGTTCGGCACGCGGGCGCAGCTCACCCTGCTCGGGCTGATGATGTTGCCCGGCAGCGGACGCACCAAGCGGTCCCGGATCGGGCGCGCGGCGCGCAAGGCGCACCCCGGCCCCGCCGACGACCGGCTCAAGGTGTTCGAGACGCGGCTCCGCCGCGAGGACGGCTCGCTCGTCGAGTGGCCGGAGCGCGACCTCAAGATCACTGCTGTCGACGCCGACAGCGGCTCGTTCCGTGTCTTCGACCGCACCGGCGACGTCGACCTGCTGCACGCCGTGGCCGCGAGCTGCGCGGTCCCGCTCGTCTGGCCAGCCGTCGAGATCGGCGGCCGCCACTACGTCGACGGCGGGATGCGGTCCGCCGCCAACGCCGACCTCGCGACCGGCTGCGACGTCGTGCTGGCCGTCGTCCCCCTGTGGCGGGCGCTCTCGCGGCACCACGCGGTGCCCGAGCAGCTGCGCCGTACCGGTGCGCGTCGGACCGCCTGGATCAACCCGGACAAGGAGTCGCTGACCGCGATCGGCCGGGACGTCCTCGACCCGTCGAAGCGGATGGGTGCCGCCCAGGCCGGCGCCGCCCAGGGCCGCCGGATGGCGGCCGAGGTCGCCGAGGGGTGGCCGGTCAGCGCACGATGACGACCGGGATCCGCACCCGGTTGCCGTTGGCGCCCAGCCAGGTCACCCAGCCGTCGTCGAGGGGCTGAGGGCCGGCGCCGCCCGCCACCCGCACGGTGAACGTCGTCGACTCGCCCGGCGCCAGCGAGATCGCGGCCGGGGTGACCGAGACCTGGTGGCGAACGAAGCCGGTGGCCGTCGAGGAGAAGTACATCGCCCGGGTGCCGACGTTGGTGACGGTGCGGGTCACGGACCCGGTGCCCTGGAGCAGGACCGACGGGGTGTTGAGCGCGGTCGCGTCGAGGTCGCCGTCGAGCCAGGCGCGGTAGTCGGCGACGGGGAGCCGGAACACCAGACCCGGCCGGTCGGCGGGGCGCGCCCGGGTGCGGCCGGCCCCCAGGCGCAGCAGGGACGGGTCGCCGGCCACGTCGCCGGCCGTGGTGGCGATGGCCGAACGCACCTCGGCGGCCGACCAGTCGTGGCGGCTGAGCAGCGCGGCCGCGACGCCGCTGGTACGGGCGGCGGCGACCGACGTGCCGGAGCCGAGGTCCCAGCGACGGCCGAGGTGCGACGGCGGGGTGGCGCCGAGGACGCCGACGGCCGTCGCGACGACGTCGGGCTTCACGAACGCACCGGTCGGGTCGCCCGAGCTGGTCCAGGCGACGAGCCGTTCGGGGGTGCGCTGCACGCCGTCGGGTCGCAGCTGCACCAGGCGGCCGGGGTGGTGACGCATCCACCTGACCAGGCGGTGGCCGTCGTCCTTGGTCAGGTGGACGGTCGGCACGCTGTGGAAGTCGGCGGTGGCCTGACCGCGGCTGGTGTTGACCAGCACCATGCCCACGCCGTCGGCCCGCGCGACGGCCTCGGACTTGTCGACGCGTCCGATGCGGCCGCGCTCGCACACCACGATGCGTCCGGAGACGAGGGCGGCGTCGAGGCTGCCGGGCTGGCAGAAGCGCGACTGGGAGGCCGTGGCCCCGGCCGACGCGACCCGGGCGCCGAGCACGAGGCGCGCGGGGCGTACGGCGGTCCGCGCGGCCATGGCGCCGGCCAGCCGGAGCCCGGGCGCGACCACGGCGCCGCCGCCGGGTGGCGCCGGTGGTGCCGCCCACGGACGTGACCCACGGCGAGGCGTGGGCGGCGTACGCGCGGGTGCCGCGGTTGCCGGCAGCGGTCACCACGACGACGTCGGCCTCCGCCGCGCCGAGCAGGGCGCGTTCGACGGTGTCGACGCCCGGCTGGGGTTCGGTGGGGCCGTCGACGGAGAGGTTCAGCACGTCGACGCGGTCGGCGACGGCTCGGTCGATGGCCGTGACCAGGTCGGCGGTGGAGCAGCCGTCGTCGCGCGGGTCGGGGGCGGTCCAGCACGCCTTGTAGACGGCGAGCCGGGCCTGGGGCGCGGCGCCGGCGTACGGGCCCGCGCGCTGGCCCGGCACCTTCACGCTGACGCCGGCGTTGCCGGCCGCGATCGACGCCATCAGGGTCCCGTGGCCGTCGTCGTCGAGCGGGGAGAGGCGGGCGCCGCTGCGGACCCGGTCGGCGCCGAAGCCGTCCACGAACCAGTGCGCGCCCACGATCTTGTCGTCGCACACGTCCTCGGCCCAGCCCGAGCCGGTCGCGCAGCGGCCCCGGAAGTCGCGGGCCGACCGGCCGAGGCCGCGGACGTCGGCGAACAGCGGGCTGTCGGGCCAGAGGCCGGAGTCGACGAGGCCGATCACGACGCCGGCCCCACCGAGACGTGGGTAGTCGGCCGCGGTCGCGGCGCCACCGGGTGCGGCCGCGGCCAGCCGACGTACGGAGTCCGGCTCGACCGTGGCCACGGCGGGGTCGCGGGCCAGGTCCCGGGCCTGGGCGGCGGTCATCCGGACGGCGTACCCGTTGAGCGCGGTGGTCCAGCGGTAGACCGGGGCGCCGGCACCGACGGTCGCGAGGGTGGCGTCCTGCGCGGCCAGCGCGGACTCGCGGAACGCCCTGGCCGTCACGCCGCCGCGGTCGCCGCTCGAGCCCGGTCCCGTCAGCGTGACCAGGAAGAGCTCGCTGCCGGTGTCGCGCGTGGTCTCGGTGTCCGGCTCGTCGGCGACGGCTCCCGCCTGGCCGAGGCCCGCGAGCGTCACCGTCAGGGCGCACGCCAGCAGGGTGCTGACGAGCACCCGGCGAGGTCGCGGCATCGAGGTCAAGCGTCCAGTGTCGCAAACGGGCCCCACCTCGGCAGCGGTTCGGGGTGGCCGAACGAGCGTCCCTACGATCGGCCCATGCCCCTCGTCGTCGCCTTCGACCTCGACATGACCCTCATCGACACGGTGCCGGGCGTGGCCGGCACGCTGACGGCCCTCGGCGGGGAGCTCGGCGTCGACCTGCCGGTCGCGGAGCTCACCGCGCGCCTCGGCCCACCACTCGACGTCCTGCTCGACGGGCACCTGCCGGCCGAGGTGATGGCCGGCGCCGTGGACCGGTTCCGCGAGCTGTACGTCGACCACGCGATCCACACGGTCACCACCCTCGACGGCGCGGTCGAGTCGATCGCCGCCGTCCGCCGCCACGGCGGGCGGGTGGTGGTCGTCACCGGCAAGTACGAGCCGAACGCCCGGCGCCACGTCGAGCACCTCGCCCTCGACGTCGACCACGTCACCGGGCTGGTGGTCGGGGCCGGCAAGGCGGAGGCGCTCCTGCGGGAGGGTGCCTCGCTCCTGGTCGGCGACCACGTGCACGACGTGGAAGGGGCACGAGCGGCCGGCATCACCAGCGTGTCGGTGCTGACCGGCGGCTGCACCGAGGAGGAGCTGGTCGAGGCCGGCACCGACGTCGTGCTCGCCGACCTCACGGCCTTCCCCGCCTGGCTCGACGCGTTCGTCGCGGCCCAGGAGCCCCTCGGGGTCTGATCGCCCCTTACCCGTTGGCGCCCGTTGGCGTGGGCCACCTAGGCTCTCGGTGCCCGCACCTGCGGCCCCCCGCGCAGCAAGAAGAGGACGAGACGTGCCCACTGGCAAGGTGAAGTGGTTCGACGCCGAGAAGGGCTTCGGCTTCCTGTCCCAGGAGGACGGCCCCGACGTCTACGTGCGCAGCGACGCCCTGCCCGAGGGCACGCCGGCGCTGAAGCCGGGCACCCGGGTGGAGTTCGGCATCGCCCAGGGCCGCCGCGGCGACCAGGCCCTCCAGGTCCGCATCATCGACGCTCCCGGTGTCCGTCGCCCGCAACCAGCGTCAGGCGCAGAAGAAGCGACCCGACGAGATGGTCGCGATCGTCGAGGACCTGATCAGGCTGCTCGACGGCGTCGGCGAGGCCTACCGCCACGACCGCCACCCCGACCGCCGTACGTCGGCTCCGGTCGCCAAGCTCCTCCGCGCACTGGCGGACGAGCTCGAGGCCTAGTTCGTCGCCGTCGTCCGTGACGATTCACTTGGTGTGGGGGCCTCCGCAACCACCATCTCGTCACTGACGACGGTGCGCCGCTTGCGGTTGGGCGAGCTGACCAGCACCAGGACCACCCAGGCGACCAGCGTCACGCTGGCGACGGCGAGGCCGACGGTGGGGTTCAGCGGCAGGGCGATGCCGACGAAGCCACCGAGCACCCAGGCCAGCTGGAGCGTGGTGTCGCTGCGGGCGAAGGCGCTCGTGCGCACGCGTTCGGGGACGTCACGCTGGATCGTCGAGTCGAGCGAGAGCTTGGCGAGGGACTGGGCCAGGCCGGCGGTGAGCCCGAGCAGGGCGAGGGTGAGCACGCCGTAGAAGAAGGCGGTCAGCAGCACCATCACCGCGTCGGCCAACAGGGCCAGCACCACGGTGAGGGCAGGGTTCAGCTTCTTGAGGACCGACGCGAGCCCGATGCCGATGGCGTTGCCGAAGCCTGCGGCGCCGATGAGGATGCCGAGCAGCACCTCGGGTGGCCAGTCGCCGATCGGGTTCTCGCGCAGCAGGAACGCCATGAACATCGTCAGGAAGCCCGAGAGCCAGCGCGGGCCACAGTTGGCCCGCAGGGCGAAGGACACCGTGCCCGGGATCCGCATCCGCGGGCGCCCCTTGCGCGACCTGGCCGAGCCGATCAGCACGGCCTGGTCCTCGCCGGCGTCGGAGTCGACCCGCGCGGGCAGCCGGATGGCC
Source organism: uncultured Actinomycetota bacterium (assembly GCA_963839565.1). GTDB lineage: Bacteria > Actinomycetota > Actinomycetes > Propionibacteriales > Nocardioidaceae > Nocardioides. The sequence continues at coordinate 15,975 of CAWIVR010000022.1, read as the reverse complement.
CAGATGGTGGCCAGCACGAACAGCACGAACGCGTAGCGCAGCGACCACTCCGCCCCGAACACCGACGCGACGCCGGCGATCGGCGCCGAGACGCCGGCGGCGACCATGCCGGCCAGGGAGATGCGGCCGTTGACCTTGACGAGGGTGAGGCCCTCCGGGAGCAGGCGGGGGACGGCGGCCGCGCGCGTGACGCCGTACGCCTTGGACGACACCAGGCAGCCCAGCGCGAGCGGGAAGAGCCAGGTCGACTCGGTCGTGACCGCGGTCGCCAGCCCCCAGACGAGGAACGCGCGGATCGCCATCGTCGCCCCGATGGCCCAGCGGCGGCCGTGGCTGAACCGGTCGAGGAACGGCCCGAGCAGCGGCGCCACGATCGCGAACGGCAGCATCGTCAGGCCGAGGAACAGCGCGACCTGGCCCCGGGCCTCGCCCGTCGGGACCTGGAAGAACAGCGTGCCGGCCAGCGAGATCGCCACGGCGGCGTCGCCGGCCGTGTTGAAGGCGTGCATCTCGATCAGCCGGGACAGGCCCGAGCGGTCGGCGCCCTCGGCGCTCGCGGCGCGACGCGCCTGCCGCAGGGTGTACCGCCCGGCGCGGCCGGTCCCGCGCGCGACCCCGGCGACCGCCCTGCCGGTCTTCTGGGCTCCCGTGCCGAGGGCTCGACCGACCTTCGCGGCCTGTTCGCGACCCGGGCCGGACGCCGGCCCGGGTCCGCGCGACGGCCCCGTGGTGGTCATGCGCCTATCCTGCCTCGCCGGGCCCGATCTGACGGGGGACGCGTCGATGAGTGATGATGGCCCCGTGACGACGACGGTGCGAGCCAAGCCGGACGCCGTGGCCATGGCCGCGGTGGAGACGGCCCGTGCCGCCCTGCTCGACGACGTGGACGCCTCCGACGTCGGCGAGCACCTCGGCGCCATCGTCGAGGGCGAGCGCCTCGCCACCCACCAGTTCGCCTGCACCCGCCGCGGGTACGACGGGTGGCGCTGGTCGGTGACCGTGGCCCGGGCGAGCCGCCAGAAGACCGTCACCGTGTGCGAGGTCGTGCTGATCCCCGGCGACGAGGCGATCGTCGCGCCCGAGTGGGTGCCCTACCGCGAGCGCATCCAGCCCGGCGACCTGTCGCCCGGCGACCTGCTGCCCGTGGCCGACGACGACCCGCGCCTGGTCCCGACGTACTCCTTCGGCGACGACCCGCTCGACGCCGACGAGAAGGCCCAGGTCCGCACCGTCGCCTCCGAGCTCGGCCTCGGCCGCGTCCGCACCCTCTCCCTGGAGGGCCGCGACCTCGCCGCCCAGCGCTGGTACGACGGCGACGGCGGCCCCGAGTCCCCGATCGCCCAGGCGGCCCCCGACTCCTGCCGCAGCTGCGGCTTCCTGGTCCGCATCGCCGGCTCGATGGCCGACTCCTTCGGCGTCTGCGCCAACGGCGACGCCAACGACGACGGCCGGGTCGTCACCTTCGACCACGGCTGTGGCGCCCACTCCGAGGTACGTCTGGCGCGCAAGCACGAGCCCCCGCCCCTCCCCGAGCCGGTGCACGACACCCTCACCGACGACGAGTTCGTCAGCTTCTAGCCGGGACTGGTCAGGCTCTTCTCACGCTTGTCAGGGCGTTGCAACGCCCTGACAAGCTGCGCGATCCCCGGTGAGCCGGGGACTCATCCAGCAGTCACGTCCGGTACGGGCGCCCCTCGGCGCGGGCGGCCTTGCGGCGGCGGCAGTACTCGAGGCCGAAGAGGCCGAGGCCGGAGCCGGCGAGGCAGGTCCAGAGCCACCAGGTGCGGTCGGCGTCGGCGAGGGCGCCCCAGAAGGGGAGCAGGGCGAGGAAGGTGACGAACCAGATGCCGAGGCCCACCTGGACGGTGCGGACTCCGTCGACGTCGAGGGGCTCGACGTCGGCCACGATGTAGGTCCGGTTGCCGATCTCGTGCTTGACCGGCTCGGGTGGCAGCTCCACGAGGGCACCCTAGCCCCGCGCGCTCCAGCGGGCGGACAGGCCGGCGGGAATCGTTAGCACAGGTAAAGAGTTATGCTCACGACATGCCTACCGTCCAGAACGTCGCCCGCACCGACGCCGGGCTCGCCAGCGAGCTCCGCGTCTCGGTGATGCGGCTGCGCCGCCGACTGATCGTCGAAGGGCTCCCGGACGATGCGCTGAGCCTGACCCAGACGTCGGTGCTCGCCTGCCTGTTCCGCAACGGCGACCTGACGGTCGGCGACCTCGCGGCGTTCGAGCGGGTCCAGCCGCCGAGCATGACCCGCACCGTGAAGCTGCTGGAGACCGGCGGCTACCTGACGCGCCGCGCTCACGACACCGACGGCCGCCAGGTCGTCGTCAGCCTGACCGACCGCGGGCGCGACCTCGTCCGCGCCGACCGCGCCCGCCGCGACGCCTGGCTCTCGCGCCGCCTCAGCGAGCTGACCCCTGAGCAGAGGGCCGTCCTGCGGCAGGCCGCCCCGATCCTCGACGACCTCTCTCGGAAGGACTGACAAGCCCTGAGTCCCACGTTCAAGTCGCTGCACAACCCGAACTACCGCAAGTACGCCGTCGGCAGCGTCGTCAGCAACACCGGCACCTGGATGCAGCGCGTCGCCCAGGACTGGCTGGTCCTCCAGCTCACCGGCGGCAGCGGCTCGGCGCTCGGCATCACCACCGGCCTCCAGTTCCTGCCCGTCCTGCTGCTCTCGCCGTACGCCGGCGTGATCGCCGACCGCTTCCCCAAGCGTCGGCTGCTCCAGGTCACCCAGGCGGTGATGGCCGGCGCCTCGCTGGTGCTCGGCCTGATCACCGTCCTCGGCGTGGTCGAGGTGTGGCACGTCTACCTGCTGGCGTTCGTCTTCGGCATCGGCTCGGCCTTCGACGCGCCGGCCCGCCAGTCGTTCGTGTCCGAGCTGGTCGACCAGGACGACGTCACCAACGCGGTGGGCCTCAACTCGGCCGCCTTCAACCTGGCCCGGATCCTCGGCCCCGGCCTGGCCGGCCTGATGATCGGCGCCCTCGGCGGGGGAGCCGCGGCGACCGGCTGGGTCATCCTCATCAACGCCGTCTCGTACGCCGCCACCATCACGCAGCTGCAACGCATGGACACCGACCTGCTGCACACGCCGAAACCGGTGGCCCGTACTCCGGGCATGTTGCTCGACGGCGTCCGGTACGTCCGCAGCCAGCCCAAGATGCTGATGGTCCTGGTGCTGGTGTTCTTCGCCGGCACGTTCGGCATGAACTTCCAGATCACCTCCGCCCTGATGGCCACCGAGGTGTTCGGCAAGGGCGCCAGCGAGTTCGGGCTGCTGGGCTCGTTCATGGCGATCGGCTCGCTGGCCGGCGCCCTGATGTCGGCGCGGCGATCGACGATCCGGGTGCGGCTGCTCGTCGTGGCCGCGCTGGGCTTCGGCGCCGCCGAGATCGCGGCCGGACTGATGCCCTCGTACGTGCTCTTCGCCGCGATGTGCCCGGTCATCGGCTTCTGCACGCTGACCCTGCTCAACTCCGCCAACGCGACCATGCAGCTCGAGTCCGACCCGGTCTACCGGGGCCGGGTGATGGCGCTGTACATGACGATCGTGATGGGTGGCACGCCCCTCGGCTCGCCCGTCATCGGCTGGGTGGGCGAGACGTTCGGCCCCCGCTGGACCCTCATCCTGGGCGGCGTGCTGGTCATCATCGGGGCAGGTCTCGCGAGCAGCCTGCTGCTGCGCAGCAACGCCCGGCGGCGACCCGTCGCCGACGACCGCGTCGAGGAGCCCGTCGACGACCTCGCGGCGGCCTCCTGAGCAGGTCAGCCCCGTTTTGACCGTCTTTGGCGCGCGAGAGTAATCTCAATCCTTGTGTCTGGCACGACCAGACCGTTGCGCGTGCCCGAAACGATCTTCTTGCATCGTCCGTGGTGCACGCCCATCACAGGCACACCAGTACGAGCAGCACGATCGTGCCCAGCAAGGCGCTGGCCACTGAGAGTAGTCAAGAAAGGGAACCACCCAGGTGCCCACCATTAACCAACTGGTCCGCAAGGGCCGGCAGGACAAGGCGTCGAAGACCAAGACGCCGGCCCTCAAGGGCTCTCCCCAGCGACGCGGCGTCTGCACGCGCGTCTACACGACCACCCCGAAGAAGCCGAACTCCGCCCTCCGCAAGGTCGCCCGCGTGCGCCTGTCGAGCGGCGTCGAGGTCACCGCTTACATCCCGGGTGTCGGCCACAACCTCCAGGAGCACTCGATCGTGCTCGTCCGCGGCGGCCGGGTGAAGGACCTTCCCGGTGTCCGCTACAAGATCATCCGCGGCACGCTCGACACCCAGGGCGTGAAGAACCGCAAGCAGGCCCGCAGCCGTTACGGCGCGAAGAAGGAGAAGAGCTGATATGCCGCGCAAGGGACCCGCTCCTAAGCGGCCGATCGACATGGACCCGGTCTACGGGTCGCAGCTGGTGAGCCAGCTCGTCTCCAAGGTGCTCATGGACGGCAAGAAGCAGGTCGCCCAGCGCATCGTCTACACCGCCCTCGAGGGCTGCCGCGAGAAGACCGGCACGGACCCCGTGGTCACGCTCAAGCGTGCCCTCGACAACGTGAAGCCGGCCATCGAGGTCAAGTCCCGCCGTGTCGGTGGCGCGACCTACCAGGTCCCGATCGAGGTCAAGGGCACGCGTGGCACCACGCTCGCGCTGCGCTGGCTGGTCGGCTACGCCCAGGCCCGCCGCGAGAAGACGATGCACGAGCGCCTCATGAACGAGATCCTCGACGCCTCCAACGGCCTCGGTGCCGCGGTGAAGAAGCGCGAGGACACCCACAAGATGGCCGAGTCCAACAAGGCCTTCGCCCACTACCGCTGGTGACCTGCAGCGGTACGCCGGCCCGATCGGCCGGCGTGCTGCCGCGGTGCCTTGACCAGCACCCACTCCTACCTAAGGAACGCTGACAGTGGCTGTCGACATCACCACGGACCTCAACAAGGTCCGCAACATCGGCATCATGGCGCACATCGACGCCGGCAAGACCACCACCACCGAGCGCATCCTGTTCTACACCGGCGTGTCCTACAAGATCGGTGAGGTCCACGACGGCGCCGCCGTCATGGACTGGATGGAGCAGGAGCAGGAGCGCGGCATCACGATCACGTCCGCCGCGACGACCTGCTGGTGGAAGGACCACCAGATCAACATCATCGACACCCCCGGGCACGTCGACTTCACCGCCGAGGTCGAGCGCTCGCTGCGCGTCCTCGACGGCGCGGTCGCGGTCTTCGACGGTGTCGCCGGCGTCGAGCCCCAGACCATGACGGTCTGGCGCCAGGCCAACAAGTACTCGGTCCCGCGGATGTGCTTCGTCAACAAGCTCGACCGCACGGGCGCCGACTTCTTCCGCTGCGTCGACATGATGGTCGAGCGGCTGAACTCCACCCCGCTGGTCCTCCAGCTCCCGATCGGCGCCGAGGGCGACTTCCTCGGTGTCGTCGACCTGGTCGGCATGCGCGCGCTCACGTGGCGCGGCGAGACCAAGATGGGCGAGGACTACGAGGTCGAGGAGATCCCGGCCGCGCTGGCCGAGCAGGCTGCGGAGTACCGCGAGAAGTTCCTCGAGACCCTCGCCGAGGCCGACGACGCCGTCATGGAGAAGTACCTCGACGGTGAGGACTTCACGGTCGAGGAGCTGGAGGCGGCGATCCGCCGCGCCACCCTGGCCGACCTCATCAACCCCGTGCTCTGCGGCACCGCGTTCAAGAACAAGGGCGTGCAGCCCCTGCTCGACGCCGTCGTGAAGTACCTGCCCTCGCCGCTCGACATCGACGCCATCGTCGGCCACAAGGTCAACGACGAGGAGACGAAGATCGAGCGTCAGCCCGCCGACGACCAGCCGTTCTCCGGCCTGGCCTACAAGATCGCCAGCGACCCGCACCTCGGCAAGCTGATCTACGTGCGCGTGTACTCCGGCAAGCTCGAGGCGGGCGCCACGGTGCTCAACTCGGTCACCGGGCGCAAGGAGCGGATCGGCAAGGTCTACCAGATGCACGCCAACAAGCGTGAGGAGATCGCGTCGGTCGGCGCCGGCCAGATCGTGGCCGTGATGGGTCTGAAGGACACCAAGACCGGTCACACCCTGAGCGACATCGCCAACCCGGTCGTTCTCGAGTCCATGAGCTTCCCGGCCCCGGTGATCGAGGTCGCGATCGAGCCCAAGACCAAGAGCGACCAGGAGAAGCTCGGCACCGCGATCCAGCGGCTCTCCGACGAGGACCCCACCTTCACGGTGAAGGCCGACGAGGAGACCGGGCAGACGATCATCGCCGGCATGGGCGAGCTCCACCTGGAGATCCTCGTCGACCGCATGAAGCGCGAGTTCCGCGTCGAGGCGACCGTCGGCAAGCCGCAGGTGGCCTACCGCGAGACGATCCGCAACAAGGTCGAGAAGCACAGCTACACCCACAAGAAGCAGACCGGTGGGTCGGGCCAGTTCGCCAAGGTGCTCATCACCGTCGAGCCCAGCATCGACCCCGAGACCGGGCAGGGTGCGGGCTACGAGTTCGTCAACAACGTGTGCGGTGGTCGCATCCCGCGCGAGTACATCCCGTCGGTCGACCAGGGTGCGCAGGACGCCATGGAGTTCGGCGTGCTCGCCGGCTACCCCATGGTCGACGTGAAGGTCTCGCTCGAGGACGGCGCCTACCACGACGTCGACTCCTCCGAGCTGGCCTTCAAGATCGCCGGCAACCAGGCCTTCAAGGAGGCCACCCGCAAGGCCAGGCCCGTCCTGCTCGAGCCGATGTTCGCCGTCGAGGTGATCACGCCGGAGACCTTCCTCGGCACGGTCATCGGCGACATCAACAGCCGTCGCGGCCAGATCCAGGCACAGGAGGAGCGTCACGGTGACATGGTCATCAACGCCCTCGTGCCCCTTTCCGAGATGTTCGGGTACGTTGGCGACCTGAGGTCCAAGACCTCGGGCCAGGCGTCGTACTCGATGGAGTTCGACTCGTACGCCGAGGTCCCCCAGGGCATCGCCGACGAGATCATCAAGAAGGTTCGCGGCGAGTAACCCGGCGTCACCGCCGGTTTGCCCAAACCGAGTCCTCGGCATCACATTTCATCTACGAGTCAAGTACCAACAACAGGAGGAGCCCCAGTGGCTAAGGCGAAGTTCGAGCGGACCAAGCCGCACGTGAACGTCGGCACGATCGGTCACATCGACCACGGCAAGACCACTCTTACCGCGGCGATCACCAAGGTCCTGCACGACAAGTTCCCGGACCTGAACCCGTTCACGCCGTTCGACGAGATCGACAAGGCGCCCGAAGAGCGTCAGCGCGGCATCACGATCTCGATCGCTCACGTCGAGTACCAGACCGAGGCGCGCCACTACGCCCACGTGGACTGCCCCGGTCACGCCGACTACATCAAGAACATGATCACCGGCGCTGCTCAGATGGACGGTGCGATCCTCGTGGTCGCCGCCACTGACGGCCCGATGCCGCAGACCCGCGAGCACGTGCTGCTCGCCCGCCAGGTCGGCGTGCCCGCCCTGGTCGTGGCGCTCAACAAGTGCGACATGGTCGACGACGAGGAGCTCATCGAGCTCGTCGAGATGGAGGTGCGCGAGCTCCTCTCCGAGTACGAGTTCGACGGGGACAACATCCCGGTCGTGCGCGTGGCGGCCTTCCCGGCCCTCAACGGCGACGCCAAGTGGGGCGAGTCCGTCCTCGAGCTGATGAACGCGGTCGACGAGCACATCCCGACCCCGGCCCGTGAGACCGAGAAGCCCTTCCTCATGCCCGTCGAGGACGTCTTCACGATCACCGGTCGTGGCACCGTCATCACCGGTCGCATCGAGCGCGGCATCGTCAAGGTCGGCGAGGAGGTCGAGATCGTCGGCATCCGCGAGGGCTCGCAGAAGAGCACCGTGACCGGCGTCGAGATGTTCCGCAAGCTGCTCGACGAGGGCCAGGCCGGTGAGAACGTCGGTCTGCTGCTTCGCGGCACCAAGCGCGAGGACGTCGAGCGCGGCATGGTCGTGATCAAGCCCGGCACGACGACCCCGCACACCAACTTCGACGCGAGCGTCTACATCCTGTCGAAGGAGGAGGGCGGCCGTCACACGCCGTTCTTCAACAACTACCGCCCGCAGTTCTACTTCCGTACCACCGACGTGACCGGCGTCGTGACCCTCCCCGAGGGCACCGAGATGGTCATGCCCGGCGACAACACGGAGATGTCGGTCGAGCTGATCCAGCCGATCGCCATGGACGAGGGCCTGCGGTTCGCGATCCGGGAGGGTGGCCGCACCGTCGGCGCCGGCCGGGTCACCAAGATCACCAAGTAAGGCCGAGTCGGCGCATCTGCCGATCTCATTCACGTCGAGTCGGCGTATCTGCAGCCCCCGTGGCCGCAGGTGCGCCGACTCGGTGCATTTCGGGCCTGCAGATACGCCGACTCGACGGCTTTCGGACCGGCAGATGCGCCGACTCGGCGATCAGGCGGCGCGGCGGAGGACGAGGCCGGCGCCGGCGAGCAGGTGCTCGACCCGGAGCCGCTCGGCGTCGCGGTCGGTGCCGGGGACGAGGTCGAGCAGGTCGGAGTGGACGTCGAGGGCCCGGCAGCCCTCGGCGAGCGCGTCGTCGTACGCGCGGCGGAAGGCCTCGGACTTCACCCACGAGCGGCCGGGGTGGCCGCCGTGGAACTCGCCGCCCAGCCGACGGATGCTGCGGGCGATCTCCTCGATCGGGCGGCCGACGGGCTGCTCGACCTGGCGGCCGAGGTGGCGGCGCAGCCACGGGAGCCCGTCGTCGGCGAACCAGTTGATGACGACCGGCGAGTGCAGGAGCAGGCGGAGCATCAGCGCGCCGCTGACGCTGAGCGCGGCGACGCCCAGGATGCCGAGGATGATGCCGCCGTCCATCCTCTGACGGTAAGTCCGGCCACCGACCCTCACAACCGGAATCCGGTGCGAGGCTGGTGCCGTGAGGTTCACCAGGGCGGAGCTCGAGTCGTTCCGCGACGCCGAGGTGCCCGACCTCCTCGGACCCGGCACGCGGCTGCTCTTCGCGGGGATCAACCCGGGCCTGCGGACCGCGGCCACCCAGACGCACTTCGGCAACCCCGGCAACCGCTTCTGGCCGGCGCTGCACCGCGCCGGCATCCTGCCCGAGCCGGTCGACGTCTCCGACCCGATGACCGACGAGGTCCGTGCGTCTCTCGTGGCCCGGGGGATCGGCATCTCCAACCTGGTACGACGCGCGACCGCCCGTGCCGACGAGCTCACCACGGCCGAGCTGCACGAGGGCGCGCAGCGGCTCGTCGACCTGGTCGAGCGGGTGCGGCCGCGGGTGGTCGCCGTGCTCGGCATCACGGCGTACCGGACCGCCTTCGGCCTGCCGCGCGCCGTGCCCGGACGCCAGCCCGAGCCACTCGGTGCCGCCGCGCTCTGGGTGGTGCCGAACCCGAGCGGGCTCAACGCGCACGAGACGATCGACAGCCTGGCGGCGGCGTACGCCGAGCCGGCCCGGGCAGCCGGCCTGCTGCTGACGGGGTGACTCAGCCGAGCTCGCCGGTGGCCGGGTCGCGGTCGGTGATGCAGTAGGCCAGCCCGGCGGGGTCGGTCAGCACCGTCCAGAACTCCTCCCTGGCCACGACGCTCGCGCCGAGCCCGAGGTGGCGCGCGGTCTCCGCCTCGCGGTCGGTCGTGCCGAGGTCGAGGTGCGCGGCCAGGGGGCCGTCCTGCCGGTCGAGCCGCTGCAGCAGCAGGTCGAGCGGTCTGGGCCCGCCGGGCATCCGCACCCAGGCGAACTCCGGCCGACGCTCGAGCACGTCGATGCGGCCGCCTGCCAGCGAGGCCCACCGCTGGGCCTCCGCCTCGAACGCCGGGCCGGGGATGTCGACGCAGACCTGGTAGACGCGGCTGCGGCGTACCCCCGGGAACGACGCGGGCGCGGGCACGGCCGGGACCCCGTCGTCGTCGTGAGGCTGAACGTGCACGCCTGGTGCCCCGGCGGCGGGCCGGACGACCAGGTGCGCCGGGAGCGCCGACCCGGTCACCGCCGACCAGAACGACGTCGTGCGCGCCACGTCGGCCGCCTCGACCTCCAGTGACGCGCTGACCCAGAAGACCACGCGCCGACGCTAGTGGTCGGCGCTGGAAGGATGGGCCCATGAGCGAGCACGCCCGGGGAACCTTCGCCGTCACGCTGACCCCCGAGGAGAGCGGGCTGCCGATGGTCGGCCGGTTCGCCCTCGAGAAGACCTACGCCGGGGACGCGGTCGGCACGGGGGCGGGCGTCATGCTGTCGGCGGGCGACCCCGCCACGGGCGAGGCCGGGTACGTCGTGCTCGAGGTCGCCGACCTGACCATCGGCGAGCGGAGCGGGACCTTCGCGATGCAGCAGCTCGGCACGATGAGCGGCGGCGACCAGTCGATCACGTACCTGGTCACGCCGGGGTCCGGGACCGGCGACTTCGCCGGCATCTCCGGGCGGCTGGACCTCGAGATCCGCGACGGTCAGCACCACTACGACCTGGTCCACGACCTGCCGGATGCCTGACGACGAGAACGCCGGCGTCCGCCCGGCGAGACCGCACCAGCGGCTGACCGACGACGGCCGGCGGATGCGGGAGGTGCTGACGTACGCCCGCCGCGGCAGCCGGTTCACGCCTCGGCAGCGGGAGGCGTGGGACGCCCACCACGAGCGGTGGGTGGTCCCGGACGAGGCGGTCGACGACCCGGCGTTCTCGTGGCGGAGCTGGTTCGGGCGGGAGGCGCCGCTCGTCGTCGAGATCGGCTCGGGCATCGGCGAGGCCACCGCGGCCCTCGCGCCGGCCCGGGCGGCGTACGACGTGCTGGCCCTCGAGGTCTGGCGGCCCGGCATCGCGGACGCGCTGGCGCGGGTGGCCGAGAGCGGCGCGACCAACGTGCGGTTCTGCTCGGTCGACGCGGTCTGGTCGATGCAGCACCTGCTCCACGAGGGCGAGGTGGCCGAGCTCTGGACGTTCTTCCCCGACCCCTGGCACAAGAAGAAGCACCACAAGCGCCGGCTGGTGAACCCGGAGTTCGCGGCGCTGGCGGCGACGCGGCTCGCCCCGGGCGCCCGGTGGCGGCTGGCCACCGACTGGTCCGACTACGCCGAGCAGATGGTCGAGGTGCTCGACGCCGAGCCGCTGCTGTCGGGTGGGGTGGTGCCGCGGTGGGAGGAGCGGCCGGTCACCAAGTTCGAGCGCAAGGGCCTCGCCGCCGGCCGGACGATCACCGACCTGACGTACGTGCGGGTCTAGGCGAGCAGCGCGTCGACCGCCGCGCCGAACACCTCGGTGTGCCGGTCGACGTCGGCTTCGGAGTGGGCGGGGGAGAACAGCGCCATGTTGTGGAACGGGGTGAGCAGCACGCCGCGGTTGAGGGCCCACAGGTGCATCAGCCGCTCGAGCTCCTCGTCGACGGCGGCCGCCGCGGCGGCGCCGTCGCGGGGCGGCGGACAGAACCAGTACTCCGCCCGGCAGCCGAGGCGCTGGACGTTCCACGGCAGGCCGTGCCGGTCGATGACGGCCTGCACGCCGTCGGTGAACCGCTCGGCGAGCGGGATCGCCACGGCGAAGTCCTCCTCGCGCAGCGCCGAGGAGAGCGCCGCCCGGGCGGCCGAGAGCGCCATCGCGTTGGCGGTCAGCGTGCCGCCGACGCCCGAGACGTCGGCCTCGGCCGTGAGCATGAGCGGGGTGAGCCGGTCGGCGACCTCCTGGGTCATGCCGTACGCCGCCAGCGGCACGCCGCCGGCGATCGGCTTGCCGACGACCAGCAGGTCGGGCTCGAGACCCCACGCCCGCGTCGCGCCGCCGGGGCCGGCGCACAGGGTGTGCGTCTCGTCGATGACCAGCAGCACGTCGTGCTTGCGGGTGATCTCGCGGACCGCCTCGGAGTAGCCCTCGTCCGGGAGCACGATGCCGATGTTGGTCAGCGCCGGCTCCATGAGCAGGCAGGCCACGTCGCCCTCGGCGAGCCGCCGGTCGAGAGCCTCGAGGTCGTTGAAGGGCACCACGGCCGTGGTCACGTTGACGTCGACCTGCGGGCCCATCGCGCCCGGTCGCGGGATCACCTTGCCGTCCTCGAGCACGGCCAGCGTCTCGTCGACGGTCCCGTGGTAGCACCAGTCGAACACCGCGATCCGCGGCCGCCCGGTCAGGTGCCGGGCGAACCGCAGCACGAACCGGTTGGCGTCGGTCGCGGTCATCGCGAACTGCCAGCGCGGCAGCCCGAACCGGCGACCCAGCTCGTCGGCGACCCAGATCGCGTCCTCCGACGGCAGCATCGTGGTGATGCCTCTGGTCGCTCGCTCCGCGATGGCGGCGGAGACCTGGGGCAGCGCGTGCCCGGTCATCGCCCCGGTGTCGCCGAGGCACAGGTCGACGTACTCGATCCCGTCGACGTCGGTGAACCGCGCACCGCTGGCCGACTCCACGAACAGGGGGAACGAACCGGCCCAGCGCGTCATCCACGGCATCGGTACGCCGGCCAGCAACGACCCCTGGGCCTGCTCGGCGAGAGCGGCGGAGCGGGGGTGGTCGTCGGTGAAGCGGCGATCCTCGTCCGCGAGCAGCTGGGCGAGGCGGTCTCGGTCGATGTCGGGCACGAGGGGAATCTAGGGGTCGCGATGGCCGGGAGTCGACGGCCACTGGCCGGATCGACCCACGTGGCGGTCGCCCCGGGCAAATAGAATCTGGCCGGTGACCGCGACCGTCGAGCCGAGCACGCGGCGCGGCATCCACCGGGCGTGGTGGGTCGCCGCGGTCACCATGGCCGCGCTCGTGGCCGCGGCGGGGTTCCGTTCCTCGACGGGTGCCCTGCTCGAGCCGCTGGAGGCGGAGTTCGGGTGGTCCCGGGCCACCACCAGCGGAGCCGTCAGCCTGAACCTGGTCGTCTACGGCCTCACCGCGCCCTTCGCCGCGGCGCTGATGGAACGGTTCGGGATCCGCCGCGTGGTGGCCGTCGCACTGCTGCTCGTCGCGCTCGGCTCGGGCCTGACCCTGGTGATGACCAGCCCGTGGCAGCTGTGGCTGCTGTGGGGGTTCGCGGTGGGCATCGGGACCGGGGCGCTGGCCCTGGTCTTCGGCGCGATCATCGCCAACCGGTGGTTCGTCCGGCACCGGGGCGTGGTGGTCGGGGTGTTCTCGGCCGCCAGCTCCACGGGACAGCTGGTGTTCCTGCCGGCGATCGCCCAGCTCGCCGACGGACCCGGCTGGCGCTGGGCCGCCGGACTCGTGTGCGTGTTCGCGCTCCTCCTCGTCCCGCTCGTCTGGGCGGTGCTGCGCGACAGTCCCGCCGACGCCGGCACCACGGCGTACGGCGCGGACCCCGACACCCCGGTCGCGCCGCCGGCGCCGATCACGGAGCCTCCCGCCCGGATGGCGATCCGTATCCTGCGAGAGAGCAGGCGCAGCCGGACGTTCTGGTGCCTCATCGCATCCTTCTGGATCTGTGGGTGGTCGACCAACGGCCTGATCGGCACCCACTTCATCCCCGCCGCCCACGACCACGGGATGCCGGCCACGACGAGCGCGAGCCTGCTCGCCCTGATCGGGATCTTCGACATCATCGGCACGGTGGCCAGTGGATGGCTGACCGACCGGGTGGACAGCCGCTACCTGCTCTTCACGTACTACTTCTTCCGCGGCCTGTCGCTGCTGGTCGTGCCGTGGCTGCTGGCGGACACGGTGCACCCGAGCCTGTTCGTCTTCATCGTGTTCTACGGCCTCGACTGGGTGGCGACCGTGCCGCCGACCGTCGCGCTCTGTCGCCAGCACTTCGGCATCGAGAGGTCCGGCGTCGTCTTCGGCTGGGTGTTCGCCGCTCACATGGTCGGCGCCGGGGTGGCCGCGAGCTTCGCCGGCTGGGTGCGGCAGGTGAACGGCGACTACTTCTCGGCCTGGATGACCGCGGGCGGCCTGTGCCTCGCCGCCGCCGCCCTGTGCCTGCTCATCCCTCGGCACCCCACGGTCGCCGTGGAGACCGCGACGACCGCACAGATGTGACCCACCCTCCAACCTTCCGCACCGGCCCGTGCGTTCTGGGAGTGTGGAGGTCATGGCCGACCGGGTCAGCGACGGGGCGACGAGCTGGGCCGAGGACGCCTTCCGCTAGCCGCGGCGCGCGGTGAGCCGCTCGCGGAAGGCCCGCTCGCGGTCGAGGCGGGCCTGGTCGCGCTCGCGACGGGTGGCGACGACAGCGGCGAGGAACGCCTCGGGCGGGGTGTTCGCGGGCGGTGGTGGCGCGACGTACGGGGCGACCTGCTGCGCGAGCGTGCTGCCGACCGAGACCCGGTGGGCCGGGTCGAGGCCGGGCGAGCGCTGCAGGAACTGGCGCACCGCGAGCGCGAGTCCGGTCGGCAGGCCGGCCACGTCGGCGGCGCGAGCCCACGCCGCGAGCTCGATCGGCATCGGGGGTGGGGGCGCCAGCTTGAGCCGGATGCGCTCGCGCACGACGTACGTGCCCGCGGCGTAGTCGCCGAGGCGCTTGCCGTGCGAGCTCAGCAGCATCGAGAAGAACGCCGGCGAGCCCAGGAACAGGTAGATCTCGACCACGCCGACGAGGGCGCGGACGAACGCGTGCTGGAAGCTGATCGGCCCGGCGTCGTCGCGCACCGCGCGCAGGCCGAACGCCCACTTGCCCAACGACTTGCCGCGGCTGAGGGTCTCGACCGTCGTCGGGAAGACGAGGAAGACCACGACGAGGGTGCCGACGAGGGCGACGTGGGCGAGGGCGTCGTCGGTCGGCAGGGCGGCGATCAGGAAGGTCATGATCACCAGGACGAGCAGCGCCAGCGTCACCGTGACGTCGATGAGACCCGACGCGAGCCGTACGCCGAGGCTCGCCGGCGGCAGGTCGAGCGCGACGGCCTCGCCGGTGACGAGGTCGTCGGCGGTGAGTGTCGAGAACTCGGGCGCGGCCATCACGCGAAGCCTAGGCTTCCGAGCGTGGACCTGGACGCGTACGTGCTCGCGCACCACGCGGACTGGTCCAGGCTCGAGGAGCTGCTCGGCCGACGGCGGCTCGACGGCGACGAGGCCGACGAGCTGGTGGAGCGCTACCAGCAGGTCGCCACCCACCTGTCCGTGCTGCGCTCGGCCGCGCCTGACCCGACCCTGGTCGCGCACCTCTCGTCGCTGCTCGCACGCGCCCGCAACAAGTCGGTGGGCGCCCGGGTGAGCAGCTGGCGCGGGGTCGCGCACTTCTTCACCGACCGCTTCCCGGCCGCGCTGTACCGCCTGAGGTTCTGGTGGCTGGGCTGCATGGCGGCCAACGTCGTGGTCGCCGCGGTGATGATGTGGTGGCTGCTCGACCACCCCGCCGTCGAGCAGAGCCTGCTCTCGCCCGACCAGGTGGACCAGCTGGTCAACAACGACTTCGAGGGCTACTACAGCGAGTACGCCGCCAGCCACTTCGCCGCGCAGGTCTGGGTCAACAACGCCTGGGTGACCGCGCTCTGCCTGGGCCTCGGCATCCTCGGCCTGCCGCTGGTGAAGGTGCTCTTCGACAACATCGCCAACCTGGCGATCATCGGGTCGATCATGATGCGCCACGACCGCGGCGAGCTGTTCTGGGGCCTGATCCTGCCGCACGGGCTGCTCGAGCTGACCGCCGTCTTCGTGGCCGGTGGCGTGGGGCTGCGGCTGTTCTGGTCGTGGGTCGAGCCCGGGGACCGGTCCCGCTCCGCAGGCGATCGCCCGGGAGGGCCGGACCGCCGGCACCGTGGCGCTGGGCCTCGTCGCCGTGCTGCTCGTCAGCGGCGTGATCGAGGCCTTCGTGACCCCGTCCGGTCTGCCCACCTGGGCGCGGGTCGGCATCGGCATCCTGGCCGAGGCGGCGTTCTTCGCGTACGTGTTCGTGCTCGGCCGGGCGGCGTACCTCCGCGGCGAGACCGGCGACGTCGACGCCTCCCTCCTCGAGGACCGGGTCGCTTCCCAGGGCTGACCGCGGGGTACTCCCGTGCATTCGGCTGGTCGTACGGGC